>NZ_AP018222.1:0-1211322 GCF_002368035.1 Nostoc linckia NIES-25 | reverse complement strand
CCTCCCCACCTCCCCATCCCCCCATCCCCCCATCCCCCTATGCCCCTAACCCTACTTTTCGTCGCCCTACTAGCCTTCTACGTCGCTTGGAATCTTGGAGCAAATGATGTTGCTAACGCAATGGGAACTTCCGTAGGTTCCAAAGCTGTGACTCTCAGACAGGCGCTAATAATTGCTGGGGTATTAGAGTTTACGGGTGCTGTCTTGTTTGGACATCAGGTAACGGAAACTCTAGCAACAAAAATTGCTAATCCCGCTTTATTTGCTGCTACACCAGAAATATTGGTTATTGGAATGGCTACGGTGCTGGTTTCGTGTGGTGTGTGGTTGCAAATTGCCACATCCCGCGGTTTGCCAGTGTCATCTTCTCACGCGGTTGTGGGTGCGATCGCTGGATTTAGTTGGGTAGCTTTGGGAGTGGATGCAATTGATTGGTCATCAATTGGCATGATTACTGTTGGCTGGGTGTTAACGCCTGTAATTAGTGGTGCGATCGCAGCTTTATTTTACAGTCAAATTAAACACTGGATTTTAGAGCAGCCGAATCAATTAGTGCAGTTACAAGAATGGATTCCCTGGTTGAGTAGTGTACTCATAGGTGTATTTGGTGTGATTGTATTACCTTCGCTAACTCAACCGCTGACAAATTTTTTAATTGAGCAAGTCGGGTTAAACCTACCCACTTACGACATTCCACTTTTAACTGGTGCAGTAGCAGCAGTTGGACTCACAGTTATTAGTTGGCGACAATTAGAAAAGATGCGAGATGAGGGAGATGGGGAGATGAGGAGATGGGGAGATGGGGAGATGGGGGGAATAATAACTCCTAACTCCTCACTCCTAACTTCTAACTCCCCAGTCCCCAATCCCCTCGAAAAATTATTCGCCCGATTCCAGCTGCTGAGTGCTTGCTTCGTGGCTTTTGCTCATGGTTCTAATGATGTTGGAAATGCAATCGCTCCTTTAGCTGCGATCGTTTACATCCATCGCACTGGTAGCGTACCTACCGATGGTATCCCTATCCCTATCTGGATTTTAATGCTTGGCGGCGCTGGTATTGTTGGGGGTTTAGCTGTTTGGGGTAAAAAAGTTATTGCCACCATTGGCGAAAATATCATTTCTTTGCAACCTAGCAGTGGATTTTGTGCAGAACTGGCTACTGCTACCACCATCCTGATTGCCTCTCGGCTAGGTTTGCCCGTCTCCACTTCCCATGCCCTTGTCGGTGGTGTCGTGGGTATTGGATTGGTGCAAAATATTAAATCGATTAAGTTCAAAACTCTACAAGGTATTGCTGCCGCATGGCTAATTACAATCCCTGTTAGTGCAATCCTCAGCGCTGCCCTCTTTAGCATTGCTCGGATTTTATTTTAGAAGAATACAGAATTCAGAATTCAGAATCAATTAGTGAATATTGGGGTTTGCTACTCTCTGAGAGCCTAATTCCTTACTCCCCACCTCGATCGCTAACTTTTGCCTTGCTACAAGATTAGACAACACTAAAAAAAGGTATTTTTGCAGAATCGCTGCTCATTTATTAGAATGTTGTGCAGGGAATCGCGTAACCTTGAATTTCCACGAGAAGCATAGTTTAATTCTCCATTGGAGATGTAAACTGTCGCTCAAGTTACATTCCACACAAATTTACAGCTAGTTTTGCAAGTCAGAGAAATTTGTGGCGATCGGGCACTCAAAAGCAAGTCTTCGATCGTAATATTGCCACTGAAACAATAAATATAGGACTTACGCAAATCGTAATTTTGAATTTCCAAACAAATCTGAGACCGGCGAAAACCGGGGCGCTGACTTGGGGCGAGCTAGATTTCTCAATCTCTGGCTTTCTGAAATTAGAACAGAACGCGATATATAATTTGCCACTAAGGGTTGATGCTTTGCCAACCCTGTGTCTAGCGTGACAGAATTACGTTGAAATGCGGAAGTGCTGTTAAAATTTTTAATTTATCTGACAAAATACAGGAAATTAGTATGAGTGCCAATCAAGTCAGCGCGAAGCAGCTTTATTGTCAAGGCGTTAGAGGTTAGAAGCTAATGGGGCGATTCGAGAAGCAACCAGAAAACCCGCGAATCAGAGGCGAACTCTCAAGAGCCGCGGAAAATGCTCTTTGGGCTGTAGTTGAGGACTTAGAAAATCTACAGCAGAACGTCCTCAGAGCATTGCAAGAAGACATCAAGCGGCTTCAAGCAGAAAAAAATCGGTTATCTGATGATATTCAAAGCTTGCAGGAAGAAAAAGAGCATTTACAACAAGTACGGCAAATTACTGAGCAGCAAGTATTAATTCGTCAGATGGCAGAAGTTCTGGCAAAGCATATATCTTCACAACTGCAATCCTCTCTGGCAAATTTAGCTACGCAAAATATAGAAGGTAAATCTTACGAACAAGCTGCACTGAAATCCGCTGAAGTGAGCAGCAATGTAGTGAGTGAAATCAATGAAAAAGTCGAACATATGTTTGACAGTCTTGATGACACGGTTACTATCACATTTAATTCGCTGCAACAAGAATTAAAGAATTATCAAAGTAATCTTTCCCAACAGCTGTCACGGATGTACAGCCAACAGCAGCAGGGGGAAGCGATTTTGACAGAGTTTGTAAATCGCTTGCACGGACAACTAGAAAAAACCATAGAAGAAAGTTCGCGCAAACCACCAACAACAGGTACGCCCACTGTTTTGCAACTGACGGAACCAGAAAAGAACACTTTTTTGGAGACATCCCCTGAGTTTGGCGAAGTAGTCAGGAATTCCCCTGAGCCAATTTTTGAATCGCAGTCTGCTGCTGTTCGAGAAAAAGCCATCAGCAACGACTCCTCCCAAAACCAAACTCCAGCAGAGGAAAAGGTTATTGAGCGAATTTTTGTTGTCGGTAACGACTCCTCTCAAAGCGAAACTCCTTCACAGCCTGCTGTTATAGTTCCACCACCAAACGAAACTCGACTACAGCCTGCTGTTATAGTTCCACCGCCAAAGGAAAACACCACTGAGCCAATTTCTGTTCTCAGCAACGACTTATCTCAAAACGAAACTCCACCACAGCCTGCTGTTATAGTTCCACCGCCAAACGAAACTCGACTACAGCCTGCTGTTATAGTTCCACCGCCGCAAGAAAACGTCAGCAACGACTTATCCCGAAACGAACAGCCAGTTCCACCACGACAGGAAAAAGCCACCGAGCCAATTTCTGTCCTCAGAAACGACTCCCCAGAAAGCGAAACTTCATCAGAACCTGCTGATACATCAACTCCACAGGAGCAACCAACACAACCGTCACTAAAAATTAATGCTCCCGAATTAGCTTCTGTCCTCCGCAAAAGCGTGCCGCAGAGCAGAGCTAAACCCACACCTGTGACTGCACTAGAGCCGCCGAAAGAAGCAAAAAGTCCGACACGGCGATCGCGCAGTTCCTCTGGCTTGTCGGCGATCCAAGTCGGTTCTATACTGATTGTTTTGTCCACAGTCATATCTTCGCTTTACAACGTAGCCATTAAGGTGATTTTCCACGAAGGTTCCCAGATTTTCGGTGTAGTAGAGGTAGAGCGTTTGCTACCGCCGACTTTGGGCAATACTTTCTTAATTTTGACCATGCGCTTTATGGTGGTAGTACCGCTATTAGTACTGTTGTCGCCTATACTGCATCCCACACTCTGGCAAGATTTAGAAAACTTGATTAATTCAGTGCGAGGAAACCCCACACCCACTAATGCAGGTACAAAGCAGATTTTGGTGTTGTCAATTGTCAGTGGGTGCTTTTTATTTTTGTCTCAAGTGCTAATTTATATTGCCATTGCTCAAGTTCCCACTGGAATTGCGATCGCACTTTTCTTTATCTATCCAATGGTTACCGGTTTATTCTCGTGGTTTCTGTTTCGCGATCGCCCCACCATATTTCGTATAGGAGCGATCGCAGCGATTTGCTGCGGTGAATTATTGGTTTTAGGAACTTCTTCGAGTACTGGTTTTGGTAATACTTCACTAGGAACTAGCGCCGCCATTATTTCTGGCATAGCTTTTGCTGCTTACATAATTCTGACGCGAGTCTGTGCTAGTAAACTGCATCCGGTAACTTTTACTTTAATTAACTTCGCCACCATGTTGGTGTTGAGCTTTATTTGCTTGATGTTACCTTTACCAAGCAATTGGAACTTGCTAATTGACCCCACAAAAATGCTGGAACTAATTTTAAGCGCATTTATTTTGGGCGTGTTGACTCTTTCTGGCTATTTGCTCAACAATGCCGGAATTGCTAAATTAGGTGCCTCACGTTCAGCCCTTATCGGTGGTAGCATCCCAGTTTTAACTGTGATTTTCGCTGGGTTAATCATTCAAGAAAATTTAGATATCGTACAAATTCTAGGAGTATTGTTAGTAACTTTTGGCGCGGCGGCTTTCAGCTTTGAAACAATGCGAAATCAGGTTAAACCCTCTACTCCCGCCAATTAAATGACCAGTTCAACCAGCCCAAGCGTGATGGTAGCTACTGTAGCTATCATCACATTTTTGTTTGCATACTCACTAGACCTCTTGCATAAATCGAAAATAAGACTCTACCCCGCCAAAGCTACGCTTTGTCTCCCCTTCCCTTGCTAAGAGGAGGGGTTGGGGGTGGGGTTTTAGGGACTTTTGCACTCTTACTCCATGAGTTGCACGCACAAGGAACAATGAAAATATCTTGGTTTTCCCAGTCACCAGTCCCCAGTCCCCAGTCCCCTTGAATTTTTAGAGATTTAGCCTGATGCAGATAGGAAAACACGTATATATGAGCAGTATGAGTAGGACTGACTCAAGGAATTGAGCATGATTACTTGCCTATGCAGACAAGATTTGCAAGCAGTTGAGACGATTGCAGCACGTTTTGGAATAGTAACACCAATGTCTAGACTAATGCCAATTTGAACAATGATTGCAACAGATAGATTTACAAAACCCAGACACACCAAAGCCATTCCCAATCTAAAATTCCAAATATCAAATTCAAGATGGGATGAGTTGTTTTTTCAGCTTGGCAGATTATTGTCGCTACATGAATATAGTGAGCGATCGCCCGTCAAAAAGCTACTAAAAGCTACTAACAAATGTTTGAAAAGTCTACCGTTCTCCTTTTTCAACGGGAAAAGCCCTTCCCAAAGTCCCACTTCTTCGGCAGCGCGGTAGAGGCAATCTCAAGTTTTAATACACCAGCTACTACCTTGAAAACATTTTCTAAACTGTTCCAGACTTATTAAGACTGATGCAATTTTGAGATAGGACTTTTATTCAATCGGGTGAAAAAACTCGCCTCAACTTGAAAAAGCTAATTTCTTATTGCCTAAATTCTATACAGACAAGGGTTAATCGTCTCTGTAGCCACTGACTGCCTATAACGCTTGGGCTGCGGTTCTCGCACCATATAAATAATTTAAAAAATCAAAGCTAATTTTTATATTTGTGTTTCTCAAGGTTGTTCGCAATCAAAAGTACAAATTGCAAAAAACTGGACTTTTGACTTGAATGTTGACCGTTGTTTTTGGAGTTTACGCTCCTCTATTGACTCCTATAAACGATGAAAATTTAAAATACTTTCATCAAAAAAATATAATTTTTATCGACAAATAATTTTTCAAAACTATCTAATTTAGTCCAAGATATTTTATCATATTTTTGACTTATCGCTACTTTTACGGCTAAGTAAAACCTAATGGTTACGCGGTGAAATCTTTGTGTGTTGCAGCTTTTGACGCCAGTACGGCAACACTATAAAGATAAATCATCTCCGATTTTTTTAGCTTTCTTAAAAAGTCAAGGAACCTTGACTTTTTAAGAATATAAATTATTTAAATCCAGATGAGCGAGCAACTTTAAAAGATATAAATATGTTCCCAAAGTAAAAATGATGATACAATCATTAGCGATGTTTGAAAAAAACAGGTATTTTGAAATTGAAATTATTTGTTCAACTTGATGTCTACAATTTTTCCTCAAGCCAGCAAGCCATATTGCCGAAACATCACTCTCTGGTTGTGAAGAAGATGATACTTCACAACTAGCCATTTGACTGAGCTTGTGAGTGTTGACACACCTGGTAAGCGGTTTACTTGTAGATCGCTCCGGATTATTTCCAGTCGATTGCGTACTACAAATAATTCTTCAAAGCTAAATAAAAACCATCTTTTTCGATATAGATATCCCAGATGAACCGCGTAAACTAGTTTTTACTTTGAAGTAGCTAGCATCATGTCATAATTAGCCTTAAGTAGCTTGACATTGTTGCTCTTGAAGGACAACAAACTAGAAAAACCTAAAGAACTTAAAAGCTTTGTAGATTACTTGTGACACAGTTGACTTTGAGGACATAAACCACCGTCAAGGTAGACATGGTGATGTCTTCTCATATCCCGGACAGATGCAGGGATATTTATAGTAACAAGACTCGATCTGCCTCTATACCAGAAAATATGCGATAATTGTAGTTTGAACTACCACCGATATCATAGTTATCGCATACTAATATAGTCTGAAGTAAAGACATTGCCTTCAGCCAGGTGTATACTACCTATTTTCACTCGATTAAAAACTGTGTAAACGTGCTATTCAATTGTCTGTAATATGAGTAACGACATAGATCTGATCAAACGTCTTGACCCCAGTGCGATGGATCAGATCATGCTTTATCTGGCTTTTAGTGCCATGCGGACGAGTGGGCACAGGCATGGGGCATTTTTAGACGCAGCCGCAACAGCAGCCAAGTGTGCAATTTATATGACCTATCTAGAGCAGGGACAAAACCTGCGAATGACAGGACATTTGCACCATTTGGAGCCAAAACGGGTAAAAATTATTGTAGAAGAAGTTAGACAAGCGCTAACTGAAGGAAAACTACTAAAGATGCTGGGTTCTCAGGAACCTCGGTATCTTATTCAATTGCCTTATGTTTGGTTAGAAAAATATCCTTGGCAGCCGGGGCGATCGCGCGTTCCTGGTACTAGTTTGACAAGTGAAGAAAAAAGACAAATTGAGCAAAAACTACCAAGCAATCTACCTGATGCCCAGCTGGTTAGCTCATTTGAGTTCTTGGACTTGATCGAATTTTTGCACAAGCGATCGCAAGAAGACTTGCCACCCGAACACCAAATGCCTTTGAGTGAAGCTTTGGGCGAGCATATCAAGCGCCGTCTGCTCTACTCAGGTACGGTAACCCGTATTGATTCTCCTTGGGGAATGCCTTTCTACGCTCTGACTCGTCCTTTTTATGCCCCAGCAGACGACCAAGAACGCACTTACATCATGGTAGAAGATACCGCTCGGTATTTCCGCATGATGAAAAATTGGGCAGAACGACGACGAAATGCCATGCGCTTGTTGGAAGAGCTTGATATTCTTCCAGAAAAAATGGAGCAAGCTATGGAAGAATTAGATGAAGTTATCCGCGCTTGGGCAGATAAATATCACCAAGACGGAGGTATTGCAGTGATTTTACAGACAGCTTTTGGCGAACGAGAAGACTAGTACAATTGTGCAAAAGTTCAAATTTCCAAAAGCGATTTAGTAACGTGAGTTCGATAACCTCTCTCCAGCTCCTCTGAGTGTTGGAGAGGAGAATTATAGTTTTTTATTTTATTTGAATCACATCACCGCTAGGGGCGCATAGGTGTCATTGGTATCAACTTAAGCTTAAACGCCTGTCCCACAATCGTTTTACCCCACCCCCAACCCCTCCCCAAGGCATCGGGGAGGGGAGGTTTTGGCTTTAGACGAAACCGGAGTGACGCAGATGGTGATATTGAATGAGTGAATTCAAAACTACGTCATGATAAAGGTTTCAGGTTAAGTTGACACCAGTGCATAGGTGTGCGCCCTTAAACTACGATTTTTCAATTTACAGCGGAAATTGCACCCAAATTGTTCGGTTCTACGACTGTTACCTATACACAAATGAATATAACCTCTTAGGTAGTAGTGTAGTGTCTAGCCTAGACGCTATTCGTCGCTCTTGAATTAAGGGGTGAAAACTTGTGTACCAATGGGTATTGCCAAGTCTTTTGGAAATCTTGGCACAAAATCAATCGAGTGTAGCTGAATGTTCACCTGCAAAAGCAGAGCGGCAGTGGCGTGTCAGCCTTGCAGCAACAGAACACTTGCTATTAAACAGTTTAGCAACTTTTTCAGGTGACACGACCCAAGGATTAGTTTTAGCCGCACCAGCACCATTATTTAGTCAGCCAAAACTGGCTCAAAGCTTACAGACAGTAACTTTTACAGCAAAACCATTTAACCCTTTGGCGCTGATGCCATTTCAGATGCCAGATGCGATTCCAGGGTTGGGCGACCCCAACGCACCTCAAGATTGTGAAGTCGCCCCCTGTGAATCCGTACTTCCCTTACTACCCGCCGATCCATTGGCAGCGGAACAGTTTTGCTTAGTTTTTACAGATAAATTTACATTAGTACTAGTTTTAGCAACACATAAAAACGGTAAAAAAACTTTTTCATTTTCTTTTGAGCCAGAGGTAGTACAGCAGGCTTGGCGATCGCTAGGAGCGCGGGTAATGCTGACTAATCCAGAATTTTTTACCAAACTAGATACATTAGTACAACAGTATTCTCCAGTAGCACCAGATTACCGCATGGTGGTTCAGTTTAGCCAGCTGTTACTTGCTGAACTAACAGAACCAGAAGAAACTAGGGATTCATTTGTGGGGGTTGGCAACAAAGAAGACAAAGAAAATAACCCTCCATGCCCAATGCCCAATGACGCCACTTGCTACAAGTCGGCACAGCCGCCCAACGCAGTGGCTCCCCAATGCCCAATGCCCAATCCCGATGTCGAATTGCTCCAAGCTTTTGCTCACGAAGTTCGTACACCTTTGACGACTATTCGTACTATGACTCGCCTACTCTTGAAGCGGCCGGACTTAGCCCCCAGCGTTATTAATCGCTTAGAAATTATCGATCGCGAGTGTAACGAGCAAATTGACCGTATGGAGTTACTGTTTAAAGCAGCAGAACTGGAAACTTCTGCGCCAGTAAAATCTTCCAAAACTCAACTGACACCGATGTCTTTAGATCGAGTGTTGGAGCAAAGCATTCCCCGTTGGGAACAAGCAGCACAGCGGCGGAACTTAACTTTAAATGTAGTTTTACCCCAGCAACTACCGACTGTGGTTAGTAACCCCAGTATGCTCGATCGCGTACTCACTGGTTTGATGGAGAATTTTACGCGCAGCTTACCCCCTGGTAGCCACATTCAAGTACAGGTAATTCCGGCTGGAGATCAACTGAAGTTACAATTATCGCCGCAACTATTGTGTAAAGATACAAATAAATCTGATACACCAGCAACGCCGCCAATTCGCAAAGCCCTTGGTCAACTGCTGATGTTCCAGCCAGAAACAGGTACTATTAGCTTGAACATGGCTGCAACCAAGCATTTGTTTCAGGCGATCGGTGGTAAATTGATTGTTCGTCAACGTCCACACTATGGAGAAATATTAACAATTTTCCTGCCCTTGGAAGTTAGCAGCGATCGCGAAAAGCTGGGAGTTAAAAGTTAGAAAAATACCAATGGTTAGCGCGGACAAGATGTCCGCCCCACAAGAAAAATTGAATGTTTTTTATTTGCAAGTTCCTATTTAACTGTTGCCTGTTCCCTTTTAATTGCCATATCTAAAAATAGATGCCAAAAATGTATATAAATTCTGGCCAAGAACTAAGTATACATTTTGGCAGAAATCAAAAGGAGAATTATGGCAATTTTTGAAGTTGTTGAACGAGAAAGTTTACGTTTAGTCAAAGTAACTTTGCAAAACGAAACAGTACGGACTGAATCTGGTGCTATGTACTATATACATGGCAACATTCAAATGGAATCTAAAGCTCCTTCAGCAGGTGGATTTTTAAAATCTTTAGCCACTGGAGAAAATATTTTCCGTCCTACATATACAGGTACGGGAGAATTATATTTAGAGCCTTCTTTATCCGGCTATCACATCTTAGAATTAGACGGTAGCGAATGGATTTTAGATAGTGGTGCTTATTGGGCGAGTGATGGCACCGTAGAAGTAGGAGTTGAGAGAAACAAATTAGTGTCAGGCTTA
Source organism: Nostoc linckia NIES-25 (assembly GCF_002368035.1). Classification (GTDB taxonomy): domain Bacteria; phylum Cyanobacteriota; class Cyanobacteriia; order Cyanobacteriales; family Nostocaceae; genus Nostoc; species Nostoc linckia_B. Next base: position 1,201,231 of record NZ_AP018222.1, on the reverse strand, counting down.
ATTGGCGGCGAGGGCTTGTTTCAAACAAAAGTCAAAGGTAGGGGTAAAGTGGTGATGGTAGCACAAGGCCCTGTAGAAGTAATCAATTTACGAAACGATCGATTAGTTGTTGATGGAAATTTTGCCATCGCTCGCACAACCAGTTTAAATTATCGCGTGGAAAAAGCTACCAAATCTTTTTTTGGTTCAATGACCTCTGGTGAATTTCTTGTCAATACTTTTGAAGGAACTGGTACTGTATTGCTAGCTCCTGTACCTTATTGGCAAGTTATGATGCTCCGCCAAATTATCGCCTCCATCCCAACACCTTCTAGCAAATAATCATTAAGTTGGAGAAGATAAGGAATTAAAAAAGAATCAAGAATTCAGAATTCAGAATTTAGAATCAATTAGTAAACCCTTGATATCGATACTAATTGTAAACCAAGAAATTTATTTTATAGGGCACTGAAACTGAGTTATTCAGACGTTCGCAGACAGGGCAAATCGCTAGTCTATCCGTCAGTCCTACAAAATTTATTCTGAATTCTGACTCCTGAATTCTGACTCCTGAATTCTACTGTATCACTCATTTCGAGGAGCGATCGCTCCTGGACTGTCACTGACACTGGCTAATTGCACTGTAAATGTGGAACCTTCATTTACTTTACTTTTCACAGAAATAGAACCACCACAGCGTAATAGCAATTGCTGTACAATTGTTAACCCCAACCCAGCACCACCTCGATCTTCAGCCGGTGTTGTTCGCACGCGATAAAAGCGATCGAAGATTTTGGGGATTTCGTGATCGGCAATACCAATACCTGTGTCGCGGAATTCTAATTGCACATGAGGGCCTTGAGTGCGGGCACGTACCCAAACTTGGCCGCCATTGGGGGTAAACTTAATACTATTGTGCAGCAGATTAATCACAATTTGCCTCAACCCACCGCTGACGCACCAAACAGGTGGAAGTTCGGTAGGTACAGTGTAAGCTAACATAATTCCTTTTTCTTGGGCTACAGGTTGGTAGGTACTGACAACTCCAGGGACAATATCCGAAAGACGCACTGATTCTAAAGTCGTAGCTTCTAAATCGCGTTCGAGTTGCACGAGATCTAACAAACCAGTGATTAAGGAATTTTGCTGATCGCACTGGGTATTTAACATCTGTAAATAACGTTGTCGCTGCGGTGGTTTGAGATTCGGTGAATTCAATAACGAGAGTGCTGTTTTCATATGCGTCAACGGTATACGCAGTTCCTGACAGACATTTTTTAGGTATTCATCTTTTAGTTGTTCCTTGTTGTGCAGTTCTTGATTTTGTTGCTGCAATTTTGTAGTGCGTACTGTGACGATTTGACGATTAATTTCATCTTGGCGCAGGAGTTGTTTTGCCAATAATTGATTCATTAATGTAGGTTCAGGCACAGTTGGACAAATAAAATCAGCAGGTATAATTGGAGATGATTCTGGTGTAGCTGCTTGTTGAATACCATTTAATACTTGTTGAATTATTCTGCCTTCAACAGTAGTAATAATCAACAACGGCTGATTTTTATTAGTACTTACTTTCCCAGAAGTTTGATTTTTGCGTTTTTTCAAAGGGCGATGAGCCAAAATTAAACTACAAAACTGGGGAGACAATACCATCAGAAAATTTTCCCGTCGCAGTTGGCTATGGGGTGGTAGATAAACCGGGACGTGATGGGGAGATGAAGAAGACGGAGTGACGGGGAGATGCGGTGACGCGGAGAGTTCTTTCTCCGCGTCACCGTGTCCCTGCGTCGGCGCGTCCTCTTTACTCTCCTCAATTTGGCAAGTATAGATGAGACTAGATGCACCCACCGAGGATTGATAACGGGCTAATTCTAATTGCCAAATTTTTTCTGGTGGTAGCTTCACCCATAAAGTGGCTGCAATTTGCTGCTCAATGAGTAAGTCAATTTGCGCTCTCACCAGAGATAGCAGAGTAGCTGGACTGAGGGACAATGGTTTAGGAGGCGCTTGCACTCCCATAACCAGTTGATAAACAGACAGATCCTTAGCTAGAGAAACATTCATGAGTCAAGCACAATAGGGATGAAGCAAAGAAATAATTCTGTCTTCGATTTTCACCTTTAAGCGTGCATTTTTTACAAAATCCCCACGGTAAGAAACGTGAAGCATGAAAAAATGAGGGGAGATGGGGAGACAAGGAAGTGTGGGGAGTGTGGGGGGAAAGATTTCTTCCCCATCCTCCCACACCTCCTTCTCTTCCCACACCTCTAATGTCCCATCTCCAAATTATCCTAGCCTTGCCTGTAAAGCTTCGCGTGCGTGTTCTCGGTCATCAAAATGGATTTTTTCAGTACCGAGAATTTGGTAGTCTTCGTGACCTTTACCAGCAAGTAATACTCCATCGCTAGGTTGTGCTTGTAAAATAGCGGTACGAATTGCGATCGCCCGATCGCAAATTACCGTTGGCTGCACGGTTTCGGGAATTCCTGCCAAAATATCCTCTAGAATCCGTTCTGGGTTTTCAGTACGGGGATTATCCGATGTCACTATTGCCACATCAGCTAATTCCGCTGCTATTTTACCCATTTTTGGGCGCTTGGTGCGATCGCGATCGCCGCCACAACCAAACACACAAATCATCTTACCACGTATAAACGGACGGGCGGCTTTCAGCAAATTCTCTAGGCTATCTGGAGTATGAGCATAATCTACAATCACGCTAATATCTTGGTCAGAAGCAATTTGCACTCGTTCCATCCGTCCGGGAACTCCGGGAAATTCCGGTATCACAGATGCTACTAATTGCAAATCTAAACCTAAATGTAAAACTGCCCCTACCGCTGCTAAAAGATTTTCTAAATTATATTGACCAACTAAAGGCGATCGAAAAGCCACATCGCCTTTTGGTGTATGCAAAGTTCCACTGACGCCATTCGGTTCGTAACTTAAGTCACTCATCCATAAATCAGCGCTGTTGTCGTTGACACTGTAACTCCAAACTTGTTCTGGATTCAACGAACCAATTAACCGCTGACCGTAGGAATCATCAGCATTAATTATCGCCCGTCCCTTGAGATAATCAGGGCTAAATAACAACGCTTTGGCGGCAAAATAATCTTCCATATCTCTGTGGTAGTCGAGATGGTCTTGGGTAAGATTACTGAATACCGCAACTTCAAATTTACAACCCAACACTCGACCTTGTGCCAAAGCGTGGGAACTAACTTCCATCACCCCAAACTCATTACCAGCATTTACAGCTTCAGCTAGCTGTTCTTGCAGTTCCACTGCAAACGGGGTTGTGTGGATAGCAGTTTGTTCAAAACCAGGCCAACGAGTGTAGAGAGTTCCCATCAAAGCCGTAGCTAGATTAGCTTTGGCCAGCAGAAATTCAATTAAATGGGTGGTTGTAGTTTTGCCATTGGTACCAGTTACACCCACTAGCTTGAGTTTTTGCCCTGGATAACCGTAAAAAGCGCTGGCTATCTGGGCACAAGCTTGAGTGATATTACTGGCGCTAATCACCACAGCTTCATCTGTGGGAGGATGTTTTTGCGCTGCTTGGGGAGAGATAATTGCTGCCACAGCCCCGGATGCGATCGCACTAGGCCAAAATTCCCCACCATCGACCCGCGTTCCTGGCATTCCAATAAACAAATCTCCCACACCACAAGCATGGGAATTTGTCTTCAAACCCCTAACTTCCGCATCCTCCAAAGCCGGATGGCTAGGTAATTGTTCAACACTGTCTACCGCTGTTAGTAATTCCCGCAATTTCATCTTGCGAACCTCGTCACAAACTTTTCTTGCGCTTATTCTGCATTATTTTTTTCTAATTGGCTAAATACTTACTCAACATTTGCTCCAACTGTTGCACGCTTGCACGAGGAGAAGGACGCGGTAAAAGTTGCTGTGCGCCCTCTGCGCCTTGGCTGTTCGATAAAAAAAGTACTGGCACCTCATACTGATACGCACCAAACCAATCTTCACGAGTCGTAATATCTCGAATTTCCAACTCAAAACTAAGATTTTGGATTTGTTCGAGCTTTTCTTGCAAACCCTCACATAAATGACAGCCAGGTTTACTGTATAAAATCAATCGCATTTGCTTCTACTAAATTTGCTGATGTCAAAATAGACGCGATATATCCGTCTTCACAAGACATAATATGTATATTAGTTAAAAATTGCTAATTTTGAATTTGAGAGAAGTTTCAAACTTCTAGCTTCCTGAAACTCAAAACAAACCGTGATTTTGCACAGGGAGATAACGACCATGACTCAAATAAAATCTCAAATCACACTAGAAGAATTCCTAGCACTGCCCGGAGGTGAAGGAGATATTACCTACGAATTAGTTGATGGAGAACTCAAACCCAAAATGTTACCAAAAAGATATCATTCAAGGTTAACGGGCACAATTTACACAATCCTAAAACTGTGTGTGGAAAATCGGGGTGAGGTTGGTATTGAGTGGGCAATTACCTTAAAACGTCGCGGTCGAGACTGGGCGCCAGTACCAGACTTACTTTACGTCTCTTACTCTCGGCTTAACAGTGACTTAATTGAGGATAAACCTTGTCCCATACCCCCAGATTTAGTTATTGAAATTATCTCTCCCGACCAAACTTTTGGAGAAATGAGTGCAAAAGCAACGGATTACCTAAATGCAGGTGTTCTGAGAGTTTGGGTTGTGGATGCAAAAGCTAAAACAGTCACTATTTTTTATCCTGATGCCCCGCCTCAAACAAAAATTGGTGCAGATATTCTAGAAGATTCTCTCCTTGAAGGACTGCAAATTACAGCAGAACAAATTTTTCAACAAGCAGGAATTCCGTAAATTAGAATTCAGAATTAACGAGTTAGGAAATTGAACTCACATCATATTCCTACGCCAGTAGTACACAATACAGAATATATAATTAATTATTGACCAACTTAAGCCCATATATTTATTTGCGATTAGTAGCTCGTTCATCCTGAATTATAACTCCTGGATTCTGAGTTATTCCTCATAAATTATTTAACACTTAATATCCTATGGTTACACTTCAATTCAGACAAATTCGAGTTACACCAGGGGAAAGAATAATCCTAGAAGATGTGAGTTGGCAGTTATTTGAAGCAATTCTCAATGAGTTAGGAGAACATCGTGGAAGTCGAGTTGCATACAGTCAAGGTATCTTAGAAATTATGGCTCCGTTACCAGAACATGAACGAGCTAAAGTCGTTATCGGAAACTTAGTGAAAGTCTTGCTAGATGAACTCGAACTGAATTGGGAATCTCTAGGTTCAACCACTTTTAAGCGAAAAGATATCAGCGCAGGTATTGAACCTGATGATTGTTTTTATATTCAAAACTATCAGTTAATGATTGGCAAAGATACGATAGACTTAACTTTCGATCCTCCTCCTGATTTGGCAATTGAAATTGATGTGACTTCAAGAATCAAAATTAGTGCATATCAGGCGTTGAGAGTCCCTGAAATATGGCGATATGAAAACAAAAACCTAGATATTAATGTGTTACAAGGCGAACAATATACAAAATCCGAAACAAGCCTTACCTTTCCTAGTTTCCCGATTAATGAACTTATTCCTAGATTTGTGGAAATGGCACGAACGACGGGAACAAGTTCAGCAATCAGAAACTTTCGACAATGGGTAAGAGAACAGATACAAAATTGAGAAATTTAACAAGTCAACAAATTTTAGATTTTAGATTTTAAATTTTGGATTTATCCGTGGTTAAATCTGCTTGTTCTGTAGCATAACCGTATTTTATTTAAACAACTGGGAATTAATCTAAAGCAATTGTGACCGAATTTAATTTACAAATCCAAGAAAATAGTGATGACGCGGGCGTTCGCCTCGACCGCTACCTTTCGCAAGAATTACCAGATTTATCTCGTTCCCGCATTCAACAGTTAATCGAAGAAGGTAATGTGCAACTTAACGATAAAATTTGCACGTCTAAAAAGATTAATGTAAAGATAGGCGATCGCATTACTTTAGAAATACCACAAGCCCAACCTTTAGAATTGCAAGCAGAAGATATTCCCCTAGATATCCTCTACGAAGATGACCAGTTACTCATTCTCAACAAACCCGCAGGCTTAGTTGTCCATCCCGCACCCGGTCATCCAGATGGCACTTTGGTAAATGCTCTGTTGGCACACTGTCCTAATTTACCAGGAATCGGGGGAGTCCAACGTCCGGGAATTGTCCATCGCTTGGATAAGGATACAACAGGAGCGATCGCGATCGCCAAAACAGAAGTTGCTCATCATCACCTCCAAGCACAACTCAAAGCCAAAACAGCACGCCGAGAATATTTAGGTATAGTTTACGGTGCGCCAAAAACTGAAAGTGGCACAATTGACTTACCTATTGGTCGCCATCCCCAAGACCGTAAAAAAATGGCTATCATACCCATCGAACAAGGTGGACGGACAGCGGTCACTCATTGGCAAGTACTAGAACGCTTCAGTAATTACACGTTAATCCACTTTCAACTAGAAACTGGACGCACCCATCAAATTCGCGTCCACAGCGCTAAAATTGGTCATCCTATTGTTGGCGACCCTGTTTATGGTTCTGGTCGTTCAGTGGGAGTAAATTTGCCTGGTCAAGCACTCCACGCTTGGCGGCTCAAATTAGAGCATCCCATATCTGGAGAAATGATTGAGGTGACAGCAGATCCTCCGAGTCAATTTACCAAACTTTTGGAGATCTTAAAAAAACGAAGCGATCGCACTTAGACGAGCCACCGCCCTTTTCCTCTTATCTGTTATCAGTGAAGACGAGAAGCACAAAACTCCTATCTTTCAAGTAGGAGATGTAGGGCGAACGGCAATTTTAATTGCCCAGACATAGACTTAGTGCTTGAGATTTTATACTAAGTATAGTAGCATAAGATTATGGTAAATAGGTCGATGCCATGATAATTTATGAGTTCAAGTGTAAGGGCAAAGATAGTCAATATCGCGCAATTAATGAGGCGATACGTACATCTCAATTCATCCAAAATAAATGTTTACGCTACTGGATGGATAACAAAAACTCAAAGGTAGATAAATACGCACTGAATAAATATTGTGCGGTATTAGCTGCCGAATTTCCTTTTGCTGATGAACTCAATTCAATGGCGAGACAGTCTGCCGCAGAACGTTCTTGGTCAGCGATATCTCGGTTTTACGATAACTGCAAGAAAAAAGTTAAGGGTAAAAAAGGTTTCCCAAGATTTAAGAAAAATTGCCGCTCAGTAGAATATAAAACGTCAGGATGGCAACTTTCACCAAATCGGAAAACTATTACCTTTAGAGATAAAAAGAGTATAGGTACTTTAAAACTAAAAGGAACCTACGACCTTAACTATTACGATATCAAGCAAATTAAGCGAGTGCGTTTAGTGCGTCGTGCTGATGGTTACTACGCTCAATTTGCAATTGATGTTGATATCAGAATAGAAACTCAACCAACTAAAAAAGCAGTTGGTTTAGATTTTGGGCTGAACTACTTCATTGCTGATAGTAATGGCAATCTAGAACCTTCACCCAAGTTTTACCGCAAGTCAGAAAAACAGTTAAACCGAGCTAACCGGAAGAAATCCAAGAAGTTTAGCAAAGATAGAAAAAAGGCTAAACAACCGCAGTCTAATAATTACCACAAGGCTAGAAATAGGTATGCCCGTAAACATTTAAAAGTAAGTAGACAGCGAAAAGAATATTGCAAAAAATTAGCATATTCCGTTGTTCACTCTAATGATGTGATAGTTTACGAAGATTTGAATGTTAAAGGCATGGTAAAAAACCGATATCTATCCAAATCAATTAGTGATGCTGGGTGGTCAACTTTTCGTCAATGGTTAGAGTATTTTGGTCATAAGTATGGGAAGGTAACTATTGCTGTGCCTCCCTATAACACAAGCCAAAATTGTTCTAATTGCGGAAAGAAAGTTAAAAAATCTCTTTCTACTAGAACTCATGTCTGTCAGCATTGTAACTATGTAGAAGATAGAGATATTAACGCCAGCATTAACGTTTTGAGACTAGGACTCAATACGCTAGGGCATAGCGGAACTCACGCTACAGGAGATTTGCCCTCTTGGGCGATTGGTGTAAACCTGTCGTCTAACGGCGAGTCGTTGAATGTAGAATCTCCCGACTTTTTGCAAAAATGAGCGTAGCGAAATTTTTGTAGTCGGGAGAGTGTCAACAGTTCTGTTCAAGGTAGACAGAAATTATTCTAGGAGATAAACAATGGGCAAGACATATGATGTTTATGGTGTAGGTAATGCCTTAGTAGATATAGAATACGAAGTATCTCCAGAGTTACTACAAGAGTTAAAGATTGATAAAGGTGTAATGACACTTTTAGATGAAGATAGTCAAAATCATATTTTGGAAAATCTCAAAAATCTTCATTGCCATAAGAGTTGTGGAGGTTCAGCAGCAAACACAATAGTGGCAATTAGTCAACTAGGAGGAAAAGCTTTTTATTCCTGTAAAGTGGCTAACGATGAATTTGGAGACTTTTACATAGAAGATTTACTCAACTCTCAGGTAGATACCAACTTAAAAAATGGCGATCGCCAATCAGGAATTACAGGTAAATGTTTGGTGTTAGTAACTCCTGATGCAGATCGCACCATGAATACGTTTTTGGGAATTACTGAAAAATTTTCTACACAAGAATTAGTATTAGAGGCGCTCGCTGATTCGGAATATCTATATATCGAAGGATATTTAGTGACTTCTCCCACAGGAAAAGAAGCAGCTATAAAGGCTAGAGAAATAGCTGAAAAAGCGGGAGTAAAAACTACTATGTCCCTATCTGATTACAACATGGTAAAATTTTTTAAAGATGGTTTATTAGACATCATTGGGCCTGGTTTAGACTTGATTTTTGCTAATGAAAGTGAAGCTTTAGAACTAGCAGATACACAAGATTTTCAAGTAGCTGTAGATAAACTAAAAACCCTAAGCAAGAAATTTGCCATTACTCGCGGTTCCAAGGGTTCAGTAGTATTTGATGGTCAGAAATTAATTGAAATCGCTGCACCTCAAGTAAAAGCTGTAGATACAGTGGGAGCAGGAGATATGTATGCAGGGGCTTTACTCTATGGAATTACCAAAGGTATGAGCTATGAAGAAGCTGGAAAATTAGCATCGGCCGCAGCTTCTAAGGTTGTTACATCCTATGGGCCAAGATTAAAAACTCAGGAATTAAAGGCACTAGTTACTGCTTAGAGGGTGTTTGAAAACTTTTGAGGGGTCAAATTTTATGCCAACAGTCTCCCCTCCTGGCTTTCAACCCTTCTTTGCGATTTTACTCTCCCCAGAGTGACAAAAGAAAGCTAGGGATTGAAACCTCATTGCCATCGCTGCTTTTTGCTGAGTTGGGTAAATTGCAATTAAGCAAAATTCCTATTAGGGATTGAAACCCAACATACTCTAATACGTGCATCTAAACAAACGATTAGCCTGCATCAGACGTGGGATAGAGTCTGTTTCACTAGTTATACCTAAATGAAACTCCTACGTAACCCAAGACTGATGCACGCTATCAAATAATCAAACAGATTTACTAGCTAACCGTTGAGCAAAAATCGTTACTTGATTCCTGCTAGTTGGCGATAAGGTACATCCTTGTCGATATCGATGTTGAATGACGAAACTCTTTGCGGAGCATTGCCAGTTGCATTGATACTTTGTGCCAAAGCCAAGAAATTAGCTGGATCGCCAGCTTTGGGCTTCTGTTCTTGGGGGATAAACCGACGTACTTCTACCTGCCAAATAATTTGGGGGAAGCCCAGTTTAGCGCGGTAGTAATCGTCATATCGTGGAGATTTGATATTGAAAGGCAACTCACCTTGAGCGCGAGATGGTAAAACTCGACGCCGTTGATAAGGCACTGTAGAGTATCCAAAATTGCTGAGGTACTCTTCAGAGTCGAGTATTTGATCGATAAAGCCTTTAATACCTTTGGTAGCAACTACAATTGACCAAGCGATTTTTTCGCGATCGCTGTATACGTCGCGTCCCAGAACTCTTTGTACTACTTGCTCAACAAAGCGGTAGTTGCTGTTGAGGTCGTAAAAGCTTCTCTTAAAGGTATTGGAAAGTACCAACCCACGAACAAAGTCCCGCACTGTAATTTGTCCATTACGGAGTTGGGACTCTAAGTATGTTTCGCGATCGGCAGCAAACGCATAGAAGAAAAGTTGACGATATGCTGCTTCGATCAGATCGTTAAAATCTGAGGGAGAAAGCAGATTGTCTGTAGAATAAATTCTGGGTTGTTCATCACCCGGTACTTCGTATGCTTCTACACGCTGGTTTTGACTTGAAGGTGCGTATTCTAACAGAGGAAGTGTCACTCTAAAGCCTCCATGCTCTTAACTAAAGTTAACAACTTTAAATCACATATTAAGGGACTTAGTTGGATCAGAACCTGAGATTCTGATAAAGTTTCACGAAACTTAACCAAGAGTGGTTGAGTATTCGTAAGAAATAGCACTGAGCTTGCCGGATTCAGCCCACTGCTAGCTTCAGCGACAGACTGCGGCTTCCAGTTTAATGACTTTGTGATATCTCCTACACTCTTTGCAAAGCATACAGTGTAGGGTTTTCAGCTAATCCAGATATTATTTAGGATATGCTGACGCTCACTTTCAAGTCCAGTAAATGCCCTAGCGCAGATTATAAATTTATTACCGATCGCTTTTTTTGAATTTAGCTAAATGTTAAGTAGAAGCTTTGTTCACATAATTCAGATTAGGAGATTCAGTTTCACTTTTTTGAACTGAGGCAATATTTTTTAACATTTCGCAAAAGAAATTAATGAAGAATGGGGCATTGGGAAAGGGAAAGGGGTATGGTTCGACAAGCTCACCAACCGGGGAGAAGGGGAAAGATTAAATTTATTCCTTTTCCCTTTAACCTTTAACCTTTTCCCCTGCTCCCCTGCCCCCCACTCCCATTTCCTATCCAAAATTCCAGGGGATCTATGGTTGGCTGACAGTAGGGCCAGCTACGCAAGGTTGCTTCCATTCCTGCTTCCCATAATGGTGGTTCTAATCCCAGCCCTAAACACAGGTGAGACAGAATATTAGCAAACTGCTGATTATGACCATAGTCTCCTAGATGGGCGTGAGCATATTCATGGACGACGATACCAAACCAGTCTTTGGGTGCAACTCGACCGACATCGACCAAAATGGTGATTGGGTTTGTGAGAATGTTGCACAGACCGTCAATACCGAAAGATTGAGCTATAGGTACTGCAAAAATTTGGATGTGGCGGCGCTCTTGGGGATGAAAGCACTGATGACAGGCTTCCACATAGGTGTCGATCGCAGCGTTAACGCTGTTAATATTTTTGCCGATCCAAGTGCAAATGGCAATGCGATCGCGCAGGTTATCGAATACATCAACCATACCTGGTTCTAGGGCAAATCCCTGTACCAGACGTAGATAATCTCGCCCACGATTAAAAGCATCGGTCTGCTTCAGAATCATTCACCAGCCTAAAACGGAATAAAACTGTTGTTTAGAAGTTACCTCTTGTGTATTGGAAACTTCTAAAGAAGAATCAATGCGGGTTTCAGTGCAAAACGATGCTGTGCTGAAGCCGCCAAACCTTTTGACTGTACTGCTCCGCAGTCTAATATTCGGCCCGCCGAACCAAAATCGCTCAATGGAACTCATTGTTTCGTATTCGGTTGTCAACACGAGTCCATCTTCTTCATCCATGTGAAAAAGACCGACTACGGGTACGATTTCCGCGTAGCCTCTTTCGCGGAGTAATTTGCCTTGCCTTGGATTATCGGCATCAGGCACGATCGCAAATATGGTTTTCCCTTGATGATTCTCCTCATCCTCTCTATCCCAAGACATTGTGCCTAGCCAACGCACCCGCGATCCTCCTACAGAAAGAGCCGGATCGATCTGATGATACTGGCACAGTTCAATGATTTCTGGATGGTCGGCAGCCAGAGTTTCCACTTGTATATCTGATTCTCCCGTCTCTGAGCGCTTGAACGCCAGATGATGAGTTACACGTTGCGATCGCCATTTGCCAGCACTTAGCTGAAAAAATTCCATTGCGTCTATCAATCTTCCGACTCCTACCTTTGACTCCTAAAGGACGATGTTTACCTTGCTTTTTGTTTTTAAAGTTGTTGGTATATAAACATTCTAAACATTACAACCATCAGCGTTTAGCTTCAATAAACTCCTGGCAAAGGAACAGACAAACATATTTTTTACCAACTGTAAATTTTTGTAATATTAATTTCTCCTGACTTGACAATGTGGACGTTTTAATATCTCAATGCTACACTTAATAAAGTGATGTATACAACGGGCTACCCCTAAGCCTTTACAGTACGAGTAACAACAAGCACCTTCGATTCAGTCAATTAGAGAAGTGAATCTTATGGAATTCCCCATCGAACTAACCCTAGAGCAACAGTTTCGCCTACAAAACCTGAAAGCCCAGGTAGAGAATTTGAGCCAAGAAGAAGCTCAAGAATTCTTGTTAGAAGTTTTACGTCAGATGATGGTGAAAGATAATTTGGTTAAGCATCTACTCAAACAAGCCTAAGCCACTAAAAAAAAGAATATTTTTCTTAAGACTTACGCTGTGGCTGCATAAGTCTTAATTTTTTTTTGGATATGGGAGATGGGGAGCAGAGAGTAGGGGAGCAGGGGGCAGGGGGCAGGGGGTATGGGGAAAGGGAAAGGGGTAAGGGGAAAAGGGGAAAGATTAAATTTATTCCTTTTCCCTTTAACCTTTAACCTTTTCCCTTTTCCCATGCCCCCTGCTCCCATGCCCTATGCCCAAAGAAATATTACAGATTATTACTTTCTCTCTCATAGAAAAGACTAGGGTACTATTAATCCCCTATGTTTTACTTTGGCTACTCGCAGTTCATCTGACGAAACTACGCCACGAATAATATCCGCCATTTGTGAATATTAAGGAGAACTCATGGTTCTTGATGCTTTTTCCAGAGCTGTAATTACAGCAGATGCTAAAGGTGCTGCTATTGGTGGTGCTGACTTAGATGCCCTCAAGGGTTTCATTGCTGCGGGCAACAAGCGCCTTGATGCTGTAAATGCGATCGCCAGCAACGCTAGCTGCGCTGTTGCTGATGCCATTGCTGGTATCGCTTGCGAAAACACTGGTTTGCTTCAACCCGGCGGTAACTTATACCCCACTCGTCGCCACGCTGCTTGTCTGCGTGATACCGAAATCATTCTGCGCTATGTAACCTATGCATTGTTGGCTGGTGATTCTTCTGTATTAGACGATCGCGCTATCAACGGATTGAAAGAAACCTACACCGCTCTGGGAGTTCCCATTAGCTCTACTGTACGTGCTATTCAAATCCTCAAAGCTATCGCTGTTGCTCACATCACCAACACCAACACCGAAGCTAATGCTGGGCCTAAGTTCCGCAAGTTGGATGTTATCCCAGGCGACTGCTCTGCTCTAGCTGCTGAAGCTGCTAGCTACTTCGATCGCGTTATTTCTGCTCTGAGCTAATAGCTCACAGTTAACGGCTATTTAGCCAAACGAAGTGAAATCAAAACCCGATCAAATCCCATCTGGAGTATAAAAAGCAATGAAATCAGTTATCACCACAGTTGTTACATCTGCTGATGCAGCAGGTCGTTTTCCCAGCACCTCTGACCTAGAATCCGTTCAAGGTAGCATTCAACGCGCTAACGCTCGTCTAGAAGCTGCTGAAAAGCTGGCTTCTGGTATCGATGCTGTAGCTAAAGAAGGTTATGATGCAGCCTTTAAGAAATATCCTTACTTAACCCAAGCAGGTGAAGCTGGCGACACCCAAGTTAAGAAAGACAAGTGCCTCCGCGACATCAAGCACTACCTACGCTTGATCAACTACAGCTTAGTTGTTGGTGGTACCGGCCCATTGGATGAGTGGGGTATTGCAGGCGCTCGCGAAACATATCGCTCTTTGGGTCTGCCTACCGCTCCCTACGTTACCGCATTGGCCTACACCCGCGATCGCGCTTGCTCTCCTCGTGACTTGTCTCCTCAAGCATTGACCGAGTTCCGCGCTCTCCTCGACTACGTAATCAACTCCTTGTCATAATACGCGGATTGATTAGCCGAGCGACCGTTGCACTCTAAAACTAGGGACTCTGGGTCTATTGCTTTGCCGAGATTAGGTTGAGCGATGGACTTAGAGTCCCTCAGTTGTTATTGAAAGAATTCAGAATTCAAGAGTTAGGAGTGATACTAAGTTGCGTTCAAATAGAATATTTATACTTCCTACTCGCAGCCTAAATTACTATCTTTGACTGGAACCTAAGTTTTTATTATGACGACAGATTCTCTATTTGAACAGTTAAAACACCCTAACCCAAATCTGCGCGAACGAGCTATGTGGCAACTAGCCGAAGTCCGCGATGAAAATACCATTCCTCGATTGATGAGTATTTTGGATGATGAAGATGTGACCTATCGTCGAGCTGCGGTAAAGGCTTTGGGTGCTATTGGTGTAGATGCTGTGCCAGCATTGGTAGAGTCATTGCTCAACAGTGATAACGCAACCGTTCGGGGCAGTTGTACTAAAGCTTTGGCACAAGTGGCCGCCAACCATCCAGACGTACCTTTTCCAGAAGAGGGCTTGCAAGGATTAAAAACAGCACTCAACGATCCAAATGGTGTTGTGTATATTGCATCTGTGATGGCTTTGGGCGAGATTGGTTCTCCTGCCTTTGAAATTTTAACTGAAGCTTTGAAAACTACAGATAATGTTGCGGTAGCTGTGGCAATAGTGAATGCACTCGGTTCAATGGGCGATGTCAGAGGGGTAGAAATACTGACAGCATTGACTAACGATGAAACTGTCGATTCCTATGTTCGGGAGTCAGCGGTGAGTGCCTTACCTCGATTAGATCAGGTGATTAAATATAGTAGAAAATAGCGTTCGTCCTTGACGTTGGCGCAGCCATCGCTTTTAAATGCAACTGCCTTAATTAATATCTACGAAGAACAAAGGTATACTCCCTCTTTATTCCTAACTTTTGCGATCGCCTAATTTTTCAGTAGATTAGCAATAGACTATCTCAAGAACATTTTATGACTTCTTTGGAACCGTCAGTTAAGGATTTGGTGCTGGTTGCTGGTGGTACTGGTGGAGTGGGGCAACTGGTAGTAGGTAAACTGCTGGAAAAGGGTGTCAGGGTTCGGGTTCTGACACGGGATGCCGCAAAAGCTGAAAAAATGTTTAATCGGCAAGTGGAAATTGTTGTTGGTGATACCCGCCAGCCCGCTACACTTGGTGCTGCAACATCAGATGTCACCCAGATTATATGTTGTACTGGAACCACAGCCTTTCCCTCTGCCAGATGGGAGTTTGAGGAATCCCCAAACTTGATTGAATGGGGTTTAACTTTTCTTAACCCCCAATCTAGCCAAGCGAAAGCAAAGAATAGTCCAGCAAAAATCGATGCCCAAGGTGTCAGCAATTTAGTAGCAGCAGCGCCTCAGAATTTGCAACGATTCGTTTTCGTCTCCTCCTGCGGCATTCTCCGTAAAGATCGGTTTCCTTTTAGCGTTCTCAATGCATTCGGCGTTTTGGATGCCAAACAAAAGGGCGAAGAGTCCATCATCAATTCAGGATTACCCTACACTATTATCCGCCCAGGACGCCTTATTGACGGTCCTTATACTTCATACGACCTCAACACCCTCCTGAGGGCAAAAACAGGCGGCAAATCCGCTGTGGTACTTGGCACAGGGGATACACTTGTAGGTGATGCCAGCCGAATTGATGTAGCAAACGCTTGTGTCGAGTGTCTTTTTTACCCAAGTACTTCCAGGAAAATTTTTGAAATAGTCAATAAAGGACAAAGACCAGCTGCGATCGACTGGGAGAGCCTTTTTTCTGAGCTTGGGTGAGTAGGGAGATGGGGAGGCTCTTGAGGCAGGGGAAAAGGTTAAAGGTTAAAGGGAAAAGGAATAAATTTAATCTTTCCCCTTTTCCCCTTACCCCTTTCCCTTTCCCCAGGCCCAATGACTAATGACTAATGACTAATGACGACAAATGTCGTAATTTGTTACCTCTAAAGACGGCAAACACCACTCAGATGTTACGGTTCACCCTAATTACTGAAAGTATTAATTCTCATACATTAGACGAAGTGGAAGCAAATCAATCCATGAATTAACTTAAAAACTATTGAGTTAGTTTAACCGCCCCAATAAAGGTTCGGTAAACCACCCTTCATGGATCTCAATATATATATCAGCATAGTCTGGAGTCTTAACTCCCAGAAAAAGCCAAATTAAGGTATTAATGCTGAACTGGCTGATTTCTTGACCCTATTGGTTGAAAATTTAGTCCTTAATATTCTCATTCATTCATTTGTAGTTATACGGAGCCAGCACTTAAAATGGCAAAAGTAGTTGGAATTGACTTAGGTACAACGAACTCCTGCGTGGCAGTAATGGAAGGTGGTAAACCCACAGTTATTGCTAATGCGGAAGGTTTTCGGACAACACCATCAGTGGTTGCATTTGCGAAAAATGGCGATCGCTTGGTTGGTCAAATCGCCAAACGTCAAGCGGTGATGAACCCCGAAAATACGTTTTACTCTGTCAAGCGCTTTATTGGACGCCGCTTTGACGAAGTTACCAAGGAGACTACTGAAGTTTCTTACAAAGTTCTTGGCAGCGGCGGCAATGTCAAGCTAGACTCACCAGGCGCTGGTAAGCAATTTGCTCCAGAAGAAATTTCTGCACAAGTTCTCCGCAAACTGGTTGAAGACGCTAGCAAATACCTGGGCGAAACTGTAACCCAAGCAGTAATCACAGTTCCGGCATACTTTAATGACTCGCAACGGCAAGCGACAAAAGACGCAGGTAAAATTGCTGGTATCGAAGTTCTACGGATTATCAACGAACCTACAGCCGCTTCTCTAGCTTATGGGTTTGATAAAAAGAGCAACGAAACAATTCTAGTATTTGACCTTGGTGGTGGTACCTTCGACGTATCTGTACTAGAAGTCGGCGATGGAGTTTTTGAAGTGTTAGCCACATCAGGTGATACCCACCTTGGTGGTGACGATTTTGATAAAAAAATAGTTGACTTCCTAGCTGAGAAGTTCAAGAAAGACGAAGGCATCGATTTACGCAAAGATAAGCAAGCTTTACAACGTTTGACTGAAGCCGCAGAGAAAGCAAAAATTGAACTTTCTAGCGTCACCCAAGCAGAAATCAACCTACCATTTATCACCGCTACTCAGGACGGGCCTAAACACCTCGACACAACCCTGACTCGCGCTAAATTTGAAGAACTTTGCTCTGACTTAATCGACCGTTGCCGTATCCCCGTGGAAAACGCTCTTCGGGATGCCAAGCTCAACAAAAACGATATTGATGAAGTCGTGTTAGTTGGTGGTTCTACCCGGATTCCCGCAGTCCAACAGATTGTGAAGCAGGTATTGGGTAAAGACCCCAACCAAAGTGTTAACCCTGATGAAGTTGTGGCAGTTGGCGCAGCAATTCAAGCAGGTGTATTAGCTGGTGATGTTACTGGCATCTTGTTGTTAGATGTAACACCGCTATCTTTGGGTGTTGAAACATTGGGCGGCGTGATGACCAAAATTATCCCCCGCAACACAACAATTCCTACCAAGAAATCTGAAGTGTTCTCCACTGCTGTGGATGGCCAAACCAACGTAGAAATTCACGTCCTCCAAGGGGAACGCGAATTCTCTACCGATAACAAGAGTTTGGGAACCTTCCGCCTTGATGGAATTCCCCCCGCACCACGTGGCGTCCCCCAAATCGAAGTCGTATTTGACATTGATGCTAACGGTATCCTTAACGTCACCGCTAAGGACAAAGGTACTGGTAAAGAACAGTCCATCAGTATCACTGGCGCTTCCACACTGGATAAAAATGACGTTGACCGGATGGTCAGAGAAGCCGAACAAAACGCTTCAAGTGACAAAGAACGCCGCGAGAAAATTGAACGCAAGAACCAAGCCGACTCTTTGGCATACCAAGCCGAGAAGCAGCTGCAAGAATTGGGTGATAAAGTTCCCGCTGCTGACAAGACCAAAGTCGAAGGTTTGGTGAAAGAACTGCGGGAAGCAATTGCCAAAGATGACGATGAGCAAATCAAGAAGCTGACCCCAGAATTGCAACAAGCACTATTCGCCGTTGGTAGCAACATCTATCAACAAGCTGGCGGCGGTGCTGCACCTGGCGCTGAACCTCAAGATGGCAGTTCCTCCTCCGCTGGTAGCGGTGATGATGTAATTGACGCCGATTTTACAGAAAGCAAATAATCCTCCTATTTCTTCAGGAAGATTATTTTGTCCCACTTCATATTGTCCACCCTAGGTTTTTCTTGGGTGGGATTTTTTTTTAGAAGTTAGGAGTTAAGAGTTAAGAGTTAGGAGGCAGAAATAATAGTGCTAATTTTTAACTATAAATCTAGAAATTTTAAACTTTATTTTTAACTCCTCACTCCTCACTCTCAATTTCTAACTTTCTTATGCCTTATCCTCAAGCACCTTGGACACTGCAAGGTTACGCTATCCAAACTCTGCATTTGGTGAATATTGACCGAGTACGCCCTTTAATTCCTTCAGAATTAGAAATTATTTCTGTGTGGCCTGGTAAAACCATTGGTAGTGTCTATTTATCTAATTATGGGTCAGGCTCGGTATTGGAGTACAACGAGTTAATTATTGCCCCGGCTTTGGTTCATCACCAAACCAAAATCGGCCCTTGGATTTCGCACATTTATGTGGATAATGCTGATTCTGTAGCTGGTGGTCGAGAAATTTGGGGACTACCGAAGGAACTGGCTGAGTTTACCCTGGAAGGAGAACGCGTCACTGTACGCCAGAGAAAACAGAAACTCTGTAGTTTTAACCATATTCAACAAAGCTGGGCATGGCCTATACAATTAGGCGCGTCTGCTTTCAGCGCCAAGGGTACTGATTTGCTCATCTTCCTTGCTGAATTTAAGTCTTTCGTCGGCTTAATTGGTTCTGAGTTAGAAATCCCTGCTGCAAGTCCTTTTTCTGAAATAGGTTTAGGTCGGCCCTGGTTAACTGTGCGTCATCAGCAGATGAATTTGCAAGTTCATGCGCCAAGAGTCGTTGGTAAAATACACATCTAGGCATTTCCAGAGTCAGAAGAGTAGCAAGCCGATGTTTGGTAATAGCAATTCAAATAACGTTTGCGGCACATTATTCGTAAGGGCACAACATTGTTGTGCCCCTACCCAACTGTTACATTCTTTTTACAAATTGGTATAACAAGTTGTTTTTAATATATTTCGACCAAAATCCGGAATCCTGCATTTTGATGGTGTAGCTCTTTATATAGCAAAAATAGCAAACAGAAGCTAGTCACTCAAAATTTTAAGGGATAAATTATATTGCCTACTAAATCTAGCAATTTTTAAAATTTAAATATTTCCTGAATTAACAAGCTTGAGAAAACGACACAACCAATTAACTTACCCTACCCTTAATTAACAGTAGGTTTTTTTATATTTATTAAAAAAAATAACTGGCGATCGCATCTAAATTTTGAGTTATTTTCTAACTTTATTTCTAAAGGCCTGCGTCAAGAAAATATTTTAGTATGATAACACTATACAAGGGAAAAGTTAAACCTTTATTACTTAAATTCAGGAGAAAAAAATTAAATTATTAGAAAATACTCGTCTAGCTCAACTTCCTATACAGCTAATTGAATCCTCTAATACTTCTGAAGTTGCCAGTTTTAAATCTGCTCAACCAAAACTGACAATGATTTGGGTGCAAGAATCGCACGAAGGAAGGACGCCAGAGTATGGTTGCAAAATGGCTAGTCGGTAAATAGTGATGTATCTAAACTCGCGGTTGGTGGTTTACGCATTCTGCATATACAGCAATTTACAGAATAAACTACTGTAGGGTATTACAGATAACTATGCTACTCTATTTATCTTGAGTAACTACTCAAAAGGCTTACAGATATAATAAATAATATTTGCACGCGCACGCCAATAAATATTATTGGTAAAGTATTGGCAATTACCATATAATCTGAAATTACTTGATAAATTGTTAAGTATATAGCAGTCCTAAATCATTCGTGAACAACAAGATACCCGACTTCTTAAAGAAGTCGGGTATCTGAAGCACCTCGATTTTCACAAATCAAATAGGATTGCTATATGAATAAAATTAGTGGAGCAAAATTATCCGAGCGGGTAGATTATCTGATATCGATTCCAGAGTCAATTAAACAATTTATAAAATGAGTAATATTTGGAGAAATGCTAAATATAATTTAATAGAAAATATTATAAAACGCTATCCAGATTTACAGGATGTTATAGAAACATGTAATTTTGAGCCTTCAATTAAGCGAGAAGGTTATCGCTTGGTTGTTGTGCAACCGAAAGTAGCGATCGCCTGTAATTTACCCCAAACTTTTGCAGAAGGTAATTGTGAAATAGACTTTAGCAATATCATTTTAAGAGGCTTGAAAATTTGTTTAAATCATCAAGATATTTTGGGTCAATTAATGACTGGGTTAAATACCCAGCCAGATTGGAATTGTCGTCGGTTTTTAAAACAGCTAGATCGAAATTATTTTGAAGTAAATCTAGGTAAAACAACACTTATTTTATCTGAGTCAGAGGCATTAGATTTGTGCTTTTGTGTTGATGCAGTTTGCCAAGAATACAAAAAATCAATAATTGAATTTGAGAATTCTCTAGAAACCTGGGATTTTGAAATTGTAGACATTGCAACTATTCGAGGTTTTATCCTGTTTTCTGTAGGGCAAAAATTATGGAAATTCATGCAGCAGTTTGCTGATGAATTTGATTATACTAAAGGCAAGTCTGAATGGCATTTATTTCATAATGAAGATAGCTCAATTCGAGTGAGCCGAGGAATTCGCGACCATGCATTTATCTTGCCGAGAGTTGATAGTAATTTATCATTAGGTATTAATAATAAAATTAATATTATATATAAAATAAATTATGCTTATTTAGAATCTCTTGAAAGAGGGAAAGTTACTTCTTGGCAGCAAGATATCGGACTAAAGGGAACCTGGACAGCTAGATATACTAAGCAGTGGTTGTTAGAAAAATATATTCCTCAAGCGATTAGTTATTTTTTAGATAAATTTCAATTATCTGAAGCTGAATTACTAGCTGAAATCGTAAATTATAAAAGCGATGCCTACGGCGGCAAGCTACCCTTACAGATAAAACAAATTAATCAAATTAAAGATCTACTACCTTACCTTCGCGATATCCAGTCTTGGTTACATATATATAAGGAAAATATTGCTGCTTCACTCTTACAATCTTATTATCAAACATTTACAGATTTGATACGCAATACTGATTGCTCAATCACAGGGATAGACTATATTATGAGAAATTTGCTTGCTGTTAAATGGGAAAATACACAAGCAGAGATTCCTTATAACTCTACACAGTGTAATTTCAAAGATGCTATGAATTGCTTAGATGAACAAGTAGCAAAAATAAATAATAGCAAATATGAAAATAGTTTCAAAGCAGACTTAATAACTAGGACATATATTTGGATAATAGAAAACGGAAAAATTAGATTCTCCCAAGCTCAGCTAAATGCTGCTAAACAAGCTTTGCAGCCGCTTTGGGAAGAAAGTCGCTTTGAAATGCGCCATGTGTTTGTTAATCAATAAAACTAGATAATATCCTTTAAATTCAACACAAATCCAGGTAGAATATCCTCCCCTGATAAACTAGTAGGATTGTTTAATATTTCTACATTTTTACCTGGACGATAAATTTCTACTCGCTTATTTTTACGGTCGATTAACCAGCCTAATTGAGCGCCATTTTCGATATATTCCTGCATTTTCTCCTGCAAATCTTTTAAAGAATCGCTAGGAGAACGTAACTCTACTACAAAATCAGGACAAATAGGAGCAAATTTTTGTTGTTGTTCTGGAGTTAAAGCATTCCACCGTTCAATTTTTATCCAAGAAACATCAGGAGAACGTTCTGCACCATTGGGTAGGGTAAAACCAGTTGAAGAGTCAAAACCTTTGCCTAACCTAGTCTGTTTATTCCAGATTCCTAACTCAACAGCCATATCAAAGTTACGGTTGCCAGTATCAGTACCTGTAGGTGGCATAATTAATAATTCCCCTGATGCTGTACGCTCAAATCGATAATCACGGTTGTTCTGACACATCTGGAAAAATTGCTCGTCAGTCAAGTCAATTTTCAATTTGACGGTTGAAGGTAAGGCGACTGTAGTAGCTTTCATAGACTTATCCCGACATCTTACTTTCTAGTTTAGTAGTGTGTGGGAGGCGATCGCTGTTAAGAGATGATGGAGAGCGATCATACAGCACATAACTTGTAACAAAATTTAAAGTACGAACAGACACATATGTAGTAATGATGGTCGAATTAAATAAATAATTACTGTCAAAAAAACAATTTTCAGATATAGCATATAGTTTTTCTTCCTAAAAGCTTTGACCGCTAATCATAAGATGGTGTATAGTCTCTTGTTAACTAAAAACAGAGAGATTCTGTCTATGATTCGAGATTTAGGGCAGGTACGCCAAACACCAGCTTCCATGATTGGAAATTAAAACTTATGGGACAAGTTTGGCTACCATCTGCAAGTTATAATCTTTGGTCTTTATCAGATTCACGAGTTGGTCAAGAATTCTGGTTTTGTGATATGAAGCGAGGCTTTAACAAGGTTCGGAATAAAGAACCTCAAGTTAAAGCTCTATTGGAAGATAACAAACATCAGCGAATTGGTAAATTGGCACAAGCGGGGATTTATGAATTTTATCAAGACCCCCAACTTTTGTCCCAGCCTGATGGTGTGGAACAAATTGCAGCTATTCTGAAACTAAGTCAAGAGCCAGAAGAAGTTAAAGAGCGAATTATTATAATTCTAAACAACTATTATAAAAAACGTATTTTAGTTGGCAAGCAAATTATTCAGTTGAGCAAAGGTGATGAGCAATTTCCTTCACCGATAACTATCCAAGAGGGTAGTTATCGTTTCAACTTATATGCACCAACTGACTGCACTTTTAAAGAGCCAGATGGTACTATCCATATTTTAGATTTCAAAACAGGTAAATCAGACTTTGACCGACGACAGGCTTATGTATACCTGTTAGCAGCTAGCTATCTCTATCCTCAACAACTATCTGTTGCATCATTCTACAACTTAGAAACTGGGTTGGCATCTGACATCATTACAATCACTCCTGAACAACTCAAATTTGTGCAAATAGAGCTAGCAGATATAGCAAAACGTTATGAGCTTGAAAGAATGCATTATGGCAAAAAACCAAATGATTTTGCCATAATATTTCCTCCCAATCCTGGGATTGCCTGTAGATATTGTAACTTTAATTCAATTTGTGAATTTTCTATAAATGAGGTTTCTAAGTGATTGCTACTGCAACTATTACTCAAACAAAGACTTTATCTTCTAGCGAGATTTTCCGTCTAAACTTGTCAAATATTAATATAATATGCTTTCAACTGAAACCTGATATTGAACAAGAGGAAGCCATTAGTTTGAGCTTCCATCTTAGTCGGATTTTACCTCACATAGTGGTTATTTGGTATAAGCCATATTTTTATGCTCTTGGTAAATTTGAGAACTCTATGAAGTATTTTGCGACAGATTGGGAATCTATGGTAGAACAAATTGCTGATGAAGGAATAAAAGACTTTAGCGATCGTACTTGGCAATTCAAAGAAATCTCACTTACTAAAACAGTCTCAGCAAATGTTATTTCTCTACTAGCTTATCAAGTACTCAAGACATCTAAACCATATCCCTTTTCATCTATAACTGCTTTGTCTAAAAATGGCGTGCAAGTAAGACGTGAGGCAAAATTTTGGGCAGAACCTATCGAAATAGGTGGAACTTTACAAGCAGCTATTACTTTAACCTTTAAAAGCAAGTTTTTCTTAACAAAAACTTTGGCTGAGTTTTATCTTAATCATCCCGATAAGGATAATCCAGAAAAGCTTTTAATTGATCTGAGTGTTCGCTCTCTTTCTGGTGATATTCAAGGTAATGGTACTATCATCCAGGTTATTAAAGAACCTTCGTTAGTACACAAGCAAAAACTTATCGCTCAAGCAAAGAATGAAATTAGTAAGAAAGCTCTTCAAGACGATCTATCTAACAAACTCCTGGTCGCTGTTAAATTTGGCAAAGGGAAAAAGCTGTATGAATATGGCATGACTGCTTTGCGTCCCCGCGTTACATCTGAAACAGCTAGTAGGTTTGGGGTTAACTGGGGAGAATTGCTCAAAGAAACCAAAATTTATTACAAAAAACGAACAGAATTATTAGCTACATACAAAAAAGAAGCCGAAAATGCTTTAAATAATTATGGATTTGAGTTAGGACTGAGTATCAACAGCCGTCACTATCCAGAGTTATTTTGGCAACCACAAGTTCCGATTGAAAATACACAACTACTGTTTGGTAATGGATTTATTGGCGTTCAAAGTAAAATTCTGACGGGTCTTTCTAAAGGTGGTGTTTACCGCCGTTATCATAAATTCTCTGACCCATCTAGACCAATTCGGATTACTGTTATAAATCTTTGCGAGATGAGGTTAGATGAGTTTATAGAACAACTTAAACAACGGTTAAAAAGCTATAAATTTGAGAGCATATTTGTTATCAAATCAATACCTCTAAAAAACTTCAGCGGGACTAAGGCAAGAGCAAAAGTTGAAGAAGTAGTCAATGAATTAGAAGTACTCAATGAATTAATGGAAATTCGACCTGATATAGTTTTAGCGTTTTTGCCCCAGAGCGATCGCAACGCTGATGAGGAAGAGGGTGGTAGTCTTTATCACAAGATATACGATCTATTACTTCGCCGCCAGATAGCTAGCCAGATGATTTATGAGGATACATTGAATAATCCTGATTATTACAAAAATATTCTCAATCAGGTGGTTCCAGGAATTCTTGCCAAGGTGGGTAATTTACCTTTTGTTCTGGCTGAACCTCTACCAATAGCTGACTATTTCATTGGATTGGATATTTCTAGAGAATCTAAGTCAAAACTGGCTGGAACGGTTAATGCTTGTGCAAGTATTCGTCTTCATGGTAAGCAAGGAGAGTTTATTCGCTATCGTCTAGAAGATGCTTTGATTGAAGGTGAAGAAATCCCTAAAAGAGTACTAGAAAAATTATTACCAGCAAAGGAATTAGTAGGAAAAACCGTACTGATTCATCGTGATGGGCGTTTTTGCGGACAAGAAGTTGCTAATCTCCTAGAATGGGCTGAAGCTATTGGCTGTAAATTAATATTAGTAGAGTGTAGAAAGTCTGGTAATCCTCGCCTATATAATTTTGTTAATAAAACCATAGCTGCACCAGAAAAAGGTTTAGCGTTACGTATTTCTTCTACTGAAGCAGTTCTGGTGACTACTCAAGTAGCTGAAAATATCGGTCTTGCCGATCCTTTACGCTTGACAGTTATCACTGTAAACCATCCAGCTTTAATTTCTCCTCCCATAGAACAAGTAGTTGAAGTTACCTTGAAACTGACCTTGCTGCATTATGGAGCATTAAAAATGCCTCGGATACCAACGCCAGTATACGGAGCGCATAAGACTGCTAAGTTGCGATTAAGGGGGATTTATCCAAGTAGTATGTTAGAGGGCGATCGCCAGTTTTGGCTTTAGAATAATAGTATGCAACTTAAAATCTAAAATTGCCGCGATTAACTCGTTTTAATCAAACTCGGTTCCGGCAAAATAGCTTCCTTGAGGATGCAGTGATGAAAATCGACCTCAGTCAGGTTTACCTCGGTGAAATCAACGTAACTCAAATCGGTTTTAAACAACATCGCTTTGGTGAGATTGGCATAACTCAGGTCTGTGTTGCTTAAGTTTGCTCCAGTCAGGTTGGCGCTACTGAGATTTGCCTTAGCTAAAAAGGCGCCACTAAGGTTGGCATAGCGCAAGTCTGCTCCAGCTAAGTTTGCACCACTGAGGTCTGCATCGCGCAAATCTGCTAGACGTAAATCTGCTTTTACAAGGTTTGCTTTGTGCAAGTCTGCTTTGCGAAGAGTTGCTCGGATCAAATTAGCAGCCTTGAGGTTTGCCCAGATGAGATTCGCTCCACTCAGATCGGTTCTCCACAGAGCCGCAGCAGTCAAATTTGCTTCAATCAAATTTGCTCCGCGCAGGTTAGCATGAGATAAACTAGCGTTGGTCAAGTTAGCTTTATCTAAATTGATTCCGGCTAAACACATCTCGCTGAGGTTTGCCAAGTGCAAGCTTACTTGAGTAAAATTTCTTTCTCCTGCACAATAGCGTTTGAGTATTCGATCGGCATCCATACAATTTGCCTTCCAAGTCTGCATTTCTCACCTGAAAATTAGAGTATCCAATCGATATATTGCTGGAAATATATCTCAAAACAATTTTGGATTTTGTGGAAAGTCACCAGCGCTTGTTTCCAGCAACAGTGCGTTCAGCGGAGTCGGCGATCGCCAACTCAAATCTTCCCCAGAAAGCTTTACCTAGAAAAGGTTTCCTCTCCTACCTTCCTACTGATGCGATTAATTTTGTCTCTAAGCATTACTACTCCTTTTTTCGAGCTAAATTTTGGATTAAATGTGTTAATTAAAAAACCGTTGTGTGGAATTTCAAAAAATACTATTGATTCAAAGTTGTTATCTTAACGAGACTTTTCAAAAGTCTAAACCTAGATTAAAAAGAGATGACTTTCAAAAGCGATCGCAGCAAATTTTTTAAGGTGGGCACTGTTTACCTTTTGCCTTTATGTTTTAAGCAGTGCCCACCCTATGCAGCAACGACTAAGTTAGTACTCTATTTACGTACTAAGTTCAGGAGTTCTTTAGGAGAAGCTAGCAAGTCAATCGCTACAAAGAATATTTTGCCTTGCGGATCTAGCAAAAACCGCCATGCAATGTTCATCCCTACACTCGCACCGAACCAGGGGGTTTGAACTTTGCCGGTGACTTTAACTTGGGTATAGCCATCTTCTACTGGCTCAGATATACCCCGTTCTGGCATCATCTTCAATCCTTGGCATTCTTCACGCATATAGTTGCGGATTGCCTCCTGACCGATAATTGGTCTTTCAAAGGGAGGTTGCAAGGCACCTTCGGAGTCAAACAGAGCAACCGCAGCGTCAAAGTCATTGGCATTCATGTTGTTGATATAGCCAAGCACGGTAGCATTATCGATGCCCTCGATGGTGACCTTAGTCCGAAATGCTTGTGCAATGGGAGGAGCCACAGGTACTGAGACTTTTTTGTAACTACCAGGAGCGTTCGGATCGAATCCCATACTGACTACGGCGTTGCGTAGGATGGTGATTTGTTGACCTGCATCCGCAGTTCGGATTGCTTGCAGCACTTGAGCAGCTTTAGAAGAAAGCTTGTAACCCTGTGGTATTGGGGCGACAATTCCCTGAGCCATCCATTCTCCTAACTGATACCAGAAACCCAATTTGATGTTTACGGTGAAGGATGCATAGGAACGGCAGATGGGAGTATCAGCACGGTTAGCCAAATCGTACATCACTTGGGTCTGAACATCAAAAGGCATCTGCTTAATTTGTTCCAAAAGCCCTTGAGCGAGGATCATGTTTGCAGCACCGGGAGCAGCAACCGTAATTGTTTTACCCATTTCGGTGTATGCAAACCAAAGTAATGCTAGTTGATCTTCAGCGTTGAGCTGATTAAAAGATTCAATGGTAGATGGAACAATGTCAGCAATTAGGGTGCCGGGAAAAATACTTTGAGCCGACTGGAGGGTAAAAGACATAGCAGAAATTCCAAAAAGAAAATTACAGTTCTATCAAATGTGCAAACAAGGGAAATGCCTTGAGCTGCTAGCAAAGATGCTCAACATTAACGACTAAACGGTTACAGTTGCGATCGCTCTACCGAAGGTACAGCAATTACTTCTGTTGCCTTAGATACTTGGATTTGAACACCAATTGAGAAGGTGTTGCTCAAGTTTTAGGCTTTTTTTGACTTTCATGTCTTTATGTAAAGAAATATAACAATCTCGTTACAAATAAGCAATACTTTCTCAGTTAAGTGTTAACAAGTTTTATTTATGTAAACAATAAGTTTTACTTAAGTAAATTAGGCACAATGTTAAGAATCGCCTCCTATATAGCGGTTACCAAGCAAATGAGGTACAGAAATTTGTAGGGGCGCAAAGCTTTGCGCCCCTACCTTGTACTTCACGCTTATCGAGACCATATGTAAGTCTCTAACAATAGACTTCTTGCAGAAGTCGGGAAAAGGGGGAAAGGGGAAAGGGGAAAGGTTTGGTATTTTCCCTGTTAACTCAAGTGATTTATGGTATTGTTGAGCCGAAAGTTTTGTGATGAAATTCCACAGCCTGGGTTTACGGAATATGCTGAAAAACTCAACAAGCATTTGGCGATGATTGGTATTGCCTGATTCATAACACTGCAAGTTTTTACCTGATATGGTGCAGTTGTATAGCCAATAAGCCTTTAAATACACTTTAAATTTCCGAATTTTCCTCAATTGACGAATATAACCACTTAGAGGCATAACTAGGAAAACAGATTTTGATTACCCAGCAAAAAGTTATAGGCATACTTTCAGCAACTTTGAGTCCATTAATTTCAATCAGGCCATGCTATTATTTTTCACTGCTACTCAAGACGATAAATGTCTGGCACAACAAATTGACTGAGGTTATACCAATTCAAATAATGTTTGCGACACATAAATTATCTGTAAGGGCACAACATTGTTGTGCCCCTACCCATCTGTCGCATTCTTTTTTCAAATTGGTATTAGTTTTTCACTAACCTCTTAATTGCTGCTGGAAGAACTGGAATGATATGGCCGATTTACTTCAGCCAGTCAGCACGAACAAGTTTGTTGGCTTATTGTCTGTAGCAAATTCAACTGAAGTCTTGGATTTTCATATTCAGACTTCTTTATATATTGAATATATGCCAAAATTTATCTTACTTTCGGAAAAAAATTAATGTTAATTGGATTTATAAATCTTCCCAATTTATCCCGCTATTGTGGATATGTAGGTTTAGAAGTAGCAGAGATTGTTGCTAAATACCTTGCTGTTCAAAGTAAAACTTATGTAATTCAAAATAGAAGAATATTAATATATCAACTTTTAAAGTCGGGACTTGATTCTCATACAGCTAATAGAACAATTACTGTGTTGATATCAAGTTCAATTTTACAATCAACCAATATAAATCAGTGTGCTATTCATGAATAAGTGGGGAGTGGGGCATGGGGCATAGGAAGAGGACAAGGGGAAAGGGAAAGGGGTATGGTTCGACAAGCTCACCAACCGGGGAAAAGGGAAAAGATTAAATTTATTCCTTTTCGCCTGCCCAATGCCCAATGCCCAAATTTAACGCAAACAACGAATCGCTTCTAATAAACCTCTAGCTTTATTGAGCGTTTCTTCGTATTCTTTCTCAGGTTCGGAATCAGCGACCAAACCAGCACCAGCTTGCACGGTGACCGTGTTATTATGGACGACCATTGTGCGAATTGCTATAGCACTATTTAATTGTCCTTCAAAATCATAATATCCGTAAACGCCAGAGTAAACACCGCGACGACTAGGCTCTAATTCGTGGATAATTTCCATTGCTCTAATCTTGGGTGCGCCGCTGACTGTACCTGCTGGGAAACAGGCTTTGAGCAAATCCCAT
The DNA here is from genome assembly GCF_002368035.1 of Nostoc linckia NIES-25. GTDB lineage: Bacteria > Cyanobacteriota > Cyanobacteriia > Cyanobacteriales > Nostocaceae > Nostoc > Nostoc linckia_B. Next base: position 1,171,466 of record NZ_AP018222.1, on the reverse strand, counting down.
GCTGTTTTATCGTCTGCTAATTTACCCACAACATTGCTGACAATGTGCATTACATGGGAGTAGCGTTCAACTACCATTAATTCATCAACTTTGACGCTACCACTTTGGCAAACACGTCCTAAATCATTTCGCCCTAAATCAACAAGCATTACATGTTCGGCAATTTCCTTAGGATCTTGCAATAAATCCTCAGCAAAAGATGTATCTTCCTGGGTGGTTTTGCCCCGCGGACGCGTTCCTGCAATTGGACGTAGAGTTGCGATCGCTCCACCATTTGGATCGGTTTCTGCTTTCACCATCACTTCTGGACTGGAACCGATGATTTGCCAATCTTGGAAGTGAAAATAAGCCATGTAAGGCGAAGGATTTATTTGACGTAAAGAACGATAAAGAGCAAACGGGTCACCCGTGTATGTTGTTGATAATCGCTGGGAAATAACTACTTGGAAAATGTCACCAGCTTTAATATATTCTTTTGCTTTTTGGACGCTTGCACAAAAATCAGGGCGAGTAAAGTTACTCTGATACCCCTCTGCTCCCCCGCTCCCCTGGTTACTGAGCGCAGCCGAAGTATGCTCCCCTGCCCCTCTGCTTCCCGGTGGCTTCCATTCCAGCCGAGTTTTTTCTGGCGATAAGGGGAGAGATAACTTTTCGAGCATTTGGTTAACGCGATCGCAAGCTTTTTGATATGCTGCCTGTAAAGACGTTTCATCTAAAGTCTCTACATTGCGTAAATCAGCATAGGCGACTGCCCAAATTTTCCGCTTCACCTGGTCAAAAATCAACAGGTGGTCTACCTGCATCCACAATCCATCGGGAATATTTCGCTCATCTGGTGGATGAATTGGTACGCGCGGTTCAATCCAGCGAATCAATTCATAGCCCCAAAACCCAAATAAACCACCAATTCCTGGGGGTAGCTGTGGCAATTTAACTGGGTGATAAGGTTCTAGACATTGAGCTAAAGCTGTAAAAGGGTCGCCTGCAAAAACTACCTGGGAGCCATCGCGGTTGATTTGAGTTGTGCGATCGCCTCTTGCTTCCAAAACCCACAACGGATCGCAACCCACTAAGCTATAGCGCCCCAGTTTTTCTCCACCTTCTATGGATTCCAACAAAAAGCTATAGGGCTGACCTGCACAGACTTTATACCAAGCAGATACTGGCGTATCCAAGTCTGCCACCCATTCCTGGTATACCGGAACGAAGTTGCCTTGTACAGCTAGCTGTGAAAATTCAGAAAAATCGGGGAATACCATAAATAGTTTGGGGATTAGGGATTGGGGACTGGGGACTGGGCATCGGGTATGGGGCATGGAGAAGAGGCAGGGGAGCAGGGGGAAGGGGGCAGAGGGGAAAAACTCTTCTCCCCTGCTCCCTGCTCCCTGCTCCCTGCCTGTCTATCTCCCTAGTCCCTAGTTCCTAGTTTCCAGTTCCCATTTCCCAGCAGTAACTAGTCCGCATCGTAGGTAGCTGTACCACTGAACTTGAGTTGTGCTGGATTGGGGTTTTGTCCAATACGGCGTGGGAGGAAACGTACTTTTTCACGGCCTTCATTCACTTTTTCGGGGAAGACACCATCAGCTGGGTGAATTGCAGTAGTTTCTCCGTTGGCTAAAATCCGGTAAATTCTGTAGTCTGTAATCTTGAATTTCCGAAGTTGACCACCTAAAGCAATACCTTGTTCTTTCCGGGCCAAGTACAGCAGGTTTTCGCCTTTGACCATAGTGGCAGCACCACCTGTAGGCAATTCAAATACTTGGTCTTTCGGGCTAGTCCAGGTGATAGCGTACTTTTCTTCCACTTCTGCTTTAGAAAGCAAGCCGCCAGTGTTGCCAGCAAATCGTGGCGTTTGTCCAGAGAGTGTTTCAGCCATAAAGTGTTCTCTCAACGTTTTTAGGGCATACTAACATCGTAATAAGGATCGTATTGCGATCGCGTCATAGACTGTAACAGTTTTTAGTGATTGGTCAAAACCCTTCGGGTAGGGAAAAGGGAAAAGGTTAAAGGGAAAAGGGGGGATCTTACCTTTGCCCCTTGCCCTTTGCCCTTTTCCCCTAGTCACCAGTCCCCGCGTCCCCACGTCTCCCCATACCTATTTAGTCTTGACTTTCGCCCGCTTTTCCTCTTGGCTACTCTGAACAATTGGAATGGTGAAGTGAAACTCACTTCCCTGGTCTTTGCCGGCTGATTTAGCCCAAATTTCTCCACCCCAGCCATTGACAATTTGGCGACAAATTGCTAAACCAAGTCCAGTTCCGCCGGTGGTGCGTCGGAGCGCTCCTTCTTCTTGATAGAAACGGTCAAAAACGATTTCTAAACGATTCGGTTCAATGCCGCGTCCTGTGTCAGCTACTGTAACCTCGACCATTTGACGGCTGTTGCGAATCGCGTTAATGGTAATTTCTCCTTGGGCTGGCGTAAATTTACAAGCGTTGTCTATGAGTTTTGCTAGTACTTCTACCAGCCAGTCACCATCAGCTCTGACCAAAGGTAAGTTTTCAGGAATTTGAGTTTGAATTTGAGGGGGCTTTTCTGTTGAGGAGCGGGTACGAAGGCGGCTGAGTGCTAAATCTACACACTCTTGTAAAGTCAGGGATTCTGGATGCCATTCCACGCGACCGCTTTCTAAGTTGGAAAGTGTGAGGAAATCTTGCACGAGTTTCCGCATTCGTTCTGAGTCAGCCAGAGCAGTATTGAGCATCACCTGTTGTAATTCCAAGGGCATATCTGGTTCGCTAGCCAGACTTTCTAAGCACACTTGAATGGTGGATAGGGGGGTACGCAGTTCGTGTCCGGTAATAGCTATGAGGTTGCTGCGGGTACGGTCTAGGGCTTCTAGCTGCTGGTTGAGTTCTTCTAGGTTGGCGTAGGCTTCGGCTTGGATGAGAGCTGCTCCCACTTGGGTGGCGATCGCTTTGACTAAATCCAATTCCCCTGGTTGGCACTCGTGGGGTGGCATCTGGCAGTAGTGTAATTCCACAATGCCTAATAATCGTCCTTGATAAAATACTGGTTCCATCAGCCAAGAACGAATGGCAAACTTTTTGGCAATCAAGGAAAGCCCCGCCGAATTTGTAACGCGAGGATCGCTGAGTGTATCGCTGATACAAACGCCTTCGTCTTGTTGGATGATGTCCCGAAATAGGGGATTTTTCTCTAATTCCCAGGTTTGTCCGCGAACAGATAAAACACCAGCAGTCAAAAATTCATGTTCAATGATCGCTTGCCTATCCCCAGCTTGAGCGCGGTAAATCAGACAGCGACAAGCATTGAGGTGTTGTCCTAATTCTTGTGCTGCTATCTGGAGAACTTCGTGAGGATCGAGCGATCGCCGAATGGCAGTACTAATTGTATTGACTAATCGTTCTTTTCGTGCTTGGGCTGTAATTGAACGATAAGCTTTATGCAATTTGTACTGACTAGCTTGCAAGTAAGTCACCAAGCGTTGCACAAAAGGATCGGTGTCAATGTCACAAGCATATTCGCTGATCTGTTCTGCTCCAAAGTAGGTTCTCGTCAGCCCAATGCCAAACCTCTGACGCGCCCGCTCAATTTTGCTTGCCAGTTCTGGTCTGTAAACCAAAATCCTCTCTAACAACAAGTCGGCAGCTTTGAGGCTAACTCCCCTTTCGGATGTCCAAATCCCCTCAAATCTCCGCGCTGTATCCATATCCAGACTGGGGCTTTGCTCTGGTAGTTCCTTGTTTTTGGCAATAGAACCGAGGTTTTCCCGGCAAACCAAACAAGTCGCGTAGCTGTCGCCAATCACAACCAGATGCCACTCTTGACTTAAACCATCCTCTGGCTCAAAAGCTACCTTTTCGTAGTGTTCCGAACTGTTCGCGAAATCAGTTTCCGGAGCAGACAATACGTATATTTGATTACTTCGCAAGGCAAGCCGCTGGTAGCGATGAGCTTCTTGGCGGTAGAATCGCTCTCGCTGAAAACTAGCAATTATAAGGGGTTGAGCTAAAGTCGCAGCCAAAACTTGATCTTCCATCGCGTGGGAGAGCGCCGTTAGTGAAGCCTTAAAATATAGCTGGGGCCGCAAGTACGGTAGGGACTTTAGGAGATCGCTCAGCACAGAAGTCGAAATGCTCATGAATTATCGTTAAACGCCCAATCTCAACAAGATCTACGTCACAGCTGCATTGTACAAATTCCAAAGGACTCTCAAGTTAAATAGACAGTTTCAATATGTAAAGAACGCTAAAAAGCACTTTTTGCTTAAGCAAATGCAACACTTTGTTACCAATTAGCAGAAGTGCATGCAGCTAGCTTCATTTACAAAATTTAAAAGTTTTGAGTAGGAAATAGAGCAACAGCGGCAATGCATTTGTCTTTCGCACCTTGGCGTGGCGTAGTCATTCGCCACGATCGCTTTGTTCTTAACTCAAGTCTTTTTATCCATTGGCTGACATTGTGATGTTTTAAATGATAAACCACTAAGCCCAATATACATTCTCGATTGCCTTTATCGTCATCGAACAAAGCAAAAGTAAAAAATTAAAAGGTAACTTACTGTGCTAAATTACCCTCTTGAAGGAGCGATCGCCCGTTTTGACTCTTCATTTTACCGCCACAATTACTAGTTAATGCCGTTAAGATAAACACTCAGTGGATACTGAAACGCTTCTCCATAGTCCAGAGGTACTCGCATTAACGGATGTCCCCCTTGTTCTTTTGCCAAAAGGTATGCTGTGGCAATCTCAGCTTCCATCATTTTGTTGCAAAGCCTGTGGTTGCGTTACTTTTAAAATTAAAGTTAGCTGTGCTTGGATGCTCTACTGAACTATGCCTAAACCCAGAATTCTCCAAGAAGACCGAGAATATACCTTTCGCTCCATCTACTCGAAACAAGGCAGTGTTAGTTTACTTCATCGCCATTGTGTAAAGTTTTTAACAGCTGCTCTGTCAGATCGATCAATTCATATACAGTATTTTGCGTAAGTTCTTTAGTTTTAAACCCATGAGCAATAGAATTACGTAATGGGAGTGCATTCATTAGTAACTGATACTCCGATTGTGAAATTACACCTTCAGTTGCTAATTGCTTTACTAAGTAGCGTGGATCGAGTCTTTCTAAACTTAGCTCTTCTTTTTGGGCAATAAGTCTCAAAGTTGCTTCTAGCAAAGACCAAGAATATAACATAGCTGATTCTGGATGTTGGATTGGAAGTTCCCTTACTAGTTGCAACTGTGATTTTATTTCATGTTCTTGAAGAGAAGCCTCTGCTTTCAGAGAATACGTTGTATCCTCCGAGTTGGTCATTACTAATTCAAATCTCCAACCAGGATGTTTTTCTACCGCTTGAGCTAAATTAGCTAAATATTGATTAGAAGGAAAGCTAAGTGAGGAGCGTGACTTGACTTCAATAACTACATTTTCTTCTCCACGACGTACTATCATGTCAGGACGATAGCGATTAAGGAAGTCAGGCAAGTCTTCTGAATCTGGATGAAAAAAAACTTCATAACCCTTTTCACGATACTCCTCTCCTAGTTTCAACAATCGCTCTCTTTCTAAGTTTGCGGTTCGAGTTTCCATCAAATAATTACCTCCTGGTTAGGAGCATCAATTACGACAATATGTAAGAACTCATTGCCACGAGCAAAGCCTTCCACTAATGTCGGGGTCATGTTTTCTATTCTAAAATTACCTGACAAATTTCTCTTTCTAACTACGAGATCGCTTACTTGATTATCATCGACGTAGGCTAATCGTTTAATTGCATCTTGAATAGGCTTCACTATATTGTCTATATCTATTTCAACAGAATCATAGAAATAGGTTATCTGTAGCATAACCAAACCAGTAGCGGTTTTTTGTTCTGAAGACCAGTATTTTTCAGCTTCTTGTCGCACTGTCTTTTTCCAATCTTGAAGCCGATTGCCCTTACCGCGATTACGAGCCTGTTGTGATACTGGTCGCCCATTTACTATAAACTCAAATCTGGTCAATGCACTTCTAAATAATAGATATGAGGTTATTTTATGCTATTAAACTTGCTGTGTTGACAAATTGCGACTTCCAGGTATGAATCATACGTAGCGTATTAGAAGTATGGGGAAGCGATGCCTTCTCTACGAGACGCTCCGCGTAGCTTGCTTCCCCGTAGGGGTACGGCGGGCTACGCCTACGCCAATAAAATAAACCTTCGTTGGGTGCTTTTTGCGTTAACACCCTACCAAGGTTTGTCCTAAATCTTGAAGTCCTAATTCTGGAAATTTAAGATTTGAAATTTTCCCTAACAATTTAAAATTCCAAATCCAAAAAATCGTTCCTAACTTTACTTTTATGCTTCTTCAGAATTATCTCTTTTCTGCCCTGGAGATGCTTCATAAAGCGCGTCAAGATGTTGGCGAGCATCTTCAACATTAATCGATCGCATTACCAATAATGGTTCTTTAATTAAATTGCCCGCGCTATCTAATAACTCTGGATGGGGTACAAACTGTTTTCTCGATGCGTAATAACCAAAACTACCTTGATTACCTGAAGAATTAGTTGGATAAGTTCGCTCCCTATCGAAACTGAACATGATGAGGTTACGAATTAAGTTACCAACAGCTATAAATGCAAGGATTGTAAAAGCAAAGATGTAAAGCAGGTGTAACATTGGATTTTCCTCCAGGGCAGCAATTTTTTAAAAGTTTATTTTGTAACGTTTTGGTTCGCCGACACGTGACTCACAGTTAAAGCTAATGATTTAACGCTCTTTTTGTGCGCTGTGTTGATATGGAGCTATTTGTCAACCGTTATTCCACTTACGGTAACATAGGATACATTATTTTGTTAATCTCAACAGCCTTAAGAAAAAGTTAAGTTTTGTGTACTATTTATTTAACGACTGAATATGTTGTTTTGTAGTTGTTAAGCACTTTGTCAGGATTTAACTGATACTATTTAAGCTCCTGGGGCTTGACGAAAGCGCATTGCCACATTCCAGCATTCTGTAACCAATTGATGCCAAGGCATTAAAGTTGCCATATCAATTCCGACTTGTCCCTCAGTAGCACTAAAAAGCATTTTGGCAGTGTTTAGTTCTTCTTGGGCTTGTTTAACCCGCAAGAGTAAGTCAGATTGCTCTTGGTTGCTCATAAATGAGAGCTTCTCTGTTTCTAGTAAGTCACGCGATCGCTTAAACCAATACTGAAAATCATCCAACAACGGTTCTAAAACCGTTTTCAGCAAATCAGTCCCCGGTAAATTTGAGTCTCGCATAAATGAGAGGAATATTTCAAACTTTCTTACTAATATTAACGTTATTTACGATTCTTAACAATTATCTTATTTCTATCCCTTGGAATAAATTCAAAAAATTAGTATTTTGTAACAAAATATACAGATTTTATTATATAGCTTTGTTACGAAGTTTGTACAGTTCCCTGGGGAAGGTATCTATAGATATAGATGGGGCGTTGGGAATAGGGCTTCGGGTATGGGGAGATGGGGAGATGGGGAGATGGGGAGATAGTGTGGGGGGAAAGAGAATTTATGCTTCTTCCTCTTTCCGTTGCCTTCCTTCCACACCACCCAATGCCCTATGCCCCATGCCCTGTTTGGCGAATGCCCAATTCCCCATGCCCTGTTTGGCCAATACCGCTATAGTTGAATAAGCTTACAAATTCAGATCGATTCCTTTTTCTAATTACTTCGCCAACGGTTCAGCAGCCAATGTCGCTAAAATTATCATCAAATCCTTCAGAAGAGTTGGACAAACCTGAAAAAATTTATTTACCGCGTACCAGCGAATCGGAGAAGTTAAAAAAGATTCGCCACACTGCTTCCCATGTCATGGCAATGGCGGTACAAAAGCTGTTTCCCAAGGCGCAAGTTACAATTGGCCCTTGGATTGAAAACGGATTTTATTATGACTTTGACAATCCAGAACCATTTAGCGAAAACGATCTCAAAGCCATCAAAAAAGAGATGGTGAAGATTATCAATCGTAAATTGCCAGTTGTTCGGGAAGAAGTCAGCCGCGAAGAAGCCGAACGCCGCATTCAGGAAATTCACGAACCTTACAAGTTAGAAATCCTAGCGGATATTAAAGAGGAACCAATTACGATTTACCATTTGGGGAATGAATGGTGGGATTTGTGTGCGGGGCCTCATGTGGAAAATACCAGTGAGTTAAACCCTAAAGCCATTGAATTAGAAAGTGTTGCTGGCGCTTATTGGCGTGGGGATGAAACCAAAGCCCAACTACAACGCATCTATGCTACTGCTTGGGAAAGTCCAGAACAACTTGCTGAGTACAAGCGACGCAAAGAAGAAGCGTTGCGGCGAGATCATAAGAAACTTGGTAAAGAACTAGGATTATTTATATTTTCTGATTTAGTGGGGCCGGGTTTACCGTTGTGGACGCCCAAAGGTACCCTGTTGCGGAGTATTTTAGAAGACTTCCTCAAACAAGAACAATTAAAACGCGGTTATTTACCTGTGGTAACTCCCCACATTGCCAAAGTCGATTTATTTAAAACCTCTGGACATTGGCAAAAATATAAAGAAGATATGTTCCCCTTAATGGCGGACGATGAAGAAGCCGCAGCACACGAACAAGGCTTCGTCATGAAGCCGATGAATTGTCCTTTCCATATTCAAATATATAAGAGTGAGTTACGTTCCTATCGAGATCTACCGATGCGCTTGGCTGAATTCGGTACTGTGTATCGCTACGAACAATCGGGAGAATTGGGCGGTTTAACGCGGGTACGGGGTTTTACTGTGGATGATTCTCACCTGTTCGTCACCCCAGAACAACTCGATAGCGAATTCATCAGCGTGGTGGATTTGATTTTATCGGTGTTCAATAAACTGCAATTGAAGAACTTTAAAGCTAGATTGAGTTTCCGCGACCCAGCTAGTGATAAGTATATTGGTAGCGATGAAGTTTGGGATAAAGCTGAAGGTGCGATTCGGCGTGCAGTTGAAACTTTGGGGATGGAACACTTTGAGGGAATTGGAGAAGCGGCGTTTTACGGGCCGAAACTCGATTTTATCTTCAGTGATGCTTTAGAACGGGAATGGCAATTGGGAACTGTGCAGGTAGATTACAACTTGCCAGAACGTTTTGATTTAGAGTACGTTGCTGAAGATGGTTCTCGCAAACGTCCGGTGATGATTCACCGTGCGCCTTTTGGTTCGCTGGAAAGGTTGATTGGTATCTTAATTGAAGAATATGCAGGTGATTTTCCCTTGTGGTTGGCGCCAGTGCAAGCTAGATTACTGCCAGTAGGCGAAGCACAGTTAGATTTTGCTAAAGATGTAGTAGCAAAGATGCAGGCATTGGGCATCCGTGCAGAGGTGGATACTAGTGGCGATCGCTTGGGTAAACTCATTCGCAACGCAGAGAAAGATAAAATACCTGTGATGGCAGTTGTGGGAGCCAAGGAAGTGGAAACTAACACCTTGAGTATCCGCACCCGTACCTCTGGGGAATTGGGAACTATATCTGTGGATGAGGTGTTGGATAAGATGAAACTGGCGATGTCTGCGGCGGACTGCACCAACGCTAACTTCGATAACTTCTAACAATCTCTTAGCTATTGCCCAATACAATTCAGTTAAGACTCGATCCTCCCCAACCCTCCTTAAAAAGGAGGGAACTAAGCCCCCTTTTTAAGGGGGTTGGGGGGATCTTCCGGAGCAAAATACCGTTAACTGAACCGTATTGCTCTTAAACTCTCATTCCTCTGCGAACTCTGTGCCTCTGTGGTAGCCTGCGGCAAGCCGCTCCGCGTCTACGTTTTCCGTTGGCTGTGCGTAAGTCCTATGTTTAAAAGATGTTGGTAATGACAAGCCTTACTAAGGGGGGACTACAGGAGGGTAGAATTAAGCTCAACTTCATAGAGAAATGGCATGACCATAAAACACGATTTTAGTTTTATGTGTCTATTTTGGATGTTTGAAAAGTCAACATATATACTTGAAACCTCTCTCCACGTAGGAAAGAGGCTTTAAGCTCCCCAGTACACTAACAAAAGTCTCTTAAAATGAGAAGCTGAGGGAGAAACTAATTTAACCGTTGGAGAATAAAACGGGAGAATCCAGAATCTTCAATTGAATCAATACCAAAATCAACAAGGTATAAACTGTTGAAGAAATGAGACCCGTAAATAACTCTTTTTTGAGGTTATGCTCTTTGGGTTCTTTTTGAAAGATATCCTTAGAACCAAATTGCATCAACAGAATTCCCACAATATTGGAGAGCCAATACCCTATAATGGAACAGGGTAAAAGTAATTTTGGGGAAAGTAAACTACATCCATAGCCAAAAGCATAAGCTATTGGTAGATTAAAAAGTAAGTCATTCCACCAACATAGCGGTGACAATAAATATCCCAGTACTAGAAAAAATCCGCCTCTGAGCTTTTTGAAAATATCTTTTTTGAACTCCTTTGAAATAGGTGGCTCTAACTGCTCAGTCATTGTCTGGTTTTCGAGGCTCAACTCTTGACTCACTTTTGGGACGCTTTGCATAAAAAACCACTATTCCTACCTACTTAGTGTAGTTTAAACTAAAAACTAGACCAAAGTCTAGTACACAAGTGATACTATTTTCGGTTGTTGGCACTAAAAGCTTTACCAATTGCCATCCTCGTTAGTCATTGGTTATTAGTTATTTTCCTTGTCTCTCTATCTGCTGGATGTATATAGCAGTTGCAAAAATCTGAAATAATAATAGCTACAATAAAACTACTGAACTATCTGAATAGGAAAATGACAGATTTAACTGCAAATAACACATTTGTCATAGCAGGAATTGTGTTTATAACAATTGCTGTCATCGGGCAATCTAAATTAGGTTTTATTGAAATTAATCCAGGTTGCTTTGGAAGATTTTTAGCTTTAATTATAGGGATTTCAAGTCTCTTATATGCTGTGGGATTATTAAATTTTTCACTGGGAAATCTTGATTCAGTAAGAACTTATTTACTAGAGCTAATTCAACAAAGCCTAAGTTCAATTAATGAACTTTTGCAAGGCTCATAATGATTAGGAAGGATTGAAATTTGGGTAGATTTCAATCTTTGTAGTTAAGGGTAAAAGTGTTAAGAAAACTCCAATAAATACAGCGTTTTGCAACTAAATGAGGTACACCCCTCCCCGCGAGTTCGGGGAGGGTGCGCTGTCTTCGCGGGTGGGGTATTTCTGTACTTCACGAAGTTGAAATCTGCTGTAAGTTATACCAATTTGAAAAAAGAATGCAACAGATGGGTAGGGGCACAACAATGTTCATACCTGTCAACTTAAGCTTAAACTGTTGCCCCACAATCGTTTTACCCCACCCCCAACCCCTCCCCTTGCTAAGGGGAGGGGCGATTTTGGCTTTAGACAAAATCGGGGTGGGGTAACGCGGATCTTGATGGTAAATGAGTAGAACTCGCTCATCACCTTTCTATCAGGGTTTCACGTTAAGTTGACACCAATGAACAATGTTGTGCCCTTACGGATAATTGATGTGTCGCAAACATTATTTGAATTGGTAAGTAGGTCAACCTAATTAAACGTAAAACGCTCAACTTGATAATATCCGTGGTTAGCTCGGTGATTTATACCATCAATAATAGCGATCGCTAATTCATATTCATCCTCAAAAACTTGACCAGCAAGCTCGTCACGCTTGAGATGCAACCATTCATCTTCAATCCGATTCATTTGGGGACTATAGGGAGGAAGAAAAAAGATGTACAAACCTTGTTGCTGCCAACGTTGGTGCTGCTGGCGAGCCAAAGAGCTTTTATGGACAGAGGCATTATCATGAACGATCACGGTGACTTGTCCAGTTTCAAGTAAGCGAGTAGCAGCAGTTTGAGCAAGACACTCCATCAGCTGGACATAGGTTGGGGTTTTGAGAGTTCCCACCATCAAAGCATAATCAAAACGAATTTTTGGTTCCCAAATACCGAAGATATTGATACGCCTACCACGTCGTCTATTTTGTCGAATACGTTTTTGCTCACCCCTGCGTCCATAAGCGTAATCAGTGGGGCTAGTGCAGTAGCAACCAGATTCATCTAAGTACTTTAAACAAACTAACCCTAATTGTGACCAGAGCTTAAGTAATTCCCAATCAAGCCTTTTAGCTTGTAAATATTCTTTCTTGAGATTTAGAGCCGGACAGTAGCGGATACGTTTCCAATGCCACCCCTTTTTTTGAGTAGTCGCCGTATTTGTTCGGCACCTAACTCGATTTGTCGTTCCTCTAAAAGCTTTTGACTTAGTTGGCGAGCACTGTATCGGCGATTTTGTTCCAAGCATTTTTCGACTACTTGCCAATCAACTTCATGCCAACTTCGTTTTTTTCCCCTTCCAGGTTTTTCCCACAAACCCCCTAAGCCTTGAAGTTCCCAGCGTCGAATTGTTTGTCTTACCGTCTGTTGTGCCCAATCTAGATACTCTGCAATCTGAGTTACATTCCATCCATGAGCATTGAGACGTAATGCAGTCGCTCTTTCCTTGGTTCGACGTGCTACCCCATCAGCGCAACTTAGTTCTTTGAGTGTACGGTCTTCTTCGCTATTAAGTATTATTTTTAATACTTTTGGCATCGCTGCTTACTTAATTACTGGACTCTATTTATCTTACGTTTTTTTAGGTTGACCTACTTATTAGCGCCAATTATGGGGTGAGTTGGAAAGCCCACCCCACAAGAGTTAATTGGATCTTTTTCGATTTGGAAATCTCTAATTTAGCGTTGAACTATTGCAAGTATAATTAATAATAGGCTCCGAGAAGGCTGTAAGTCAGACTAGCTAGTACTAATAGGGTAACAATTACATAAATAAATTCTCGCTTGATTAGAAAAGCCAATAGAGAAATTACTACCCGTAAAATTGGAGTAGCAATTAGTAGTAATAATCCCAGTTGAATAATACCGCGTTGGCGTAGCCCGCCGTAGGCATCGCTACCTGATAAAACTGCCTGCACTACACCAACTGGCGAGCGAAATTGTAATGGTTCTCCTCGAAACAACTCATATCTAGCAGGTTCAGCACCGTGATGAATTAAGTAGAGGATACCTCCCAATAAAACCACAGCACTAGCTATTAAAACGCCATATTTAAGTAGATTACTGAGCAAATATTCTAATTGTTGCTCGCTTAATGTTTTCGTTAAATTATTGTTCGCATCAATTTCAGAGGTATTCGGCAATTGTGCCACTGTGGTAACTTGCTGTTCTTCTAAATTTTCAATATCAGAGTGTGAATTTTCTGACGGTAAGGTTAGTGCAATTACTTTACTCTCTGGCTGCGGCCATGATGCCCAGCGAAAACCAGTATTTAATTTATACATTCTATAACCCCCCGATTAAATTGTTGTAAACCATCTTTAAAGCCATTACCACCAGCACAATGCTGAAAATAGTTCTTAAAATCTGTGTTTGAGTCCCTGCAAGGACTCGTGCGCCCAAAAAAGCACCGGGTAATACTCCCAACATTACCGGCATAGATAGTCCCGGATCGATGTAACCTCGTGCAAGATAAACTCCGGCTGAAGCTGCTGCTGTCACGCCAATCATAAAATTGCTAGTAGTGGTAGAAACTTTGAAGGGTAGACGCATGGCTTGATCCATCGCTAAAACCTTAAATCCGCCGGAACCAATACCCAGCAATCCAGAAAGCACGCCAGCTAAAATCATCATGCTAAATCCCATTGGTACTGAATGAACTTGATAAGACATCAGTCCATCAGGAGTTGGATAACTGTTATTTAGTTTTAGATAATTTGCTAGAGGATCTGCTGGTTCATCTTCAGTGTTTTCTATTCTCGGTCGTTGTGAAAGGTATGCTGAATAAATCAGGACGATCGCTAATACAATAGTTAGCGCTTTTACAGATACAAAAGTAGCAATTATCGCACCAACGATCGCACCGATAGTTGTCCCTACTTCTAAAAACATCCCCAACCGCAAATTGGTATAGCCTTTTTTAATGTAAGTAGATGCTGCACCCAATGAAGTGGCGATTACAGATACTAGAGAAGCACCAACCGCATATCGGAGATCGACGCCAAATACTGAAGTTAATAAAGGGACAATTACTACTCCACCCCCTAACCCAGTTAACGCGCCTAAAAAGCCAGCACTAAATGAACCCAGCCAAACTAATAAAGAAAATTCTAAAATTGACAAATTTAATACCTCTTTTTTTAAATGTATAACAGGATGCCAAATATTTTTTTGTATTCTTTAAAACTTAAACGGTAAGTTTGTCACTGCTGACTGTTGACTAATAACTAATGATTAATGACCAACTACCACTATCTATAATGATAAAAGCGCCTAATACCATTAATACAAAAGGCATAAAATCGTTACCGTAACGAGTCAAAAGGTTGCGCTAATACTTCTGAGAAAGAAAGACAATCTGGTTTTAAAACATGAATACTCTGATGCGATGATTTTTCCGTTTTCATTGAGCAAGTTTTAATCTCATTAAAAGGCACACACGTCGATAGAATTACTGGAAATTAAAGTTGAGTTTTTGAGGAATTTCCAAAAAATAAAATATACGTAGTGACGCACTCAAAATACCTGGCGGTGCGTTACGCTGTCGCTAACACACCCTACAAAATTGGGTATTTTTTTAATTGGAAGTCCCTGAGGAAAATTTTCCTTCCACCAGCCGCGGATTTTTAATTATGGATATAGATATATTTCCCACTTACATGCCTATGTCTTTAGTTGTATTTCTCTAGATAGATTTAATACTAGCTGATGTATTTTCTACAATCAAGTATTAGAAAGAATCTGGACTCAATTTTTATTTGTATAATATTTAAAATTAATTTTTTCTAATGAATATGATAAAGATTGCTTAATATAAGTCAGAAATTATACTTATATCTTTACTATAGATTGTTGTTCTGAAATTATTATAGACAATGAAATCATTGCATAGAGAGATAAAGACAATATAGCCTCATATTAGTACTTAAAATTTGAATGTATCAAATTTACTTTAAGATTAGTGTTTGCAAAAAGCAGTTTAGATGATATGTAAAACTGAAAATAATACTTTTAATCCCCCAAAAAACCGATGACTTAGGGGTGATTTTTGAGAAAGATTTAAGATTTAAGATTAGTTAGAGTGTTGACAATTGTGTTTAAAATGTCATCAACTGCAATTTTTAAAATTTGGAACAAAAACATGAAAATCTTTAAATATTTATTGATGGCAGTTTTATTACTTGTAAATCTAGTATTTGCAGAACCTTCCTTAGCCGATCGCCCGAAATATTCGGAAAATCCCGATTATATAAATTTGACTGAAGAGTTAAATGGTTTGCAAACTCTCAAAGAAACACAAACTAAATTAGACGGTGCAACATCAGAGCAAATCGACCAAAAAATTAATGAGTTAGAGTTGCAAAAATACGCCTTTGAATTAGGAATCGACTGGGGTCAATGCAGCAATCAAACAGGAAAGACTCTAGCTATCTACGGCCCCGAACCAGATGTTGATGATGATGAATACTCTGAAGGCGCTGCACTGTATTTTCTAGGTAATGGTGAAACAACTCAAGATAGATGGAATTGTAAGGGAGTTTATCTCCCAAATGATGTTACAGCGATCGCTTCGGGTGTAAGTGGACAGCAGGAAGAATTACCGGGTGGTGTTGCGATTAAGGTTCCCAATGGAACTAACTTAGTTTTGAAGGCAAATCCAGATACTGGAGCGATCGAATTCAATCAAGCTGGTACTAAAATTTTGAAAGCTGGTGAAGTGAATTGGTTTATCCCGAATGTATCGCAAAATATTGTAGATGCACGAGTAACTAATGCACCTACTAACAAGGCTTAAAATTTTGGTATATAAAGTACTGCTTTACTAAATCTACTTTAGCTGCCGTGGCAAGTCGAATCTGACTTGCCTTGCTTTTGTAATCAACAATCTTTGTTGGTTTAAGTTGTGAAAACTATCTTTTTTGAATTTTGGCTTTAATCATTAGACATCTCCAGAAATTAAATATGCGTTAATCAGAACCTTGTAGAGACGTAGCAGTGCTACGTCTCTACATTCTTTTTCAGAGATGTCTATTAGCATTATTGGACGCATATTAGCTTACCGATTTTTTTCTTCGGGTAGTAAAGTAGTTTCCTCCTTAGCGGGTTTTTCATCTACAGATTTGGCTGTAGTTAAATAGGGTTTGATAATTAGACTTACACCTATTGCCCAAGCTGATGCAAGCATCCAGCCGGCAAGAATGTCGCTAGGAAAATGAACTCCCAAATAGAGACGACACCATGCAATAGCTATTACATATAAGCTACCGAAGATGAAAATGAACCGACGCCAGGGGGTAGCCCAACCTAAGATTAGGAAAATAGCAACTAGAGTTATACTTGTTATGGCGTGACCGCTGGGAAATGCAAAACTCAATTCAGGCGCAATGGAATCCCACAAATGAGGACGAACTCGATGCACTAATTCCTTACCTGTGCGACTGATGATGACACTTCCCGCTGAAATTGTGAGTACGTAAGCTAGCGATCGCCACCGTTTTTGAAGTAGTAATATTAGTGCGATGGCGGCTGCGATTACAGTTCCTGTCCAAGGCGATCCAATTCTAGCCAGCATTACTGCTAAAACATCCAATTGTGGGTTTTGTGTAGAGTGAACTGCCAATAAAGTAGGCACATCCCACGGAAAGCCATCTCCATTTTCCCATACCTTAACTGCCAAGATTTCAAATACCTGCAAAGGTAAATATACTCCTATCAAGAGGAGTAAGAGCGATCGCCAACGGGCAATCAATAAATTTTTTAGAAAAGAAAAAAGCGATCGACTTTCTTGATTTGGTTTTTTGACACTTTGCATATTCTGAACTTTGACTCCTGAACGCCAGCTGCTTCATTTAGGGAGGCCCCAAGCTTGCACTAGTTCCTTGTGACTAAGTAGGTAGACAGAATTAAATGTAAAATATATACAGGCTTTTCCCTTCTGCCTTCTACTTAATTTATTTCAATCAAGTATCAAATGCCATCTATCACTAGTTAATACTTTTACTAGAATTTTGAAAAGTTCCACAATGTTTACAGTACGGCAGATGTTGATAAGTTAGATGATGGCAGTTTTCGCATTCTAAATATTGATAATAGCCGCAGTGGGGACAGTAAGAATCGCTACGCCGAATTTTTTTAGCACAGTTGACACAGAGTGATTTTTGAACTCTGTTAGCTGCTTGGACTTTAGCATTAAAGACAAATTTTTGGAAAAACTTGATAATTCCAAAACCAATAAGTGGAATCAGCAAGATATAAACATAATTAATTAAGAAAAGCAATCCGCCAAAAATTTGGCTAATAATATCAAATAGAAATTGGAATATTGCCCCAATTTGTAAAAATTCAAAGACTTTAACTAACAGGGGTATAAAAAATATAACTAACAAATGCCAGCTAATTAATGAAATTAGGCCATATCCTCGTCCTTCGGCAAATCTATGAACTGATAAAGCAATGAGAATTAGCGGTAGAAGAAATAGGGACTGGAAACCAAGCTGAATACTTGGATACCAAAACGATGCTTTTTGATAGCCTTTATCAACTTGTGTAAATTGGTTTCCATCTTGAAGAAAGGTGAGAAAACTAGTGCTTTCGGGTTTGGCTAATAGTTGATTTTGAAGATCGGAATTTTCCTGTTTCAGTGTAGAAATTTGGCTGTTATTTTTATCTAACTCCTGTTTTGCTTTTTCCGCACTGACTTGATTAATTGATTGTTCGCGGGGCTGACCTGCAATTTTTTCTAAGAGAGTGGAATCATATTTAGCACGAATATCGCGATTGATTTGTTCCAATCTACTAATTTGGGCTTGTTTTTGATCGATAGTTTTGATGACTTGCTGATTTTGCGGGTTGTTAATTTTGTCCTGATATTCGCCATACTTTAAGCATGTTGGTTCAACTTTTCCGAGATGTCCTATTTGGGCTTGTAGATAGTTTTGCTGAAAACTATATTTATTGTTTGCGCTATAGGGAAATGAACGCTTGATAATTTCATAATCTTTATCTTTAGTATCTTTTTGCCGATAATTTTGCCAATCCGAATAACACGGATAAGCTTGAGTCGGACTTATATGCCACCTGCTAATATCATCCAGTCCTGTAAAAACATTAATTAAGATAAAAATATCAATGAAAATAATCACAATCAAACTCACCTTATTTAGTGGTTCGTTGTTGATTTTTCTTGATTTATTAAAAAATTGATTCAAAAAATGGCGGATTCTGGCAAACATGTTGTGTTCTTAATCGCTGATAATTTAATCAAGATTCATTTTATGCGATCGCCATGTAATGCCAATTCTCTGTAAACTTCCGCTGAATAATTCTTAACTTACAGTAAGTAAACCTGAATTCGATGTATAGGATTTTGACCTCACCCCCAGCCCCTCTCCTTGAAGGAGAGGGGAGTAAAAAGCCTAATTTTTCGTTACTCCTCCCTCTCCTCGAAGGAGAGGGAGGCTGGGTGGGTGAGGTCTTTATAATTCACGTTAAGTAAGGGCGAACGACCGTACCCTTAGATTAAGTCTATGTATAAATAATTTGTACAAATATAAACTTTTGGGTAGCACAGGTGTGCTACCCAATTCAACCTATTTAGTTTTGGCTGTGAAGTAGGCTTCTAGCGCCTCAGAACCGCCAATTAATTTACCATCGATAAATACTTGCGGAACTGTGGTTGCACCTGTAACGGCTCGTAGAGAGCGTGTGGTAATATCCTTACCTAAGGTAATTTCTTCGTAATCTATCCCGCGTTCCTTAAGCATCGTCTTAGCACGAGCGCAGAAGGGACAACCCACTTTTGCAAATAGAGAAACTATTTCTGGTCTGGCTGCTTGGGGGTTTATATATCTGAGCATTGTTTCAGCATCAGACACCTTAAAGGGGTCTCCTGGTTCGTCTGGTTCAATAAACATCTGGTTAATGACACCATCTCTCACCAGCATAGAATAACGCCACGATCGCTTACCAAATCCCAAGTCTGATTTGTCTACCAGCATTCCCATACCTTCGGTAAATTCACCATTACCATCAGGAATTAGTGTAATATTTTCTGCTTCTTGATCCTTTGCCCATTCGTTCATCACAAAAGCATCATTCACAGAAATACAAATAATGTCATCGACACCATTTTCTTTGAAAACCTTAGCTAACTCGTTGTAACCAGGGAGGTGAGTTGACGAACAAGTCGGAGTATAAGCACCTGGTAATGAGAAGACAACTACTGTCTTATTTGCAAATAGATCATCAGTTGTGACATCTACCCACTGATTGTCTTTACGGGTACGAAAAGTCACGTTTGGAACTCTTTGTCCTCGGCGATTAGGCAACATAATTCTACTTTCTGAAGTAATCAATACCAGTAATAACGTATGATGAGATTATTGGACTACTTTAATTATCAATTAGCTAAAAAACTTCATTAATAAACCAGTAGTGAGAATTCACCAATTCAGAATTGAGAATGGGTGAAGACTCGACTCATCAATGAATGAAGCGTTAACAAGTCAGAATATTTCAAGTTAGTTTTGTCCACAAGGCGTAAGATTTTCAACCAATGTTCGTTACCCAAATGGACTACACTCCAATTCATTCTGAATTCTTCTTGATAAATGGAGCGATCGCTGTTACAAATTCAGTAGTTGATTCGTATGGTAAAACATTGCGCCCATTTATTTTGATACCTCGGCCTTGAGGTAAATGAGCCAAGTAGTCAGCCAAGCGTTCATCTGGAGTTTCTTTTTTCCCTTCTTCGCTAATACTTGATGCTGTTTGTCCTAAAACTATTAGTGTTGGCTGCTGGATGGAAGCAATCAAACTACTATAATCTCGTCGCCAAAACCCTGCTAAAAAAGAAAACACTGCATGACGACTAGCGAGATTTTCTGCACCTGCAACCAATGTATTTAACCACTCTGTATCGACAGCATTATCAGAAGCAAATAGTTGACGAGTCGAGAAAGAACGTAAAAACTTTGGCGTGCGTGCATAACGATAAAAAGCATTTCCAAAAGGCGAATCTAACAGATTCCAAAGGAGTTTTTGCTGCCATTTGGGTGATTTTTTCGTAATTACAGGCCACGCTGGCGGCCCGGAAAGTACAACTCCAGCGATTAAATTTGATGCCTTTTGAACTAATTCGATCGCAACTGGAAGCAAAGCACCTTGTACCACTAAAATCACAGGTTTTTGCACTACTGTTTGCAAAAAGTATTGCAATTGTTCTGCCCAATCACTAGGAGTGTAAGCCATACGGGGCATCTCACTTTCACCACATCCTAGTAGATCGGGATTGTAAATCAAATTCCGCTGCCCTAAATTATACCATTCGCTTTGAAATCTTCGCCAAAATTGCCGCGATAAACCCACACCAATCGGGTGAATTAATACTAAAGGAATACCCTCAGGTATTGTATTACTTGGCTGATGAACTTCGTAAGCGCAACGATAATTCTGCCAAGTGTAAAATTGGCTAGGAGATGCTGTCAAATCGGTTGTGTTAGCTACAGCAGATGGTTGCATAATTCCTAGTTTTAATACTCGCTAAAAAATCATCTGTGGATGAATCAACTCGTATCCAGCTTCTTTGAGCTTTTCATTAGATACCCAAGCATTATATGGGCGATTACTGGTGACAGAAGTATCCCATATAACCTGCGGTAAATTATGCTTGGCAAATAAGCGATCGAGTAAATCTCGACTGGTGAGATGTGCATCATCTACTAAATTATAAATCCCTTCCAACCGACGGTGACGGGCAAATTCGATCGCACCAACAATATCATCCAGGTGAATCCAATTTGTGATATCCTCGCCATTGCCGGGACGAGTTGTACCAGAATATCTACCAAATATCTTCACTAATTCCCTGCCAGTGCCATAAATTCCTCCCAAACGGAAGATACAAACCCGCAAATTTTCGCTAGATGCTGATAACAACACATCCTCTGTTTTGCGGAGAATTTGGGCATTTAAATTAGCAGGTGCAAGCGGTGTTTCTTCGTCTACCCACACCCCATTTCGATCGCCATATACTGCATAACTTCCTGTGTAGATTAATTGCTTCACACTGGGAATCTGCCGCAAGACTGAAACTAAAGTATTGGCAGTTTGCAGATAAGTGTCTTCATAAACCTCAGCGCTTTTTGCACCAACACTCAAAAGTACAACATCTTGATTTTGTAAAACTGATTTTAGGGTATTTATATCGTTACCTTTAGTGACTACAACTCTTTGGGCTAACGATTGTAGTACGGGGATACGCTCAGGAGAAGTTGTGGTTGCAGTGACAGCAAAATTCATATTTTGCTGCCAATATTGAGCAATTTTATAACCTACATAACCACAACCAATAATTGCAACATTCATGACAAGTTAAGTAGTTCTGCGTAAAAATTTGTCGTTGGGTAGAGAGCCAGCAGCTATGCTATAAGCACCACAAAAAATGATGTTAAGCTACTTTGTCATTCTTCACATAGTTTAGTTTAATTGTGTCTACTTATTCACACAAAAATAAATTAAACTACTCCTCAGAAACAAAATTATCAATTAAGAACGTGGACGTAAATAATTTTAACAATCCAAATTCAATAGGCAATAGATTTTAGATTAGAAATTTCGGATTTGTGTTATTTACAAAGCGTTTTAGCATCGCAAACGCCGATCGATTATGAGAAAAATCAATCTAAAATCTAAAATTAACACAGCCAATAGCCAACAATACAAACTATGTTACTAATGACCAATGACTATTGTGCTAATTCACTTTCAATTGCGTTAATTAGCTCCGGTGAAGATGGGTGAATACTACTCTTAAATCGAGCTACCACTTCACCTTGTTTATTCACTAAAAATTTTTCAAAATTCCAAGCAACAGGCTCCGTTGGCTGAACAGCTTTGGTAAGTCGCTCATAAAGTGGGTGCTGCTCTGAGCCTTTGGCATGAACTTTATCGAATAATTCAAAGGTAACACCATATTGACTTGTGCAGAATTTCACAATCTGTTCGTTGCTTCCCGGTTCCTGCGCCCCAAAATCGTTACAGGGGAATCCCAAAACCCGTAACCCAGCCTTTTTGTACTTTTGGTTCAAGTCTTCTAGTCCGTCGTATTGGGATGTATAACCGCAGTAGGAAGCCACATTCACAATTAAAAGTACTTTTCCTGCGTAGTCGTTTAATTGCTTGTCCTCACCGTTGATGGTTTTGACCACGATATCAGAAATTGTGTTACTCATCTGGAATCGCAATTGATAGGGAATATTGCCAAGTCTCCCATATTACAGGTACTTTAAACTCGGTTTAGTTGAGAAAAGTGGTGAAAGTGGGGAATGAGGACTGGGAAATAAATAAAGGACTTACGCAATATGTGACTGAAAACCTTATTCTTGCGTAGGGGTAATTCATGAATTACCCCTACTTTCTTTTGCGTAAGTCCTGAAATAATTTAGCAATAGTTTTTCAGTACTTTATACCTGATACCCAGTCACCAGTCCCTAATCCCTTAAGTAGCGATCGCCTCTGAGTAAAGTTGTGATAACCTGTTTGTAAATTGCTCCATTAATCCGCTATTTCAAGACAAATCTTGTAAATCTGCGTTGCTTTTAATACAAAAGGTCAATATTTTACTAACCAAACACTGAAGCACTTAACAGAGAAGTCGAACTCAGGAAGCCTTGCCTGAAGATTATCTCTGGCTAAAATTAATAAATATCAGGTGAGTTATGGCGATTCTCAAATTAGAAGATGATACAATCCTCACGGATATCAATGATATTGGTCAAGAACTCGCACCCTTAAACATCCAACTCAACCGCTGGGCTGTGGGAGATAATCCAGAGTTACATCATTTGCTGGCACAAGATAGCCTCAACGATGATGAAAAAGAACAGGTACTAAAAGCACTCGATGGCTATTTTAACCAACTGCAACAAACAGCAGGCTATCAGTCACGGGATCTGATTGTTCTCCATCCAAGAGTTCCCAACCTCGATGAACTGATGGTAAAGTTTGACCAAATCCACACCCATGCTGATGATGAGGTACGCTACGTCATTGATGGAGAAGCCATTTTTGGCTTTGTGCGTCCCGATGGTAGCCAGGTAGAACTAACAGTCCAAAAACAAGAGTATATCAACGTACCAGCCGGAACCGAACATTGGTTTCATCTCACCCCAGCACGGCGAATTAAAGCGGTACGCTATTTTATCAGTACTGAAGGTTGGGTTCCTCAGTATACAAATAAAGAAATTCGCCTTCATCGCGCAGTAGCTTGAAAAATGCCGAAAAATCAAGAACTGGCAGGACAAAAAGTGAAGCGGATTATTTTTTGCGACTTTGACGGTACCATCACAGTTGAGGAAACCTTTGTTGCGGTTTTGAAAAAGTTTGCTCCGGAACTGTCTGCAAAATTGATACCAGAAATGTACGCGCAACGCCTCACACTCCGGGAAGGTGTTCGAGAAATCCTGCAATCAATTCCATCTTCCAGCTATGCCGAAATTCTAGAATTTACTCGACTCCAACCGACGCGCCCAGGATTTTTAGAATTGTTGGATTTTCTCGACTTTCAAGGAGTACCCCTAGTGGTGGTTTCTGGGGGACTGCGAGGAATGGTAGAAATTGTTTTGGGTGGAACGCAACAGCGAGTTCGTGCTATCCACGCCGTTGATGTGGATACCAGTGGTACTCTGTTAAAAGTCCACTCCGATTATGAGGGAGAAACGGAACTGGTGGCGAAGGTACAGGTAATGGCAGAGTACCCCGCTGATGAGAAAATTGCCATTGGTGACTCGCTTACTGATTTGAATATGGGGCTGGAGGCATCTTTGGTATTTGCTCGCGATCGCCTAGCAGAGTATCTTAAGGAACACCAAAAACCGTATATTACCTGGAATGATTTCTCACAGATCCGCGATTATTTAGCGAAATCATGGGGGTCAGAATGACACAGCAAACCCTACCTGACCCTCGTCTTGAGTTAATCGCTACAGCCCGTCAGTTTTATCGACAAGGTTGGATGGTGGGAACTGCCGGCAATCTCTCAGTGCTTTTACTTGATGGTAGCTTCTGGATTACAGCCAGTGGCCGTTCTAAAGGAGAATTATCACTAAATGATTTTGTGCGTATTTATCCAAATGGAAAGGAGAATTCCTCAAATAATTTAAAACCCTCAGCAGAAACCGCCATTCACCAGGTTCTTTATACCCTATTTCCCGAAGCAAAAGCTTGCTATCACGTCCACTCAGTAGAGGCAAATTTGGTTTCTCGCTTTGTCACTGGAGACTCTTTACCCTTACCACCTCTGGAAATGCTCAAAGGTTTGGGAGTTTACCAAGAAAATCCCAATTGTCTGATTCCCATCTTCACCAACCATTTACAAGTTTCCCAAATCGCCGCTGACATCAAAGAACGCTTCACAATTACCCCGCCCCAAGTACCAGCTTTACTCATCCGCGACCACGGCGTTACTGTTTGGGCACCTTCTCCTGAGTCTGCGCGTAATTACATTGAGTTGGTAGAATACATTTTTCGGTACATGGTAGCTGCGCGGTGAGTGGGGGGCGTTGCTGATTTCATGTATGATTGTGCGCGATCTCAAAATCCTTGTAGAGACTAGATGTGGATTCATTAAACCTCTTGCAAAAGTGCAAAAAGCACTTTTGTGGGGAAAGGGAAAAGGTTAAAGGTTAAAGGGGAAAGGGAAAATACCAAACCTTTCCCCCTTTCCCTTTCCCCTTTTCCCGACTTCTGCAAGAACTCTATTTACTGCATTTCCTAATCAGGTGTGTTAAGGCATCAATTAAGCGATCGCTTTCCATTGGTAAAATATCTTTGCCGTGCATAATTTCTTGAGCGATGGTTAAATGCACAATTGACCCCATCAATACCCATACCATTGCCTCTGGGTCGGGAATATCGAGTTCTGAGCGAGAAGCCAAATATTTACTGATAATCTCACTTGCTGGTTTCGCAATGCAACGGAAGAGAATCTGAGCTAGATCGGGAAAACGAGCGGATTCCCCAATTATGACGCGCTGAAATGCTTGAAATTCCTTGTCTTCGAGCATTTGTGTCAATACTTTAGCTAATAACTGCCGTAGTACAATATTCGGTTCTCCTTCTAAAGATTGTGCGCCAAAAATTGACTCATACCTTTTTATTGCTAACTGCTCTATCAAGGCTTTAAAAAGCGCTTCTTTATCTTGAAAATGGCTGTAAATTGTTGCTTTGGAAACTCCTGCTGCTATCGCTACTCTATCCATACTTGCGCCAGTGTAGCCATGCGCTAAAAACTCTTGCTTTGACCCTTGTAAAATTTTATCGATTTTATCGCTTGCATTTTCTCGCTCAATTTCACTAGGTTTTGTACGTGCCATTTCTAATTATCCTGTACTGTTAATTAATACTAAAAAATTAAGTTGAAATTAAGAATATTCTTTTTTGAAAATAAAATTTATAGTTTCAAACAATTTGGCAAATTATGAAGGATTAAAAAACTAGAAGGTAGAAAGTAAAAGCCAGTTTTTCTCAGGGTTTTAAACTTTTGTATTTTACATTTAATTATGTCTACCTACTTAGAGGATGTCTGAGAAGTATTAAATATTTCGCTTGATCCCCCCTAGCCCACGCCAGTCGCTCCACTTGGGGAGACCCCAAGACCGCGCTGGCTCCCCTTAAAAAGGGGGGAACCAAAATCAAAGTCTCCCTTTTTAAGGGGGATTTAGGGGGATCTATAAATATTGAATACAACACCAAGAACTTTTCAGACATCCTCTTAAAACAAACTAGAACGGCGTAAATATTTGTTGTTGGATCTAACTGGAAACAAGGCGTAGGATGCATGACTGAGCAAGGTTTTAGTTTAGTTCATTTTTCTTTACTTAGTTTGGTTTTATTGTGCCAACTTCCTAAATATTTTTTATAGAGCTTTTAGTTTAGGACAAATCAATGGAAATTTAGATCCGTAACATTGACTAAACTAGACGGTCTAGTTTAGTATTTTAGAACTAGACGGTTTAGTTTTTTTGACCGCTGGTAAAAGGGGGCGGTATGGAGCCAAATTTACGGGTACAAGAATCACGGTCTTCCCAGAATATTTTTCGCTTGCCTGTGCTATTAGCGATAATTGCATCTTTATTTACTTTTGGAATAAGTATTTATATGGTGCAAAAGTCTCAAAGCACCGCAAATAAAAAGGAAGAAACACCAGCAGCCACACAACCAATAGTAAAAACAGTTACAGCCTTAGGGCGGATAGCACCAAAGGGAGAGGTAATCAAGCTGTCTGCACCTAGCTCTAATCAAGGCAATCGCGTTGAAAAACTGTTGGTTAACGAGGGCGATAGGGTAAGATTTGGGCAAGTAGTTGCAATTATGGATAGTCGCGATCGCTTACAAGCAACTTTGCGCGAAGCACAAAAACAAGTCGTAGTAGCGAGATACCGTCTAGCCCAAGTCAAAGCAGGAGCAAAACAGGGAGAAATCGGCGCACGGGAAGCTAGTGTTAGCCGTCTGCAAGCGGAATTAGAAGGAAATATTAGAACTCAGCAAGCCACGATTAATCGCCTAGAAGCCGAACTAAAAGGGCGAAAGCAGCAGTTACAAGCAACAGTAACTCGTTTAACAGCCGAACAAAGTAATGCTCAAGCTGATGCCCAACGCTACGAAGCTTTATACAAAGAAAGTGCAATTTCCAGTCAAGAATTTGATAGGAGACGCTTGAGTGCAGCAACCACCACTCAGCAGTTAATTGAAAGCCAAGCCACCCAAACAACAACCATCGCTACCCTAGAACAGGAAATTAAAGAAGCAAAAGCCAACCGAGACAGAACTATCGCCACCCTAGAACAGGAAATTAACGAAGCAAAAGCCACCCTCAACCAGACAGCTGAAGTGCGCCCCACAGATGTAGCCATCGCTCAAGCAGAAGTAGAAACCGCTCAAGCCACAGTAGATAAAATTAAAGTACAGCTGGCGGAAGCATACGTTCGAGTTCCTGAATCCGGTCAAATTTTAAATATTAATACGCGATCGGGAGAAACAGTTAGTAATGAGGGGATTGTAGATTTCGGTCAAACTGACCAAATGTATGTAGTAGCAGAAGTCTACGAAAGTGATATCCACAAAGTGCAGCCAGGGCAGCAGGTACGGGTAACCAGCGATTCCATTCCCAATGAATTATTAGGAAAAGTAGATTGGGTTGGAATGCAGATAAAGCGGCAAAACATCATCAACGCCGATCCTTCTAGCAATATCGATGCCAGAGTAGTGGAAGTCCACGTCCAACTCAATCGAATATCCAGCATTAAAGCTTCTAGCTTCACAAATCTGCAAGTCAAGGCGGTAATTGAATTGTGAAATTAGTCATTAGTCATTAGTCATTGGGAAAGGGGTAAAGGGGAAAGGGGAAAGGGGAAAGATTAAATTTATTCCTTTTCCCTTTAACCTTTAACCTTTTCCCTTTTCCCCCGCTTCCCCTGCTCCCCCTGCCACTCCCCAATTCGTAATTATGGGATTAATTAAACAACTGCGCCGGCGAACACCTCTAGGATGGTTGCAACTGAGTCACGAGAAAGGGCGTTTTTTAGTGGCATTATCAGGCATTGCTTTTGCTGATGTTCTGATGTTCATGCAGCTAGGGTTTCAGAATGCTCTGTTTGACAGTAACACTAGGTTACATGGCAGTATGCAGGGAGACATTATGTTAGTCAGTCCCCAGGCACGTAACCTAGCTAATATGTCTACCTTTCCTCGGCGGCGGCTTTACCAAGCAATGGATATAGCGGGGGTAAAGTCAGCAGAAGCAATGTATATCAGCTTTATCGATTGGAAGAATCCCCAAACACGCCAGGATACAGCAGTGCTAGTTATCGGGTTCAATCCCGATCGCCAAATGCTTGACTTGCCAGAAGTTAACCGCAACTTAGAGGCAATTAAGCTACCGGACACTGTGTTGTTCGACAGTGCTTCTAGGGGAGATTATACACAGGCGATCGCCCAAATTGAACAAGGAAAAACAGTCACAACCGAAATAGAACGGCGAACAATTACTATTGGTGGCTTATTCAAAGTCGGGGCTTCTTTTATCGCTGACGGTAGTCTAATCACTAGCGATCAGAATTTTTTGCGACTATTTCCGAGACAACAGGCAAGCAGTGTCAGTTTAGGCTTGATTCAATTACAACCAGGCTATGAGCCAAAACAAGTAGCAAAAAACTTAAAATCATACTTGGGCGATGATGTTAAAGTCCTTACCCAAGAGGAATTTATTGCCTTTGAGAAAGACTATTGGCAACAAAACACTCCCATCGGTTTTATTTTTAGCTTGGGTGCAATGATGGGGTTTCTGGTAGGGGTAATTATCGTTTATCAAGTCCTGTCTACTGATGTAAACGCCCATGTAAAGGAGTATGCCACATTCAAAGCAATGGGATATCGCAATTTTTATTTACTAGGTGTGGTGTTTGAAGAGGCAGTAATTCTGGCAGTATTAGGTTTTATCCCAGGTGCCATCGTCCCCTTGGGACTTTACCACCTAACTCGAAATGCCACAAATTTACCTGTATATATGACCTTAGCGCGAGCCTTAACGGTACTAGTGCTGACTATGATTATGTGTATCATTTCTGGTGCGATCGCCACTCGTAAACTACAGTCTGCTGACCCCGCAGATATGTTTTAAAAAATGGGCATGGGGTATTGGGCATTGGGCATGGGGCATGGGGCATGGGGCATTGAGGTAGAGAAGTGGAGTTCAAATACTCATTAATGGAGTTCAGAGGTTCATTAATGGAGTTCAGAGGTTCATTAACGGAGTTCAAAGACTCATTAACGGAGTTCAAAGACTCATTAATGGAGTTCAGAGGTTCATTAATGGAGTTCAGAGGTTCATTAATGCAGTTCAAAGGCTCATTAATGGAGTTCAAAGACTCATTAATGGAGTTCAAAGGCTCATTAATGCAGTTCAAAGGCTCATTAGACCTTTTGCATAAATCGAAAATAAGAACCCCACCCCGCCAAAGCTACGCTTTGTCTCCCCTCCCCTTGCTAAGGGGAGGGGTTGGGGGTGGGGTGTTAGGGACTTTTGCACTTTTGTGGGAAAAGGGAAAAGGTTAAAGGGGAAAGGGAAAATACCAAACCTTTCCCCCTTTCCCCTTCCCCTTTTCCCGACTTCTGCAAGAAGTCTACTATTCCCAATGCCCCATGCCCAATCTAAAATCTAAAATCCTTATGCTTCCTGTGATTTCTGTTAAAAATCTCGACCACTACTTTGGTCGCGGTCAGCTTCGCAAACAAGTTCTGTTTGATATCAACTTAGAAATTAATGCTGGTGAAATTATTATTATGACAGGGCCATCTGGTTCTGGTAAAACTACATTGCTGACGTTAGTAGGTGCTTTGCGTTCTGCTCAATCTGGTAGTTTGCAGGTTTTAGGACAAGAACTTTGTGGTGCTAAAGCAGGACAACTCACTAAAGCGCGACGCAGTAACGGTTATATTTTCCAAGCGCACAATCTCCACGGTAGTCTCACCGTACTCCAGAACGTGAAAATGGGCTTGGAAGTACACAAGGATATTTCGCCCTCAGAAATGAAAGCTCGGTCAGCCCAAATGTTAGAGGAGGTAGGATTAGAACATCGCCTCAATTATTATCCTGATGACTTATCGGGGGGACAAAAACAAAGAGTTGCGATCGCTCGTGCTTTGGTCAGTCGTCCTAAAATTGTCTTAGCAGACGAACCCACCGCCGCCCTTGATAGTAAATCGGGACGAGATGTAGTTAACCTTATGCAAAAATTGGCAAAAGAACAAGGTTCTACAATTCTTTTAGTTACTCATGACAACCGGATTTTAGATATTGGCGATCGCATTGTCCACATGGAAGATGGCAAACTAGTAAGCGATCGTGCTGTTGTGCCACTAACTTAAATAGCTATCATCAACTGAGTACACCAGAACGGATGAAAATATTCTTTTTTCAATCCCCAATCCCCAATGACTAACCAAACTATTCGCGTTGTTGCTCATGTTATTGCTTTGCCTAACAAAGTAGAAGAACTTAAAGCTGTGTTGTTAGAACTTATTGAACCAACCAGACAGGAACCAGATGCAATCAAGTATGAACTTTTACAAAATCAGTATGACCCAACAGACTTTACTTTTGTGGAAGAGTGGACTTCTAGTGAAGCCTTGAATACTCATATGGACTCGCCCCATTTCCAAGCAGCAGCAGCTAAAATCCAAGGTTTGGTAGCTACTACACCAGATATCCGCCGTTACCATCTTTTGGCATAGGGCAAGAAGTGAACCAAGGTGAATGCGACAAGACAAACCCACCCAGCCTTCCACTCCCTTAAAGGCTACGGTGTACACACAAGTCTTTTAAAGTTGTGCCGCAGACTTTTGATCCCCCCAACCCACGCCAGTCGCTCATGGGGGAAACCCCCAAGACCGCGCTGGCTCCCCTTAAAAAGGGGGCAAAAATCTCTCAAAGTCCTCCTTTTTAAGGAGGATTTAGGAGGATCTACGAGGATTTTGGTTTACTACACAGATGTCTGTACACCGTAGCCCTTGAAGGAGAGGAGCTGGGGGTGAGGTCAAAATCCTATACATCGAATTCACCTTAAACCAATCGCCAAGAAACTTTTAAGTCTATTGCCTATTTCAGCGAAATTTTCAGATTGAAGCGATCGCTCCAGAATCAAGGCAACATTCTGAAGTATCTTGAACAGCAAGGCCTTAGTCGAAAATTGAAAGCTGCAACATCATGTGCCAATTGCTTGGAATGAATTGCAATGTCCCAACGGATATTTGCTTTTCTTTTGAAGGTTTTTCTGCGCGGGGAGGAAGAACAGATCATCATAGCGATGGTTGGGGTATTGCTTTCTTTGAAGGAAAGGGATGTCGGATGTTTTTAGATGCCCAACCTTCTGTTGTTTCTCCAGTCGCGGAGTTCGTGCGGAGTTATCCCATCCACTCAACCCATGTCATCGCCCATATCCGCAAAGCCACTCAGGGCGAAATTGCCTTACATAACTGCCATCCATTCCGCAGAGAATTGTGGGGTAAGTATTGGGTATTTGCCCATAACGGGAATTTACCAGATTTTCAGCCAGAAAATATGGGTTTTTATCAAGCTGTAGGTGATACCGATAGCGAAAAAGCATTCTGTATGATGTTAGAAACATTACGAGAACGCTTTCCTCAAGGTGAGCCTTCCATTAAAGAACTCTATTCTGTACTGCAAGAAATTACTGGTGTTATAGCAAATGCAGGTATCTTTAACTACTTATTATCAGATGGAGAACACTTTTTTGCCTATTGCTCAACCAAACTCAGCTATATTGTACGCCAAGCGCCCTTTGCTGCTGCCCATTTGATTGACCAAGATATGACTGTTGATTTTCGGGAAGTGACAACCGAACGCGATCGCGTCGCCGTCATCGCTACCACTCCACTGACTGACAACGAAGTTTGGACGCAAATCCAACCCGGAGAATTGCTAGTATTTCACGACGGATTACCCTTGAAATATGCTTCCAGTTAATAATGGGTGTAGGTTGGGTAAATAAATAATAAGTAGAAAGCAGGAGGTAGAAGGCAGAAGGGAAAAGCCAGTTTTTATCGGGTTTTTAACTTTTGTATTTTACATTTAATTATGTCTACTTACTTATTACTCAACAAATACTTCGTAGTTTTATAGCAGACAACAGGGAATAGGCAATAGGCAAATGAAGTACACGGGTAGGGGCACAACATGTTGTGCCCCTACGATTAAAGCTACAGATAATTGTAAGGGCGTACCGCTAAAGCGGAACCCGGAGAGTACGGACGTTCGCCCCTACTCGCGTACTTCATTTACCTGAAAAACGCTGTATAACAATACTTTTACAGACACTCTTATTTTGCCGCAATTCACCTATTAAAAACCGCTACAATTTCCCAATTTATCAGAATATACCCAACTTAGTTGTTACCAATTTATTTCATAATAAATACCGCTTTTATTGGTATAAAAATAAGTTTACAGAGGATTTTAGCTGTATTAATATAGTGAAAATCAAGGCTTTAATTTTTATAGCTAAAAATATCTATTGCCGATTATAAGCACTTGCTAAAAATGTATTGGTAACAACAAAAAATATTTTTATGCATGGCATCCAATTAATATTGCTCATAGCAATTTTCTTTGTAACAAGTGTCATCAGCGTGATTACAGGAAGCACTTCTTTAATCACCGTCCCTGTAATGTTGCAATTTAGTATTGAACCGCGTACTGCTCTTGCCACTAATATGCTGGCATTAACCTTTATGAGTGTTGGTGGTACATTACCTTTTATTGGGAAAAAATTACTTGACTATAATCGCTTGCGAATAATGATTTTGTTAACGATTTTAGGTTCAATTATTGGTGCGTTACTCGTTTTAGCTATACCTTCAAAATCGATGCCTATAACTATCTCTATTTTGATGATTATAGTGGCTGTATTTTCAATCGTAAATCGTAATGCCGGAATCATTTCGCCAATAAAAAAGCCATCACCAATAGTAGAAATGGGTGGATATATAGCAACCTTTATACTTGGTGTTTATGGCGGTTTCTTTAGTGGTGGCTATGTCACAATGCTGACATCAGCTTATGTCAGCCTATTTCGGATGACATTTGTGCAAGCGGTGGCAAATACAAAGTTGATTAATATTTTTTCTTCGCTAATTGCCACCATCATTTTCCTAACACAAGGAATAGTGGATTATAAGCTTGGTATTATTCTTAGTATTACTATGTTTATTGGTGGAATAGTTGGTTCGCAGGTTGCCCTGAAACTTAACAACATCTGGTTACGGCGTATATTTATCACTACAGTAATTGCTCTTGGAATCAAGACCTTAGTTGATTTTCGTGGATAGTCACCAAAAATCTATAGTGATTTTTACCCTTAATCCCTTTTGGCAACATCAAAGAAAGGAACTGGAGAATTTGCTCTCCTGTTCCAATCTATCTTTGATATTGGTCAAAAATCTCAATTAATCCCGTTTTCTCTGCAAGATCGAAAGGCTATATTAGCGTCCGCTACTTTGTATTCGGTCGAAGATTGCACCATCATCAAAAAACTTCTTTTGAAGAGTGTCCCACCCTCCCAGACTTTGGACGTTATAAAGCTTAGAAATCTTAGGAAATTTATTCTGTACCTCTTTGGCGACAGTAGAGTTAACAGGCCGAAAACCAACTTTGGCAAACTCACGTTGAGCTTCTGGTGTAAAAAGAAACTGAACGAAAGCTTGCGAAACCTCTCGCGTACCATGCTTATCAACATTTTTATCCACAACTGCTACTGGGCCATCTATAGAAATGTTGACCTGGGGAACCACATAAGACGGTGAACTTTTTCCTTGTTGCGCTGCTAAGATAATTTCGTTTTCGTAGTTAAGCAGAACATCCCCTTGACCTTTGTTGTAAAAAACATCGCTGGATTCTCGCGCATCTTTAGGCAACACAGGGACATTCCGAAAGACTTGGGTAACATATTTTAAGGCTTGAGCTTCAGTTCCACCATTCTTGGCGATCGCACCCCACAAAGCCAGAAAGTTCCACCGCGCACCTCCTGAAGTTTTGGGGTTGGCCGTAATCACCTTGACCCCTGGTTTGGCTAAGTCACTCCAGTTTTGAATCTTTTTAGGATTACCTTCACGAGTTTCTAAGGCAACTACTGAGTGGGTGACAATTGAATTATTTGGAGCTTCTTTCTCCCAACCTGGCCCAATCAGTCCTGCTTTTTCAATTTTTTTGGTATCCAAAGCCAGCGCTAAAGCTACAACATCCGCCTCCAATCCGTCAAGCACTGCACGGGTTTGAGAGCCAGAACCACCATAGCTCTGCTTAATCACTACATCTTGACCTTTTTCGCGTTTCCATTTTGCCACAAACTTCGGAACTATTTTATCGTAAGCCGCCTTGGTGACTGCGTAGGAAACTAAAGTAATCTCAACTGTCTTGCCACCTTGACTAATCAGTTGAGGCTTTTGGTTAACAGGAATAGTTTCAGAAACAGTGCCCGCAGCATAAACAGGAACAAGGGTACTTAAGCTCAAGCCAGCCGCTAATAACAATGCAGAGGTTCGAGTTGAGGCAGGCTTTAATTGAGGAGGACAGAAAACTTGTAAATTCTTGGGTTGAAAATGTGTCATTGTAGCTGGATTTTGTGTAGTTGCTTGATAAATTACGGTAATCCGACTGATTTACCGTTCTTTCTCTTGAGAATAGAGATTATCAGATGAATTCTCAAAATTCAACTAAATTTTTATACTAAAAATTTTCATTTCCTATTTCGGAAAGTTCGTAACTAAAATAATCTAAAAAATTACTTACACTACTTAATATTTTCAACACAGATAAATCAGTGTTAATTCTTAAATTTATGCTAAAAAGGTTACATTTAGATTGTGTTGTCGCGCCGATCTACACACCGTCAATAATTTCAGATGCAGTAGCCTCAGCAGTAACGCACCCGACATCTCAAAATCTTCATGAAAAGGCTCTCAGCACTCATTCTCAAGTAGTAATTTGAGTTGAACTGCTACTAACTAAAAGTACTTGTTGTTTTGCCAGCACTTGTTCGCGTAATGAGAGCAATTTTCTATCTTTAATGCCTTCTGCAATCAACCCATCAACAGTTCTCATCAGATAATCAGCGCAGCAACCTAATTTTCCAGACGCGGTAGCAATACTATTAATAGTGGTTGTTAATGGTATGCGATGAGCGTACCTGGGATGTTGACGATTGGCAACAAAGGCGATCGCTTTGAATTCCTGTGTACCATCAAACACCCTTACCCAACGAGCAAGATATACACCAGCCACCATTTCCCGTCGCCAAATCAAAAGTAATTCCTTTGGTACATCGG
Source organism: Nostoc linckia NIES-25 (assembly GCF_002368035.1). Lineage (GTDB taxonomy): Bacteria > Cyanobacteriota > Cyanobacteriia > Cyanobacteriales > Nostocaceae > Nostoc > Nostoc linckia_B. Next base: position 1,136,547 of record NZ_AP018222.1, on the reverse strand, counting down.
CAGCGGCAATTCGATAAATCACACCACGACAACTACCACCGCGATCGAGTCCTAAGAGTAATCCGGGATTCTCTGGAGTTCCCAAACCGAGAATCATCCACGTACAGAAACGGCGATGCCAACCATAAATTATTCCAGCACGGCGCTCAACATATTTGATTAAGGGATTCCAAATCAACGAACCGTAGGCAAATATCCAGATATCAGAATTTGCTGGTTGCTGTTGTAGTGTTTGATGGAGCGATCGCTGTAACTCATCTTCGCTCAGGGTAGTAAGCTTGATTCCAGAGTGTGATGCTTCTAATAGTCTCGTTTGTTCGTTTCCAGCTTCGAGATCGCTACGACTCAGTGACATCTTGAACCCTCGTAATTTGGCGAAGTATTGCCTTACAAATTAGTTATTTACTAGCAAATTGCTTGATGAGTTGCTGGTTTATTGTAATGACAATTTGATATTTGAAACTCAAACTATTTCTAATTGTTCGCAGAACTGATAAAATCACCATATTTTCGATAGAGAATATGATGTTTTTGTGTATTTGTAACCAAATAGCTGCAAAAACCTAGTAATATACTACAGTATATAACTGTATTCCCATCTAGTAAGTGTAGATTTAGCGGAGGCAATTAGGATGAGTTTGTGGCAGCGCCCACTAAAAATATTACAAGCGATCGCTGAACATAATCGGTTCAGACTGAATTCGCTCAAAGGTTTTGTATCGCTCTTTTTGGTAGGAGCATTATTGAGTGTGGCGCTTGCCGCCTGCTCCGGTGGAGAGGGGAGCAATTCTTCCACAGAAACCCCTAGTGCTAGTCCTGTGGCTGCAAGTAAAAGTAATGTTGAGCTAACCCTCGTTTCCTTTGCAGTTACCAAAGCTGCTCACGAAGCCATCATTCCTAAATTTGTAGAACAGTGGAAGAAAGACCATAACCAAACTGTCACCTTCAAACAAAGCTATGGCGGCTCTGGTTCTCAAACTCGCGCCGTTATCGATGGTTTGGAAGCAGATGTTGTCCACTTAGCACTAGCAGGAGACACCACAAAGATTGAAAAGGCTGGATTGATTCAGCCAGGATGGGAAAAAGAAGTCCCCAATAATGCGATCGTCTCTAAATCTGTGGCAGCGCTAATAACTCGCCCTGGCAATCCTAAAGGCATCAAAACTTGGGCAGATTTGGCGAAAGGAGATACAAAACTGATTACCGCTGACCCTAAAACCTCAGGTATTGCTAAGTGGAATTTCTTAGCACTCTGGAACTCCGTGGTTAAAACCGGTGGAGATGATGCTAAGGCTACTGAATTTGTCACAAAAGTTTACAATAACGTGCCAATCTTAACTAAAGATGCACGGGAAGCTACAGACACATTTGCCAAGCAGGGTCAAGGAGACGCCTTAATTAACTACGAAAACGAAGTTATTTTGGCACAACAAAAAGGTGAGAAAGTTGATTATGTCGTTCCCGACGTAAATATATCCATCGACAATCCCATCGCTGTAGTAGATAAAAATGTTGATAAGCACGGTACGCGGGAAGTTGCTGAAGGTTTTGTGAAATACCTCTATACTCCAGAAGCACAACAAGAGTTTGTTAAATTAGGATTCAGACCTGTGGATGAGACTTTAGCTCAAACTAAAGAAGTCACAGATAAATTTCCCAAGGTGAAAACTCTGGGTACGGTTCAGGACTTTGGTGGTTGGGAAGAAATTGATAAAAAATTCTTCGCAGATGGGGGTGTGTTTGATAAGATACAAGCCCAAAAGAAAAGGTAATTAATAAAGAAGAATTCAGAATCCAGAATTCAGAATTCAGAATGGGCTACGCCCCACTGCGGTAAGAGAATTCGGAATTAAAGAATTAGAAATTGTAAATCACAAAATTTTCAATTAAGCGCGAGTGTTTCATATCAAGCTTGTCTAATCACTTTTCATTAAAATCTCTGTGCGCTAGTGTGTGTGAAGCTTTCCTACTGAATTCTGACTCCTAAATTCTGACTCCTGAATCCTGACTCCTGAATTCTGACTCCTGAATTCTTTTTAAATTTTGCATTTTTGATTATGACGAGTGTATCTCCTTCTGTAGAAGTCGAACGTAAAACATCATTTTGGAAGACATTGCAGCGAGTTCCGTGGACTTGGCGAATCACCATCGCATACCTGGCTGTGATGTTGTTTATGCCCATAGTTGCTATGTTTCTCAAAGCAAGTACCGAACCTCCAGCAAGGTTTTGGGCGATCGCAACTAGTGATATTGCTTTAGCAACGTATAATGTAACCTTTGTTACTTCAATATTTGCTGCCCTGCTCAATGGTGTGTTTGGTACCTTGATTGCTTGGGTATTAGTCCGCTACGACTTCCCCTTGAAACGCTTGATTGATGCCACAGTAGATTTACCGTTTGCATTGCCAACTTCGGTAGCAGGTTTAACACTCGCAACAGTTTATAGCGATAACGGCTGGATAGGTTCTCTGCTATCACCTTTAGGAATTAAAGTATCTTTTACTCGCACAGGAGTAGCGGTGGCAATGATTTTTATCTCATTGCCTTTTGTCGTGAGAACCGTGCAACCCGTACTTCAAGAAATGGAACATGAAATTGAAGAAGCCGCCTGGTGTCTGGGTGCTTCTCAATGGCAAACTTTTTGGAAAGTTATTTTGCCACCATTATTTCCGACAATTTTGACTGGTATTGCCTTGGGTTTTTCCCGTGCAGTTGGAGAATATGGTTCAACAGTGATTATTTCTTCTAATACACCATACCAAGATTTAATCGCACCTGTTTTGATTTTCCAAAGACTAGAGCAGTATGACTATTCTGGTGCAACAGTAATTGGCATAGTTCTACTATCAATTTCATTAATATTGCTACTGGCAATTAATTTCTTACAAGCATGGGCAAGGCGATATGACAGTAGATAAGCCAAGTTTTCACTCATCTGCATCTGACCATACAGATATACCCAAGCCGAAAGAGCAGAACAAGTGGGTGCCAATAGTTTTAATTGGTATAGCGATCGCCTATTTAAGCTTAGTTCAATACCTCCCTGCAATTAACGTATTTTACCAAGCCTTCAGCAAAGGAGTCGGGCCGTTTTTATCTAACCTGACACGACCAGCCTTTCTCCATGCAGCTTGGTTGACACTATTATTAGCTGCCATCGCTCTCCCATTAAATACAGTATTTGGTTTGTGTGCGGCTTGGGCGATCGCTCGCTATAAATTTCCCGGACGCGCCATAGTTTTGAGCATCATTGACCTGCCCTTTTCCATCTCCCCCGTAGTCGCAGGATTGATGATTGTCCTACTTTACGGACGCAATGGCTGGTTTGGCCCTTGGCTGCAAGCACACGATATCAAAATTATCTTTGCCTTTCCAGGTATGGTGCTGGCTACAGCCTTCGTCAGTATGCCCTTTGTGGCGCGGGAAGTAATTCCGGTTTTAGAAGAATTTGGCAAAGATCAAGAAGAAGCAGCCAGAACATTAGGTGCTAAAGATTGGCAAATATTTTGGCGCGTCACCTTACCCAGCATCCGTTGGGGCTTACTCTACGGTTTAATTTTGACCAATGCCAGAGCAATGGGTGAATTCGGCGCAGTTTCAGTGGTATCGGGCAACATTGCCGACCAAACCCAGAGTTTGCCACTGTTTGTGGAAGACGCCTACAAACAATATGAAACCGAAGCTGCCTTTTCTGCCGCTGTACTGTTAGCCTTACTAGCAGTAGTCACCTTAGTGCTGAAAGAGATTTTAGAACGCAAAACCCGCATTAAAGATGTTGAATAAGGTGGGTATGGGAGTTAGGAGTTAAGAGTTAAGAGTTAGGAGTTAGAAGTTAAGAGTTAGGAGTTAAGAGTATTCTCCCCCTGCCCCCTGCCCCCTGCCCCCTTGCCCCTTTGCCCCTCATCTCCCCACTCTCCTCTATGACTAGTGACAATACAACTACCAATAAACGGATTCGACTCAGAATTCCTAAGGACTATCATCAGGAACCTGTGATTTCTCGCTTGGTATCTGATTACAATCTGACTGTGAATATTACAGCAGCGATTCTGGGAGCCAATGCTGTCGGCGATGGTTGGTTTGACCTCGAACTCAAAGGAACAGAGGCACAAATTCAGAGTGGATTAGCTTATCTTTCTGATTTGGAATTAGAAGTTTGGGACGATACTAAAGCAAGCGATTGGTAAAGTAGTTTGATTGCGATCGCTCGGTCAAAATTATATCGAAAAAAAAGCGATCGCTTCCTCAATAGCCATAAGCATCAGTAGTGTTAGTGTATGCTCCTGGTAACAGACAAATAAAGCACCAAATCCTTAATAATAGTGCGTTACGCCAAAGGCTAACACAACGCCAGTCCGCTCAAGTCGGGAAACCCGCCCATGCGGCTGGCTCCCCTACCTATATTTCAAAAATCAAATATGAGTCCTATAGAACCTTGGCTATTCCATAACTCTTGTCCCAGGTTATAGATTCTCTCTTGTTTGGAAAAAGCGATCTCAGTAGTAAAATCTAAAAATCCGCACAGGAAAAAACAAAATTCTTTTGTGAAAATAAACCTAATTTTCTTAATATTAGGACTTACGCACTGTACAAATTAATGATGGTGTGAATTTACATACATAGGTCGTTTCAGGCTTTTATTAATGATTATTCGATCGTAAATAGACCCTCGGTGTAAGGGCACAGCAGTGCTGTGCCCCTACGACAAATGTGGTTTTTAAATCACCCATATTTGGTATTTATTGTCAATGCGTAAGTCCTGAATATAACGATTGAGCAAAGTATCGGGATTAAATAAGCTAAATCTAAAAAACAGTAGCTTTAATATGCTGTTTTTTCTCTGATATCTTGGTGGTTCAATATCTTCTAACATTCCCTTGCTTGCTAAATTTTGCAATAGATATTGCAGATACTGATGATTGATTTTAAATTTAGTCGCAACAGTTTCTAGTTAAATTGAGAACGACAAAGTTCTTTGTACGTGGCTTTTAGATGAATCGTTGTGTACTTTAGCAATTTTCAATATGCTGTAGTAGATATATGGTGTCAATGGTATGGTCACTACTCTGATTACTGGTAGTCCTCCAAAACTTTACTTTTACCTTACAAGGCAATAGTTATAAATTTCAGAAGAATCTATTGGAAAAATCTATCTTTAAGTAGATACCAGATACATTAAAAAACTGTAGGTATTCAGTGATAGCTGACTTATATCTGTAAATGTATGTTCTTAATGTGAAGCTTAAGCGGAAGTAAATAAATTTTTACTAAAAAGAATATGGATAGTCAGGGGCAACCTGACTACAAAAGCGCGGAAATAGCGACACAGTGAGAGGCTTGTTAGTTGCGCGATCGCATCTGGGTTTTCCTTGCAACTGACGATCGCAAAAATAAACTGGGAATACTGAAATAAGGCATTTTAAGATTCCCTACAGTTTATGACAGCAAACGATTATAAAGCTTTAAACATCCAAAATGTAGAAGAGTGTCAAAAACAGCTACAGTTAACGGTTCATTATCAAAAAATTTTGGGGAGAATCCTAGCGAAAATTCGGGCATCTATAAACCTAGAATCTTTGTGTTCGACTTCCTGCCAAGATATTTGCCGACAATTGAAGATTGAGCGAGTGGCAATTTATCGATTTAATGCAGACTGGAGTGGTAGTTTTATCAATAGTTTTGGCTTTGCAGAACCACGCTGGGATACACTCAATCCTTTTGGACAGGACTTGGTGTGGGAAGATTCATATTTGCAAGAAACTCAAGGAGGACGATATCGCAAAAATGAGCCGTTTGCTGTAGCTGACATTTACGATGCCGGACACGCTCGTTGTCATATTGAGGTATTAGAACAGTTTCAAATTCGAGCATATGCCATCGCGCCTATTTTCATTGGTGCAAAACTTTGGGGTTTACTAGCAGGCTATCAACACTCCACACCCCGACAATGGCATCCTGACGAAGTAGAGTTTTTAGCTCAAGCCGCCAGCCACCTCGGCGTAGCCATGCAGCAGGCAGAAATTTTAGAACAAAGCAAACAACGCACAGCAGAATTGCAAGATGCAATTGCGCGGCAACGTGCTTTGACAGAAGTTGTGGGAAATATTCGCTCCTCTGTAAACACCAAAATTATTCTGGATACTGCCTGCCAGGAACTCTGCAAACTCCTAAAGTTAGAACGAGCAGCGGTTTATCGTTTCAACGAAGACTGGAGTGGTGAATTTGTCAGCCAATTCGGTATGGTTGAAGCCCAGTGGGATAGAACCCATCCATTTGGCAAAAATCTCGTTTGGCAAGATACCCACCTGCAAGATACCAAAGGTGGGCGCTACCGCAATAACGAAAGTTTTGCTGTTAACGACATTTATCAGGCAGGACATTCACGGTGTCATATAGATATTTTGGAGCAATTTAAAATTCGGGCTTATGCCTTAGCACCAATCTTTATCGGGCCAAAACTGTGGGGACTCATAGCAGCGTATCAACACTCAGGGGTGCGTCAATGGGCAAATTATGAAGTTGAGTTCCTGGGACAGGTGGGGGCACAACTGGGAGTGGCGATTCAGCAAGCCGAAAATTTAACGCAGTCGAAACAACAGGCCACAGCTTTAGAAAATGCGATCGCTCGACAACGCGCACTCACGGAAGTCGTCGGTAAAATTCGCTCCTCTTTAGACATTGATTTAATTCTGAAAACTACTTGTCAGGAAGTTTGTAAACTCCTACGAGTTGAGCGAGTCGGCGTTTATCGCTTTAATGAAGACTGGAGTGGCGAATTTGTCGGTCATTTCGGTATGGTAGAGGCACAGTGGGACAGCATCAATTTATTTGGCAAAAATCTAGTTTGGGAGGATACTTACCTCCAAGAAACAAAAGGCGGACGCTACCGCAATAACGAAAGTTTTGCGGTGAACGACATCTACCAAGCTGGACACTCGCGCTGTCACCTAGATATTTTAGAGCAGTTCAAGATTCGTGCCTATGCCTTGACTCCGATTTTTGTCGGGCGAAATCTGTGGGGATTGCTGGCTGCCTATCAACATTCTGCGCCGCGTCAGTGGGGTAGTGTAGAGGTGGAATTTTTAGCACAAGTAGCTAGCCAACTCGGAGTAGCGATGCAAAGTTCCGAGATGGTGACCCAAATCCAAACCCGCGCTGATGAACTGCACAAATCAGCTGAACAACGGCGGATTTTATTCGATTTAGTCGTCAAAATTCGAGAATCTTTAGATTTAGAGACAATCTTTAAGACTACAGTACAGGAAGTGCGGCGATCGCTCAAAGCAGATCGAGTCGGCATCTTCCGCTTTGAACCTGATGTGGGCTTTTGCAGCGGTGAATTTATCGCTGAAGATGTGCTTCCCAAGTTTGATTCCGCCCTCGCAGTAAAGGTGCAAGACTATTGCTTTGGCGACCAATATGCACCGCACTATCGTCAAGGACAAGTGCAAGTGATTTCTGATGTCAACAGCGTTGGCTCGAAAGTGCCTCACCTTGATGTCATTGAGCGATTCCAAGTCAAAGCACAGATTATTGTCCCACTGATGGAAGGCGATGAACTATGGGGATTGTTATGCCTTCACCAATGCACACATGCACGTGATTGGGAAGAAGCTGAATTAGAATTTGTTACCCAAGTGGCGGCTCAACTGAGTGTAGCATTACGTCAAGCCAAGTTGTTCCAACAATCAAGTTTGCTCGGTCAAACCCGTGAAGAAGCAAATCAACTCGCCCAAGCACTCAACGAACTACGTACTGCCCAACTGCAAATTATTCACACTGAAAAAATGGCCAGCTTGGGGCAACTAGTGGCGGGTGTAGCCCATGAAATTAATAACCCAGTTAATTTCATCCACGGTAACTTAGAACACGCCCACCAATACACCCAAGATTTATTGCGTTGTGTCCAGCTTTATCAAAAAAATTATCCCAACGCCACACAAGAGATCCAAGAGTTTTTAAAGAAAGCGGAAATCGAATTTTTATTCGACGACTTACCTAAATTATTCCAGTCCATGAAGGTCGGGACTGAACGTATTCGTGAAATTGTCAGTTCGCTGCGGAACTTCTCCCGCTTAGATGAAGCTGATTTCAAATCAGCAAATATTCACGAAGGCATCGATAGCACCTTAATGATTTTGCAAAACCGCTTGAAGTCCTCAATTGATAGCTCTACCATTCATGTGACCAAAGACTATGATACTTTACCTGCAATAGAATGCTATCCCGGTCAGTTGAATCAAGTATTTATGAATTTGCTATCTAATGCCATTGATGCTTTAGAAGAACGAAATGCCCAAGCAACCTCCGAAGCTTTGGCAGCAAACCCCAGCGAAATCCGAATTTCTACCTCACTAATCGATAAAGACTGGATTGCTATTCGCATTGCCGACAACGGACTTGGGATGGATGAAAAAATACTCTCTCGCTTGTTCGATCCATTTTTTACAACCAAGGTTGTTGGTAAAGGCACAGGGCTAGGGCTTTCCATCAGCTACCAAATTGTCACAGAGAAACACAAAGGTAAGATTTACTGCCAATCTGAACCTTCCAAAGGCACAGAGTTTGTGGTTGAACTGCCAATTCGTCAAGTGAGAACTTAAAAAATTAGCAGCTAAAGCGTTGCTGAATCAGAATATGAAATGTCAAAATTCAGCAACGTCAGCAAATCCAGACTTGGAAGATGGTTCTCAGTCTCAAATCTAAAATCCAAAATCGTATCAACTACGCTTGAATGATGAAGTCCGTAGCTGTAAGAGTGGGGGCACAGCTAAGGGTAGCAAATAGACCACCGCTACCGAAACCAGCCGCACTGCCATTTTGGTTGTAGAATAACTGCCCAGTTACAGGGTCGTAAACAATTTTCGCTGTGCTGCTTGCCCCATTAGAAATGATTTTAAAATCACCAGCATTACTGAAACCAGTTCCCGCAACTGAAGTAATAGCAGTGAAAGTGGTCTTATCTAGGATAATCTTGTCACCTTGGGAGTGTTTGAAGTCAGTAATGGTATCTTGACCAATAGCAGAACTAACAAAGGCAGCATTGGTATTGTAAAGGAAATAGTCAGCACCCACTCCACCTGTGAGGCGATCGCCACCAGCACCACCAACAAGAGTATCATTGCCAGCGCCGCCAATAAGGGTATCATTACCTGCACCGCCCCGCAGCAAGTCGTTGTCACTCTTACCATCAATTTTGTCATTACCTCCCTGACTATTGATAACATCATTGGAGTTATCTAAACCCGTAAGATTGTTATTCAGGTCATTGAGGAAAGTTACTGTGTTTTTGATGCCAATGGTCGTATCAGTAGAATTGGCATCAAGGACATTAAAATTGTCAATGATAGTAGTTTGCCCATCAAACAGGATATTACCAATGGCTGGTCTTGCTCCAGAAGCTTTCAGGTTATCCAGATTTTCTAACTGAAAGTTTTTCAAAGAGACTTTAGTATTAGAAACATTTTCAAAGGTGACTTCTAAGTTGTTGCCATTTTGAGTCAACAGCAGATTTTGAGCAGTCAAGCCAGCCCCAATAAATTGCAGTGTGTCAACATTGGCAATTACCGCCTGTGATGGATTTGTGCCTTTACCAACGCCACCAAAATCATTAATGGTATCATTACCATCGCCTCGGCGAATCACAAACTTATCTTGTCCGCCATTGCCTGTGAGGATATCGTTACCACCTTTGCCATCGATGATGTTGTTGCCAATTGTGCCGATGAGAGTATCTGCACCAGAAGTTCCTATGAGGTTAGGGCTGCGGCCGAAATTCTTCCCGCCAAACAACACATAGCTTTGCCCAGCACGAAAGTTGCCGTTGGGGTCGGCTAAAAATGCCCCAATAACTAAGTCGTCAACACCATCGTTGTTGATATCCCCCGCATTACTGACTGAAGTGCCTGATTGGTCATCTTCAGCAATCCCATTAATGGCAAGGCCATTAGTGCCATCTAAAGAGGAGAGATTGAGAATGCCACCACTGCCCAAATTTTTACTTCCAAACACCACATAGCTTTGCCCCGCAAAACTATTGCCGTTGGGAGAGGCACCAATTGCTCCAATAATCAAGTCGTCAATACCATCGTTGTTAATATCTCCTGCATTGCTGACTGAGATACCTGATTGGTCAAACTCACTAATGCCGTTAATGACAAAGCCATTGATGCCATTTAAGGAGGAAAGATTGAGGATGCCGCCATTGCCGACATTTTTTCCCCCGAACACCACATAGCTTTGTCCAGCAGACTGATTGCCGTTGCCAGAGGCACCAGATGCCCCAATAATCAGGTCGTCAATGCCATCACCGTTAACGTCCCCTGCATTGCTGACTGAGACATTCAAGAGGTCATCTTTATCAATGTTGTTAATTAAAAAGCCATTAGTACCATTCAGAGACGAGAGATTAAAGATGCCGCCATTGCCGACATTTTTTCCCCCGAACACCACATAGCTTTGTTGAGCAAACTGATTGCCGTTGCCAAAGTCACCAATTGCTCCAATAATCAGGTCGTCAATGCCATCACCGTTAACGTCCCCTGCATTACTGACAGAGTTACCTGAGAAGTTAGTTTCACCAATACCGTTAATGGCAAAACCATTGATGCCATTTAAGGAGGAAAGATTGAGGATGCCGCCACTACCTACATTTTTTCTTCCAAACACCACATAGCTTTGCCCCGTAAAACTCTTGCCGTTGGAGGAGGCAAAAAATGCCCCAATAATCAGATCGTCAATGCCATCACCGTTAACGTCCCCTGCATTGCTAACAGAGTTGCCTGAGCGGTCATCTTCAGCAATGCCGTTAATTAAAAAGCCATTAGTACCATTCAGGGAGGAGAGATTAAAGATGCCGCCACTGCCTACATTTTTCCCCCCAAATACTACGTAGCTTTGCCCAGCACGATCCTTACCGTTGGCGGAGGCAGTATATGCACCAATAATCAAATCGTTAATCCCATCATTATTAACGTCCCCTGCATTGCTGACCTGAATGCCTGATCGATCGCGAATAGCAATGCCGTTAATTAAAAAGCCATTAGTACCATTCAGGGACGAGAGGTTGAAAGTACCGCCACTGCCCACATTTTTTCTTCCAAATACTACGTAGCTTTGCCCAGCCTCAAAGAGACCACTGATGCCGTTAGGGGAGGCACCAGATGCCCCAATAATCAGGTCGTCAATGCCATCACCATTGATGTCTCCTGCATTGCTGACTGAATTGCCTGAATTGTCGCCCTCAGCAATGCCGTTAATCACGAAGCCATTGCTACCATTGATATCTGAAAGATTAAATGTTGAATTAGCCATGATTTTCTCCTGTGTTTTTTGTAATTGCGGGAGTAACTCATATCTGGTATCGAGCAACTCTGAACTCGATCGCATCCACAAAATACCTACAACACCAAAGTTTCAAAACCAGACGGACTTGCTATTTGTTCCTTGAGGGTAACCCTGATTCCTGGGATACATTAAGTCAACGAAAATTAGACATGCAAATTCCGCCACTAGGTTTTGACATGAGTCTCCCTAGTTTTTCGCTCATCATTAATTCTGATGGGCAATCAAATTGCCAACCTATCAGAATTAATGCGATCGCTCAGTAGCCAGCCATTTAATTTCGATTAAAAAACCTTAAAATTGCGTTTCAATCTTTGGAAACACTTAATTCTTATCAACACACCATCATCACATATAAATTAATCTGTCAATTCTTTAGCGGGCAATTACTTTACATAAATTGAGCATATTTTACGTAAATTTACTCATTGTCTTTTTCTGGACTTTATGAGACTCTCCTTTACATCACAATAAATACGGTAAGTCGATAGATTTACCGTATTTTGATCGAAGCTAAAAGGATGAAAATCATTGTAAGGCTGGAATCACACTAATGGTATTATGTCTGCCACTAAATTTGTAAAACCTGCTTCAGTCCACAGTCGAATTCTCGTGCCTGGGCGGTATCATCGGCAACCTGTCATTTCGCGGCTGGTGTCTCGTTATGATTTAACCGTCAATATCAAAGCTGCATCTTTGACATTAGATAGTGAAAGCGATGGCTGGTTTGATTTAGAACTTTCGGGAAATCCCCAAAAGCTGACAAATAGCCTATCTTACTTACAAGGATTGGGAGTAAATCTAGTACAACTAGCGATCGCCAACCAAATTCAAGCCACCGACAACTCCCTAGCCTTTCCAGATTCAGCTTACAAACTCAGCCCTAAAGACTCTGCATGGCTAACAGATCGATGGCAAGAACAATTTCAACAATGGATGTCTCTAGGTCAGACCAATCGATTGCGCTTGCAGCTGTGTGTGTTGAAAACCTACTATGAACAACCAGTGATTTCCAAGTTAGTTTCTCGTTATGGACTAACAGTCAATATCACCAGTGCTATACTTCAACCCGACAGCCAAGATGACGGCTGGTTTGATTTAGATTTATGGGGTAGAACAAAGCAACTCTACTCCAGCCTGAGTTATTTAGAAAAACTCGGACTACCGATTTGGTTGGATTTATCTAGCGTCTATGGCGATCGCTAAATTCACAATTCAGAAGTCAGAATTAGCAAGTAACCTAAATTTCGTAGTACCAAATGTCTTCTTCTCGTAGGACAATTCGATGTAGGGAGAGGCGATCGATCAAGCCCTCTTGCTCAAATTGGCCAAGAACGCGAGTTATGGTTACACGAGTTGAGCCGAGCATTTCTGCTAGGTCTTCATGAGTTAGACGCATATCTATTAAACGCCCCTTCTCAACTTCCGAACCAAACTTTTTAGATAACCATGCTAATAGCTTGATGAGCATGGTATCCACCTTTTTATGGCTACGAATCACCATCAATTCTTGAGCCTGTTGGATATGGCTAAGTAGAGTTTGTGTGAGTTCAGTCCACTCTTCTACAGGTAGGACTGTCGCCCCTACTTTAGTTAAGCATTCCATCTGATAAGGTTCTAATTTTGACAAAGCTTTACCCACAACATCTCCAGGGCCCCACAATCCCAGAGCAACAGTTGTACCATCTTCCAGATAAGTAAAAGTCCTGACAAAACCCGTTTCAATCTTCCAAAGAGCATTTGGATACTCTGGCAAAAATGAACGACGCGCAAAAACTTGCTTAGTATTATTACTTGGTAAGCTAGTAAGATTTGTGTATAAAGAAACCATAATGCATAATACTGTTTTTTGGTAAACTAACCGTAGTATATATATATCAGGTTATAAAAGCTTGTGCATATTGAAATTATTAATGTTTTTAGAGAGGGGATCTTGGGGCAGGGGAAAAGGTTAAAGGTTAAAGGGAAAAGGAATAAATTTAATCTTTTCCTTTTTCCCCGGTTGGTGAGCTTGTCGAACCATACCCCTTTCCCTTTCCCCATGCCCTGTTTGCCCTATGCCCCATGCCCTAATCCTAAATTCCCGCACCATCGAGAAAATCTTCAATCATGCCGTCAGAATTATTGCACTTGGGTTTGTCGGTTTGTTCGCCGCCAAGCTCATTTGGGAAGAGGCTCGATCGATCTTCTAATTCGTCTAAGTGTTTTTCAAGAGCTTTGACTCGTTCAAATAAAGCTCGGATGACTTCGGCTTCTACGTCCCGGACTTTATCATGATCTAGATTGCCAGATGAATTGTTATGACGAGTCACGCGCCCTGGAATCCCGACAACGGTGGTGTTGCTGGGCACATCTCGCAGCACTACTGAACCTGCTCCAATACGGACGCGATCGCCAATTTGAATATTTCCCAATACCTTGGCACCCGCTCCCACAACTACATGAGAACCTAAAGTCGGATGGCGCTTGCCACTTTCTTTGCCAGTACCACCAAGGGTAACACCTTGATAAATCAAGGCATAGTCGCCGACGATCGCTGTCTCGCCAATCACTACTCCCATCCCGTGGTCAATAAACACTCCCTTGCCAATTAATGCCCCAGGATGGATTTCAACTCCAGTTAAAAACCTACTAATATGAGAAATAAATCGGGGTAGAAAGGGAATTCCAATTTTATACAGCCAGTGTGCTACTCGATGAAACAGTAGCGCCTGAAATCCTGGGTAACAGAACAATACTTCTATCCAGTTACGCGCTGCTGGGTCACGCTCAAAAATGGTTCGCAAATCAGTTAGTAGCATATTTTTTGAGTTTTCGTTTGATTTTTGGATTTCCCAAACTCAGATAATTCCCACTCAAAAATCTAGTATTCATGGGAATTTTCTTAAATGATAAACTACGGTAAGTCGATAGATTATAGTGATTTTTAGGTCATAAGTGGGATGCTATCACATCCGACACTTTGAAAAAATAAATTTCGCCTAAAATGCGATAAATCCCCCAATTAACCGTAGTATATTGAGTACAGTCTTGAATAGCCAAAACTACTCTCTCCTCGATCTGTCCTCCAAAGTGGAATACGCGCTGCTGGCACTTTTAGAACTAGCAAGCCACCACGGGAAAAAAGTTCCTCTGACCATGAGTGAGATCGCCGCTAAACAACCCATACCTGAGCGCTATCTGGAACAAATTTTGACCAACCTCCGGCGTGCTGGTGTGGTGCAGAGTCAACGTGGCTCTAAAGGAGGTTTCATCTTAGTTCGCGAACCTTGGCAGATCACTCTGCTAGAAATTGTGACTTTGGTTGAAGGTGAGCGCAAAGAGAAAGATACCTCTGAATCTCCCACTCTGGAAAGGACTCTGGTTTATGAAATCTGGGAGCAAGCTAATGCTGGTGCAATTGAAGTTTTGGGTCGCTATACGCTCCAAGATTTGTGCCAGGAAAGGGAAACTCGCGCCCAGCAAAGTCCGATGTATTACATTTAGTCAGCGCATTTTAGATTTTAGATTTCAAATTTTTGATTGTTCATTCAAAACTTAAAATCTAGAAAGGTTCTTGAACAAGCTTGCTTTATTTGTGGAACAAATTCTTCCATCCCAAATCTAGGATTCTTTACTCAAGCTCCTACCTAAAAAGAGCTAACTGGCAACGGACAGGTATGAAGTCCATCTAAAATCCTTTCATCGAAAATTGTTTGACAAAGGAGTGCTTATATGCGGATCGCAAGAGATATCACAGAATTAATCGGACGGACTCCTTTAGTTCAATTAAACAAGATTCCCCAAGCTTCGGGAGCGGTTGCTCGAATTGTGGTGAAGCTAGAAAGCATGAATCCAGCGTCTTCTGTCAAAGACCGGATTGGTGCAAGTATGGTGGAAGCGGCAGAAGAAAAAGGTTTGATTCACCCTGGAAAGACGGTTTTAGTGGAGCCAACCTCTGGGAATACAGGAATTGCCTTGGCGATGGTGGCAGCCGCTAAAGGTTACCATCTTATTCTAACGATGCCTGACACAATGAGCCAGGAAAGACGAGCCATGCTCAGAGCTTATGGCGCACAACTAGAGTTAACGCCAGGGGTAGAAGGGATGCGAGGAGCGATCGCTCATGCAGAGGAAATTTTAGCTCAAACCCCCAATGCTTATATGTTGCAGCAGTTTCGCAACCCTGCAAACCCCAAAATTCACGCCGAAACCACCGCAGAAGAAATTTGGGATGATACCGATGGAGAGGTGGATATTCTGGTGGCGGGAGTCGGTACTGGTGGGACGATTACAGGGGTATCCCAAGTCATTAAGCAACGCAAGCCAAGTTTTCAAGCGATCGCAGTTGAACCAACAAGTAGTCCGGTATTAGCTGGTGGTAGGCCAGGCCCTCACAAAATCCAAGGTATCGGGCCGGGATTTGTCCCAGCGATTTATCGTTCAGAACTGGTAGATGAAGTGATTCCGGTAGCAGATGAGCAAGCGATCGCCTACAGCCGTCGCCTAGCAAAAGAAGAAGGATTGCTATCTGGCATTTCTACTGGCGCTGCTTTGTATGCAGCTATTCAAGTCGCACAGCGACCAGAAAATGCAGGTAAGCTAATCGTTATGGTGCAACCTAGCTTCGGCGAACGCTACCTCAGTACCTCGCTGTTTAAAGACCCAGAGGAAAATGAGTGGTTGAGCAAAGTTTGATGCTATAGACGAAATTTAGATTTTGGATTTTAGGTAAGAATTCAGAAGTCAGAAGGCTTTAATAATCAAACTTAACAAGTTTAAACTTAATAAGTCAGGACTTACGCAAAAGATAACGAAAGTAGCGGTAATTCATGAATTACCGCTACGCTTGAATAAGGTTTTCAGTCACATATTGCGTAAGTCCTGTAAGTTTAAAATTATCAAGAAGTTATATCACCCTTGATTTACGAATGATTCTGGATTCTGGCTCCTGAATCATTACCTAAAATTGTGTTTATTACCTGGTTTAATTTTCTTCAATTTCATCCCTAATTTTGTTATTTTTTACCAAAATCATCAAACAAAAACAACTACCAGCTAGTTTTATTAAGCTCAAAGCTTCACTTTTTAATACAATAAAAGCGCCTAATCCTATAAGCACAAAAGGCACAACATGGTTGATATAGCGAGTTAAGATATCAGCTATCATTTTCTGCTTAGTTAGTTTGTATGCTGCGTAGCACCAAATTCCTAACAAGATAAAAAATATTATTATAGTTACCACAAAACTTTCTAAGTTACTGCTAGCAAATAATGGCACATAGACGCTAATATTATCGCTACCATTAGCAACTGTCACAGCTGCCACGCTGTAAATTTGAGGAGATAACAAATTAGTAATTATCGATCCTTGATATTCTTCGGTTTCTTCTAAAACTTCTTCTGATGAATCTTCTTCCCGATTAACTAAACTATCGATACCTATGGCAATTGGTAGCAAACCAAGTAATCCAATCCAGTTTTTTGATAAAACTAACCCACTAAATAAACCAGAAAGACTCAGGATTACCAAAAATGTCAAACCTAAAAATTGGCCAGTAACTATATGCCGGGGACGAAAATTAGAATCTATTTGAGAAAAAAATAACAAAAGAATAACAATATCATCAATATTAGTGGCAATAAATGTAATTACCCCTGTACTAATTGCAGTAACATAATTATTCCAGGACATTAACTTGGTATAGTGATAGATTGTTTGTTATTAGCAAGAAAAAAAAGAGTTTAGGGGTATAAAGGTTTGGGGATATAGGTGAAAGAGAATTATTGTCGAGTAACTCTTCCTCCCCTACACCCCTACACCCTTACCTCCTACACCCCTATTTATCGAGCATGAGTAAGCTTGTAACAGCTTTCACTGAAGGAATCATTGCCTTTACAGCGACCAATATTGATGACATCATTATCTTATTAGTATTTTTCTCACAGGTAGATATTAATTTTCGACGGCGGCATATCTTACTAGGTCAATATTTAGGTTTTTCAGCCATTATCATTGCTAGCTTACCAGGATTTTTTGGTGGTTTAGCGATCCAGCGAGAATGGATAGGATTATTAGGACTGTTACCAATAGGAATTGGTATTCAGCAATTAGTATTTAAAAAAGAAGAAAGTATAACAGTTCAGACAGTAAGCACTGATTTTAGGCAGCCTACTACACCTACTAATCCGATATTGGCTTTTCTTTTGAGTGTTTTGCATCCCCAAACTTATAAGGTTGCAGCAGTAACGATCGCTAACGGTGGTGACAATATTAGTATATATATCCCCTTATTTGCCGGACAGGATCTAGCGAGTTTGGCGGTGATTTTGGGTATATTTTTTATCATGGTAGGGGTTTGGTGTGCGATCGCTTATTTATTAAGTCGTCAACCTACCATTGCGAATATTTTAAGTCGCTATGGTCACGCTGTCGTACCTTTTGTATTAATTGGCTTGGGTCTATTTATTATGTATGAACGAGGCACATTTAGCCTATTGCCGATTGATTTTGGATTTTAAATTTGGGCAAACAGGGTATGGGGAAAGGGAAAGGGGTATGGTTCGACAAGCTCACCAACTGGGGAAAAGGGGAAAGATTAAATTTATTCCTTTTCCCTTTAACCTTTAACCTTTTCCCCTGCCTCCCCACACTTCCCCATCTCCCCATTCCCCAGTCCCCATTCCCCAGTCCCCAGTCCCCATTCCCTTCAGACTTGATGAACTAATTTCCAACTCACCATCATCAAGATTGCATAAATAATAAACCGTAGTGGGCGTTGTGGAGCTAATTGGCAGACTTTAGCACCTAGTAATACTCCTGGAACAGAACCTAACCAGATAGGCACTACTAGACTCCAATCAACTGTTCCGAGGGTGAGGTGTCCAAAGGAGGTAAACAGCAACAAAATCGCTGCGTGTGAAATGTCTGTACCGACTAACTTACGGGCATCAAGACGGAAAAATGCAATCATTACTAGGGCAAACATTGAACCAGAGGAGACGCTTGTTAGGCCAACTAAGCAGCCTAAAATTGCTCCCAAAGTCATTGTTTGGAAACGACCAAAGTTAGTTTCTAAGTCTAATTTTGGTAGTTCGGGTAAATTAAACTTGGGGAAAAAAGTCAATAGCAACAATTGTACTAATGCTAACAAGGTGACTAGGAGAATCATCACCCCAAGCAAACGAAGCAAAATCCGATCCAGGTTATACTCGCCGGTAAGTTTAATGAAGTGCAAAATTCCTACACCGAACAGTGAGCCTGGAACGCTCCCGAATGCCAGCCATTTGACAATTTCTGTGTCAAGGGTTTTCTGTTCCCAATGCTTGACGCTACCGACAATCTTCATTAATGTGGCAGCCACAACATCAGAACTCACAGCAATGGAAGGCGGAACCTGAAAGAAAAAAATCAACATTGGCGTGATGAGAGAGGCTCCGCCAATTCCCGTTAAACCAACAATGATGCCAACGAAGAAGCTTAAAAATGGTAATAGTAGATAGTGCATATTCTTCGGGAATTTCAAGAATCAGTTATCAAGTGTCCGCACGATCGCAGTATTGTTATCAGTGAGGAGACTAAGCTGGGTTAAAATCCCCAAACTAAGCCTTGATAGCTGTTCACTGTTCACCGATTATTGAATTACGACTCCTGACTAATTTGTTTGCAGTTTTAAACATAAAACCCGGTAATCCGACTAGCTTACCGTATTTTAATAGCAATTAGGATCGAACGTCTACTGTATTTGGTTTGTATAGTGAATGGCGCATGGGGCATGGGGCATGGGGAAAGGGAAAGGGGTAAGGGGAAAAGGCGAAAGATTAAATTTATTCCTTTTCCCTTTAACCTTTTCCCTTTAACCTTTAACCTTTAACCTTTAACCTTTAACCTTTTCCCCTGCCTTCGTTAATGACTCCTTGCTAAACAGTCAACGGTCAACAGCCCCGAATACTCTATATTGAAAAATACTTGACTTAGAAAGTTGATAATGGTAATTTAAATCAGACCAATTGGTCGTAAAAATTCATGTCTAAAGGTGAAGAAACAAAAAGCAGAATTCTCCAGCAAGCAGCCGAACTGTTTAATCAGCAGGGATATGCAGGGTCATCAATGTCTGACATTATGCGTGCCACTGGATTGCAGAAAGGAGGAATTTATAATCATTTCCAAAGCAAGGATGATTTAGCGCTCCAGGCTTTTGAGTTTGCGATCGCTCGCATCCAAGAGCATACTAGATCGGCTCTGCGAAACAAACGCCATGCAGTGGAACGGCTGCAAGCGATAATTGGAGTTTTTAGCAGCTTTGCAGAAAATCCACCTATCAAGGGGGGATGTCCATTGCTGAATACTGCTGTTGAGAGTGATGATACTCATCCGGTTCTGCGCGATCGCGCTCAACAAGCGATGAACTCTTGGCTGAATCTGATTCGTAGAATTATTGAAACGGGAATTGCAAAAGGTGAAATTCGTCCTGATGTGGATGCTGATGAAATTGCTAGCATTATCATTGCAACTTTAGAAGGAGCCGTGATGATGAGCAAGCTTTATGGAGATTCAATTCACATGCACAGGGTAATTAATTATCTCAATCAATACATGAAAACTTACCTTTAAATATATGGCGCAAATCAAGGTATATGGTTTAGCAGATCGATTAAATCCGATTAAAGCAAAGCTATCAAATATTATCCATGACTGTGCGATCGAGATTTTGCAGCTTCCTCCTGATAAGAGATTTCACCGTTTTTTCCCACTTGACGATTCAGACTTCTATTATCCACCCGATCGATCTAACAATTATCTGATTATTGAAATTAGTATGTTTGAGGGACGCTCGGTGGAAACTAAAAAACAGCTAATTAATCACCTGATTCAAAATATCCATGAAAAATTGAATATTTCTTTTACAGATATTGAAATTACAATTTTTGAAACACCTAAACATAACTGGGGAATTAGAGGTTTACCAGGTGATGAGTTAATCTTAAACTACAAAGTAGAAGTTTAAAATTATCCTAATTCGTTTAGAGGAAAGAATTAGCCACAATTCTCTAAGGGGGATAATTTTGCTAAATTACAGACCGATCGGTCTTAGAATTATGTTATTGAGGAGAAATTATGATGCTAATAGATGATAAATTGCATAGACCATTAGAAGTAGTTTTGGCAATTCCTGTGAGGACTTATGATATTGATTTTGTGGGAATTGTGAGCAATATTGTCTACATCAGATGGCTAGAGGATTTACGTTTAAAATTTTTAGATGAATATTGGGAACTCAATCAACAACTTGAGCAAGGATATGCGCCTATTTTAGCTGGGACAGAAATTGAATATAAACGTTCGATAAAAATTAGCGATCGCGTGATTGGGCGTTTATGGTTGAGTAATGTAGGCCGTTTGAAGTGGACTGTGAAAGCTGAAATTTTATCTAACGATGAGTTAGCAGCAGTAGCTACACAAAAAGGTGCTTTTGTTAGTTTGCAAAATGGTCGCCCGATTAGAATTCCAGAAGAATTGCAGAAGAAATATTTTCATTATCAGCAAGTGATTCAGGATGAACCTAAGAATTCAGGATTCAGTATATGAAACATAACTATCTAACATGGTGCGTTAGCCTGCGGCATAACACACCCTACGAGATGAAAACTGAATTCTGAGTAATATGTTATTTATCGAGGTTTCAACATGCTGAAATTTTACTACAATCCTATCTCGCCAAATGCTCGTCGTGTGTGGCTGACTTTACTAGAAAAAGAGATTGCTTTTGAACCAGTTTTAATAAAGTTGGATGGCGATCAATTACAACCAGAATTTGTGGAAACTAACCCATTTCATCATATTCCGGTTGTGGTGGATTGCGGTTTTCGAGTTGTGGAATCTCTGGCAATTATGGATTACTTGGAAACTAAATATCCCACACCTGCGATGCTACCTTCTGAACCTCAAGCATTAGCTACGGTGAGGATGGTGCAATTAGTTACTGGTAATGAATTATTTCCACAGATAGTTTCACTTATTTATGAAAGCGAAGATTCACCACAAGCTGCACAAGCAAGGCAGCATATAGATAAGGTACTGAATTTTTTTACACAAGTGCTTGGCAATCGCTCTTTTTTTGGTAGCGAACAGTTAACTTTAGCAGATATTGTTGCGGGAGTGGGCGTACTTTCATTACCTAATTTAGGTATTAATCTTAATAATTACACCAAAATATATGAGTGGTGCGATCGCTTGATGCAACGTCCGGCATGGCAGAAAACTAAATTAAGCGCCGAAGAATTTGAACTATTTAAAGGGCGAGTTAGAGCTTTGGTGAGATTGCGTAGATATAAAGACAATAAGACTAAATAACAAGTCATACGCAATTTTTTGAGGTGTAATGTCAGTAAAATTTTGCAATCTTTTAGCGCTCGTTTTTCTATGAATCAGTAAATTTATCATATCTTTAAGAACATGAGGAGTTAGGAAAATCTCTCCCCCTTACTCCTCATAAAGCTACTCCTTACACTTGCTTCAAGTACAACAGTTGCTGATACATTCAGCCTCTAACTAAAGATGCAATTTATGTTAACAAACCAAGTATTTATCTAAACCAATAGTATGAATATAGATAGTTACTCAGTATATATTCAGCCAGCTTATTGCTGTTTATTAGACATCATTAAATTTAAAGTTATTAGTCATTTATCCTTTATGATTTGTTCTTGATTCTTTATGTAAAAGTAATAACTAAACAGAATTGGTATGTTGGCGATCGCATGTATAAAAATGATTGTAGAGACGTTGTATTGCAACGTCTCTTTTATTCATCAACGAACACACAAATTTACTTAGTATTAGCCAATATATTTTCGATGTCTGGTAGTTGCACCACTCCTGAAATAGTTGGACTACTAATTACAAAAAAAGGTGTGCCAGCAACAGCTAATTTTTCCGCTAACTGGATATCTTTTTGAATTGCAGGAGTGGCAATAGTCCGATCGCGTTTAAATTTCACCAAATCCAAATTCAGATTTTTAGCAATATCTAAATACAGTCTCTCACTAAGTTGCTTTTGATCCGCAAACAGGGCATCATGATATTCCCAAAATTTACTTTGTTGGTGTGCAGCCCAAGCTGCCGTTGCTGCTGGCAATGCTTGAGGATGAATTGAAGTAAGCGGTAAATTCTTGTAAACTAATTTTATCTTGTCTGGGTATTTTGCTAATAATTGTTTCAAAGTTTTATGCGCCTCAGCACAGTAAGGACACTCAAAATCTGAAAATTCCACCAGCACAATTTTTGAATTAGTTGAACCTGTAGTTGGAGACTCACCAATTATTGTTTGAGGATTTGTTTTTAAATCCTGTAAAAATCCTTGCCGCACTTGATTAAGTTTCTGTTGTTGTTGCTGCTGATATGCCTGAACAGATTCGATAATTACCTCTGGATTTTCGCGGATAATTTGCAATACTTGTTGTTCTAGCTTTGCGTCGATGCGGGTAGCGGCTTGTGCAGGAAGTGACCAAGCGATAAGCAAACATAGTATACCTATTGCTACCCAGGTACGCAGATATTGAAGTAATTGTCTAAACCAACTAAAGAATGTAGCCATACAAAAGCTGTAAAAAAATCAACATTCTTTTAGTATTGCCACAGAAGTGTAAATTTAGAACTGGTTGAAGCCACTCTATAAACATAGACGCACAATGATTGCAATCCAGAGGTCAAATGAGTGTACATGAAGAAACTATAGCCAAGATTCGTCAACTACCTGAGCCACTACTTCAACAAGTGAATGACTTCATAGATTTTCTACTGATGAAAAATAATAATAGCCTTCAGTCTTCTTGGACTGAGTTCACATATAAGCATTTGGGCAAAGCTGGCAGCCCTGCTCATATTGATGCTGTCATGCAAGTGCCTCGCAGAACTCAAATTCAGTCTCTACAGTCATGTATCGATTCTCTGAGACAAAGCTGGGCAGATTTGTACCAAGGCCTTCTAGAAAAAAAGTAAGTTCTGGAAAATCCGCTTCATTCTCGTATTCAACACGCGAACATATTTTCTCTGTTTTTACCCTCTATTTTCCTTAACCGAGCAGTATTGAATCCCAACCGAGTATTACACGGCAGAGGGAGTTTCATCTAACATCTGATAAGGCCGAAAAACAGTCTGTTGGGTTGCCAATGATAAGAGAACTTGAAATTTTACGCGATAGTGTTTTGTCTGAACTGAAATTGGGTAAGCAAGCTACTGGGTATAAAACTGCTCAGAAGGTTCTCAATCGTTTCATTGCTGAACTACTCGGTTCAGTTTAGCTGTTTGGGGAATTCGCCAATGGTATCGGGATCTCGGCTCTATGCCTATTTCAAAATTCGTAATCGTGTCGCCGCGATCGCGGATGTTAGTATACACAAATTAATCGTTACCGCTACTACCTGTCAGCGGATCTGCGCCTTCTAAACTAATAATGCGATCGCTCTCCTTAGTGCCAGTTAAAACAGTAACTTAATTCTGCTGTCTGACTGTTGGTCGGCGATCGCACTATCTCCTAAATCGTGATAAAGTCAGCCGCAGTAATCAAGCTGGAATTGACACCAGTCAGCGTTGTTAAAGTCTTGCTGTTTA
This sequence comes from Nostoc linckia NIES-25, assembly GCF_002368035.1. Taxonomy (GTDB): domain Bacteria; phylum Cyanobacteriota; class Cyanobacteriia; order Cyanobacteriales; family Nostocaceae; genus Nostoc; species Nostoc linckia_B. The sequence goes on along the minus strand of NZ_AP018222.1, from coordinate 1,112,612 downwards.
ACTCGATCAGTGTATTGTTGTTGCTAGTAGTAATGCTGAGTTGTCCAAAACGCAAGCCACCAGACAAAGCCAAAAAATCCACCCCATCGGTAAAGTCAGTAATGGTGTCGTTGCCAGCACTGCGAGTTACAACAAACTTGTCGCGTCCCGCACCACCCGTAAGTATGTCAAGGCCATTACCACCATCGAGCAGGTCATTACCTGCGTTGCCATATAGTGTGTCTGCGCCATTGTTGCCAGTGAGAATATCGTTACCAGCACCACCGACTAGATTATCGTCGCCATTATTGCCAATGAGATTATCGTTACCAGCACCACCATCGATACTGTCATTCCCGGCCAGTCCTTTTATGTAATCATCGCCACCAAACCCGTTGATGACATCTGCATTGGAAGTGCCAGTAAGGGAGTTATTACTATCATTGCCGTTGATAACGTTAGAGGCTGTCACTGTCAGGGCAAAAATGTCTGTAGCAGTAGCCCCTAGAGTATCACTGGCTGTAATTTTAATATTCAAAATACCAGCATCGCCAGTTGTGGGCTGACCACTAAAAGCACGAGTATTGGTATTAAATTGCAACCAGCTTGGTAAAGGATTGCCATTTTCGAGGGTAGCACTGTAGGTGAGAATATCGCCAGGGTCAGCATCAGCAAAAGTACTTGCGGGAATGATGAAGCTAAAGGTTTTATTTGCTGTAGCTGTTTGGTCGGCGATCGCATTTTCTAGAGTCGGTATAGCACGGGGAGTCGGAAGTGGGATCGCATCTGGGACATCTATAATTGTGATTTGCACCCCCTGGGATTTACTCACAGTCCCATCACTCGTCCTCACAGTGATATCATAAGTATTGTTAGCATCGCTATCGGCAGGGGCTTCAAAATTAGGTACGTTTTTAAACGTGACGATCCCTGTGCTGGTGTCAACATTAAACAAATCTGCATCAGGCCCTACCAAGCCGATAAAAGTTTCACCATTAGGAATCACATAAGCCGCCCCCGTCCCGTTTTCTAAGAAGCTAAAGCTGGCCGCACCGCCACTTGATATCGGAACACTGCCAACATTCAGGTTGAGAACTTTCTCAAAGAACAATCCATTTTGATCGGTTGTCCTAACTCGCACGCTGTAACTGGGTTGTGTTGCTAAATTTGATGTGTTAGAGATAATGAGTTCATTATCTGTAATCGTAAAGGCACTGTTGTCATTGGCACCTAAGCCATCCACTAAGCTATAGATAAAACTGTCATTTGTATTCGGGTCATTAGTGGTCAACGTTCCAATAACCGTATCTGCTGCAACATTTTGGTCAATGCTTGTGGTGCTAACGAGTAAATCCTTGGGCGTTTTATTGACGTTAATTGAAAGGATTTTTTCAAAGGTCAGTCCCCCTCGATCCTTAGTTTGCACTCGCAGGCTGTAACTTGTTTTATCACTAAGAGCAGGAGAACTATTAATTTGCAGCTGGTTGCCATTAATACTAAATATTCCATTATTGGTCGAGCCAGTACCGTCAACGAGGCTATAGGTAAACGTATCATTGGCATCAGGATCGGTACTGCTCAAAGTGGCAATAACAGTATTCGCCACAATATTTTCATTGATAATCGTCGTGCTAAGAGCGATATCTGTGGGATTTTCGTTGATTTCATTCACTCCTACAGTCAAGGCTTTTTCAAAAAATAAGCCGCCTTGGTCTGTTGTCCTGACTCGCAGATTGTAACTCGATTTGGTTGCCAGATTTGGAGAAGCATTAATTAGTAGTTGATTGCCAACAATCGTAAAAGCACTGTTATCTGCTGCACCCGTTCCCGCAACTAAGGTATAGGTAAAGGGATTGCCCGGATCTGGGTCGGTTGTGGAGAATGTACCGACAATTGTGTTAGCAGGAACTTTTTCATTAACGCTGAGGGCGCTGAGAGCCAAATTAATTGGTGCTTCGTTGGCATCTGTGACGAGAACATTGACAGTTTGAGAGGCACTTAAAACCCCATCAAAGGCGGTCACAATCAGGTCATAAATGTTATTGCCGCCATTGTCCGCAGGGGTATTATAGTTTGGAGGCGTTTTAAACGTAACAGCCCCAGTACTGCCATTGATATTAAACAGATTACTATCTGTTCCCGACAAGCTATAGGTCAAGGTCGTTCCGGCATCTGGGTCTGTAGCTGTAGCGGTATAAACTGTACCTGTGCCTTTTTCGGCAAAGGTGACTAACCCCAATTTCTCAATCTTAAGATCGTCAACTGCCGAAATTCCATAACTGCCAAAGTTGAGATAGTTATTGGTGTATCCCCCGCTACCTTTGACATATTTGTAGATCAAGGTTGTATCAGCATAAACATAAAGATTGGTTTGTCCCACCCCATCAAAGGGATTTCCATCCGTGGGGTCAGTAGCAATCAGGGTAAAGGGATAGAGTGTGGCACCATTACCAGTTCCGCCCCAATTCTTATAGGAACCAGTTACATCTTGGCTACCGTCAAAAGCTTGAATTCCTCCATTACCACCGAAGGTAATCCCAAAATGGGGAACGTTACTGTAAATAGCCCTATTTTTATCAGCAGCAGATAACCCCAGATTCAGACTAGCCCATCGAGTTTGGTCAGGTAAGTTTGTGGAGTTTGGCGCTAAATTGAAGCTAATTTTCAGCCCACCTTGGGAAGCAAGTCCGTTGAAGTTGTAATCTAGAGCCGCCGTTCCGCCATAAGCAGTCAGCAGATAGTTACCAGAATCTATCCCGGCGGTGGAATTGCCAACTTGAGCATTCCCAGACCGAACCCAATTAACGGCAGACAAAGAACCTCCTCTGCGCCCGGTAAGATTGTAGTTGAGATCGGAGTTAAGGCCATTGATGGAGGGATTGCCCGTGGCAAAGAAGTTATCGGTGAGTAACGCGAAGGTGGGGGCTTCGTTACGGTTAGCAACGTTAAGCGTTAAAGCTTTTTCCAAAGATAATCCACCTTGATCGGTGGTTTTGACCCGAATGCTGTAACTTGATTTAGTTTCAAAGTTGGGAGAAGCGTTGATTCGCAGTTGATTACCACTAATGGCAAACAAGGAATTATCAGTTGAACCAGTGCCACCGACAAGGGAGTAAGTAAAAGTATTGTTGATATTAGGGTCAGTAGTGTTTAAAGTTCCAATAATCCCACCGACAGCAATATTTTCATTAATGTCACTTGTATTTAGGAAAATGTTTGTGGGAGCTTTATTTAAGTCGGTAAGGTTAATGGTGAAGATTTTCTGATAGCTTAAGTTATTTTGATCGGTAGTTTGGACGCGAATGCTGTAGCTGGATTTTATGTCACTGTCAGTGACAGTATCAATTTTTAGTTGATTGCCACTAATTTTAAAAAAGGAATTATCGCTTGAGCCTGCACCAGTGACAAGGGCATAAGTGAAGGTATCGCCCAAATCCTCATCGGTGCTGCTTAAGGTTCCTACTAAACTGCCGATTGGAGATTTTTCCAAAATCGTTGCTGAACTTAAAGAGATGTCCTTCGGTGCTTCATTAACGTTGGTGACGGTAACACTATAGGTTTTATCCGTTTGCAAAACGCCATCGCTAGCGGTAACAATGAGGTCGTAAACGTTATCACGATCGAGGTCTTGAGGAGCTTCATAGTTAGGAGTATTTTTAAAGGTAACAACTCCCGTAGTGCTATTGATGTTAAATAAATCACTATCAAAACCAGGGGCAAGGCTGTAGGTAATGGCAGACCCCTCTGGATCTCTCGCCGCAACAGTAAAAACGGTTCCTGTGCTATTTTCGGCAAAATTAATAATACCCGTGCCGAGATTAATTTGTTCAATGGTGAGATTATCTACTCCCGATCGCCAGATACTCCCGAAATTGAAATAGTTATCGGTATAACCGCCATTTCCTTTAATATAGCTATAGATCAGCGAGCCAGAGGCAAAGACATCGATTTTCGTCTCACCAACGCCATTGAAAGGATTGTTATCTGTGCGGTCAGTGAGTACTACCGTAAAGGGGTAAAGGGTTGCATCATTGCCTTTGCCTCCCCATTGGTTATTTGGATTATTGATAAGATTGGCGCTGGTGATATCGGTGCTGCCATCAAAGGCTTGAATTCCTCCATTACCACGGAAGAGAATGCCAAAGTGCGCCACATTTGCATTGACGAACGCATTCTTATTGGTAGCCGATAAACCGAGACTGAAACTACCCCAAACACTTTGATCTGCATTATTTGTGGGATTCGGGGCTAAACCAAAATTGATTCTCAATCCCCCCTTAGCGGTCGTGCCATTGAAGTTGCGATCGAGGGCAGCCGTTCCGCGATCGGCAACAAGGAGATACTTCCCTGAATCAATCCCCGCCGTGTTGTTACCAACTTGAGCATTACCACTACCAACCCAGTTCGTGTTTTTCAGAGTCCCTATTTGTCGAGTGACTAGCTGATAATTCAAGTTAGAAGTATTGGGGTTGGCGATCGTTGTAAACTTGTCAGTTAAAAGGTTAACAAGCGTATTACTGAGATTAAGGTTTTCAATCGCCAGGTTATCGATACCTGAACGGTAGTTACTTCCAAAATTGATATAGTTGTCCTTATAACCCCCACTGCCCTTCACATAGCTGTAGACCAGAGAGCCATTGGCATAAACATCGACATTGGTTTGACCAACACCATCGAAAGGATTATTGTCAGTGGGGTCTGTGAGTACAACGTTAAACGCTTGCAGAGTCGCATCATTGCCACTACTGCCCCATTTGTTGTCAGGATTGGCAACAAGATTGGCACTGGTAATATCTGTGCTACCGTCAAACGCTTGAATGCCGCCATTACCCCGAAATAAAATGCCAAAGTGCGGTACATTGTCAGTGATGTAGGCAGTTTTGTTAGCCGCAGATAACCCTAAGCTGAAACTGCCCCAAACGGCTGGATCTGCACCTTGTGTACCTATGGGATTCGGGGCCATATCAAAACTAATTCTTAGCCCACCGCGAGACTTTGTACTATTCAAGTTATAGTCTAGGGCAGCATTCCCGCCATCAGCAACCAGTAGGTAGTTACCTAAATCAATAGCAGCAGTACCAGTGTTTCCAACCTGGGCGTTAACCCTGCCAACCCAGTTTTTCGTTTCTTGGGGACCAGTTTGTCGCGCCGCTAGGTTGTAATTGAGATTGGTCGTATTAGGATTGCTCGTGGCTGTAAAGTTGTCAGTCAGCAAGGCAAAGGTAGGGAAGCCCAGGTTTTTGACTTGATAGGAACCGTTTGCAAACTGTAGCTTTTCAATCCCTTGGAAAGTATCTGTGCCATCATCACCGTTACTCGTCACCGTATCTTTAATTTGGATCAGTCCGCTTAATAACCGATGGATTTTATAATCTATGTAATTACCGCTATAGGTAGCTGTATCATTCCCTGTACCTCCTTTGAGAAGATCGTTGCCAGCACCACCCGTGAGAGTGTCATCGCCCTCTTCACCCAAAAGGGTATCATCGCCATTCCCGCCCGTTATAGTATCATTGCCTTTCCAGCCTTGAATCAGATCGTTGCCATCACCGCCGTCAAGAATATCATTGCCCTCCCCCGCATCCAGGACATCATTGCCTGCTCCGCCATAGAGGGTGTTTTTGCCTTGACCGCCATCGAGAAAATCGTCTCCGTCATTCCCGTAGAGGGTATCGTCTCCCGCTAAGCCATAAACATGGTCATTGCCACTCGTTCCTTGATAGTTATTGTTGGCACTATTTAAATAAGTTCCTGAGTTTTGAAGCGTTGCTTGGACGAAGGCGGTATAGATTTCATTCCCTCCCTCTTGGGTTTGGAGCAGGGTTTTGAGGTCTGGGACAGAGGCATTTCGGGCTGCATTCAGTTCATTAGTTAAATTCGTCTTGACATTGGCTGCTCCTTCCACACCAAACTCTTTGGAACCAAAGAGCAGCACGCCATAGCCTGCTGCTGCTGCTGCTGATGCAAGAACTACCAAAACAGGTGCAGTATTGATCGCAATTGCACTTAAAGCGCTACCGACCCCAATCCCGGCTAATGCTAGGCTACTTGTCGCAGTACTAATACTTATTGCACCTGCATAAGCAATCGCGCCTACGCCAGGGATAGATGCGAGAATACTTCCTGTAGAAACCACCGTTGTTGCCAATATCGCGGTTGATACAGCAGATATTGTTGCAACCGTAAACACACCAGTTGCGAGTCCAGCCCCTGCGATTATTACACCTACTTGACTGGCATTTGCTCCCGATGCTTTGAAGGATAGAAGCGCTCCAGAAGTATCAAGCAAATCTTGTTGATAGCGGGCAAGCCCTTTACCCGTCGTTTCTAAGGCAACTTGACCTTGAGGACTCAGACTCAATTCTTTATAATAATCTGCTCTAGCATCCCGACGAACATCAGGCGGGTTGGGCAACCCAAAAAGAGAGCCTAAATTTGAAGGCGTGACGGCATAATAGTTATCAAAGCCAAAACCTTGAGGGGTTTGATAACCTAAGGTAATTTTAGTGCCGGTTTTAGGATCGTAGGTATAAGGGTGTTCCTGCCAATAGTTATATCGCTCTAGAGCTAGCCTCTTCTCTTCAATGCGATTGTACTGGATTAGTTCTGCCAGGAAAGATAATGCACCTTTTTCTGTATCAGTTTGTTCTGCTTCAGGTTTGTTAACAGTCTGCAATAATAAACCCAAAAAGGTAGAGCGAACTGTGGTCAAATCCTGAGACGAAGCTATGTTTTTTGCCTGTGCTGCCAGAGCTTTAAAGGAGCGATAATCGTCGGTGTAACGTCGATTACTAACATCTTGATAAATAAAATATCCTAAGTTATTATCATTAACAATGGAATTGTCATTAACAATGGAATTGTCTGTGTCTCTCAAAAAATCTTTGTAAGAATCACTAATGATGTAGTCGGTATTAATTACTAACTTAAAGTCATTCAAATTGATCGGTATAAGACTAGTGCCAGTATTAACGGTAATGGGTGTTATTGCCTGAGGGCTTTTATTTAAAGTAATATTAAGTTCCGTTCCATTGAAGCTAACGGTTTGATTGAAAGCTGGAACAACGGGAGCATTGACAAAATACTTCAGGGTGCCATCGCTGGTTCCGGCGATAACATCTACAGCACCATCTTGGTTCAAGTCTCCAATGGTTGGACTGATATAAGTTCCGCCATTAATCCCATAGAAAAGACTATCGCTTTGGCGGGTAAAAACGGGATTTATGGGACTCCCTGTATTTTTGTAGAAAGTAAGACTGCCATTGCTTTCTCCCACAAGTAAATCGAAGTCGCCATCGTTATCTACATCAAACAACGTGGGAATACTTGTTGCACCCACAGCCGCACTATTGAAGGGGTTAGCTGTTCCTGTTTGGGCTGCATAGATAGGGTTGGTAGCACTACCTGTATTTTTGTAGTATTTGAGGTTGCCTTCCGAGTCGCCCACAACCAAGTCTCGATCGCCATCGCCATCGAGATCCGCGAAAGCAGGACTGCTTAAAAGACCGACATCGATGCCGTTAAAGGGGTTGGCTGTGCCGGTTTGAGCAACATAACTGGGGTTTGTGACACTACCTGTATTTTTGTAGTATTTGAGGATGCCATCTCCCGAACCTGCAATTAGGTCTAGGTCGCTATCTCCGTCAATATCGACTAGGGCGGGACTGCTAAAATCCCCTACATCAATACCATTAAAGGGATTAGCATTCACCGTGACATCTACAGAAATGGTTAAAGTATTGTTGCCTAATAATGGTACTTGTACAGATGTAGTTATATTTCTGCTACTAGCCCTTTGTTCGGCATAGGCAAACTGAGTACCACTTGGATAGTTTTGGAATGAAGCGATCGTTCCGTCACTCTTGCCCACAATCAGATCTAAGCGACCATCACCATCGAGATCGGCTAAGACGGGCTTACTAAAGTCGCCCACATCAACCGTACCAAGGGGCTGGGCAACATAGTTACGGATGCCAACACCAAGTGAAACAGCAGTCTCCACAGCTACAGTCCGACCTTCTACAGTAATTGTGGCTGAGTCATTCTGAGTTTGGATGGCTTGAATTTGCTCTGAAGTTAGGGAGACACCGCGCACTAGATCTGAAAATAATTCCCCTTCGTCCCCTTGGCTGTCCTTGGTGTTAATTTGAGCGTCAATGCTGTGGCCAATTTCTTCTAGAAGCACAGCTACAATTTCAGACGAGGAGGCCGTGTCTAAAAAAGATTGAGATAGATAGATGGTATTAGTAGAACTGGCATAGGCTCCAGCGATCCCATCCATACCACTATTCAAGACTTCGATGGGCGGTAGTTGGCTAAAGTCACGGTTTTGCCATTGGCTCCTCAAATCTTTGACAAGGGCGGAATTATATTGGCTGCCAAAAATCGTATTGAAGTCTTGCCAGAAATTTTTCGAGTTAGCAAAATCAGCTAAAAGATCAAATACTGTAGCGAGTTTAACAGATATAGAAGACATAATGATTTTTCCTCAACAGGATAAAATTAGCTCAGAGGATGCATGAGTATCTATTGCTGCCCGTGTTTCTTGGCACTGACAGTAATGTAGTACGGTTAACTGATAGTAATAAGGGGAAAAGCTTTTATTGACTGGCACTAGGGTTTTTATGGAAAAACCTCATTTAAAGTAAATAACTGAAATTTTTAATCACTCTCTGTTAAGGAATACTTCTTAAGAAGGATGACCAAGTGATATTGTATGATTGACAATTATCATGGGGTTATTTGCTTGCTAATAATGAAATATTGCTTTAGCCTACAAATCCCAGGCTAATCCAGTTGAGTTCATAGCCTGTTTAGTTAAGCAAGTAAATAGCTTTATTAAAAGCTAGTGCATCGATCGTGATTTGATAGTCGGGTAGCAGGGGATTATTAACAAAAGCAACGACTAAAAACCAGTAGTTGGACGGGCATTAGATGTCTGGCATGGGAATCTCAGGAGAATTACGTAACTTCTATAGAATATATAGAAAAATACCAGACTAAACCAGAGAAAAAAGTATTGTTTTTTGATTTTACAAGTATGAACTTCTCCATCTTACTGACTACTTTTTTGACTGTTGGCACTGAAAAAGTATGATTTATTAGGAATTTTCTTGTGCCGGAGAGCAATCTAATTGACAAAATTGAATCGGCGATCGCTGGCAAAAGCGAGCTGCCTTTACCACATCATCCGTTGGCGATCGCCTAGAGAGAATCAGCGATCGACCTTCACTTATTAACTGACTCAATTAAGTAGGTCGATGTTAAAAATTGTCGTTATGACAAGGCAGGAGGCAGGAGGCAGGAGGCAGAAGGGAAGGTTTTTTGGGCAACTTTACTTTTAGTTACATATTTTGGTTTTTTTACGCTGTTCTACTTACTGCCTGCTCGACCCAAATGCCATGAGCCGAATCAGCGATCGCCTTATGGGATATAAAGCGATCGCTTGATTTGGCAGCAATCATGAGAAAATATCGGATAGATCAAAGTCAAGCTGTCAGAGCTTAATTTATCTTTAGAACTATGCAACTAAGCAAATCTACTGCCAAAATTAATCAAGTTTCATGAAGCCCATCGATCCTTTTGTGCCTTTATCCTTTGATTTAGAAACAGTTATTAGTGTAATCAATTGGTTCGTTGTTGTTAAAACAGGTAAGCATCTAAACACTTTGCAACTGGCGATCGTCCAGGGAGTATGGGCTGGAGGAACTTATGAAGACATCTGTGCGGTGACTCGCTGGTCTGAACCTCATGTCAAAGCGGTTGGGGCTGCTTTGTGGGAACTGATGTCTGAGATTTTGAATGAGCGGGTGGGCAAAAAAAACTTTCGATCTGTTATGGAGCGTCGCTACAAAGATTTGTCTGCTCTTAAATCAGCCCAATCCTCTAATAAGGCTACATCTGCATTACAGTCATTGGAATTTCCTGATGGGCCTGTCAAACTTACCTCAACCCTATATTGCGATCGCCCGCCGATAGAGTCTGATTGCTACGAAGCGATCGCTCAACCTGGGTCGTTGCTACGTATCCGCGCACCCAGACAAATGGGTAAAACTTCTTTACTAACTCGCATCTTGAACCACAGCGAACAACAGGGATATTCCACTGTTTTGCTGAATCTGCAACTGGTAGACAGTGATATTCTGCAAAACCTCGATCGCTTTCTGCAATGGTTTTGCGCCAGAGTTACCCATGCACTGAAACTTCCCTTACAGTTAGCCGACTATTGGGACGACATATTTGGCAGCAAGACGAGTTGCAAAGACTATTTTGAAAATTACCTATTACCGCAATGTCAGCAACCGCTAGTGTTGGCATTGGATGAAGTAGATACCTTGTTTGCGTATCCAGTCACTGCCGATGGCTTTTTTGCTCTGCTGCGAGCTTGGTATGAAGATGCCAAGAACAGCGAATTGTGGCAAATGCTGCGGCTGATTTTGGTGCATTCTACAGAAGCTTACGTTCCCCTCCAGATTAATCAATCACCGTTTAATGTGGGCATTCCCATCGAACTGCCAGAGTTTAATGGCGATCGGGTAAAAACCCTCGCCGAGCGGCATAAGCTCAACTGGACAAACGCTGAGGTAGAACAACTGATGTTTCAGGTGGGAGGACACCCTTATCTAGTGCGAGTGGCACTTTATCATATCGTTCATACGCCCATGACCCTAGACGAACTGTTGGGCTGTGCCCTCACAACCAATAGTCCATTTTATCATCATTTGCAACGCCAGTTATCTACCTTGGAACAGCAACCCTCGTTAGCTACTACCCTCAAAGCCATTATGAAAGCCCAAGAGCCAGTTCACCTCAAGTCATTAGAACTCTTTCAGTTAAATCGCATGGGGTTAATCGAGGTGCAGTCAGGGCAGGTGAAGATCCGATGTGAATTGTATCGTCGCTGGTTGAGTGAGGGGGTGTAGTGAAAGAGCAGGGAGCAGGAGGCAGGGAGCAGGGGGAATGGAAAAAGAACCAACTCTCTATAAATATCAAGCAGGTGGTAGCCTTCCTGTAACTGCGCCCAGTTATGTTAAACGACAAGCGGATGATGAATTATATCAGGCGTTGCTAAAGGGAGAGTTTTGCTATGTCCTGAATGCTAGACAGATGGGGAAGTCTAGCCTGCGCGTCCGGATTGTGGATCGCTTGCAAGCTGAGGGTATGCGATCGGGTACGATTGACATGACTACCATTGGTAGTCAACAGATGACATCCGAACAGTGGTATGCCTCAGTCTTACAAAGTATTGTCAGCAGCTTCCGGCTGGGGGTAAATTTGCGAAGCTGGTGGCGAGAACGATCGCATCTGTCGCCTGTAAAACGCTTTGGTGATTTTTTGGCAACAGTTTTACTGACTGAAGTTCAGCAACCTGTAGTCATTTTTATCGATGAAATTGATAGTGTCCTGGGATTAGACTTTCCTATTGATGACTTTTTTGCTTTGATTCGAGCCTGTTACAACCAGCGGGTAGAAGAACCGATTTATCAACGGCTCACTTTCACGCTGTTGGGTGTAGCCACACCCAGCGATCTAATTGCGGATAAAAGCCGAACACCTTTTAATATTGGGCGGGCGATCGATTTACAAGGATTTCGGTTGTCTGAAGCCTTGCCCTTACTTCCCGGTTTACGCTCAACAGTGAACCAGCCGGAGATGATGCTGCGTCACATTTTAGAGTGGACAAATGGACAACCCTTTTTAACCCAAAAGCTTTGTCAATTGGTGCTAAATGCTTGGCAAGATGGCACGATCGCCATTCCCGCCGGAGAGGAAGCAAGTTGGTTAGAAAACCTAGTGCGATCGCGCTTGATTGACTACTGGGAACTGCAAGATGAACCAGAACATTTACGAACCATCGCCCATCGTTTACTATATGACGAACAGCGAGCGGGGCGCTTGCTGGGTTTATATCAGCAGATTTTAGATGTCCGGGGTAAAACTGTTGCCATCGACAATAGCCCCGAACAAACCGAGTTACTGCTATCAGGCTTAGTAGTCAAAGAGGAGGGCTACTTGCGAGTTCGCAACCCCATCTATGCAGAGGTGTTTAACACCGAATGGGTCGAGCAGCAATTGACAAATCTACGTCCTTATGCAGTAAATTTAAAGGCATGGCTGAGTTCAGAGCGGTTAGATGAATCGCGTCTCTTGAAAGGACAAGCTTTGAGAGATGCCGAGGTCTGGGCAGAGGGCAAACAAATTGGCGATCGCGATTATCAGTTTTTAGCTGCCTCCCATGCATTAGAAAAACGAGAACAACAGCAAGCCCTAGAAGCCGCCCGCACTAGGGAAGTCGAAGCCCGTTTAGTGCAGGAGAAAAAAACGGCTCGATTGCAACGATACTTACTGTGGGTAATCAGTCTGGCATTCATCGGGGTATTAGGCTTGGGGTTAATGGCTTTCTGCCAATATCAGACTGCAAAAGTAAGTGAGATTCAAGCCCTTTCGCGTAGTTCTGAAGCCTTATTTGCCTCAGATCAACGCCTGGATGCTTTAATAGAAGCACTACGGGCAAAACAGCAATTGCATCGGTTGAGCTTTGCCAATGCAACCACAATCGCTCAAGTAGAAGATGTACTGCGGCAAGCAGTATATGGGGCAGTGGAATTTAACCGCTTGGTTGGGCATCAGGAGTTTGTTTATAGCGTAGCTTTCAGCCCAGACGGACAGCAAATCGCTACAGGTAGCCGCGACAAAACTATCAAACTTTGGGCGAAGGATGGCAGATTATTGCAGACTTTAAATAATAGTGATTGGGTTTTGGATGTGGTTTTTAGCCGTAATGGTCAATTCCTCGCTGCATCCACTCAAGCAGGAGAAGTGAAACTCTGGAGACGGGACGGACGACTGCTTTGGACTTGGAAGCAGCAACCCGATTCACATAAGCAGATTATCTTATTCAAGCTCACCTTTAGCCCCAATGGTCAGTCAATTGCGGTGGCAAGTGACGATCGCACCATCAAAATCTTGAATCTAAACGGTAGCCTGCTTCGCACCCTCAAAGGGCATCAGGATGTGGTCTGGAGCGTGGATTTTAGCCCCGATGGACAGACAATTGCTTCTGCTAGCGAAGATCGTACCATCAAGCTTTGGACTAGCGATGGACGCTTAATCAAAACGTTAGTAGGACATCAGGGACGAATCAATGTAGTAAGCTGGAGCCAAGATGGTCAACTGCTGGCATCTGGAGATCTGCAAGGGGTGATGAAACTCTGGCATCGAGATGGTCGCCTGATGCAGACTTTGGCGGCACATACTACTGACATTTTTGGCATTAGCTTTAGTCCAAATGGACAACTGCTCGTTTCTGCAAGTGCCGATCAAACAGTGAAGGTATGGCGACAGGATGGTACATTGTTATTAACACTGAAACAGGGAGATTCTGCTTGGAGAGTGGCGTTTACCACCGATGGGAAGCAGCTTGCCTCTTCTGGCTCTAACAATTTAGTCAAACTTTGGCAATTGCACAACCCAGTTCTGACCCGTCTTTTAGGACATCAGGCGCGGATTTGGCAGGTGGCGTTTAGCCCCGACAGTCAGCGCGTTGCCTCGGCGAGTTGGGATCGGACTGTGAAACTGTGGACGCTCTCTGGTCGCTTAATCACCACCTTTCGAGGACATAAAGCGATCGCCAGTGGAGTTGCTTTTCATCCTGATGGTCAACGTCTGGCCTCCAGCGATGGCACTGGCATTATTCACCTCTGGCAAGCCAATGGCACTCAGTTAAAGACATTTTCGCTCCTTCACCCAACTGGAACTATCGATCCAAACCAAAACGAGCCGGCATCAGCCGAAGGTAGCACCGTTGAGTTTAGTCCTGATGGTCAACTACTGGCAGCAGGCAACACAAGCCAAAATTTAGCTAGAGTCTGGAAGTTAGACGGGAGCCTAGTTACTACCCTAACCGGACATCAAAAGGGTATCAGCCGCATCCGCTTTACTCCAGATGGAAAGCAGATTGCCACCAGCAGTTATGATGGCACAATTAAACTCTGGCATCAAGATGGCAGGTTGATTCGCACTTTTACAGGGCATAAAGGAGAAGTGCAAGATTTAGCCTTTAGTCCAGATGGTAAACTCATTGTATCAGGAAGTCACGATCGCACCGTTAAACTTTGGACAGTAGAGGGAAAACTACTTCACACCTTTAGCGGCCATAGCAACAAAGTCTACGCGGTGGCTTTCAGTCCCGATGGTAAAACGATCGCATCAGGGAGCCGCGATCGGACTATCAAGCTCTGGAAACCAGACGGCAACTTGTTAGCAACCCTCAAAGCTCATGAAGATGTTGTTTTTGGGTTAGCCTTTAGCCAAGATGGACGGTGGCTAACATCTGGCAGTTGGGACAAGACTGCAATTATCTGGAATTTGCAACAAGCAATTGACATCAATCGACTAGAACAGATTGGTTGTGATTGGGTGCGAGATTATCTGCGAACCAATCCAGAGGCAAAAGACGCGCGGTTGTGTCAAGGGTAAGAAGGGGCAGGGGAAGCAGAGGGGCAAAGGAGCAGAGGAGCAAAGGGGGAAAGACTATACAGCAGTTACTCTTTATCCCCCCCTGTCTCCTCTGCCCCCTATCCCCGTATCCTCCGTCAATCGCGATAAAGTATCATTTTGGTTAACAACATTGCCCGGCAATCTTTATTAACCAAGTTTCGTTAGGATATTGTAACCTGGGCAATAGCCACACTTTTATTGATGTGACGCCTAGCAATCGCTTTTTCACATCCATGACAACAACCATTGACTTTCTCAGTCACCTTAACCCCAGCCAACGCCAAGCTGTCGAGCATTACTGCGGCCCGTTGCTAGTTGTTGCTGGCGCGGGTTCCGGTAAAACACGAGCGCTAACTTATCGCATTGCTAATCTGATTCTCAAACACCGTGTCGATCCGGAAAATATTCTGGCGGTTACTTTTACCAACAAAGCCGCGCGGGAAATGAAAGACCGGATTCAACGGCTGTTTGCCCAAGAAGAAGCAATGAAACAACACGGTCAGCGGTTGGATTTGTTGACAGAATACCAACAAATGCAATTGCGATCGCAAGTTTACAAAAAGACCATTAAAGATTTGTGGTGCGGTACTTTCCACAGTCTATTTTCTAGAATTCTACGCTTTGATATTGAAAAATATCAAGACGAAAAAGGACGCCAATGGAATCGCAATTTTTCTATCTTTGATGAATCAGATGTTATGACTCTCATCAAAGAAATTGTTACCAAACAGTTAAATCTAGACGATAAAAAATTTGACGCTCGGTCTGTCCGCTACGCTATTAGTAACGCCAAAAACCAAGGCTTTTCACCCCAAGAATTTGAAAACGAACAACCAAATTATCGCGGGCGGGTAATTGCTGATGTCTATAATCGCTATCAAGATAAGTTAGCAGAAAACAATGCTCTCGATTTTGACGATCTAATTCTCGTACCTACTAGATTATTTCAACAAAACGAACAAGTATTAGATTATTGGCATCGCAAGTTTCGCCATATCCTCGTAGATGAATACCAAGATACTAACCGGACTCAATATCAATTAATTAACTTATTGGTAACTAATGGCGAAACCAAAAAGAGCGAATGGGAATGGCAAAATCGCTCAGTTTTTGTTGTCGGCGATGCAGACCAATCAATTTACAGTTTTCGGATGGCAGATTTCACAATCTTGCTAGAATTTCAGAATGATTTTGGCGATGGCTTGGCAGATGATGATACCCGCACGATGGTCAAGCTAGAAGAAAACTATCGCTCTTGTGAAAATATTCTGCAAGCGGCTAACGAACTAATTGAAAATAACACCCAACGAATTGATAAAATTCTCAAACCAACGCGGGGGGCTGGCGAGCAGATTTATTGTCACAAAGCGGATAATGAACTAGAAGAAGCTGACTTTGTAATTGGTCAAATTCGCAATTTAGAACAGAAAAATCCGGAATTAAATTGGGGTAGTTTTGCCATACTTTATCGTACAAATGCCCAATCTCGTCCCTTTGAAGAATTGCTAGTTAAATATCAAATTCCTTACACGGTTGTGGGAGGAATGAAATTTTACGATCGCAAAGAAATTAAAGATGTAATTGCTTACTTAAGAGCGATCGCCAACCCATCTGATACAGTAAGTTTATTACGAGTTATCAATACTCCCCGGCGCGGAATTGGCAAAACTACCATTGATGCTTTGGTGAATGCCTCTCAACAATTAGGCACAACTTTGTGGGAAATACTCAGCGATGAAACATCAGTTAATACATTAGCTGGAAGGGCAACAAAAGCTGTAAATAGCTTTGCCGAAATGATTAGCCGTTGGCAAGGACAAATCGGTACGCTTCCGGTAACTGAAGTTTTGCAAGGCATATTAGAAGATTCTGGTTACGTTCAAGACTTAATGAGTCAAGGCACAGATGAAGCCACAGATAGAGTACAAAACGTCCAAGAACTTTACAACGCCGCATTGCAATTTCAAGAAGAAAACGAAGATATTTCGCTAACAGCATTCCTCCAAAGTACTGCACTCAGTTCCGATTTAGATAACTTAAAAGAAGGACAAACAGCTGTTTCGTTGATGACTTTACACGCCTCCAAAGGGCTAGAATTCCCCGTAGTCTTTTTGGTGGGATTAGAACAGGGACTATTTCCTGGTTATCGTTCGCTGAGTGACCCTGCGTCTTTGGAAGAAGAACGTCGGTTGTGTTACGTAGGAATTACTCGCGCCCAAGAAAGGTTGTATTTATCACATGCACGCGAACGTCGTTTGTATGGTTCCCGCGAACCTGCTATGCCTTCGCAATTTCTCAGTGAATTGCCAGAAGAATTATTAGCTACCCAACGCATGAGTCGTCAAACTTATACCAAAAGTGCCTCTAATTTTAGCGGTAAGCAAGATACAACGCATAATTGGCAAGTAGGCGATCGCGTATTACATAAAACTTTTGGTCTAGGTGAAATAACCCACGTTTTCGGAGCAGGGAATAAGTTATCTGTAGCGATTAAATTTGCCAGTTTGGGGCAAAAAATCGTTGACCCAAGAGTAGCACAGTTACAAAGAGTGGAGTAAATATGTTTTTGTATTGCCTGTTGACTGTTGACGGTTGAAAGTTAACTGTCAACAGCATTCAAGAGAATTAAGTCTACTTTTCAATGCAGGTAATTAAGCCCCCCTTTTTAAGGGGGGTTGGGGGGATCTTCGAGCTAAACTAACCGTTGATAGACTTTATCACCTCATCTATTTTTTGACACACACCTTCAAAATTATTAAGTACATCATCATTGGTAAATCTCATAACCTTTAGTCCATAACTTGCTAGTATGGCTGTTCTTTCTGAATCATAATCTTTGCCTTCCTCTGTGAAATGGCTATCACCATCAACCTCAATTACTAATTTGAAGTTTGGACAGTAAAAGTCAACAATAAAGTTATTAATTGGTCTTTGCTTTAAAACCCGAAATCTCAAGTTTCTTAAGTAGTTGTTCCACAGCTTTTTTTCTGCTGAGGTCATGTTTTTTCTTAGTTCCTTTGCCCTTTCCACAAGTTTCGGGTTGTAGGGTAAGTGAAAATCTGAGTGGAGTAAATTTTTTTGGTTAGACATTTGTGGATGAGGGCGAAGATCCCCCCTAACCCCCCTTAAAAAGGGGGGAATTTACTGGTTTACAGAATCGTTGTCACCCTTTGCCATCTGTATGCCTTTGTAAATACCATAACTAGCTAGCCCAGCCACTGCGACAACGCCTGCGGCTGGAAGAGCAACAACACTTGTTGTTGTCAATCCTATAGCACCTAAGATTCCCGGTGCGGCAGTAGTAACTGTTGCTATTGTTATTGAACCCAAGCCAGCAGCAGCAGACGAAGCAGCACCAATAGCACTTATAGCTTTTGCATCTTCATTCTGAGCTATATTACCTGCCGTTTGAACTAAACTATCGGCTGCTACTTTGAGATGATCCAGCATTACATTTCCTCCTGTATTGCAAGAAATATTTATTTCAAGACTTAATCCAACAGTAAAAATTTAGGGTATTAATTACCCATATCATTAATATTTGTGGTAAATATTGTTTTCAACAACCGTAAATATCTTTAAAAATAAAATTTGAGTAAAATCACTTAATATATTTTAGATAATATAAACAAATCATATAATTCATAATTTAATTATGTAGGTATAGCACAATACAGTTCAATTAAGACTCGATCCTCCCTAACCCTCCTTAAAAAGGAGGGAACTAAGCCCTCTATTTAAGGGGGTTGGGGGGATCTTCCGGAGCGAAATACCGTTAACTGAACCGTATTGAGGTATGGCATACAAAAGCATATTGCAAAAAAATAAAGCCCCCCTTTTTAAGGGGGGGGTTGGGGGGATCTCTTATCGATAATCTTGCCTTTGAATACTCCCTAAACGTGCAGCATCACGAATGTTATATTCAGGACGAGTAAAGCGATTTAGCTGCATTTCAAAAAACTCTCGATTGGCTTGTAAATGTTTGGGATTTGGGTCATCTAATGGATATAAAAGTGCAGTTCTTAAGGCTTGAATTACCGCAGAAGTAACACAATACATTGACCGTTGAAAACTAACTCCCAACTGAATCAACATATCTTCTTCACCCCGGCAATGTTGCTTGTAATAATCAACAAGATAGGGTGGTAGAAAATGCAACATATCTTGCATTAATAATGTGGGGGGAATGCCAGCAGTACCTACTGGAAATACATCAGCGTAAAGAATGCCATAGTGAAAGTCTTTTTGGTCTTCTGGTACTTGACGTGCTTGGGCATTATAAGATTTTGTCCCCCTAAAAGGCGCAGTACGGTAGAAAACAGCTTCGACGTAGGGTAACGCTGCTTCATATAACCACATGAAACCCTTAGATTTGGGGATAATTTCGTAGCATTCGCCACGAATATAAACGTGATGATAAATTGGACGGCCAGCGATCGCAAATATACCATTAACCAAGAAATTCATCGCTTCTGGGACAGTGCTAATGGTGCCTTCGTCGTAGCGGTCGGACATTTCAAAAAACACCGGCGCCATGACTTCCCAGAACAAACCCAAGTTAGCGTAGTATGACATCTGACGGCACTGTTCCAAAAACATATCCGGGAACAGTTTGTAAAGTGCCAGCATCGCTGGGTTGCCTTGGAAGTAAGCTTTAATTGCCTTATCGGCATTGGCTTTGTATTCGTCGGAATCTAGGTAAGGGTCAAATTGCCCGCCCATACCTCTGTGCCACAACATTGCCCGCATACAAGCTTCGGCAAATTCCATGTTAATGCGATCGTGGAACAAGTGATGCAATAACTTGGGCATTTTGAAAGTTTCACCTTTCTCAATAAATGCCAAAAGTTCTGGGTGGGCTGTGGCTTCACCGCGCCAAATTCGTAAATCGGCATCATCACCAGCGTAATGATTATGTAAGTCTAAATACTCTTGGGGCAAGAAGTATTTAAAGAAAGGCAAAGGGTCTAAAAATACGTTTTCAGCAATATAAAGTAAGTCTCGCCAATAAAAGTCCATTGGCACAGCATAAGCTTTGTATAACCCGATAATTTGCATCAAATTTTCTGGGGTATCGGGTAACATTGCACCACCAGCTTCTAGCCGATGAATGACTTCAGAAAATTCATGTGTGGAAGGAGGTAATTTAGTAACTGTTTTAATTGCTGTCATGGTAATCGCTAATTGGTGTTATTAATTCTTGACAAATATTCAACGCGTGAAAAATGCTTAAAACATCATGTGTCCAAACTGGCAATATTAGCGTTATCGCTATTTCTTCAATGCTATAAAATTTGCCAGCTATACAATAGACTTCTTGCAGAAGTCGGGAAAAGGGTAAGGGGAAAGGGGAAAGGTTTGGTATTTTCCCTTTACCCTTTAACCTTTTCCCTTTTCCCACAAGAGTGCTAAAAGTACTTTTGCAAGAGGTCTAAGTTATCCATAAAGTGACTCCGGCATAATTAAAGCCAAACAGGGCAATAATCGCAATAAAAAGAGTAATTCACCAAAATTTTGCTGAGTAAGTGTGATAGCTGGCTTACCGTATTTGACTAAATTCACCAGCCACCACACCATTTGCACAAAAACAACTGTTAACAAAGGTACGCGGTAAGCATTGAATTCAGAATTCTGAATTCTGAATTCTGACTCCTATTTATACTCCAGTGGTACTTGAGAGATGGTAGTTTTTTCTATGGGGGGAATTGCAGCTACCATTGTCGTAGTCGTGGACTCACTCCAACGTACTAACCAAGTGGGTTGTACTCCCAAAAAGATGATAAAAGCTGCCAAAATTAATGCTGGGATTTTCTCAGGCCAAAGAACTTTGGGATAGTAGGCTAAGTTATCAAGTCTGCCAAAACATGTGCGGTTGAGAAGAATGACAAAATAAACTGCGGTTAAGCCGCTAGCTACTACACACAAAATTGTCGAGAGAGGAAAGACAGAAAAGCTGCCTTGAAAAACGATAAATTCAGCAACAAATCCTGTTAAACCGGGAATACCTGCGCTAGCCATGCCGCTTAAAACGAGTAAGGCACTAATTAGGGGTAAACCACGGATGGGACTCATTAAACCATTGAGTTTATCTAACTCGCGGGTGCCGACTTTGGCTTCCACAACTCCCACCAAATGAAAGAGGATGGCTAGGATGATACCGTGGCTGAACATTTGGGCGACTGCACCAACGAGTGCAAGGGGAGTGCTGGCGGCACTAGCTAGCAATACATAACCCATGTGACCGATGGAACTGTATGCTACCATGCGCTTGATATCTTTTTGAGCGATCGCAATTACCGCCCCATAGATAGCGCTGATTGCTCCCCAAATTGCTAAAGTCGGTGCAATAATACTCCAAGCTTGGGGAAACATACCCAAGCCAAATCGCAACAGTCCGTATGTTCCTAGCTTTGCCAACACGCCGCCTAGAAGAATGGCAATTGGCGCTGAAGCTTCAACATAAGCATCGGGTAACCAAGTATGGAAAGGAACCAAAGGAATTTTGATGCCAAAACCTAATACTATTCCTATTAGTAAAAGGATTTGCTTTGTGATTGAGAGATTTTCTGTAGAGAATGCATCAAAAGCAAAATTGGTAGAATGACTCAACCAGGCCATACCTAAGAATGTTGCCAGAATTAATGCTCCCGAAACAGCCGTATAAATCAGGAATTTAATTCCAGCATAAGCCCGTTTTTCCCCTCCCCAAATAGATATTAGTAAGTAGAAGGGAATTAATTCTAATTCGTAGAACAAGAAGAATAACAGTAAGTTTTCTGCTAGAAAAGCACCTGCAACTCCTCCACTCACTAATAAAATCATCGAGTAGAACAACCGGGGACGTTCGGTATCTCTACTGCTGCTGTAAATAGCAATCCAAGTCAGCAAGCTATTTAACACCAACATTAATATAGAAAGCCCATCAACACCTAATTGATAGTTCAAACCAAGAGTTTCATTCCAAGGTAAATACTCTTGGAATTGCATTGCTGGATTGTTGATATCAAATTTCAACAGGATGGCAACGTTCCATGCAAAAACTATTCCAGAAAAGTACAGTGCTGCTAAACGAATGCGATGATTAGGGATATTTGCAGGTAATATTGCTATGAATATAGCAGATAAAATTGGCAGCCAAATTAAAACACTTAACATGATAACTTTGTCCTTTGTTCTTTGCCAGTTGTCCGCTGTCCATTGTCATTGGTCAGTTTTACTTTGTTCTCATGACCAATGACAATGGATGAAAAAACTAACTAACCAGGGTAACTTTACCAGTATCCAAATCGTAGTAACCACCAACTATCTTGAGTTTGCCTGCATTGATTAACTCAGATAAAACTGACGATGACTTTAATGTTTCAACTTGTACTAAAATATTAGCTTTACAAGCGTTTTCTAACTTATCACCTGGTTGATTTTTAGATCTTTCTACACCTAGTCTGATCGCCTCAATCAAACTACCAATTCTTCCTGGTACTGGAGCGCCTTTGAGTGTGGCATCTACAGCACCACATCTTTCATGTCCCACAACCACGATCGCTTTTGCACCTAATACTAAGCTACCAAATTCTAGGCTACCAATTTCTTCTGATGTGGCGATATTACCAGCTACCCGACAGACAAATAAATCTCCTAATCCTTGGTCAAAAATAATTTCCGAAGGAACTCGTGAATCTGCACAGCTTAGAATAGAAGCAAAGGGTTTTTGACCTTTGGCAATTTCAGCTAAACGTGAATAATTTTGGTGCGGGTTTTTACGTTTGCTTTTAACAAACCGATCGTTCCCGTCTAATAACTCTTGCAGTGCTTTATCGGGAGTTATTTCTTCTTCTGTTGGTTTTGCTGGAGGTTCTTGTGCTACAGATTTTTCCGGTGCAACTAAGTTTGAACTAAGTCCAGCGGTCACTACACCCGTACCGATCGCACCTGCACCAAACTTGAGTAAATTTCTTCGGGAAACGTTGATTTTGGGTTGTTGTATGCTCATATCATTCTCCTCACACTATTAAAATCTGCTTCTAAAAAACGAGTCTTAATCACCCAAATGTGTCAATCTTAGAAAATCAAATCTAAGAACTGTACGCCCCAAAATGGCCAACTTACCCACATTCCTAAAACACCCACTCCTAAAAGTACGGTGAAGGCATAAAACTGGGTTTGACCAGAGGTACTGTACTTGAGACTTTCGCCACCCAAAAGGGAGAATAAACCGACAAGATTAACAATGCCATCGACTACAAAGCGGTCAATCATATCGGCAAGTTGCGAAATTTGGGCAACGGTGAAAATAATCGTCATCCGATAGATATTGGGTGTGTAAAAATCGTATGCGATTAAGTCTTGTAAACCTTTCCAAGGCAAACGAATTGGTTTGGGAATATTGCTGAAATAGATCGCGCCAGTGATAGTGCAACCAAAAATACTCGACCAATTTAAAAGTAGTGCCACATCTTTATTTAGGTCTACCCAATCTGGTAAAAGTGATAAGCTTTGCAACACAAAAGGCAGATTTAGACTAAAGCCGAGTAAAATCATCATCGGTAGAACCATCGGCCAGTGAGCTTCAGGCGATCGCTGAGCCATTTGTTTGGCTTTACCACCAAAAACTAAAGCGAATTCTCTAGTTAAACTCACTGCCGTTAAAGCATTTACCCCAATGATTATTCCGACTAACCAAGGTTGAGTTTCCCACAACCCATCTGCCAATTCCATCAGCGCCCAAAAGCTACCCAGTGGTGGACAACCAATTAACCCTAAACTGCCGACAATAAAGGCGATTGCGGAAATTGGGCGACGCTTCCACAGTCCGCCAAGTTGGGTTACGTCTTGGGTGATGCTATTCCAGATAATTCCGCCAGTACTCATCACCAATAGTGCTGCGGATATGGCATGGGTGAGGACTAACAATAATGCTGCTTCGTCTTGTTGCACTCCCACAGCGATGAATACTAAACCCATGTATGCGCTGACAGAATAGGATTGACAGCGTTTAAGATCGATTTGAGCGATCGCGATTAAGGAAGCACCCAAAGCTGTAACCGCACCAATCCCTACCATTGCTGAGGAAACTATTGGTGACAAAGTTAACACTGGTTGCAGTTTAATCAATACCCATGCACCAGTAGCAACTACTACCGAGTTCCGCAAAATCGTGCTGGGAACAGGGCCTTCCATCGCCTCATCCAACCACAGATGCAATGGGAACTGAGCACATTTACCCATTGGCCCGGCAATTAAAGCTAAACTCACCAATCCAATGACTGTAGGATTAACATCGGCTGTACTCGCCCACTCGGCTAATTCTGTGTAATTCCAAGTTCCAGCTAAAGGCCATAACCCCAACACACCGATGAGCAAGAACAAGTCTCCTACCCGTTTGGTTAAGAAAGCATCTCTAGCACCTGTAACCACCAAAGGCTGACTAAACCATAAGCCCACTAACAGGTAAGTTCCCAGCGTCAGGATTTCTAGAATTACATAGCTGAAGAACAAGTTATTACATAAAGCAAGGGCGCAAAGTCCAGCTTCAAATAATCCCAATAAGGAATAGAAGCGTCCCCAACCCCAATCCATTTCCATGTAGCCGATGGCATAAATTTGCGCCAGCAAATTCAACCCAGTGACTACGACCATAGCGCTGACACTAATGGAAGAAATGTCTAAAGCAATAGTCAAATCTAAACCAGCAGTAGATAACCAAGGAATGAATACTTCTTGGGGTGGATGATTCCAAGTTGCTTGTAAGGCAATCAGACTGTGTAGGAATGCCAAAAATGTCATTACCAAGTTGACATAACCCGCCGGTCTTGGCCCTGTTTTGCGAATGATCCCCGGCGACCAAGGCAGAGCCAATAGTCCCCCTATTAAGGCATAGCACGGAACTAGCCAAACAGTCTCCAATAGAAACTGAGCCATGAATAAACCTCTATATATTTCATTACAATTGTGCCGTTTTAAATCAACTTGCGTTGATCCCTGTAATCTCAGCACTCGCAACTAACGCGAATTTATATTTATTTAATTTTGTTAGAAACAGCTTACCGTTATCTGCGTCCAAATGGAATTACTTTATTTAAATAAATCTAAGATAATTATGGTAACTAAATCTTATATATATGGTATTTAAGCAAAAAATAATAGCTATTGTTATTTATCTATGAATCGGCCCTGGCATTAATCAATAGTCATCATTAGTTTTATCGATAGATATTAAGCAGGGGACGCACTAGCTAGCTGTGCGTCCCTATTTCGATGAAAACTGCCGCAAACCACAAATAAGACAGATACAAATAACCTGAATGTAGATTATACTTTGGCAATTTTGTCAATCTGCCCAAGCTGAGAAATAATCGCAGGCGCTGGCTCAAATTGGCTAATGGGGGCGGGTTTCATGTCCCGGTAGTCTAACAGTTGGACGAGGATGAGGTAGGCGATCGCTAAAATAACAGAAATCGCACCTGTAATAATGGCAACTAATTTTGAACGATTCATCAGAATTTCCTATAATTTGAGTTATCGTGCTTCATCTAATATCTACATTGCCAAGATTAGTCTGTTAATGACAACAAATCAATTTAGCTTTGTTTGGTTGAACTGGCTATGATGAATTGAACCGTCGCCAAAAACTGCGATCGCATCACTCCAGTAAAACACTAAGTTATAAATTTTACAGCTATCAATTACTCAAATTCGCAGCGATCGCAGACGCACAGGCTTAGTCCGTCGTAGACATCCCTGCTTTCAATATCAAGTTACGATGTACTCGAACACCATGCAGCATACAGCCTGAGGTAGGAGATGAAAGTAGCAGTATTCAGCACAAAAGCCTACGATCGGCATTTTTTGTCAGCTGTAAATTCTTCCACTCAACATGAATTAGTCTTTTTTGAGCCTCGTTTAAATCGCGATACCGCTATTCTCGCCGCTGGATTTCCCGCTGTTTGCGTATTCGTCCACGACCAGGTTGATGCCCCAACTTTAGAACTTCTCGCCTCACGCGGAACTCACCTAGTTGTCCTCCGCTGTGCTGGATTTAACAATGTAGACTTACAAGCAGCAGCAGATTTAGGGGTTAGTGTTGTGCGCGTTCCTGCCTATTCACCCTATGGCGTAGCAGAACACGCTGTAGGATTAATTTTGAGCCTAAATCGCAAAATTCATCGCGCCTATAACCGCATCCGAGAAAGTAATTTTTCCCTAGATGGACTTTTGGGATTTAACTTACATCAGCGCACAGTGGGAATTATTGGCACTGGCAAAATCGGTCTAATTTTGGGACAGATTATGAAAGGATTTGGCTGTAACCTACTCGCTTATGATGTGTATCGCAACTCAGAATTAGAAGCTTTAGGCGGAAAGTATGTAGAATTGCCTGAGTTATTCGCCAACTCTGATATCATCTCCTTGCATTGCCCCTTGACTCCTGAAACCCATCACTTAATTAATGCCCAAGCCATAGAACAAATCAAGCCAGGAGTAATGCTAATTAACACTAGCCGAGGAGCGCTGATTGATACCCAAGCAGTGATTGAAGGATTAAAGTCTGGTAAAATTGGCTATCTCGGCGTAGATGTCTACGAACAAGAATCAGAATTGTTTTTTGAGGACTTGTCTGGCGAAATCATTCAGGATGATATTTTCCAGCGCTTGACAACATTTCCCAATGTACTTATTACCGGACACCAAGCCTTTTTTACAGCGGAAGCTCTCCATAATATTGCAGAAACAACTTTTGCTAATATTACCGATATCGAACAAGGCCGTCCCTGTGCCAATCAAATTCACGCTCAAGCGTAAGCTAACTATCAATAATCAGCACTTCCTCAATCAATATATAGGAGTCTGATTCGATCTATGAAAAAATCTCAATATCTGTAGTGGCGTGGCAAGCTTTAAATGTTGCAATAAAATTTATTGTGGGGTGGGCATCCTGCCATTGGTGTTAACTCAAGCCAGGACTTACGCAAAAGATAACGAAAGTAGAGGTAATGCCCTACAATCGTTTTACCCCTCCCCTTGCTAAGGCTACGGTGTACACACATCTGTGTAGAAAACCAAAATCCTGTAGATCCTCCTAAATCCTCCTTAAAAAGGAGGACTTTGAGAGATTTTTGCCCCCCTTTTTAAGGGGAGCCAGCGCGGTCTTGGGGGTTTCCCCCATGAGCGACTGGCGTGGGTTGGGGGGATCAAAAGCCTGTGGCACAACTTTAAAAGACTTGTGTGTACACCGTAGCCTTGCTAAGGGGAGGGGAGGTTTTGGCTTTAGACAAAACCGGGGTGGGGTGACACGGATGGTGATATTGAATGAGTGAATTCAAAACTACGTCATGATAAAGGTTTCACGTTAAGTTGACACCAATGACAGCTGTAAAGCCGCTACGATAACCTCATT
Organism: Nostoc linckia NIES-25; assembly: GCF_002368035.1. Classification (GTDB taxonomy): domain Bacteria; phylum Cyanobacteriota; class Cyanobacteriia; order Cyanobacteriales; family Nostocaceae; genus Nostoc; species Nostoc linckia_B. Next base: position 1,085,740 of record NZ_AP018222.1, on the reverse strand, counting down.
TACCTGAAAAATGCTGTATGTAGCTTCTAAAGCTGGTGCTAGTACCCGAAAATCCTCGTCCTGCGGTAGTTTGGCGATGAACAGCTTGGCTTGGGGGTGTTGAGTGCCAGAAAAGGCGATCGCTTCTTAACTTTATAATGCCAACTTCAAGATTATTCGTTTTTTGCGTAAAGCTTGAAATTCGAGGTGAATAGTATTGTATAACAATACTTAACTATGGATAAACTGGGGCACAACACTAAAAGTCTCCTATTAAAATTTACTTCTATGAAAAACTGCTCTGGACAAAAGCCAGGGCAGTTTTGTATTGCACATCGCTGGAATCTCTATGTCCCAGGTATCCCTCCCCCAATCGCTTCACAAAGACCTACCTCTGACTGCTCTTGCGCCTATGCAAGATGTGACAAATCTCTGGTTTATGAAGGTCATTGCCCACTACGGCAGCCCTGACTACTTTTTCACCGAGTATTTCCGCGTCAATGAGACCTCACGCCTCAATGGTAAAATTCTGGCAGCAATTACCGAAAACGATACCGATCGCCCCGTTTTTGCTCAAATGATCGGCGAAAGCATTCCAGACTTAGTAAGAACAGCCAAGGAACTGTGCCACTATAATATCGCTGGAGTTGATTTGAACATGGGCTGTCCAGCACCTCGAATCTACCGTAAAAATGTTGGGGGTGGATTGCTGCTTTTGCCACAAAAGGTAGATCGGATTTTGGCAGAACTGCGGCAAGCAGTTAGCGATCGCCCTTTAACCGTCAAGATGCGTCTAGGCTTTGAAAATACAGATACTTTTTATGAAATTTTAGATCTAATCGATCGCCACAGCATTGATTTGCTGAGTTTACATGGCCGCACCGTCAAGGATATGTACCACGGAGCGGTGAAATATGATTCGATCGCTCAAGCAGTGAAACGAGTCCGTTGTCCGGTGCTTGCCAATGGTAATATCCACTCAGCGCAAGCTGCTATTGAAGTGCTTTCTCAAACCGGCGCGGCGGGTGTGATGGTGGGACGCTGGGCCATTGGCAATCCTTGGATTTTTAATCAAATTCGCCAAGCTTTGCGCTTCGAGCCGATCGCACCTGTTCCTTTAATAGAAGTACGCAATTATATAGATCGTTTATGGCAAACCCCCACAGCCTCAACTATGCCAGAGCGATCGCGTCTAGGCTACCTGAAAATGTTCCTCAACTACATTGCTTTGAGCGTTGATGCTGAAGGTCATTTCCTGCGCTTGATGCGACATACCTCTACCGAGGTAGAACTGTTTAACCTCTGCGATCGCTTTCTCCTTACCGATCCGTCGAAAACTTTAGCCCTAGTACCCTCTTTAAGTGTGTAAGATCGTGTTTGTTTAAAGACTTATCATTTCGGAAGCAGGGGAACAGGGAGGAAAAGGGTTGTTAATGAAGGCTAAAAGTTTACACCATTTCATTAAAAGCCTGATACATATAGATTTCGCGTAGGGAACATTGCCCATTGGTGTCAACTTAAGCTCAAAGGCTTATCCCACATGCGTTTCACCCCACCCCCAACCCCTCCCCTTGCTAAGGGGAGGGGCGATTTTGGCTTTAGACAAAATCGGGGTGGGGTAACGCCGATCGTGGTATTGAATGAGTGAATTCAAAACTACGTCATGACAAAGGTTTCACGTTAAGTTGACACGTATGGGCAATGTTCCCTACCAACGTATTTGTATCATCATTAAAGTGAAACTGTATTATAGCGTTTCCTGTTCTAGTGAGGTACAAAGTAGGGGCGCAAAGCTTTGCGCCCTTACAAATTTCTGTACTTCATTTGATTGGGAACCGCTATACTTCAAAAGCGATTAAATTTTACCATTATTGAGAAACTGTAAAATATATTGAAATGTCGTTTGGGGTTGTTCAATTTGGGGGGCATGACCGCAATTTTTCAGCTTGATTAGCTGAGAATTGACAATATCTTGCTGAAATTTCTCTGCGTCTTCTTTTGGGAGCATATCATCAGCTTCTCCCCATAAAATCAGTGTTGGCTTATCAACTTGGGCAATTCTATTTGCCAAGTTAGTATAACCGCCAGTTTTCACATAAGAACTCATAGCATCATGCCAATTAGGCATTTCTTGGTGTAGCATTGCACACTGAATAGCCAAAAGTATTGTGTTATTAAAACTTGTTAAAATACTGGCTAAATTTAATGCCAAAATATGACGTTGACGTAAGTATTCTACAGCAAGGTAGTCGAAAGGAGGAAACAAGTATTTGCTAAATGTGGGAGCGCAAGTATAACCTAAACTATTAATCAATACTAGGGATTCTACAATTTGAGGATAAGTGAGAGCAAACTCAATTGCAGTTGCACCCCCCATCGATGCACCTACTAGTGTAATCGGTCTGTTGATTAAAGTTTTCCAAAAATCGTAAAGGTGAATTTGAATTGTTGCTGGGCTGTAGGTTATTTCTTTTTGCCTTTGTGTAAAGCCAAAACCTAACAAATCTACTGCCCATGTTTCATTTTGAGTAGCCAGCAATGGCAACAGCAGACGAAACTCTAGAATCGAACTGTCAAAACCGTGCAACAGTAAAATTGGGGTTCCTCCGTTACCTTTTTGAATGTAGGTTGTGAGGATTGGGTGTTGACTCAGGGAAGTTGCAAGGGCGATTCTTTGAATACTTTGGACGAAAGCGATCGCTTTTGGATCTGTTAGTTGATTAACTTGTGATGGCAGAAAATTAGGAAACATTGGTATTTACTCCAAACTAATTTTCCACAACCCAGAAAGCGGATTCGACTGTTGGAATTGATTATCGCTGGCGCCGAGCCAATTATTGCCATAGATTAGCCCAACACTGAATATTGCATTGATAGGAAATTGCCCTAGCATTCCAAAGCCTTGAATATTCTTTGAGTCAGCGATCGCTTCCTGGTTCAACTGTATGGTTATTTGGTTGCCGTCATCAAAATAAATTGTCGCTCGTTTTTTGTGAAAGCGTACCTGAACTTTGTAGACCCCACCAGTTGCATAATAGTAAGCTGTGGCAGGCAACTTTTGACCATCGATATTCTGCCCTTTCAATTCAACTCCCATAGCAGGCGTGCTTAGTAGTAATAGGATTGGCAGGACTAATTTTAAAATTTTCATAGTAATAACAAGCACTTTCAATCAAACTACTTTCTACTTTTAAAGTAGCACTGTATTCTTGCTTGTAAATATCCGAAAATAATAACCCCAAAGAGCCAAAGCTACGCTTTGTCTCCCCTCCCCTTGCTAAGGGGAGGGGTTGGGAGTGGGGTGTTAGGGACATCTATCGGGAATTCTTTCTAAAATTCCAGAACCAAACACCCGATCCATTTTTAAATAATCCAGATTTACGTAACCAATATGACAGTGACAAGTTTGGTTAGTACAAGGTTGCTCAACTAAAGCTGTTTCCCATTCCAAATTATAAATATTACCAATTGGTTCCTTAATAAAATGACAGCGGCGCATTGTACCGTCACCATCAACAGAAATCGCTGATTTTCCAGCCCGACAATAATGCCCAAAGCTAGGATAATGCTTAGTATTTAATTCATATAATGGGTCGATAGATTGAAAAAATTCTCTGTCTGCTGGTGATAAATTTTGAAGTTCGGCTTTGACAGCATTAATCCACAAATAAACGTGGTTTGGTAACTCATCACGTAAAGCGGCTATTTCGGTTTTAAACTTAGGAAAACCGACAACTCCAACGCTAAATTTGACATTTTTGTTGTCCAAGTTGAGGCATTTTGTTAAAAAGCGATCGCGTGACACCCATTCTGAATGAAAAGTTGCCCAAAGTGCCAATTTATCTTTATTACATTCCTCTACCCAATCTAGCTGACAAGAGAGATTGGTTTGAATTGCTGCCTTATTAACATTGGGTAGATTCGTTAATTTTACCAATGTTTGCTGATACCAAGAATGGATTAAAGCTTCTCCCCAAGGGGTAAACAAAATTGAAAATTGGTGTTGGGGATGTTGGGAAATCCAATTGACAAACTTTTCTAAAGATTGTTTATCTATTGCTAATTCTGCGGCTGTTTGTTGGCGTTTAGCAAAGGGGCAATATTCACAACCGTAGTTGCAACTGATTAGAGAACCGCGATAGAGGATGGTGAGGTGCATATTAGCTGAAAGATGAAAATACCCGTTTTGAATAATTTAAAAATGAATTATTCGGCTACTGTGCAGTAGCGGTATTGTGTACCTTTTTGCTGTCCATCAGAAATTATTTCAATATCTACCTGTTTTAACCGTTTAAGCATGGTATGAGTTAGACAATTATCAGAGACATTCAGTGTATCTAGTTGTTGTATTGCTGGACAATTCAGCAAAGCCTCTGCACCTTCATCACCCAAAGTTCCCATAGAGAAGTCTAACTCTACTAAATTCTCAAGAATTGGAGAATCTACTATAGCAAAAGCAATATCATCAGAATATTCACTATTTCGCAATCCTAAATATTTTAATTTAGGAAACACACCAGAAATGATTGGCATTAGGTCATCAATAGATGAAGTTCCGCCATATTCATCACGACCCAACCATAATTCTAGATATTCTAATGCTGGTAATTCAAGTTCACAAATTTGATTAATTACTTGATGGCGAAGTCCGCCAGATTCGATAATTAAAGCTTTTAATTTTTCGTGTTTTAATGGGGAATTAAAAGCTAATACTGCGGCTGCTGGTTCGTTCCAGTAATCTCCACTATTACCTCTAATTTTTAATACCTCTAGATGGGGATAAGCTTGCAAAATTGGGCTGACATTACTTTGCGGAATTGAGGAAATCATACATTCATAATCCTCAATATCTCCAATAAAAACAGCTTTTAAATTAATCAGTTTGTCTTGCAGCGCAGCTAGTGACTCCACAACATGGCGCGAACTAAAATCAGTTGCTTCTCTGTCAAAGCAAACGCCAAATACTAAAGCTTCAATTTGATTTACCAGAGGACTTTGCTGCAATAATTGAAGTTTATCTGTGATTGTTATCTCAGTTTTATTACTATATAATATATACGTATCTCTCAAAGCGTATGCAATGTCAACAGTTTCCGTAATATTAGTTGTTGGCTCAAATTCTATAACTTTCCGATTAGCGAAAGTACTTACATAGCCATTTGGCAGTCCATTTAATTTTTCAAAGCTACTCCAGAATTTATAATCATGCAATGCTAGCTTAACTTGAGCTTCTTCTCTATCTTGCAAACAATTAAACGCAGCTAGGCGTACTTTCCTAAACTTATCTTCTAAAGCTTCAATTACCAAACCCAATCCTGTATCACCATGATTTAGTGCTTCACTTAAAGCTGCAATCCTCGCTTCAATATTTGAACTCGATAAACGTCTTTTAACACCTTCAATTCCACCTAAAACAGCGCCTTGTATTGGTGGCGGTGCTTCGCCGCCGAGTACCGCATCAAATTCTCTGGGTTGATTTTGATTGTTTGTCATATTTTCCTTATTACTCACTTCTATACAAATTTGATTGAAAATCTACTATTTCAACTCATAATCCTGCATTAATTCCTGAACTTGCTCAGAAAATAACCACGCGCCGATAGTATCAGAACGTTCAATGCCAAATTCAGTTAAGTGTAAACTACCTTCATCTTTTATCGCCAAATTTAAAGCCTGCAATTCTGAAAGTTCTGGGAAATCAGCGTCTACTTCACTAGCAAATCGCTGGCGATAATTAACAAAATTTAACCCTTCATCAGAAAGTAAAGATAATAAAATATATCGCCGACGTTGTTCTTCTGCATCTAGTTGAAACCCATAATGCGCGTAGTCAAATAACTCATCGGGCGTTTGAATATATGCTTGCAAAATATCGCTGATTCCCTTTGCACCCACCGCATATTCGTTGGAGTAGTGCAAAGTATTGGTGTAGGAACGTGCGCCACAACCTAAACCAACCATACCGTCGGCTTGACAGCAGTAGACGGGAGAGGGGGGAGATAGGGGAGACAAGGGAGAGGGGGGAGACAAGGGAGAAAGATGGCTACCTTGTCTACCTTGTCCACCTTGTCCCTCTTGTCGAAACATCCGCATAGATACTTGAGTATACCCTTCAGACAACAGGAGCGATCGCCCTTCGCGGTAACAAGCTAAACGAATATCGTCCCATTCTTTATCTGTGCGTCCCAAACCTGTTAACGGCCGTACATACAAGGGATACAGATAAATTTCTTCTGGTTGAAAGCGCAAAGCAGTATGTATTGATTGCAACCAAGTATTGACAGTTTGACCGGGTAAACCGTAAATTAGGTCAATATTCAAAGTGGGAAATCCAGCTTCTTTTATCCTTGTCAAAGCTGCTTCTACTTGAGTATTAGATTGACGGCGCTGGGTTGCTAAGACTTCCGATTCGATGAAACTTTGGACACCAATGCTAACACGATCTATGGAGTGCGATCGCAACAGCTTTAACTTTTCCTCAGTTGCGGTTTCTGGTGAAACTTCCACAGAAATCGGAATTTCCTGTAATTTCGCACCCATAGTATTTTCAGCGATATCGAGAACAGTTTCGAGGTGTCCAATGGGTAACTGAGTTGGAGTTCCGCCACCGATAGCGAACCTCGCAAATGACGCATCACCCAACACCGCTTTCATCCGTTGTGCCTGTCGCTGTAACGTGCGAACATATTGACTGATAAAATCTTCATTGTGGCTGACTGTGGTAAACAAATTGCAGAAACCACAACGCATTTCACAAAACGGTATGTGTATGTAAAGAAATAGCGCCTCTCTATCTTGCTGCGTCCAAAGTTCCGGGAGATATATAGGTGGGTTGAAAGGACGATAAGCTGTTTTGTGGGGATAAGAATAAACGTATGCTTGATACGGAGACTGGGCAATTTTAGATTTGAGATTTTGAATTGTCAGCATAGGATTTAAAAGAAGAAATTAAGTTTCACGCAGAGACGCAGAGACACAGAGAAATTCTCCGCGCCTCTGGTTACTGAGCGAAGTCGAAGTATGCGCCTCTGCGTGAGGTTTTCATAAAATAAACTCTGCATAAGGAACAGTCCAAACCGCAGGATGGCTAAGTCGATGTCCAGTGTAACCATCTTCACCATAAGTTGTCCCGTGGTCGGAACACAGAATGCAAAAAGTAGAATGTCTTTGGCGTATAATATTCCAGAGTTTGGCTAATTGACTATCTACATATTCCAAAGCTGCGGCGTGAGATTCAATGGTGTCGATTTTATCCTTTGGGTTGGGAAGGTAAAAGTAATTTGGTTGATGCAAAGCGGAAATATTTATAAATAAAAATATGCGTTGATTATGTGGCGTTTTTTCTAAAATATCCCTCGCCAGATTTACCTGATTTTCTGTAGATTTTGGATTAGTAACACCTAACTCTGGACTCCAGTAACTTTCAGCAAACATTGAGGGAAATACATTACCTATAGAATTGCGTTTGTTAAAAAAACCAACTCCACCAATGCAAACTGTATGATATCCCTTAGCAGCTAATCCACTAACAATATTTGAGCTATCTAACACACAAGTTTTATCAGTTGTGGTGGTACTTCCTTCAAATCCTAATGCAAAAATCCGGGGGTGAATTCCTGGCGTTACAGGTGTAGGTAAAAAGCCGGCAAAAAATGCATGATGCGCTGCGTAAGTGAAATTTCCAGGTGAATGACGTTCTTCCCAACCTGTTTTGGGTAAAACTTTTTCTAAATTAGGAGTCCGTTTTTGTGCGAGTAATTTTTTGGCTACATCGTAACGTAGTGTATCTAGAGTAATAAATAAAATATCATAAGTTCCCACGATTTGATTCATGTTTAACATATTAAAATTTTTTCTTTATTCTCTGTGTTCTCTGCGCCTCTGCGGTTCGTTCCAAAACTGCCTTAACTTCACTCGTATAAGTATCCATTCCATTCCATAAAATCCCCGGTAATAAATCGCCAAAAGCATTAATCTCTAAAATTGCGTGAGTTTTCCAATCAGGTAAAATCAGTAAATCAACTCCGCAATATAAACTATCAGGAAATAACGCTGCTGCTTGTTCGCAAGTTCGCTTCATCATCTCCCAATTTTCTACACCAACTTTTGCTAAAAACTCCTCTATATCTCCCCGTTCATTCCCTAAATGTAAATTTGTCATCGGACTTTTACCAAGGCGAACAACTATATGTTGTGCTTCACCATTAATAACCACCACACGCACATCAAAACCGCATCCTTGTAAATGTGCTTTGGGTAGCCATTCTTCAACTTGTACGCCTTCTGCTGTCAAAATGTTGATGATATCGGCGATTTCTTCATGATGAGTGTAGTGGCTAATTTTACGGGAATTGTAAAGTAGAGTTTCGCCATTTTCCCGCACTCGTTCGACGGTGGTAATGGCTGATTGAAAACGGGAATTTGCGCGATAAGCCACAACTCCAGAAGCGGCGGAACCGTGGGAAAGTTTGACGAATACTCGTTCCATTCCCTGGGTTTGCATTTGTTCGCGCAAATGTTCGTAATTGTGAATTTTACCTAGAGAACGAGGAACGGGAATATTGTGATGGCTGAATCTTTCGTGACAGGCTGGTTTGTCAAACATCACAGCAATATCTTGCGGATGGTTCATGAAGTAAGCCTGAAAAGGAGTAAGTTGAGATTCCCATTTTTGTAATAGATATCGCCAACCTAAATACCACTGTCGCGGGTAGAGGATGCGTCCTTTGTCGAATTCTAATTCTATAGCTTCGCTAGGACTGATGCGTTGATGTTGTCCGTTATCCGATACATTGAAACCTGCGGCGATGATGGCTTTATCGATATCAAAGTTCTTTTCTGGAGAATCGAAGCGGATAATGGTGTTGGGTAGGTTGAATTGTGCGAGGGTTTGTTTACCGGAAATTAATTCTGCGTAATCTACTACCGTGGCTGGTGGTAAGTTGAAATGAGTTAGTGCTTGTTGGAGGAAACCGACACGGCGATTTTCAGGGTTGGCGATGAGGATGAAGTTTAGCATTGATATATAGTTTATTCCCAGACTGAGTAATAGCGATCGCTAAACTGAGAATCTGCAATTACTCGACATTTCAAGTTTGAAAGTTGCTCGATTGTATTCTTATGTAAACGATTTCCAGAAACATTAAGAGTATGCAGACGATTAACTGCTGAAGACTTTAATAAAGCTATAGCACCTCCACTACTTATATTTCCATCTGTTAATTCAAGTATCTTGAGATTTTTCATAATTGGAGAATTAACAATAGCCTTAGCAACCTCGCTCATATTCCCGCATTTTCTTATTGCTAAGTATGCTAAATTAGGGAATGATTCGACCGAAAGCACAGGTGCTAAACTATCCATATTGATATTGATTAAATCGCTTCTACTTAGCCATAGTTCAAAGTATTCTAAAGACGGTAAATTTAAATTGCAAACTTTCGCCAGATTATCATCACATATACCATCAGCATCAACAATCAGAGTTTTTAAACTCTCAGGTTTTAAAAGCTTAATAGAAATAGTAGAATTCTTTTGAGAATTCTGAATTTGTAGTATCTGTAACTCAGGTTTTAGAATATCTTCATTAACCATTCGACCCCGGATGTGAAGTAATTGCAAATTAGGATATGATTTTAGTAGAGGATAAATATTAGATACATTAACTCTTGATTTTCGATATTTTTCGTTATAGGTTGCCTCATAATCTCCAATCAATAATGCTCGAAGATGAGGAAGTGATTTACGAGCATTTATAATTGTTTGTACAAAATCTTTAAAAGCAGTTTTACAATTTGGATCTTTGTAGTACATTTCACATTTAATTGCTTCTATATACTTGGGTTGGGAATCTTTCAAGAACCGCAATAATTTATTTTTACTATTCAGATAATTTTTGTGATATAGACAATATGCCTGATATATTGGATTGTCAATCCAGTCATCACAGAAATCTTGCCAATCTTCCCAATTTTTAAATGTAGTAAAAACTAACCAAGGGTCATAATCAAGTAATACCCGTTTACCTTTAACACCTGCTTTTCGTAGTAAATCGATAGCATAATTATGTGTTTCGTTTGAAGAGTTATATAATTCATCAATAATTAAATCTACTCCTACATCACCATAATTAAGCGCATCTTTAAGCGCCGCAACCCTAACTTCATAATCTTCGCTATTGAGACGATTTTTAACTCCCTCAATTCCTCCCAAAACTACAGCATAATTTGGCTTTTGCGCCTCTCCACGAAGTACTGCGTCAAATTCTCCGGGTTGATTTTGATTATTATTCATCTAAAATTTACTTATATTTATTAATTTTAATAAACGATAAATTACAATTGATAAACTATTCGGCAACAGAACAATAGCGTCCATGTATGTAGCTATCATCATCTTCTTTTTTCTGATGATTTGCTAAAACACGCACATCCAAACCAGATAATTTTTCAATCATTTCCTGAGACAAAAAGCTTTCTGAAACATTGAGAATGTCAAGATAATTAATAGCTTCACAATTCAGCAACTCTTCAGCACCCGCATCACTCAACGTTCCCATCGACAGGTCAAGTACGCTGATAGAATTAATAATTGGAGAAGTCACAATAGCATTGACTATTTCATCGGTAAATTGACTATTGCGTAATCCTAAATAAGTTAAATTGGGAAACTTATCTTCAAAAAGAATCGGATGTATATCTTCAACCCAACAGTCTCCACCGTAATCTTCACTGCCAAACCATAATTCTAAATGTTCCAATGCTGGCAGATTCATATTACAAATTTGTGCGACGGTATCCCGACTTAATCCCCCAGTTTCTACAATTAAAGCTTTGAGGTTATTGTGTCGCACTGGTGGACTAAAATGTAAACCATCGCCACCACGAACTTGCAAAATTTCCAGTTTAGGATAAGCTTGTAAAATCGGGCTGATATCACTTTGCTGAATCCAAGAAATTTCGCATTCATCAGGAGCAATATTACCAATAAAAACAGCTTTGAGATTAGTTAAATATTTTTTGGCATCAACTAAAGCTTCGACAATAATACTTGAACCCCTTTCATAAGCTTCAGCCCACAAACCAAAGACTAAAGCTTCTAATTTGTCGGCCTTGGGTTCTTGGAAAAGTCTATTAAATTGACTCGGTAAATTTTCTTCATTAGGTTCTTGGACAAGCCTACGCAAATCTTCATCATAATATTCATAATCACCGTATGTAAGAGCGTAAGCCTTGTTAACAGGTTCTATAATACCTATATTCGGATTGAAATCTACAACTTGCCGATTAGCAAATTGAGTAGCTTTATAGACATAATACTTATCAATTCTCTCTTCTAAGTTCCAAGGTTTATATGTTTGCAAAGCTTGTTTAACTTGCGGTTCTACTCTTTGTTTTAATTGTCGATAAGCAAAACGCTGTACTAACCTCGATTTATCTTGCAACGCTTGAATTAAAACATCCAACCCTGCATCACCATATTTCAAGGCTTCGCTGAGTGCAGCAATTCGCACATTAGCTACAGGATTTGATAAACAACGCTTAACGCCCTCAATTCCTCCAAGAACAACTCCATCTACAGGAGGCGGCGATTGTCCGCCAAGTACAGCATCATAATCTCTGGGTTGATTTTGATTGTCAGTCATGTTGCTTTACCTTTCAAGTCTTAATTAGGATTCCCAAAAATTTTATTAGAACCTTGCTCAAGTTGCGATCGCCCACAATTTGTAACAAATAACACACTCATAATTTTGACTCGGTTTCTTTGAGGCTTGTGTAATCTCATCAAAAATAGTACATTTGTTTTAGTAAATTAGTAAAGCCCTGATACATTTATTTGTTTGTGCTAGTGCCAGATGGTAATTGCAGTTAACTGGCAAAAGTGATACAACGGAATAACTGCGTATTGCTTGAAAACCTTGAAAATATAGATATTTTACTTATGGCTGAGTATCAAAAAATTGAGTATCGCATCGGTAAAGATGGAAAAATTACGGAAACTGTAATTGGTGCTTCTGGCGCAAGTTGTACCAGCACAACATCTGGAATTGAAGATGCTTTGGGAGACGTAGAAACCAAAGAACTGCTTCCTGAATATTATGAGGGAGAAGAAAACGTCACAGGAACAGAACAACAGTCTCTCAAACAACAATAGGAGAGATACAGATGCTTGCAGACATCATATCAGACATCCAGGGAACCGGAATGTTTTCTCTGGAAAGTATTTTAGCGATCGCAATCGGATTTTTGGCCTTACTTTTGATTATTCCAGTAATTAACGCGGCGATCGCTTCTCAACCAAACAAGCGAATTGATAAGTTAGGGTTGGCGCAATCTCAAATTAAATTACTAGAAGACGAACTCCAAGCATCTCAACAAAAATACTTAGAATTAGAGCAAAAAATACAGCAACTTATTTCTGAAAAAGCCGCACTGCATCAAGAAGGTGTGCGACTCCATGAAGAGTTGCAACAGCAACGTCTACAACTAACAGAAGAATTTCGCACTTCCACATTTGAGCAATTGCAGACATTACTGACAAACTACCCCAGCATCCACCAAATGGTGAGTGTTAAACCAGAATTGCCCGTGAAAAATCTGCTTTCCATGTTTACTCCTCTAAATAATCTTCTTAGTAAATGGGGTTACGAACAGATAGGCAAACCTTGGCAACAAGTCCCTTATAATTCCCAACTTCATCAACCAGACAATGCTGATATTACCGAAGGTGAATTAGTTTACATTCGATTTATTGGCTATCAGCATCAAGGAAGGATTCTTTGCCCTGCTAAGGTTAGCCGGAGTTTGCCGGGAGGCGGGAGGTAGGGAGATGGGGAGGTAGGGAGATGGGGAGGTGGGGAGATGGGGGGACGCGGGGAATAACCAATGCCTAATGACAAATGACAAATGACTACAGTAATAATTGATTTTGGTACTAGCAATACTGTTGTTTGTACGACTGATTTGATTACGCAAAAACCACGGACGTTGCGATTTGATTCGATGTCGCGGCGGTTTGAGGTTGGGGGCGAACAAGTTAGCGTGGTGCCGAGTTTGGTGTTTGTGGAAGGGCAAAATAGCATTTTGTTTGGCGAGTCTGTACGTGCCAAACGCTTGGGGTTTGCCCAGCCGGAACGCTGTTTTCGTGCTTTCAAACGGGATTTAGCAGCGGATTTTGTGCCGCCTCCGCGACTTTTGGATGGTAATAGTTATAGTGCTGAGATTATTTCAGAACTGTTTTTGTTAGAAATTTGGCAACAAATTGAACAGCAATTGCAGCCAAGCCACGTTATCTTTACGGTTCCTGTAGGTGCATTTGAGCGATATCTTGACTGGTTTCGCAATTTGGGCGATAAGCTAAATATTCCCGCAGTGCAAATTGTTGATGAATCAACAGCAGCCGCCCTTGGTTATGCCATCAAGCGTCCTGGTACTGTGGTTTTGGTAGTAGATTTTGGTGGCGGAACGTTGGATTTAAGTTTAGTACGGACTGTCAGCGTCGCTTCCGAACAGCAAGCAGTACGCGCTGAAGTTCTTGCTAAATCTGATGCTTTTATTGGCGGTGTAGATATCGATACTTGGATTGTCGAACATTATCTGCAAAAAATCAATTCCTCCCGCGCTGAAGTTGGAGAAATCGGTTTTATGAATTTATTGGAAGTAGCAGAAAGGGTAAAAATTCAACTTTCGACAACAGATGAGGCGAAAGAAGCTTGGTTTGATGATGAAAATTTTATGTCCCATGAATTGCAGTTACATCGGGACGAGTTGGGCGAAATTTTAGAAAATCAACAATTATTAGAACAGTTAAGACAAGCGATAGATGAAGTATTAGCGATCGCCCTTTCCAAAGGTATCGCTAAATCTGCCATCGAACAGGTTTTATTAGTCGGCGGTACTTGCCAAATTCCGGCGATTCAACAACTAGTAATTTCCTATTTCGGCAGACAAAAAGTTAAATTAGATAAACCCTTTGAAGCTGTGGCACATGGCGCATTAGCTTTAAGTGAAATGACAGCAGTTGATGATTACCTGCGCCACAGTTATGCTATCCGGCTTTGGGAACCCCACAGCAAAACTTATTCTTATTTCACTTTAATTGAAAAAGGAGCAAAGTATCCAGGGGCGCGTTCTGAAGCTTTAACTTTGCAAGTAGCCACCGAAGGACAGCGAGAAATTCGCCTTGATATTGGCGAAGTTGCAGAAGTTTCGCAAGCAGAAGTTGCTTACGATACTCAAGGAAGAATGACGAGTAGCCACTTAATAAAACAAGATAGCTATCGTTCCTTAGAAACTCATCATCAACAAGTATGCGTCGCCCATCTCGAACCGCCCGGACAAACAGGAGTAGACAGAATACAAGCACAATTTGAAGTCAACGAACAACGGGTATTAGTAGTAACAGTAAAAGATTTATTGACGGGGAAAATGTTAGTGGAGAGGGGGGCGATCGCTAAACTAAAATAATCTTATCTTCGCGTTCTTCGCGTCTTCGCGGTTAGTTTAAAAAATCTTGTTCGCGTAGCGTCTCCCCTTGGGAGAAGACTCGCTAACGACGGAAACTGCCAAGATCGCCGCTGTGCGCCTACAGACTTCAGCCTTTTTGTACTAGCTACTTAAAACGCTAAAATTGAATAGTAATTTTTAAATGTGTAGCTGCAAACAAAAAAATCATGACTCGTCGTCATCTTTTGCAAGAAGGGCAATCTTACACATTTCGCTCCTATTTTGAAATGCCTTATGAAGCAGACGAAATCTTAGCGGAATTAGGTTATGGTTTGCTAAAAACACGAATGGAGTTACCACGTAGCGATCGCAATTTAGAACGTTTGCCAGAATTGCAACAGCGAATTGATGAATCTTTACCACTAGTTAGCTTGAGCAGCGAGACAGCACGACGTGAAACACTGGTAGCACCTACATTGCTGGAAGTTGCTCGTTATTGTCAATGTCAAATCCGGATTGAGTATCCATTGACAGTAAACAACTGGTTAAAGGGTAATTTAGATTATTTCTTGAAAAGCAATCTAAGTTTATTGGTAGTTGAAGCGAAAAATGATGACTTAACAAGAGGCTTTACGCAGATGGCAGTAGAATTAATTGCTATTTCTGAAGTAGAAGAAGGTGAGATTTTTTATGGTGCAGTAACAATTGGTGATGCTTGGCGTTTTGGTCGCTTAGAAAAAACCAAGCAGCAGATTTTTCAGGATATTTCGCTGTATCGAATTCCCGATGATTTGCCAGATTTAATGAAGATTTTGGTAGGAATTTTAGAATCAAGTAGTAGCGTTTGATATAATTCGTGCTTTTACAGGAAAAAAAGTTGAGTAAAAAGTGCGATCGCTAAACTAAAATAATCTTATCTTTGCATCCTTAGCATCTTGGTGTTCGTTTGAAAATTCACTATAATTTAGTAAAAATATAATGTCAGAAAATCGGGATCAATCCAGACAATATGATTTTGTCAGTGCTGAAACACGACGCATTAATCTTCGGAATCTGCTAGAAAAAGCAAGTCGAGAAATAATTCTGGAATGCGAAGATACTGATAATACCCTAATAAATACAATGACAGAAAATCAACCCAGAGATTATGATGCGGTGCTTGGTGGACAAAATCCTCCGCCAGTCGATGGTTTAGTTTTAGGTGGAATAGAAGGTGTTAACAAAAGGTTGACCAGTGCAACGATTGAGCAAAAAATTATTGCACTTCAAGATGCATTTAAATATGGAGACGCAGGCTTAGACTTAGTGATTCAAGCTTTACAAGATAAATCAGAGCAGGTAAAGAAAGCTGCGTATGAGCTATTACTAGAAATATCAGAACCAAAAATTAAAAACATATTAAAAAATTATAATATTTATCTATTTTTTGACTGTATTTTTACTTTTAAAGAGTATCCAAGTCGTGTTGATGATATTACTATTAGTTTAGATAGTAAGACAATAGTTAGTGGAGATAGTAACAATACTATAAAAGTTTGGGATTTGGATAATAAAGAGCTTAAACTTATACTTAAAAGTAATGGCTCTTGGGTTGAATCTGTTTGTATCAGCCCAGATTCACAAACCATTTTTAATGGAACTTATCGTCATTTCATTGAGGCTTGGGATTTGAATACCGGAGAGCTTAAATATACACTGAAGGGTCAGTCGGGGCAAATTCAATCTCTAGCTATCAGTTTCGATGGACAGACTCTTGTAAGTGCAGGTGGCCAGGAAAAAACAGTCGAAGTTTGGGATTTAAACACAAGAGAAATTCAGCATAGTTTAGAGGGACATACAGATTTTGTTTGTTCAGTCGCTATTAGTCCTGACCAACAAACAATTGTAAGTAGTAGCCATGATGGAACTATCAAAGTGTGGGATTTTATTACAGGAGAACTTAAACTTACTATAGAGGCAGCTTCATGTAATATTTTTTGTATAGCTATTAGTCCAGATAGCCAGAAAATAGTTAGTTGTAGTTGGGAACAAGTTATCAAAATTTGGGATTTAAATTCAGGGGAACTTCTACGCAGCTTAACAGATTCATCTGGTGCTTACTCCGTTGCTTTTAGTCCTGACGGACAAACAATTGTTAGTGGTTGCTATGATAAAACTATCAAAGTGTGGGATTTAAATACAGGATTTAAAAAAACTCTTAAAGGGCATACATCTTGTGTTCTCAGTGTAGTCATTAGCCCGGATGGGCAAAAAATTATTAGTTGTAGTCAAGACGCGACTGTTAAAGTTTGGGGACTACCTGATTTAGAGTCAAATCAGCCCTAAAAAGAGTATTTCTTAAGTTAGTTATTTACAGCGATCGCCTCACCTCAGTGATTGGTAATACTAAGTAGTAGGCTCAACATTAAAAACCTGATGAAAGAAAATACCAATCGCCCAAGAGTTTATGATGCTGTTCTTGGCGGTCAAGAAAAAGCGCCTCCTGGTGCTGTAGTATTAGGAGGACTAGAAGGTGTTAAAAGACGCTTGGCAAATCCGGTAATTGAACAAAGAATCGCAGCACTAGAAGAAGCACTCAAGTATGGCGAAGCAGGTTTGGAATTGGTAATCTGGGCGTTAGACGATAAATTATGGAAAGTACGCCAAGTAGCTTATTCACTACTAGCTTCTCGACAAGAACCTATAGTACAAGAAATACTTCAGGACTATAGTCATAAAATTGACAGATATGATGCTTTCGTAGCGATGGCGCGTGCTGGCGGAGTGTCCGATATCGATACACTAATGGAGAATCTAGAAAATGACCGCACTAGCGCCACCTACAAGTTATATCATGTCCGGTTAATTAGTTATGATTCCCACACTGATTGCACCCCACCCCGCCAAAGCTGTGCTTTGTCTCCCCTCCCCGCTTGCGGGGAGGGGATTAAGGGGTGGGGTTCTTCAGGTTTAACAAGCAATCAAGCGGACATGATATTAGTTGACTTTACACTGGGCTTAGTTGATACCCCTCAAGGTCAAGACCGAATTCGACATTACCTGTTCAATGGTACGCAGATACAACGTAATTATGCAGCACTTTATTTTAAACGACGCGGAGCAAAAAATATTTTAAAAGAAGCAGTAAACCAAGGGTGTATTGATAAATTGCAAGCATTTTCTAAATAAAAATAGCAATGTCAGAAAATCTCAATCAACCAAGAGAATATGATGCTGTGCTTGGCGGACAAGTACCACCTCCTGTTGATGGCGTAGTTTTAGGAGGTATTGAAGGTGTTAAACGACGTTTAAGCAGCGCCACATCTCCAGAACAACAAATTCTCGCCGTTGCAGAAGCCCTAAAGTATGGCGAAGCCGGTATCAAGTTGGTGTTTGAGATTGTAAATACTGACTCTGAAAAGTTGCAATCTACAATATCGTCACTCCTGGGACAACAAGCATTAGCAAAAGTGCAGTCGCATCTAGACAGGGAAATACCATTAATCTCTGCGGTTGATTTAAACTACAGTCGTTTGCAAAATTTACTCGCTTCCGGAAAGTGGAAAGATGCAGACCAAGAGACTGCTAGTATAATGCTGCGCGTATGCGATCGCCAACCACAAGGATTTTTAGATCCATCAGACATCGAAAAATTCCCTTGTGCAGACTTAAACACGATTGAAACTCTCTGGCAAAAATATAGCAATGGACGCTTTGGCTTTGTTGTCCAAACTCATATTTGGGAAATCGTTGGCGGTACATCAAATCCCGACTGGGAAGCATGGTGTCGGTTTGGTAAAGGTGTGGGATGGTTTTCTCAAGGTACTTGGTGCTATTGGAATGATTTGAAATTCGACTTGAGTGCGCCAGTGGGAAACTTACCCCGTGGCGGTGCATTTATTGGTTGGGGGTTAGGCGACTTTTGGACGGGTTGCAGAACCCTGTCTGCGCTTGCAGAGAAATTAGCCAACTGCAAAATAGCTTGAATTTGGGAACACTGGTATTAGCCATAGGTAAAAAGCGATGCCAGATAATCCCAATCAACCGCGAGATATCTGACTGTTCAGTATAAATTATGTCCACCTTGCTACAACAACTCTTACCGTTCCATCTTCTAAAACTTCATCTTCTTCAATCGTAAACCCTTGTTCTTGTGCTGATGCTATTAAAGTGTGATAACCATAGTGTTGCATCAATTTATTTAACCATGCTCCATCGTACTTTCTGCGATCGTATTCAGAAATAATGGCTTGAAATTCACCTTTTTGTTGACGCTTAAAGCCGATATCATTACTCATAGAACCAATATATTGTTTGCGAATAATGATTTCGGCAGTTTCAGGACGTACATCACCTTGATAGCCATATAGGTGCTGCGCTGTTTTGTGATCTTCAACATTTTTAAAGCCGACATCTGCCAAAGCTTTAATTAATGCATCTGTATTCTTAATTTGAGTTTTAATACTAGTAAAATGTGACATATTTTTGTAATGTAATGAATATATTTATATTTAGGACGGGCAAGATGCCCATCCTACAAAGTTTTTACACCCAACGCCCTACAACTACTCGTACAGTTCCATCTGCTAATACTTCTTCATCCTCAACATTAAAACCTTGTTCTTGCACTGTTGCCATCAAGGTTTTATGAGCATATTTTTGACTGATGGAATTAACAAATTGTTGTTGATTAATTTTCGCTCCCCAAAAATCTGCAACTATTTCGTAATTTTCACCATTGCGGCGAAAACCCAAGTCATAACCGTTTTTTTGACGAATTACATACTCGGCTTGAGTGATATCGCCTCGATATCCGCGTACATTGGTGTTAGACTCCACTTGATAACCCAATTCTTGCAATACTTCATGGAGAATTTCACCGCGTTTGATTTGAACTTTAATAGTTGTGAAATGAGACATAATACCGATTTTGGATTTTAGATTTTGGATTTTGGATTAAAAAACGAAAAGCAGAAAACACATAGTTTTTCTATTTTAATCAACTTCTAAAGGCCCGATTCCTTGTTGATTTGAATAGTGCTTTAATTCCTCCAGTAACTGAACATCATTGGAAGCTGGCCTTGCGCCTGCTTCTGCTGCCCATTGCTTTAAGGCTTCAATTTGATTGCGGGCGATCGCAGCTAAGGGAACTGTCTGCACTACAGCCTGTAAAATATCTTCTGTATTGAAGTCTCGCCGCTGTCCCTCCACTCTTGTGGAAAATGCTTGGTGCATGGCATCAATAATTACTTGTTCAATTTCTGCACCGCTGAAATTCGCAGTTTGTTTGGCTAACACAACTAAATTAAATTCTCGCAGGCGGTTGGGACGTAACTTTTGCAAATGCACTTTAAAAATCTCTTGGCGTTCGGCTTGTGTAGGTAAATTCAAAAAGAAAATCTCATCAAATCGTCCTTTGCGTAACAACTCGGCTGGTAATATTTGCACGTTATTTGCGGTGGCAACAATAAATACCGGGCTGGTTTTCTCCTGCATCCAAGTAATTAAACTGCCAAAAACCCGGCGCGACGTTCCTGAATCCCCATCAATACCACTGGTAATATTGCCAAAAGCTTTGTCAATTTCATCAATCCACAAAACGCAAGGTGCCATCGCTTCGGTTAGTTGAATCATTTGGCGGACGCGGCTTTCACTTTCACCAACAATCCCGCCGAATAAACGCCCAGAATCTAACCTGAGTAAAGGTAAACGCCATTCATGGGCGATGGTTTTAGCAGAGAGGGATTTACCCGTTCCCTGTATTCCTACCAGCAACATCCCTTTAGGATTAGGAATACCGTAGCGTCTGGCTTCTTCGGTAAAAGCATCTTGGCGCATCAGTACCCATTGTTTGAGTTGATCTAATCCTCCCACTCGTTTGAGTGATTCTTGCGGTGTGAAAAACTCTAAAATCCCAGTTTGGCGAACTGCTTGCTTTTTTTCTTCCAACACACCATCGATGTCAGATTCGTTTACCTGCTGTTTGGCTGCTAAGGCTTTTGCTAAAACTCTAGAAATACGGGTGCGGCTTAAACCTTGGCAAGCTTTGACTAACTGTTCCCGCGCCAAACCAGATACATTTAATTTCTCTGGAACTACTAACTGTTCAATTAAATAATCGATTTCACTGACGCTAGGTAAGGGAAAATCAACGACTGTTACCTCTTGCAGTAACTCGTCTGGAAGTTCTAATGTATGGCTAGTGGTAACGATGGTTTTACGCGATCACTTTAACTCCCGCGTCAAGTTTCGCAACTCCCTAACAATAGGTGCATTCTTCTCGGTGGTAGGGTTTTTTATAAATGGATGCAAATCTCGCAGTACAAACATCGCCGCTGTTTGAGAGTCAGCTTTGCCGATGCGTCCTAATGCAGCCATCACCGAACCTTTATCTGCACCATTGTCACTCCAACCCCGAACAATATCCCAAAATAAAATTTGTCGTTGTGGCACAGAACGCGATGCAACTTGGAACAGCACTTCTTCCACAGGTTCTTCTTCCACGGAAATCACATACACTAAAGGATACCGCGCCCGAATCATCAAATCCAGTTGCTCTATCAAGGAGGCGTATTGCTGATTCTCTCGGCTATGAGTTGAATCGCCTTTTCCATTTTGATGAAAATTGCTCATCTTTCTTGAGAATAGGTGTAAAAGTATAAGAGAAAGAGTTTTTGGTATTGCTGATTTGAACTATGAAATTCCAAAATCAAGTGTTTCAAACTCTTATCTTTGGGGCTTTGCATGAAATAAAATTCATACTCTCAATTAGCAACGCCGAATGTTTCATTTTTTTCAAAGCAACAGAGTTATGGCAACAGGGACAGGCGCTTTGCTGGAGTTATTGCTGGCTCTAAAAACTGTTGCCGTTGCCCGTTCCCTGCCCCTCCCCTCATAAATAGGCTGTTACAAACTAGTAATCGTTTTGTCTTAATTAATACTATAATTCTTGAAAAAATATACTAGTAAAAATTCATCAAAAAAATATAAAACTTAAGGGCATCTTGAGCTTAAACGATACGCTTGCGCCACAGAATATGCATGATGGGTGAGTTGATTTGACCCCCTGTCGATTGGCTACCGATGGAATAGACTTCTTGGAGAAGTCGGGAAAAGGGGAAGGTGGGGCCCCCTCTGGGGATAAGGGGCGGGGGAAAGGGGGAAAGGTTTGATATTTTCCCTTTCCCCTTTAACATGAGTCCCTTTTCCCACAAGAGTGCAAAAAGCAATTGATTGCAAGAGGTCTAATGAAGTGGCGATCGCTGCTGAGATGCCCAGATTGGCAATAGAACCCAGACCGCGCAGTTTCGATCTCAGTTTTGCTGGAATGATATAAGTGTAATAATATAGATTATATATGTATTACATCAGGGAGGAACAATCATGACTCAATTTCTAGCCGTCCGGGTTCCCTTCAAAAACTCAACCACCACAAGGCGCAGAGATTTTCGTTGAGTCCTTCATTTACAGGAATGATACTCGAATTTGCAGACACTAGAGTAATCGCTCTACAAAAGTGTCTACCTCTGTGCGTCTTGTTCATAGCAAGCAACACACATCGAGGAAACATCAATGAATTTGGATTTTTTAGGCTGGAGTGACTTTTTTACTCACAGTTTTGCACCTTATAGCCAACAAGGTTTTAGTGTTGGTAGGGTTGCTATTGAATACAGAAATACTTACATAGTTTATAGCGATCGCGGCGAACTAACAGCAGAAGTTACAGGTAAACTACGGCATCAAGCTGCTCAAGGGCAAGGCTTTCCTGCTGTTGGGGATTGGGTTATAATTCAGGCGCGAGAGTCAGAAGGACGCGCTACTATTCACGGAATTTTGCCGAGAAAAAGCAAGTTTTCACGAAAAACGGTTGGTAGTAAAACCGAAGAACAAATTGTTGCAGCTAACATTGATACTGTGTTCTTGGTTTGTGGGCTTGATGGCGACTTTAACCCCAGAAGGATTGAACGCTATCTAATTTTGGCTTGGGAAAGTGGCGCAAATCCAGTTATAGTTTTGAATAAAGCCGACCTGTGCAACTCTTTAGATGAGTGTATATCTGAAGTTGAAGCCGTTGCCATTGGCGTACCAATTCTGATATTGAGTGCCACTACTAATCAAGGGTTGGATACCTTGAAATCATACCTCCAACCAGGACAAACAGTTGCTTTGCTTGGGTCTTCTGGTGTCGGTAAATCTACCATCACCAACCAACTCAAAGGTGCATCAGTACAAGCTGTCCAATCAGTGCGTCGAGGTGACGATCGAGGTAAACACACGACTACAAATCGAGAATTGATATTACTGCCGACAGGCGGCTTAATTATCGACACTCCAGGAATGCGAGAAATCCAAATTTGGGCAGGCGATGAAAGTTTGCAAGAAACCTTTGCAGACATTGAAACCCTAGCCGCAGAATGCCGTTTTCGTAATTGCCAACACAACAATGAACCCGATTGTGCAGTGCAACAAGCATTACTACAAGGAGAACTTGATTTTTCAAGATTTCTTAGCTACCAAAAATTGCAAAAAGAACTTAACTATCTTGTTCGCAAACAAGACCAACGGGCGCAATTAGCTGAGAAAGAACGCTGGAAGAAAATCCATAAAGCTATGCGAAATCATCACAAGCATTGATTGGTTGAGTTGACAACTCTCCGCCCTTATAGGGCGGAGATTCTTCCTTCAACCAACATTGCCTCTAAAAGCAGTGCCTTTAGATGGTCTTACACGTTGTCCAGAAGCGGTAGCGAGATGCCCTCCCGCCAAAAGTCGTAAACCTTCATCTCTGATATTCACCGCAGCATTAATATCTCTGTCATGTATCGTTTGACATTTGGGACACTGCCAGCTACGAATATCTAAATTGAGGCTATCTACTTGGTGTAAGCAGTTACTACAAGTCTTTGAACTAGGGAAAAACCTATCGACTTCAATGTAGATTTTTCCTTCCCACTCAGACTTGTACTTCAACATGGTGCAAAATTGACCCCAACCAGCATCACTGATTGATTTAGCTAGGTTGTGGTTCTTGACCATATTTTTAACTACTAGATTCTCTACAACTATGACTTGGTTTTCGTCTACTAATTTACGACTTAGTTTATGTAGAAAATCCTCACGGCATCTAGTAATTTTTGCGTGAACCGAAGCCACTTTAATTCGTGCTTTATTCCGATTCTGAGAACCTTTCTGTTTGCGACTAAATTGTTTTTGTTTTTTGGCTAACTTAGCCTCGTATTTGCGATAGTATTTGGGGTTGCCATGCTTAGTCCCATCCGACGTGATGGCGTAATGATTAATCCCCATATCTACCCCAATAGCTTTACCTTCTGACGTTCGCGTAGCGTCTCGCAGAGATGGAACTGGTTTATCTTTACCATCATCGTACAGACAAGCAGCGTAGTATTCACCTGATGGAGTTAATGAAACAGTAACAGTCTTTAGCTTTCCCTCTGGTAGCCGAGATACCTTGCAGTAAACCTTACCCAATTTAGGTAGAGTGAGATAATGACCGTCTAGTTTTACTTGTTGAGGAAAGCGGATAGATTGCTTTTGACCTTTCTTTTTGAAGTTTGGGTATTTCGCCCGTTTCTCAAAAAAGCTCAAAAATGCACTAGACAAATCCAATGCTACTTGCTGCAAACACTGTGAAGGTGGTTCTGTTAACCACTTATATTCTTTCTTTAGGGTTGGTAACAAATTAATGATGTCATTACGACTTAATCCTTTACCCGTTGCTTTATATGTTTCACTGGTTAAATTAAGCGCAAAGTTGTAAAACCAACGTACACATCTAAACGACTTTGCAAGCAATATAGATTGCTCACCAGTCGGATAGATTCTGTACTTGTAGGCTTTTAACACTGTTATTACCAAACTACAGTTACTATGGTAAAGCAAAACTGTACTTAATTTAAAGTCCCCCTAGAAGGGGGAGGTTTTAAACCCATTTTTCTGATAAATAAGTGATTTTCTTGCACCACAGGAATATTGCTTATCCTGATTTTTGGTGTGAGTAAACCAAGCGATCGCATAACAGTTACTTTAATGCCAAGTATTCCCAAGTAGTCCTTGGAGGTACGACGAGCATAAGTCTACCATGCGATCGCACGCATAGTTGTTCGGGAATGATTTAGGACTGTTATGTAACGCTCATTTTGAAAAGGCTAGAAGTAAAAACACCTTAATAGTACATTAATACTATAATGTTTTTTATGAAGTCAATTCAAATATATGAGACAAGTAGTTAAGCAAATTAAAGAACGTAAGAAAGTTGAACTCAAACGTCAAGAAATTAAATACGAGCTTTGGCGTTTAGATGATACTGAGTTTAGAAAGCTCAGACAAAAGAGCCTTCCTATTAAAGATGACTATATATTTTATATGCAATTGTATTTATCAGAACAAAATAATAAAGAGCGGCTTAACTTAGCTCAAATATTTGTGGCTCTAACACACTTGTTTGGTGAAAGCGGTGATTTAATTGATGATTGGAAAGGTTCTTTTGATTTTCCTGTATTACTAATACTAGAAAAAATTCAAGGTAAATTTTTCTATTTAATGGATATATATGACAATCGCGGTACACTTTACTTCAGCTTGTACAGGATTTTGGAAGTTGATATAGAAGGTTACGATCGCGAAATTTTACGAGAACCCTTTGAACTAGAATTCTCACGTCAAGAAATCAACTATTTTATTAGCTATTTTTATAGTTATCTTGAAGGCTATTTTCATAGTATAAAATTATTAATAGCATCTCAACAATTTTTTAAGAAAATTGCCTCAAACTATATCCTTTATGGGTGTACGGACGAGCAATATTTTGAGGAGCATTACGAAACTCAAGAAGCTTATCAAGCAGCTATTGAAAATTTAGAATCGATGGGATTTAGTTCTATGACTTCACAAAGTTTTAACGAGATTTTGCAAAATATAACTAGCGAAATGGACTGAACACAACTATGTATATCTTTAGTAAGTTTGTGTAAATATTTATGTTTGAGATAATGCAACAAACAGAATATTTGGAATTATTGAAACGTTAAAATATGAAAAAAGGCCGAAGTTTAGTCTTAGCAGTTATCGCATTAGTATTAATTGTCATTTCATGGTGGGGTGTGCTGAGAGTGCAGACTTCTCTGATAGTACGCCAGATGGAACGCCAACAAGTGCCGTTATTATATGTAGCGCCAAAGAATGCTCAAAATGTTCCTGGTGTATTAATCGCACATGGTTATGCAGGCTCCAAACAATTAATGCTCGGTTATGCCTACACTTTGGCTCATGCGGGTTATGCTACCATGCTATGGGATTTTGATAGCCATGCTGCTAACACCAAACCACTAGAAAAAAATTCACTCCAGCAGAATTTAAATGTTGCATATAAAGTACTTATAGAGCAACCAGAGGTCGATCGCTCTCGTTTGGCTGTATTGGGACACTCAATGGGTAGTGGTGCTGTAATGTCTGCCGCCATCGATCGAGTCGAGCGTTATGCTGCAACTGTAGCAGTTTCACCTACAGGCGCATCAATTACAGCAAATGCTCCTCGAAACCTTTTATTACAAGCAGGAAGTTGGGAAAGTAGATTTGTTGCTAATGCAAAGCGTTTACTCCAAGCTGGTGGTGGAGAAAATTCCAATTTTGCTGAAGGTAAAGCAAGAAAGTTTCTTATTATCCCCAATGCGGAACATATTACAATTTTATTTCGCAATTTTAGTCATCAGGCTGCTAGAGATTGGCTTAATAGTACCTTCAAAATAAACAGCCAGAGTAATTATACAGATTACCGAATGCTGTGGTATTTTTTGCACTTGTTGGCGTGGTTAGCAATGTTGGGAGCGATCGCTCCTGTTTTGGCTACTCCTCCTATTAATAACAAAACACCACAGTTAAAAAGCTGGATTGGTTTATTAGTAGCACCTTTTGTAGCTACTGGTACACTAATGCTAATCAATCGGCTAAGCGATATAGATGGCTTGGGTGGAGTATTAGTAGGTGGAGCAGTTAGTATTTGGTTTGGGGTAGCAGGTTTAAGTTGGCTGATTGTCATGGCATCACTACGACTGCCATCACCCAGAGCTTTAGTTATTGGCATAACTTTATTTATCATATTGTGGATTGGTTTTGGGGCAATGGCACAAGTAGTATGGTTACAGTGGTGGTTAATTCCGGCACGTTTGCAACTTTTTCCTATGCTGGCAGTTGCTTGTTGTCCTTGGTTTTTAGCTTCTGGAGTGGCACAGCAAAATCTTAATTTTGGTGAGCGACTTTTGTGGTGGCTAGGACAAAGCACAGCCTTAATTTGTGGTTTTATTTTAGTGCTTGCTTTTTTGCCACAACTCGGTTTTATTTACCTTTTATTACCATTATTTCCTGTATTTATGGTTATTTTCTCATTTTGCTTTTGGTTGCTTAATAATCCTTGGGGTTATGCCATTGGTAGTAGTTTATTTTTTGGTTGGGTGTTAGCATCTGCGTTTCCATTGGCAAGCTAATTTCTTGCAATTATTAATATAATTGATATTAAAAAAATGTTGGTTTTTATATTAATTAAGTAGCTCAACCTAAAAAAAGTAAGACGTAGATGTAAATGAATGTAGGGTGTGTTATGCCTGAGGGTACGGCACCTCGATAGACTATATCAACTGAGGTGCGTTGCACTTTGCGACAACGCACCCTACTATTGTTTTATGTTTAATTAAGTTGACGTACTTATTAATTTATGTCTACTAGTGATGGTTCGATCGCATATCTCTTCAAGAAACAAAACCATAGTTCTAAAATGAGAGAAGTTGAAGAACTAAACTTAAAAATTGGTCATGGAATAGAAGGAGATATTAATGCTAATCCCATCAGTCCCAGGCAAGTCTTAGTTGTTAGATATGAAGATATTGTAGACTTAGCAATTCCACCAGGGGAACTCCGAGAGAATATTGTTATAGCGGGGATAAAAGCTGAAAATTTCACTCCTGGTTCTCTGGTAAGTTTTGATAATGGCGCTGCTATTCGTTTAACTTTTTATTGCGAACCATGTAAGCGCGTAGCTCATTTAGTTGATTCCTTAAAAAAAATTCAATATCGAAGAGGTATTTTAGCCGTAATTATCAATTCAGGTACAATTAATATCGGCAGTAATGTACGGGTTAAAACCGATCAATTTCCAGCATTATCTGAAAACCCTTACGAACGCTTTCTCGATTTTATTGTCAAAATTCCATCAGGAAAGGTAGTAACATATAAACGAATAATTGAAGCAATTGGTGTAGATAATAGTTACATGAGAGCTATACCTATATATTTGAAAAAAACATCTGCTGATGATTACCCAATTCACAGAATTTTAGATTCTCAAGGCTATTTAATAAAATATATCCCAGATCAAAAGAATAAACTAGAATTTGAAGGAGTTGAAGTTTTAAATCATCGACATTTTAACAATCAGTCAAATATATATTTTGTCACTATCGAGAAATACTTATATTCCAATCAAACAATTTATTTAAATTAAACAAGATAAGTTTTTCTGAATTACGTCTGATGTGAATTATCCAAATCAACGAAATATCAAGGATTGTGCGCCCTGTAGAGACGTTGCAGTGCAACGTCTCTACAATAATAAACCAAATATTTTAGCGTCTAATCCACATAATACGTGAATTTTGAATTTGTATTACCCTTTTCTCCAATAAAAGCAAGAAGTCTATTGAACGGCTCTCAGCCGATGTCTGCGGCAAATTGCAAAGTTTGTAGTATGTACTTGACAATTTTGTACTATAAATGTAGTGTAATACTACAGCCTCTCTAAAAGGCATATCAGACACAAGTAAGAAAGATAACACCAATGAGACGAATTGCTATTGCGGAAAATACCCTAGAAATTCTTAACATTGGTGGCTACATCTGTCCTAATGGCAATCAAGTTTATATCGCTCATGAATTACACCATTGTTTGAATTCAACAAAATGCTACAGTCCGGACAAGCTTTCTCAAATTGAATCCCAAGCGCTCAAAAGCGTTCCTCGTTTCTCAGCTACTGAATTTGAAGTCAGGAATGAAACAACGCTGATGGGAGCAGAACGCACAGGCAAAAGCGGTAAATTTGAAAAAGTTGGCGTTCTGAATTTTGCTTCAGCAAAAAATCCAGGGGGTGGATTTCTCAAAGGAGCGCAAGCACAAGAAGAGAGTTTAGCAAGAAGTTCCGCACTCTACAAAAGCCAGTTGAAATGTCGTGAATATTATGATTTTCATCGCTCTGAAAAATCGCTTTTTTACTCAAACTGGATGATCTATTCTCCGAGTTGTCCAGTTTTTAAAGACGATGATGGAACGCTATTAGAACAGCCGTATTTTGTAGATTTTATTACCAGTCCTGCGCCAAATGCAGGCATGATTCAAAAAAATCAACAGCAGTTAAGCCTAAAAATACCTGAAGTTCTTATTAACCGTACATCAAAAGTTTTGAGTTTGGCATCTGAGTGTGGTTGCGATGCTCTCATTTTAGGCGCTTGGGGATGTGGGGTCTTTAAAAATGACCCAACGATAGTTGCCCAAATTTTTGCAGATTTCTTATTACCAGGCGGTCAATTTTGGGGCAGATTTAAAAGTGTGATTTTTTCTGTTCTGGACAATAGTAAACAGCAAAGTACTTTTACAGAGTTTTACAAGCGATTTTCTGGTTAAATTGCATAAATATTGAAAAAAGATCTGTTAAGTCAACATCAGTATTACAACAACTGATTTCAGTTGTTGTTATTTTTTCACAATCGAGCAATAAACATGAGAGGAACTATGAAATTTCCTACATTACTCACATCTAGAAATATTATTGCTGACATCGCTCTGTTGTTCGGGGTAGATAAGAAAGTACATCCAAACATCAGTACTAATAAAACAATTATCAGCGCACCAGAAAATAATTACCATACTTTACCGAACTACTCACAAAACACAGGTGCGATGAAATCATTCGATACTGCTTTTGTGGCTTATCAGATGATGGGACTTAACTAAGGCAGATCCCAAAAATAAAACGCCCAGCTTTATCAGGGATATTTTGACTAAAAAATTGTATCCTTGGCGCTTTTGTTCCGCCAACAAAAGCACGAAAGCTAGGCTAATACAATTTTAGGATTTAGCTTTCCTAAACTTGACATTGATTAAAAGGTTCTCGAATAAAATAGAGTGCATCGCGTTTTTCAACTTCCATACCGCCTCTATTCCAGCTTCCCCAACGAGTTATAAATTTTTTCTGGCGATCGCCACGCTCAATCGCAACAGTAAAATTGTTACGGAGTTCCCGATAACATCCATCTAAATTCGTCAAAGTTAAGTCGAGTACTGGAATATTAAACTTATTTTCACTTTTATTGACAACAAAAAATCCTTCATTGCCTCGCTCCATTAGCAATACAGTCGGACTATCAATGGCTGCTAAAACATTTTCTTTAATATTTTTTCCCTGATTTCCTCGTTGATGCATAATTTGACGGAATTTGACACCGTATTGAATAAAAGAAGTACCTGTATTATCCCTATTCAGTATTAAAGGAGTGCCGCTTTCTTTTGCCAAGACATAGGCTGTTGCTAGCAAAGAGTCAGAAGGATCGCTATAGGGGTTGATGGGATTGGAATTAATCTCGCGGATAGTATCATGGTTGCTGGCAAACGTGACGCTACGGGGATCGTTTATGGTTGTAGGAACTCGCAGCGATCGCAAATCTCCACCGAAGCTGAAGGCATTTTTCATTGAGTTATAGAGAACAAAATCTGTAACAGCAGCAATCCAGTTGTAATTTTCTGCACTGGTGTCGCTATCTGTGATTACCTCAAGATAATTCCATGCTTTTCCTTGACTGTATAAATCTACATAGTCGATGTACTCTTTAATAACATCTGCTGGCATATGCTTGGCAGCATCAAACCGAAATCCATCAATTCCTAAATCTAGTAATTTTTTTAAATGAGCTTTTTGAATTGTTTTAACGTTACTGGTAAATATCAAATCGGGAAGTCCACCTAACCAACAATTAATTTCTGAATTTCTGTTGCCATCACTATAATTAATGTTACAAGGCTTTTTTCCTAACCGATTTGAATCTGAATTAAAGTCACTCATAGAAAGACCTGGAAATTGAGTTAAATCTTCAAAATCCTCATCACTACCTAAATTAGCCATGTGATTGAAAACAACGTCGGCAATCACTTTGATATTACAACTGTGAGCTTGCTCGATAAGTTTTTTTAAATTGAGTAGCGAACCTCTACCTTCAATAATGCTGTAGTCTACAGGTTGATAACGCGCCCACCATTCTGGGGCGGGATTAGACTTTTGGGCTGGAGAAATTTGAATGTGAGAATATCCTTGGTTGGCAATTTCACATACAAACTTCTCAATATCACTGTAGTGTGAATTAAATGCATGAAAAATTGCAGTGGGTTTTTCTGCGGCTAATGTCTTAATAGGGAAAATACAAATTATGCAGATTATAAGTGCATAACTCAAGAGAGTTTTTATCAAATACATTGCTGCCAAATTGTTTGGTGTTTTACAGAAAAAGGCAGAAGTTTGAGGGCAGAAGGCAGAAGGTTAGGAGTAACAATTAAAACTTTAGTTCTGGTCTAGAGCCGCGTTCGGATAAATAATTATACCGAGACTGCTTGCAGCAAGGTATAAAACATCTTTGTTAGAATCCCACTCTTTTAAGGGTGGGTAGTATAGCTGCCTTCTGAATAGATATTTTTCCTGACATGATACTAGCGCAGGTGTCGTAGTTAGATTTTTTGATATTTTATAAGTATCAAATATAAATAAATATATATTGGACATCTCAAAAAAGCCTACCTATGATGCTCGTACAGGGATTTTATCGAAGCCAAAGTAATGGGCGAAAAAACAATGTCAGAGAATTTTAGAAGTAAAGTTGTCACACAAGGGGTGCAGCGATCGCCAAATCGCGCTATGCTCCGTGGAGTAGGTTGTCGAGATGAAGATTTTAATAAAGCAATTGTGGGTGTGGCTAATGCTTACAGCACCATCACTCCGTGTAACATGGGGATTAATCAACTAGCACAAAGAGCTGAAGCGGGAATTAGACTCGCTGGGGCAATGCCGCAAATATTCGGCACAATTACTATTAGTGATGGAATTTCTATGGGAACTGAGGGGATGAAATATTCCCTAGTGTCGCGAGAAGTAATTGCTGACTCCATTGAAACCGTCTGTAACGGTCAAAATATGGATGGCGTCATTGCCATCGGTGGCTGTGATAAAAATATGCCAGGAGCGATGATTGCGATCGCCCGGATGAATATCCCGGCTATCTTTGTTTACGGTGGGACGATTAAACCAGGACACTACAACGGCCGCGACTTAACTATTGTGAGTTCCTTTGAGGCTGTGGGTGAATACAGTGCTGGCAAAATTGACGACACCGAACTGATGGAAGTAGAACGCCGCGCTTGTCCCGGTGCTGGTTCTTGCGGTGGAATGTACACAGCCAATACTATGTCCTCGGCCTTTGAAGCGATGGGCATGAGTTTACCCTATTCTTCCACAATGGCGGCACAAGATGACGAAAAAGCCGACAGCACCGAAGAATCAGCCAAGGTATTAGTAGAAGCAATTCGCAATCAACTGTTACCCCGGCAAATTATTACGCGCAAATCCATAGAAAATGCTATTTCTGTAATCATGGCTGTGGGTGGTTCAACTAACGCCGTGTTACATTTTCTAGCGATCGCTCATGCGGCTGGTGTAGAACTTAATTTAGATGATTTTGAAATTATCCGCGATCGCGTCCCTGTTTTATGCGATCTCAAACCCAGTGGTAGATATGTCGCCACAGACTTACATCAAGCTGGTGGTATTCCCCAAGTCATGAAAATGCTATTGGTGCATGGATTACTTCACGGTGACTGTATCACCATCACAGGTAAAACCATCGCTGAAATTCTAGCAGATGTCCCCGATGAACCACCAAGCGATAGAGATGTGATTCGTCCTTGGAATCGCCCAGTGTATCCCCAAGGCCACTTAGCGATTCTTAAAGGAAATCTCGCTCCAGAGGGAGCAGTAGCAAAAATTACTGGAGTGAAAAATCCCACCATTACCGGCCCTGCACGGGTATTTGATTCTGAGGAAGAATGCTTAGATGCCATCCTTGCAGGTAAGATTAAAGCCGGTGATGTAATTATCGTCCGCTACGAAGGCCCCAAAGGCGGCCCTGGTATGCGGGAAATGCTAGCACCCACCTCAGCAATTATTGGTGCGGGTTTAGGCGATACAGTCGGCTTAATTACTGATGGACGCTTTTCCGGTGGTACTTACGGGATGGTAGTCGGACACGTTGCTCCCGAAGCCGCCGTTGGTGGTGCGATCGCTCTGGTGGAAGAAGGCGATAGTATTACCATTGATGCTCATGCTCGTTTATTACAAATCAACATAGACGATGCAGAATTAGCCCGTCGCCGCGCCAAATGGCAACCCCGTCCACCCCGTTATACAAAAGGCGTCTTAGCAAAATATTCTAACTTAGTTTCCTCTAGCAGCGTTGGTGCTGTTACAGACTTGGATTTAACGTGAATTCGATGTACAGGATTTTGACCTCACCCCCAGCCTCTCTTTTACAGCAATTTTCAGGTAAATAGGCCACGTTGTAGGGGCGCACAGCTGTGCGCCCCTAGCGAAAATTGTGGTTCAAATAGATGAAAAACGCTGTAATTAGCTACCACGTACACACAAATCTTTTAGAGCTGTTGTGTAAGATACAGAAGGTTAATTTTTGATCTTCGATGCAACAAAGGTGCAGGGCGATGCAACAAAGGTGCAAGGCGATGCAACAAAGGTGCAGGGCAATGCAACAAAGGTGCAGGGCAATGCAACAAAGGTGCAGGGCAATGCAACAAAGGTGCAAGGCAATGCAACAAAGGTGCAAGGCAATGCAACAAAGGTGCAAGGCAATGCAACAAAGTTACAGGTCAAGAGACTTGTGTGTACACCGTAGCCTTTAACGAGAGGGGAGCAAAAAGCCTAATTTTTCGTTACTCCTCCCTCTCCTCGAACCCTATGGTGTATATACAAGTCTTCTAGAGTTGCCCCGCAGACTTTTGATCCCCCCAACCCCCCTTAAAAAGGGGGGCAAAAACCTATCAAAGTCCTCCTTTTTAAGGAGGATTTAGGAGGATCTACCAGGATTTTGGTTTTCTCTACAGATGTGTGTACACCGTAGCTCCTCGAATCAGAGGGAGGCTGAGTGGGCGAGGTCTGTCGTAAATACCTCAGAACACTTGTTTTGTGTCGTTTAAAGAAATGAATCGCAGTCGGGATTTATTCAGCTTAAAAAGTTAACTCTGCTGAAATATACCAGCCAAACTCGCAACCATTATTAATAATTCATCTGGATCGAATGGTTTGGATAAGTACATTTGAAAACCTGTAAGTAGCGCTTGTCTTCGGTCTTCTTCTTTAGCATAAGCAGAAAGAGCGATCGCTGGGATTCTTCCACCTTTATCTACTGGTAATGCCCTAATTTGACGAATAAAGCTGTAACCATCTTCCTCTGCCATTCCCAGATCTGAAATCAGTATGTGTGGCATTCCCTCCTCTAGTGCTGACCATGCCTGGGCTACTGATGCTGCTTGAATCACCAAAGCACCACGTTGCTCCAAGATAAAACTAACAAGGTCGCGCCCATCAGCTTCATCATCAACTACTAATATTTGTAAACCGTTGAGTAAAACTTGATTCTTTGCTTTTGCAGACATTGATTCTGCACCATGAGAAACATTTGAATTATTCATCAAAGGCAAGCGCACGCTGAAGGTTGCTCCTTGGCCAAGCCCTGGGCTTTCAGCGCGTACTGTTCCATCATGCATTTCTACTAGATGGCAGACAATTGCTAACCCCAAACCAAGCCCTCCATAAGTTCGAGTCGTACTTGAATCTGCTTGACGGAAGCGGTCAAATATGTATGGTAATATGTCAGCCTGAATCCCAATGCCTGTATCTTTGACCAAAAGAAGCGCGTCTGAACCTGCGGCTTCTAGGCAAACTTCTACTCGTCCTCCCGATGGTGTGAACTTAACTGCATTAGTAAGTAGATTCCACACCACTTGTTGTAAACGGCTAGCATCCCCGCAAACAGAACTGGCAGTGCGATCGAGCATGGACTCGATAGTAATATCTTTAGCCTCAGCTTGTGGTCTTACAGTTTCAATGGTCTCTGTAATTACTGAGATTAGAGAAAGTGGACGCTTCTCCAGTCGCAGTTGTCCCCGAATAATACGCGACACGTCCAGCAAATCATCTACTAATTTTGCTTGTGCCTTGGCATTGCGTTCAATAGTTTCTAAGGCACGAGCAGTCATAGCCGAGTCCAGTTTGCCTTGACTAAGCATCTTAACCCAGCCGATCATTCCATTGAGGGGTGTGCGAATTTCATGAGAAAGCACTTGCAAGAATTCATCTTTCATGCGGTTTGCTGCCTCAGCCTCAACCCGTGCCGCCTGCTCCCGTATTCGTTCGGCTCGTTGGGCTAAGGCATCTTTACGCAGTTGAGACAACTCCAAATTTGCTCGTACCCGCGCCAGCAATTCTCGTGCAGAGAAAGGTTTAATCAGGTAATCATCTGCACCCATTTCTAGCCCTTCGACACGAGACTCTTCGCCCGCACGAGCAGACAGCAGAATAATGGGTATCTCTTTCGTAGCTGAATCGGCTCTTAACTCGTGTAACAACTGCAAGCCGTCCATTCCTGGCATCATGATATCGCTCAGTACTAAATCCGGTAGTTGTCTGCGGACTGCTGCTAAGGCCGCTACCCCATCTGTTACCGCTTCTACTTCATAATACGGCTGAAGTAGGTGCTTGAGATAATCGCGCATATCTGCGTTGTCATCAGCCAGGAGGATGCGGGCAAAAGAGGGGGAAAGGGCAAGGGGCAAAGGGGAAAGGGGAGAGAAATCCTTTTTCCCTTTTCCCCCTTCGGGGTGACGCTCCTTCGTCGCTAACGCTGACGCTAACGCCAGTCGCTCATGGGGGGAACCCCCAAGACCGCGCTGGCTCACCTTTTCCCTTTCCTCAGGTAGCCAACGCCATGCTTCCTCAACAAAGGCAGCCACTCCTGAAGCGGTGGAAGGCAAATTCCGATTAGCTCCAATACGCTCTGGGGGCAAATGAGCAGTTCCAGTGGGCAGTACAACTACGAAACAACTTCCTTGATTTTCTTGGCTGGTGACGCGAACCTCACCGCCATGAAGTTGAACCAAATCCCACACTAGGGATAGCCCTATACCAGAACCTTCGTAAGTCCGACCCCGCGATCCTTGGACGCGATAAAAGCGATCGAACAAGTGTGGTAATTCTGCTGCGGGAATTCCTGTACCTGTATCTCGGATTTCCATTTCCACACGTTCTTCATAAGGGCGTAAGGTAACAGTAATTTCTCCGAGAAAGGTGAACTTGAAGGCATTGCTCAATAGATTCAAGACGATCTTTTCCCACATTTCGCGGTCTACGTAGACTGGTTGTGGTAACGGTGGACAATCTACCACCAAACGCAAACCCGCTTTTTCCATCGCTGAGCGAAAGACGCTGGCGAGTTCGCTAGTCAGCACAGCCAAGTCTGTTGGCTCGTAAACTGCTTGCATCCGGCTTGCTTCAATACGGGAAAAATCTAATAAGGTGTTGACTAGCTTCAGCAAACGCAGACTGTTGCGGTGGACTAGCTGCAATTGCCCGCGTTCCTGTGTTGTCAATGACCCGTTTTCCTTACTTAAGACATCTTCCAAAGGCCCTAGCATCAATGTCAAAGGTGTGCGGAATTCATGGGAAACATTGTTAAAAAATGTTGTCTTCGCTCGGTCTAGTTCAGCTAGGGCTTGGGCTTTTTTGCGTTCCTCTTCATAAGCCCCAGCGTTGCGGAGCGAAACCGAAACCTGTCCCGCTAACAGCTCGTAAAACGATTTATAGGCTTCATCTAGGGCGCGGCTAGGGCTGATGCCGACAATCAGTACTCCAAGGGGCGCTGTAATATTTGATGAGGGAATGGGGAGTGCTAATGCGCGATCGACAATTTCGCCCCAAGGGGCGCCAGCAATGGTAATATGACCTTTGAGATTTTCAACTAGAATTGTTTGACCTGCCATCACTTCTGCAAATGGCCATATACCCTTAAATTCTTGAATAAGGACGGTAGTTGGTGCAATGCGATCGCTTTCGTCCACACCCACGCTACCAAATAATCGTACTGTCTTACCATCTGATTCGCGCAAGTAGATCAGCCCAAACGGCACATCTAGCGAATATTCGGCTATGGTAGACAGAATATCTTTACAAGTAGTGTCTACGTTGCGCGTATCACCCGCCTTTGCTGCCAAATCGCGTTGCAAGCGCAAACGGCGTTCTCCTAATACCTGCTGGGTTACTTCGCTACACACGCAAAGCATACCTTTAATAATGCCTTCATCATCTTCCACGGCACTGTAAGACAGACTAAAGTGGGCTTCCTCGTTATAATCAGCTCGGTTCACTACCATCATCTGATCTTCTACCCAGTTGGGAATCCCCGTTGTCATCACTTCGGTAATCATTGGCCCAATTACATCCCATGATTCTGACTGCGTTTTTCGGATGGAGTGGCCCAACGCTAGAGGATGTTTCGCTCCAATTAGGCTAGTGTACGCGTCATTATAAATTTGGATTAAATCCTCTCCCCATAGCAAAATCATCGGATAGCGCGAACCTAACAAAGTACGTATCGTTGATTTCAAACTTTGCGGCCATGTTTCTATAGAGCCAACAGATGTGCTTGCCCAATCAAAATTGCGTATGCGTTCCCTCATTTCACCAGAACCAGGAAACGGATTTAATTGCCTATCTTTTATTACAGATTGCTCGTGTGAAGTGGTTTCTTTTCCAAGCTTTGAGGTTGATATCTGTTGTTGAAGTAATCGCAATCCTTGGCGAACAACTTCGCTTGAAGATTTATACTTTCCTGACCCTAAGAGCGAGGTTATAAAATCGTTAAAATCAGGAGTCAGTGATACGTTAAGCGTTGTACGTTGGCGATTCACGTCACTTTTCTCCTTACTTTTTCCTTACGGTAACAAAAATTGCTAATAATATTTAAAAGTTATTATGGCACAAATTATCAGTCTGTTAAAGGAGTTTAAAAATAATACTCTGGTTGTTGGTTATGGGTAATAAATAAACTAGCTTATGGCTCGAAATCTTGGTATTTTAGCATTGCCTAGATACAAAGCGGCTTGTCCTTAGACATCTCACCAATTCATGCATCCATATTTATTTACAAGTGATTTGCCGGACAATAATGACCATTTGTCATTCTTTTATGACAGATAAAATATTTTTCCCAACAAGCTCATCCCGAAGAATGAAATAAAATCTTGGAAATTGTATATCTTTAGATAGTAGCAAGATTATTACCTGAGGTGTTTACTACCCTCTCTAGTATCTTATGGTAGTTAGGAAAAACGCATATAAATATCAAAAGTATAAAAAATATGTTTGAGAGAATAGTCTGATTAGTAGATGTTGCTTTTTAGCAATAACTCTAAATTAAAGATATACTTTGTAACAGTTGAGAACAAGGAGCTTTTTATGTTGCTTTTTGCCACTATAATTGCTGGTTATGCCATTATATCCACGCTGTTCATTTCTCATATTGAATAAGCAATCGGAGCTAATAATTGTTTAGCAAAACTCTGACGATCGCCAAACTGAAAAGAATACCAATTTGCAATGGCCGCTGTATCGGGAAGCAAGCTAACCGAATAATAAAGTTAGATGCGGCAATAACTTTATGATTTACATTTGTTGCTTACTTTTGGACAATTCGTATAAGTTTGCTTGACCTAAAACCCAAATTTCCACATAGCGGTAAAGTAGAATATCTCACATGCTATAAATCAAATTTGAGGAAATTTATTTATGCTAATTTTTAATTAGTTTTACAAGAGTTTTTATTAGTTTTTCTGGGTCAACAGGTTTGGAAATATGCCACTGGAATCCTGCTGCTATTGCTTGCTTTTCATTAATCTCGCCAGCATAGGCAGTCAGGGCGATCGCTTTTATATTCCCTCCCTGTTCTGGTGGTAGATTTCTCACCTGCTGTACGAACATATAACCATCTATCTGCGGCATTCCAATATCACTTAACAATACATCTGGTTGAAAATGTCCTAAAGTTTTCAACCCCTCAATTGCAGAATCCGCCATTACCACGTTTGCCCCTGACTGCTCTAGTACGAAAGCCACAAAATCGCGGCTGTCAGCATCATCATCTACTACTAAAATCTTGATACCACTTAAATCTAAAGTTTGCTCCGTCTGCCTAGCATCCTGATTGATTTGCCCTTGAGTCAGCATTAGTGGTAGTTCGATCGCAAAAGTTGCCCCTAATCCTTCTCCTGCGCTTTGTGCCTCAACAGTACCACCATGTAATTCGACTAAGCGCCGGACAATTGCTAGTCCTAATCCTAAACCACCAAATTTTCTGGTTATCGTACTATCAGCCTGGCGGAAGTAATCAAATACATAGGGAAGAAACTGGGGAGGAATACCTTTGCCATTATCGCTAACCGTAATTTGAGCTAACCCCTCACACCGTTCCAGCCTAATTTCTACCTGCCCCCCTGACGGTGTAAATTTAATCGCATTCGTCAGCAAATTCCACACAACTTGCTGTAAGCGGCTAGCATCGCCGGCTATTTGCCCCACATTTGGTTGCAGCATAGTCTGTATTTTGATTAACTTAGCTTCCGCCGCCAGTCGCACTGTTTCCATTGCATCTGTAATTGTGGAGGTCAAATCGACTGAAGTAACATTAAGATTCAGTTTGCCTTGGAGAATTCGAGATACATCCAACAAATCTTCAATTAATTGGGCTTGTAACTTGGCGTTACGCTCGATAGTTTTTAAAGCTTCTGTTGTTTTTGCCGAGTCTAACTTTTGGGACTGGAGTAACCGCGACCACCCCAAAATTGGGTTGAGGGGTGTACGCAACTCATGAGACAGAATCGCCAAAAATTCATCTTTGACTCGGTTGGCGGCTTCTGCTGCGGCTCTTGCCGTTCGTTCTGCTTCGTAGAGGCGGGTACGGACGATCGCCTGGGCACATTGTTGTGCCAGCGATAAAATAAACACTTGTTGCTCCTCATCTAACTGTTGCGGTTCAATGAAACCAAAGGACATACCTCCGACTGCTCGACCCTCAACCATTAAGGGAATCGAAATCCAGGCATCGAAGTTGTACTGCTTATACTCTTGAGCCAGGTGCGGATAGCGGATTGCTCGTATTTGTGATGGTTCTGCCCAAATTGGCTGTCCAGTTCGCACCGCTTCTGCCAAAGGTACAGGCTCATTCAGGGAAAACCGCTGCCAACCGTTGATTTGGTCGGGTTCACAGCCGATAGTTCGCAGGATTTCGAGTTCAGTATTAGTCTCGTTGAGTAGCGCAATCATGGCAAAGTTAGCGCCCAGAGCCGCAATTCCTCGATCTACAATTACATCCGCCACTTGCAACGGAGTTAGCGATTCTGAAAAAGCAGCCGTTACGGATTGAAGCAGGGTAATGCGCTCGGCAGATTGCATGGCGGCTTGTTGCGACTGCTGTGCTTCTAAGTAGAGGCGGGCATTATCAATGGCGATCGCAGCTCGATGAGCGATGTCTTCTGCCAAGGTTAGATCCGCCTGACTATAACGGCGATCGTCTTGGTCTGTGATAAAGGAAATTGCGCCTAAAATCTGTCCGCGGGCAATTAACGGTGAAATAATGCCGGACTTCAACCCTAACTCCCGTAAGATTCGCAGATGTTCGGCGTCTTGAGCTACCATCACCAATGCAGCATCTGGAATTTCAGCCGCCATCTCGGCTTTACCACTCCGCAGCACTCTGCCCACTCCCTGGGGCGCGTCGATTTGTCTGGGATATTGCCGATGAATTTCCCAGCCCAATTCTACTTTTGTAGGATCGCGGTGAGCAACAGCAACCCGATGAATAAATTGATTGTCTTGCAATAGGTCGATGGCACACCAATCTGCAAAGAACGGCACTACCAGATTCGCAACGCTAGCTAGAGTCAATTCATAATCCAATGAGGATGCCAGCGCCGTGCTGATTTCTGCCAGAAATGCGGATCTTTGTTGGTCGGCTTCTGCTTCTTTACGTGCAGTTTGTTCTTGGACTTGCTGCTGCATCAATTGGGCGCGTTCAGCTTCTGCTTGTTTGCGTTCGCTAATGTCTTTGTTGATACAAATCAAAAAGATGGGATTCCCAACTTTGTCAGACACGGTTTTGGCTGTTGTCTCGATGGGTACTGCCGAGCCATCTTTTCGCACGCAAAGAATTTCTCCACAAAACTCTCCTGTTGCCTGAATAGACTCAATGATTTTAGCCATCATTGCAGTTTTCATGTCTGAGCGATAGAGAAAGTTCATCGGTCTGGCGATCGCTTCTTTTGCTGTATACCCAAAGATTTGCTCGGCATTGCCCAACCAGCGTTGAATCTTACCTGCCAAATCCGTCAAAAATACGGCATCGGGCATTTGTTGTAAGGCAACATCTGAAATTTGTAGCTCTGCTTCGGCGAGTTTGCGTTCGGTAATGTCATGCATCACCACCACTGCCCCCTGTTTTTTGCCCTGGCTATCCCAAATTGCCTGGCCGCTGGCAAGCAGCGTCTTCGCTTTACCTTGTTTGGGAGCGATCGCCATTTCAACATTTTCCAACGTCTCCCCCTGTAACGCTCGAAATAGCGGAATCTCATTTTTGGACATCCGCGTACCATCAGGCAAATACAGATCGTAGTACTCTGCCCATTCTTCAGGTGGTAATGGTTGCTCCGGCAAGCCATGAAATTCTCGTGCTGCTCGATTAAATAAAGTCAAAATCCCTCGATCGTTACAAGCTACAATTCCTGCCTGGACATTATCAAGCAGCACTTTGAGTAACTCCTGTTCTTTTTCCAAGGCTGCTTCGGCTTGCTGCCGTTCTGCAATTTCCAAATAAAGTAATTCGTTTACTTGGGATAATTCAGCCGTTCGTTGTTCAACTAAGCCCTGCAACTCATAGTGTGCTTGCTGTCGCTCCACTTCCGTGGCGATGCGTAGGGCAAAGATACTCAATAGAGATTCTACAAGCTGAACATTTGTCAAAGCCTTGCCATCCATCACGCCCAGTAGACCCAGGGGCAGACCTGTAGTGTCAAAAAATGGAATCGCTACGTAGCTTTCCACGTTTAGAGGTTCTAAAAGCGGCGCATTGGGAAACAAGGCTTGGACTCGATGGGGATAGCAGCACAATTTTCGCTGCTGGAGTACTTCCTGGCAGGGGGTATCATCCAGCAGGTATGTAAAGTTATCGATAATCTGACCCTTAGCGTAGGCGGCGATCGTCCGGATTGCTTGTTGATTATCTCCCTCCACCAGACCAATGTACGTGTAATCAACCTCCAGCACTTTGCTCATATACTGCACCAAAGCAAAGAAAAATGCTTCACCCGTAACAGCAGAAACGCCTCCACTTACTTCCAGCAAAGCTGCATCGATTTGAGCAATTTTCCGGGCTGCCAGTCGCAGTTCTAGTTCATCCATCACCATTGCAGCAAGATCCGCCAGCATAGCTTTTTGCTCATTTGTTAAGGCATCGCGCGGTTGTGTATCCAACAAACAAATAGTGCCTAAGTTGAAACCATCTTGAGTCAGCAATGGCGCACCAGCATAAAACCGCAAACCTGGTTCATTGTGGACAAATGGATTAGATACGAGGCGATTGTCTTCTTTAGTGTCGGAAATAACCAGTATCTCGTTAGATAACAGTACCAAGCTGCAAATAGTTGCATCTCGCTGCACCTCACGCATATCTAAGCCATAGGAAGATTTAAACCAGCCTCTGGATTCATCAACTAGGGAAACCAGGGCGATTGGCACGTTAAATAAACGCGCTGCCAAGGAAGTGATGCGATCGAAAGCAGCTTCCGGTGGAGTGTCGAGAATCTTATATCGTCGCAGCGCCTCTAAGCGTTCTACTTCATTTGCAGGTAAAGAGGCGGTTGTTGCAATGGGTTTCGAGGGAGTTTCACTCATGAACTTTGAGACAATGGTCAAGTAGAAAGCTAGAAATGCAACAGCAATGACATTGCGTTATTTAGGGATGCCTAACCAAGCCAACCTTAGCAAAGGTTAACGAAGTTATAACTTTAATTAGGTATTCTGGCTCTATAGTTTTGGCAATCTACCATTGTAAAGCGGCCACTAAAGCCTGTTACTGGTTTATTTGGTTCCGCTGCCCAAAATGAAAACTTCAAGTTCAGCGATCGCAAGAATTTTTAGAACTAGCGATCGCAGAAGAACTTGATATGCTTGTAGTAAATGATATTCATAATTATTCCACTGAGTTAAAAAGCGCCACAACTCTCACAACGTAATTATGTCAACTATCCAAACAACTGTAATTCTTGCGATGACGGCTGACGGGAAAATTAGTCCTGTAGATTCTAAAGCACCCCGTAATTCCTATCCAGTAGACGGAGAACACTTGGAATATCAAGTTTCTTTAGCCGATTTAGTATTAATGGGAGCGGGGACGGCTCGAAATGAGGGAGTAGCTTTTACAATTGAGAATCCCGAATTATTGGCAGCACGTCAGTTCCGAGGTCAGCCTCCCCAGCCAATTACCTGCGTTGTCACAGCTTCACTTAATCTATCGCCAGATATGGATTTTTTTCGCCAGGACATTGAGCGTTGGATATTTACCACACGGACTGCTATAGAGCGCAGTTCTGATGCAACAACCCTACACAAGCTTGCTCAATTAATAGAAGTGGGTGATACAGACTTGGATTGGGATAAAGCCTATGAATTAATAGCACAGCGCGGTATACGGAAAATATTTGCTTTGGGAGGTGGCTCTTTAACAGCTTCTTTAGTGCAAGCAGGGCGAGTTGATGATTGGTGGTTGACCATTTTGCCCGTCATCTATGGAGGAAAAAGTGCACCTACTCCTGTAGAGGGCGAGGGCTTTCTTCCGAGTGCTGCGCCTAAACTGGAACTCATTGAAACTCGTCGAGTTGGAAGTGAGTTATTCTTGCACTACCGCACGCTGAAGTGAAAAATTGTGCTGGAAATTTATTTTATATCCATCAATAATTAATCCTTCTCTACGAGACGCTGCGCGTACCCCTACAATACGAGCAAGCTACGACTTCGGCAAGCCGCAAAGCGTCTACGATAAATTCAGGACTTACGCACTGAAGCCTTAAACCCCGATCCCCCCTAAAAAGGGCTACGGTGTACGCACATCTGTGGAACAAAGCCAAAATCGTCGTAGATCCCCCTAAATCCCCTTAAAAAAGGGGGACTTTGAGAGTTTTTTGCCCCCCTTTTTAAGGGGGGTTGGGGGGATCAAAAGCCTGCGGCACAACTTTAGAAGACTTGTGTATACACCGTAGCCTTAAAAAGGGGGGAAGTCTAAAGCCCCCTTTTTAAGGGGGTTGGGGGATCTGAGTGTGTAATAAATACCGTTTCTTTGTGAAGCTGCGCCAAACTCTTTCAAACTCTTACCTTGGCGCTCTTGGCGTACTTCTCTTCGAGACGCTTCGCGTTGGCGGAAGCCTCTCGTAGAGAAGGCGGTTCGTTAAAAAAATTAAATGCATCTTCATACAGAATTGGTATAAGTCCTAAAATTAACCTTTTTGGTCATTTTTGCGTAAGTGCTGTTGCTAGCAAAAGCGCCCTCCTTTCGGGAGAGCGCTTTTGATTTTACTTAATTTTCAGTTGACTTGGTTAGCAATTAACCGTTGATAGCAGGAGCGGTTAGAGCAACAGGAGCAACATCACTTGCTGCCAAGTCTAAGGGGAAGTTGTGAGCGTTACGCTCGTGCATTACTTCCATACCCAAGTTAGCGCGGTTGATGATGTCAGCCCAGGTGTTGATTACACGACCTTGAGAGTCGATGATCGACTGGTTGAAGTTGAAACCGTTCAAGTTGAAAGCCATTGTGCTTACACCCAAAGCGGTGAACCAGATACCGAT
This sequence comes from Nostoc linckia NIES-25, assembly GCF_002368035.1. Taxonomy (GTDB): domain Bacteria; phylum Cyanobacteriota; class Cyanobacteriia; order Cyanobacteriales; family Nostocaceae; genus Nostoc; species Nostoc linckia_B. The sequence continues at coordinate 1,041,281 of NZ_AP018222.1, read as the reverse complement.
TACAGGCCATGCAGCTAGGAAGAAGTGCAAGGAACGGCTGTTGTTGAAGGAAGCGTATTGGAAAATCAAGCGACCGAAGTAACCGTGTGCTGCAACAATGTTGTAGGTTTCTTCTTCTTGACCGAACTTGTAACCGTAGTTCTGAGATTCGCTTTCGGTGGTCTCACGAACCAAGGAAGAGGTAACTAGAGAACCGTGCATTGCGGAGAACAAGCTTCCGCCGAATACACCAGCCACACCTAACATGTGGAAGGGGTGCATCAGGATGTTGTGCTCTGCTTGGAACACGATCATGAAGTTGAAGGTTCCGGAGATACCCAAGGGCATACCGTCAGAGAAGGAACCTTGTCCGATGGGGTAGATCAAGAATACTGCGGTTGCTGCTGCTACTGGTGCAGAGAACGCTAGGCAGATCCAAGGACGCATTCCCAAGCGGTAGGACAATTCCCACTCACGACCTAAGTAGCAGAATACGCCAATCAGGAAGTGGAAAATTACCAACTGGTAAGGGCCGCCGTTGTACAGCCATTCATCTAAAGATGCTGCTTCCCAAATTGGGTAGAAGTGCAAACCAATTGCGTTGGAGGAAGGTACTACTGCACCGGAGATGATGTTGTTTCCGTACAGTAAGGAACCTGCTACTGGTTCGCGGATACCATCGATGTCTACTGGTGGTGCTGCGATGAAGGCAATTACGAAGCAGGCGGTGGCGGCTAGCAGGGTGGGGATCATTAGTACTCCGAACCAGCCGATGTAGAGGCGGTTGTTTGTGCTGGTGATCCAGTTTGCAAACCGCTCCCATACGTTGGCGCTACGAACGCGTTGAATGGTTGCTGTCATTGTTTTATAAGTGCGGTTGATTATTTATGATTTCAGTAAGTGAACTTACTTACCTATAGTTAATACACTAAACTCAAAATTAAGATTTGTAAAGAAATTTTAAATAAGTATTAATTATAAAACTAATTTATTTAAAAGATGAATCGCACTTGCCAATGCGATTCATCCGGGTTTATCAACCAGGGGGCCAATCTAACTGTCGTCCTCCCAGGATATGTAAATGAAGATGGGAGACTGTTTGCCCGCCATCATCACCAGTGTTGATGACAACTCGATAACCATTTTTCAGTCCAGCTTCTTCGGCAACCCGTTTAGCAGTTAATAAAAGATGCCCTAACAGTGCATGATGCTGAGATTCAGCATCAGCTAGTGTGGCAATAGGCTTTTTGGGAATCACAAGGATGTGAGTAGGGGCTTGGGGGTGGATGTCTTTAAATGCCAACGCCAAATCGTCCTCGTAAACAATATCAGCGGGAATTTCTCGACGAATAATTTTACTGAAAATCGTTTCTGTATTTTCACTCATGGCAATATACCGACTCATCTGCTAGAGATTTTAATGGTTTAGCGTCATGTATTAAATGCTTATACCAATTCTGTATGAAGATGCACAGAATATTAAAAAACGAACCGCCTTCTCTACGAGAGGCTTCCGCCAACGCGTTGGCGGAAGCCTCTCGTAGAGAAGAGAAGAACGCCTTTCCTGCGGAACGCTTCGCGAACGCGCAGCGTCTCGTAGAGAAGAACGCCAAGAATCGAGATTGGCTCATTCAGTGCAGCTTCACATGAAATTGGTATTGCAATAGTCTAAATTCAAGCAATTTTGAGCATCATTTGACTACAACAATTGTCAATTCGCAGTACCCGCAAACCTGAAAGCAAGCTACGCAATTTGCAATTAAAAACAATAAATATCGTAATTATCCTAATTTTTTAATTCATAATTAAGGAGTATAAGCCTTGCTGATTCTATTGACTCAGCGGTCTTTCTTTAATAAGTGCTGGGTTCAAGCGCTGCCTAATTATAATTGTGAATTGCGTAGCTTACTTCTCACCAAAGGCGAGTATGTTAATTGCGAATTGTATTGACGATAGGTTATTCTATTGATGTATTGACGATAGGCTATTCTATTTAACATAAGAATTAACAAAAAAGAATACTACTTTATGTGATAAAGTCTTTCATAGCTCAAATTACTCTTACCCCAAATTAGAGATATTTTTTCGACATCTTAGCCGAGTCTACATGAAATTTTGAGAATTGGAAAGTTAGATATTGCGTAGATTAATATTTTGGAGATAAATATGAAACAGTCAAAATATTATTTTGTCTTATTTGCAGTTATTACAATTAGTATCTTTACCCGTTTCTTTTTATTGCAAAATCAAAGTCTCTGGTTTGATGAAGGCTGGAGCCTAGCTTTATCTGATGCTACAAGTTTGCAAGAAAACTTTCATAAAATTGTAAATCGAGAAGCTGGTGATAAATACCAACCACTTTACTACTTAATATTATTCTATTGGCGTTCGTTTTTTGGTGAGAGTGAATTTGCCATTAGATCGCTCTCAGCTTTGTTGGGAGTGGGTTCAGTCATTATTGTATACTTTACTTGCCTAAATATTTATGGCAAAAAACATGCATTTTGGTCTTCCCTTATCTTAGCAGTGAGTTCTTTTAGCGTATTCTATAGCCAAGATGCTAGACCCTACTCATTATTAATATTCATAGCTTCGCTTCAGATATATTTTTTTAGCAATTCTCTCAAAGATGAGAAAAATAACAAGATTATTTCACAAGTGTTTTTCGGGATTTTTACTGCTATAGCAACTTTTGGCAGTGTCTTAACAGTGATGTTTACATCAGCATTTTATATATCTCATGCTATCGTTTATAGAAACTTCAAAGAATGGCTCAGATGGTTGATACCTTCAGTAATTTTTTCCTTACCAATGATTTGGTTCTATTTGTCTTCGCCCGCTGCATCAGATCCAACAGCTACAGCAGTTACTCGTACTGGGTTGCCCATAATTCAGAATATTATGTTTGTGATCTACGGTATATTAGTCGGCACATCCTATGGCCCCCCATTGGAAGAATTACGCGGTGATAATAAAATAGACATTTTACTTGGTTACTGGCCTCATTTCCTAATATTTTTTATTGTCATTACTGTAATTATTATAGCTTTGGTGAAGAGTTTATTAAGGCAGTCAAAGAAAAGAAAGTATCAACGTGCTGACTATTTCTTTACATTAATTTTGACTTCATCATTTTTACTAAATTTGGTATTTGCTATTTTTACTAAAATTAATTGGTTACCGCGTCATTCTTTTTATTTATGTATTCCACTTTTTATTTTGATACCGTCAGCATTTTTACATAATTACCAAGCTCAAAATGAAGGTCAAAGTCAAATAGATATAGTATCTAAATTTGCCCAAATAGCTACTATTTGTCTGGTAATTATGAATGTTTATTCCAACTTTAATTACTATTTAGATCCAATATATGGAAAAGATGACTATCGCTCGGCAGTTCAGTATTTAATAAAAAATCGAGATGCATCTGCAAAATCTGTATTACTCTTAGGACAGATTAGATTATTCAAATATTATGGAGATTCATCGACTTTATATATACCGCCATATATTCTCAAAACAGTAAAAGGAAAAGATTTAGGAGAAAAAATTAATACAGCTACCAATAATGCAAAGACAGTATTTTTGATAATTAATCGCGAGTTTTACTGGGAATTAAAAAATAAGTTTAAAACGCAAATGAGCCAGTTATATACTTTAGAAAATGAGGAAAGTTTGCGGTATGTCAAGATATATAGATTTAGGAGTAATAAATAAATTTTGAAATCTTAAATTTGCACATAGTGATGTAACTAGTTTGGGAGAATAAGGAGTGTAGAGTGAAGGATAAAAATGTCTAAATTAGGCTTGTGATGGCAATTTGCTGTAACTAATAAAGTTGGGAATGCTTGAAATTAATTGGGAATTAAAAATTACATACAGCAGATTGCAAGTTGGTGAGGTACGGTTCGTAGTAGGGGCTTACAGCTGTTATTGGTGTCAACTTAAGCTTAAACTGTAGCCCCACAATCGTTTTACCCCACCCCCAACCCCTCCCCTTAGCAAGGGGAGGGGCGATTTTGGCTTTAGATTGGCTTTAGACAAAATCCGGGTGGGATAACGCCGATCTTGATGCTAAATGAGTAGAACTCGCTCATCACCTTTCTATGAGGGTTTCACTTTAAGTTGACACCAATGACAGCTGTAAAGCCCCTACCCGTGTACTTCATTTACTACCTGAAAAACGCTGTGATAACTCGATCTCAAAAAAATTAAGATTTTGAAACTGAGGTGACAAAAACATTCACAGGCAAACCCCCAATTATCATTGCACATCGAGGCGCTAGCGGCTATCGTCCAGAACATACTCTAGCGGCTTATGAATTAGCGATCGCACTAGGGGCTGATTATATTGAACCAGATTTAGTTTCTACAAAAGACGGTGTTTTAATTGCTCGTCACGAAAATGAAATTTCTGAAACTACTGATGTTGCAAGACATACAGAATTTGCTCGCCGTAAAACCACCAAAATAATTGATGGAGAATCAAAAACAGGTTGGTTTACTGAAGACTTTACTCTTGGAGAATTGAAAACATTACGAGCTAAAGAGCGAATTCCCCAACTGCGTCCACAAAATATTTTTTATAATGGATTATTTGAAATTCCCACATTTCAAGAAATCATCGATTTAGTGAAAAAGAAAAGCGCCGAAATTAATCGTAAGATCGGAATTTATCCCGAAACTAAGCACCCAAGCTATTTTAAATCTATTGGGTTGCCCCTAGAAAAACCCCTATTAACAACTTTAAGTGCAAACGGTTATCAAGGAGCTAATGCACCTGTTTTCATTCAGTCTTTTGAAGTGAGTAATTTGCAAGATTTATCTACAAAAACTGATTTGCCTCTGGTGCAATTGGTGAATAATACTGGTAAACCTTATGATTTTGTAGTTAGTAGCAATGGTAGTACCTACACAGATTTAATAACGACTTCAGGTTTAGAAAAAATTGCTAAATATGCACAGGCGATCGGAATTCATAAAAACCTCTTAGTTTCCAGAGACAGCATCGGTAAATTGCTCTCACCAACATCTTTAATTATCAATGCTCATGCATCTGGTTTGCTCGTTCATGCTTGGACTTTCCGCAATGAAGACCACTTTTTACCATTGGATTTTCAAGGAAACCCCCAAGGAGAATATGAGCTATTTTTCAAATTAGGTATTGATGGGGTATTTAGCGACTATCCAGATACTGCTTATGCTGTGAATCAAAACCTTGGGTTTGAGTCTTCTTCTCACTCTCCACTCCCGCCTTCTGATTCCTAAAAAGCGATCGCACTGGTCACAATTGCGAGAAACTAAAAGCAGATCTGTTAGGAAAGGAGAGCCTAATGAGCTGGACTAAAGTTCTTGCTGCCGAAGCACTGTCGCCGGGTGCGCGACAAGTGGTAAAAGTTGGCAACCGAAAAATCCTACTTTTAAATCACGAAAATCAGCTTTATGCCGTAGATGGCATCTGCCCCCACTTAAAATTACCGCTGAAAAGCGCAAAAATCACTGAAGATAATGCGATTGTTTGTTCTTTCCATCGCAGTAGTTTCGATCTAAGTACTGGGGAGGTAAAAGAATGGTGTCCCTGGCCACCTGGTGTAGGTAAAGTATTCTCTTTGATTTCCCAGGAAAAAACATTGCCAGTTTTTCCAATTCGTGTGGAAGAAGGTAGTATCTGGATTGATGTGCAGGAAGAGTAAGTAGAGGGGACTGGGGAGATGGGGAGATGGCAACGCCTTGGGGAAAGGTAAAAGGGAAAAGGTAAAAGGAGGGATCTTTCTTTTCGCCTTTCCCCTTTCCCCTTTGCCCCATGCCCCATACCCCATGCCCAATTTACTCTCGCCGTTGTTGATAATCTTCGGAAGACTTGGGATCTAACTCCCAACGGCGATCGTCGCGTTCCTCTAAAATGTCATTGGTACGCAGAAAAGAGAAATCGTCCATTTCCAGACCCACTGCTGCTTCTATATCTTCAGTGACGCTTTGATCGGGAGTTGCAACAGTACCGCCAACAGCTTCATCTCCAACTGCATCTGCATCCTGCCAATAAGCATCAACATCGCCACCAGTGAGTTCGGGGCTAGTTTCTGTGTACTCGCGTCTTTCATCTCGCAGCGATCGCCCACCAATATTGTACCCTGGCAGGTCTTTCACACCAGTACCGTAAGATTCAGTAATTTCTTGCGGCAAATCATCAGTTTTTATTTCGTCATTGTGATTTTTTTTTGCCATATTACTACTTATTTTCTGCACTCTTACAATAACGTTTTATCGGAAAAATTTTGTCTTACTAAAGATGTATGGCTTTAGTCGTAAAATAATCTATCCCCTTAGTACGAAGCTAAACTAGCGATCGCAGCGTAAATTGGAAATATCAATTCATGGTCAAGCAACTTGTAGTTGAAGTTTTTAGTTATGAGTTAGGAGTTATAAAACCGAAATTATTCGATAGTGAACTTCTCGCTCGTAACTATTTTTTATTAGTCAAAAAATAGAATTTTATTTACCCATTTTTATGTTGTTAACTACCTGAATGCTAAACAATAATACATTCAATTATTTTGCACGACGGAGGTAGCAAAGTGGAATACAACGAGTTTATTACACATGTACAAACCTTGGCTCAATCAGATTCTCGCGAAGAAGCAGAACGCGCTACCCGTGCCACATTAGAAACTCTTAAAGAACGGATAGCTAGTGATGAGGCAGAAGGATTAGCTGCAAACCTACCTCAACAACTAGGCGATTATTTGCGAGGACAAAAACTAAATGGCGATCGTTCTTTCAACTTGCAAGAATTTATTGTCCGTGCGAGCCAAAAAGAAAATATAGAACCAACTACGACTGCGATTCATGTCCGGGCTGTATTTGCAGTGTTGCAAAACGCTATAAATCCACACACATTTGCTGCTCTTCATGCCCATTTGTCTCATGATTATGAAGAATTGTTTGCTACTTCACCAACAGGCGAAGTACCTGCATAGCGGACAATTTAAACAAACATTATATAAGGGAGAAATCCTAGTTGTTTAATTGTTCTTTTCAATGAAAATACTAGCTAGTTAAATACTAGAAATAAACAGGTAATACCATACTATGGCTCAGAATAACAATCATTTTGGTAATAAAAAAGTTGCTATCCTCATTGAACAAGCGGTAGAGGATGTAGAATTTATAGTTCCTTATAATGGTCTAAAACAAGCGGGAATGGAGGTAGTAGTCCTTGGTTCCCGGATGAATGAAAAGTATAAGGGTAAACGCGGTAAATTAAGCATCCAAGCTGATGGTACAACAACAGAAGCGATCGCAGCCGAATTCGATGCAGTAGTAATTCCCGGCGGTATGGCTCCCGACAGAATGCGACGCAACCCCAATACAGTACGCTTCGTACAAGAAGCTGTACAACAAGGAAAATTAGTTGCTGCGGTTTGCCACGGGCCACAAGTTTTGATTGAAGGCGACTTAATTAAAGGTAAAAAACTTACTGGCTTTAGTGCTATTAGCAAAGACATCACTAATGCAGGTGCAAATTATTTAGATGAACCTTTAATAGTAGATGGAAATTTAATTACATCTCGCGAACCTGGAGACTTGGCAATTTTCACCACAGCCATTTTGAGTCGGTTGGGTTATGGTGGCAAAGATGTTGCACTACCAAATGAAAAAGATACAACTGCCCAATGGTGGAAACTAGCCGATGCTTGGAGTGGCTCAACAAAAACTGAAATCGGCAGAGGTTTAAATACTGCCCTTGCAGGAGAACGTTATTCGCTGGAAGCTTTAGAAAAATACGCAGAAAAAGAATCTGATGCTGAAATAAAATCAGTTTTCCAAGATATAATTGGTAACAAACAACGCCATATTCAAAAATTAGAAACCTATCTTCAAGCATTAGGTGAAAAGCCTTCTTTAGGGGCAAATATCGCTAATCAGTACGCCAAAGTTAAAAGCGCCCTAACAGGAAGTGACGACATCTATCAATTACGTTCTGCTTTGGGAGATGTGCAAACGGGTATTGGTGATATTGGCAATTTGTGTGCAATGTATACCGATCCAGTAGCAACTGCTATTTTTAAAGAAATTTACCGCGATTTATTGAAATACGAACAGCGACTACTAGAGTTGTATCGAGCGCGAACAGCTTCTCAAATTCAGCCTCCCAAACCAACTACAGGTGCTGCTGTATCGATGTAGATAATCGTTAGTAGAGAAGCACCGCTATGCTTCCCTACAAAACAGACTTTCTTCAAATCTCGTTTCTCAGAATAATCTGGAAATGCAGATATAGGGGCTTTTGCCTCTTCAAAGAAAGACAACTAGCTCCAAATCGTTCTCAAATATTGAATGGCAAATATTCATTCAGTTTTGTGAATTTTACCCGCTACATAAATGTAATGAGGATTTTTATGAATCGACTGATCTCTTCGCTAAAAAATATTCGTATCCGTCAGATGATTGTGGTCTTTCTGGTAGGATTTATGTTTTTGCTCGGTCAAGCTTTTAGCTACGGTAATGTAGCACAAGCTGATGTTATCACTCCAGAAGGCACTTATTATAAAGGTGTACCAGACGGTCAAGGTGACATTAGAAACGATAATCAAATCGGAAACAGCCAGAACAAGATAAAAAATGCTGTTGATAATGTCCGCCAAAAGTTAAACTTGGATGAAGAAACTCCACGAGCTACAAAAGAGTTTTTTGATTCTACAAAAAACAAAGCCGCAGACAAAACTAGCCGATCCCAGAGAGATACACAAGGCTATTACCAATATTCTCCTAACACACCAGTTAGAGACGCAGACTAGAATTTTAGCAAGTCTTCAGTCTAATTTTTGACTCACATATCAATACTGATTTGATTGTGTGAAAAAAGCATCTACACCTTAGGTAAGGGTAGAGTAGGCAATAGGCAATTTTATATTGTCTATTGCCTACTTTATAGATTCACAAATCAGATACAGGACTTACGCAAAAGATAACGAAAGTAGGGGTAATTCATGAATTACCCCTACGCAATAATAAGGTTTTCAGTCACATATTGCGTAAGTCCTGAGATAGAGACACCATAAATTATTGAAGGGAAAAAATATGCCTGATAAAACCGTTACAAAAATAGACTCTGCTTATTCCCCTAAAGGTCAACTAGGTCTAAAATATCTGGCATCTGGCAAAAGTATTTCCATGCGTTTGTGGGAGAATGAGCAACCAAATGAACCTAAAGAGCCAACCGCACGGGAATATGAAACTGTTGGTTATGTAATCAATGGTCGTGCAGAATTACACATTGAAGGACAAAATATCTTACTAGAGCCGGGGAGTTCTTGGGTAGTACCAAAAGGAGCTAGCCACACATATAAAATTCTAGAACCATTCACTGCTGTTGAAGCAACAAGCCCCCCTGCTCAAGTTCATGGGCGGGATGAAAATTAGAAATCGAAAATCAAACTTTAGATAAACAGGCGCTGCTGAATTGTTGTAGTAATCCAAATTTCGAGACATTACAATCGGAACTCTTTACAATGATTTTGATACATTAAATTAATAACGCCACTAAACACAGATAATTTTTTATCTGTGTTTTTTATATGTATCTATAGTTTTAAATTTACTGAAATTCTGTCACATTTTTATCAGACTAGAGGCTGATGAATATCGAGCATTTACTTAGTTTCCTAGAGAAATACAGGCAACACAAATATTGGATAAAAGTTCGGCAATAATTTGATTTTGTGTTTCTATTATCTGCAATTAAAAAGGAATCTAAATGTTTTATCACACCAAGAAACTACAGTACTTTAAGCCACCAGAAAAACCAGATGCAGTCTATGCAATGAAAATTCAAGAACTCATTGGCGGGACTTTTGGTGAAATGACTGTGATGATGCAGTACCTCTTTCAGGGCTGGAATTGTCGAGGGCCTGCCAAGTACCGGGATATGCTGCTAGATGTTGGTACTGAGGAAATCGGCCACATTGAGATGCTGGCTACAATGATTGCCCATCTTTTAGACAAAGCGCCGCTGACAATGCAAGAAGAAAGTGTAAAAGATGCGGTTGTGGGTGCAGTGATGGGTGGTAGTAATCCACGAGATGCGATTATGGCTGCGGCCATGAACCCCCAACATGCTATTGTCTCTGGTTTGGGTGCTACACCATCTGATAGCGTTGGCTATCCTTGGAACGGTCGCTTTATTGTTTCTAGTGGTAACCTGTTGGCAGACTTTCGCTCTAATCTCCATGCAGAAAGTCAAGGACGTTTGCAGGCAATACGACTATATGAAATGACCAACGATCCTGGTGTGAAAGATACCTTAAGCTTCATGATCGCCCGCGATACGATGCATCAAAACCTGTGGTTAGCAGCTATTGAAGATTTAGAAAGTTCTGGACTGGAAAAGACTCCAGTTCCTAGTTCCTTCCCATTAGACTTGGAGAAACGCGAGTTTTCTTATCAGTTCTGGAATCATTCTGAAGGAACCGAAAGCGCCGAAGGTCGCTGGGCGAAAGGCCCATCGATAGATGGCAAAGGTGAATTCCAATATGTGGCAAATCCCCAACCACTGGGGCCAGAACCACAACCACCCCAGCCCGACCTCCGGCTACATGGTACGCCGAACGTTGGACAGACACAAGGCAATGGTTCTGCCGCACCTTCTGTAACTGAACGCAAAACTATTGGCGGCTAATTTTGGCAGGGGAATTTATCAGGGATATATTGAACGCCATAACATGTTCTCTCCCCAATTCTCCCAGTAAATGAGGATTGGGGCCATCCCTGGAACTGACGTTGATTTAGCATACTAATTACTTAATAGTTAGTCTTAAACCACCTAAATGGCTAACCAGGAATACCAATTCTCTAAAATTCACCAACAGATTCAAACTTTCAAACCTAAATACAATTTGAATTTGTTAATTGAGAATTGCGTAGCTTCCTTCCTATTTTGCTGGTATAACTTGGGTTAATCACCGTTGATATTGCTCTGACCGTTACTAACCATACCTAAGACATTCATCCGGTAAGTTTTTAGATGCTCTAAAGTTCGCTTGAGCATTGATGAATGAGTTTTGTCAATTCTTACTACTAGCAATATGCCATCAATATGGGGTGCCAGCAGGCTAACATCAGCTAGTTCTAACACAGGGGGAGCGTCATAAATCACTAAGTCAAAGGTATGATGAAAATCTATCATTAATCGCTTCATCTTTTCAGATGAGAAAAGCTTTATCGGATCGGGCGTTATTGGCCCAGCAGTGATTACAGATAGTCCATTCATTGAGGGTAGCTGTCTGATCGCCTCACTCATCGGTGCGTTTGTCGAGATTAGATCGCTTAATCCCCGTGAGTTATTTAAATTTGATAAGGTGTGAATGTTGGGTTGGCGTAAATCAGCATCTACAAGTAGTACTCGTTGCCCCATTTCTGTAGCTATTTGAGCTAGATGGAAGGCGATAGTGGATTTACCATCACCATCCATAGCTGAGGTAATAATTAGAGAAGTAGTAGAGCGATCGCCACTGAGCAATTGAAGATTTGTATAAAGCATCTGCAAAGCTTCTAAAAATTTTGCCCGATGGCTGCTACGATCTTTTTTTCTCAACACACCTAAGCCAGAAATACTTTTAAAAATTGGACTTGGTATTTTTATAATGGAAACTTTCCCCGTAGCTGTGTATTTTTGAGTACTTTCGACTTGTTTTTCAAATGGAATATTTCCTAATAACGGTAGTTTAACTTCTTCTTTAAGTGCCTGAATGCTATGGTATGTCTTATCAAACTTTTCTAGGAGTAAGGCTAGACCAATTGCTAAGGCTATACTCCCAAACAGTCCTGGTATTAAATAACGTTTGATGCTCGAATCAGAGATCGGAACCTTCGGCTCACTTGGTGCCTCAAGTAACTGCCAACCAAGTTCTGTCTGAGATATCTGAATTTGCAGATTTTCGCGAGTAGATAAAAAACGATTCAAACTCTCAGTGGCGACCTGTAATTTTCGCTGTAGTTCAGTGTATTGTCGTGCCAAAATTGGCCATTGCTTGCGCTGTAGTTCAAGTTTTTGCTCTACTTTAGCAAGTTCTTGGCTTTGCACTTCTAGAGCTTGAATCTGAGTCGTTACTTCTGCTATTTTTGTACCCAGAAAACGTTGTGCTTCTTTATTGAGCAATGGTAACAACATTGCTCGTTTCTGCTTCAATGTTTGGAGAGTTGGGTTACTATCTTGCAAACGAGTTGACTCTGTAGCGATTTGAACGTCTAGTTGCTGTAATTGACCCAACAACTGTTGATACAAAGGAGCATCCTTGAGGGTTGCCACCTGGCCATCTTTACCCTGTAGAAAAGATAAATTGGCGCGAGCCTCTGCCAATTGCCGATTGACGGTTTCTCGTTCCCCAGATAAACTGCTGATTCGACTCGCAACTTGTTCGGACTGGATTTCTGGGTCAACAAAGTCGTACTTTTGTCGGAATGTTTGCAGCTCTTTCTGAAGCTGATCGACTCGATTTTGAATAGATGGCAGCTGTTTTTCTACGAATTGAATTCCTTGACGTAACTTGGTTTGTCGCCTTTCTCGGCTATAATCTAGATAATCCTCAGCAATTTGGTCGAGTACAATTTTAACTTGCTTTGGATCGTGACTCCGATAACGAACTTCTATAATCTTGGTTTCACCAAACCGAGAAATCGTCAAATCTGCAATCAGCGAACTGTAGCTTATATCTTGATAGGTAGTTTGTAAGTGCTTTACAATCTCTCCCATTAATTCAGGGCTTTTGAGAACCTCAATTTGACTTTGATAATCTAAACCAGATTTGTTTGCATTCGGGTCTTTGACAATATCCACTGCTTTGGAGTCATCATTTACAGGCTCCACTAACAGGCGAAAGTTGCCTTCATAGACTGGTAGCTCTCGATTTAGCATCAAATTGACAAAAACAACTGTCATTACAGTAATACTTACCCCAGCAACGACTAGCGCTCGTCGCCGTATAACACTCAGAATTTGTGCGAAACTCGAATCATTTGCTTCCTCTTGTGACCACGGTAAAGGTTGAGACTGAAGAAATGGCGGTAAAGAGTTCGTATTCTGGCCATAACTTGATGATTCAGAAGAATGATTCTCCATCTATTTAAAAATACTTAATTAATTTACGTTACAAAAAATGTGTATAACAGCTTTGGCACTTCCGAGTTAAAGGAACAAGTATGCAAAGTTTTATTATTAGCTCCCAAATTAGCAAACTGCTTAGTATAGTCCGTCATCAATGGGAGGCAGAAATCAAGATTTTGATAACTTTTAAATATCAATGCATCTTTTAGCTTAGTTTTGACCCTCTATTATGGTAACGCTTACTTAGATTTCAATTGTTATAATTTTAGGTTTTTCACTCTCTCAGATTCTCGCTGAGTAAGCAACGATCACAAAATCTTTGTTTTTAAGTATACATTTTTTTAGTTCCATATCGTAGCTGAACTCAAAATGAATCTTCAATTATGCCAAAGTGTCCTTTGCATAAAGCACGTGACAAATCTTTGACATCAATTGTAGCCAAAGTAATTTAAATGTCGTTGTGTCAGTTGCCAATTGTTATTCTCAAAACTATGCTATCTTTTATTTGAGTAAAATTTAATACTAATTTAAGTTTCTAGACTACTTCAGCCCCAAAAAACTTGATGCTTGTCTTACCAGTAACATCGCAAAACTGACTACTTAGATCGAAGGAATATACAAATTTTTACGTATCAAGATTTGCTTACAACAAATTAACTAGTTTGTGAAGTCTTTGTTTATCTAAATTGTCAAAACATAAATTTTTTGTAAAGTGTCTCAGTAGATTTGAAACATTTTTTTGTCATGGTATTCTTGTAGGAAGTTACATGTAAAATAAAGTATTGAATCTCAAACAATACTCAATACTTATATGTAAAAAATATTGCTAACCCAAATTGCAATTAAGTAAACCAAAACATCCTAAACCCAATGACCGCAGACCCTTTATTTTTTCGGTTAAACCAGTGCATAGTAGCTTTTAGAGTTATCTAGACATCAAGTAAAGTTGCTTAGAAACCTGTAAAAGACGTTGTTGTAAAGTAATATTACATGTCTAATATAAGGGTAGCGATTTAGACTTTTGCTTTTTGTTGTGTTCTCGTGTTCCCAAAAGATAGTGTATACAAGTTAAAAAGTATATGTATAGATATAGACATACTTAAGCGGCTAAAATTAGCACTGCGTTAACGTATATATGTCTGTATACATCAGCTTATTAAGAGGCTCTATGTATACCAGTAAATTAATCAACTTGCTTTAAGCAAATTAAAATATTTCTTAATTAAGACAAGTTTTGTGTGTAATTAATGGCTTGAGCATTTCAGTAGTGTATTTAACAAGATTTATAAGACAGGATACAACTGATGAAACTGAATAAATGGATTAATCAAAAGCTTTTGCAATCCATTTCTACACGGATAGATGTCAAAAATGACTATTCTCTAAAAACCCAGCAATCTATCAAATTGTCTGCGATCACACAGTTTTTTCCACCAGACTATGCTCCTACGGGACAGTTGATTGAGGAACTGGTGAAACAATTGGGACAGCAAGGAGTTGATATTGAGGTTTTTACAAGTCAGCCAGGATATGCATTTGACTCTCATACGGCTGCTTTACCGGTTGAACGTATGGGTAAAATCCGAGTTCAACGATCGCGCACAGCCCAACTTTGGCCGGGGCGAATTCGTGGTAAAGCTGTCAATGGGATCTTATATACCTTACGTTCTGCACTCTATCTACTCAAAGCTTGGCGGCGTAGCAATGTATTGTTGGTAACTACAGCTCCACCATTTTTGCCCGTCATCGGATATCTGGGCTATTTGTTGTTTAAAATTCCCTATGTTTGCATTCTCTATGACCTTTATCCCGATATTGCGATCGCTTTGGGAGTGATCTCAAAGGATAATTGGATAGCAAAGTTATGGCGTGGCATTAACAGACAGGTTTGGCTAAACGCCAAGGGAATTGTGGTTCTTAGTCCAGCTATGAAACAGCAAGTAGTAGCACACTGCCCCCAAGTAGCCGATAAAATTTCAGTAATCCACAGTTGGGCGAACCCGGAATTAATTGTGCCAATTGCCAAGGAAGAAAATTGGTTTGCCTTGAAGCATAAGCTAGTAGACAAATTTACCGTACTCTACTCTGGGAATATGGGACGCTGCCATGATATGGCAACTATCCTCGAAGCTGCTCAAGAACTGCAAGATGAACCAATTCAATTTGTCTGCATTGGTGGTGGAGCTAAACGCGATGAATTGATTCAACAAGTCAATGAATTAGGACTCTTGAATTTTACATTTTTGCCATATCAAGACAAAAAAGTGCTTCCTTATTCATTAACGGCTTGCGATCTTTCACTAGTTAGTGTAGACGCATCCACCGAGAGTTTAGTCGTTCCTAGCAAGCTTTACTCAGCTTTAGCATCGGGACGACCGATAGCAGTGATTTGTTCGGAGTATTCATACTTGAGAGAATTGGTTGCTGAAGCTGAGTGCGGTGGCACATTTGACAACGGAGATAGTCATGCTTTAGCTCAATTTATTCGCTTACTCAGTCGCGATCCCCAATTGGGAGAGCGTATGGGCAAATCAGGCCGTCAATACTTGCGATCGCACTTCACACCCAAGATTATCTCTCAACAATACCTTGATGTTTTGCAGCAAGCAATCTTATCTGATGATGCGATCGCTATGTCTCAAAGCCATACAAAATAGTTTTTGAAGAAATAATCGATACAGATTGGTGTAGGCTGCAAAGGCCTTTAGCCTCATACCAATCCTCAAAAATCCACGGTGCAAAGTATTCTCCTTTGTCCTTTGCTCCTGTTGCTACCAGTGAAACCCTATTAGCAGGGTCAGTCCAAGCTCCCGACTTGATGGTAAGATTTGCCATCATCTTTTGAGTTTGGCAGTACTTTCTCAATATTGAAACACTGGCACAATAGGCAAAGTACAAAGTACTGTTTTACCAGAAACATTTACCTTTTTATTTAAGCTAGATCGACACCTTGCTTAAATAAAACTCTTGCATATTCAATAAAAATTTACTTTTCGGAGGGTTGTGTTTAATGCGTAATTGAACTAGAAAATAATTTTTACAATCAACTCATACTAATAGCTAACAGTTAGACTTATAAACAATAAATGATTTATTAGTCTTACTTATTTTCTTGCTTAAAATTGTCCACATAATGTAATGCCAAAAATAGTTTTGTGTTTGGATTGTGATGAGTTTGATTAAGATAATATGAAGTCACCAGAGTATGTTATGCTCTAAGACAGATTGACAGTGATAAACGATCGCTTAATTAAACAAAAATAGGCAATCAATATTCTTGTCTAAAAACAAGGTTAAACCTGTTGCCACATTACAAAAAACAAATTCACGATTTAATAATCTTTTTGAATCAGCTTACTTTAATTAAATAGTATTTAGTTTGTAACTTGAGGAGATGAGCTTTGATGGTCTTTTTGATCTCAGTTCCTCCAACGTAACCTTCCAGAATTTGTTGTGTATTTATTCAAGTGGGGGGTCGAATTGCAGAGAAGGTGTGATCGAAATCGGAAACGTTCAAAACGGCGAGCTATCTACTGTCCAAATCATGGTTGCTACCTAGAAAGTAGGAGTCAAAAATATCAATTGTTTGCTGATAAAGCAGGACAGTTGCAGCAGCGGGGTATGAGTCGCCGCAGTGCGTTGATGCTAGTAGCCAATCAAACCGCGGTTTCTCTAGAGGGAGAGTGGTTAGAGGCCTTTTGGTGCGAACAGTGCCAGCAGACAAATTGGTATCACGTCTGCAAGTCAGACCAGGGCAGCTATAAAGTTTCTGTAGCGCCGCAAGAACTTTGGCAACAGGTAACAGGAGCGATCGATCCCCAGGGAAACCCCTCCGTGGGAGAATTCACTCGCAGGCAGGCAAAGGTGCTAAATTATCGCAGCATGAAAGATTTTCAGTTTGTCAATTAACGCTCAAAAGCGTGGTCTTTAATCAATATATATGAGTAGTAAAAAAATTACGTCAGAGCGAGAGTTAATAATTGAAGCTGGACAAACAGAGCAGCAATATTGGAAAGACCTATGGCGTTATCGAGAGCTATTTTATTTTCTGTCTTGGCGTGATATTTTAGTACGCTACAAGCAAACAGCAATTGGTATGCTTTGGGCACTGATTCGACCATTTTTAACGATGCTCGTTTTCAGCGTCATCTTCGGAAAAATAGCAAAATTACCTTCAGAGGGAACAGCACCTTATCCAATATTGGTGTTTGCTGCCTTGCTACCTTGGCAATTTTTTGCCAGTGCCCTAAGTGAGTGTAGTAACAGCCTAATTAGTAATGCCAACTTGATTTCTAAAGTGTACTTTCCCCGGCTGATTGTGCCTGCTAGTTCAGTGATTGTTAGCTTTGTGGACTTCCTGATTTCTGGGATGATTCTCTTAGGGCTGATGGCTTGGTATAATTTTGTTCCTAGCTGGCGGATATTATCCTTACCGTTATTTATTAGCATTGCGTTTGCTGCCTCACTAGGAGTCGGTTTGTGGTTGGCAGCCTTGAATGTGGAATATCGAGATTTTCGCTACATTGTGCCATTTATTGTCCAGTTTGGCTTATACATATCACCCGTTGGTTTTAGTAGCAGTATTGTGCCTGAGCAATGGCGTTTAGTTTACTATTTGAACCCAATGGTAGGGGTAATTGATGGCTTTCGCTGGGCAATCTTGGGGGGAGAATCTAAACTTTACTGGACTGGATTTGCGCTGTCTCTAGGATTAGTTGCCCTGTTATTAGTGAGTGGCATTTGGTACTTCCGCAAAATGGAACGGACATTTGCTGACGTAATTTAGCAAGGATCTGTGCAGATGCCTGAAAATATGATTAGTGTAGAAAATTTAAGCAAAAAATATATTATCGCTCACCAGCAAGAGGGAGGAATTCGCTACACGGCACTACGAGATGTAATTGCTGATAGTGCTAAATCTGTTGCCAAGAAATTTATCAAACCTGGCAGCAAAAAAATGCCCAACCCAACGCGGGAAGAATTTTGGGCATTAAAAGATGTTTCCTTTGAAATTAAGCAGGGTGAAGCCATTGGTGTTATTGGCCGCAATGGCGCCGGTAAATCCACGCTGTTGAAAGTTCTTAGCCGGATTACCGAACCGACTAGGGGACGCGTTGCCATCAAAGGTCGTGTAGCAAGCTTACTAGAAGTAGGAACGGGATTTCATCCAGAACTGACGGGACGAGAAAACATTTATCTCAACGGTTCCGTTTTGGGGATGAGTAGAGTCGAAATTCAAAAGAAATTTGATGAAATAGTTGCCTTTGCTGAGGTTGAAAAGTTTTTGGATACCCCAGTCAAACGATATTCTTCAGGAATGTATGTCCGCCTTGCCTTTTCCGTGGCTGCCCATTTAGAGCCAGAGATTTTAATTGTCGATGAAGTCTTGGCTGTGGGTGACTCAGCATTTCAGAAGAAGTGCTTAGGCAAAATGGGTGATGTCGGGACTAAAGAAGGACGAACAGTTTTATTTGTCAGTCATAGTATGCAAGCGATCGCTCAACTCACCAAACGTTGCATACTACTTTCTAAAGGTAGCGTTCAGTTTGATGGTGATACTAGCAAAGCTGTGCAATTATATCTAGCCGGACAAAAAGATAATTCTGAGTCACAAGGTTATTACCAAGCTCCTACCAAAAAAACTGGCAACCACATAGCTTGGGCAAAAGTCCACACTTCTCAGGAATATGGACTTCACGATTGGGGCAAGCCAATAACTTTTGAATTTGCACTTCACATCACTAACCCTCACGAAAACTTGCGTTTTTCCTTTCAAGTTATCAGCGCTTTTGAACAACCTATTTGTGCCTTCTATTTTTTTGAAGCTCATCAAGCTCCATTTTGCTGGGAGAAAGGAACATTTATTGTTCGGTGTGAGGTTGCCAAATTTAGGCTGTATATGGGTTCCTACACCTTAAGAACTTGGTTGGGTCATGGCGCTCATAGCGGAATTTTGCTTGAAAACTTAAGAGACATTTGTCCGTTTGAGATTTTAACGCCCAGTATGGAGCGACCAGACGATCCGTATCAACCAGATGAGTCTACTTATATAGAAGATGCAATTTGGCAAGTTACTTAATTTAAAGAAAATCTCATTAAAATTCCTAGTGATTTCAAAATATAAGAAATTATGCCAATAAATAATAATGTCCAGTTAGGCAAAAATGTAAAAATTTTTCATCCCGAACTTGTGAACCTTTACGGTTGTATTATTGGCGATGACACCAAAATTGGTACATTTATCGAAATTCAGAAAGATGTGATCATTGGCAGTCGGTGTAAAATTTCATCCCACAGTTTTTTGTGTGAAGGCGTTGTCCTAGAGGATGAAGTCTTTATTGGTCATGGAGTCATGTTTACTAATGACCTTTATCCCCGCGCAACCAATGAAGATGGTAGTTTAAAAACAGATGATGACTGGTATACAATCAAGACTTTAGTGAAGCGTTGTGCATCTATTGGTAGTAACGCTACCATCCTGCCAGGGGTAACTATTGGTGAAAAAGCCATCGTCGGTTCTGGAGCAACAGTAACTCGCGATGTTCCTGATTATGCAATTGTAGTTGGAGTCCCCGCTCGCGTTATAGGGGATGTACGCGAGCGCAGCCATAATTTGCAAATTTCAGCTAGTAGTTTGTGAAATTTTTGCTTGTCTGTTGTTTGAACAAATTCAGTTTTTTACATAAATTAGGTAACTTCTGGGCGAATTCTGAAGTTTTGCAAAGATAAAGCTTTTTAGATTGAATCGCAAATAAATTGCGATTCAACTATCAATTATTGCTACATTTTTGTGGCAGTGGTTAACAGTGACAATAAATTTTGATTAATTAAAAGCAACGGAAAACATGATTAATATCGGTATCATAGGCTATGGTTATTGGGGGCCGAATTTAGTAAGAAATTTTGTCGAAATGCCAGGAGTTCAGGTAAAAACAGTCAGCGACTTTAAACCAGAACTGCTGGCAAAAGTAGAAGCTCGATATCCCGCTATCCAAGTTACTCAAGATTGTCGAGATATATTTACAGATCCTAAGATTGACGCGGTAGCGATCGCCACACCAGTTTCAACTCACTTTGAATTAGCTTTAGCTGCATTGCAAGCTGGCAAACATGTGTTGGTAGAGAAACCAATGACAACTACCTCCGAACAAGCAATGCGGCTGATTGAAGAGGCAGAAAAACGCAACCTAGTGTTAATGGTGGATCACACCTTTGTTTACACGGGTGCTGTACGCAAAATGCACGATTTAATTGCCACAAATTCTCTGGGCGACATTTACTACTATGATTCTGTACGCGTCAACCTGGGGCTTTTTCAGCATGATGTGAATGTCATTTGGGATTTGGCAGTCCACGATTTATCGATAATGAACTACGTACTGCCATCCCAGCCTTATGCTGTCTCAGCCACAGGCGTCAGTCACGTTCCTGGAGAACCAGAAAATCTTGCCTACTTGACCTTATTCTTTGATAAAAATCTCATTGCTCACATCAATGTCAATTGGTTGGCGCCAGTGAAAATCCGCCGCACATTGATTGGTGGTAGTCAACAGATGATTGTTTACGATGACTTAGAACCAAGTGAGAAACTGAAGATTTACGACAAGGGTATTACAGTCAACGGCAATGCTGAAAGCGTGTACCAGATGATGATTGGTTATCGCACAGGGGATATGTGGTCGCCCAAGTTGGATGTTACAGAGGCGCTGAAGACAGAAGGATTGCACTTCATTGATTGTATTCAAAAAGGCGATCGCCCACTGACTGATGGAGAAGCAGGATTGCGGGTAGTGAGAATTCTCGAAGCTGCAACCCAGTCTTTGAAGCAACAAGGCAAATTAATTGAACTAAATTTAGCAGAGGTAGCAGCTTGATTCCATTTGTAGATTTAAAAGCTCAGTACTTGAGCATCAAAAACGAAATTGATACCGCAGTTTTAAAAGTTCTCGAAAGTACCCAATTCATCTTGGGCAATGAAGTTAAAGCCTTAGAAGAAGAGTTTGCCACTTACTGCAATGCAGATTATGGTATTGCTGTCAATACAGGTACTAGCGCCCTGCATCTAGCATTACTAGCTGCTGGTATCGGTGCTGGTGACGAAGTAATCACCGTGCCTTTTACCTTCGTCGCCACCGTAGCCGCAATTTGTTACACCGGAGCCAGACCTGTTTTCGTCGATATCGATCCGGTTTCCTACACCATAGATGTTAACCAAATCGAAAAAGCCATAACTGAGCGCACAAAAGCCATTCTGCCCGTACATTTATACGGTCAACCAGCAGATATGGAACCAATTATGGAAATTGCTCGCCGCTATGGTTTGACTGTAATTGAAGATGCTGCTCAAGCGCATGGAGCCGAGTACAAAGGTCAGCGCGTCGGTAGTATCGGCGATATTGGTTGTTTTAGCTTTTATCCTGGTAAGAACTTAGGGGCTTATGGTGAAGGCGGTATTATAGTTACCAAGAATCCAGAATACACCCGTACCATGCAGATGCTACGTGACTGGGGTCAAGAACGCAGGTATCACCACGTCCTCAAAGGCTATAACTACCGTATGGATGGCATTCAAGGAGCGATTTTACGGGTGAAGTTACGCTATATCGAAAAGTGGACTCAAGCCAGAATCGCACATGCAGCCCAGTACAATCAACTCTTAGCTGACTCCGTGCCTACACCTGTAACGTTACCTTACAGCCGTCACGTTTATCATGTCTTTGCAATTCGTACTAGCCAACGCGAATATCTACAGCAACAGCTCAACGAGCAGGGTATTCAAACAGGCATTCACTACCCGATCCCAGTCCACCTGCAAACAGCTTACTCTGACTTAGGCTATCAATATGGTGATTTTCCCCACTCAGAATCAGCTGCCACAGAAGAGTTATCACTGCCGATGTATGCAGAATTGTCAACAGCACAGATCGCAACTGTGAGTGAGAAGGTGAAAGAGGCTATCAAAGCTCTATAGGTTGACAAATATTCTTGATTTTAGAGACAACATATGCCTAACTTTTTAGAACAGTATCGCTATCTCTGGCCACAGACTAACTTGCAGACTGCTAGTAATTGGCAAACCGCACAAAACAAACAGATTTATATCCGCGATCTACCAGAAAGTCTCGAAGAACTATCAAATGATAGTCGATGGCCGGGATTTTTCCCTTCCCCCATTTGTTTAGTCACCACTGCTGACGGTTCCCAAGTTGCTCTGGAAAAAGTTGTTGGAGCATCAATTGTCAACAGATTTCCCTACGTTTTAGCCCTGAGCTTTTGTACTCAAGAGCTATCACAACGGCATCATATCCGCCGCGCATTTACTGATATGTTAGAAAGCAGCGGCAGCGTTGCTGTACAGTTTCTCCCTCCGGGCGAACACCTGGATCGGGCCATGAAGGCGATCGCTGCCGTACCCGAAGAAAAAACTCACTCACGCATTGCTGATACCGGATTAACAACACACAAGGCGTTGACAAATGACGCACCTGTGTTTGACTCGGCATACATGGTTTATGAGGCAAAACTAGTTAAACCTGGTAAAGATTTTGCAGGCCAACCGATTTATTCTCAGCCTTGGGTTGACGTTGGTAGCCACAGAGTTTATTTCCTCGAAATCAATGCCATTCAACTACGGCAAGACATAGCCGAGGGGCAAAGTCAAATCCTCTGGCGGAGTCTACCAGCTTGGCAGCCACAGTACGAACTGCAAAAACCTGTGTCTATCCTTGGAAATTCAGTGGAAGATGGCAGTTATAAAAAAGGGTATACACCAAACTACGCCTTTCCATCAGCAGGTACTATTGCCTTTGAAGCCGATGCTGTGGAAAATGGCATGGCAGTAAAATATCTTCCTCCCTTACCAGAAGATCAAGTAGAAGTAGATAATGACAGAGCGCGCTGGCCTTGCTTTTTCCCCTCTTCGGCTGGCATGATTACTTGCTGGGCTGAAGATGGAACTCCCAATCTCATGCCTTGTGGCTCAACAACAATCGTCAGTCGGCATCCATTGGTAATCACACCTTGCATTTCCTACGCCAAGATTAACGAACGTTATGCTCCGCGTGTGACTTTAGACATTATCCGCAAAACTGGCAAATTCGGCTGTGGTGTGCCGTTTATTAACGATGTTGTCATTGATGCTATCAAATATGCGGGTAACACTTCACTTGCAAAAGATCCGCAAAAGATAGCAAGGGCAGGATTGCAAGTAGAGCCAAATGATTGGGCGCCTGTTTTACCTGCTTTGCCTATACACTTTGATTGTGAAGTTATAGGTGAGGTAACTTTAGGAACACATATTATGTTTCTCGGAGAAGTCCGCCAGATAAGAGTTCGCGCAGATGTAACGCCAGAAAATCCAATAGAATGGCTACCTTGGGCGAACGTGGTACCAGCAAATGGCTAATTTCTCATAACTATCTGAATTTAGGCAATTTTGAAACTCAGTAAATGTCAAAGCAGATTGCTTATACTAAGTGCTTAAGTTTGCAGACAAAAATATGTAACTATTCCAAATAGTGGACAAAGCTTTCAAGCTTGGATATGGGCGCTAAAAGTGTTGCAATAGTGGAGGTCATTAATGTCTAATGTGCCTAATGTGAGAACACAGCTGGTTAAGGCTGTCCACGGTTCACAAAAACTAAAACAAGATCCTGAGTTTGAAATTGGATTTGCAGAGCATTTACGCACTCAGTACGATCGCAGTGCATTACTTAATTTGTACGGACGCTTTACAGCTGGTGAAGGCGATTATGACACATTAATGCGGCGAGTCATTTGGCGTGCAATGGCTCGGAGTTTTGGACATGGCGTTAATATTGATACTAATGTAAATTTTAAACACTTAGAAACCTTTGAAATTGGCAATGGGGTGTTTATCGGCGGACAAACGTATATCCGGGGATGGTATAAAGGTAGATGTATTATTGGTAACAATGTTTGGATTGGGCAGCAGAGCTACTTCGATGCTAGAGACTTAATTATCGAAGACTATGTGGGCTGGGGCCCTGGAGCAAAAGTTTTATGTTCAGCCCACACTGGATTGCCCATAGAGGCTGAGATTATCCAAACGGATTTTGAGGTAAAAACCGTAAAAATTGAATCAGGAGCTGACGTTGGCATGAATGCAGTCATTCTGCCAGGAATTACAGTTGGCAAAGGCAGCATCGTTGGTGCAGGAGCAGTAGTCACCAAAGATGTACCGCCATATGCGATCGTTGCTGGCGTTCCTGCTAAATTTTTACGCTGGCGAGAAGGATACGAACCAAAGAAAAACGAGTTTTAAGTATTGGGCATCTGTTATGATACCTTCCCAACTTGATGTTTTGTCAATTCAGCAGCACGCACAGTCAATCTCAGAAAATGGGTTCACTGTATTTCCCAATCAGCTGGATCGAAACTCCTTAGAAAAGTTAAATGCAGCTGCTGACCTAGCGACCGTTGCGGTCGATCGCGCTCTTGCGTCTGGAATTAGGCTCTCTCATACTTTGCCTAGTACATACATTCGCACGGTGCGACGTTTCTATTGCTGGGATCGATCTGCACGGGATCTGCTCGATCGCGACACACTTCACCTACTGAGTTCTACCGTTCTTGGTGAAACGAAGTTGTGGGACATGGCACTACTTGAGGCACGGCACTTACCAGAGCAAACCGATCGCGATGGGTTCGACTGGGATCGACATCTTCAGGGCTTCGACTGGCATCGAGATTTTGACCTTTCTCATAAAAATTCCTACCTTTGGATGTTTTTCTGTTTAACGGACACCACTGAGGAAAATGGTGCAACTTGGGTAATTCCAGGCACACACCGCCGGGAAATTTCGGAAAAATACTGCATCGAAGAACTCAAGTCCAATAGGCCACCATCCGCGGTACAATTGACAGCGAACGCAGGAGATCTGGTTGTCATAGATCCAACTACGATCCATTCAGTGGGACAGAATCGAAGCCGTGGCGATCGGCGGCTTCTACTCGTTGGCGTTTGCCGCTCTGACCGCGATCCACTGATGAACCATTGGGCTGTCATACCTCCCAAACGCAGGGCAGAGTTCTCTCATCGGGCACAAGCTCTCCTTGAGACGAAAAACTCGAAGCTTGATATCGATTGGGAGGTGCTACCCGACAACTGGCCAAGACCAAGAAATTGGAATCTGAGGAGAGCCGCTTCTCAGGTATCGGGACGCGCCAGATCGGCTTTCAAGCAGTTGCTTAAGTCTCTATGATGACCGCCTCCTAGCGTGTAGCGTATCTGGCGACTCCAAGTTGAAGAGTGATTGGAAACAAGGCTAAACACTTTAGCCAAGTTCTACCAATTCTCTAAAATTCGGCAACAGATTCAAGCTTTGAACCTCGATAAAATCTAAATTTTTTAATTGCGAATTGTGAAATAGCTTATATTCTCTGTATTATACATACTACATTAAATTAAATTGGTTGAGTTTGCAGGTACACAGTGTAATTAATTTTACGCAAATAATTTAGCTGTGAATTAATGCATCTTTAATAGTAGGGATTGAGTAAGGAGTCAGTACTAAAGCATATCAAACCTTTGAGCACTTGTTCGCAGGCGATCGCTTAATGCTGCGAGTTAGGGAAATTAAATTTTTATCAACCGTAGTAACTAAAGTTTATACGATATGGCTGTTTTATTTACTAATCAAACTCCGAGTATTCCCAACTTTGGCGACGGGAGTTCCTTTGAATTAGGCATGAAATTCCGTAGTACCAAAGTGGGACAGATTACTGCCATTCGTTTCTGGAAAGCCCCTAGTGAGACAGGAACTCATGTTGGCAAGATCTGGAACGCAACAGGAGAGCTTTTAGGAAGCACCACTTTTACCAGCGAGACTAATTCTGGCTGGCAGCAACAGCTTCTAGAACAGGCAGTTAATATTCAAGCTAATACCACCTATGTGGTCTCAGTTAACGCCAACACCCATTTTGTTGCCACCTATGATGAACTGGGTAGTCCCATAGTCAATGGGGATCTTAGCTCAGTCGCAGACAACAACAATGGGGTGTTTAATGTTAGTCTGAATTCCTTTCCCAATAACTCCTCCCGGAATAGCAACTATTATCGCGACATCAACTTTGTAGCTGTCTCTTTGCCTACAATTACAAAGATCGGTGGTGACAATCAGACTGGTACTCCTGGAACTCCCTTAGCTAATCCCTTAGTTGTTCAGGTCAAGGATGGTGCTGGCAATCCTCAATCAGGAGTCACAGTCAACTTTGCCGTTACTGCTGGCGGTGGGTCAGTATTGCCCGCAAGTGCAGTAACTGATAGTAATGGTCAGGCTAGTACCACCTTAACCCTGGGAGCTGCTTTTGGAGCCAGCAGCCCTGTGGTTAATACTGTGACAGCAACTGCTGTCGAAGTCGATAGCGTTACCTTCACAGCCACTGCTACTCCCTCAGTAAATAGCCAAAATATCCTGACAACCCAAGTTCCGAGCATTCCAAATTTCAGCGATGATGGGGATCCCTATGAATTAGGCATGAAATTCCGCAGCAGCAAAGGAGGACAGATCGCTGCCATTCGCTTCTGGAAAGCCCCTAGTGAGACAGGAACTCATATTGGTAAAATCTGGAATGCAACGGGAGAGCTTTTGGGAAGCACCACTTTTACTAATGAGACAGCTTCTGGTTGGCAAGAACAGCTTCTAGAACCGCCAGTTAACATTCAAGCTAATACCACCTATGTGGTCTCCGTTAATGCCAACACTTATTTTGTTGCCACCTATGATCAACTGGGCAGTCCTATAGTCAATGGGGATCTTAGCTCAGTCGCAGACAACAACAATGGGGTGTTTAATGTGACTCCCAATTCTTTCCCAACCAGTTCTTATCGAAATAGTAACTACTATCGTGACATCGCCTTTGTCATTGGCAGTAGTTTGGTGAAAGTCAGTGGAGACAATCAGAGTGTCACGATTGGAGGGACTATACCCAACCCCTTAGTCGTGCGAGTGGTAAATGCTCAAAACAATCCTCAATCAGGAGTCACAGTCAACTTTGCCGTTACTGGTGGTGGTGGGTCAGTCTCACCCACCAGTGCAGTCACCGATGCTAGCGGTCAAGCAAGCACGACCTTAATAGTGGGAGCAGTACCCACTGGTCCTGGAGGAGTAGTAGTAACTGCAACAGCATCTGGTATCGGCAGTGTCACTTTCTTGGCTTCAGCAATTCCAACTAACCCCAATCGCATCTATTCGGAAAACCTCAATCCCGGTACAACTAACTGGAAGCTTGTCAACCCAGGTACTGGCGAAATTTCCGGCTATGCCTCCGCGACTAGTGTTAATAAAGGAGGATCGCTAGACATTAAAGTTTCTCTTGGACAAATTGGACAATATACCATCGATGTGTATCGCTTAGGCTACTACGCTGGCAAGGGAGGAAGGCTGATATTTAGTAGTGGTTCGCTCACTGGTATCGTCCAACCTGCATGTACCAAAGACCCGAATACCAACTTGGTGGAGTGTAACTGGTCAACTTCCTACGTCCTGCAAATAGGCAATAACTGGACTAGTGGTCTTTATATAGCCAAGCTGACCGAACAGGCAACTGGCAAAGAGGCGCATGTGTGGTTTGTTGTGCGCGATGATAGCAGCACTGCTGATGTCCTGTTTCAAAGCAGCGTTTCCACCGTCTTGGCTTACAGTCCTACGGGAGGTTCTAGCTTATATTCATTCAATAGCGTTAACGGACTCAGAGCATTAAAGGTTTCTTACGACCGACCATATTGGCAATCATTTAGGGCCGACTCCCAAGAGTTTGATACTCCCCTGCGAGTGGAGTACAATATGCTGCGTTGGCTGGAATCTCAAGCATACGATGTGACCTACATCACAAATATGGATGTCCACGCAAATCCGCAATTTTTGAACAATCACAAAGTCTTTCTCTCTGTAGGTCACGATGAGTACTGGTCTAAAGAAATACGCGATAATGTCGAAAATGCTCGCAACGCAGGCAAGAATTTGGCATTTTTCTCTGCCAATAGTGCTTATTGGCGAGTCAGGTTTGAAAGTTCCACTGTTGCTGCTGGTCAAGTGAAGCCTAACCGAGTGATGGCATGTTACAAAGGCGATTGGGAAATAGATCCAGTTGCCATACAGCAAGGGCCATCAGCAGCCACGAATAAATATCGTAGCGTCCAGAATAACCGGCCGGAAAATGCTTTGTTAGGAGTTATGTATACTGGTGCTTTTTATGGCCCACCTTGGTATGGAGGCTTCAACTATGTAGTCAGTAATCCTTCAGATCCTTACTATGACTACACTAATGTTCAGCAAGGAGATAGCCTACCCCTGTTAATAGGCAATGAATGGGATGCAGTCATCAATAATGGGTTTACTCCTCCTGGTCTTGTCACTCTTTCACAGTCGCCAGTAGTCCCTGATGGTATTGCTACTGAATTTGAACCGGCTGGAGAACCGGGCTTACCTGCTGGCACTAACTTTAATATAACTAATGCAGTTCGCTACACAGCCACTAGTGGAGCCAAAGTCTTTTCTATCGGATCTATTCAGTGGGCGTGGGGGCTAGATAGTGATGGTGTCAGCCCAGCTAGGGAGGATATTCGTGCTAAACAAATAACTGCTAACGCCCTAGCAGATATGGGAGCTAAACCCCAGGCGCCAGATGCAAACCTGATTGTTCCTTAAACCATGCCACAAGGAGTATGTATCGTGTCACCATTAAAACGCCGAGAATTTACCCAACTGGCTGCGGCTGGTTTGACTTCGACTATTGTTGCCGATCTCTCTGGTAAAGCGCTTGCTCAAAAGCCTGGGGCTAGCCAGGAAGCTCTTTATAAAGTCAAACTTCTGACTCCACCCAATGGTCTAAATCGAGAAGACCAAACTCCGCCAATAGAACTGGGTGCTGCTGATGTGAAGACCGGAAAACTTCTCTCTAAAATCAATGTACCAGCTCAGTTTGTGGATAATCCGTTGTCTACACCGAAAAAGTCTCGAGCTTTCTTTACAGGTGAAGCTGACCGGATTACGAAATTGGCAGCACTTGGAGACGGAAATCTAGTAATTTCTACAGTCTCTACAAAGAGAAATGGTAATTTCAACCGTCTGCTTTTTACCGTTGGAGGTGCTAAAAATCCTCAATTTAAAGCAAAAAAAGTTCTAGATTTTAAGACGGCTAATCAAACTATTGAAAGCGTTTTAACCCTTCCTAAGAATCTACTTTTGTGCATAGTCGGAACTGAGGGTATCCCGCCTTTTTCGTTCAGAGTAATCGATGCTAGAACAGGTAAAATTATTTCTCAGGATGAGCTGGATCTACCCACATTGCCGGGTAGCCATCGATTCGCTAATCTCTGCCAAGATGGAAAGGGAAATATTTTTGCAACTGAGACTGACTCAGAGGGTACACCGGTTTTAATATCGATGAACTTGCAGGAGAAAGCTGTAATTACGGGCAAGGTAAAAATTAAAAGACTGAACCCACTGAACTTTGGTGGAGTCCCTGTATTCGACGATGTTAGAGACTTGAATTTCTCTGCTTCTGGTCAATTGTATGCGGTTGCTGCTGACAAGAGTCGAAAAAAGAATCGCTTGCTTACGGTAGACGTGAAAAGCGGCAAGATGGGACTAGTAGTAGATGACTTTGAAGCCGAGAAGTTTGCATTCTCTGTCTAATATAGCAAGGGACTCTTTACTGGGGACTGGGTGAAAATTTTGGTATCTAACTTTTATCATCTCTTGATGTCCTAACCAGTTTGGCTGTTGCTATAAAATAGCAGGCAAAGAAGTTTGAAAGTCTGTTTTTGTAGGGCGTATGCAACGCGCCCTACATTCAAATTTGCTAACATACTTTGGAATATTAGCGCCAACTTAACTTACAACTTGATGAAAATTTACTGGAAAAATAGACTATTTTTTGTGAAATAAAATGGAAAATAATCGCGTATTAATTACAGGTGGCGCAGGTTTAGTTGGCTCACATATTGCTGATTTGTTAGTTAAAGAGGGAGTTGCGGAAATTATTGTTTTAGATAATTTCACCCGCGGACGACTGGCAAACCTGGCCTGGGCAAAAGAACATGGGCCTGTGGTGATTGTTGAAGGCGATATTCGCGATCGAAAGCTTTTAGAAGAAGTTATGCAAGGTGTAGATTATGTCTTTCACCAAGCAGCAATTCGCATTACCCAATGTGCTGAAGAACCCCGTTTGGCGTTGGAAGTACTAGCTGATGGCACGTTTAATGTTTTGGAAGCCGCGACCAAAGCGAAAGTAAAAAAAGTTGTCGCCGCTTCTTCTGCTTCTGTTTACGGTATGGCAGAGGATTTCCCCACTACGGAATCTCACCATCCTTATAATAACCGTACGCTTTACGGTGCAGCTAAGGTCTTTAATGAAGGGTTATTACGTAGTTTCTACGAAATGTACGGTTTGGACTATGTAGCTCTACGTTACTTCAATGTCTACGGCCCGCGTATGGATATTTACGGTGTTTATACTGAGGTACTGATCCGGTGGATGGATCGGATCGCCGCAGGTCAACCACCACTCATTTTTGGTAATGGTAAGCAGACTATGGACTTTGTGTATATCGAAGATATTGCCAGAGCCAATATTTTAGCTGCTAAAGCCGATGTAACAGATGAGGTATTTAATGTTGCCAGTGGTGTAGAAAGTAGTTTGAATGACCTCGCCTATACCTTGGCTAAAGTAATGGGGTCGGATTTGGAGCCAGAATACACTTCAGAACGCAAAGTCAACCCCGTACAACGCCGACTTGCAGATACGAGCAAAGCTCAGAAATTATTGGGTTTTGAAGCAGAAGTGTCTTTAGAAGAGGGGTTACGTCGGTTAGTGAATTGGTGGCTTTCTGAAAAGCAGACGAAGGAAACAAGCAATGTCTGAAATGAAACAAAATATTCCGATCGCCAAACCTTGGATAGGTGAAGCTGAAGCAGAGGTGGCTAGGCGTGCAATTATCTCTGGATGGGTGACTCAGGGGCCTGAAGTCTTGGCTTTTGAGCGAGATTTTGCAGCTTATGTCGGGGCCGAATTTGCTTGCGCTGTTGCTAACTGTACAACAGCCCTACACCTAGCATTGTTAGCTGTGGGAGTGCAGCCTGGGGATGAAGTGATTACCGTCAGTCATTCCTTCATTGCTACTGCTAACAGCATCCGCTACTGTGGGGCAATCCCGGTGTTTGTGGATATTGAACCACAGACATACAACATCAACCCGCTATTAATTGAAGGTGTAATTAGCGATCGCACCCGCGCTATTTTAGTAGTCCACCAGATGGGGATGCCTTGTGACTTGAAAGCAGTTTTGGACATTGCCCACAGTCATAATTTACCAGTAATTGAAGATGCGGCCTGTGCCATCGGTAGCGAAATTCTCTGGGATGGACAGTGGGAGAAAATTGGCAAGCCGCATGGAGATATCGCTTGCTTTTCTTTTCACCCCCGCAAAGTAATTACTACTGGCGATGGTGGGATGTTGACCACAAATAATCCCGAATGGAACAAGCAGTTTCGTCTCTGGCGGCAACATGGAATGAGCGTCCCTGATACTGTACGCCACAGTGCAAAACAGGTAATATTTGAATCCTATCCCGTACTGGGTTACAACTACCGGATGACGGATATTCAAGCCGGAATCGGGCGAGAACAACTCAAACGTCTTCCAGAAATTATCGAACATAGGCGTTATTTGGCGCAACGCTATCAAGAAAATTTAGCTGATATCCCAGGATTAAAGTTACCAACTGAGCCAGCTTGGGCGCGAAGTAACTGGCAGAGTTTCTGCGTTCGCTTGCCACAAGGATGCGATCAGCAACAAGTGATGCAGACAATGTTGGATGCGGGAATTTCCACACGCCGTGGAGTTATGTGTAGTCACCGCGAACCTGCCTACGAGCGTGAAGCTTGGTCTTGTGGAATTGCTCAACAAAAGTGTGATTGTGAAGTCAGACGGTGCGATCGCCTTTTTGAGAGCGAGCAAGCACAAGATCGTGCCATCTTGTTACCTCTATTTCATCAGATAACTCAACAGGAACAAGATTATATAGTCCAAGTTTTGAAAGTAGCTTGTCAGTTGTAAAAAATAACTCTAATTTACACAACAAGCTGAGTTGCGAATTTGTCTAAATTCGCAATTCGCATTAACTAGTTAAAGAAGGAGTTAATGTTTTGAGAACTATCTATCAAATTAGAGTGTAGTGTCTACCAAAGTGTAGTAAAGTTTATCCCAGGATTAGTATGGAAAAAACAGCTAATAATACACTCCGCCTTTGGCAAGAAGAAGGCAATCTCTTAGTTTCAAAAAATTTTGAGGTTTTTCGTAGTCTTCTCGCTCAAACAAGAAACTTAATCCAACGTGGTAAGTATAATGATGCTGTTGTATACGGACAAACCGCAGCTTTATACTCATTTTTACGGCATTGTGGTTTGTTCGTTAGTCCAGAACTAGAACAGCTTTTTTTAACACTGGGAAAAAAGAAAATACACCAAAATTTGTATTTCAGTTCTAGAAATAACAAATCACAGCCTGAAAAAGTCAAAAATGTTTTGCATGTTGCTAGTAGTGTATACGGTGTCGGCGGACATTCCGCAATGATCCGCCGCTGGATACAACAAGATAACCAGCGTTCGCACTCGATTGTATTGACACAGCAACCTTCAATCCATTTGCCTAAAAGCTTAAAAGACGCAGTTCTTAATAGTCACGGTAAGATTTATTCACTTGTTGAAACAATTGGTGATGTTATTTCTTGGGCAAAACGACTGCGTAAAATAGCGCGATCGGCTGATATTGTTGTACTTCATATAATGCCTGCCGATGTGATTCCCATAATTGCATTTGCAAATAAGGAGGAATGTCCACCAATTATTTTTATCAATCATGCCGATACTGGGATGTGGTTAGGAGCAAGTATTAGTGATGTAATTGCTAATCTGCGTTTTTCAGGGATGCGCTTATCGTTAGAGCGCAGAGGTATTGCACCAGAACGCAATCTAATGCTACCTATTATTTTAAATCCTATTCATAGAACCCTAAATCGTGTAGAGGCAAAGCGAATTCTTGGTATTGATGAAAACAGTATTTTATTATTATCCATCGCTAGATCGCCTAAGTACAAAACAATTGATGGAATTACCTTTGCTGATGCACATGTTCCATTATTAGAAAAATATCAGCAAGCTCTTCTCATAGTTATTGGTGCAAATCAAAGCGAGGATTGGTCTAAAGCTATTGAGCATTGTAACGGTAGAATTAAAGTATTTCCGGAGCGTGAAGACACTGAAATTTTTTACCAAGCTGCTGACATTTATGTTGACAGTTTCCCCCTTGCTTCTAATACATCACTGCTGGAAGCTGGAAGCTATGGTGTACCTTTGGTAAGCCGCTATCCATATTCTGATGACTGTGGAATACTGGGTGCTGATACACCAGCTTTGGATCAACAGATGATTCGCGTGCGCGATTTGGAGGAGTACACAGCAGTTTTGTCTAGCTTAGTTGAAGATGAAAAATTTAGGTTATCTATTGGCGAACAGACAAAAAGAAAGATTGTAGAAATTCACACTGGAAGCAACTGGCAAAGCTTTTTAGAAAATATCTACTCTCAAGCTACCACGCTCCCACGCATAACATTAACCTTACAGCCAATGAAAGATGAAATGATGATTGGCGAAGTTGATGCTTTATTACCGAAGATTTTGTCTTATGCTTCTGGTCAAGACAAAATTAATGTTGATGAGCTGATTCAAGGACATCCATTTCCGAAAACATTTGCTCAGCAAGTGCGCGTATGGCTGAAAACGATCGAGATATATGGCTTTGGTCGGGGTCAAATCCAACACTTACTTCCGAGTTGGCTCTACTGGCGTTTAAGAAAATTAATCTCAGCAAATTAGACAAAGTTTCTACAAGCTAATTAGAGAAACTACTAAATAAATTTCATGAATGTACTGCATATTAATCAATCTGATATTGGTGGAGGAGCAGCGATCGCAGGGTATCGGCTTCACCAAGGTTTGCTCCAACAAGGGATTAACTCAAAGCTGTTGGTAGGTTGGGTGGAAACTGATAGCGATCGCGTTGCTGCTGTCTCTCGTAAGTATCGTTTAGAAAACCAATTATCACGTTTAACTAATAGCTTGGGATTAAATTATCTCAATTTAATTAGTACATTCGATATCTTAAAACATAATTTTTATATTGAAGCAGATGTGATTAATTTTCACAATCTGCACACAGGTTATTTTAATTATTTAGCTATTCCTGGATTAACTAAAAATAAACCTGCGATTTTTACCCTCCATGATATGTGGAGCTTTACCGGACATTGCTCTTACAGTTATGATTGCGATCGCTGGCAAAAAGGCTGTGGTGCGTGTCCTTATCCAGAAACCTATCCGGCGATCGCCAGAGATAATACCCATCTAGAATGGAAACTGAAAAACTGGGTTTATAGCAAATCTGATTTGAGCATAGTTACTCCCAGCCAATGGCTAACAGAACAAGTAAAAAAGAGTATGCTTAGCCATTTTTCAATTTATCACATACCCTATGGTATTGATACAGATGCTTATCAACCTCTAGATACAGAAAAATGTCGGGAAGTATTAGGTATTCCAGCAAATAAAAAAGTTTTGATGTTTGGCGCACATCTCCTTCAAGAGTCTAGAAAGGGTGGAGACTTGCTGGTAAAAGCTCTACAAAATTTGCCTGAAGCTTTAAAATCAGAAACAGTATTACTCATTTTGGGAAAAGCAGGCGATCGATTTGCCGAGCTAGTGGGAATACCAACATTAAAACTTGAGTATGTAAGTAGCGATCGCCTCAAGTCAATAGCTTACTCTGCGGCTGACTTATTTATTTTTCCTACCCGCGCTGATAACTTACCTTTAGTATTACAAGAAAGTATGGCTTGTGGTACACCAATGGTATCCTTTAAAGTCGGCGGTGTACCTGAGTTAGTGCGTCCAGGAATTACTGGTTACTTAGCTCAATTAGAAGATACACAAGACTTTTGTAATGGTATAGTTGAATTACTTGAAGATAACCAGCTACGCCAACAAATGAGTGAAAATTGTCGGGCGATCGCTTTACAAGAATATACCCTTGATTTACAAATTCAAAGGTATCTGCATTTATATCAGCAAGTGCTTGGTAAAACTATAAATACTATTAAATAAATTTAAATTTAACTGAGAAATGCAAAAAATACTATTAGTAGACTTTGCTTTTATAGGATCTCAAGGAGGAGGTCATCTGGAAGTTTATTTCATGAATATCTTATCAATTCTAATTAAAAATAACTACTTTGTTTATGCTTGCTGTGGCAATAACCAAAAACTTAGAGAAAATATTGAACAAGAAAAACTAAACAATTGCAAAGTCATCGATCTCAATATCAAAACTTTAGATAAAATTATCTTCAAACTTTTATTGACTATTGATTATTTTGTAGCAAAACTGCCGGTAATACAGTATTTCCGCTTTGCTTCTTTAATTAATTTAATGAACGTTAAAAGACTGATTAAAAATTTAGACGAGCAGATACCAGTCTTTTTTACACATGCTGATTCTATAATGCCAGCAGTTCCCACATTCATTTCCCGTTTCTTTATGCCAAGGCAATGGGTTGGTTTATATGTGCAACCTTCCTATCAATCCAAAATACAATGTGGTTTAGAAACAAGTAGAATTTATTTCAATAGAGAGAAAAATTTTGCTTTACCATCTTGTAAAGGCATTATCGTTTTGCACCCAATCTATCAAAAATTTTTTTCCAAAACAATTAAAGAAATAACTTGTTTTTGTATCCCAGAATTAGTTAATAGCAAGGAATTAGGAAAAGTAACTATCAACACAGAACTTTTACATAAAATTAAAGAAAATGCCCAAGACAAAAAAATTATCTCGATTTTAGGTATTTTAACTTCTAGAAAGAATCTGCCTTTATTTCTGGAATCAGCGGCAAAACTTGATTGCAAAAAATATTTTTTCCTTGTTTTAGGTGAACTAAGGCTAACTGAGTTAAATACTATAGAAGAAGATATCAAAAAAATTGAATTTTACAAAGGTAAATTAAATGGTAATTCTTACATTGACCTTGATTATTATATAAGTAACGAAGAAGAATTTGATACCTTCATCCAATTATCGGATATAGTATTCTTGCATTATCGTCGTCATCCTTTTAGTAGCAATATCCTAATTAAAACGATGGCATATCGAAAACCAGTTGTTGTTAGTAAAGGTTATATTATGGAAAAAACTGTCAACCAATATAATTGGAGGACTGCAACAGAAAATAATCCCGAAGACATAGTACATGCTATTCAGCAATTGGTACACACTAATTATGAAATTGATGAATCTAGTTATTCATCTTTCATGGAAGATTACTCCCTAGAACGGTTTGAATCAGTTATTCTTCAAGCTTGTAGTAATTTTAATAAAATTAAATAAAATGAAAAATCAACACCTTTGGAAAGAAACCAAATTTTCCATATCAAATAATAAACTTCAAGTTAATAAAGGTAATCCAGATTTCCCTGCAAATGGTTGGATTTTTGCTGAATCTACAGCAATAGTTTATGGACAATATTTACCTCATTATGCCAAAGGCGATTTATTAGATTTGGGATGTGGAATGTGTCCTTTATACGGACTATACAAAGATTTAGCAAATTCTTACTACTGTATAGATTGGGGAAATTCACTTTATCCTAATCCCTATGCTGATTTATTGTGTGATATTAATCATTCCATCCCTGTTGCAGATAATTCATTTGATACAATAATTCTTTCTGATGTTTTAGAACACATAGCTGAACCAAAGCTTTTATTGCAAGAAATTTATCGTTTATTACGAAAAGATGGTGTAGTTATTTTAAACGTACCTTTCTTTGAACGTATCCATGAATCACCATATGATTTCTACCGTTATACAGAATTCGTCCTCAAGGAAATGATTGCTTCCACAGGATTGCAATTGGAAGTATTTGAAGTTGTAGGCGGTGCTATTGAAACTTGGTCATATATGACTGCAAACCTTTCTACATATTTACCTTTAATCAAAAAAATTGTGCCTATAATGCTTTTTTATTTTTCGTTTCAATTAAAAAGAAGTAATTATATACGTAAAAAATTCAAAGTTTTAGATTCATTGTATCCATCGGGCTATTTTTATATTGCTAGAAAAATATAAAGCTAATTTATTATTGTAATGCTTAAAGGTTAAATAAAGTGAACAAAAAAACTTCTATTTTGCTAGCAGCAGATGATAATTATTCTCGCTACTGTGCAGTAACAATACTTTCAACATTAGAAAACACATCTAGTCCAGAAAACTTTGAGTTTTATATTCTTTCACCAGATATTTCTAGAGAAAATCTTCGCAAAATTGAAGAAGTATGCAATCAATTTAACGCTAGAGTATCAATTATTCCAATCGATCTAAAATTATTCAAATATTTACCTGCTTTTCAAAAGCATTTTAATCTAAATAATTATTCGCGCTTGTTTGGGCCAAACCAATGTCATAATTGCGATCGCATTATATATTTAGATTGCGATATTATTGTTTTAGCCGATTTACAAGATTTGTTTAAACATGAATTAAACGGTAAACCAATTGGTGCTGTTCCTCATGTACAGTTACCTTATGAAGATACTTTTAGACAAAACTTTCAAATTAATGGCGAAGATATTTATTTTAATTCAGGCGTGATGCTAATTGATACTATTTATTGGCGGGACAAACAATATGGTGAAGTTGTTTTAGAATTGTGTTTAGAAAATGCTAGTAAATTACATTTTGCAGACCAGGATGCTTTGAATGTAATTTTTTGGAGAAATTATTGCCACTTACCAGGGGTCTGGAACGTAGAAGCACGGCTATACAAAGAGAAATTGTTAGGTTTGCCTCAAAATCAAGAGATAACTGACCGAATGCAAAACCCCAAAATTATCCACTATACAGGTTCAGATAAACCTTGGTTATCTCAAAATTATGTACCTATGCGCCATCTCTACACTCACTACAGTCAAAAACTGTCTCAAAGATTCTCCTGGCTTCCATCTAAACAAGAACCTCATAAAAATACAATTCAATCAATATTAAAGTTTGTATGGGCATGTTTATATTTCCGTACTAGCTATAGTTTTAGAAAAAATATATTGTAATTAATTTTTATTTTTTATAATGTTATTTTTACTAATTATTTCTTGTTTTCAAATTAGATAATTTCTCAAAAAACTACCGCTAAAATTTTAATTTTTTTGAAATATTTGTTTATATATTTTATATGGAAAACTTTTTGGGTGGTAACCGTTTAATTAATAACCAAGTATCCTTTGAAAATCGCTTACCTATAATTTCTATAATTACAGTTAGCTATAATCGGTTTGCAGGATTAACTGAAACATTTGCTAGTATTACCTCTCAAACATATAAAAATATAGAATACATTATCATTGATGGCGGTTCTCAAGATGGTACACTAGATTTTTTGCGTAAAAATGATGACAAAATATCTTATTGGATTAGTGAAAAAGATGCTGGAATTTATGATGCCATGAACAAAGGAGCCTTAGCTGCCACTGGGGACTGGATAATTTTTATGAATTGCGGCGATAAATTATTTGCAGAGGATACACTGGCTAAAGTTGCAGAATATCTTGATAATTCAGTAGATGTTGTTTATGGCAGAACTGAATATATTGTTAATGATAAATATGGATATCATACATATCAACGCCAGCCGTATGATTTATCTATAATTTGGCGGGAAATACCTAGTTGTCATCAGAGTATTTTTGTTAAAAGAAAGCTACAAGTTAAATATCCTTTTGATACATTGTTGACTTGGTGTGCAGATCACGATCTCATCGCCAAGCTTTACCTTGCTGGGTATAATTTTCAGGAAGTTCCTGTAGTTATTTCTAAATTTGATTCTTCAGGAGGAGCATCTAGAGATTTATTGAGCTTTACTAAAGAACGTTGGTCTATTTGTAGAAAATACTTTGGCAAATCTTTTCAAAAAGAGTTGTATTTTATTAATGAATACAAAAATTTTTGGTTGGAAAAAAATATTATGAGTAAAATACGCGAAGTACTTCCTAGTCAATGGATTATTACTTTACGTAAATATAAAAAAATATATTGACATGACTCATTTTCAGAATATTAGAGTCTACCTTTCAGTGAATAATAAATTTTCCAATTGGACATTTGCTTTTCTCAACAGCTTGGGTAAGTTAAATCTAGATTTACATTCTTATTCCCTCTAATGAGCAATGCAAATGTTAAATGGTTAACTACACAGATCACAAATTCAACCAAATTTGACTCTAATCTAAATAAATTTATTAACATTCTCTAAAATAAGGAAAGAAAAATGAAGCAAACATTAAAGCAATTTTTTCGGTATTTAGGCATAGAAGTACATCGATATAGAGAACTCACACCTGCTTCATATCAACGTAGTATAGGAAATTTAGAATCATGCCTAGAAGATCTAAAAGAAAGGGGATTTGTACCACAGTCTATTCTTGATGTCGGTGCCAATCGTGGAAATTGGAGTAGACTAGCTAAAAAGATTTTCCCAAAAGCAAATTGTTTTTTGATTGAACCATTAATTGAAATGAAGCCATATTTAGATACTTTTTGTAATCAATTTCCTGGCTCTCGTTGGTTGATGACTGGTGCTGGTGCAAAACCTGGAGAATTAACACTTAATATGTGGGGGGAGAATCTTGATATTTCTTCTTTTCTTCCAGAGGAATTAGAAAATACTAGCAAACAACGTTCTATCAAAATTATTACTATTGATAGCTTAATTGAAGATGAAATAATTCCTATGCCTCAACTAGTTAAGCTTGATATTCAGGGTTTTGAGCTAGAAGCTTTATGCGGAGCTTCAAAGTTATTTGGTCAAACAGAGGTATTTATTTTAGAGGTTTCATTATTTAGATTTTTGAAAGATATGCCTATCTTTCATGAAGTGATTTCTTTTATGGCGGATAAAGATTATTTTACATATGATTTTCCTGGATTTTTACGGAGAACATATGATGGTGCTTTAGGTCAAGTAGATATTTGCTTTGTAAAAAATGGTGGTTTACTACGAAATTCTAACAGATGGGATTAGTATCCTATCATAAGTTCGCAAATGCAAATTTTACACATCAATATAGCAATCCCAATTGAAACATGAGAAAATACGGAGATAAAAAGCACATATTTATATGGTTTTTAGCTATTTACTCTGTCACATTGATTTAGGGTTGCTATATAGCATTTTATTAATGAGTATATCAGGATTATAATGCCATAAATTTACAACCTTATACTTAGACTGTTAGGGTATTAATATATTAATGAGTAATTCAGAAAATATTGGAGTCTATTTTTCAGCGAATGATGCAGTTTATGAATGGACGATCGCTTTTCTCAATAGCTTTAGAAGCTTCAACCCAGATTTACGCCTGATTTTGATTCCTTTTAACGAGCAGTGCGATCGCCTACTAAAATTAAGCGATACTTATAATTTTGAGGTATATACTGATTCATGTTTTTCACGACTGGAAGCCATCGGTCAAGCATTTGAGCTAGGCTACACCCCTACTGGCCCTTATTGGTTCAGACGCTACGCAGCTTTTTGGGGGCCGCTAGATTATTTTATGTACTTAGATGCTCGGCAAATTGTATTAGCAGATATTAAACCATTTATCGAAGCACTAGAAACTTTTGGTTTTGACTTTCTACATTATGACTGTGCGATCGACCAAGTTTACGAACAAGGAAGATTTCGCCAAGAACTATTAAAACAAAGGCGAGGGCGTGGGTTTAACTCTGGTCGTTGGGCTTCCCGAAAAGGGCTATTTTCAATAGAAGAATTTGAGCAACTAGCAGAAAGCGCATTGAAAATACGTAACCAACTTAATCCCCGAAATACAGATCAAGCTTTTATTAACTATTGCTGCGATATGAAACCCGTATGCTACGGGCATTTTGCAGAAGTACTTGGAGGTATCTGTCAGAACGGTTGGGCACGTAAATCAGGTAAAATTTTTGAGGATAGCGGTAAATACTTTTTATGGAATTACGGCAGTTTAGACCACAAAAAACAAGTTGTTATCCTGCATTGGGCAGGATATAAACTTAATTCTTTAATGCCTAATAGAAAATTATTTGATAAATTTTATTTTAAAAAACAATCTATTTTTAAAGTTTGTAAATCTTCTTTATACACAACATTAGATTATTTATGGAGAAATCCTTTAGAAAGTTTGCGACAAAATCGCTTGATTAATAGCATATATCATTTTTTGAGAAAAAAATAATTTAAATCTATTGCCCGATTACAACAACAATTATTGAAACCCTATTTATACTATGAAATCGCCAATTATCACTTTTATTGTTCCATTAAAGAGTCCAAAAGTTAGTAAAGACTGGTCTCTTGTTTCTCGGCTTTGTTCCCAAACATTAAATAGCATTCTTCGACAAACTTGTCCTGACTTCAAAATAATTTTAGTATGCAATGAACCACCAGAAAATTATCCTCAAGATTCGAGAATAGAAATAGTAACTGATTCTTTCCCCATTCCCCAAAATACTGGGGAAGTATATCTTGACATAAAACTTAAAGTTAAACGAGGTATGGTCGCCTGCAAAGGTTTTGGTGAAGGATATGTCATGCGGATGGATGCAGACGATTTTATTCATCAAGAACTTGTCAGTTTTGTGAAAAATAATTATGGCTCAAATGGATGGTATTTTCCAAAAGGCTTTGTGTATCAAGAAGGCATGAAATGGATATATCTACGCAACGACTTTTATTGTTGGTCAGCTACCTCAAATATTGTATGGCTAACTGAAAAAGATTTACCCAAATCTATGGAAACTCCAGATAATGAGTTTTTTGTAGATTTCTGGGAACATTTAAAAATGAAGAAAGTTTGCGAACAATTAGGCAAGCCATTACAACCCATGCCATTTAGAGCAGCAGCTTACACTATTGGGCATTCTGAAAGTATTATGCTGCACTCAGTTGCTAACTGGCGTTCTCTCAAAAAATTAATTTGGCGGACAGTTAGTGCTAGACCTTTAACAGCACAGCATATTGATGATTTTGGATTTGAATATTTTCCAGAAATGGTATCGAATGCTCATTAAATTATGGTATAGAGATACATGATGCTGTTTATCTAAAAACTTAGGATAATCAAAGGAACATGAAATATGTTAATTAATTTAGCTTATATTCAAATACTCACATTTTTACGTTTAATATACTTCTACAAATTCGCTGGCTTAAGTATTTTTATCAAACTACTTGGTAAGAAAGGTTTAGCAGAAGTAAAAATTCCTGGTAATCAACAAAAATTTTATCTACGCAAAGGAACGTCTGATATTGCTGTCTTCACATCAATTTATGCTTTTAATGAATTTAAGTCGGATTTTTCCGTTTCTGAAAAAGGTGTAATTCTTGATTGTGGTGCTAATATCGGAATTTCAACGGCCTACTTTGCTGAAAAATATCCTCATGCCTTAATTATTGCATTGGAACCTTCTTTGGCAAGCTTTGAACTTTTAAATAAAAATACTCAATCTTACAAAAATGTTATTTGCTTGCAAGCAGCTGTTTGGAACGAAAACTGTGAATTGTTTTTACAAAATCCTCAAGATGAAGATTGGGCTTTAAGGTTTGGTGAAAGCAAAAATAGTAGTGGCGATTTAGTTAAAGCTATATCCATTAAAGAGTTAATGCACCAATATAACATCAACAAAATAGATGTTATGAAAATCGATATAGAAGGTTCCGAAAAAGATTTATTTTCTTTAAATTTTCAAGATTGGATTTATTCAGTCAATACATATCTTATAGAGTTTCATGACGCAGTATTACCCGGATGTAGTAGTGCATTCTACCGAGCGCTGGGCGGTGTTGACTTTGTACAGCATATACTTGGAGAAAAGGTTGTAGTTCAATTATCCCCTTCGGCCGTCAATTCTCAATGAGTATGTCGGGCAATTTTGGATTTTGGATTAAACTCACGGATTGATACCGTGGGTTTAATCCATCAAGATATCATTGATAAATTAGCTAAACTTTTATACTGTACTTTTAATTTATTTGTGAAGTTAGTTTCTTACATTCATCCCATTCGCACATACTTACCTTGTACGGGAGTAGGGCGGCATATAAATCAAATTTTGCTTGGACTTGCAGAGCAAAGTGGCGTTGAGTTAAATCTGCTTTTCTCACAACAGTGGTTGGAGAGTGACGGTAAGCTTAACCCACGCTGTCCCTTACGCGAACTACCCAAGCGTACTTTTCCTGGTTTAGAAAATCCCACTGAACGGACATGGAAACTATTTGGCTATCCTCGCATGGATAAATATTTGCCAGAACAAACAGACTGGCTTTATGTGCCAATGGAAACTTACATCCCAGTGTCGAAATGTCCGGTTGCTGTTACAATTCATGACGTACAAGCATTTGAAATCAATTTGCCTTGGTCGCGTACTTGGCAGCATCAATGGTTTCGCTATAAGTGGGGGCGTTGGGTGCGTCGTGCATTATCTGAATGTCGGGTGGTTTTTACTGTCTCGGAATTTTCTAAGCAACGGATGGTGGAATTATTAGGAGCCGATCCGCAAAAGATTGTAGTAGTTGGAAATGGCGTTGAGCAGTCTTTTTTTGATATTGCATCAGTTAATTCTTTAGATTTCAAGCCACCAGTGGAAGCACCTTACACTTTGGTTATTGGTGGTTTGCGTCAAAAAAAAGGAGGCGATTATGTTCTTGCTGTTGCAAAAACTCTCCTTGAGCGCAAAAGTAATTTAAAGATTCTTGTGGCTGGTGAATTAGAAGCTGATTATATTGAAGCAGCTAAAGCTCACTCTAATATCAGCTTGTTGGGCATGGTTTGTGACGAAGATCTACCCAGATTATTACGCCAAGCATCATCACTTTTGTTTCTTTCTCTCTATGAAGGTTTTGGGATGCCAGCGCTAGAAGCGATGGCTGTAGGGACTCCAGTAATTGTTTCTAATAGAGCTTCTCTTCCTGAAGTTGTTGGCGATGCTGGGATTGTTGTTAATCCAGAAGAAACTGATGCGATCGCCCAAATACTTATAAACTTAGAAGCAAATCCTAATGTTGCAGAAGAATATGTTCAACGAGGCCGCAAACATGCAGCAGAACATACTTGGTTACGATGTGTAAACAGAGTAATAACTGCTTTACAGGAATTTGCTTAACATCAACAAATCCTTATGGCTTTAAAAGTTGTTTTTTGCTGGTCTGATATCTCTGGTTACATGGCAGCCTGTTGGCGAGTTCTGCATCAAATACCAGAAATTGATGTATTTGTCATTGCCTTTCAAGCTCGTACTGAAACCGCATTTGCTGATGAATTGATGCGAGGAATTCCTTGCCGACTCTTGGATATCAAAGAAAGACAAGATGCAAATTTAATAAAAGATTTGGTGCTTGCAGAATCACCAGATGTAGTTGTTCTTTGCGGTTGGTTGCATAAACCTTATCGTCAGTTGGCCTTTGCCTGTGAATTATCTAAAACCGCCTTTGTGATGACGATGGATACCCCTTGGTGGGGTACGTGGAAACAACATTTAGCTCCCTTGTTTCTTCGTTCTTACCTGCGATGTATAGATAGTGTTGTTGTTGCTGGAGAACGTAGTTGGCAATATGCTTCACGTTTAGGAATTGAAAGAGCAAACATAACACATGGAGTTTACGGTATTGATTATGATGTTTGGTCTCCATTGTGGGAACAACGCCTTCAGTCCCAATGGCCGCGTTCATTTTTATTTGTCGGTCGCTACGTTCCGGTTAAGGCAATTGATGTCCTTGTAGAAGCTTACCAAATT
This sequence comes from Nostoc linckia NIES-25, assembly GCF_002368035.1. GTDB lineage: Bacteria > Cyanobacteriota > Cyanobacteriia > Cyanobacteriales > Nostocaceae > Nostoc > Nostoc linckia_B. The sequence goes on along the minus strand of NZ_AP018222.1, from coordinate 996,299 downwards.
TACCGTTCGCAAGTATCTAATCCTTGGACTTTGGTATGTTGTGGACAAGGAGGATTGGAATCACATCTTGAGGGAAAACCAGGAATCGAGAATCGAGGATTTTTACAACCATCCCAAATGCAAGCTGTATGGCGAACGGCAGGAGCTTTTATTTTACCCAGTCGATTCGATCCTTGGCCGCTGGCTTTAGTGGAAGCTGCTGCGGCTGGGTTACCTATTATTTGTACTGATATCTGTGGTTCTGCGGTTGAGGTAATTCGACCTTGGTATAATGGTTTAACTGTACCTAAAGAAGACCCAAACGCTTTAGCCAAGGCAATGGTGACTTTACACCAGCACTATTGTGAGTTACCAACTTGGGGAAAGCGATCGCAACAATTAGCAGCTCCTTACGCTGCCAATATCTGGGCAACCCGTTGGCAGGAATTGTTACACAATGCACACCAGATCAAAACACTTAAGCATAATACAAGTAATCTAGTTACTCAAAATCTGGCATGAATTTTCCCGCATGAATTCAGATCCTATTAGCAAACTTATTAGCCTCATCTTTAGCCCTTATGGGATATTCGGTATTGTCGTCGCTGTTTTCATATTGGATAAAGCTAGACAATCCCGGCGTTTAGCTTGGCTATTATTTACTTTTTGCTGTTATGCAACTTCCTTGGGAAAATTTCAGGATCAGTGGATAACCGAACCACCAGCTTTAGTTTTTCCCTTACAACAGATACGCGATCTGGGACGCCCCATCACTATAGTTCTCCTGTGTTTACTGATCGTAGTGGGGATGCAAACACGGAATGGATGGCGACGGATAATTATTCCACAGCCAGTTTATTATCTGTTCGCATTTCAGGTAGCAGTTTTTTTTAAGATTCTAGTTTATGGTGACATAACTTTTGCCCTACTTGCGCTAATTACATTTGGGGCAATTGTGCTGATGTTTAAGTTAGGCCCTTCGCGTTGGTTGCAGGATGAATACAATTTCCGCTTGGGTGTTTGGTCGCTAGCAATGGTTGGTGTCATCTTTGCGATCGCCTGCGCTTATCAAGGAAGATTTGATATGTATGCAATGACATTTGTGCAAGGAAGATTCCTGGGAACTACAGGTAGTTCGCAACATGCAGCTGCTTTGTTAGCAGGCACTATTCCTTGCTTTATGTTTCTCATTGAAAGTCACCAAAAATGGGATTGGATAAAAGCTTTTTGGATAGCTATTTTACTTCTGGTTGCATATTTTTTATTTCTCACAGCTTCTCGCACTGGCGCACTTATGGGAATTAGCTCGATTTTATTTTTCTATCGAAATCGAGCTGGTTCTTTACTACGCTTAGGCTTGTTTATTGGCGTTTTATTGGGTGTTATCTTTTCCTTTGTTAGCCCAGATATGATTACCAAAAACACACCAGCAAGCAATAGATTCCTTTCAGGTGGCAACACGCGTGAAGGAGCTTGGTCTGGGATGTTAGAAGGCTTCATGAACAACATAGTTTTTGGTTCTCCCTTGCAAGGAGGACGTTTAGTTTTTGGAGAAAATTCTTGGCTAGCGGCTGGAGATACTACAGGATTAATCGGATTTATACCTATAGTAATGATGGGGCTAGGGTGTTTAAGGATGATGTTTGAACTTCATAAATTAAGTAGTAAAAAACCTACTTATTTTTTGCATGGTAGTACTGTGATTGCCGGGTTGGCAGGTCTTTTGGTAGGAAGTTTTTCCGAAGCTATTCTTCTAGGTAATTTATCTTTTCCTGTCTTTTCACTACTAATGTATTTATCCTTGGGAAAATATTTACTCGATCTCGATCGCATCCAGAAAAAATACTTTTCGTTACAGACAGTTGCAAATTAATATTGAGCAAATCTAATTTATTTGTATAATTACTTCTAACTTAAGATTTATTTTTAATGAAAGTTCTTCACGTTATTCCTTCGATCGCAAAAGTTCGTGGTGGTACGAGCCAAGCTGTTTTAGATATGGTTAAGGCATTGCAAATAACTAATGTGAATGCCGAAATTGCCACTACTAACGATGATGGTGATAACTTACTGGACGTTCCCCTCAGCAAGCGTATTAGCTATAATCATGTTCCAGTTTGGTTTTTTGACCGCTTTTCACCCAATATTAAAGCCATCAGGGAATATGCGTTCACAGGTGAATTGACACAATGGCTTTGGCAAAATATTTCTCAGTATGAGCTTGTTCATGTCCATGCTCTTTTCTCCTACCCATCAACAATGGCCATGGCCATGGCCCGTTGGAAAAATATTCCCTACATAGTCACACCGCATGGCTTACTCTGTGAGTGGTCTTTACAACAAAGTACGCACAAAAAACAAACCTACCTGAAAGTTATAGAAAAAGCAAATCTTAATGCTAGTCAAATGCTCCACTTTACCTCCGAGAAGGAACAGCAAGAAGTTTCCTTACTTGGATTGCACAAACCTAATTTTGTCTTACCCCTGGGAATATCTTTACCAACCACAATTACTGATGCTCGTCAGCGTTTGCGGCAACAGTTTAACATTCCCAGAGACGAACCTGTAATTTTATTTTTATCTCGACTACATTCTAAAAAAGGTTTAGAGTATCTAATTCCGGCTCTCGGCAAACTAACTCACCATCGGTTTACTTTTATACTTGCAGGTAATGGCACTCCAGATTACGAAGCGCAAATAGAATCTTTGCTTGTCTCTCATGGATTGCGCGATCGCACTTTTGTTGTGGGATTTGTCGAAGGTCAGACCAAAGATATATTGATGCAAGGTTCCGACCTTTTTGTGCTAACTTCTCATTCCGAAAACTTTGCTGTCTCAGTTTTAGAATCATTAGCTGTCGGTGTTCCTGTTCTTGTGACTCCTGGTGTGGCTCTAGCTTCTGTTGTCAAACAAAATCAACTAGGTTACGTTCCTGACTTGGATGTAGCAGCGATCGCCCAAGCTTTAGAAGATTATTTAAATAATACTCAAATTGCTCAAAATATGGGCGAGCAAGCTCGTAAACTGATATCTGAAAAATACACTTTGGAAAAAACAGCCTTGCAAATGCAACAGATTTATCAAACTGTTCTTCAAAAAGAATTTCTGCCTACTTCTGTGTAAAAACTCTTGACCAATTTTTATTTACATGCAAGTTACAGCAGATTGCAAGTAAATAAAGTACACATTTTCAGAACAAAGCTATATACTAAAAGATTTTTAACTCTGTTCCCTATTCCCTGTTGCCTGTTCCCTCATGTATTTGTATTTATTTTTATATTTATGCTAAATAAAATCACTCCATTAATTCTAACCTACAACGAAGCACCTAATATTCAGCGAACTCTAGAAAAACTAACTTGGGCAAATAAGATTGTTATTGTTGATAGCTATAGTTCTGATGAAACTCTAGAAATCATTGCGTCGTACCCTCAAGTTAAATTATTTCAAATAAAATTTGATACTCACGCTACACAGTGGAATTACGGCTTAGCTCAAATTAATTCCGAGTGGGTATTATCTCTAGACGCAGATTATATTGTTTCAGAAAAACTGATTGAGGAAATCAAGGAATTACCAGAAGATTCACCAATAGATGGTTATTTTATCAAATTCAAATATTGTGTTTTCGGTAAACCTCTAAGGGGTACTATACTTCCTCCTCGACAGGCTCTTTTTAGAAAAGATAAATCTATTTACATTGATGATGGCCATACCCAACTCTTAGAAGTTAACGGTAAATCAGCAATGTTATCTAGCTATATTTACCACGATGATCGCAAACCTCTGAGTCGTTGGTTATGGGCACAGGATCGTTATATGGTGATTGAAGTCAAGAAGCTATTGGATACACCGACGAACGAACTAAGTTGGGGCGATCGCATCCGCAAACAAAAACTTCTTGCTCCTTTTATTATCCTTTTCTACTGCCTGATTCTTAAAGGCGGCATTCTTGACGGCTGGCGTGGTTGGTACTATGCATTTGAGCGTGTATTGGCAGAAATTCTTCTAGCGATTCGTTTGATTGAAGCCGAGCAATTAAAAGGAAATGGATCGTGAGGAGGTTTCATTGGCTACGCAAAAAATATTTCATTTTAGCTTTAGCAAGTTCTTTCCTCTGCTTACTCCTGATTGTTCCCGTGCGCTTGGTGATAGCTCACTACCAAGCTCCCCAACCCCAAGCTATCCTCACTCTTGGCGCTTGGACAGATCGCGAACAGGCAGCTGCGAACATAGCTCGCTGCTATCCTTCTTTAGAAGTTTGGGTTTCCTCTGGTACTCCCCCTGAAATAGCACGACCGATTTTTCAAGCTGCTGGCATTTCAGACAGTCGTCTTCACCTTGATTATCGGGCTGTTGATACCGTGACAAACTTTACTACAATTGTCCCTGAGTTTGAGCATAAAGGTATACAACATATTTATTTAATTACCTCAGATTTTCATATGCCCAGAGCGAAGGCGATCGCCACCATGATTCTTGGTATCAAGGGTATCGCTTTTACTCCAATTTCTGTACTATCAGATCCAGATCAATCAAAAAAAGCAAAAAAAGAAAATATTTCTCCTATTATTCGCGATCTCGGCCGCTCCCTACTTTGGATTGTCACAGGTCGTACAGGAACCAACCTTCAGTCTGTTATTGATTTACCCTAGTATGCGTCTAGATTGCTATACAGTCGGTGATTATATTCCTGGCGCACCTTATTGGAAGCAACTTCTTTGGTACTTTGTAGGTTCACCCTTAGTAGAAAGCCACTTGCTTCCCATGTCAGGCTTAAAAGTTTTGCTACTTCGTACTTTCGGAGCAAAAATTGGTCAAGGCGTCCGTATCAAACCAGGAGTTCGCATCAAATTCCCTTGGCGATTGATAGTTAAGGATTATGTATGGATTGGAGAAGATGCTTGGATTGATAACCTGGCTCTAGTCACCATTGAAAGCCATGTATGTTTATCTCAAGGCGTTTATCTGTGTACTGGTAATCACAATTGGAACCACCCTGATTTCCAATTGATTACAGCACCTATCTATATTCAAGAGAGTAGTTGGATTGCAGCCAAAGCAGTAATTGGCCCAGGAGTTACTGTTGGTCGGGGAGCAGTACTTACCTTAGGGGGAGTAGCTAGTAGTTCTCTAGAACCGATGACAATTTATGCAGGTAATCCAGCTCAAGCCATAAAGCAACGGAAATTGGGAATTGAGAGTGCCCCTTGAATGTTGACTGTTGAGTGTTGACCCTTGGAGTTATCCTCTTTGTCTCCCCATCTCCCCACTCCCTACTCCCCATTTTCCTATTAAGGAGACAAGTACTTAGTCGGGTTCATCGCATCAGTATCTATGAGAGTCTTTTGAACCACACCATTGACATATTTGACAACATATACAGAACCTGCTTTCCTTGCACGTAAAGTCAAAGTTCCGAGTTTATTATCGATCTTCACCTTGATATCGCGATCGCTACCCACGTTTGCCCAAGCAGTAACCAGCCAACGATCTTCGCCGCTAATTTTGCGTGCCAGCACACGAGCAGTCCGTATGGTCACAAGCCCCCATCTACTTTCCACTTGCTGTGTCTGACCTTCAGCAGGAAACTCCATTGCCGGCAAGGCTTTAGTCGAACTTTGATAGGGATGCAGATTTGGTCCTGGCAAAAGGTCACCCTTACGCAAGTACTCTTCCAAATGCGAGAACAAGGCATGGACATGACCTTGTATTGTTAATTGCTTAATTAGTGTGGGAGTTGTGGCACCAATCGGCTTGTTGTAGTTGAGTGCTTCCCACAATGGCCCACCACATACGAAATAACCACCTACAGACCCGATGGCTCCTGCCGTATAGTAGGCCTTCATCATACCCATAAAGGTATCTGAGCTAGAAATTGGTTGACCTGTGTAACCTTCCCAACCCATACTTACCCAGGGATAAGTAAACTTCTGTTTGAGGCTGATTGCCCCAGAAATATTATTCAACGCTTGTGTCAATGCGTCCCACGGCACGGCGCTATTGTACTCTATACCTGTCCAGCCAGAGTTGTGAAAACTGTAATACATCTCTGGAGACGTATAATCAGACACTATTGTTTTGCCCAAAGAATCTATGAATTGTTCGTATTTGAAAATATACCAAGGCCAGCCTGCCCAGCGTCCACGCTCAGTACCGTATTGTTCCTGATACCACGAGTACGTTGGTTTACCCTGCAAGTTACTAAATAACTTCTGTTTTAAGGCACCTTCCTGTCGTGCTTTATTGCGAGATATATATGCGAACCAATCATTCAGACCAGAATTATTAAAGTCAGCTTTGACTTGAGGATCTTGTCCGTATAACTGTGCAGGATCGTTTTCCAAAACAACCCACAAACCAGATTCACCTTGGTTCTGTATCAGCTTGATAGGCTGGCCAGCAGCAATCTCTAATTGTCTGATAGATTTTCCATAGTAGTCACCGATGATTTGAAATGCCTCGTTTGGTGCAGCTGGACTTACTATAGGTCGGCCACCACTGAGAATGATGTTTCCATTTGCGTCACGCAACCACGTGCTTGCCGGAAGCTTCGGTAGTTCGGGGTAACGCCCATCGTAGTTATCATAAAATCTATAAACTTCGCCTACTCCTGCGACCAGGTGGTAGCGACCAGGATTAGCTTGGGCGACTTGTGCCAAATCGCTCTGTATTGGTAGTCCATAGCCCCAATAGTTGGCTAATTCTACGTAAGTATCTTTCGATAAACCACAATGTGCTTGACCCAGAGGTAACAGAGTATTGCCTTTTTTAAATACAGGTCGAGGTGCGGCTTTAAGATGATCTAGTGGAGTCGATTGTGAAGTGAGGGTTTGAGCATATATTGGGGTATTAACTACCATACTCAGAGTCATGGCAAAGCTAAGCGCCGAAGAAATGGTCGAGCGCATCGAACCTAGATGAAGTTTTTTCATTAAGTCTCCTTAGCACCACACAGGGAACACAAATTACTGCATGGCAATATGTTTGCACGCGAATAATTAAGCGATTTTACCAATATAAAAAATAGTAAAATTCACTCGCCTTTTCGTTTTTTTTACAAGCGAGTACAGTTTATGAATTTTTGGTAAAAATAGTCAAGGGTAGTTTCTTTGAGTAAAGATCTCCGATAAAATCAAAACTACTCTGTGACTACATTAGGGCGTTTGATTTTTTTTTCTTATTAGCCAAATTTAGCCAATTTTCTGCAATATCCATGCAGCTAAGACTCGCACAAGCTTTTTTTTCTAACTAGCTCAGTATATCTACTAGCCAAGCTATGACTGTTAACCTAAGTTAGCTAGTTAGTGCCGATAACTGGTATCAAAATGATACAAAGATTGGCATTTTCAGTACTGCTAAATACCAAATAATTAAACTTTGTACTTAAAATAAGGCACTTCTTGATAAATAACAATTTGGGTTATTCCATACTTGATTTAAATTTGTAGTGCCATATAGCTTTGTATCTAGTAACCCAAGAATTACTTTTACCAACCCTTCATAATCATTAAAGTCATCAAAAATATTTATTATTAATAATTTATTTTTAATAGGTCTTTGCTATATTTATATATAACTATATATAAATATAGCAATCAGTTTTAATTGTTGAATTTATGATGTAGCTAAGAACTAAGGAACAAGCAATTAGTCTTTGAGATTTGAGAGCGAGTTTTTTCTGCATCAAATAGGATTGCTCTGCTATTAACTAATCCTTTACTACTGTTAATGATAAAATAGTTTTCAGGCAAATTTTAGAAGCAGTTGCTGGACTATTTACGAAATTATTTACGAAATTAAATTATTATCAGCTATCAGCATTATCTTTATAATCATTGGTCTTCAGATAGTATCAGTGTAGAGTTATAAGAGCTAACTGAAGACAAGGGGTGTGTCAAAAAAGTATTGCCGATCGCTATTATCATTAATTTTTTAACGACTTTACTTCTTTCTAACAAATGGTTCACCCGATTGGGTGAATGCGATCGCGTGCTTGCGAACTACTCTGGGAGAAGGTGCAGTCTTCGTTCTGGGAGCATCATCGCTAACAGAATCAAAAATGCTCTGTTGGCTATTCTAGCTTTTAATCATACATCAATAACTTGTTTATAAAGGGTCAAAGAGTGGATGAAACTGTTGTACAGTCTACCTATACACCGGATTGCCAGCAAGAGGTTATTAACCTGCTCTCAAAATTTGCTGTCAATCTCCCAGGAATAATTTTTCAAGTTCTGCAACGACAGGATGGTTCTGTTTGCGTACTTTATATAAGTTCTGGTTGTGAAGATTTATATGAAATAAAACCAGAAGTTATACAAGCAGACTTTCGCGTGTTATACAAACTGATTCATCCACAGGATATAAAAGCCTTTGCAGAATCCCTAACTGCTTGTAGCGATACTTTTAGCCCTTGGTATTGGCAAGGACGCATTATCACACCTAGTGGCATAAAGTGGATTCAAGGTAGTTCTACTCCAGAAGCGCAAGCTAACGGCGATTTGCTTTGGAATGGCCTAGTCATGGATATCACAGAGCAAAAACAAGTCCAAGAAAAATTGCAAGAGAGTGAAGCGCGGTATAAAGCAATTTTATCTGCTATTCCCGATTTAATGTTTCGCATTAGCCGCGATGGCGAATATCTCGATTTGAAAAGTGAAGGAGCAAATGTCACACTCGATCGCGAAGAAATAGTGGGAAAAAATTTGCAGGAATTATTGCCGAGTGATGTTGCAGCCATTAGCCAAGAAGCGATCGCTAAAACTTTAGACACTGGAAGTTTACAAACTTGCGAATATCAGCTACCAACACCTTTGGGAATTAGAGATTATGAAGCGCGGTTGGTGGCAAGCGGTCAAGACGAAATATTAGCAATCGTTCGAGATATCACAGAACGCAAACAAGCAGAAATCGCTCTGCAAAATTTTGCCCAAAAATTTGCGAAAGCTTTTAGTTGCAGTCCCGATTCAATTACCATTAGTACCCTCAAAGAAGGACGTTTTATAGAAGTTAACGACACTTTTGTCAAACTTTCAGGTTATGAACGAGATGAAGCGATTGGTAAAACTTCATTTGATTTAAATCTTTGGGTGAATGCAAGCGATCGCCTAAAGTTAATACAGGAATTACAAGCCACAGGAGTAATCCGCAATTTAGAAATAGAATTTAAGCAAAAATGTGGAAAGTTAATTACAACCTTGCTTTCAGCTGAAGTCATTGATTTAGATGGTATTCCTTGCTTGCTAGCAGTTCATCACGACATTACAGAACGCAAGCAAGTAGAAGCTAAATTACGCCTCTGTGCCCAGCGCGATCGCTTGTTGGCAGAAACCCTAGTGCGAATTCGGTCTTCGCTGAACTTAGACGAAATTCTCCAAACCACGGTCAATGAAGTCAGACAATTTCTGCAAACTGACCGGGTTTTCATTGGTTTATATAATGCCAATTCAGGAATCAAAACTCTTGCCGAATCAGTAGATACCAAATATCCATCAGTTTATGGTTGGTCTACTAACGATCAAGATTATATACAAGAATTAAGAAACTTTTTAAAAGATAATGTTGTGCGTGTCGTTGAAGATATGACGCAAATGCCGCAATCTTCTAAAGTAAGAATACACTGTCAAAAATTTCAAACAAGGGCTAGTTTAGCTGTACCAATTATGCTAAATGAAGAATTATTTGGTGCGTTAATTGCCAATCAATGCTCAGCTCCGCGTCAGTGGCAGCCAATAGAAATCGATTTGCTACAACAAATGTCAGAACAAGTAGCGATCGCCATTCATCAAAGCCGGATTTACCAAGAACTAGCAGAACTCAATATTAATTTAGAAAACCAAGTACGAGAACGTACAGCACAATTGCAACAAAAAATCCAAGAAGTTGAAGAATTACATCGCATCAAAGATGTAGTTTTACACACAGTTACTCATGATTTGCGAACTTCTGTTATGGGTAACTTAATGGTGTTAAAAAATTTGTTAAATCAGGGACTGGAAACTGGGGACTGGGGACTGGGGACTGGGGATAAGGAGACAAGGGGACAAGTGGACAAGGGAGCAAGGGAAATAACCAATGCCCCATCCCCAATGCCCTATGCCCAATCTTCAATTCCCGTATCTCGTTCAATAATCGAGCGGATGATTCAAGGTAACGATCGCCAACTGACGATGATTAACTCATTGTTAGAAATTAATTCTTGCGAAAAAGAGGGTCTAGAAATTAAACCCGAAATTGTCAAGTTTAGCACCCTACTTCAAGGAATCTTCGCTCAGTTAGAACCAATGTTGACACAAAATCAAGCGAGTCTGAAAAACTTGGTTCGCGCAGATTTGCCATTAGTAATGGCAGATGCAGCCCGCTTGCAAAAAGTTGTGGCGCATTTAGTGACACATAGCTTGCAAAATAATCCACCAGGATTAAACTTCACCTTAAGTACCAGTATTGAAGCTGGAATGATTCGCACTCAAATTCAACATGACGGTGTAGGAATGAGTAAAACAGAGTGCGATCGCCTTTTCGATCTCCATGTCCGCGATCCCCAAGATTGTTGTTCCACAAGCATTGGCTTAAAAATGTATCTTTGTCGGCAAGTTATTAAGGCACATGGCGGCGAAATTGGTGTGATTAATAACCGCAAGCGCGGGTTAACTTTTTGGTTTACATTACCCTTAGCAACTCCATCCACAAGAAACCGCCCATAAATTACCGAAAAAGGGGACGGTAAATACCAGCTAATTATCGAAAATTTGAGTCAAAAACCTCGCCCTACAAGGGCCAGGTTAATGGTAAGATTAGGTGAACAGGGAGGGTAATCAACCTGTATAAAAACCTAATTGCTACTTAACAAGTAGACGCTGTACCTTGACAATTGAATCTAGGGAGTTCTACTTTGTAGTTCTAGTATCCACCCGTAAGTAGGTAAAAAATTCACAGGCACTAGACGATCCGCACTCAACTTCAAATAAATTTTGCATCAATAGACAAGAGTGCAAAAGTGCTTTTTGCAAGAGATGGGAAAAGGAAAAGGTTAAAGGGGCAAGGGAAAATACCAAACCTTTCCCCCTTTCCCGTTCCCCTTTTCCCGACTTCTGCAAGAAGTCTAATGCAACTACGGTAGGGCATACCGAAAGTTAAAGCTTGGGGAGAGAACCACAAGAAGGTTTAGGTAACGCAAGGAACCTAATCTAAGTGGACTCGTTTAACCAAGAATCCTCGTACCAATAGGCGTGAGGAGTGTCAAATGCTAAGTATTATTTAAAGACTGCTAACCAATGCCACATGGCTACCCCATTTACAAAAGTGCAAAGCTGGTGGAGAAAAACCTTTTCTGCACCAAAAACAGATGAAATCAATATCCTTTACAAGGCCTGGCGCAACAGATTTTTGTGGCAGAGACTCCGTTTATGGTTGTGGCTGGCGCTGATTTGTCTGTTGTCTTTCACTTTGCGAGACATTTATGGCTTGTTTTTTCCTTTCCAAGAGTTAAAAAAGCTTCCTGAATTACTTCAACCAAGAAGCCTTGTAATTAATTTTGCAATGCTGCTAAATATACTTGTCTGCTTTGCTCTACATAGAACTAAACTCGGTCGTCATCGCCCAGATTTATTATTTTTGGGTTCTTCTTGGTCAATTAGTTTAGCATCACAATTGTTTGCAACCCTCAGAGGTTTCGCACTACCCGATAGTATCGGTTGGTCGCTGCTGTTCTTGAGTCAAGCTATATTAATGCCAGTCTGTTGGACTCTTCACTTGTTTTCTCAAGCAGCTGTGCTGATTTATTATTTTGGTGTAAATACCATACTTGGACTAAAAACACCAATTCCAGAACACCCAGAAATATATAGTGTAACGTTTATTTTATACATCTTTTGGTTTTGTACCATATCTGATATAGGAGTTTATCTGTACGATCGCTTACAACGTTCTGAGTTTTTCGCCCGTCAAGAACTAGAATCTGCGTACCAAAAACTCAAAGTTGCAGAAGCGAAATATCGCACGATTTTTGAAAATGCCGTTGAAGGTATTTTTCAAAGCACTCCCGATGGACGTTACATTACCGCAAACCCAGCTTTAGCAGGTATTTATGGCTACTCGTTACCAGAAGAAGTCACAGCAAATTTCACAGATATAGAACACCAATTGTATGTCGATCCAAACCGCCGAGCAGAATTTGTGCGCTTAATGGAAAAGTATGGTAGAGTTTCCGAGTTCGAGTCCCAAATTTATCGCCGAGATGGCAGTATTGTCTGGATTTCCGAAAAAGCCTATGCAGTCCGTGACGAACAGGGAAAATTGCTATACTACGAAGGTTTGATTGAAGACATTACACAGCGCAAACAAACTGAAGAAGAACTAAGAGTATTTTTTCATGCAGTTTCCCACGACTTACGCAACCCAGTGCTGGGTACTTTAATGGTGCTGAAGAATTTGTTAAATCAGGGGATGGAGAGATGGGGAGATGGGGAGATGAGGCAGGGGGCAGAGGGCAGGGAGCAGGGGGAGCAGGGGGAGCAAGGGGAGCAGGGGAAAAGGTTAAAGGGAAAAGGGGAAAGGAATAAATTCGATCTTTCCCCTTTTCCCCTTACCCCTTTCCCTTTCCCCATGCCGCATGCTCAATCGTCAATCCCCGTACCGCGTTCAATTTTAGAGCGGATGATTCAAAGTAGCGATCGCCAACTTAACTTAATTGATTCGTTGATGGAAGCTCATGTCAGTGAAGTACAAGGTATTATTTTACAACGCCAACCAGTACAATTGTTGACGATTGTCGAAGCAGCGATCGCAGATTTAGAGCCATTACTGGTACAAAACCAAGCGACTGTGACAAATTTGGTAACCGCAGATTTGCCATTAGTGAATGCCGATCCGACTCAACTATGGCGAGTTTTTTCTAATTTAATTGTCAACGCTCTCAAACACAATCCGCCTGGATTGCTTTTGACAATTAACGCTACTCCTGAAAATGACAAACTTTATTGTACTGTTAGCGATAACGGTGTGGGCATTAGTCAACAACAAAGCGATCGGCTTTTTGAACTTTACTTTCGAGGTAGTAACATCCGCAATTCCGTAGGTTTGGGATTAGGATTATATCTATGCAAACAAATTATCAATGCTCATGGCGGCGAAATTGGTATTAATGCCACTCCCGAAACAGGCGCGACTTTCTGGTTTACATTACCCATTATTTCTAATATTCATTAGACATAGGACTGAAAAATAATGTAGAGACGTAGCATTGCTACGTCTCTACAAACAATGCTACGTCTCTACAAACAATGCTACGTCTCTACAAACAATGCTACGTCTCTACAAACAATGCTACGTCTCTACAAACAATGCTACGTCTCTACAAACAATGCTACGTCTCTACAAAGGGTTCTGTATAACACATATATAATTAATTTCTGAAGATGTCTATTAGTTATTTGTTTGAGACAAATAAAAAATGACAAATGACAAAAAATAAATGATATTATGTGCGCTTAAAGACTTATTATTTCAGCTGCCGTAAGCAGAATTCACAGCGATGGCTAACCTTCTTTTATTGGAGACGCTACGCCAAGCTTGCTTTCCCATAGGGCTACGGGAGATGCAAAGACGCTTTGAGACAAAGAAATTCTAATAATAAGTGATTAGCCTAAGTTGATATGACTAATAAGTAATAACAAAGGACAAATTTTATGGTGAGAGGATTGAGAGTGAGTGTGCTTTTGTTGGCAGTCTTGGGAAATTTAGCATGGTCATTTACTGCTAAGGCGGGTTATAACGGCAAACTCACCGTGGAAATTGATGGATTTAAGAATAAACAAGGACAAGTTTGTGCGAGTATATTTGGTAGCAGTCAAGGATTTCCTAACCAACGCGATCGCATGTTACAAAAACAGTGTATTAAAATTACTGATACTCCCTTGCTGATGACTTTTGAAAACTTAAAAGCAGGTAATTATGCCGTTGCTGTTATGCACGATGGAAATAGCGATGGCACTCTCAATCGTAATAGTCTTGGTATGCCCATCGAAGGCTTTGGATTTTCCCGAAACCCAGAAATCAGAACAAGTGCGCCTAAATTTAGCGAAGCAGTATTTTTGGTAGCAGGCCCGAATACTAATATCCAAGTTAAATTGAAATATTTTTAGAAGAATGGGGAATGTTTCCTAATACTGAGCGTTAGTTTTATTCAGGTAAAAATTCCACACAAAATGAGAACATCCTTAACTAAAAGCTTTGGATGTTTCTTGTTCTTTATTTGGATAAATTCTTACCTTCAGTTAGTTTAATATCAATAGGACTTACGCAATATGTGATTGAAAACCTTATTCAAGCGTTGCGGTAATTCATGAATTACCGCTACTTTCGTTATCTTTTGCGTAAGTCCCGATCGATATAAATTCTATAAACCTAGTAGTAATATACTTTACGGCAACGCACCCCAAATAAAATAGTAGTTCTCGTTACATACAATCATCAAAAACGCGGATAACATTAGAAAAACCTCATACTAGAAAGAAAATGACGGAAAGCTGCTTATATTTATATTCTCCGAGCAGCTGTCCTGATGGCTATGAATTTCTAAGTAATTGTCCTGAAGTGCATAGAAATTAATTACATTTTGTCTAAAGTATTAGGCAAAAAACTATACCACAGGGCTGAGGTTGGACTTGACAAAAGTTTGCCATTATGCTTTTTAGCTACAAGTAAAGGAGTTTGCAATGCACCGACAAATGTGCTGGTTACCTAAGTCTGGTGGCGACGGGGAGAAAATCTTGTTTTTGCAGACAGAACCCGGTCAACCTTGGCGTCCCTACACAGCTTTTGGTCATTTTGCAGTCCCAGATTATCCGATACCAGGTGGTTCCAAAGGTTGGGCAACTTACCAAAAACTTCTCAAAGCAGGTTGGACACTTGTACCTAGCGCACGGGCAAACGAGTTTGGCAACAGTAGCTACGTAGAATCAAGGAATTTTTAAATTTGGGTATGGGGTATGGGGAAAGGGAAAGGGGTAAGGGGAAAAGGGGAAAGATTAAATTTAACGTGAGTTCGACAGATGCCAAAGAACCCCACTTCCATTCCTCTCCCCGAAACGAGGAGAGGCTTAGAAAGCCAAATTTTTCGTGCCTAATTCAGGATATTAAAGCCCCTCTCCGTCTCGGAGAGGGGTTGGGGAGAGGTTCATCGAACTCACGTTAAATTTATTCCTTTTCCCTTTCCCCTTTAACCTTTTCCCCTGCTACCCCCTGCCTTCTGCCCCTTTGCTCTTCACCAACCTCTAGGAGAACCTTCACTGCGAGGATCGGCAGATCCTTCTAGCGTTCCATCGGCTGTAACTGCGATCGCGTTACCATTACCCCAAGGTGCAGTTTCTTTAATGTTGTGTCCTCGATGGCGTAAATTCTCCAAAGTCAAAGCATCCAAACCCCAAGATTCGACGCGCAATTCATCGGGAAGCCATTGATGATGTATGCGTGGAACGGAGACAGCCGCACCAACATCCATGTTGTATTCCAGCACATTCAAAATCACTTGCAACACTTGAGTGATGATGGTGCTACCACCAGGGGCCCCAGCGGCCATGCGGAAACGATTATTCTCCGTGACAATTGTGGGAGTCATGCTGGATAGAGGAGTTTTACGGGGTGCAATGCTGTTGGCATCGTTACCAACTAAACCAAAGGCATTTGGGACTCCTGGCGCAGCAGCAAAATCATCCATCTCATTGTTAAGGATTATTCCAGTTCCTGGCGTCACCACCCCAGCGCCAAAACCAAGGTTAATCGTGAAAGTGAGGCTAACGGCGTTCCGCTGTTCATCTACAACAGTAAGATGGGTGGTTTCGGGAGATTCGTAACGAGGACAAGGGGATGAGGGGAAAGGGAGACATTTGGAATTTGGAGTTTGGACTTCGGAATTGAGATTTCCTGGCTTGACCTCGGTGGAAGGTCTAGCCTTGTCCATGTTAATTTCTTGGCGGCGTTTTTTGGCGTAAGCTGGACTGATTAGTTCTTGTACGGGGACTTTAACAAAATCTGGGTCGCCTAAATATTGCGAGCGATCGCTGTAAGCAATCTTCATTGCTTCTACCATTAGATGTATGGCGTCCGGATGATGCCATCCTAGAGATTTTAAATCGGTGTCACCGATAATATTTAAAATCTCTAATAGGTGAACGCCTCCTGATGATGGTGGTGGCATTGAGCAAATTTTAGCTTTGCGGAAATTTCCACAAACGGGATTCCGCCAAATTGGTTTATAGGCTTTTAAGTCTTCTAGAGTAATTAAACCACCATTTTTTGCCATATCAGTAGCGATCGCTTTGGCAACCTTCCCAGTATAAAAATCTTGGGGATTTTCAGCAATCGCTGTTAAAGTGCGACCTAAATCGCGCTGTACCAGCTTATCTCCTGATTTGTAAAATTCGCCGTTGTGAGTGAAAATTTGCCGCAGTGCTGGATTTTTGAGAATTCGTTGCTGATAAAGTTGGTTGCTTTGCAGAGAACGCCAAGTTGGGGCATCGCCAATAATAAAGCCATCTTTAGCAAGTGCGATCGCAGGTTTGACTACTTCTTTCCAAGAAAGCTTACCATAGCGGCGATGCACTTCATAAAGTCCCGCCACCGTTCCTGGTGTCGCCACCGCTAAATAACCATCAATACTTGCATTGGGACGCACCTTACCTTGCGCGTCTAGATACATATTTCTTGTAGCCTTTAGGGGTGCGCGTTCGCGGAAATCCAACGCTTTCATCTCGCCAGTTTTCTCAGAATGCATCAGCAAAAATCCCCCGCCGCCAATTCCTGCCGAAAAAGGCTCAACTACGGAAATTGCAAAGGTTGTAGCCACTGCTGCATCTACAGCATTACCACCCTTGCGTAACATAGAAATTCCCGCTTCACTACCCAAAGGATGCGCTGAAACCACCATCCCCTTTTTGCTGCGTAAGGGTGTAAAGGCCGCTGATGCAACTTGGCTGTAAAGTACAACACTAAACGAAAAGATAAAGATAGCGATGCCTGCGGCGGGCGTAGCCATCGCAACTCGCTTCGGTTTGGCAACAGTAAGCATTTTTATGCCATTTTGTTCAATATCTATTAGGCTACCGCCTAACCGCGCATTTTATACATTGCTTATTTAGTTGCGGGGCACTTGTAAAGGGAGAGTAGGCAGTAGGGCAATACCGTTTGGTTAAGATCCCCCCGCCTACGGCGACCCCCTTAAAAAGGGGGTAAAAGAAGCTGACTTTTCACGGTATCTGGAAAAGCTAACGCAAAACCTAACCCCCCAGCCCCCTTCCCTACTAGGATGCAGCTGGCGAATAGAGGGTCAGACCCCTCGTTGAGCCACAAATTGGTTTGTAGAGACGTAGCAATGCTACGTCTCTACATCGGGTAGAATGACGAAAAATCGTTCAATGAGGGGTGTCACCCCTGATTCGCCAGCTGTATCCTACTAGGGAAGGGGGAGAAATCAAAGCCTCTCTCCTTGCAGGGGAGAGGTTTGGAGAGGGGTTTTCCACATGACGTGAAAAGTCAGGTAAAAGAAGGTTTTGAGCAAGCCTTTTTAAGGGGGGTTGGGGGGATCTTCGAGGAAGAACCGAACCGTATTGAGGAGGCAGGGGAAAAGGAATAAATTTAATCTTTCCCCTTTTCCCCTTTCCCTTTCCCCATATCCCATTCCCCATTCCCTACTCCCCACTCCCCATTTTTAATTTATTCTCTATCCACCCAATTGCAAAATCAGCCAGCAATGCAATTACCGCTGCCGGAACAGCCCCAGCTAAAATTAACTCACTATTGACTAGTGATATCCCACGAAAAATAAATACTCCCAACCCACCAGCCCCAATTGCGGCTGCGATGGTAGCAATACCAACACCAATAACAGTTGCTACTCGTATCCCCGCCAGGATCACTCCCATTGCTAAGGGAATTTCAACTTGTAATAATAATTGCCTATCTGTCATTCCCATACCTCTGGCAGCTTCCCGAATTGCTGGATCTACGCCAGTAATACCTGTGTAAGTGTTGCGAATTATTGGTAAAAAAGAATATAAAGTTAAGGCCACAATTGCTGGTAATACACCTATTCCGGCAATAGGAATGAGTAAGCCAAATAACGCCAAACTGGGAATAGTTTGGAGAATATTTGCTATGCCGAGAATTGGTTGACGGAGAGAAGTTTTACGCGTAATTAAAATACCTAATGGAATCCCTACTAATATGGCAATTCCAATAGCAATGCCTACTAAAAAAAAGTGTTCTAGAGTATGCTGAAGAATTTCAGGTGCATACTTAACGAGAAAAAAATCTTTCATAAATAGGAGTCAGAATTCAGGAGTCAGAATTCAGAATATTTATCACAATGAACAATGTTTTAAATTTTTTCGCCCACAATTTTTTTGATTTGCTATCTAATCCCTAATCCCCAGTCCCCAGTCCCCAATCCCTACCCATTTTTCACAGAAGGTAAACATGCCATAAAAGCGAGGCTTTCTGGATGTTGGGATTTTATAAATTCATCTGTTGTCCCTAATACTACCAATTCTCCACCATACATTAAACCAATTCTAGATGCCAAAATAAAAGCTTCTTGAATATCATGGGTGACAAAAACAACTGTTTTGCCTAATTCTTGCTGCAAATGCCGAAACTCTTGTTGAATTTCTAACCGCGTAATTGGATCGAGTGCGCCAAAGGGTTCATCCATCAACAACACTGGTGGATCTGCTGCTAAAGCCCTAGCTACACCAACTCTTTGGCGTTGTCCTCCCGAAAGTTCGTGTGGGTAACGCCCTGCGAATTGTCCAGGTTCTAAACCTACTAATTGCAATAATTCATAAACCCGCGTTTTAATTTTTTTCGGTTGCCAGCCTTCTAAAGAAGGAACTAAACCCACATTCATTTCGACGTTAAAATGAGGAAATAAACCAACTTCTTGAATTACATAACCAATTTTTCGCCGCAGTTTAATTTCATCCCATTGAGTTGTGGGAATACCATCAAATAAAACTTCGCCTTGTGTAGGTGTGAATAGGCGATTAATTAACTTCATTGTTGTAGTTTTGCCGCTACCACTACGGCCCAGTAATACTAGTGCTTCTCCTTGCCTAATGTTGAAATTCAGGTTTGACACCAAAGGGCGATGATTGCGGCTAAAGGTGACATCGCGGAATTCGACAGCAATTTTGTTATTTTCCGGCATGAAACAACCAATTTTGGATTTTGGATTTTGAATTTTGAAAACTTTGATACAAATATGGTGATAGGGTACCACAGTTGTGCTACCCTTAGGCGAACCTATATTATGTATCTATATTTTACTAAAATCCGCACACCAATTTTGAATCGCGATCGCCTACCTAAACCAATTCCCTAAATTACAGTCTCTAGATAGCTTGCTTCGGCAAAAAATACGACCATTTTGGAAATTTTAGATTGTTGAATGCAAACTCTAAAATCCAAAAATTAACTATATTTTATGCAGTTTTATCATTACGCTCTGATGCCTTTGCTGCAACTTTTTTCAAGTGAGTTGCTCTCATTTTGCTGATGCGATCGCTATACCGAATCCCACCTGACATTTCGTATTCAGCACTATCTTTGCCATACTTGACAGCAACAAGCATTAGAAGTTTCTCAGCACGCAGACTCAAATCTTTTTCCATTTGTTCAACTTTAGTTAGAGAAGAATCAACTAAAGCCAAAGCACCATTATGAACATCAAGTTGAGCGCGTAAATTTTCCATTGACTCAATCAGTTTTTCCAAAGTATTATCTTCATCAAATTTGATACTTGGAACAATTGATTTCATGCCAGCTGCTCTTAACTCAATTTTTTCTAAAGTGCGCGATGTACGTTTTTTACGAGGCATAAACTTACTCTCTTAAGATGCTTCTAGACCTAGCTTGCCTTAATTAACCTACATTTCGGTTCAGCAAAAATCGCAATTCTTCCTCATAAAATTTTCACGTTATACCAGTATTATTTCGGTATTTAATTACTCATGTAAGAAGCCAATAGGCAAAGGTAATACAGCATTTTGCAAGTACACCAGGTACACCCCTCCCCAACCCTCCCCTTAGTAAGGGGAGGGTGCGCGGTAGCGCGGGTGGGGTATTTCTGTACTTCACAAAGTTGAAATCTGCTGTAAATACAAGCGAGGTCACTTTTGATACGAGGAAGGTCACCTCTGATACGAAAAAGGTCACCTCCGATACGAGAAAGGTCACCTCTGAGACGAGAAAGGTCACCTCTGAGACGAGGAAGGTCACCTCTGAGACGAGAAAGGTCACATCTGAGACGAGGAAAGTCACCTCTGATACGAGGGAAGCCAATAAGGATTGATTTTAAAACCCCGACATCAAAAACTGCCAACTCTCTTGCCTATTGCCATCAGGACTTACGCAAAAGATAACGAAAGTAGCGGTAATACCCTGCGGGTTCGCTCTTAGCGTTCTCGCAGAGTAGCCGCTCCGCGTCTACATGAATTACCGCTACGCCAGAATAAGGTTTTCAGTCACATATTGCGTAAGTCCTGGCCATAAAACTCTTGGTAATTTTCCAACAAGGAATAAAATAGAACAGCAATATACCCTGGTGTGAATTGATGAAAAACTATACTTTTTTAAAGAAAATTACTACAGCTATTATCATAGCCATTGTTTCTTTTTCCTGCGAACCTGAAGTTACTAGAAACGGCGAACAGGCAAAAGCGACTGATAAACCGAAGCCAGAATCAAATATTATCTATGGCGATTTAGTTATTAAAGAACAATCTGATTATTTAATGATCCCAGTTAATTTTCCAGATCAAGATCGAGAAAAGCAAAATAATTTAAGTCTTTCACGTTCTTATGAAAGAAGTAATAACTTGTATAACATTATCTTTTATAATAAGCAAGATGGTGAGGGTCATCTTTTATTAAATAAAAAAGCCGTTATTAACTCGTTTGAGTTACTGGACCTAAAAGCAGCAAATAAGCCAATTACAAGACTTTGGCTATATAAAATTATTGACCAAGATACAAACGCAGATAAAAAAATTAACGGCGATGATGCGATTGTTGGTTATATTTCTGATTTATCGGGTAAGAATCTCCAGCAAATTACACCAAACAATACGCAAATTATTAATTGGGTTCTTGTCCCCAGTCAAAATGCAATTTTTCTCAAAATCATTAAAGATTCCAATAACGATCAAAAGTTTACTGGAGAAGACAACACAAACTTTGTGAGAGTGAATTTAGATCGACCGGGTATTGGAACTGAAATTATTAGCGATCGCCTTGAACAAGAAATTAAATCATACATCATGAAATAATTTAAAATCTAGTATATATTTTGATTTGTCTAATATACTTTTAGAGACGCGTAAACCGCTGTCTCTATTCAACATTTATAGCAGATTGCAAGTTAGGAAAGATAGTAGCGTGGCAAGCTTAAAATAGTCCATTAGTAAACTCTTGTGGGGTGGGCATCCTGCCCGCCCGGACGGGTGAGGACACCCATCCCACAATAAAATTGATTGCAACATTTTAGTTTTGCCACGCCAGTAGGGTGCCTTATGGACGGCAGTCCTAACGCACCGTAAATCTTTGGCGGTGTGTTACGCTGGCGCGATAACAGACCCTACAACACTTTTAGAGACGCGATTTCCGCGTCTCTATTGAACATTTATGATTACGAGATAGAGAAAACCCAATCCCGTAATAATTGGTTGACTTTATCGGGTACTTCGTCATGAGGACAATGACCGGCTGTTAGAAAATGTTCTGTCAGTTGAGGATAATATTGACGAAACTTTCGAGAACGTTCTCTAGCATTCATCCAAGGATCGGCTTCTCCCCATAACATCAACAAAGGACAAGTTAATTCCTTGAGTAGCGTATCAACTTTTTCCCCTTGAGGAGTGCTAAAAACTGAAACAAACACATCCAATGCCCCAGGATCGTAAGCTGGACGATAAATTTCTTCTACTAATTGGTCTGTAATTGCGCTCTTGTCGAGATAAACTTTTTCTAAAGTTTGGCGAATTACCCAACGCTGCCGCACATATTGAAATAGTAGAAGCTGGGCTAAAGGCTGTTGAAACATCCACTTCACCGACTCACCCAAGAGGTTTTGTAAGGAAGAGGATTGTTTGGGAGGCTGAATTTGGCTTTGTAAAGCTTCAGGTTCAGGTGTTGGCTGACTTTCGCTAAACGGGCCAGCGCTATTGAGTAGCACTAAACCAGCCGCACTATCAGGACGTTGTGCTGCAACACACAAGCTAGCATAGCCACCAAGAGAATTACCAGCCAAGACTGCTTTTTCACCGATCGCTTCACTGATAAAATCGTGAAGTTGGTCGCGCCATAAGTCACCACTGTATTCTAATTTTGGTTTTGCCGATCGCCCAAATCCCAAAAGGTCAATGGCAAATACTTCAAAATCCTGACACAATCCCGTGATATTCTTGCGCCAATGGTCTGTAGAAGCACCAAATCCATGTACCAAAAGCAAAGGCGGACGCTGCCCTTGCTTCTCTCCGGCACGCACATAATAAACGTTGTGCCCGCGCCACTGCCAGTATTTCCCAGGAATTGGAGTTGTAGAGGGGGCTGTACTTGCCTGCATAATTCAAAGAAATGTTAAGTAGCTTTTAATAATTGTAGGCTAGTCAAAGGAGTGGGAAAGCAGGGAAGGCTGGGGGGGAAATCACCAATAGACTTCTTGCAGAAGTCGGGAAAAGGGGAAGGGGAAAGGGGGAAAGGGGAAGGGAGAAAGGGGAAGGGGGAAAGGAAAGATCTCTCTTTTCCCTTTAACCTTTTCCTTTTCCCGACTTCTGCAAGAAGCAATTGATTGCAAGAGGTCTAATGACAAATGACAAATGACTAATGACTAATAACTAATGACTAAAGAAAAATTAATTACAGGGAAAACTAAACTTTTAGGAGTGATTGGACATCCGGTGGAACATTCACTGTCGCCGGTGATGCATAATGCAGCAATCGCTCATTTGGGATTAGATTATGTTTATCTGCCGTTTCCCATAGCGCCAGAAAATTTGGAAATTGCGATCGCAGGTTTCGCGGCTGTGGATCTTGTCGGATTTAGTGTGACGATACCTCACAAACAAGCAATCATGCCTCTGCTTGCAGAAATTACTCCTATTGCTCAAACTATTGGTGCGGTGAATACTGTTAGCCGCAAAAATGGCAAATGGGTAGGTACGAACACAGATATCGAAGGATTTATCGCTCCTTTGCAGACAACATATAAGCAAGATTGGAGTCAAAAGGTAGCCGTAATTTTAGGCAATGGTGGCGCGGCTAGGGCAGTTGTCGCAGGTTGTCATCAGCTAGGTTTTGCCAAAATTTATGTATTGGGGCGCAATGTGCAGAAATTACAAGCATTTTGCGATAGTTGGATTAATTCACCTATAGACGAGAATTTGCAAGTCGGTACATGGGATGAACTAGCAAAGTTGATTCCTCAAACAGATTTGCTAGTAAATACAACCCCTATCGGGATGTATCCCAAAGTTGATGAGTCGCCTTTGAGTGTAGAGGAAATAGCAAATTTGCCAACAGGTGCGATCGCTTACGATTTAATATATATTCCAAAACCAACTCAATTTCTAAAGCTTGCAGAAAAACAAGGCGCAATTGCGATCGATGGTTTAGAAATGCTAGTTCAACAAGGGGTAGCAGCATTGAAAATCTGGTTGCAACAGGAAACTATACCTGTAGAAGTCATGCGCCAAGCATTGACAAAGTATCTGAGTTTGGAGGAATAAGGGAGATGGGGAAGTGTGGGGAGACAAGGGGAGGCAGGGGAAAGGTTAAAGGGAAAAGGTTAAAGGGAAAAGAGAGATCTTTCCTTTCTCCCTTCCCCCTTCCCCCTTCCCCTTTCCCCCATGCCCTATGCCCCATTCCCAATGCCCCATGCCCAATGCCCTATGCCCAAAATCTTTTTATCATCGCTTGCATTATTAGCAAGTTTTACAAGTTTATTTCTCAGTTCTTGGATTATACTCCCGGCTCCAAATATGTTTTTACTCACGCTAGCAGTGGGAGCGCCAGAAGTCAGCCCTTGGTTATTTTTATTAAATTTACTTTCTTTATTGCTTTCTTTTTTCTGCATTCGTCGGCGTCAACTACGGCGTTTAGCTTGCACTGCTAGTTTAATCGGATTGTTAATTTGTGGATGGGTGCTAGTCAATATTCCAGTCACTCAAATGCAGATGGCTAAAGCGATGAAACAAGATTTAGGAGCAGATTATCTAGAAAAAATTCCAGTTCAACTAAGCACTAAAATGCAACCTCATCCGTTTAACTTAGTTAATTCTTTCCGGGGTATTGCATTAGGAGAAACACGCCATCAAAAAGATATTATTTTTGCTACTCCTGCGGGAGTGCCTTTAAAAATGGAAGTTTACCAACCGCCAGAGGTGGGGAAATATCCAGCAGCGATCGTAATTTATGCTGGAGCTTGGCAACACGGCGATCCTAGCGCCAATCCGGAGTTTAATCAATATATTGCTCATCAGGGATATACAGTATTTGCGATCGATTATCGACACGCACCTAAATATCAATTTCCATCTCAGTTAGATGACGTGCGTACAGCCTTAAATTTTATTCGCAAACATGCAGCTGAATATGAAGCCGATCCAGAACGTATTGTCCTTTTAGGACGTTCTGCCGGGGCACACTTAGCAATGTTAGCGGCTTATCAACCTGACGCACCACCCATCCGTGCTGTAGTTAGCTATTACGGGCCTGTTAATTTGACTGAAGGATACAAAACACCACCCAATCCCGATCCTATTAATAGCCGCGCTGTTTTGAGAGCATTTCTCGGTGGTTCTTTAGAAGAATTGCCTAATCAGTATCAAATTGCTTCACCGATAAATTACTTGACGCATCCTTTACCGCCAACTTTATTAATTTACGGCAGTCGCGATCATTTGGTACAAGCTCGATTTGGCAGACAGATGTATGAACGTTTGCATGATTCTGGTAACACTGCGGTTTTCCTAGAAATTCCTTGGGCAGAACACGCTTTTGATGCTGTATTTAATGGTGTGAGCAATCAATTAGCCTTGTATCATACTGAAAGGTTTTTAGGTTGGGCATTGGGAATGGGAGATGGGGCATAGGGCATGGGGGAAAGGGGAAGGGGGAAAGGGGAAGGGGGAAAGGGGAAGGGGGAAAGGGGAAGGGGGAAAGGAAAGATCTCTCTTTTCCCTTTAACCTTTTCCCTTTAACCTTTTCCCTTCCCCTTTCCCCTGTCTCCCCACACTTGCTACTTCTGACACCAGCGCCAGTTATAGCGATTCCATTCGTAGATTCCCTGAATTTCATACTCAGCGCCGTTGAAGAAGCGGACGACGCAATTAGTACAGGAGTTATCGCGTAGGCGTAGCCCGTCGTAGACATCGCTAATTTCATCAACCTGAATCACAATCGATGGAAACCACTCCGGTTTACACGGCCCATCTTCTTGCACCCATTCCCATAATGCATTGCAAATTTCAATGCGATCGCCTACTTTCAACTTCAATGCATCTTCTAAATAACAATACTTATCAAAATGGTACGACTCAACACGGTTGAGCCACTCTAAACCGTAGCGTTGGCGGATAAATTGTACTGTTCCAGAGTCATTTTCCAACAGCCAATCATTGAGTAATTGTACTTTCCAAGTACGGTTGCGTTGTTCTGAGGCCTTCACAAACTCTAAAAAGACTTCTAACTCTTCTGGGCTAAGTTCGTCCAAGGGATTAGCAACATCTGACGCCCCAGAGTTAGAATTTTCCTGAATTTGCTCAACGAATTGCAATAATATCTGTTTCTGCGCGTCAGTGAGAGGACAGCCTACAGCATCACAACTATTAAAGGCTGCTTGCATAGCTGTTTCAATCTCATCTGGTGTCATAAAAGTTAATAGCAATCGTAGGTTTGTTTACTTAATTATTACAAATGTTAAATTAAAGTTTCCAATCAACCTGCCAATCGATCTGTAGTTAGATCGGGTTCGATTCAATACTTATGATTAGGGTCTAATTGATAATGCCGACACTTCCAGGCGAAAACAGGAAAAAATGCGAACAATTATTAGCATTTTTCTATCGGAAATGGCCATGACTCAAACTCAGCATCCAACAAAATCCCTGACTTTTAAGGAATTTCTGGCTTATGGCGATCGCACAGATACTCGCTACGAATTATTTTTCATAATTTTGCGTAAGTAACGCACCAACTACTTTGGTACGTTAAGCTTCGCTATAACGCACCCTACTAGCGTGACAAGACTAAAATGTTGCAATAGATTTTATTGTGGGATGGGTGTCCTCACCCGTCCGGGCGGGCAGGATGCCCACCCCACAAGAGTTTACTAATACACTATTTTAGTCTTGCCACGCCACTACTGGCATGGCAAGACTAAAATGTTGCAATAAATTTTCTTGTGGGGTGGACATCTTGTCCGCCCTGGACGGGCGAGACGCCCATCCTACAAGAGCAAAAATTGTACGTTGGGTTGAGGCTCTGCGAAACCCAACATCGATCGGGGTGTTGGGTTTCGTTCCTCAACCCAACCTACTCCTAATGCACTACAGTTTAAGGTTTACTTTATAAATTGCCTCTTAGCATGGCTCATGCAATAACCGTTATCAGTCAACCGTCATCAATCAATCGTAATTCCGTTGTAAGCTGAGGTTATAAGTTACAGAATTATTGAATTAAATTACGGAGTCTTTTATGCGGTTGCGATCGCTCACGGTTGTTTTTATTTGCTTTTTCATCACTTTTCTATCGTGGGTGCTTACTCCCTCGGCTCTAGCGCTGACACAGATTAGACTGTTTGATATTTCTTATAACGATTGTCCCCCAGAACTGGCAAAAGGAGCTGTTATTAGTAGCGGTAGTGCTGCTGCTAATTGCTTTATTGTCACTGGCAAGGCAGAAAATGGTAGTAAAAAAACAGTTTATGATGCAGATATTTATGGACGCATCTATGATGCCAACAATGACTCAGTAATGCAAAATCGCACCCGTCTTGGTTCGATTGCTGAGATACCACCAGGTGTTAGCGATTTTGAATTGAGAATTTCTGTGCCTGCTAATCAACCTACTCCATTAAAGCTGAAGCAGTTCAAGGCGGCTGGGTTTAGCGCTCCAGTGCGTAATTAATAAATTTTAAGTTACAAAATTTTCAGTTACATAAGTCTGGGCTAACCAGCCCAGACCTTAAATTCTTTAGCTAAACATCGAGCAAACAGCAAATTCTGTACTAGACAACGTAGGCCAAACGACTGATAAATCCGCCTAAAAATTGCAGCAGTAAAATAGCTAACATTGGTGAAAAATCTATACCGCCCAGTGGAGGAATGAATGAGCGAAAAACATTCAGATAAGGGTCAGTTATCTGACTCAAAGCGGCAAATGGTTGGTCATACCAGTTAATCGTTGGGAACCAGGTTAAAAGAACCCGAATTAGCAACAAAAAAGTATAAATCTGCGTAAAAGTAGCAAGAGTGGTAATCAGTAATTCCATAGATAACGTGGTTTCCTACTAAGTTTGAAATGAGGTCTTATCTATTGATTTTAATTTAGTCCATACCATCGTGTCTGTGGATTTAGTACTTACCACACTTTCACCATGCTGGAACAAAGCTTAGGAATCTTTAGTGAAGGAGCGATCGCCAATCTGTGCTGAACCGCCATTCACATTTCCCAGCTGCTTTCGCACTTCATCAATTGTGGCATTCAGCTGGGCAATTTTATCTTCTAGCGATCGCCGAGCTGTTTCTATGCTAACGCTCTCAGTTTCGGAGGCTTTCATTTGACGCCGCTTTGCTGCTATTCTCTTAGCCTCGGCTTGACTATCTGTTTGTTGTGTCTCTTCCTCTGCTAGCAATTCCGAATCGCGTCGAGAAGCAATCAGCGCCCCGATAACACCACCAAATACGCTACCGACAAATGCCCCTGCTAAAAAACCACTGGCAAAACCATCTCGCTGACTCATATGTTTACCGCCTTGAACAATCTTGCAATTACAGTAGTTATGCCATGAATATATCTTAGCTGCATACTAACTTAAGTCCCAAAGATGCGATCGCCTGCATCCCCCAATCCCGGTACAATATACCCCTGACTATTAAGTTTTTCATCAATGGTAGCGGTGTAAACTATTAAACCTGGATAGGTAGCACTCAGTTTTTGCAAAGCCGGCGGAGCCGCCACTACACATATAATCCGCGTTAGGCTTGGATCGACACCCCGCTGTGTCAATTCTGCCATTGCCGTCATAATTGACCCTCCCGTTGCCAACATCGGATCGGTAATTAGTACTCGTGTTTGGGGGTCAAATTTTTCTGGTAACTTGTTCAAATAACAATGAGGTTGCAGTGTCTCTTCATCTCGTGCCAATCCCAGATGATAAATTGATGCTAAAGGTAGTAAAGTCTGCGCTCCCTCTAGTAATCCCAGCCCAGCCCGGAGAATTGGTACTACTGCCACTGGTATTTGTGGATCGATCACAGTTGCTGGACACATATCCAAGGGACTCTGCACTGCTGTTTCTTGAGTAGGCAACCAGTCACGTGCAGCTTCATAAGTCAACCATCTTCCCAACTCAGTCATAGCACTGCGGAATAAGACTGAAGGCGTGCCTGCATCACGGGCGACTGCCAGCCAGTGTTGTATCAGGGGATGAGGTGGTACATAAACCCGCAATTGTAGCGTCATAGCCAGAAGTCAGCGCCTATTGTACATGAACTGAAGAACCATAATACTCTTTCCTGCATCCGACTGACTAGGAGAGGGGAGGAGGCAGGGGGTAGGGGGCAGGAGGTAGGAGGCAGGGGGCAGGGGGCAGGGGGCAGGGGAAAAGGTTAAAGGTTAAAGGGAAAAGGAATAAATTTAATCTTTCCCCTTTTCCCTTTACCCCTTTCCCTTTCCCCTGCCCATGCCTCATACCCTTATCTCCTTGTCCTCTTCGATGGCGGCTAAAATTGACCAGTTAATTTTATTGATAAATATTTTCATTAGCAGTTGACATCAATTCTCAATCAAGGCTATATTGTTATACAGTGTTCTCCTCTCTTTAAGGATCGGCAGACGGGATTAGCCAGCGGCAGCAGGCTTGTCCCTCTTTTTTGTGATTGGGCATGGGTCATGGGATATTGGGCATTGGTGGAATTAGTTTTTGACTTACATAACTAATGACCAATGACTAATACTTCTCTACGAGAGGCTGCGCCTACGACTTCGCTCAGTACAAATAACCAAGGACTAATGACAAATGACAATTGATGCGATCGTTATTGGGTCTGGAATTGGCGGTTTAGTAACAGCGACTCAACTAGCAGCAAAAGGAGCGAAAGTCCTGGTACTGGAACGTTATTCGATCCCAGGTGGTAGTGCTGGTTATTTTGAACGGCAAGGTTATCGATTTGACGTTGGGGCATCAATGATTTTTGGCCTGGGGGAAAACGGTACTACCAATTTACTCACCCGCGCACTGTCCGCAGTAAATGTCAGCCAAGAAGCGATCGCAGATCCAGTGCAAATTCACTATCATCTACCCCAAGGTTTAGACCTGAAGGTTGACCGGGTTTATGAAAAATTTTTGCAAAATCTTACTGCTCATTTTCGCCAGGAAGAACGGGGGATTCGTCGCTTTTATGACGAATGCCAAAAAGTATTCAACTGCCTCAATAACATTGATTTGCTGTCGCTGGAAGAACCTCGGTATTTACTGCGGGTATTTTTCCAGCATCCTTTGGCGTGTCTCGGTTTAGTTAAGTATCTGCCCCAAAATGCAGGGGACATAGCCAGACGCTACATCAAAGATCCTCAATTGTTGAAATTTATCGATATGGAGTGTTATTGCTGGTCGGTGGTTCCAGCAGATATGACACCAATGATTAATGCTGGGATGGTCTTTTCTGACAGGCATTACGGCGGAGTCAACTATCCCAAAGGCGGAGTCGGACAAATTGCCCAAAAACTGGTTGAGGGTCTAGAAAAAGCTGGGGGTGAGATTCAGTACCAAGCCAGAGTCACAAAAATTCTCACAGAACAGGGACGAGCGGTAGGCGTGCAGCTGGCTAACGGCAAAGTATATCGGGGTAAACGCATAGTCTCTAATGCTACACGCTGGGATACATTTCAACAATTACTACCAGCAGAGGAAATGCCTCATAATGAGAAAAAGTGGCAACAAAATTATCAAAAATCACCCAGCTTCTTGAGTTTACATATAGGGGTAAAACAGTCAGTTTTACCTGAAGGAACCGAGTGTCACCATATTTTGCTGGAAGATTGGGAAAAGATGATGGCGGTGGAAGGCACAATTTTTGTTTCGATTCCCACACTCCTTGACCCAGATTTAGCACCAAGTGGATATCATATCATTCATGCGTTTACGCCTCACTGGATTGATAATTGGCAAGGACTTTCTCAGACTGAATACGAAGCGAGGAAAGAAAAGGCGGCTTGGCGAATTATCGATCGCTTAGAGCAGATTTTTCCCGGCTTAGATGCGGGATTAGATTATTTGGAGGTAGGAACACCCCGCACCCATCGCCGCTTTTTGGGTCGTGAGGATGGCACCTATGGGCCAATTCCCCGACGCAAGTTGCGCGGGTTGTTGAAAATGCCCTTTAATCGCACCGCTATTCCGGGACTTTATTGTGTTGGGGATAGCACCTTTCCCGGCCAAGGATTGAACGCAGTAGCTTTTTCTGGGTTTGCCTGCGCTCACCGCATTGCCGTAGATTTGGGACTTTGAAGGAGGCAGGAGGCAGGGGGCAGGAGGCAGGGGGCAGGGGGCAGGGAGCAGGGGAAAAGGTTAAAGGTTAAAGGGAAAAGGAATAAATTTAATCTTTCCCCTTTCCCTTTCCCCTTTCCCCCTTTCCCTTTTCCCTTTTCCCCTTTCCCCTTTCCCCTTTCCCCTTTCCCCTTTCCCCTTTCCCCTTTCCCCTTTCCCCTTTCCCCATGCCCCATGCCCAATCTAAAATTCAACAATCACCGGCACATGGTCGCTGGGTTGGGTTAATTTTCTCGGTGCAGCATCGATGATGCAACTTTTAGCGCGTTCATAAAGTATGGGTGTAAGATAATGATGGTCAATTCGCCAACCTAAGTTTCGACGGAAGGCGGCGGCGCGATAATCCCACCAGCTATAATTTCCGCCTTCGCTAGTAAATTTACGAAACGCATCGGCAAATCCCAGTATCAGAATATCCCGTAAGGCTTGGCGCTCTGTTTCTGTAGCCATAATATGATTTTCTGTACTCACTTGTTCGTGAATATCTTTTGCTTCCGGTGCAATGTTGAAGTCACCGCAGATACAAATATCCGGTTGTGACAGCAGCAGCAATCGCAAGTATTCACGTAGCACTGTCAGCCAGCGTAATTTATATTCGTATTTTTCGGTTCCTACCGCTGCGCCGTTGGGAACGTATAAGTTCACAATCCGAATACCGTCAATGACACCTGTAATTACTCGCTTTTGTTCGTCCCATTCCGGCGGTAAATCTTTCAAAATTGCCCTAAAGCCGCTACTTACGTCTAAAAGTGGTTGCCGACTGATGAAAGCTACGCCGTTATAAGATTTCTGTCCTGATAGATAAAGCTGATAGCCCATTTCCTCAAAAGGCGATCGCGGAAACTCGGCATCTATAACTTTGGTTTCTTGCAAGCACAGAACATCAACGGGATTATGAGTTAACCAATCAGTAACCTGTTCGAGACGAATGCGAATTGAGTTGACGTTCCAAGTAGCGATTTTCATGAGTTGGCTATCAAAACTTTTGTAAATTACCAATTACAAATTATGTAATTTTTCTACAATTATTTAATATTTATAATTTACATGCTATTTGTTCATTGCGTTTAAACCAAGCTGTAATAATTTGATCCCGTGTAATAATTTAGTATTTTGAACTACAAAATATTCAATTTTGTAAGTTCTGCTACAAAATATTCTACTAGATTATGATCCCGAAGACAGATGCAAGCAGTAATTGATTAGTTATAGGTTATAAATGTGGCTCAAAGCTAACTTTTGCCGACAGTCTAGAGATTTGTTGGTGGAAAATTTGCGGTAGGGTAAACCGAATATTGTGGTTTTGGTAGCCTGTTAGGTTAATTTAAATTTCAAAAAAGTAAGTACAAATGCTTTGTTCTCATAAAATAATGAGGTAGTTCATTATGTTGAGGACAAGTTGAAAGACTGAACCGAAACAACTTATGAAAATCGCTCAAGTTGCCCTCTTATGGGAAAGGGTTCCACCTCCTAATTATGGAGGAATAGAACTGGTAGTGAGTCGCTTGACTGATGAGCTTGTTCGTCGCGGTCATGAGGTAATTTTATTTACCTCCGGCGATTCTCAAACTATGGCTCAATTAGAAGCAGTTTATCCGCGTGCATTACGCTTAGACCCAAATGTCAAAGAGTATATAGTGTATGAAATGCTGGAAGTGAGTCAAGTTTATCAACGTACTGCCAAGTTCGATATTATCCATTTTCATCTAGGGATTTCGGCATTACCTTTGGCGAGTTTCATAACAACAAGTTCTACAGTGCATACCCTACACAATAATTTTACAAAGGATAACCGTAACGCGTTTAGCTACCACCAAAAGCAACCATACGACAGCATTAGTAATTCCCAACGTCAAATCGACCTTAATTATATTGCCACGGTTTATAACGGAATTGAGTTAACAGATTATCCATTTGTACACCAACCGTCAGAGCCTCCGTATTTGGCATTTTTAGGTCGTTTTTCGTCAGAGAAAGGGCCACAACATGCGATCGCCATTGCTAAACAAACCGGCTGGCGCTTAAAGATGGCTGGAAAAGTTGACTTAGAAGATTCTAAGTTTTTTGAACAAGAGATTGCCCCCCATATTGATGGTCAGCAAATTCAATATTTAGGCGAAATCAACCACGCCGAAAAAACTGAATTTCTGGGCAATGCTGTCATTACTCTTTTTTCCATCGCTTGGCAAGAACCTTTTGGCTTAGTAACGATCGAATCAATGGCAACTGGTACACCAGTAATTGCCATGAATTTCGGCTCCGTACCTGAAGTGATTGCTCGCTCTAAAACAGGTTTTCTCTGCCAAAACTATAGAGAAATGGCGGCAATGATTCCACTAGTTTTGGAACTCGATCGTCAAACCTGTCGAAAATATGTAGAAAACAATTTTAGCGTTAGCCAAATGGTTAACGGATATGAAGCTGTTTACAGACAAATTATTAAAGACCGCATAGAATCGAATGGCTGCATTCACGCTGGGAACATCTGCTTTTAATCAACTGATTTTTTTTTGCTTAGCTTAAACAACAATTTTTATTTAAGGAGGACATTGGTATGAGTACGAGAGCCAACACTTGCCCATGCTGCGGTGGTTCCCTCCTGCGTCATATCCGTCATGGCGAACTATATTGGTTTTGCCTGTCGTGCCGACAAGAAGTACCGCTGTTAACTGTTACTCGTTTGCCAAATGCGGAAAGCCGAAATACCGGAGTCCTTCCTCAAACAGCTGCGAATTCTTAATTTTTCAGCATTTTAGTTTGATAAAAATCTACTAAAAAATCAAAACCAAATTTGAGTTTAGACCTATCAAATAGGTTCAACTGGTAAAATCAGGTGGATCTAATTGATAGGTTTAAAATTTTGTTAGCAGCGTTACTTTATGGGCAAGAAAATTTACGCCTAGAAGAAGTTGCTGACCCCACTCCTGCGGCTGGCGAAGTTGTCATCCAAGTGGGAACAGCAACAACTTGTGGTACCGATCTCAAAGTCTGGCGGCGTGGCGGTCATGCCAAAATGTTGAAACCGCCAACGCTATTTGGGCATGAAGCTGCTGGGGAAATTGTGGCTTTGGGAGGGGGTGTTAGGGGTTGGCAAGTAGGCGATCGCGTTGTCGCGAATAATTCTGCTCCATGCATGGATTGTTTTTTTTGTCAACGACAAGAATATTCATTGTGCCCAAATTTAACCTGGAATAACGGGACTTTTGCCCAATATTTAAAAATTCCCGCACCGATAGTACAGCATAATTTATTGCAGATTCCCGATGATTTGCCTTGGGAATTAGCAGCCATGACGGAACCCCTAGCTTGTGTGTTGCATGGTGTAGCGCGTTCTCATATTCAACCCCAAGATAAAGTAGTCGTTTTGGGAGATGGGGCGATCGGGTTAATGTTTGTAGCAGCTTTAGCGGATACTGCTGAGGTGTTGCTGTGGGGAGGTAATGACCACAGATTAGAAATTGGTAAAAAATTGGGTGCGGCCCAGACCTTTAATTATCATCAAATTCCGGATATTCCCAGTGTAGTGAAAGAGTTTACCCAAGGATGGGGTGCAGATGTAGTCATTGAAGCCACTGGTGTGCCTAGTGTTTGGGAAACTGCGATCGCCTGCGCCCGTCCTGGTGCAACAGTCAACTTATTCGGTGGTTGTCCGCGGGATACCAGCATTAGTGTGAATACAGAACAGCTACACTATAGCGAACTAACCCTAAAAGGCGTGTTTCATAATACACCAAAGTATGTGCGATCGGCTTTATCGCTAATAGCAAGTCGAAAAATTCCCTTTGAATTACTTATTAGCGAACAACGACCATTAAAAGATTTAGAACAAGTGTTTTATGACATGAAAGCGCGTCAAGTAATTAAAGTAGCGATGATTCCTTAGAATTTTGGCAGCGAATTCACAGAGGACACTACAATTATTAAATAAATCACTACGGACTTAGGCTAAAGCAATATGGCTCCTCAAGTCATTACACCAGTATTGATGATTGAACCATCATCATGGTTACGCTCTGGCATTACCATCGAGAAAGTAGATAATGTTAACCTTGCCAAGTTCACAGATGAGTTACACGCTCGTCTAGAAGAATTGCTGGAGAAACGAAAAGCTGGATTGCTGATTCCTGAAGAAGAAGCCGAATATACTGGAATTGCTGAACTGGAACGCATCCTGACTTTTGTTAACGCTAAACTCATTGCTAGTTGTGGGTGTTAAAGATTAAGTTCAACAGCAGATCCCATCACCATCACTGTCAAAATATCTTGTCCGTTCGCTCGAATGTATTGTTAGGTTGCTGAGTGTAGGTTATTCGCAATCTTTTCCATTATTTGAGAGATAGTGTCACGACCTTCATTTAATCTCTCTAATACATTTACAAGCCCAAAACGTATTGCATAACTACCTGCTGCCATTATATAATAATTAACTGCGAAATACATCATCAAACGGCTAAAATTTATCGTTTCTAAGGCTATCTTATCTAATAATTTTTGGTCACCAAGAGAAGCAAACACGAAATAGTTGAGTAAATCTTCAGCATCACTGTGGGTTTGTGAACACAAAGCTGCGTATACAGTTTGATAATCTATTTCCAAACCTAGAAGTTGAAACTTTTTCCTAATAGCGATTCGTTCTTTCACTACTTTGTCAGTCGTAGGCAAACTAATTTCTAAGAGAGTATTGTTTATATACTTTTCTAATGCAATTAGTGTGTCTCGTTTCTGAACTGCTTTATTTAAATGGATTTGTTTTGCACTATCTGTCATATTATCAGTCAGTTTCAACCACGCCTTAATCTCTTCTTTCTCCTTGTTGAAATAATGTGCTAAATACTCTGTAAGACGGTTACCATCTCTATTATCAACAAGAATAAACATCAAATTTATAGCTGACTCTATGGCTGTTCGAGATATTACTTCTGAAGCTGCTGTAGAACCAGTAACATATGCAACTATCGCCCCCTGAACATACGCGAACGTGCGCTCAAGCATACATAGCAATAGTGACCATATAGGATCAACTTGGTTAAGCTCGTCTACATGGTCAGGCAAGCCTGTATCTATTTCAAGTTTGGTGCGCCCAGTCCAATAAATAGCATCTGATTCACGCTGAACAAGGGGAGTGAGAATAATGCTGTGGCGTTCAGCAAATTCTACTTCCAATCTATCGGCATCAATAATGTAAGTATGCTCTGCGCTCATTTCAAATGCTTTATCCTTGTTTAATGACAATTTTAAATACTTCTTATCCAAGAAACAATATACATATTTTTATTATGAATATTAGAAATTATATTCACAATGAAATAATCTTCTTGTCAAACGGGAAAAATATAATTACCCCCTAATGGGGTAATTTCTATGTAATTACCGAATAATAAAATGTTCAAAAAATCTCTGCTTAAAGTTTTAATTTTGCCTTTTTCTCTAGTGCCTTGGCTATGTACGGGAACGCTTTTTGATGCCAAAGTTAATGCTTTACCAGGACAAAGTACAGAAGAAGTAGGCACTTGGATTAAAGCACATCCCACACTCCGCCCCAGGAATGGAGAGCAATTGTATGTGCAAAAAACTGACACAGCAGCTCAAAGATTCACTTTTCAAGCGTCGGTATTGCCCCCCGGTAGAGTTGAGTTTTCCAAAGACCGTGGCACAATTCGTAGCGAGCGCATTGCTATGTATGATGCCATTAACGGCATGACATTCGATCGCCTCCAAGAATCCTTGCGAGTAATTTATGGCTTGGAGATTTATCAAGACTACGATCGCGCCGAAGTTGTATATCAATATCCCAGCCAAAAGACTGTTAACTCCGCGCGTCTTGCCAAAACTCCAATTAGAGAGGCTTTAAAAGGAGAATTACGAGTAGGCTCGCGGTATGTGTATTGGGTGGAAATTGCCCAACCCAAAACAGGCAAAGCTTTTACCGGCCAAATGACGATTTTGCTCAAAACAGACCTAGATAAGTTAGAAAAGGAATTGCAAATTCGATAATGGGCAAACACGGTATGGGGAAAGGGAAAGGGGTATGGTTCGACAAGCTCACCAACCGGGGAAAAGGGGAAAGATTAAATTTATTCCTTTTCCCTTTTCCCTTTAACCTTTTCCCCTCCTTCAAGAGCCTCCCCATTCCCCACTCCTTTATCTACAACTTCTCCAAGCCGACAGAAGCTAAGGTTTGCCATGTGCCCGAAAAAATACTTTCAGCTCCTAAGGAAATTCGTAACAAATCTTCCTTGAGTAGTGGCGGCCAATCAATGCCAGCTTTACGTCCTGCGGCAAATAACTGTTGCGTTTTGATGCTTAACTGATAAAGTGCCAAAACCAGTTCTCGGTCTAAGTTAGGGGCGTCTTTGAGGGCTTCAAACACCACTTTCAATGCCAACAAAATTGAGGTGATTTGACCAGGTACTGGGGGTTTCCCATATTTCATACGCTCTAAGAGCGCATCTGGGTAATCCTTAGTTGGGATTGTCTGATCTATCAGGAGTTTCCGAGCTGTTTCGTAATTCATGTAACAAGCTTACTCTACATTTTGATTGGGCAGTAATACTTAATTAAAATGTTATAAAACTGGCTGAGGTTATTTATAGCAATCTCATTTGGTTTGTGAAAAGATAGACGTGGGAAAAATGATGACAAATTTGCGATGCTCTGGATTGACTAGATAGACTGAGTATAATAGCTTTGGAAAATACACCTTTTTGGAAATCACAAGCAAAATGATATCACCGAATTTACTAGAAATTGAGCGCTCCATCCGTGCCTTGTCTGTAGAAGAACAACTTTGGCTACTGGAAAGTATTGCTCGCGAAATTAGAGAAAGGGAGTATACAAAAGATAAATTTGCTGATGCCAAGCCTCCCCAAGAAGAATTAATTGAAATAGCTAACGAACCAGTTATTCAAACAAAATTCTCTTTGATTAATGATGAGTTTGCCAGTTCAGAAATACTCTAAAGTATCTGAGAGTAAAAATTATAAATTTGCCAGAATTAAAAACCTAAATATAGAAATTCTTGGTAAGCGATCGCCAATCAAGACTCAGAGCGATCGCTGTATTTTCTGTTAGTTATGTGACGCGATCGCATAATTGTTTCAAAACATAGCTCGTTATTGAGGATATACAGCAGATTTCAACAAGCGTGAAGTAGGCTATCTAGGTCTGAAAGCGAAGTGTGGAGGCTATTCTAATTCTGACTTCACCAATTCTGCTGTGTTAGATTTTCATCGTTTTATTCTCAACAAAGATCCTGTTCTTAATGGAAACTTGCCATCGCCTAGTCTGAATAGGTAGGCGATCGTCAAACCACATCATCTATACACTTAATTGGGAAATTTTGCTAAATATTTAATATTTTGTTATGAATTTGCTTTGTTTGAGATTAGTATAGTATCCAATAAATAAGTACTATAGATAACTT
Organism: Nostoc linckia NIES-25; assembly: GCF_002368035.1. Taxonomy (GTDB): domain Bacteria; phylum Cyanobacteriota; class Cyanobacteriia; order Cyanobacteriales; family Nostocaceae; genus Nostoc; species Nostoc linckia_B. The sequence continues at coordinate 958,077 of NZ_AP018222.1, read as the reverse complement.
GCTTTTTTCATCTTTTAAATTGATTTTTTTGTAGAAGACTTTACTATCAAACCATATTATGGTATTTAAGTGGGGTAAATACGTCCCTATAATGTTGCTAATTTAGAAGTCAATAGGGACGATCTCGCAAAAACAAATTTTCTAACGTGCTTATTAAATTGTTTGAAGTTATGTAGCCTTTTGACTACGGCCTATCAAGCACTGCGGTAAACTATGCGTTGATTATGATTCTTTCGCAGAGAAGAACACTCGAAAGGAGCCGTTTTTTCAATGTCTCATACCGTAAAAATCTACGATACCTGCATTGGTTGTACTCAATGCGTCCGCGCTTGCCCCACTGACGTACTGGAGATGGTTCCTTGGGATGGCTGCAAAGCTGCTCAAATTGCCTCTTCGCCTCGTACAGAAGACTGTGTAGGCTGTAAGCGTTGCGAAACTGCTTGCCCCACCGACTTTTTGAGCATTCGGGTTTACCTGGGTGCTGAAACAACTCGCAGTATGGGTCTAGCTTACTAAAAAGCTCCTACCGAGTCACTCAACTTCCGATCGCCCGTTAGCCTTTGGCATCACCAGAGGGTAACTGGCGATCGGAGTTCTAACACAGTGCCTAGTGCTGAGATACAAACAAGTAAATTACCAAAATAATTTCTTGATTGTTCTCTCAGGACTCGGAACTGAGCACTCAAGACCTTTTTCATTCAGAATTCTGACTCCTGAATTCTGACTCCTGACTCCTGAATTCTGAATTTTTTTTTGTTAAATCCTATAAGCCGCCTTTGTACCTTCGAGTCAAAAGCCCAAAATCCATAACAATACCTAGTGGCAAAGGGAGCAATTAGCCCCCTTTTTTCTTTGCAAAACACCCAGTTTGTGGTAACAACTATACTGGATTTAATCATCCTGAAAAAAAGTGGTGTGAGCAATGTGCGGAATTGTTGGATATATAGGCACTCAAGCTGCAACAGACATTTTACTGGCTGGGCTGGAAAAACTAGAGTACAGGGGCTATGATTCCGCTGGAATCGCCACTGTTTGGGAAGGTGAAGTTCATTGCGTGCGGGCGAAAGGCAAGCTGCATAACCTACGTTCTAAACTCGAACAAATGGAAACCCCTGCCCAAATTGGTATTGGTCATACTCGTTGGGCGACTCATGGTAAACCAGAAGAATACAACGCCCATCCCCACATGGATACCGCAATGCGAGTGGCGGTGGTACAAAATGGCATTATCGAAAATTACCGCGAGTTACGGGAAGAACTCAAAGCCAAAGGACACGTTTTTCGTTCCGAAACCGATACCGAAGTTATCCCCCACCTCATCGCCGAAATTTTAAAGAATTTTCCCGCTTCATCTTCTTCATCTTCTTTCCTAGAGGGAGTTCGCCAAGCTGTTACCCGCTTAGAAGGGGCATTTGCACTGGCGGTGGTTTCTGCTGATTATCCTGATGAATTGATTGTTGTTCGCCAACAAGCACCCTTGGTGATTGGTTTTGGTCAAGGAGAGTTCTTTTGTGCTTCCGACACGCCAGCGATCGTTTCCTACACCCGTGCGGTGCTACCTTTGGAAAATGGCGAAATTGCCCGCCTGACACCATTGGGCGTTGAGATTTACAATTTTGCTGGCGATAGGCTCAAAAAACAACCCCGATTACTGAATTTGAATCCCACGATGGTTGAAAAACAGGGATTCAAACACTTCATGCTCAAGGAAATTCACGAGCAACCAGGGGTCGTCAGAGCTAGTTTAGAAGCTTATTTTAATAATGTAGAAGAAAATGTGCGATCGCCAATCAATCTAGGTTTACCTGAAGATTTATATACAGATTTAGAACAAATTCACATCGTCGCTTGTGGTACGAGTTGGCACGCAGCATTAATCGGCAAATATTTAATCGAACAATTAGCAGGAATTTCTACTCAAGTACATTACGCTTCTGAGTATCGCTATGCACCTTCACCTTTGACAGCCAATACTTTGATTATTGGCGTTACTCAATCGGGCGAAACTGCTGATACTTTGGCAGCTTTAGCAATGGAAAAAGAACGCCGCCAGGGTAAAGAAGCTAAATATGAACCGCGACTTTTAGGTATTACTAATCGTCCAGAAAGTAGCCTCGGCCATTTAGTGCCAAATATTATTAGCACCTTAGCGGGAATTGAAATTGGCGTAGCAGCGACAAAAACTTTTACTGCCCAACTGATGGCGTTTTATGCATTGGCGTTAGATTTAGCAGCTCATCGGCAGACAGTTGACAAAGAAACTTTAGAGAAAATTATTAATGGTTTGCGACAAATTCCTAAAGAGATTGAGTCAACATTAGAAAGTCAAGAACATTTAAGCGAACAGCTAGCCCACGAATTTGCCGAAACCCAAGATTTCATTTTTGTTGGCAGAGGAATTAACTTTCCAATTGCTTTAGAAGGGGCGTTGAAATTAAAAGAAATCAGTTACATTCACGCCGAAGGATATCCAGCTGGAGAGATGAAACACGGCCCCATTGCTTTGTTAGATGCCAAAGTACCGGTGGTGGCGATCGCAGTTCCTGGTAGTGTGTATGAAAAGGTTATTTCCAACTCTCAAGAAGCCAAAGCTAGAGATTCTCGCTTAATTGGCGTGACTCCCGTTAAAGATGGCGAAGCTGGCGAAATCTTTAACGATTTACTCCCTGTTTCTTATGTGGAAGAATTACTTTCTCCCCTCCTCACAGTTGTACCTTTGCAACTATTGGCTTATCACATTGCTGCCCGTCGCGGTTTAGATGTTGACCAGCCAAGAAACCTAGCGAAATCAGTAACTGTTGAGTAAGGTAGCAGCATTAACAATTCAAAATTGTACAACAATAAAATTGTCGTATAATACATAAAACAATTATACAACTTATCCTGTAGGTGAATATGCAAGCATCTACAGGAATTTTTATGAAATCAACACTAATCTAACACCAATAATATAGGAATCATATTTGATTTTTGATTCTTGAAAATTGCGATCGCTTACAAAGGTCAAACAATGTACTTGTGAGAACAGGCGATCGTTTCACTGATATTTGGTGCTCCCTTCGACTTCGCTCAGGGAGCGTTCTTTTGGCTCAGGGAACACTCTTTATAACGAGAAAGCGATCGCATAAATTAGCTTGTGGCTTATATCTACATTACTGGTATTTGCCGATCTAAGATTTGCTGCTGTTCAACTTTAAAAATGATGAAAATTCAGAGTGAGTGTTCCCTGAGCGAAGTCGAAGGGAGCAGATCGGGTTTTTCTGTTTCTCTTTCCTGTAGCAGCTTCCGCTTTCACGTTTGGGTGTTTCGCGTATGCTCTTTTTAAGCTTTGTAGTTGATTCAAAAAATGGCTGACATAGCAATAACAAAAGCAAGGCTGTTGTGACCTTGCTTTTGTTTTAGCTCACTCCACTACATCAATCCGACAAGAGATTAACGAGGCCTATTACCACTTGAACTTTCAGCAGATTTGGCTTCTTGAAGTAACTGCGGTAGATGTTGCTCAATCTTTTGAGCTGTCTGTTCTTCCTGCTGCAAGTTTTGTTGTAGCAGTCGCACAACTTCGTTTTGCCCTATCTCCTGGGCACCTTTAATCAAGCCGCGATAGGTAACAATTTCCAACTGTTCTACCTTAGCCTGCGCTCCTGCTACTCCTAGTTCCACAATTTTCGGATTATCAGCAGCCAGTAGTGTTAACTTTTGGGCATCGCTAATTAGGCCAGCCGCAGCGTCACAAGTCACCCGCTGTGGTTGCTGTCCCAAGTTGCTGAATGCTTGCTCCAAATTTCTAATTTGCTGCTCGGTTTCCCGAATATGGGTTTCGAGCAAGGACTTTAATTGGTTATGTTGACTACACTGCCACATTAGCTGCTGAGCTTCCAAAAAGCGATGTTCAGCATCGTATATTCCACCAAGTTCGTAGATGAACTTATCGCGCAAGTTTGTGATTTTTTTAGTGCCTGGACGTTCGCTAAGTTGAACCATGATGATTCTCCTAAAGGTTAACGGTCTATTTCACAGTCACACCCTTAACCTACGTCCCTTATCAAGTCTTCTCTTCATACCTCAGACACAGCTAAGTGTTAAATCTAACTGCTAAATTCCATACACAATCTCGCGATAATTAATATTTATTTATTTTTGACTCATAATTTAGCCATTTTGTAAAGTCGCCAAACTCCTACTTTATGGTGGCGACAGCCTGATGAAGGGATCGGGTAAATTAAGATAAGTAAAGAAAACGTTTTGAATCAAATGACAAATTTAAGCTTAAAAGAGATTTCCACTCAGTTAGAAAGTCCTGATTTACGCGATCGCATGGTAGCCCTTGCTAATCTGCGTCACGTTTCCCCTGAGGAGGCAGTACCTTTAATTAAAAAAGTACTAGATGACGAATCTTTGCAACTGCGATCGATGGCGATCTTTGCCCTTGGAGTCAAGCCTACGCCAGAATGTTATTCAATTTTGGTCAGAATTCTCGAAAACGATCCAGATTATGGTATGCGTGCTGATGCCGCTGGTGCTTTAGGATATTTAGGTGATGTCAGAGCTTTTGAGGCACTCTCACGGGCATTTTATGAAGATACTGATTGGTTAGTACGCTTTAGCGCAGCAGTATCGCTAGGTAATCTTAAAGATCCGCGTGCCCGTCAACTTCTGCTACAAGCCCTCGATAGCAAAGAAAAAGTATTGCAAGAGGCTGCAATCTCCGCACTTGGAGAAATTAAAGCCGTTGAGTCTGTTGATAGTATCCTGCGGTTTGCTCAATCAGATGATTGGTTTATTAGGCAACGTTTGGCTGAAGCTTTAGGCAATCTTCCAACTCCCAAGAGCGTCTCAGCGTTGAAATATTTGGAAAAAGACAATCATTACAACGTTGCTGAGGCAGCAAGAATTAGCCTCAAGAGGCTTGAGGAAATAGGTAATCAAGCTTAATATTAAAGGCTGCTGGTACCTTTTAATAATAATTAAGTGGGAATTTTTGCATTTTGATGCAGGGTAATTTCATTCATGAATATTGAAGAGTTTTTTGAGTTAAGTGCTGGTAAATGGTTTTCTCATCGTACTATTCATCATTTAGCGTTGAATCAATCTGAACATGGCAAGTCAGAGACCATTATCGAGGCACTACCAGCAGATCATCCAGAAATAAGCAAATTGTGTCAACAGTACGCAATTAATCCTAGTTCCGCCTCCTGTGGTCTCAAAGTCACTTGGAACGGCACAATGGAACGGGAACAAGTAAAACATAGTGGTTCAACCGTCTTAGTTTCAGTACCCGATACCGATAATCCGGCTCAAGGCAAGTTACTCAGGCAGATAGTTGATGCCCAAAAAGCTCCAGTTCCCGGACGCTATCACATAGATAGTGATGGTGCTTTGACTCTAACTACAGAAGATGAAACTATGAAGTCTGAGGAGCGTTTGTGGTTTGCTAGCCCTAATTTGCGAATGCGGGTGAATGTCTTAAAGCGTTCTGGTGGATTTAGTATCACTTCCTTCACTTCTGAGATTCGCTTGGGTGGCTTTCCACCTGCGGCGAAGACTTCTGAGGCCGCTAGCTCAGTATCGAGTTAGTTTTAATACAAAATGCTCCCCCTATTTCTGGGGGATTAAATTTAATATTCTTACCATATTTTGCGAGAGTCAGCAATGAGTGAGAACAATTTTCTAGATGCAGAGTCTCAACGTTTAGCCGAAGAGGCGCAGAGAGATGAGAACTGGAAACGTTGGGGGCCCTATCTAGCCGAACGGCAGTGGGCTACAGTGCGTGAAGATTACTCACCAGACGGCTCTAGTTGGGATTACTTTCCTCACGACCATGCTCGCAGCCGTGCCTACCGCTGGGGTGAAGATGGTTTGTTGGGAATTTGCGATCGCCAAGGTCGTCTTTGTTTTGCACTTGCTTTGTGGAACGAACGCGATCGCATTCTCAAAGAACGGCTATTTGGACTTACCAACACTCAAGGCAATCATGGCGAAGATGTCAAAGAGTGTTATTTCTACCTAGACTCTACACCTACTTATTCTTACTGTAAAGCTTTATATAAATACCCCCAAGGTGAGTTTCCTTATGCTCGACTTGTGGAAGAAAATCAGCGTCGCACTGCCGAAGAGGGCGAATACGAACTCCTCGATACAGGTATATTTGATGATAATTGTTACTTCGATGTCTTCGTTGAGTACGCTAAGGCATCCCCTAACGATATCCTGATTCGCATTACCATCGAGAATCGCAGTTCAAATCCTGCACCGCTGCATATTTTACCAACACTTTGGTATAAAAATACTTGGTCTTGGTCGCGCACTGGAGAAGGTTATTGGTCCAAACCACAAATCAAAGTAGATAACCCAACACAACTAATTGCCGACCATGTTTCGCTAGGTCGTTTTTATTTAGCTGCCGAACCCTTACCGGGACAAGAAAGCGTTAATTTTTTATTTACTGATAATGAAACAAATTTTGAGCAGGTGTTTGGCGTTCCTAATACTAATCTTTATGTCAAAGATGGATTCCATAATTATGTAATCGAGCAAAAAACAGAGGCGATTAATCCTGACAATGTTGGCACGAAAGCAGCTGCCCATTATTGCTTAGAAATTCCTGCTCAAGGAAGCTTAACGCTAAAACTGCGATTATTTGCTGAAGGTGAAGTTCCTCAACAGCCGTTTGGACAAGACTTCGATCGCATTTTCTCTAAACGCATCCAAGAAACGGACGAATTTTATGCCGATCTACCAAACAACATTCCACCCGAAGAACGGCGTATTCTAATTCAAGCCTGCGCGGGATTGCTGTGGTCAAAACAGTTCTACCATTACAGCGTTGCCGATTGGTTAGCAGGTGACGGAAACTATCCTACTAGCGATCGCCACGGACTTAACCAGGATTGGGCACAGCATTTGTACAATCGGGATATCATTTCTGTGCCAGATAAGTGGGAGTATCCCTGGTATGCCACTTGGGATCTAGCGTTTCACATGATTCCAATGGCGAAAATCGATCCCGACTATGCAAAACAGCAACTAATCCTGTTCTTGCGTGAATGGTACATGCATCCAAATGGGGCACTCCCAGCTTACGAGTTGGGATTCTCGGATACAAATCCCCCCGTTCATGCTTGGGCGTGCTGGCGTGTGTATAAGCTCACAGCCCCCAAGGGGAAACGCGATCGTCTTTTTCTCGCTCGTGTTTTTCAGAAATTACTGCTCAACTTTACTTGGTGGGTGAACCGCCAAGACGCCGAGGGCAAAAATATCTTTGCTGGTGGTTTTCTTGGTTTAGATAATATTGGCGTATTCGATCGCTCTCAACCTTTACCCACTGGGCAACAATTAGAACAAGCTGATGCAACTGGTTGGATGGCATTTTACTGCGGCACGATGTTGTCGATGGCATTAGAATTGGCATCTGAAGATCCAGCTTACGAAGACATCGCTTCTAAATTTTTTGAACATTTTATGGCCATCTCCAGTGCAATCAACACCTTTGGTGGAACTGGTTTGTGGGATGAGCAAGATGGCTTCTACTACGATCGATTGCGCTGCGAACAAAAATCAGTTCCCTTGCGGGTACGTTCGCTGGTGGGATTGTTGCCTTTACTGGCAGTGGAAATTTTAGAACAGCCGAGGATTGAGCGCTTACATGGTTTTTCTAAACGAATGCGTTGGTTTCTGGAAAATCGTCCCGAAGTGTCGAAACAAATTTCTTGTTTGTGCGAAGATCCCCAACACAAGCGTCGCTTGCTAGCAATTCCAACTCGCGAACGTTTAGAACGAATCCTTGATTATTTACTCGATGAAAACGAGTTCCTTTCGCCCTACGGTATTCGCTCGCTCTCCAAGATTCATCGAGAGCAACCATATTCTTTCAGGGTTGACGAGGCGGAATATCGAGTAGAATATCAACCCGCAGAATCCAACAGCGGATTGTTTGGTGGAAACTCCAATTGGCGCGGCCCGATTTGGTTTCCCCTCAATTATTTACTGATTGAAGCATTAGAGCGTTATTACCACTTCTATGGCGATACTTTGCAAGTGGAGTGCCCTAGAGGATCTGGATGCATGATGAACTTGGCGCAGGTTGCTAAAGAATTGAGTCGCCGTCTCAATAGCCTTTTTTGCCCCGATGAATCTGGTGTTTGTCCGTGGCATGGAGACGAGGTGCGTTTTGCCACAGACCCCCATTGGCAGCATCTCAATTTGTTTCACGAATATTTTGACGGCGATACTGGTCGGGGGTTGGGAGCAAGTCACCAAACTGGTTGGACTGCGCTCATAGCTCGTTTAAACATAGGCAATCGCATTAACATTCCGATTTCTGGCAGTAGTTAATCTGTGTTTGATTAAATTTGCAAAAAGTTAGCGATCGCCTGCGGTAATGGTAAAACAATAACAATCAACAAAGCCATTGATAATAATCCCCAAATGTCACGTTTATTATCCAATTCAGTGACATCATTCAGCGCAGGTTCATCAACCAATGGCATAAACAATAAGATAATTGCCCACAACAAAAATTCTTCTCGAACTAAAGAAAGTAATAGTAATAAAACGCGAGCAATTTGACCAATTACAATTGCGGTTCTTTGTCCAAACATTGCATGGACAATATGACCTCCATCTAATTGTCCCACAGGCATTAAATTTAAAGCGGTGACAACTAATCCTAAGAAACCGGCTACTGCCACTGGATGCAAATCAAGAGCCGATTTTGCTGTTAATTGACTTCCCAAAGCTAACTTTGAGAGTATTGCTAATAAAATAGAATATTTGGGATTGAGGGCATCGGGATTCAAAAGTCTGGTTTTTTCACTCAGAGCAACCACATCAGAATGAGCCAATCCCCAAATTAAAATCGGCAACGTGACGACAAAGCCCGCAAAGGGGCCAGCAATACTAATATCAAATAAAGCTTTGCGGTTAGGAATCGGACTACGCATTTGAATGAATGCACCAAAGGTTCCCAAGAAGAAAGGCACGGGAATAAAATAAGGCAACGTCGAGCGAATATTGTAGAATCTTGCTGTTAAATAATGTCCCAGTTCATGAGTGCCCAAAATCGCCATTAGTCCTAAAGCATAGGGCAAACCTTTGAGTAGAACATCAGGGCTAAATAAAGTTTTCAGTAAAGATCCTATTTCCGATGTTTGCGGTAGAGAAACGCCAGCAATATCCACTCCTACCAAAGTAGTAGTTAGCAAAGTAGCGAGAAGCAGTAAAAACGCTAATCCTGGTCGAGTTAACTGTTGTTGGTCGCGTTGTGGTGTATCTGTTTGTTTAGCAGCTTGAGTGTTAGGAACCAGTACAAAGAAAGGTTTGCCATTGAAACCTTCTTGAAAGATTAGTAGAAAGCGATCGCCAAATTGTGCTTCAATATTAGCCTTAATTTGTTGGTAAGCATTGCTAGCTTTAGTTCGCAACTGACCGCGACAAATTACCGCTTGCGGTCGATACTCGATATTTTGGACGTAGTATACAGACCAAGGAAAACAATTTCGCAGTTGAGTTTCTTCTCTTGGTTCGATTGGACGCACTGTTGTTTCTGCGGTAGGCTGTGTAATTGGCTCTGATTCTGAGGCTTGGGCTTGGGCTTCATCGGTCTGTGTATTTGGTGGTACTCGACGCCCCCATTGAAACAATATCCAGTAAAACAGTATGCAGATAAATAAAGACCACATGAACAACGCTACTGGCGGAGGTTGTTTCGCCCCGTACATCAGCATCCATCCAATCAACAGCAATGCTGGTGTCATTAAAACCAACCACAACAACCATACTGGCGTCCGGGTGATCTGAGCGACGCTGTGCTGCACCATTAGATAAGTAGCTAACCCCAGTAGGAGGAGAAACAAAAACCAAAATTCCATATTATTTTCAGTAATTTTGACAAAACGCCACACCAGTAGCTTTAGCAGCATCGCCTTAACTACAAGGTAGACCCAAACCCTAATTTTTTAACCAAGGGTTAACAGTGCTAGTTAACGCTTAAGTTTCAATCCTTGAGAATTTTTACACTGTAACCAGATTATCCACAACTCCTCAGTTTCGGTTCTTTACATTATGTTCCCTTCACCTCAACAGCCGAGTCGCACAACCAACCCACCACGAGTTGTATTCCCGAACGAAATTCCTAGCGAAGATTCTCTAAGAACGGACTTCGCACAAGAGAGCATTTTTGCTTTCCCACCCAATCGGGACACATTAGGGGGAACCTCTTATTTTATTGTAAGAAATGAAAGCAATATCCTCATAGACTGCCCTAGCCTAGACCAAACAAATCAAGATTTTTTAGCAACGCATGGGGGCGTGGATTGGTTATTTATCACCCATCGAGGCGCTATTGGCAAGACCGCTGAATTTCAGCAAATTTTGAAATGCAAAGTCCTGATTCAAGAACAGGAAGCTTATTTATTACCAGGCTTAACCGTAACTACTTTTAGCCAAGAATTTATTATCGATCCAGAAATACAAGTGATTTGGACACCAGGTCATTCTCCCGGTTCATCTTGCCTATACTACAGTCAACTTGGAGGTATCCTGTTTTCCGGTCGCCATTTACTCCCCAACCAGCAAGGTCAACCAGTACCATTACGGACAGCGAAAACTTTTCACTGGCCGCGACAAATTAAGAGCCTTCGGTTGTTATTAGAACGTTTTACACCAGAAACTCTTGAGTACATTTGCCCTGGAGCTAATACAGGTTTCTTGAGAGGCAAGCGTGCCATAGATGGAGCTTACCAACACCTCGCCTCTCTTGATTTACAAGCTTTGCTGCGAATGCAGCCGCTACTTTAAAATTTATCGAGTACCAAAGACTCGTTCGCGAATATCAAAGACTTTTCCCCCTTTCCCCATTCCCAATGCCCAATACTTCTCTGCGAGAGGCTGCGCCAACGACTTTGCCCTTCGGCTTCGCTCAGGACAAGCTCAGTACAAGTGCCCAATGCCCAATGCAAATTTTCCCATATCTGTTAACCAGGATGCTGTCTGGGGAATTCTAAGCCTGAGACAAGGAATTCTGATAAAAATTTATGAGCGTAAAAGTTGTTGAAACTGTAAAAATCGCTAGCTACGAGATTGTGGAACAACTTTATTCAGGTTCTCGCACTCAAGTATATCGGGCGGTACGACAATGCGATCGCCAGCCAGTTGTCATCAAGCTCTTAAAACGAGAATACCCAACTTTGGGGGAATTAGTACAGTTTCGCAACCAATATGCGATCGCCAAAAATCTAGATATTCCTGGCATCATCAAACCCTACAGCCTCGAACCCTATCATAATGGCTATGCCTTGGTAATGGAGGACTTTGGTGGTATTTCCCTACGCCAATTTACTTGTGCAAAACCACTGACATTACAAGAATTTCTACCCATTGCCCTGCAACTGTTAGACACTTTACACCAGTTGCACCAACAGCGCGTCATTCACAAGGACATTAAACCAGCCAATATCCTAATCCACCCTGATACCAAACAAGTCAAACTGATTGACTTCAGTATTGCCTCGCTATTACCAAGAGAAACCCAGGAAATTCAGAGTATCAATGGACTCGAAGGGACGCTAGCGTATCTATCGCCAGAGCAAACTGGGCGGATGAACCGAGGTATTGACTACCGCAGCGACTTTTATTCATTAGGTGTGACATTTTTTGAGTTACTGAGCGGACAACTGCCTTTTACATCCGACGAGCCAATGGAATTAGTGCATTCCCATATCGCAAAACAGCCCAATTCCATCTGCGATCTCAACCCGGAAATGCCTTTAATGCTAGGAGAGATTATTTGCAAGCTGATGGCAAAGAACGCTGAAAACCGCTATCAGAGTGCATTAGGACTGAAATACGATCTGGAGAAATGTTACCAAGAATGGCAAGCAACAGGCAAACATACCTGGTTTGATTTGGCACAGCACGATATTAGCGATCGCTTTCTCATAAGAGAAAAACTCTATGGACGAGAGCAAGAAGTCAAAACCTTGCTAGAAGCATTTGGCAGAGTTGCCAATGGAGCAGCTGAGTTGATGTTGGTGGCTGGCTTCTCTGGTATTGGCAAAACTGCTGTAGTGAATGAAGTACATAAGCCGATTGTCCGCTGGAGTGGGTATTTCATCAAAGGTAAATACGACCAATTCGACCGCAACATTCCCCTATCTGCCTTTGTCCGAGCTTTTTGCGATTTGATGACACAGTTGCTCGCTGAAACCGACAGTCAACTACAACAGTGGCGAAATAAAATTCTGTCTGCCTTGGGTGAGAGTGGACAGGTAATAATTGATGTGATTCCGCAATTAGAACAGATTATTGGCAAGCAACCGCCTGCGCCAGAACTATCAGGCGCTGCTGCACAAAACCGCTTCAATAGTCATTTGTCATTCGCAGACGAACTCCAACAAATAACCAATGACCAAGGACAAATAACCAATGACCAAGGACAAATAACCAATGACCAAAGACAAATAACTAATGACCAAGGACAAATAACCAATGACCAAGGACAAAAGACAGTTTATAAATTTTTGCACGATCGCGTTCAACAAGCGGCATATTCTCTGATTCCTGAGGAGCAAAAACAAGCAACACACTTGAGAATCGGACAACTGCTGCTGAACAATACGCCAGTCACAAAACTAGATGAAAATTTGTTTGAGATTGTCAATCAACTCAACATTGGAAAATCCTTGATTATTGAGCGATCGCCACAAATAAAAATCGCTGAACTCAATTTGCAAGCAGGACACAAAGCCAAAGCCGCCACAGCTTATGCAGCCGCTTATCAGTACTCAACTACAGGTATTGCTTTACTAAATTTTTCTCAATCTCAAGATGAGTATTGCTGGCAAACACACTACAATCTCACCCTAGAATTGCACGAACTAGCAGCAGAAACCGCATATCTTAGCGGTGATTTTGGTCAGATGGAGCAATGGATAGATATTGTTATGCAAGAGGCAAAAACTTCTGTTGACAAAATGAAAGTTTATGCCGTCAAAATCCAAGCTTCTATGGCACAAGTTAAAAAGCTAGAAGCAGTCAAAATTGGATTAGAAGCTTTGCAACTTCTAGGAGTGACCATACCACAAGCACCCGAAGCGTCAGATATTCAACAAGCGATCGCTCAAGTTGCAAGCAATTTGGAAGCGAAGAATATCGAAGAATTGATTAACTTACCTTTAATGACAGATATCGAGCATCTATGTGCTGCAAGGATATTAGCCACTATTGGCCCTGCTACCTATCAAGCTGCACCGATACTATTTCCATTGGTGATATCTGAACTGGTGAACTTATCAATAAACTATGGCAATTCACCATTCTCAAGTTATGGTTACGCTTGTTACGGTATCCTTTTAAATGCAGTATTTCACAATATTGAATCAGCTTATCAAGTTGGAAAACTAGCCTTAACTTTAGCAGAAAAATTTAATTTTCCAGACATCAAAGGCTCTACATTCTTTGTGGTGGGAGTTTGTATAAATCATGGCAAAGTTCATGTCAGAGAAACGTTACCAATTCTTTTGGATGCTTACCAAAGTGGTCTCGAAGGGGGCAACTTTGTATTTGCTACCCATGCTGTTATACATAAATCCCAGCACGCGTATCTGATGGGACAAGAATTGACAATAGTTGCACAAGAAATGGCAACTATTAGTGATGTCCTAGCCCGACTCAAGCAAGAAAATGCTTTAAGCTTTCATCAAATCTTTCAACAATCAGCGATCAACTTGCTAAATTACTCAGAAAATCCATGCATCTTACAGGGTGAAGTTTACAACGAAAAAATAGCTTTACCAAAGCTTTTAGATGCTCACGATCGAACTGGGCTGCATCACTTTTATTTCAACAAACTTATTCTTTGCTACTTTTTTGGAGACTATCTACAAGCGCATAAAAATGCACTGCAAGCCGAACAGTATTTAGATGGAGTGCCGGGTCTTTTGGTTGTACCAGTATCTTACTTCTATGATTCTTTGACGCACTTGGCAATCTACCCATCCGTTGCAGATTTACAACGAGAAAACCTCCTGAATCGAGTTACGAATAATCAGGAAAAAATGAAACAATGGGCTACTGATGCACCAATGAATTTCCAACATAAATTTGATTTGGTTGCAGCAGAACAGCATCGTATTTTAGGCAACAAAGCCGAGGCAATGGACTATTACGATCGCGCCATAACTTTAGCTAAAGAACACGGCTACGTCCAAGAAGAAGCGCTTGCCAACGAACTAGCCGCTAAGTTCTACCTAGATTGGGGAAAACAGCGCATTGCCCAAGAATACATGACGGAAGCTTACTATGGTTATGCTCGTTGGGGTGCCAAAGCCAAAGTCGCCGATTTAGAAAAACGCTATCCCCAACTACTCGCCCCCATCCTCCAGCAAACCCGTTCTCCCCTCTCCACTTCTGAAACTATCTTCAACTTAGGGACTATCACCTCCACTAGTTCGGCCAGTTCTAGTAGTAGCAGCGTCTCTGTAGCTTTAGATTTAGCTGCCATTCTCAAAGCTTTCCAAATCCTTTCTGGCGAAATCGAATTGGAAAAACTGCTCTCGACATTGCTAAACATTCTGATTGAAAATTCTGGAGCCGAGAAATGTGTGTTGCTGCTGTCGCATGGAGAACAGTTGATGGTGCAATCCGTCACTTGTACTGATTTTTCGCCAGTACTGCTGAAGCCACAATTTCTTGAAGACAGCCAGGATGTGCCGATTAGTTTGATTAATACCGTCAAACGCAGCTTACAGCCTACGGTGATTATTGATGCTAGAGTACATGGACAATTAACTAATGACCCTTATATTCAGCGACAGCAGCCCAAGAGTATCTTGTGTAGCCCTATTTTGCATCAGGGTAAGTTGCTTGGTGTATTGTACTTGGAAAACAATCTAGTTACTGGAGCCTTTACCAGCGATCGCGTCGAATTGCTGAATTTACTCTGCGCCCAAGCTGCCATTTCCCTAGAAAATGCCCAACTTTATGGCAATTCTCAGACCTATGCTCAAGAATTGGCACAATCTCTAGCAAAATTGCAGGCTAGTGAAATCCGCTTTCAAAATTTGGCAAATAATATTCCTGGTATGGTGTACCAATTCCGTTTGGGGGCGGATGGTTCAACTTCAACACCCTACGTTAGTTCTGGCTGTTTGGAGTTGTATGGCTTAGAGCCAGAATTGGTGATGGCGGGGACACATAGCCTTTACGCTATGAATCATCCTGACGATAACCCAGCTATTACACAAGCAATGATCTACTCTGCCCAAACTCTGACACCTTTTGAAAAAGAATGGCGGATTATCCTGCCTTCAGGAACGGTGAAATGGATTCAATCTGCTGCTCGTCCAGAGCGACAAGCTGATGGTGCAATTTTATGGGATGGGGTAGTTATTGATATTAGCGATCGCAAGCAATCAGAAGTTGCTTTACAGCAAAAATCGCACGATTTAGAACAAGCTCTAACTAATTTACAAAACGCCCAATTACAAATTATTCAAAGTGAAAAGATGTCTGCTTTGGGTAATTTAGTTGCTGGTGTTGCTCACGAAATGAATAATCCCCTTGGTTTTATTTCTGCCAGTCTCAAACAGACTAAACCTACCATTGCCGATCTTGTCGAACATCTCAAACTATATCAAGAAAGTCTACCGAACAAAAGCGAAGAAATTCTCGAACATGCCCAAGAAATTGACTTAGATTATACCTTAGAAGACTTACCTAAAGTAATTGATTCCATGACGCTGGCCTGTGAAAGGCTCAAAAATATTAGCACCAGTCTCCGCACCTTCTCCCGTGCCGATCGAGATTACAAAGTTGCGTTTAATATCCACCAAGGTATTGACAGCACAATTTTAATTTTGAAACATCGTCTTAAAGCAAATGAACAACGTCCTGCCATTGAAGTATTAACTGAATATAGTAATCTTCCACAAATTGAATGTTTTCCCGGTCAGCTAAATCAAGTATTTATGAATCTTTTAGCCAATGCTATTGATGCTTTGGAAGATGCAAATAATGGACTAACTTTTGAACAAATTCAGCTAAATCCCAATTTAATTAAAATTCAAACCTTCCTAGAAAATCACAGTGTGAAAGTTATCATTGCTGATAACGGCAAAGGAATGAGTGAAGAAGTAAAACAAAATATTTTTGACCATTTATTTACTACGAAAGGTGTTGGTAAAGGAACTGGGTTGGGGTTGGCGATCGCTCGGCAAATTATTGAAGAAGCCCACAATGGTAACCTGAACTGCAATTCTGTATTGGGACAAGGAACAGAATTTGTTATTACTTTACCTATTAAAACTATGGGATGAATTTTAAATTAATAACTTCAGGAAAATGGCGATCGCTCGGCAAATTATTGAAGAAGCCCACAGGGGAAAATTAACTTGCAACTCTATTTTTGGGAAAGGAACAGAATTTATCAATAATTTTTGGCTATTTTTGGTAAACAGGTTTAGATATCTAGGAACATGTTTGAAATTATGCCAGTATTGCCAAACAAGGGAAGTAAGAGAAAACCTTTTGCCCCAGTCGTCCCCACTTCTCCTTGTCCCCTTAAGGAAATAAAACCGCAGTTTGACTTTGCGATCGCCGCGCTCATTTTGGCTACCTAAAAAAGCACTTTCACAACCAAATCGAGTGCAGCACTCAAGTTTTTAAGTCTTTCCCGCCACAACCGAGTTTTCATTCAATAGTTCCAACGCTGCTTGATATTGCAGATCCGCAGTTGTGCCAATCTGTTCGCGGTTTAGGGGTGTTTGGGAAATCACTTTATCTGGCTTAATACCTAGTTTATTAATATCCCGATGTTGAGGAGTTTCATACTTAGCAATTGTTACTGCTAAACCTGAACCATCTGATAATTCAAACAAAGATTGAATTAAGCCTTTACCAAAAGTCGTTTCCCCCACAAGTTGGGCACGCCCATTATCTTGGAGTGCGCCAGCAAGAATTTCACTAGCACTGGCAGTTCCTTGATTCACCAAAATCACCAAAGGATCGTCGGTTAGGGCAGGCCCAAACGCTTCAAAACTACCTTGAATGCCTTGTCGGTTAACAGTGTAGACAATAGTGCCGGAGTCTAACCACAAACGGGCGATTTCAATTCCGGCTTGCAATAACCCCCCAGGATTATTTCGCAAATCTAGAATGTAGGCAGCAGCTCCTTTTTTTTCTAGACTAGAAATAGCGTTTGCCAATTCCGTGGAGGCGTTGGCATTGAATTGAGCCAGACGAAGGTAGCCAATGGGCGTACCCTGCCCAGAAACACGCAATTCCGAAACCACAGGATTAAGAGTAATGCGATCGCGCGTCAGTCTAATTTCCGTCTCTGGCTCTCCGTCTCGTTCGATGAGGAGAGTCACAAGGCTGCCACTGGGGCCGCGCATTTTCGTTGCAGCTTCATCCAAAGTCAAATTTTCAGTGGGAATGCCTTCAATTTTGAGAATGCGATCGCGCGGTCTAATCCCCGCTTTCTCCGCTGGCGAACCCGTTATGGGAGCCACTACTTCCAACTTACCAGTTTCAGCATTGAGAGCAATTTGCAATCCCACCCCCGTCAGTTCTCCAGAAGTGTTTACCTGTAAGCTGCGGTACTGTTCTGGGTCTAAAAAGCGGGTAAAAGGATCGTCGAGGCTCTTGAGCATCGTCTGAATGGCGGTATAAGCCGCATTGGAATCGCTAAACGGCTTTTCGAGAACTTTTTGCCGAACTAACGCCCAATTTTGATGGTTAAACGTCTCATCCAGATAAGTCCGATTGACGATTCGCCAAACTTCAGAAACCAACTTTTGTTGTGCTGTCAAAGCCAGTGCCGGCTGGGTAATTATACCCAAAGACAAGCAAAACGCCATTAGCAGTGAAAATCCAACTCGAAAAAATTTGTTCATGAACCCCATTATCAATTCCACCTCAACCCAAATTGCCTAGAAATGCCCTGTTGTCCTGTTGTTGATGAAATCTATCTCTCGATTATGTTACTTTTTTTATAGAAGTGGTGCATTCTTCTCATCAAGTTGTTTACTCAACTGATGCAGTCCATCCCACTCAGCAAAGGATAAAATCTACTTTGTGTCCGCAATTTTCTGTGTTGGAGCATAAAGAGATCGCAATACATTCCATCTTTACAGAGTGTAAAGTTTCTGAAAACTCTTACCACTCTCAAAGCTGACAAACAAAAAAGTCGCCTTTACTAAAATCCCAAAATTGCTAATTGGGAGAGAAGTCACGACTCGGCGGCTTCTAGAGAGTCCGCAAAGGGTTATGCTGCTACTCTAGGCTGTGGCATCTAGTGGGGGAGAGCCTAAAGCAGAACTCATAAGATGCCGAGACTTGAGACCCTGAAAACTTTCGTCGCCGATTTAGAACTTCGGAATTTATCAAACGCAACCGATTCTTAGGAACTTGAGATTGTATGGCCAACGTTTACGACTGGTTTGAGGAACGCCTGGAGATTCAAGCGATCGCCGAAGACGTTACTAGCAAGTACGTCCCTCCCCACGTCAACATTTTTTACTGTCTGGGTGGAATTACCCTAACTTGCTTTTTGATCCAGTTTGCCACTGGATTTGCCATGACGTTCTACTACAAGCCAACAGTCGCTGAAGCTTTTTCCTCAGTTCAGTACATCATGAATGAAGTGAACTTCGGTTGGCTAATTCGCTCCATCCATCGCTGGTCTGCCAGCATGATGGTATTGATGATGATTTTGCACGTCTTCCGGGTTTATCTGACTGGTGGTTTTAAAAAGCCCCGCGAATTGACCTGGGTAAGTGGTGTCATTTTGGCTGTAATTACCGTTTCCTTTGGAGTTACTGGCTACTCCCTGCCTTGGGATCAAGTTGGCTACTGGGCTGTGAAAATCGTTAGCGGTGTACCAGAAGCAATTCCCGTGGTTGGTGTTCTGATCTCCGACCTATTGCGCGGTGGTTCTAGTGTCGGTCAAGCAACATTGACCCGTTACTACAGCGCACACACCTTTGTTTTGCCTTGGTTAATTGCAGTCTTCATGCTGTTTCACTTCTTGATGATCCGCAAACAAGGTATTTCTGGGCCTTTGTAATCTCAAAGATTAGCAAAAGGCAACATTTGTCAGTTTCCAGATCGAGTTGTTTGTTTTAAACTTATGAAACACAAGAAATTAATTCTACATAAGTTACAAAAAACAAACACTCGCATCACAAGCCGAAAGCTTTAGGCATCCTTGAAGCGGCTGACCGCAGACGAGACACAACGCCGCTTACTACAGTTGCCTAATAGCCGATAGCTTTCACAAATGCTTTAATTCAACTTAAGCAGGACACATTTAAAAATGGCAACGCAGAAAAAACCTGACCTCAGCGATCCCAAGTTAAGAGCCAAACTGGCTAAAGGTATGGGTCACAACTACTATGGTGAACCCGCTTGGCCTAATGACCTACTTTACGTGTTTCCCATTGTAATTATGGGTTCCTTCGCTGCAATTGTGGCTCTAGCTGTGCTAGACCCCGCGATGACTGGCGAACCAGCAAATCCTTTCGCCACACCATTGGAAATTTTACCAGAGTGGTATCTGTATCCAGTGTTCCAAATTTTGCGATCGCTTCCTAACAAACTTTTAGGAGTGTTAGCAATGGCTTCCGTACCCTTGGGACTAATCCTCGTTCCTTTTATTGAGAACGTCAATAAGTTCCAAAACCCCTTCCGCCGTCCAGTTGCAACCACAGTGTTCCTATTTGGCACCCTTGTTACCCTGTGGCTAGGTATTGGTGCTGCCTTGCCATTGGATAAATCTTTGACCTTGGGACTATTCTAAAATTAGTCACTACAAAGTGCTTTGACGCCTGTGAATTTTAAGAGCATATTGCAAATGTGCTTTTGAAAAAATAAACAGGCGTCAATTTTAATAATCTAGCTTGAATCTTAGATTTGACGTTTTCGGGAAAAAAGCGTCACCATTGGGTATAAAAGAGCCAAAATTCAGAACCTATAAGTGATTTATTACGATCTATATAGTCATTCATGAGAATCTTCTTTTGATTTTTGAACTTTTGTAGCTCTCCCTTTGTCTAGGATTCCCCTTTGAAGTTTCAAGCTAAGGAAGCCTTAGGTGGAACTTCCAAAATCTCAAATCACTAAAAGTCAATCATTAGATTTTGGATTAACCCCAACCACTCTGGATAGGGGCTTGAAAATTTTAAATTTTGGATCGAAGGATTTGTTCAGCCGACTAGTGGCCGGGTATGTAACTTGCTTTTTTGCAGGAGTACCGAAATAATTTTTAATCTAAAATCTAAAATCTAAAATCTAAAATTGGCACGGTAAACAAATATAAATAGTTTTCATTTAGCTCTTACGTCAGTTGCCAGTTACAACCCTCGAATGCCAAAATTGTTCATGTTTTGTATTTTCTTAGGCAGAATATGTCAATTTAAATTTTTAGATGTGAGAAAAATTTTGCAAAAAGGGCAAAATTTAATCGCTAGCAACTTGGGTTTACTTTCATTCAAGTCACAGTTAATGCTTACCGTAGTGCACCAAGACCATCTGACGGTTAGGAGTGAACTCAGCCTCTTAGACGATGTGCAAGAATGGTTTGAGCAATTTTTTCTTCAACATTTGTCTCAACTTGGCTGGCCACAAACTCAACTCGAACGTCTCAATTTAGCATTAGCAGAAGGCTTTACCAACGCTGTTCGTCATGCTCATCATGCTTTACCACCGGAAACAACCATTGACATCGACGTTTCTCTGTGGGTCGATCGCCTAGAGATTAGAATTTGGGATCACGGAAAACCTTTCAATCCAGATGCAATCCCAGAGCCAAAGCCAGGTAGTCTTATAATAGGCGGATATGGATGGTTTCTCCTCCGGCGTTTGGCCGACCGTGTAGTGTACGAGCGTGGTGCAGATGGTAGAAATTGTCTGCTGATTGTCAAATATTCTACAAAAGTACAAAAGTCAAAGTGAAGCATTCTTAACGATAAGCTAAGGCAAAAATCCTTTTAATGCGAATTTGAGATTTTGTGGAAAGTACGTAATAATTTTCTGTCCTTAGTCCGTTAGAGCCATACTTCTGGAAAAGTTAAGACCGAACGTGCCGTTTTTTACCTTTTTATTTTTATAAACGTCTACCAGCGGTAATGCCAAGAAGAGTTTTACCCGATCTTGAACTATCTGTTCGAGAACAAACGTACTATTATAGCCAGTAGTTACTTAAATAAACGCTTATTTGATTGACAAAATTATACTACTTTTTCAAGAATATGTGAATTAATTTAATATGTTTTTTCCGTGAAATTGCTTAACTATTATATTTTTTTGGTAAAAATAAAAGAGTATTCTTGTATAAAAAGAATTATTGAATGCAGTAAAGATAGCATTCGAGTTATAGAAGCTCCCTTGCTAAGATTTGTCAGCAGTGTTGAGAGTCTTACTTTTGTTCTCCAACAAGTGCCATGTAGTGCTTAATAGAGAGATAGAATACATAGGGGACAAAATATGACTAAGACAGCCCTAATTACAGGAATTACTGGTCAAGATGGCTACTATCTCAGCCATTTGCTCCTTAGCCAGGGTTACCGAGTTGTAGGATTAGTACCCCCGCATCGACAGCCTAATTTGACAAAATTAGGAACGCTAGCAACTCAAGTAGAAATTTTTACAGTTGATTTGAGGGATAGTACGGCACTGTTGACGGCTGTTGAACAACTGCGTCCTCAAGAAATTTATAATTTGGCAGCTCCGAGTTTTGTACCAGATTCGTGGAACGACCCTTTGGGGACTCTAGATCTGATAACTGGTACAGCCACCAGGCTCTTAGAAGCAGTGCGACACGTTGGTTTGTCTACCAGATTTTATCAAGCCAGCAGTTCAGAAATGTTTGGCGATGTTTTCTCTTCGCCTCAAGATGAGGAAACTCCTTTCCGTCCGAAAAATCCCTATGCTGCGGCCAAGATGCACGCCCATTGGACAATGGTGCATCACAGACAGCGCTATGGACTCTTTGCCTGTAGCGGAATTTTATACAATCATGAATCTCCTTTACGCGCACCTCAGTTTGTTACGCGCAAAGTTTCTTTAGCAGTTGCATCGATTAAATTGGGTTTAACTGACACCTTAGAAATGGGTAACCTAGATGCCAAACGCGATTGGGGGTTTGCAGGTGATTATGTAGAAGCAATGTGGCGTATGTTGCAAGTAGATGAACCCGAAGAATACGTTATTGGCACAGGTAAGCTACACAGCGTCAGAGACTTAGTGGCTACAGCCTTTGAGTCTGTGGGATTGGATTGGAAAAATCATGTAATTATAAATACTAATTTATTGCGACAAGATGAGCATTTTCAACTAGTTGCCAACCCTAGTAAAGCGAAAAGAAACCTTGGCTGGGAACCTCAACTAAGCTTTGAAAAACTTTTAGAAACAATGGTAAAAACAGATTTAGAACGATTAGAAAGCGGCGCCATCGCCCCCTTGCCAAGAGTGTAAATAACCAAACATGCTCATTAATACAGTGACAGAAAACCTAAAATTAGGTAATAAAGTTAACAAAAAAACTAACCACGTCTTCGTGTTCTTAGAAATTTTTGCTCGCGAAGGCGGTATTCAATCATATATAAAAGATATTTTTCGAGCTTATCTGAAATTAAATCAAGGCTATAAGGCGGAAGTCTTTTTGCTGCGAGATAGTGGTAATTGCTTACATTCTTTTGAAGACGAAAATTTAAAATTTCATTACTTTAAAAATACCTCTCCCCAGCTGGGAAGAGTAAAAATGGCAGCGGCTTTACTAAAGTGTTTATTGCAAAACCGTCCCGAACACGTTTTCTGCGGTCACATTAACTTAGCAGTATTAATCCAAACCCTCTGCCAACCCTTGGGGATTCCTTACACCGTACTAACTTACGGTAAAGAAGTCTGGGAACCGCTGAAAAATCAAGAACGCCGCGCCTTAACATCAGCAGCCGGAATTTGGACAATTAGTCGCTACAGCCGCGATCGCGCTTGTATTGCCAATGGTCTAGACCCCAAAACCATCCAGATGATGCCTTGTGCAATTGATGGTGATAAATTCACCCCTGGTGACAAACAGCCAGAATTAGTTGAAAAGTATGGCTTAACTGGTGCTAAGGTCTTAATGACAGTGGCGCGGTTATGGTCAGGGGATATTTACAAAGGTGTGGATGTCACGATTCGCGCTCTACCACAAATCGCCAAGGTTTTCCCAGAAGTCAAATATTTAGTAATTGGTCGTGGTGATGACCAACCGCGATTGACTCAACTTGCCAAAGACTTAGGTGTGAGCGATCGCGTTGTGTTTGCTGGTTTCGTCACCACAGAAGAATTAATGGAACATTATCGCCTTGCTGATGCCTACATTATGCCTTCCCAAGAAGGCTTCGGCATCGTTTATTTAGAGGCAATGGCTTGTCAAGTACCTGTATTATCCGGTGACGACGATGGGTCAGCTGACCCCTTACAGGATGGTAAACTAGGATGGCGAGTACCACACCGCAATCCTGACGCTGTAGCCGCAGCTTGTATAGCAATGCTGCAAGGTAATGACCAACGGTGTGATGGCCAGTGGCTACGAGAACAAGCGATCGCTCTGTTTGGTTTGGATGCGTTCCAACATAAATTACAACATCTGCTTCTATCCTCAGCTCTAAGCCCCAGTGACAAATCACTAATCACTAATGAATAATCACTAATGACTGATGGCCAAAATCGCTATCCTAGAGGGAGAGCAGGACGAAACTTAAAAAATGAGCTTTAAGTCATTTCAATTAAATCTTTTAAATCTCCGACCCTGGCTCACTCTGCTAGCAGTTACTTGGTTGCTAGCATCACTGGGCTTAGGTTGGTTGGTTAATTCGTTGCTAATTATTTTTGGGTTGCTGTTTTTGGCGCCCCTTGTGGCTTTCTTTGGTTTTCGTTGGTGGTTGCAACGTAACTTGGTTGCTGACCAGTGTCCCGTTTGTAAATATGAATTTACAGGTTTAAATAACAGCCAGGTGCAGTGTCCTAACTGTGGTGAGTCGTTGTTAGTACAAAATAGTCATTTTCAGCGCTTCACACCAGCAGGCACTATTGATGTCAAAGCAGTTGAAGTACCAACTCAATCATTGGAAGATTAGTCATTAGTCATTAGTTATTGGTCAAACAGGTCATTAGTTTTAGAAAAAGGATAAATGCCAACTGACGAAGGACAAATGACTAGTGACAAGCATTATTTCTTTTGTTGCGAAATTGATAGGATGTAGTTATACTGTTGCCCAGAGAGTTCGCCTACATGGAGCGAATATTTTCCTGGCTGCCAGTAACCAGAAAGCTCTGGCTTACCTCCAGAGTAACTATCTGGTTGTACGCAAAACTTTCCTCCAGGCCCGTCAATCAACAGTGTTGGCTTCCCTTGGCTCTCTACTGTTAATCGTAGGTAAGGCAGTGACTCCTTAACTTGAATAATTTGATTGGGTGCAGTGGTGATATTGCCACAGCTACTTTTGACAGATCCCCCAGACTTTCCGTTCAAAATTAGCGGATCTGGTTGCAGATTCCGATTAATTTCAATATTTGGTGTCTGTGCTAAATTAGCCTCAGTGAAAACCAAACCGATCGCTAAAGTTGTAGGAACAATTGTTAATAGACTAAAAGTCTTCATTTTTATCAATGCTCCAGATTTTTCTAGAGCAATATAGTTATATATACTCTGAACACAATAGACGACAGCAATTCCTAATTTGTTCCCAAGGCTGCCGTATCTTTTAATACTTATAAATTGAGGATTGATTATAGAATTGAGAAAAGTCTGGGCTATAAATATATCGTTAATGAATCGATCTAATCAGTCACTATTAAGTGGAAAACTTAGCACTTCATCATTGACTCAAATTTGTATTGATACTATATTTTACATTTGTTATCAGTAATAGTACTAAGTACAGCAAGCAGCCTGAAAAATAACAACAAAAAAACATAATTTCTCCCTGCTGATAAAGGTCTTCCACGCACAGACATTAGCTAAAATCACTAACACAACCATCAAAATAGAATTTGGTTGGTATGTTGTTGAATAAGTGTCCTAGCTGAGGTAGAAAAAATAGATGAATCCTCAAAGAGAAGAAGACTTGCAGCGTCGCCTCGATAAGCTAGAGGCAGAAATTAATTCTTCACCACAGATGGTTCCTCAATCACCAGAAGAACAAAAACAGACATTTGAGTTTAGCTTTGCTAACTTCAATTTGCAACTGGAGCGATTTCGCATCTGGTTTGGTAATTTATCAGCTACAAAAAAGCTGGTATTTTCGGGTGTAGCAGTGCTGTTGGGCTTGGCGATAGTCCAAGCTGTGTTTAAACTGGTTGCATCTGTAATCAGTCTGGCACTTTTAGCAGTGTTAGTGTATGTTGGATACAAATTTTTTGTGTCTAGTAGCTTTCAACGTAAGCAATAGTCTATTTTAATTTTGCCAATCAAGGCCTAGAAATAATGTCAAAGGGAATTATGCAATGACGACACCAACTGTGAGGAGAAGTAATAAATCTGGTCAGTCACAAGAACCGGAAAGAGCCAATTCGCTAATGCTAGCCAGCAGGCGTTTTGCTGCTTGGGCAGCTGAAATCACACTAGTGGTTACTAGTGGATTGATTCCCTTTGGCATTGGTGTCTATGTCGATTCGAGAAGCGATTTGAATCGAGTGCCGCTCAATCCTGTGTTGGTAACAACGGAAAGAGCGATCGCCAGACCATTGGCTCTGCCTGTTAGCTATGGTATCCGTAACGTAGCCTGGCCGACTAATTTTTTGTGGACAATAGCCCTATTAGCGCCTGTAACCCTTTCTTGGTGGCAATTGTATTTACTGGCTAAGACTGGTAGCACAATTCCCAAACGCTGGTTAGGAATACGGGTTGTCAACCAGCAAGGAGCGCCCCCTGGTTTGGGAGCAGTTGTGATTCGAGAAGGAGTTGGTCGTTGGACTGTACCCGTTTCTATCGCTTATCTATTGTGGCGTTATAGCTTTGCTTTTCCGAATTTAGGATTATTCACTTTTTTGGCTGTGTTGATGGTGCTGGGTGAAGCAATAGCTTTACCGTCCCGCCAGGGAGGGCGTCGCGCTCTGCACGACCGACTCGCAGGTACTTACAGTATAGATGCTACTCGCCCTTCTTCAATCTTAGCTAACAGACAAGCTCAGTCTGTTGGCGATAGCGACCAACCAGCAGAGGAATGGCAGGAGGGAAATGAAGAATTAGCCGGCGCACCAACTAAGACACCTCGTCTATGGCGGCGGATACAGCAAAATCCCAATCTGACTTTGTTTGGCGTAGGGCTAACGAGCATGACTGCTGTGTTGGCAACTTTAATCGGAACTCAAGTTTATATCCAAGTTCAACAATCCCAGCGAGCAACCAAGCAAATCAACGGGCAACAGTTCTTGGGACTTGTCAAACAATTAAGTCCCGACTCTGGGGCTACCAATGAACAACGTCAAAGTGCAATTTTGGCATTGGGTGGCGTCAAAGACCCACAATCGATTCAATTTCTTGCGGATCTCTTGGTGAAGGAAACCAATCCTAGCCTTGTGGATACGATTCAACAAGCTTTGACAAGTGTTGGCCCCAAAGCCATCCCCGAATTAAAAAATAAGAATCAGTTTCTGGTGAGCGAACTAGAGTCTGTGAGCAGCAGTGCAACCCCAGAACGAGAACTTCGCCAAGGACGACTACAAAGAAATCAACGGACAATCAATAAAATTCTGTCTGTTTACAGTGGAAAAATCGAGGGTGTTGACCTGAGCCGCATCCAATTAGGTCAAAGCGGTACTCCAAGCAGTTCTTTATTCAACTTGGTACTAGATGGTATTGATTTGTCAGGAGTTAAATTAAAATCTGCAAATTTGAACCAAGCCAATCTTAAGGGCGCCCGCTTTCGGGGTATAGGTGAAGATGGACGCTGGGATACCTTCGACGATGTGATGGCTGATTTAAGCCAAGCTCAGTTGCAGCAAGCTAATCTTACTGATGCCAACCTCAGCCGGGTGATGATGAACCGTACCGATTTGAGCCGCGCCACCCTCAACAGAGCCAATTTATCCAACGCCCGTTTATATGAGGCTAAGCTCAATAGTACTCAATTAGTAGGAGCCGATCTGCGAAATGCAGTCTTGGAACAAGCCAGCTTAACTGGAGCAGATTTAGGTGACGCTAAGTTGAACGAAGCGAATTTGTATGCTGCGCGTTTAGGTCGCGTCAGTGCCATAGGGACACAATTATCCTTTGCCAATTTAACTAACACCGATTGGGAAGGAGCAGATTTATCAGGCGCGTATTTGGATCGGGCTAATCTCAGCAATGCGAACCTGAGCGCCACTCGTCTAACTGGCGCTGTTTTGCGTTCTGCTCAGATGGAAAACGCTAACTTGCAAAATGCTGACCTCAGTCTTGCAGATTTGCGGGGGGCGAATGTAGCAGGAGCAAATTTCCAAGGAACAATTCTCGCTCCTAGCAAACAAGATCCAGCCGATCAATTTGTCCAAACCCCAGATTTAGGATCGGTATCCGCCGTAGTCCAAGGTGTTGATTTTTCTCAAGCCAAAAATTTAGATCCCAAGCAGCTAGCGTATATTTGTACACAAGGTGGCATTCATCCTCGTTGCCCGTAAAATGGAATAGGGACTGGGGACTGGGGACTGGGGACTAGGGACTGGGGAAAAGTTTTCCTAAGCCAATGCCCAATACACCATGCCCAATGACAAATAACAAATGACACATTGGTGTGAGGAATTGGGCTATGAAATTTGTTCCATATTCGCTTTCTGTTTTGGGGGCTGGCTTGGCCTTGAGTTTAGCTATGAGTGCTAAACCAGCGCAGGCTCAAGTAGCCTATGGCAGTTATATTGGTATCGGCCCGACTATTGGTATTACTGATGGCGTGCAAATTGGGGGGGTGATAGCTGGGCGTTACAAACTTTTGGAAGCGCCAATTTCTCTGCGTGCCCAAGTTTTAATTGGTAATGGTACGGCAATCGTACCGACGGTTTCTTATGATGTACCTTTGAATTGGCAAGCTGATGCTTATTTGGGTGCTGGGTTGGTGTTTGCTGGTGATTCCTCTCCTGTGGGCGATAAAATTAGTTTTGCTTTACAGCCGGGCATTGATTATATGATTCCGAATAGCAATACTGTGCTTTTTGGGAACGCCATCATCGCTTTTGATGCTTACCGCGATAGTGGTGGTACTGCTATTTCTGTGCAAGGTGGAATTGGTTTAAGATTTTGATGGTTTGGCGTTGGCGTAGCCCGTCGTAGAGATGGCTATCTCTAAAGAAGCGTTAAAGTTCATTGCGAACTAAGAAGTTAGTCCACACAACGTGATAATTTTTGATGATGTCCAGAGACAGCACAGGATTAACACAGGAGAACACAGTGGCAATGGAATCCAATTTCTTAACGGATGCGATCGCAGATGAAATGAATCAAGATTTCAGTGAATATGTGGCTAACCTACAACTACACATGACTTTGCAAGCTCGTAATCTTGTTCCACCCCTAAAGCAAACACTCTTCGATAGCCGCCAGCAACTACTCCATCAAACTCAAGCCCACTTTGAAAAGCTAGTTTCTCGACAAGGCTTATAAATATACACATACTTTAATCAAAATTCAAATAAAATAAAGGCAGATGTTGTCGAGTTAATGCCAATGGCGTTCTCACAAAATCTGCTTTTTCTGCTTTTTTAAGTATTAAGTTACTAAAATCACCCTTTTGACGCAATAGTCAAGAGCAGAAAGTAGTTAAGATGATTGCAGCAGTTCCGACAAAGAGCAGTTAGTTAAGGCTAAATGGCGGCTCGAATTAAAATGACTTCATTACTTCCCCGAAATCTCAGCATTGTCATCCGACCACTCCAATACCGCGATCTGGACGGAGTTGAGCGCATAACTCAAGAGTCATTCGCAGCCCTTACTCCCAAGGGAGCCAATTTTGCCATCAGCCAGATGCAGTGGTTACGTCGCTGGTATGGATTACTCAAATTTTTGAGTTGGTTTCCTAACCCGCTACAGTATCGCCTCTGTGCTTATGTAGCAGAGCAAGGGCGGATGCTTTTAGGAATGATTCAAGTGTCACCTTTTAACCGCACGCGCAGCACTTGGCGGATCGATCGAGTGCTACTAGAACGTGGTAGCGATAAACAAGGAATTGGCTCACAACTTTTGCGCCATTGCTTTGAATCGATTTTGGAAGCTCGCACTTGGCTACTGGAAGTTAACATCAACGACATAGAAGGGCTGGCACTGTATCGACAAAATGGATTTCAGCGTCTGGCAGAAATGACATATTGGGAAATAGAGCCGGAATTACTGGTGGAATTGGCGCAAGCAGAGCCAGATTTGCCCAACCTTTTGCCA
The DNA here is from genome assembly GCF_002368035.1 of Nostoc linckia NIES-25. Taxonomy (GTDB): domain Bacteria; phylum Cyanobacteriota; class Cyanobacteriia; order Cyanobacteriales; family Nostocaceae; genus Nostoc; species Nostoc linckia_B. Next base: position 928,688 of record NZ_AP018222.1, on the reverse strand, counting down.
GTGAGCAATGCTGATGCTCAGTTGTTATATCAGTTAGATACGGCATCGATGCCACCTTTGGTGCGTCAAGTTTTTGACCGCAATACCCGCGATTTTAAAACCAGTTTGTTCGGCGCTTTAATGGATGCCGTCAAGCAATGGGTAACCAAAACAGAAGTAGTCAGTGGTTACGTATTTGAACCGCAACGCAAAGCCGCCATCGGCTATTTTCAGGTGCAACTCGATCGCAAGGGCGAAGTCCCACACGTTGCTACGCTGACGGTTCATCCTGCTTACACCTGGTTGTATCCAGAATTACTATCTCAACTGGCTCGTATTGCCCAAGATTTTCCTCAGCAAGGCTTACAATTAGCCTCCTCAGATTATCAGGCAGAGCGAGAAGAATATTTGGAGCGAATTGGAGCAAAACGCATAGAACATACGCTAATTATGTCTCGCTCTGTGTGGCACAAGCTACGGGAGTCAAAATTTGTTTCCTTAGAAGGGATTCAGTGGACTGATATGCTACAAGGTCTACAACCGGCTCGCAAACCCATACCGGGGGGCATGTCTTGGGTACAACCACCGAAGTCACCATCGTCAGAGAAACCACAGCCAAGCAAATCAGAACCGATTAATTTTTCGGTAAAAAACACTAACATCGAAGCATCGGCGATTCCCGAATCAGATGCACCGCAGGAGAAGTAGTGTGATACCCCAAGAGCAAGCAAAACCGTTTATTTCGGCTTTGGGATTAGATTGCGGTCGCAAGCGAATTGGTGTGGCAGGGTGCGATCGCACGGGTTTAATTGCCGCGGGGATCGCTACAATCGAACGTACATCTTTCGAGCGGGATGTCGAGCAAATCCGGCAAATAATTAACGAACGCCAGGTGCAAGTCCTGGTTATCGGTTTACCTTATTCGATGGATGGCTCACTAGGATTTCAAGCGCGTCATGTCCAAAAGTTTGCCACAAGACTTGCCAAAGCGCTGAATTTGCCTGTGGAATATGTAGATGAACGATTAACTTCATTTCAAGCAGAACAACTGCTAATAGCTGAGAATCGCTCTCCATCACGCCATAAAGGTTTAATTGACCGCAAGGCAGCATCTTTGATTTTGCAACAATGGCTAGATATGAAGCGTGCTAATTCCCACATTTCAGTGGCGGCTATTGAATATTGATACCTTTTAACATGATATTCTGAAAACTATTACCCAGCATTTGGATTTACGTGTAAAGCTATTTGATAGCTGAACGATTTACAAAGTTGTTGGTATTTATTAAAGTTATAAATTTTGACCATGTTTTCCTCTGAATTTCCTGAAGAAAATGATAATGCTCATACCGGCTCCATCACTTTGACTGATGAAAAAGGGCGATCGCTCGAATGTTACATAGAGCATACCCTGGAGGTAGATGGGCAAGAATATGTTTTACTTCTTCCTGTTGATTCACCTGTAGAAATTTTTTCTTGGGAAGGTGAAGATGAGGAAGAAGAAGCGGTTCTTGTAGAAGATGACGCCATCATTGAGCAAATTTTTAGCAACGCCCAAGCTGTACTATCCGAGCAAAACTTAACACTAAAGAATACAGCTTATGCTCTGACAGTTGCAGGTGATTTACCACCAGTTGAAGAATCAGAACTGTTTACTTTAGAGATTGAAGACGAAGAAGCAGATTTGGAACCAGAGCAATTACAGCTATTGGCTAGCTTCTATGATGAAGATCGGGAATATGCAATCTATACACCTCTAGATCCGCTATTGTTTTTTGCGCGAATATCGAAAACAGGTGAGCCTGAATTACTTTCACCAGAGGAGTTTCGTCAAGTACAACCGCTCCTAGAGGAACATCTTTTTAATGAAGTAGAGTAAAATCGAACGTTAAAGCTGTCTTGAAAATAGGGTTGACCGATGACTGGGAAAGAAATATTTTTCTGCCCTTGTTGTGCGATCTATCATATCGCCGTCTAGCTTCAAAAAAGGACATTGGCCAATCTAAAATACCAAATTGCTATGAGGTGCTGAAAATGGCTTATAGCGATTTTACATTAAGTAAATTTAAAAAGTCATTCAGCATCAGCATTGATGAAGAAACTGATTTGTGTGGCAATATAGAACCTCTACAGCCAAGCGATAAACTCACAAATACCTTAGAAGAAACCACAGAATTGGCTTTAGCAATTAATACTGAAAAAGCTCGTTCAGAAATGATTATTACACCAATTTTATTGGAGGTAAGACGTAGGGCTAATTATCCAATTAGTTTATTTTCTGGAACAGATTTTAATGTAGATGCAGAGAAAGGTTTGAATGGTTATTGTGATTTTATTATCAGTCGTTCTAAAAAACAACTAACAATTAATGCGCCTATGGCGATCGTTTTTGAAGCAAAAAATGAAAATATTAAAGGCCAATTAGGTCAATGTGCAGCGGCAATGTTGGCAGCAGAATTGTTTAATCAACAGCAAGGAAATGAAATTAAAAAAATTTTTGGTGCGGTAACAACAGGAGAGATTTGGAAGTTTTTGAAGTTAGAAGCAAACGAGATATTTATCGGGAAAGGCAGAGGGCAGGAGGCAGAAGGCTTTTATGGAATTCTGACTCGTTTCCTCTGCTCGTGACCGTTCGCGGAGCGTCTCCAAGAGTTGGGAACAAGGGTTTAAGACAAGAACACCAAATTTCAAGAAAGGTGGCTTCAATTAAGTACGGTGTTGAATCCCCTTCTAAATTGAACCTTCTGCCCTCTGCCCTCTGCCTTCTGCCTTCTGCCTTCTTCAATGATTTGAATAATTATTACATTAAAGAGATAGATAAAATTTTAGGGATTTTATCTCAAAGTGTTCGTGGGGATATTCCAGGATGGAGTTCGACTAACTAAACTTTATTAGGTTATGCTCTTTTGTCTGGAGCTATTTACATTTGCCTGTTGATTATGACCTGGAACAATCTTTTACAGCCTGACTTAATTTTAGAAGGTTCAGTGTTAAATTTGACACCGGATATTATCCAACAGTACGGTCTTAAGGGGCTGGTGTTGGATGTGGATGAAACTTTAGTACCCTTTAGAGTGGGGGCGGCTTCCCCAGAACTAGAAAGCTGGGTAGAGGAAATCCGTGCTTGTACTGCATTGTGCTTAGTGAGCAATAACTTAAGTGAAGCGCGAATTGGTGGAATTGCCCGATCGCTCAATTTACCTTACTATTTGGGTGCAGCTAAGCCTTCCCGACGTAAAATTAGAGCAGCACTGCAAGCAATGAATTTACCAGTGCATCAAGTAGCGATGGTAGGCGATCGCTTGTTTACTGATGTTTTAGCAGGTAATCGCTTAGGAATGTTTACCATTTTAGTTGAACCGATTATTCATCCAGACGCCGCTCTGCGCTCTCATCCCGTCCGAAATTTTGAAGTTTGGGTATCTGAAATACTCGGAGCATCTATTACCCCCAAGAAAAAGAAAATTCACAAAACTTGAGAAATCATCAGGAAAGTAAATCTTAAGAAATGATTAAGGAATCTTACTGGAATCCAAAAATCGGGGATCATAAGTATTAATAACATGGAGTCAGCTAAAAAAGACTCTAGCGCATAATAAATAAATATAAACCCGTAAAGCGTCGGCGTTCACTTATAGAACGCTGGCGCTTTACAAATTGGTTATGGGGCAATACGGTTCAGTTAAGGCTAGAACTGTTTTTTTTAACGAACCACAGAGGCGCAGAGGACACAGAGAGAAGAGAGAAGAGGAAAAATTACTTAACTGAATTGTATTGGTCTAAAATCAGTACCAAAAATCCTTAATTGAACTGTATTGGGTTATGGGGCATGGGGCATTGGGCATTGGAAATTGGGTATTACATATTTTTTGGTTTTTGGATTTTGGACGAAGAAAAAATCTAAAATCTAAAATTCAATGACTCTTAACTTTTTTGATGTCACTAACGATTGTTGTCAAAATCGGCACTTCTAGCCTCACGCAACCAGAAACCGGGCTATTAGCACTTTCTACCATCGCCACTTTGGCGGAGACACTCTGTCATTTAAGACGCCAGGGACACCGAGTAATTTTGGTTTCATCTGGTGCTGTCGGGGTGGGTTGTGCGCGGTTAGGCTTAACCGAACGTCCCAAAGCGATCGCTCTCAAACAGGCTGTAGCAGCAGTTGGACAAGGGCGATTAATCCGCGTATATGATGACTTATTTAATACGTTACAACAGCCGATCGCCCAGGTATTATTGACTCGCAGCGACTTAGTACAGCGTAGCCGCTACCTGAATGTCTATAACACTTTTCAAGAACTGCTGGGATTGGGAGTAATTCCCATAGTCAATGAAAATGATACCGTGGCAGTAGAGGAATTAAAATTTGGCGACAATGACACCCTTTCGGCCTTGGTTGCGAGTTTAGTAGAAGCCGATTGGTTATTTTTGCTCACCGATGTCGATCGCCTCTACTCAGCCGATCCGCGTTCCGTACCAGATGCGCGACCGATCGCTTTAGTTAGTAGCATTAAAGAATTAGCTCAATTACAAATACAAACAGGTTCCCAAGGTTCTCAATGGGGTACCGGTGGTATGGTGACAAAAATTTCGGCTGCGAGAATTGCGATCGCGGCTGGAGTGCGGACTGTAATTACCCAAGGACGATTTCCCCAAAATATAGAAAAAATTCTCCAAGGTGAATTGATTGGAACGCATTTTGAGCCGCAACCGGAACCAACTTCTGCGCGTAAACGTTGGATAGCTTACGGACTTGTACCTGCGGGAAAATTGTATTTAGATGAAGGTGCGATCGCGGCAATTTCTTTGGCTGGAAAATCGTTATTAGCAGCGGGAATTAAGGCAATAGAAGGAGAGTTTGATACACAAGATGCAGTGCAATTGTGTGACAGCAACGGTAACGAAATTGCCAGAGGGCTTGTGAATTATAACAGTAATGAACTGGAAAAAATTCGCGGGTATCATTCACGGGAAATTTCTACAATTTTAGGCTATGCGGGTGCAGAAACTGTGATTCATCGGGATAATTTGGTTTTGACTTAGGATAGAAATTTGAATTTTACTGTTTGGGAGAACAAGAATCTGAAAAAGTTGTTAGGTGAAATTGACTGAACACAGACATCGCCCTCAACAACAGAATTAGGCATTGCTGAATCTAGGGATGATTTTTAGCTCACGCAAAGGCGCAAAGAATCAACCCTTAGCCTTTGTAAAAAATCTTAATTCATCCCACATTTATACAACGCCCAGAATTATTATTTACATTTGCTGTCTAATAGTCTGACAACAAAGAAGGCAGTTGATACATGGAGTGAAAGACATACGCTCCATATTCTTCAAGTAAGGTAGCCTCACTTTGATGGGTGTAACCTAAAACTCTCATACCAGCAGCAACACCCGCACGCACACCCAAAATACTATCTTCTACAACAGTGCAAGATGGAGCTTGAAACCCCATACTTTTAGCTGCATGTAAAAACAAGTCTGGTGCTGGTTTCCAACTGCCGATTTCATAGGAACTAAAGATACGCCCTTCAAACCGAGGCAGCAAATTAGTGACACGCAAAGCTAACTTAATTTTTTCCAGCGGCCCACTGGAAGCAACACAAATAGGTAAGTTTATTTTGTCTAGAGCCGCTTCTATACCTTTGACAGGAAGCAGTTCGCGCTCGAATGCTTCAGCAGTGCGGGCACGAAACTGAGTCACAAAATCTGGTGGCAGCTTTTTTCCAAGTCTTTGCTCAATAACGGCAACGCAATCAGCCATTTTGCAACCCTTGAATAACAAAATAGCTTCTTTAAGTTCGAGTACTAGCCCGAATTCTCCAACAAATTCGACAAGAATACGATTCCCCAATGTCTCGCTGTCTACTAACACCCCATCACAGTCAAAAATAATCAGTTGTGTTTGCACTTATACACTCCGCACACGCTTCACTAACAGCATGACAACAATTTAATTTATAAATTCGAGATGCTTATGGAAGCGATCGCCACAGCCCCCCACAACGGCGCATCATCACCCAACGCCGCTGGTATAACTTCAAAATCAACTTCCGGTAAAGCAGTCTCCCGCGCCACGCGTCGCACCACCCGCCAAAAATCCTCCCCCGCCTTCGTCACACCACCCCCCAACACAAAGCGCTGCGGATTCATTAAATTTGCCACATTCCCAATACCCACACCCAGCGCCCAAGCAGCCTTGTACAAAACTTCCTTAGCCACATCATCCCCAGCCGCCGCCGCCTCACTCACTAACTGTCCCGTCAGTAACGTTAAATCATTCCCAACCAAATTTCTCAACACCTCTCCACCTTTGTGAGGCTGATTTTCCAAAACTTCCCTCGCATTTTGCGCCATATAAGGGCCAGAAGCCATACGTTCCACACATCCCCGCTTCCCACACAAACAAATCGGCCCAGTAGGATCTACAACCACGTGTCCAATTTCACCAGCCATCCCACCAACGCCCCGCCAAGGCTGGCCGTTGAGTATCCAACCACCACCTACGCCAGTGCTGACAGTTATGTAAAACAAGCTATCGTAACCTTGTCCCGCACCAAAGCGATGTTCTCCCAAAGCAGCAACGTTAGCATCGTTATCGACACCAACGCTCACACCAAACTCCTCTTCCAATAATTTTTTGAGGGGAATATTTTCCCAGCCAGCGACATGATGAGATAGCCGCACCATCCCCGTGGAAGCATCTACAGGGCCGCCAAAGCTAACACCGATCGCACTCGGTTTTGTATCTTGTAGTAAAGAGTAAATTAGCGATCGCATAATTGCCAAATCAGTGCTAGCATCTGCATTCGCTGGCGACAGGCGGCGTTCGTAACGTAACCACTCTCTCGAACCGATGTTTACTAATGCAGCCGCTAGTTTAGTTCCGCCAAAATCGAGAGCTAAAATTGTCATACTTTTTTAGAAGTAGAAGGGAGGAGGCAGGGGGCAGAAGGGAAAAGGCAGTTTCGATCTATTTCTGACATAATACCCATACGTTATCAAACTACGCATTAATAAACCCCGATCGCGAGTCAAGAGAATCCGTGTTTGGCTGTAAGATATCTTTGCTAATTCCTCATCCTCGTAATCATTGCGGTATAAAGTATCAAATCCTAAAAGTCGTAGGGATGTTGCTAGTTTGCCTAAATGAATATCTAAAACAAAGCGAATAATACTCAGGGCTTCTGGTAGCAAATAAACACTTAGTGTAATATCTCTTCTACTAGAAATTGGATAAACGTTGATAATATCTCCATCCGCAACAATGTAAGAAAAATCTACATACTCATCATTAACTTTTATAAAATCAACTTCTGGATGAGGAACGCCCAATGACTCGATCGCGTCCTTGATTGAGGCTCTCTCCTCAAAATAATGAGAAATTCTCACTTGTTTTTGATGCCGTGGTAAAAAATGATTCAATTCTGCGTGAAAGTAGAAGTATGCGATCGCCATAGCTAAAAATCTTGGAATTAGTCATTAGTTACAGTTCGTAGGCACAACTAAGCGCCCTCTGTACAGTTGCCACAATTGAGAAAAATTATCTATTATTTAAAAAGTACCAATCCTTGTTTTGATAACACCTTTTGATGATGAAATGCTTATCTACCCTAATTTAACCAAGCTTCTGGAGACACAAAAATGTAAAGAAAATATAACAGTTGTCAAGTAGTTGCATTTATTATTGACTTCAGTTACAGTCAAGGCATATACCTAAAATCAAATCCTGATGTGATTTTCAGGCAGTCAAATTAGGTAACAACGTAATACTAGTTTTGTTAATGTTGATATTAATGATGCTGCTAAATAACCAGTCACTAGTCTCGCTCGTTAACATATCGCGGATGTAGTACAGGTTACTAGAGCATTTACAGCTCAATTAACTATTTGGCATTGCTAAATCTAGGAATGTTCTTGTGGGGTAAAGATTTTGCTCGCTTTGAAATAGAAAAAGCGGGTGAGATCTTGCGTTCGGTAAGGTTAGCGAATGTATCGCCGCAAGTTGGCTGACTACGCCAACCCTAATTACTTTTATTTTTCTACAAATATTGAGAATAATTTGCAATATGTATACCTAGATAGATACATTAAAATCTTTGATTTTGCTAAAAAAATTAAGTTTACAAAAGCCGAGTTTCAGTAAGGGGAAATTTATGAAATACCAAATAACAATAAAACTAAATACAAATTTAATGCTGCTGCTACGGAAAAATGTCTCTTGACACTGTTTATCTCTATTGTGGAGAATTGATTAATTGCCACCATATTAATCAACGATGATGTTATAAAGTGGCTACCTAGTTGTAACTGGGAAATGCATATTGTTCTTTTTTATTTCCTTGAATCAAGGATATTGTAGCTAAGAACACAACTGTAATGACCAACACATTTTGTCCATAAAATACACTAATGAGTATAGTTAGATGAATACCTTTTTTTGTTCCGATTATTCACGGCAAGCAGGAGAAGATATTATTGGTAGCGCCACCAATTCCCAAACTTATATTTTAGTTGAGTGTCCTCCGCCTTGGACATCAGAAGCCTTTAACTCTAAATGGGTGCCTGAGAATTTGAGGATTTTAATAGAGGAAGTAAAACGTGCTAAACTACCAATTAGATTCCTCTTAATTGCTAATGATTTATCACATAAAATCAACCAGACTACGCTTTTAATTTATCAGAAAAAAGAGGGTTTGAGTAATGGATACGATCGACAAGAGTTTATACTACCAAATATTGAGCAGGTAGCAGCAGTTGTGCAAAAATGGTTATGGGGTATCGGCTCTAATTCTGAAGTTGAAACTACTGCAACTAGAGATATCTTAGTATGTACCCACGGTAGCCATGATAAGTGCTGTGCCAGATATGGAAATCCGTTTCATTTTCATGCTACAGCGACTATTTCTGATTTGAACCTAGACAATGTGCGGATTTGGAAATCATCGCACTTTGGCGGACATCGATTTGCACCAACAGTTATAGACTTCCCAGAAGGAAGATACTACGGTAATCTCGATCTAGATTCATTCAAATCGATTTTGACTCGTACTGGCGATATTCAATGCTTGGATAAAGTCTATCGAGGCTGGGGAATTTTGCCTGCTGCACTTCAAACTTTGGAAAAAGAACTAATGCTCAGTGAAGGATGGGATTGGTTTAATTACAAAGTTGCAGGCAAAATCTTAGAGCAAAGTTTAGATAATAATACGATTCTAGGCGAGCTAAGTTTTGAAAAAGCTTCTGGTTCTCTCTACACTTACCAAGCGAAACTTGTGAAAGATGTAACCAAAACTCAAAAACTTAAAAGTTCATGCAATGCTACACAAGAGTCAGCGATCGCTAAATATACTGTAGCTAATGCTTGGCTTACTTCAACTAAGGTAATGACTTATAGTGCATAAACAGAATTCAGAATGCAATTAGTCAGAGATTTAGACTCGCTACTATCTTACAAAGTATGAATTGTTGATGTAGAGACGTAAAATTTTACGTCTCTACAAGAGTTTTGGTTGCAACTCATTCTGAATTCTTCTTAAGCCATATTCAAGACTTTTCGTAACAGTGCTTGGTCTTCTAATTTGGCTTTTAAACGACCATTTTCGATATCTCGAATCCAGCTTTGGCTTTTACCTGCAAGCTTGGCTAATTCTCTTTGGGAGAGGTTTAAATTTTTTCGCGCTTCCAAAATTTGTTCGCCTAGCAAATCGCCTGTGGCTGTAGGCTTTCTTTTATTCTTAACGCCTCGCCGTTGCTTTTTCTGCGATTCTGAGATTTGTTGTTCCCATTCTGGTGGTAGTTCAAAAGCCAAAATCCGCGCATTCATCAGCAGATTCCATTTCCCACGAGGGCCTGTGTCTGTGAGGCGAGTTTCTGCACCGCCGTCGTTAGTCCAAAATTCCAATGCTTCGTCTGGATCTTCGGGAATATCCATTAACTTCGCCCACAAAGGTTGAATTTCTGGTGGGTAGGTAACTGGATCGAAGATTGGTTTCATTCCGTAATGATTGAGAATTTCCAAATCGCTTTCAAAAGTTCGTAGCAAGCGTTTGCGTTCTTCGCGTTGTCTGGATGCAACGCCGACTTTTTCTTCACCGTAAGCAATACGCAGCAAGGTAGGAACGGTGATGCGTTGTTCTTTGCCCATTTTGGTTTTAAACAACAACCACAACATGAGTCGGACTGCTCCTTCATGTTGCTGCCAAATACTCATGACTGTGGTTAGCAAGGTTTTGGGAAGGCTGCCATATTGATAGAATGCGGTTCGCTCTTTACATGCTTGTTTGTTTAAGAAATATTGCGCCCAAATACCAGCTTTGACTTTAAAAGTTAGCCCAATCAGATATTTGCATCCGAGAGCGTCTTCTTGAAAGTGGTGCTCAATATCCACTAAGTGCCATAAACGGGTTTGTGTGACAGAGAATCCGTTAACTCGGCCTTGTTGAGGCCATTCGATGGAGATAATCAACGAGCAAGCTTGCTGGACAAGATTTTTCATTAAAGCTAGCTTGGCAGCTTTGTTTAAGTCTTTGCGTTTCTCCATCCCCAAATATTTTTCGATTTGGCGCTCATCGATCGCAAATTCTTGTTCCCAAGGTTTATCTAAGGCTGTGGCATAAGCGGCAAAAATTAGATGTATGCAAGCGGCTCTAATATCCAGTCCCTCAATTGCGGCTAAATCTCTAGCCTTGTCGTTCACCTTAAATGGATCTTGGATATGAAAAGCGATCGCGCCTTTGCCTTGATTTACTTGTCTGCCATAACACAAGTAACCTTCTTCGTCAGTTTCCCAATTTAAGGATGTGCGTTGCGCCAGTAGATTGCAAGCTTCCCAAATGGCGATCGCGGAAGCAAATGGATTATTCTTTCCGTTAGAAAACAAATCTAAGCTGGTAGTATTTCTCGGCTCAACTTTGCATCTCCCTTTTTTCGCCTGCCAAGGAATGGGAGAATTAGTTGGACAAGCAATTACGCATTGCGGCTTCGGATAATAACCCTCACAATTGTTACAAAGATAAGGATCGATCCAATATTCATCGTCCTCTAGTTTGATTGCACCCGTAGGACATTGGGGGCGGCAGTTGTCACATCCAACGCAACTGTTGTTAGGAATCGTGTAAGGCATAATGGCTCTGTTCCCACTCTAATCGTTGAGATGTCTGGCTCAGGTCTCCCCTGGATGAGTCCTGTTTATCAAGAAGGGTAAGGGGTAAGGGGAAAGGGGAAAAGGTAAAAACCTTGCCCCTTGTGGGCGTTCGCGTTAGCGTCTCGTAAGAGAAGAGTTGATTCCTTTTCCCTTTTCCCTTTAACCTTTTCCCCTCTTTTTTATTTATCAATCGCTACCAATTATCTTTATGGCGAGAATAATCTTTTCTCACCACACGAAATTCCCCACATCCGTATTTAACTTTGCATCCAATTGAAAGCTGTGTAAGGCTTTCAAGCCGAGCCTAAGATTACTTCTTTATTAACTATACATTTCATAAATAAAATAATTAAGTTGTTCGTAATGAGCTTAGAAAAAAACTTAACATTTATGAAAATATGTACTGAACGAACATTTTATCTTTAACCGTAAAACCTTAACCAAAGTATTTTTAGTCAGCATTTAAATCTCGGAGGATTACCTTTTCACTTATTTATTAATAATTTTAATATTTAATGCTTCATAATATTCTGCTATAAAGTTTACAGTTTCTTTATGATAAGCTCTGTTTCGTAGGATTCAACAAGGAAAAACAATAATCTTTATTTTGTCAGCATTTATTTAAATATTTAAATGAAACAAAAAATGCAAAATGTTGCTTTCAAAAATACATATTGCAGATATCTAAATGTAAATAATAAACATTTGGTTTAGTATACATAGATACTGTTGCCAGATATTTACTGTCCAAAATATCAAAATATTTGCAAAAAAATATCATCATTTTTATAGACAAATATATATAGTTTTAAAATCACAGTTATTGCGGTTGCAGCCTAATAAACATTTAATCCATAGAATTTATATCAGAATTATTGGCAATTAATTTCATCTATAGATTTTGAACTAAAAACAACACATATTTAGATTCGAAGTCATCAAATTTTGATGAAAGAAAATCATTATTGAATAACAAAAAAAGCCAATATTAGGATAATATAATGGTTAAAGTAGGAATAGATTACAAGGCAAAATTGCCGAGGAAGAATTCATGGCACAACTAACAGGTTTGACATTTGGCGGTAAAGCTTGGACACCTAAATTTGCTCAAGAAATTGACAAAGACAAATGTATCGGCTGTGGCAGATGTATTAAAGTATGCGGATACAATGTACTAGGTTTGAAGGCACTAAATGAAGAGGGTGAGTTTGTAGAAGACGAAGATGATGAAGAAATTGAACGTAAAGTAATGGCAGTTAGTAATCCAGAAAACTGTATTGGTTGTGAAGCTTGTTCGCGGATTTGTCCCAAGAACTGCTACACCCATGTTGCATTAAACAACTAACGTTTTTGGAGTTACTTAATATTGTTGTTCGTCCAAGGAGGCACTGTTTGTAGAAAGGGCAAATGTCCTAAGCAAGGTAACTAGAGGGGAATACTAGTGCCGCTGCGCGGAATTCAAAAGGCAAAATTCAAAAAGCAAAAAGGTTTAATTTTATGCTTTCTTGCTGTTTGAAATGATAGCTTTATTCCGTAGTGTTGTATTTAATATTTACTGGAACTAGCTAAAAAGTTCACAGTAGACAAATGCGTAAATCGTAATATGTTAATTATTGACAAATTTAAACTTGCTGCTAGTATAGTCAGATTTGATATTAAGACAAACAGTGTCCTCTGGAACAACTATCTTTTCTGGAAGCCTTGAGCTTCCTTTGTCATAGGAGTTGAAATATAATTGAAAATTTTTTGGGGGAAAGATATGAAAAAAATCTGGAAGTTTCCCCCATTTTTTATAGCTGCACGTTAGAAAGTTAATAAGTGAAGTGAGAGATTGGGGATTGGTGACTGGGGATTGGGGACTGGGGATTAGGAACTAGGGAATGGGGAGACAAGAAAGAGTTTTTCTAATAGCCAATCCCCAATACCAAATACCAAATACCCATCACCCAATCACCAGCACCCAATCCCCAGTCACCAATCACCAGTCCCCAGTCCCCAGTACCTTAAAAGACGCTTTACAGAGCAGGTAGTATGTATGCAACAAGTTCCTGTTTCACTATGGACTCTGGTTGCTGGGATAGTAGTCACAGCAATTAGTATTTGGATTGGTCAAAATCACACTCTACTGCCGGTACAAGCATCGCAACAAGCGCCTTTGGTAGACGGTTTTTTCAACGTTATGTTTACCATTGCGATCGCTCTCTTCTTAGTAGTAGAAGGAACAATCGTGATATTTTTGGTTAAGTATCGTCGGCGTCGGGGAGATGACACCGATGGCTTACCAGTAGAAGGCAACTTGCCTTTAGAAGTTTTTTGGACAGCAATTCCCACAATTATTGTCTTGTGTTTAGGCATCTACAGCGTAGATGTTTTTAACCGTATGGGAGGCTTTGAAGCAGTGGATCATCCCCATTCGGTAGCTCATGTTAATCATGCGAGTGGGAGTGCGATCGCAGCTACTCTCAATGACACCCCCGAAGTAACAACAGCCCCAAAAATTGGTTTTGGTGCCTCTCCTAGTACCGAAGGCAAACCAGCTGACTTAGTTGTTGATGTCAAAGGCATTCAGTACGCTTGGATATTTAACTATCCAAAAACTGGCATTACTTCTGGAGAATTGCACATTCCCGTCGGTGCTGATGTGCAACTCAACCTTTCAGCAAGCGATGTAATTCACTCATTTTGGGTGCCAAACTTCCGGCTGAAACAAGATGCACTTCCCGGTATCCCCACCCAACTACGATTTGTTGCTACCAAACCAGGCACATATCCCGTAGTTTGTGCTGAATTGTGCGGTGGTTACCACGGATCTATGCGGACACAGGTAATTGTCCACACACCAGAAGAATATCAAACCTGGTTGACAGAAAACCAAGTTGCTCAAAAAGGAAACTCACAAATCGTTGCAGTTAACCCTGCTGAGTTATCAACATCAGAGTTTCTTGCCCCTCACGTCCACGATATGGGGATTAGTGCTGCAACTCTGAAGTCAGTTGTTAAAAGTCATTAGTCATTGGTCATTAGTCATTAGTCATTAGTCATTAGTAAGTCGCAAATGACAACGGATAAATGACAGCAGATAAAGGACGACAGACAAATGACAAAGGACAAACAACAAAGGACAAAAATATGACACAGGTAGAATTTCCACCGAACACTCCACCAGAAGAAAAGAAACCAGAAACTCTGGCGATCGCCCACACTTCTCATCAACAGGCGTGGAGATGGCAAGATTATTTCACATTTAATATCGATCACAAGGTTATTGGTATCCAATATCTTGTTACAGCGTTTGTGTTCTATCTCATCGGCGGACTGATGGCTATGGCCATCCGTGTCGAATTAGCAACACCTGATGCAGATTTACTCGACCCCAATCTGTACAACGCTTTCATGACCAATCACGGGACGATTATGATCTTCCTGTGGATTGTTCCCAGTGCCATCGGGGGTTTTGGTAACTTCTTAGTACCGCTGATGGTTGGTGCTAGGGATATGGCTTTTCCGAAGCTGAACGCGATCGCCTTTTGGTTAAACCCACCAGCAGGTGCGCTGATTTTAGGTAGTTTCCTGTTTGGCGGTTCGCAATCGGGTTGGACAGCTTATCCACCATTGAGCTTGGTGACAGCACCCATCGCCCAAACAATGTGGATATTGGCGATCGTTTTAGTGGGAACTTCGTCAATTTTGGGTTCGCTGAACTTTGTGATCACCATTTTGATGATGAAGGTTCCTAGCATGAAATGGGATCAAGTACCCCTGTTTTGCTGGGCAATCTTGGCAACCTCAATTCTTGCCTTACTCTCCACACCTGTATTAGCAGCAGGTTTAATTCTACTATTGTTTGACCTCAACTTTGGCACCTCCTTCTTTAAACCAGATGCAGGCGGTAACGTTGTCATTTACCAACACTTATTCTGGTTTTATTCCCACCCGGCAGTATATTTAATGATTCTGCCCATCTTCGGCATTATGTCCGAAGTGATTCCAGTTCATGCCCGTAAGCCAATTTTTGGTTATAAAGCGATCGCTTATTCTAGCGTAGCTATCTGCGTCGTTGGTTTGTTCGTCTGGGTACACCACATGTTTACCAGCGGTACGCCCGGTTGGATGCGGATGTTCTTCACGATTTCCACCTTACTTGTTGCTGTTCCCACTGGCGTCAAGATTTTCGGCTGGGTTGCTACCCTTTGGGGTGGTAAAATTCGCTTCACCAGCGCGATGCTTTTTGCCATTGGCTTGTTATCCATGTTTGTCATGGGCGGCTTAAGCGGCGTGACAATGGGAACAGCCCCCTTTGATGTTCACGTCCACGACACTTATTATGTAGTCGCACACTTCCACTACGTTCTGTTTGGCGGTTCCGTGTTTGGCATTTACGCCGGCATTTATCACTGGTTCCCCAAAATGACCGGACGGATGTTGAATGAAACCTGGGGACGCATTCACTTTTTCCTCACCTTAATCGGCACAAATTTAACCTTCCTACCCATGCACGAATTGGGTTTACAAGGAATGCCGCGAAGAGTTGCAATGTACGACCCCCAATTTATCGACCTCAATCAAATTTGTACCTTTGGTTCGTTTGTTTTGGGAATATCAGTCATTCCCTTCACCATCAACATTATTCAAAGTTGGATTAAGGGACAGCCAGCAGGTGATAATCCTTGGCAAGGTTTGACCTTAGAATGGACAACTAGTTCGCCACCTGCGATTGAGAACTGGGAAGTATTGCCAGTTGTGACTCATGGCCCTTATGACTACGGTCACGGCCATAGTAATGAAGTACAGCCAGCAGCGACACCGGAAGCTAGTGCTTAGTTAGTAGAGTCAGTAGTGCTATAGGACTACTATTTGATTTTTGAAAAGATACGTAGGGTGCGTTAGCGACAGTGTAACGCACGATTATTAAGACTTTGGTGCGTTACGGCTTACGCCTAACACACCCTACAAATACTTAGATTTTTCAGAAATCAAATATGATTCCTATATTTCTTTAAAGGTGACTGAAATTTCTAGTCATTTGATTTGAGAACTCAGAACTCTAAGCTTAGAACTCGGAACTTCAAGCCTAGAACTCGCAACGCCTGATTTATTTCTGGGTGGGCTAGTTAAAAATCATGCAAGATATCAGCCCAATCACCAGTCCCCAGTCCCTTTATTACCAACAAATCTATGACTATAGCGACAACAGAACATGAAAGTGTAGGACATCACGAAGAACATCCAGATTTAAGAGTTTGGGGGCTGTTGACATTCCTCGTCTCTGAATCGCTGATGTTCGGCGGATTTTTTGCCACCTATTTGTTTTTCCGCAGCAGTACGGCAGTTTGGCCGCCGGAAGGAACAGAAGTAGAGTTATTTGTGCCGACGATTAACACCATTATTCTGGTGTCTAGCAGTTTCGTCATTCACTTCGGCGATACGGCGATTAAGAAGAATAATGTCAAGGGAATGCAACTGTGGTACACAATTACTGCCATCATGGGAGCAATTTTCTTGATTGGTCAGGCTTATGAGTACGCAACTTTAGGCTACGGCATGACTACCAATGTCTTCGCCAACTGCTTTTATTTAATGACAGGGTTCCACGGTTTGCACGTGTTTATAGGACTGTTATTAATATTAGCTGTGTTGTGGCGATCGCGTCGTCCCGGTCTATATACTGCCAAAAATCACACCTTCATCGAAATGGCAGAAATTTACTGGCACTTCGTAGACATTATTTGGATTGTTCTTTTCACTTTGGTGTACATTCTCACACTGTTTTAACGAAAGTTAGGAGTGAGAATAAAGTTAGGAGTTAGGAGTGAGGAATTGAGAATTCATAACTCATAACTCATAACTCTCAACTCCTAATTACTTACTATCTTAGAGTTAATTATGGAACTCAATACAAATAAATTTTCCTGGTTTCAGGTTCCTGATGATATCAAAAACTTACTAATTTTAGCTGGACAAAATTGGGAAAATACATCAGAATCGGAAAAATATATTCAAGAAGCTTTAGCGAAAACTGGTGGAAATACAGATGTTTTAGTAGCAGCATATAGATTTTTTTACTATAAAAATAATTATTCTCTTGCACTGCAAACAACAGCGAAATTATTAGATAAAATTAAAGAACTAGAAAAATTCCCTGACGACTGGGAGCAACTTAAGCCTATATTAGTCAATCGCAAGGAAGACCCACAAATTCGATTGTACTTGAATGCTTATGCTGCTTCTGGATTGGTTCTAGCAAAGTTAGGAGCAATAGACGAAGCAAAAGAAATCAGCACCAGAGTCAAAGAGATAGACGAAAAGCATGATTTCGGAGCCGGAATTCTCCTAGATATTTTGACACGTCCAGCAGAAGAAGACGATTAATTATGGGGATTGGGTACTGGGGATTGGGGATTGGGGATTTACTACTAAGAAAGTATTCCTAAATATTTATTTCCTATCCCCAGTCACCAGTCACCAGTCGCCAGTCCCCTGTTTCAATCAAGGTGAACATTCATGAATAATTGGTTATCTACTTCATCTTCCTCTTATCCCCTTTTGGGAACTGCGAGTAATAATAACTCTATTATTCCTCCGATCTACATACCTACTACACCATTTGTAGGTAGCCTTCCTAATGTTTCTCCGATTATTATCATTCAATCTTCTCAAATGAGATTTTAACAGTTATGAAAGGTAGGGATTGGCTATTAACGGGAGACGGTCAATATCAAGCCTGTAAATCTGTAAGATCGTGGGATTTATTGAGAGATAATTACCGACTTTATCGGTTTTTAACTGAGGTGGAAGATGTTCTCAATAATGTGGAAGATGAATCGAGTTGTTTGCCAGAAATTCGGATGCTCGTTAGGCGCTCGATCGTCAATTCCTACTGGGTGCGGAGTCAGTATTTAGAACCTTCTCCCAAAACTGGAACCTCTGTTTTACTCCTATACGATGAATTGGGTTTTCCGTTGACGGTGCAAACAGTAACATTTGCACCAGGAACAAAATCAACTATTCATAATCATGGGACGTGGGGAGTAGTGGCGGTGTTAAAAGGTCAGGAAAAAAATACTTTTTGGCAACGCACTCCGAGTTCAGAATCTCAAGACAAAATTGAATATACGGGAGAACTAACTCTGTTTCCAGGGGATATTATTAGCTTTACTCCCGATGCAATTCACTGTGTAGAAGCACTGGGTGATGAACCCACTGTGACTTTTAACATTTACGGTGAAACCGACCCGAAAAAAAGATTTGAGTTTGACCCGGTTACCAATAACGCAAGGAATTTTTAACGAGAATCCAAAATTCCTTGTAGAGACGCGATTCATCGCGTCTTCACTTCACCCATTTAATTACGAATTGGTATCAGAGGTAGTTGTATGGCAAGAGTAATTTTTTATAGTAAACCAGGCTGTAAAGGTGGTACTAAGCAAAAAGTATTGCTCACGGCTGCTGGTCATGAAGTAGTAGCATATGATTTGCTAACAGAACCTTGGACAGTTGAGAGGTTGCGTTCATTTTTTGGCGATCGCCCCGTTGCCGACTGGTTTAATCGTTCCTCTCCACGGGTAAAATCTGGTGAGATAGTTCCAGAAAAAATTGATGCCGACACTGCTTTGGTGCTGATGTTGAGAGATCCGCTGTTGATTCGCCGTCCTTTGTTGCAAGTAGGCGATCGCCGTGAGGTAGGATTTGATATCGAAAAGATTGATGCTTGGATTGGCTTAAACCCTGTGGATGAATCCTTCCGAGAAATGAGCGAAAATCTGATGAATCAGGATTTGCAAGGCTGCGCCCACAATGGCAAGCACGGTCATCATGACCATCATCACGAACAAGGTGGCTGTAAGCATCATGGCGAACAACATCAAGAACAAGGCAGTTGTAGCCATTAGTAATGATAATTTTTAAGGTTATCTAAAAGCAACTTTCTGACATTCAATTGCATCGACCTGCAACAGTTAAGGGAATTGCAGATTTCAACTTTTCTTGTGGGGTGGACATCCTGTCCGCCCAGTTCATAGGGCGGACAGGATGTCCACCCCACAATATTGGATAATTGATTTGTTGGTAATCCCTAACACGTTGTTTCTTTAGAGCATTTTTCAACCACGAATTAAGGGCACAGCATTGCTGTGCCCCTACTCTGTATTTTTTTAACGGACTTCAGCAGTTTCTAAGGACAAATCTTGAAACATGGGAGTGCTGAGATAGCGTTCGCCGAAGGAAGGTTGAATCATCACGATTAACTTATCGGCGTTTTCTTTGCGTTTACCGACTTGAATGGCGGCGCACAAAGCAGCACCGGAGGAGATTCCAGACAATAAGCCTTCTTCTTTTGCTAGGCGTCGTCCATAAGCGATCGCTTGATCGTCGCTGACTCTAATTACTTCATCAACCAATTCTAAGCGCAGAACATCAGGCACAAATCCAGCGCCAATGCCTTGAATTCTATGGGGCCCGGCTTCACCCCCTGAGAGGACTGGGCTGTTGCTGGGTTCAACTGCGATCGCTTGAAAAGTTGGCTTGCGGCTTTTAATTACCTCTGCAATACCAGTAATCGTCCCACCAGTACCTACTCCCGCAATTACAATATCCACTTCCCCATCTGTATCAGCCCAAATTTCTTCGGCGGTGGTTTCGCGGTGAATTTTGGGATTGGCAGGGTTGCGGAATTGTTGCAGCATATAAGCATCGGGAGTACTAGCTACAATTTGTTCAGCTTTTTTGATTGCTCCCCGCATTCCCTCAGTACCCGGTGTCAACTCTAAGGATGCACCATAAGCTCTAAGCATAGCCCGTCGTTCGCTGCTCATGGTTTCCGGCATCGTCAAAATTAACTTGTAGCCCCGCGCCGCTGCTACCATTGCTAAAGCAATTCCTGTATTACCTGAGGTAGGCTCTACTAAAATGGTTTTTCCAGGCTGAATTAAACCATCTGCTTCTGCCGCCAGTACCATATTTAAGCCAATGCGGTCTTTCACCGAAGCCGCTGGGTTCATACCTTCGAGTTTGACAACTATCCTTGCTACTACTCCCTCAGCTTGAGGAATTTTGTTCAGTTCAACTAAAGGAGTTCGTCCAATAAGTTCTGTTACGTCTTTAGCAATCCGCATTATTTAACTCCTAAAATCCTAAATCTTAGTGCCAAGTATCTATTTATAACAATAAGCTTTTGTGTATTGGTTTTGCAGTTAAGCGCAAATGATTGCACATCCTATGTATTTTAACTAAAACACAAAATATATAAGTTTTAGAAGAACTTTTCCTAAAAGAATCAAGATGTTACTCGCTATCATTCAATTTGTGATGAAAATATGAATTAATCTGCGAAAATTTAATTGTCTTTTTTATTTATTGAGTTTATCCTTATCAAAAGACATTGATATTTAGTTTTGAGTACAGATTTTGTCCTGCTAAAACTTCATAAAAATAGCCTTCAATCCTTATCTACATTGCTTTGAGGTTGAGTACTCCACACACCAGAACCCCACCTCGAAAATACTAGAACCCCATCTGAAAAACACTAGCACCTATACCCCAATGAATTTTTAAAATACTTATCAGGCAATAATTACAGGCGTTGAGTACTACTTTAATGAATTTAATAATCTTAACGGGGCTGGGGTAAACTGTTTTGTGGAGAGGTGGCTGATATAAATCGTATAGGATTTACGCAGAGATTCCCCTCTACCCCCCAACATTCCTAAGCGAAAGTTTAGCGAACTAGGGGGGACTTCTTAATCTATCTTTTGAGAGGATGAAACCACATTCCAGGATAGAAGGGCGTTATTTCTAAGTAAATGTTCCTATTACTTGTGAAAAGTTTGGTATTTTGTCAATGTTAATGGTCAGCGGTAATTAGAGAAAAAACTGACAATTAATAGTTATAAAATTACCTTCTACACATATTTTAGCATCAGAACTGTTTGAAAAGTAGAAATACAGCAGATTACAGGTAAATGAGGTACAAGTTTTAAGAACAAAGCCATAATTTCTAGAGACTTTTAACTCTATTCCCTGTTCCCTGCTCGATAAAGATATTTTCTTACTGGGTGCATACTACCTGGCAAGGGAGACAAGATGAAAGCGAAATTTTTAAATGTTCTTACAGTTTGTGTAGTTACTTTAGCGGTGCTTTCTCCAGAGCTAGTAGTATTTGGCATCATTTGGGAGCGACATATTGAGTTCCTAAAATCACAGAATTTAGCTTGTGAAGTTAGCAAAACTGGTGTGGCGATCGCTGCGACTCCCCAGACAGAAAATATACCATTACCTCAGACTAAAATACAAACCTCTGAGCAAAATCTGGTTAATAAAATGCTGACTGTTACTGAGCAATATAAACTTGGCACTATCCTGCAATGGTTCTTCTTGTTAACCCCGATTTGTGTTGGGGTAGGTATTATCTTTTACGACAGATATCTTGTTTATCGTGCTGCTGTTTTAAAAGAGCAAGTTGAAATGTTGGAAAGGCTGTGGCAGCAAAGTATTGAACAGTAAGCTAGGCATTATAAGACTTATTTAGAGATTTTCAACTCTCTGGATACGCTTCAAATTTGTTCCTTCAAATCCAGAAAATAATCATGACAGAACAACGCCAGCACTTGTATTTTAACCTAATTGATGAACTGCTAAAATGCCCTAACGGTCAGGAACCAGAAATTTTAGAATCTCAACCAGAATTAATTGATTCTGGTTTAGTAGAAACAATGTTACAAGTAGCAACTATGTTCGCCCATGAAGGCAACCAAGATGGTGCGAAATTTTTATTTTTTGTAGCCCGCGAACTAGCGAAACAACTGGGTTTATATCCTGAAGTTCCCAACTCTGAAGTTGCTAATAAGGAGTAAAAATGCTATTGACTTCAACTGATGCCGGACAAATAGCTTTAGAGCTACTCATGGCAGATTGGAACATTTCAGAAGAAAATAGAGAGTGGTTTACAGTCTTTAACTCTCGGTTAATTGGCGAGAGTTGGTACATTGTAGAACTAGGCGTAGAAGGATTTCCCGATCGCTGGTTTATTCAAGTGTATGACAATGGAGTTTGCGATCCAAACTATACATTTTTTTCACCGATTGATGGCTCTGAAGGATTTACAGACTTAGCAAATCTGCCGGATATTGTCGCTGAAGTTTTAGTTTGCGAACGCAATGCACGATAAAAGAATTAAAAATTAAAAATTAAAAATTAAAAATTCAGGATTCAGAATGGGCTAGCCTTTGCTACGCTAACAGAATTCAGAATTAATTAGAGGTGTACCAAATTAGGTATACCTTTTTTTGTATAATATGTGGCAAAATTCATAACTAAAACAAGGTTTATATTTAAAATTGAAATAACTTTGTTTACTATTGCCTCTTGCCTATAAAATAAATTGTCATATTTAATCTTTTATTTTAGTTAAATAAAGTAAATTGTCATATTTAATTGACAAGATTATGTTATATTAAATTAGAGTGACCGACGCTACAGAAATATCAGTTGAAATGATTGCTGAAGACATCTTAGCTAAAGAATTCACAAGAGTCGTCAACCATTACTATCCCAAAACTGGAGAATTACTAGACGGGTGTTATGTGAAAGTCATCACCTGTTTTTGGGGACGACCTGCAAGACGCTTGCAATATATAGGAATTTATTGCTCTGCTGAAATGATTCCTTATGTGCAAGCTCAAAAAGAAATACTGCGAGAAGTAGCAGACAACATGGGTTTAGTGCAAGTAGTTTGCATCAATGCCAAGCGATTATTACGCGACCCAATGTCGAAACTCAAAGAAAATAATCCACGCCTATGGTTGGAGTTGCAGTGGGTTGCTACTTAGTAGTTTGTCAAGCCAGTTTGTCAAGCTAAAATTTCCAGTTTCAGGGTGAGTGAGAGAGTTTTAAATCGAGCAAAGTTGTCTTGACACACTACTAAATAGCCAGCACACACGGTGGGTAAAAAGTATCAACGCAAGTAATGAAAACTGGAATTTTCTGCAATTACGAAAATCATCACCAAGATGCTCGTCGTGCCATTTTTGAGCAAGTAACGCTGATAAAACACGCAGAAAGCTTAGGTTTTGAAGAAGCCTGGGTGAGCGAACATCATTTTAGTCAATCCAATCTTAGCCCATCCATGTTAGTGTTAATGGCACACTTGGCGGGATTGACTTCAACTATCAAATTAGGCACAGCGGCGGTGTTATTGCCATTTTATAACCCGATTCGGGTAGCAGAAGACATCGCCACTTTGGATAATTTGTGCAATGGACGATTATTATTTGGAGTTGCTAAAGGAGGGCCTTTCCCTCAACAAAACAAACATTTTGCAACGCCAATGAGCGAATCGCGTGGCAAAATGTTAGAGTCGATGGCATTGATTGAGAAGCTTTTATATGAAACTAACGTATCATTTAATGGGCAATATTATCAATGCGATCGCCTGACAATTTACCCCAAACCATTGCAAGAAAAAATTCCCGTCTATGTTGCTACTGGTGGTGATGATGGTATCGAGTTTGCCGCCAAACATTCCTTCAGTTTGATGGGTGGCCCGCCGTTCTCCCTACAGAGATTGAAAAGTACCATTACTAAATATCAAGCGTTAAATCCTAGTGGTACAGAAAACTTTGTGCTGGCACGCTTCTTTTACGTTGGCAAAACTAACGATGAGGCAGTGAGTGAAGCGTTACCTTTCATTCGCAAATTCAGCCAAAAAATGAAAGCTAATTCGGCCGAAGTCATGCAAAATAGTGCGAATCCCGGTCACAAACCATTCGATCGCACAAATATTTGTTTCGATGAAGACTATTTGATTGAAAACTCAATTATCGGTGATGTGGAGACTTGTCGAGACAAAATCAAGAAATTTCAGGACGAATTAAACTTAGGTACGCTAGCACTCAAACCCTCATCTTTAGATGTGCAAAAAAACCTGGAGAGTTTGACGCGCTACAACCAAGAGGTGCGAAATTATGTCTTCTAAATTATACCTGCTCCCTCCCGATGATTTACCTCCAACTGAGGTAACAAGAGAGGATGGAATGTTGCAGATGGAATTAGAACAGTCCATAGGCAGATGCTTTTTTTTAGCCTGCGATCGCATTACGCGAGTACTGTTATCTAATTGTCAGTGGTATCTGACAACAAACGCCAACATTCTCACATTAATTATCGATTGCCCTGACTTAGTATCTTACTGGCATATTGTTAGCAATATTCCCCAGTTAGGTAATCGCTTAGAGAGGTTTTCTACTAACGCCAAAATTCGGGTTTATCCACCATTTGGCAAAGGAACGCCCTTTGAAATTGGTGTCAATGAAATCTCTGCTTATCGAGATTGGCTTTAGGTCTATAAACATCATATCATCTCACACCCTGTACTCTTAGAGTGCAGGGTGTTGTCATTTGAGAAGAATTATTTACTTTGATATAGCGGTTCTCAATTAGGTAAAATACGCCGATTCGTAGGGGCGCACAGCTGTGCGCCCCTACAGCGTGTTGCATCCAAACGAGAATCGCTAGATTTTTACTTTTTCTAGTTATAAAATTTCTTTGTGTGTCTACTTTATTTATAACTGGCTTATGTCCAAACCCGCTGACATTAGTACTAAACGCCTAATTAGTCTTGCACCCGATAATTGGGTGAAATGGGTAACACAAATACCCGACGTTATCGTAGGCGAAATTCTCAATTCAGAATTTCAATGGCTGAGTAGACAAAGTGATGTACTCATCCGGGCGGAAAATCCGCAGTATGGAAAGTTTCTTGTTATCAATGAATTACAACTGCGCTATAAACCCGAAATGCCACGACGAATGCGTGCCTATACAGCACTCGCTGAAGAAAAATATAATTTACCTACCTATCCAGTATTAATTAACATTCTTAAAGGAACTAACGCAGAAATACCGACAACATATACATCAAATTTCGCAGGCTTAAAAGCAACTCAAGATTATCGAGTAATTAACCTTTGGGAAGTTGATGTCAATACTGTATTTGATACACCATTACCATCCCTAATTCCTTTTGTACCCATCCTCAAAGGTGGTGAAAATGAAGTTATAATTCGAGAAGCCTTACAAGTTCTGCGTGCCGACGAACAATTAAATCAACTAGAAACAGTTTTGGCGTTTTTTGCTACGTTTGTAATAGAGAGTGCCTTAGTCCAAGAAATTATGAGGTGGGATATGGCTGTGTTGCGTGAGTCGCCTTGGTATCAAGAAATTTTACGTGAAGGAGAAGCACGTGGAGAAGCACGCGGAGAAGCGCGTGGAGAAGCACGCGGACGACGAGAGGAATTATACTCAGGTATTGAATTAGCACTGGAAATTAAATTTGGGAATACTGGCTTAGATTTAATGCCGATGATTTACCAAATTACAGATTTACGGCGATTAAAAGAGATTCAGCAGGCTATTAAAACGGTGAATACAGTTGAAGAATTACAGCGGATTTGTGAGTAATTTGTCAGTGAAAAATGGGTGGCGGCTATTTTTATAATTTCGCCAAAAACGCGTATCATCACATTCACGCCGTAATTACTGCTGACATATTTGTTATCTTTTCACTTAGCCATTTATACCAACTATCCAAGCCTAAACCAGTAGTTACAGAAACCTCAAAAATCTGAATTTTAGGATTAACTTGCTTCGCGTATTCCATGCACTTTTGCACATCAAATTGCACGTAAGGTAGCAAATCAATTTTAGTTAAAATCATGATGTCGCTAGCACGAAACATGTGGGGATATTTTATCGGCTTATCTTCGCCTTCCGTGACAGACAGAATTACTACTTTAGAAAATTCTCCTAAATCAAATAAAGCTGGACAAACTAAATTTCCCACATTTTCAATCATCACAACTGAATTCAAGGGTGGATTTAGTTGTTGTAAACCCCTGTCTATCATCGATGCATCTAAATGACAGCCTGTTCCGGTGTTAATTTGGATGACTTTACAACCTGTTTCTTGAATTTTTTTAGCATCATTAGTAGTTTCTTGGTCGCCTTCAATGACACTAATGGATAACTGATGTTTTAAATCATTGATGGTGCGAGTTAAAAGAGTTGTTTTCCCTGCGCCAGGAGAACTCATTAAATTTAAAGCGAGAATATTACGACCTTTAAACCATCCGCGATTTTGGGCTGCTATTAAATTATTTTTTGCTAATATATCTTGTTCTAATGAGATAGTTGTGCCATGTATTTTGGCATGAACTTGAGATGCTTCTGTATGAGTATCGTGACTGTGGGAATGAGTAATTACAGTGCCATCAGCTAAATTATGAGTGTGAGTATGGTAATGATTATGTTCGGTTTCACTTACTTCTAAATTTGTAATTTTGGTTTCGCCATCATCAGAACAACCACAGGTTACACACATAATTCCTCTATTTCAATTTCTTTAATTTTGAGTTCTTCACCAGATATTAAATCTAATTCCACGCTACCGCAGTTACAGATACCAAATGGTTTATCTAGATAAATTTCTGCATTGCATTGGCGACATTTTGCTAAACCAGGAATTTCCAAAATTTCTAATGTCGCCCCTTGTAAAACTGTATCTTGAGTGCAAATATCAAAACAAAATCGAATAGCATCGGGCATAATAGCAGAAAGTTTACCAATTTCTAAGGAAACTCGTTGTACTTTTGCACCATTGGCATGTTCGGCTACAATTGCTACGATATTTTGGGTAATTCCTAGTTCATGCATATAAAAATATTTTAAATATTAACAAATTCGTGGTAATTGGTCGCCTACTAACATATCAACAATACGTTCAGCACCGAAAATTGTTTTTAATAATACAATACCTGGGGGTGAACTTATTACTTCCCCAACAATACAAGCATCTTTTCCTGCGGGATGAGATTTCATCGCTGATAAGATAGATTCGGCATATTCTTTTTTCGCTATTACAACTAACTTACCTTCGTTAGCTAAATAAAATGGATCTAAACCCAAAATTTCGCAAAAACCTTTTACCTCTTCACGCACTGGAATAGATTCTTCGTAGAGACGAATTCCCACATCAGAACTAACAGCAAATTCATTCAAAACTGTTGCTAAACCTCCACGTGTCGCGTCCCGCATTGCATGAACTTGGGGACAGATATTGAGGATAGTTTGTACTAAATCATGCAAGGGCTGACAGTCACTTTCAATATTAGTTTCTAAAGCTAGTTCTCCACGGGCAATTAAAATTGCTGCCCCATGATTGCCTAATTCACCATTAATAATTACAACATCCCCAGGGTGAATATTGTGGGCAGAAATGTTAATTCCTCGTGGGATAATACCAATACCAGCAGTATTAATAAACAGTTTATCGGCAGCACCACGATGTACAACTTTTGTGTCGCCGGTGACAATTTGAACGTCAGCTTTTGTGGCGGCTGCTTTCATACTGGTTGCAACACGTCGCAAAGTTTCTACTGGTAATCCTTCTTCTAAAATAACGCTACAAGTGAGATATAAAGGTTTAGCACCACTGACGGCTAAATCATTAATTGTGCCGTTGATGGCTAATTCTCCGATATCGCTACCGGGAAAAAATAAAGGATCTACAGTATATGAATCTGTGGTAAAAGCGAGTCTGTCTCCTTGTTGTAAAAGTGGGGCTAAATTGAAGGTTGCTTGGTCTTCTAATTGGGAGAGAATTGGGTTATTAAAGGTATTAACAAAGATGTCGTCAATTAAATCGCGCATGGCTTTACCACCGCTACCATGTGCGAGGGTTATGTGAGTGTCTTGGATTTTATGGTGACGGAAGTGCATTATTGTAGGTGTTTTTTGAAAAGAATATCACGCAGAGGCGCAGAGGCGCGGAGAGGGAATTGAGGAGTTTTATCTGCCTTTTTCTTCGTGTCTACCACTGTGTTTGTCAGAATGTAGTTGGCCTCCGACTGCCCAATTTTCGCGTTCAAATTCATCGATGTGAATGGTTATCCATTCTGGTTTGGAGTTTAAGGTAGCGACAAGGGCATCGGTGATGGCTTTAACTAGTTGGCGCTTTTTTTCGATGGAGTGTCCTTTGGCAATTTGAACTGTAATAAATGGCATTGAAGTTACTCTCGGATGGTATTGTTTGGGGCTAGTCTAAAGAGAAACCACAGGCGGGAAGAGGTTCTTGGGTGATGGTTGCTTTTGGTTTTTCAGCTATTACTTTTTTGGCCATCGTAGAGAGGCGTCCATATTTGTAATAAGCAGCACAAGCACCTTCAGAAGATACCATACAAGTGCCAATTGGTGTTTCGGGGGTGCAAGCAGTACCAAATACTTTGCATTCCCAAGGTTTTAATACTCCTTTGAGAATTTCTCCACATTTACATGCTTTATGGTCAGCTACTTTGAGGTTAGGAATGGTAAATTTAAGTTCGGCATCAAATTGAGCATATTCAGGTTGAATCTTTAATCCTGAATAGGGAATATCGCCCAAACCGCGCCAATCGAAATTATCTCGTACAGCAAACACTTTGTTGATGGCTTCTAGTGCTACTTTATTCCCGGCTTTTTGGACAATTCGATTATATTGATTTTCAACTTCGCAACGATTTTCTATTAGCTGTTGCAACAGCATCCAAATTGATTGGAGAATATCTAAAGGTTCAAATCCAGAAACGACAATTGGCTTATTATATTGTTGGGAAATAAATTCATAAGGGTCAGTACCAATTACCATGCTGACATGACCAGGCCCGACAAATCCATCGAGTTGTAAATCGGGATTATCTAATAGTGCTTTGAGGGCAGGAATCACAAGAACGTGATTGCAAAACATACTGAAGTTAGCAATTTCTTCAGCTGCGGCTTGCAGAATGGTGAAGGCGGTACTGGGGGCTGTGGTTTCAAAACCTAAAGCGAAGAAAACTATTTCTTTGTCAGGGTTATCTTTGGCAATTTGCAGGCTATCTAGGGGAGAATACACCATACGGATGTCTGCGCCTTGTGCCCTGGCTTGCAATAAACTTGTTTTAGAACCAGGAACTCGCATAGCATCGCCAAATGTAGTGAAGATGACGTTAGGATTTTGAGAGATAGCGATCGCATCATCTAACCTCCCCTTTGGCATAACGCATACTGGACAACCAGGCCCGTGAATTAATTCAATGCGATCGGGTAAAATTTCTTCAATACCATATTTAAATATAGAGTGAGTATGCCCGCCGCATACTTCCATAATTTTGAGAGGTTTTTCTATCTCTTCGCACAATTTTGCAATTTCCCGACGTAAAGCTTCAGCTTTTTCTCTTTCGCGGAATTCATCAACGTATTTCATAGGAATAGAACCATAGTTTTTTGAAACAAACCGCAAAGGAAGAAAAAAAATGAGTTTTAAAACTAGTAAAATTCTCTCTCTTCTCTCTGCGCCTCCGCGTGACGCCAGTTGCTTCAAGTCGGCAAAGCCGCCCAACGCACTGGCTCCTCTGCGTGAGAAAATTCTTCCCCTCAATTACTAATCTCCACTTGCGCTGCTGCTAACTCTTCCAACAACTCTAACGTTTCTGCTGCTTCTTCCTCATTAATTCGATTCATCGCAAAGCCAACATGCACTAACACCCAATCTCCAATACAAGCTTCAGGCGGATGTTCCTCATCAACAATGCAAGCAATATTGACTTCACGCTTAACACCACCAACATTAACAATAGCTAACTTATAATTAACGTTGGTAATTTCAATAATTTGACCGGGAATTCCTAAACACATTTTTATCTTCTTTCCGCCTTTGCGTGAATTAAATTTATCTTCGTAATTGTGCCGCTGTAATAACTGCTTGCCCTAAAGATAACCCGCCATCATTAGCTGGAACTAAGCTGTGAGTCAATACTTTTATTCCCAACGTTTCTAATGATTTACTAACTAGCTCTAACAATACACAATTCTGAAATACTCCCCCTGTTAAAACAACATGATGAATTACATTTTCTTGACAAAGAAGTTTAACCATTTCCACAATTGCATTAGCTAAGCCTTTGTGAAATTTACCAGCTATAACCGCTTTAGTAGTTTGTTGCTGCAAGTCATCAAGTAAACCTTGCCACATTGGACGCGGGTCTATACAATAAATACTATCTAAAAAGTTAAATTCAAAAGGATATATTAGCATTTCTTTATTATTATTTAAGCTATTAATATTGACTAGAGCTTCCATTGCGATCGCTGCTTGTCCTTCATAGCTACATTCATCTCTATAAATACCGATAGCCGCCGCCACCGCATCGAACAACCTCCCCACTGACGAAGCTGGAGGAGAGTTAATTTTTTTCTCAATCAATTGGTTAAGTAGCTTGATTGGCTTATTATTTAGAAATTGAACTATTTCTAAATTAGAATATTTTTTTTGACAATCATCCCAAAGATTAGCAGCTATTAATTGAGCATAAGTATTACGCCAAGGCTGATATATTGCTTGTTCGCCGCCAATCATTGCCACTGGTTTAAATCTTGCTAGACGCTGAAATTTTCGGTAATCTGCTAACATAAATTCTCCGCCCCACAGATTACCATCTTCCCCATAACCCAAACCATCTAAAGCAATACCTAATACTGGAGGCGAATCTAGAGGAATATTATTTTCCGCCATACAAGCAGCAATGTGCGCGTGATGATGTTGAATTTGGTTAATTGTAATTTGATTCTTATTAGCAATTTCTTTCCCAAGTTTACTTGAAAGATATTCAGGATGTTTATCGATCGCAATTATTTCTGGTTCGTGTTCAAATAAATTTAAATATAAACTCAAAGTTTCTTTATAACTATGAAAAGCCGCACCATTTTCTAAATCTCCCACATGTTGCGAAAGGATTGCTTCTCTTTCTCGCAACAAACAAAAGGTATTTTTTAACTCACTACCCATTGCTAAAATTGGCGGCACATTCTCAAATCCCGGCGGTAAACTAATCGCTGCTGGTGCGTATCCTCTAGCACGCCGAATGGTCTGAACCTTATCGCCAACAACCCGCACCACCGAATCATCTACTCGATTAATAATGTCCCTATTATGAAGAATAAAATAATCAGCTATTGTTCCTAATTTGCCTCTGGCTTCATCATTATCAATACATTGCGGTTCATCACTAATATTGCCACTAGTCAAAACAATTGGGCGATTCATCCGCCGTAAAATTAAATGATGTAACGGCGTATAAGGTAGCATAAAACCAACACTATTTTGCCCTGGTGCAACCGAAGCTGCAATATCAAAATTCACAAAATATTTATTCTCAGTTTCTATTCCCAGTCCCCAGTCCCCAGTCCCCAGTCCCCTTTTTTGCAATAAAACAATCGGTGCAGCAGGACTTATTAATAATTCTTTTTCCTTACTATTTACATTACAATACTGTTCAATTACTTCAATATCGCGTGCCATTAAAGCAAAAGGTTTATGATAGCGTCTTTTGCGATATCGCAATTTTTCTACAACAGCTTCTTGAGTTGCATCGCAAGCTAAATGAAAACCACCCAACCCTTTAATTGCGACAATTTCACCTCTTTGCAATAGCGTACAAACCGCATCAACATCATCTAACATCGAAAACATAGAAGCAGTAACCGCTTTCCCATCAGCACGTTCTAACCAAGCTGAAGCACCGCAAGCATGACAAGCTACAGGTTGGGCGTGAAAACGCCGATTTTCGACATCGTGGTATTCCTTTGCACATTCCGAACACATAACAAACGCAGACATACTGGTATTGCATCTGTCATAAGGAATGGCACGAATAATACTCAACCGAGGGCCGCAATGAGTACAGTTAGTAAAAGGGTAACGGTAAAAACGGCTAAAAGGAGCGAAAATTTCTTTTTGACATTCCGGACAAGTCGCTGCATCAGCAGCAATTTCTGTTTTAATTGCACTATTGACGCTAGTAGAAATCACAAAATTATCAACGTCCAACTCACCTGTGTAAGGAGTTCTTATTAATTCAGTAATCTTAGCTAACGGCGGACATTCTATTTGCAATTTATTAACGAATTCTGTTATCGCTTCTTTACTACCAGATACGCGAATTAAAACACCTCCGCCATCATTACAAACATCTCCACCCAAACCGCAAACTTTAGCAAGACGATATACAGTAGGACGAAATCCTACTCCTTGAACAGTACCACGAACTCTAATTTCTTCAGCCACCATAATTAAACTGCCACAGCAAAATTCGATTATTTCCAGAATCAGCTATTACTGCTTTCTTGCCACAAAATTTTATGCCGTAACACCAATTTAAACTATCTCGTTTTGGTAGCCCAAAATCACGATTTTCACTTTTACTTTGAAAATTATTTTGTCCGGTAATGGCATCTGCCGTTGCACCTTGCAGTGATAGAATTGACTCTGGCTTTCTCCATCCTAACAACCGAGAATTTGCAGTATCCGCAACTACTAACCAATCTTCAGCCACACCCACACCATAAGGCATACTCAAGCTACTAGCGTTAGGGTAATAAACCCCTTGATTCATTTCCACATTATCAAAGTTTTTCTGCCCTAAAACTACTGCACAAGGAGTATTATTTTCTGTCGGTATTCCTTGCCAAATCATAACGCGGTTATTGCCGGCATCGCTGACAACTAAATTTTCTCCCCAAAAAGTAATATCGTGACACCAACGCATACTCGCTGCGGTTGGAGAACCACCGCCGTTTTCATTGCGAGATATCATATCTGGCTGTCCCAAAACTAAATCAGCAGGTTGGCCGTTTTCTGTGGGTAATTGATGCCAAATTAATACCCTGCGATTGCCTGTATCAGCAACAAATAGCCGTCCTTGATGATAGAAAACACCATAAGGCCAGTGCATTGTACTGGCAGATGCTTGTTGAGTTCCTCTATTTGGTTCGTTATCGATAAAATTAACTTGTCCTAATACTAAATCTGCTGGTACATTGCTATCTTCAGGTAAATTTTTCCAAATCAAAATTCGATGATTCCAAGCATCTGCTACAGCTAAACCTTCGCCACAGCTACAAATTCCAGTTGGTACGTTTAATGTATTTCTTCCTGTTGTACCTTTAGCATTTTGTCCTTCATGATAAAAGTCAGGTTGTCCAATTACCCAATCAGCCGCTTGACTATCTTTTGTCGGTAAATTCCGCCATCCCAACAATCGATGATGTCCTGTATCTGACACCCACAATAAACCATTTGAGAACAAACAAGCACCGCGAGGCCCAAACATTGTAGTCGGGCTGGGTGCTACAGGTATTACTAATTGTTCTGCTTCAAGAATATTCCCTAAAATTACCTCTGCCCCCTGAGATGAAAAAGGTAAATTTTGAGGAGTTGCTGTTGTTTCTGGCGGTAATGGTGGTGTCGGATGGATTGGAATTGGGATATCCATGAAGCGCAAATAGAGGGTAATAAATATTTAAAAACATTAATTTTTAAAAGCATGTAGCAACAGTAACATTTTAATAAGATTGTTAAAACTCCAGATATCGAAATCAGACAAAATCAAATTTGATGATCTATAATTATTTGCTTGGGTTGAACAAAATAAAAGCAATTAAATTGATTTTTGGATAAATGCGATCGCTGACATATTTTAGTTAAAAATCAAGAGTCAAAAGTCTAGGTTTTATCCTCTACTTTTGACTAATATGTCAAAATTTTTGCAGTTTCACAAAAATCTTATCACCTTTAATGTTGACTGGATATGACTGAAGCGAAATATCAGGTACAGTCAAACATTTACCTGTCTCTAAATTATACTCAAATCCGTGGTAAGGGCAAGTAATAATACCATTTTTAACCTTACCTTGTTCTAAAGGATTTCCTAGATGAGCGCAAGCATTACGGTAACATTTAAACGTAACACCTTGGCGATATAAAATTAGCGAAGTACCAGCAAGTTGTACTGCTAACACGCCCAATTCGGGTACTTGTTCGATAGTTGCTACTTTTACCCAACTAGAAGTTAACTGCGAAGAAAATGGACTGATGAAATTAGAATTTGTGCTTTTAACAGTATCATGATTGACAGCGACAACTTTCGTAATTTCAGGACAATGATTTTTAATAGCTAGTTCTACTCCTTGAGATAAAGTTAAAGTAGAAGCTGGACAACTGCTGCAAGTTCCTATTAACTTAACTTCTACTGTATCCGGTGGTTTGATTGCTACTAATTCTACATCTCCGTTGTGAATTTTTAAGCCTGGGCGAACTTCTTCAAGGGCAGCTTGAATGCGCTGTTCTAGTGCTGGTTTTGGCGGTTTAACTAATTCGTGGTAAAGCAATACTGCATACACTACTTCATCACTAACAGCATGACGCAAAGCTGGCATTGATTCTTCTTTTAGGCTTTTAATCAAATTCGTCAATGCTGCTTTGTGCAAAGCTTCAATTGCTCTTTTTAAGCCTACTGCTACACACCTTTGGCTTTCATCCCACTCGGATATAATTGCCTCAAAGCGGTTAATTTCCCGAACTAATTCTTCAAGGTTAGACATAGAATGTGGGGCATAGGGCATGGGGCATTGGTTATTTACAAATGTCTAATGACCAATGACTAATAACTAATGAAAACTCACTTCGTTTTGAAATCTTTGAGCAGAAATGGCATAATCATTCCTGTAACTAAGCTAGATATTGTTATTGGTAAGCAGAAAGGAATTTCCGCTTGTGCAAATAACACTAGCAGTAGCGAACCTACAGCACTAGCAATAGTAATTTGCTGAACAAAATATATAGGGTCGCGCAGCAGTTTTCCTTTGAAAAATAATTTAACAGAATACCAGCCAAGTTGTAACATATTTACTCCTAATAAATTGCCAATAAATTGAGTATGGCTAGCCCTATAATAATGGCGGGAATTACGCCAGCAGGAGCAAATAAAGCACCAAGCATTGCTGAAAGTTCATAGCCTATATCTTTGCCAGCTAATAGCATCCCACCAATAGCACCGCCAATCATAGATAAAACTGTTGCTGTAACTAGCCAGACAAATTCCGTTGCGATGTTGAGTTCGCCTGCTGCTAAATTTGTGAGAAAATCTCCCGTAGTAATGCTCGTCAATATCTCTTGCATTCTCTGTTTTTCTCCTAAATTCAATTATGAGAGTGGAAAGTAGGGAGTAAGGACTTAAGCTAGATTAAAAAGTCATAACTGCTAACTCTTAATTTCTGCTTCAACATCTTCTATAGCTTTAGCTACTATTTCAGCTTGTTCCACCTGTTGATTTTTGGTAAATATTTCTAAAGCTTGTTGATAGTATGCACGCGCTTGTAATAGATTTTGAAGATTACCAATTTCTGGTTTTTCTGGGTCGTCGGGTAAATTGAATAAGGCGTTAGCTTTGTTGGAAATAGTGTTAGCGTACTCTAGAGGTGTATCTTTGGAATTACGCACTTTTAGAGCTTCGTCATAAGCTACGATCGCTCTTAAGTTATTCTCCACAGGATGAGAACTCACTAAATATTGCAAAGCGTTACCCAAATTATTTTGCAACATCGCATATTCTCTGGGATGGTCAATCAGATTAATATGCTTTAGCGCCGTCTCAAATGATTGCACTGCTAACCCTTGACGCAAGTATTCCCGTTCCGATGCTAAGGGCATGGAAAGATAAGCGATCGCAATATTATTGTATAAAATGGCATACTCTTGTGGGTAATCCTGCCAAGTAAATACCCGCAAAGCTTCATGATAAGCTTGGATACTATCAGTTATCCGCGCTAAATTATACGGCACAAGTGACTGTAACACTAGCCCGAAATTCATCTGTGCTTCTGCCAATTCCTCCGGCGAAGCTAATTGTTGTAAAATCGGCAGGGCTTCTTCATAACCGACTTTCGCTTGCACCAGCAGTTGTGTGCTAACATCCGGTATTGCTTGTAACGTTCCTGCCATCCCTACTTGCGCCCTGGCTTTCAGTAGGGGAAACTCCTCACCACACATCTGGTAAGCCCGGTAATACAAGCTAACTGCATTCCGCAAATCTTGGGCTGTTTTGGGCTTTTTTTGAAAGCCTTGGGCGATTTCAATCAGCATTTGAATTTTTTCATCTGCTGAAGCTGACTCTAAAGTAATAGCCGCGATCGCAGCCTTCACTGCTGAATCTGTAATGCTAGGGGTCATAACTCTGCCGTACTCTACCCAATTAGAATTTGAGTTTCTTGACACCCACAAATGATTAAGACACTATGAATTGCATCTCATCACGGGCCATACTGATTTACGCAGGCTTCGAGTCCTTTTGGCGGAATTCCCCTTAGGATTAGCGGCTGGGGATTGGGGACTGAGGAGATTATAAAAAAGCTTCTCACTCTTCCCGATGCCCAATTCCTAAAATATAAAACATCTTATTTCTCAAATTCTAGGGGGAAATTGCCAATATTAATGTCAGTTTTAAACACCTGATATTTTGAAAATATTTTTTGTATCATCACAAGACATAATCAAAATATTATTTATATAATTGTTGACATACATATATGCGGTATCTTTATAGGCAACTTTTTTGACAATCTATTGAGAATGCGGGAGGTTTTATTTTTATTTTTAGGATTTTTTTATTTGTTAACAATTTTACATAAATTACAACAATAATAGTTTAAATTAACTTTGATAGAATCTCTGCCAATGTTAATAATTAATTCTTTTTTAATAAAAAAGAGTTGAATCAAAAAATACCTTATCTTGAAAAATAAACATAGAGAAACAAGTAACACTCTACAAGCTTGACCGCCTACATTATGCACAATCCACAGTGCTGAGTAGGAAGTAGGGAGTGGGTAATATCGGGGAAATCAGGAAGTAGGGGAAGAACTTCGTAACTCCTGACTTAGGACTTAGCACTGAATCTGGTAAACAATAGAAAAACATATAGCCGATGACTAACGTACTGTGGCTACAAGGTGGTGCTTGTTCCGGTAACACCATGTCATTTCTCAACGCCGAAGAACCGACAGTCTGCGATTTAATTGCCGACTTTGGCATCAAGGTACTTTGGCATCCATCTTTAGGATTGGAACTAGGCGAAAACTTACAAACACTACTGTGGGATTGCATTTCCGGCACAATTGCCCTAGATATTTTGGTCTTTGAAGGTAGCGTTGTCAATGCTCCCAACGGCACTGGGGAATGGAATCGGTTTGCCGATCGCCCCATGAAAGATTGGTTAACAGACCTCGCCAAAGCCGCCAAATTTATCGTCGCTGTCGGAGACTGTGCCACTTGGGGAGGAATTCCCGCTATGTCACCCAACCCCAGCGAATCCGAAGGCTTGCAATTCCTCAAGCGTCAAGAAGGCGGCTTTTTAGGCAAAGATTTTGTCTCCCAAGCCGGATTACCTGTAATTAACATTCCTGGATGTCCCGCACATCCCGATTGGATTACGCAGATATTAGTGGCGATCGCTACTGGACGCATAGCAGACATCGCCCTCGATGAATTGCATCGTCCGCAAACGTTCTTCAACACCTATACCCAAACAGGTTGTACTCGTAACGTCCACTTTGCTTACAAAGCATCAACCGCCGAATTTGGTCAGCGTAAAGGCTGCCTATTTTATGACTTGGGTTGTCGCGGCCCCATGACCCATTCCTCCTGCAACCGCATCTTATGGAATCGCGTCTCCTCCAAAACCCGCGCTGGGATGCCTTGTCTGGGTTGCACCGAACCAGAATTTCCCTTCTTTGACCTCAAACCAGGAACCGTATTTAAAACCCAAACAGTTATGGGGGTTCCCAAAGAATTACCGCCAGGAGTCAACAAAAAAGACTACGCCATACTCACAATGATGGCAAAAGACGCAGCGCCACCTTGGGCAGAAGAAGACTTTTTTACAGTTTAGTCATTAGTAGAGACGCGATTAATCGCGTCTGTACAATAGTCATTCGTCCTTTGTCATTTGTGAACAACTAATGACCAATGACCGATGACTGATGACCGATGACCCATGACCAAAGACCAATGACTAAGGACTAATGACAAATGACAATTCAAACATTAGATATATCGCCTGTTGGTAGAGTTGAAGGCGATTTAGATGTACGAGTTGATATCGAACACGGAAGAGTAGTCAACGCCTGGACTCATGCGGAATTATTTCGCGGATTTGAAATTATCTTACGCGGTAAAGACCCCCAAGCCGGATTAATTGTCACGCCTAGAATTTGCGGAATTTGCGGCGGTTCTCA
Organism: Nostoc linckia NIES-25; assembly: GCF_002368035.1. Classification (GTDB taxonomy): domain Bacteria; phylum Cyanobacteriota; class Cyanobacteriia; order Cyanobacteriales; family Nostocaceae; genus Nostoc; species Nostoc linckia_B. The sequence continues at coordinate 890,425 of NZ_AP018222.1, read as the reverse complement.
CTTAACTTCTGCATCATGGGCATTAGATACAGCTTGGGAAACAGAAGTTCCACGCAATGGAATTTTGGCAAGAAATCTCGGACAAATTGTCGAAACAATCCAAAGTATTCCCCGTTATTTTTATGGATTGTTTGCCATTGATTTAACCAATAAAAAATATCGCAGTAGTCGCTTTTATGACGAAGCTACTAGACGCTTTGCCGCCTTCACTGGTAAATCTTACGAATTAGGCATAACAATTTCTGCCAAACCTGTAGAAATTTACGCGCTATTGGGCGGTCAATGGCCTCACAGCAGTTATATGGAAATAAATCGGGGAATTGCTTATATAGTAAGGATTTGCCAGCATAGCTTTAATGATTCCCTGGCTTTTCCTTAAATTAGGCGATAAACCCACCGTAAGCTACGCCATAAGCAAAGATAGCAAGCAGCAAATCCATTTATTTTTCTCTGCTAAAAGTTATTTGATTTTCTCAGGTATTACCTAATTTTTCCCTAACCTAGATTAGCGATGTCTAGCGACAGGCCGCTTTGCGTCTACGCAGTTAAGCAAGTCCAAGACAAGTAGTTAAGTATAATTATTTTCTTAACCTTGAAATATAAAGCGCTATTTTTATCAATATAAATAGGCAAATAGTATTATCTTAGTTTAAAGAATTACATGATAATTTGGATATATAAGTATTAATTTCTTTCTTTGGAAATTGAGCGATCGCTTTCCAAAATCCCAATATATCAAGCATCATAACCATTTCCTTTGAGAATTATACGGAAATAAGTTAGCCCTTCCTGCCTCGCCGCAACCCCAAAATCGTCTAAACTCAAAGTGTCCGCCAACTGCCAAAATCCCATGTCTCGCTGGTTCAACATTGCAGGCCCGTGTCAAGACGATATCCACTACATGTTATCTCCAACAACACGATTACCAGATTTGGAGGAGCTAATCCAACAGCGTAGTTATTTTGTCGTTCATGCACCGCGACAAACGGGGAAAACCACGGCAATGTTAGCCCTAGCGCAGCAACTTACCGCCACTCGACGTTATGCAGCAGTAGTGGTATCTGCGGAGGTAGGAAGTGCATTTAATCACGATCCAGGTGCGGCAGAATTAGCAATTTTGGGAGCTTGGTACGATACAATTTTGATCCGATTACCCAATGAATTCCAACCACCTGTTCTCAAACAAGGGCAAAAAGAAGAACCAGGACGCAGAATCAGGTCTTTTTTCCAGGCTTGGGCACAGTTTTCCCCCCGACCTTTGGTAGTATTTATTGATGAAATTGATTCCCTACAAGACCAAACACTAATTTCAGTTTTACGACAGTTACGAGATGGTTTTCCCAATCGTCCAGAAAATTTTCCCTCATCTGTAGGATTAATCGGTTTGCGGGATGTGCGAGATTACAAAGTTGCATCCGGTGGTAGTGACAGATTAAATACATCTAGCCCTTTTAATATTAAAGTCAGTTCAATTACCCTAAGAAATTTTAATGCAGAGGAAGTTGCAGAACTATATCAACAACATACAGAAGAGACAGGACAAATTTTTACTCCAGAGGCAACTGCAACAGCCTTTGATTTCACTCAAGGACAACCTTGGTTAGTTAATGCTCTGGCTAAAGAAGTTGTGGAAAAAATGGTTAAGGATAGAAATATTGCTATTACAAAAGAACATATTTTACAAGCCAAAGAAATATTAATTGCCCGTCAAGATACTCATCTCGATAGTTTAGCCGAACGCTTACGGGAACCAAGAATAAAAGCGATTATCGAGCCGATATTAGCAGGTTTGGAATTGGGGGATATACCCAACGATGATATTCAATTTGTGATTGATTTGGGATTGTGCAAAATGCATCCTCAGGGTGGATTAACCATTGCTAATCCAATTTATCGGGAAGTTTTACCCAGGGTATTAACTGTGACGCCAATGGCATCTCTACCAGTGATTGCACCGACTTGGTTAACACCAGGAGGAGAGTTAAATATAGATGCATTACTAACAGCATTTCTCAAGTTTTGGCGACAGCACGGGGAACCATTATTAGGTAGTACTGGCTACCATGAAATCGCCCCCCACATCGTATTAATGGCTTTCTTGCATCGTGTTGTTAACGGTGGTGGAACCCTAGAGAGGGAATATGCAATTGGTAGTGACAGAATGGATTTATGTCTGCGTTACAAAGATGTCACCTTAGGTATCGAGTTAAAGGTATGGCGGGAGAAAAAGCGCGACCCCCTGAGTGAGGGTATTGAGCAATTAGAATCTTATTTAGGGCGTTTGGGGTTGGATTTTGGTTGGTTATTTGTGTTTGACAGGCGTAAAAATGCCCTACCAATGGAAGAACGTTTGTCAACTCAGGTAGTGCTGACCCAAAATCAACGTGCGATTACTGTGATTCGGGCGTGAGTAGTGGTTGCTGAGATTTGAAGATAACAAATCCGGCGTTGCATAATAGAGGGATGAATTGAGGTCGTCTACTGTGCAATGTCCATACTGTGGAGCTACGAAAATTCGTAAGAACGGAAAGCGAAGAGGTAAACAAAATCACATTTGCGTATCATGCGATCGCCAATTCATTGATGTCTACAGTCCACCAAAAGGATACTCAGATGAGAAAAAAATAGAATGCTTAAAAGCATACGTTAATGGTGCTGGCTTTAGAGCAATTGAACGTCAGACAGGGGTTCAGACGCTCGTGGACTCGCTAACGCTTCGCTATCACACGACGATAATTCACTGGGTAAAACAAATTGGCGAAAACTTACCGGAGGCACCGCCAACAGATCAAATACCATCCGTTGGGGAATTAGATGAACTGGAAACTTTTGTGCAGTCAAAAAAAACAAAATTTGGATATGGACGGCTTTAGACCACTTTAGTCAGGGAATTTTGGCTTGGGTTGTAGGAGACCATAGCGCAGAAACCTTTAAACCTTTATGGAATATTGTTAGCTTCTGGGGATGCTATTTTTACGTCACAGATGGATGGCCTGTTTACGCTAGTTTCATTAACCCAGGAGACCATATTATTAGCAAAACATATATGACGAGAGTTGAAGGAGAAAATACACGTTTACGCCATTATCTGGCACGTCTACATCGCAAAACATTATGTTATTCCAAATCTGTAGATATGCTTAAGCTATCAATTAAATTGTTACTACACTACCTTAAGTATAGAGAAATACCTGTATTTAGCTGATTCATCCCGCATTTATGCAACGCCACAAATCCTATGCCTGCTCCCTCAGCTACTATCTTCGCTCAGAAGCACTACCAGCAGTGACCGCGAATGCAAGATCAAACGGTAAGGGTCAGGTGATAACGCCACTGTCGGAGGAATATGCTAGTGGACAGAGAGCGATCGCCCTATCAAAGCGTTTCATTTATGCAAACATTAATTAGATACATCAAAGTGTAGAATATAAACGATGGATGCAGATAGAGTTATATTTAGTACTCAATGGATTGCAATTAAAGAATCTCCTAGAGGATTTCAATATTTAGAGCGCAAAGGTAAAGATTCTGTTGCCGTCTTTTTACTCAGAAAAAGTGGCAAAAATCTGGAATCCTATGAGGTACTAATTCGCCAGCAGCATCTTTGTATTGATAATAGAGAGATAGATGGACAATTCACACTGTTTCCCTGTCCGGTGACAGGAGCATTAGAAGAAGGGGAATCGCCGGAAGCGACTGCTCAAAGAGAGGTGTACGAGGAGACTGGCTATAAGATTCAGGTTTCACCGTTGGGTCAGTATGTTGTTGGCACTCAGGTGAATGAGATATGTTATCTCTACTATGCGAATGTTACCGGGATAAAGCCTGATGTCGCGCAGCAGGATGGCACTTATATGGAGTCGATCGCCAAAAATGAATGGTATCCGTTTCAGTATTTAGAGTCTTGCGAGTATTCTGGTTGTCAAATTGGATACTTAAAGCTGTATAAGATACTCTTCAAAAGTACGGACTAAAACTTTAAAGTTGGGCAATTATCTTTTATATCAAAACTATGCCAACCAACGTTTCAGACTGGATTGAAAAGAATAAGGACTATTTAGTTAAACAAACCGAGATGTTGCAAAGTGCGATCGCCCGCATGGCAAACAACTCTTTAGAAGTAAAAAAAGTTGGCATTACTGTTTGGGCAGCGATCGTAGGTTTTGGGTTTACCAATCGCAGTGCAGCTTTGTTTGTGCTGGCATTTGTCGCTTTTGCGCTATTCGGTGTTTTGGATGTTTACTACTTATATCTGGAGCAAAAGTTACGCGACAACTTTAATCAATTAGCCAGAATCTTGAGTGGGTATATTATTCCTGAAGATCAGGAATGGATCGAGAAAGTTAAAGGAAACTTTCTCAAACCGGATAACTCAACCAAATTTCTCGGACAGATTCCCAACACCCTCAAATCCTGGGCAAATCTGCCGTATTTGATTACGTTCTTGATCACAATTTTGCTTCTGGTTGTGCCACTACCAGCGTCGCCATAGGAAGCTTATTAGTTACCAATCCGCAGCCCTCGCTGCATCTTTATTTCTTGAGCCAAATTGCTACAAGCGCTAATTCGCAATAATTCCAGGTTATATCACCCCCGAACAACACCTCAGTGCCAGGTCATGAAACGCTGAGATGAACAATTTATAGTCGTTAATCTAGATTATATAGCCACAATATTTTTAAGCCAGATCAGATATGAATTGACTTCAAACTCTAAAACATAGTTTTATGAGTGTTAGACAAACCACTATTTCACTCTAATTGTGCCACCCGATCCATTAAAGCAGCAAACTGTTTTACAGTATTTCCATAACCACCACGTAACCACAATCGAGTCCGAGGGAAACAGCCTGAAGGAGCTTTGATCGAAAAATCGAGCTTTGTATCTGGCAAGAATTTCTCATCACTACGCCAGCCTACTAAGCATACCAATCGGTTCCATGCCTGTGACTCAGTTAATGGCTCTACCTTTTTAGCAAACAGTTTAAAGCGAGGTTTTTCTGGCTCCTGAATTTTTTGCCACATCTGCTGCTGAACTTTTAACCCAAACTTTTCAGCACTATATTCCATCCAGAGACGATCAATGCTACTAAGTAAGTCCAAAGGAATTTGCCTAATTTCAGAAGCAGTTAAAGGATTATTTTGGTTTTCCATAAAAATAAGCTTCTTGGTTTGCTCATCTGCTTCTTTTATTTTTTCTGTCTTCAGCAGTTCTTCTAGCGTCAGTAGATTTTCTGATCGAGTGCAGTCACTTATCCCAATATTAATTGATAGCTTTTGTTGCTCCGCTTCTGGTTTGGCAGCAGGTTGATATTGAATTTCAGCAATATCTAGAAAAACTGTTGGCGGTTCTGCCTGCGATTTTTGGGGTGAAAAAAACTTTGGTTCAGGAGGTGCTTGTAATTTTGCTGTTGCAATTTCTGGCATTGCAACAATAGGCTCTTTTCTAAGGCGATAATAAAGTTCTCTAAAGCTTTTTTCATCTTCAAGAATATATTTATCGTTCCCATTAAAGATGATAGGAACATGGGTCAAATCTTGAGAAGAAAATACAACAGGAATAAACCTAGTGTTTAGCAATTGATTATTATAAAGATGTTGCCTGATGATCGTTCCTTCCCAGGTACTTCCTCGTCCAATCCCAGGTTCTTCATCTCCACTAAATCGCCGCTTATAGGTTTCCGTGCAAACTATCAGCACAAACTCAGCCCATTCAATTCTTTTCTCCATCCATAAGTCCCATCCCTGTGAAGGAGTAAATGGAGGTTTGGCTCTAATATATTGGTCTATATCAGTTTCTATTCCCCAAGGGTTTCGTAGCGTATTTGCCAAAGCCAACACACGTTCTTTGTGTTCTGCTGAATCCCAGCTATAGCTGATAAAGACTTTGGTAGGTGCTTTTTTTTCTTCGATCACCTGTCTCTCCACCAAGGTTTGAATGAACTTGCCATTGATTTTATAGTCTCTCTCCACGAGTTAACGGAAACGCTTTCAGTAGATACTTACAGGGTTGAAAACAGGGAAACCTATATTTTTCAACCTCCAAGATCAAAATTGGATGTAGCGATTATCCTTTGCCACTACTTCACCTTAAAACCCCTCCCATGCTTTGCATCTTCATCAATAGTTCAAAGAATTAGGGCAAGAACTCAACACGAAAACGACTAATCTATATTATTAGACGGAAATTTTCCGTCTATCACACCAAACAATCCATCCCGATAAAGTATTACAGGTAATTTAGTCATAATCTTATTAAGAACTTTTGCGGATATCGTCAATATCCACATATTATACAGAAAATTTCCAGATAACTACCTAAATCTGAGTGAATGGCAATAAATTTTCTGGCTATTATCTTTTTCCGAGTAATAGACGGAATAATTCGGTATATCTACCCGATGTTTAAACAAACAAAAATTCCCAATTAGCCCTTCCTGCCATCCCCAACCTTAAAATCGTCTAAACTTAAAGTGTTCGCCAACTGGCAAAGTCCCATGTCTCGCTGGTTTAATATTGCAGGCCCTTGTAAACCTGAAAAACACTATACACTCTCAGCCACAAGTCGTCTCCCTGACTTATCAATGCTGATTGAACAAGAAAGTTATTTTGTCCTTCATGCACCACGACAAACAGGGAAAACCACAGCAATGTTAGCTCTAGCACAGCAACTTACCGATACAGGACGTTATGCAGCAGTAATGGTATCGGTAGAGGTAGGAAGTGCATTTAATCATGACCCCAGTGCGGCAGAGTTAGCGATTTTGGGAACTTGGCAAAATACAATTGAGGATAACTTACCCCCAGAACTACAACCCCCAACTTGGGTTTATAATGCGCCTGGCCAGAGAATTGGCGAAAATTTAAGAGCTTGGTCACGAGCTATCGAGCGTCCGTTAGTATTATTTATAGATGAAATTGATTCCCTACAAGACCAAACACTAATTTCAGTTTTACGACAGTTACGTGAAGGCTATCGCAGTCGTCCAGAAAATTTCCCCTCATCTGTAGGATTAATTGGTTTGCGGGATGTGCGGGATTATAAAGTTGCATCGGGTGGTAGTGACCGATTAAACACATCCAGTCCTTTTAATATTAAAGTCAGTTCCATTACTCTGCGAAATTTTAATGCAGAGGAAGTTGCAGAACTATATCAACAACATACAGAAGAGACAGGACAAATTTTTACTCCAGAGGCAACTGCAACAGCCTTTGATTTCACTCAAGGACAACCTTGGTTAGTTAATGCTCTGGCTAAAGAAGTTGTGGAAAAAATGGTTAAGGATAGAAATATTGCTATTACAAAAGAACATATTTTACAAGCCAAAGAAATATTAATTGCCCGTCAAGATACTCATCTCGATAGTTTAGCCGAACGCTTACGGGAACCAAGAATAAAAGCGATTATCGAGCCGATATTAGCAGGTTTGGAATTGGGGGATATACCCAACGATGATATTCAATTTGTGATTGATTTGGGATTGTGTAAAATGCATCCTCAGGGTGGATTAACCATTGCTAATCCAATTTATCGGGAAGTTTTACCCAGGGTATTAACTGTGACGCCAATGGCATCTCTACCAGTGATTGCACCGACTTGGTTAACACCAGGAGGAGAGTTAAATATAGATGCATTACTAACAGCATTTCTCAAGTTTTGGCGACAGCACGGGGAACCATTATTAGGTAGTACTGGCTACCATGAAATCGCCCCCCACATCGTATTAATGGCTTTCTTGCATCGTGTTGTTAACGGTGGTGGAACCCTAGAGAGGGAATATGCAATTGGTAGTGACAGAATGGATTTATGTCTGCGTTACAAAGATGTCACCTTAGGTATCGAGTTAAAGGTATGGCGGGAGAAAAAGCGCGACCCCCTGAGTGAGGGTATTGAGCAATTAGAATCTTATTTAGGGCGTTTGGGGTTGGATTTTGGTTGGTTATTTGTGTTTGACAGGCGTAAAAATGCCCTACCAATGGAAGAACGTTTGTCAACTCAGGTAGTGCTGACCCAAAATCAGCGTGCGATTACTGTGATTCGGGCGTGAGTATTTTAATTCTTTGTTTGAAAATTGAGCGATCGCACTTCTCAAAAATGTTTAACTGTGAAGTTAGACGGCTTATATTTATAACTGAGTTCGAGTGCATTGCAAAAGCTATTGAGGACATTTAGCAAAGCATTATAATAAACATAAGCATCGTCTCGTTCATCTTGGAGACGGGCATATAAGGTTAGCTCTGGCTCTGAAACTAAGCAGTCTTTAGGGATATCTAAACCGGCTTGAGTTAAGCGCCCTGCCGCGATCGCAACTAGCAATGCCCCAATTGTATTGCACTCACCATTGTGAAGATCCGTGAGTCCAGGCAAGATGATCTCGGCTCCTGGCAACTCATTGAGATTCATAATCGATCCTCCTCCTGCTTATCTTCAAAACGTTCAATAAAGTTCTCGACTCTGCTTCTAAGTACATCAGGGTTAAGAGAGGGAAATCTGATTAGTTCAGGTGCAATTGCTTCAAAACAATTCCGTAGCTCACTCAAAGAGAATAATTTCTGTTCATACATGGCTTCAATATCTTTAATGTCACGGTCAAATCCCCTGGATAGCTTAGAAAGGGCTTGAGCTGTAAAATCATAGTGATAAAACGAAATTTGACCTCGTTTGCCAATGAATACGCTTCTATCACGCCATCCTGGAAGAGGTGGCAAGAAATCCTGCGGAGATGCCAATTCGATATTGATGTTCAATTCTTGTTTGAGCTTGGCGATCGCTTGAAAAATGCCTGGTGGTTCAGGGTCTAGACGAATATCGACATCAACTGTCGAGTTGCGCCATCCAATTAGTAGCGCACTAGCTCCACCTGTAAAGTAGATGCAGCCTGAACCCTGGGCTTCTCTACCCAAGACTTGCATTTACTTCGTTCTAACTTTTGAGCATCAACGTTCGCTCGCATATTTTTATTGATTTATTTGTTTGGATGTTGAGCGATCGCACTCAAAGATGTTTAACAGTCAAATTATTGAGATTTTAGCAGAAATACATGGTATTATGAGGTAATTTTGCAAAAATGCACTCGCCACCTATGAATTACAGAGACTATATTACAATTGAACCCAATAAACGCGGTGGTAAGCCTTGTGTACGTGGCTTGCGAATTACAGTTTATGAGGTGCTTGAATACCTAGCATCCGAGATGACCGAAGCAGAAATTCTTGATGATTTTCCCGATCTAACGCGAGAAGATTTAAAAGCTTGTATTGCTTATGCGGCTGACCGTGAACGTCGGCTCATGATTTCTCCATTATCAGCATGAAATTACTGTCTGATGAAAACTTATCCCCTAAATTATCTACTCGTTTGAGCGATATTTTTCCAGGCTCACTTCATGTTCGAGATGTGTTTCTATTACGCCATCCTGGAACAGGGGGCAAGAAATCCTGCAAAGATGCCAATTCGATAGATGTTTAATTCTTGTTTGAGCTTGGCGATCGCACTTCTGTGCATGTAAATGCAGGTTCTAAATGGGTCACAATGTCCTCTTTTTTGATACCCCCAACAATAAGAGCTTGGGTTAAACTCTCCTCAAAGTTGTCTTCTTCAATGATGATTTGCTGCTCTACTAAACGCGCATGAAACAGAATGGTGTCCATCCGGCGTTGTTTAATCCAACCCGTTGCTAGCACCAGAAAATGGCCGGATTCAGTATCGCAAACCGGATAGAGTTTGATCGCCTGTAAACGGGGTTGATTGACAACCGCTTCTTGTACTGTCTTTTTTAGAATGTCTGCATAACTCAAGGTTTGATCCATTGCAGAATAACCTCCTGGCTGGGTTCGTAGACTAACAAGTTAATTTTGTTGCGCTGGACAGCCAACTGAAAAATTGGCTTTTGAAAATGCTTGATGTAGATGTGTTGACTCACAGCCAGGAATAACTCACGCTCAGGTTCTTGCTCCTCCAATGCCCATTGATAAAGCTGAAGTTGCCCCATTGTTTTTTCCAGTTCGCTGATCGCAGAGACGGCATCAAAATCTTTGACTTCAACGGCAATTTTACGTCCCTCTTTTTCAGCTGTAAAAAACTTCTCGGCTCCCAAATCAGCTTTTAGCAGGGTTTGCTCTAATACCAAAATCAATGGATCGTCTGTGATTGTCCACCCATCTTTTTCGAGGGTGCGACGTAGGGAGAAATGTAAATCATCTCGTCGTGACATTCTTAGCTGAGTTTTATAAGTGAATGCTGAATTTTACATATTTAGCAAGTTACTTTTTTTGCATATAAATATTAACATTTCTAGCGTAATGGGCATTGTTGATTTTTCCAAGCGATACTGGTTTTATTATAGCGATCGCACTGCGATCGCTTGCTTAAAGTCCACAATCTTGGTGCGTTAAGAGAAATTTATCGGCAAAGTAATTAGGAGTTATCGTAGGGAACGCACCCTACAAGAGCGGCGATCGCACTAACTCGATATTAGCGATCGCTTTTCTCAAAGATGTTTAACGGTTATACGGCGTGAATAAAATAGCGACCCCTGCAAATGTAACGTAACTCGAAGATAAAATCTCTCGATTTATGCCCTATCCAAATCCTTTTGGCTTCCTTGGTTGTGCTAATACAGTCGAATCATTACGAAACATGATATATCTACTTTCGCCAGGTACTTCTGGATAGTTAAGAGGCGGTAAATTTCGCAAGTCAACTACTATTTCACAGCTTTCATCTAAACCCTTGAAATTCTCGCTTGATATTTTCTTTAAGTTTATTGGAAAAGAGGGTGGCTTATCCCAAACTATCCAAAAGGCTAATGGAAAAAACTTGAGCAAGCAGCTACCAGAGATGAATCCCTCTCCTATGCCTGAGCCTATACCGAGTGAATCAATAACAATCTGTTTATTAGATGGGTATACCCAGTAATAGACTTCAATGTTGTTTGGTATAGCACTAGAAGTATCTAAAAAATAATTTCTTAGAGCATTTGGAAAAGGTGCAGAAATAGGAGGTTGACCAGGAGTGGGTAACTTACCAGCTAGAATGTGTCCGATTACAGCTCTAACTAATCTTTGAGGCTTCACACTTAATTTTATTGTTTCCGGTAAAGAGAACCCAAGCTCTTGTTTTACTCTCACCAGAGTAGCTACTTTTTTAGAGACTTCAATCAATTCTCGATCATACTCTGTACCCAGCAAATTGTTATTGCAGTTTCCGCAAATAGAAAGTAAGTTAAGTCCACTTTGAGAATTAACTGGTTTTCCACTTGGTTCCGTAAGATATTGCCCTAGTGTTCGCAAATCAACATTTGTTGCCTTGACACAACCTTGAGGAGGAATATGATCTCGTGTAAGTTTAGAATACTGTCCACAAATATTACAGTATCCTTCTTTTCCACCCTTAAATTTCACTTGTTTGTTTTTCTTCATTCTGAGACTGTATACGCTTTGAGCAACTCAGCTTGCAGGTTTTACTGATAACTCTGCGGCTATTTTATCACAAGTAATTTGAATCGTATAACTATGTTATTATACGGAATATTTCCATGTAATCTTTTTATAAATTCTGATAAACCAAGCATTACAACTACCTCTTTTTGTAACAAAGATGTATTAACATAAGATTTAGATTTGAAAGTTAATATGGTTCGCGCCAAGAAATATAAATATTTGCCAACTGTTTTAACTGAAGATGAAGTTTTTATAATTATTCACCAACAATATAAAAAAGGTTTCAGTTCGGTTTATTTATAGATTCCCTGATAATTTCCACCTTTCCACCTCCAACTTTAATCTTTCATTCTCCATCCTAAGCGCCAATATTTCATTCTTTTGCAATTCAATTAATGACTTTTGACTAATTACCTCACCAAAGGCTTTTTTACGGTTTTCAATGCCAAACCAACGCTGATAGGTTTTTGTATGTTCATCAACAGTATGACCTAAATTGTCTGCTGCGGCTTTGATGGGTATTCCCTGAAGATGCGATCGAATCGCGCAAGCATGGCGCAAATCGTAGGGTTGAAACTCAATTCCCACTTTTTTAAACCATCTGGATATATCTCTCCGCATCCAATTAATATTTTGCACAGATGCAATTTTTGTCACCTTTTTTTCTAAAATCTTTAATGGTTTGGGATTTTGTAAATCAAATAATTCTAGCCATTCTGGTACAAAAGGTATAACTTCTCGATATCCAGTTTTTGTATTTTTATTGACTTTCCAAGTATGGTCGATATTTTGAGAAGATATCCACCAATTAATATCTGGTTGCACAAATAATTCCCTTGGTCTTAACCCAAAAGTTGCTAACATTCCATATACCCAACGCCACATTTCCCAGGTGTCGATTTCATCACTGATGTTTGTATTTTTGCGATTGAGGGCGAATTTTTCAAATAGCTCAAAAGAACCCACTATTTTATCATCGTCGGGGATTTCTCGATGGGCTGGGGTGACATTATCGCGTGTCACATCGAGTGTAAATCCCAACTGAAAGGTTTTAATAAAGACAGAAGTTACGGCAATCAGTTCATTTTTTTTATTTCCCTGAAATGAATTAATAATTTCCTCAAAGTTATTTTTTGTTGCCAAAGTGGTTAAAGGAAAGTTTCTTTTAATTACAGATATATAGTTAGCAAAAGTATTTTGACTGGTGATAGTCTGCTGACGGTTTTTATAATATTTTTCCGCAAATATATCTAATAATTCCCCAATGGTTTTTATCTCTTGCTTCTCTCTAGACTTAATTCCTAAATACTTCTCATTCCACTCGAAAGTATGACGAGCGATTAATTTACCCAACTCGTAACTTTCCTCGATCGCAGTTTTTAATCCCTCTAAATTTGCTGGTATCCCTAGAGACAAGTCATACTGCTTTTTTTCCTTACCTAAGCTGCAATCGCCTGGTTTTAATGGTAGGGTAGCTCGTAACTGGAGGGAATTGCCAGTTTGTTTAATGCTAACTTTAACTCTATCCCTTTTTAAATTACTATTAGCTTCGACTAACTTCTGCTCAAAAACTGCTTGATACTGTAGTTCTGTTGCTTTAATTTTCGCCATTGTTCCTCTGTAGCTACCGTCTGTGGTGTTGGGCGGCTCAAAATCTGCAAACATATCGGCGAACAAATCCCTTGAGTCTGCGTTTGCATCCTTATATGTAGATGGGGGATATGTCTTTGATGTTAAATTTTGGCGATTGCAATTACCCTGGTTTTGATTTTGCCCGTTCATTCCCTAAATATTCCCTTATTTATAAGCTGAGATAGTGAAAAGAAAATGTTATTACCGAGCAAAATTACTTTACCCAATAAGTTACTCACGAACATTTTTACAATACCACTAGTTGCCACAGCAGTTATATGGTGCCCGGTGGTGTGATGTGCGCCCCCACCCTCACGGATATTACCCGCGCTTGGGCGATTCTGGAATATTTCCGCACTAATTGGTTAGAACCAGTTTGGTTGGGTTGTTCTTTAGAACGTTACGAACAAATCCAAAGTTATGATGACTTTTTGGATTGGTTGGATGAAAACCGCAATCATCGGGAATCTGACTTGGGTTTTTATTGGCGCATGGGTTTAGACATCGGTTTAGATAGATATGGCGCTGGTGTTGGTAAATATGTCACTTGGGGATATTTAGCCCACGAGGATAAATACCAAAAACCGACCATTGAAGGACGAAACGCGGCGATGATTATGAAAAGTGGAGTGTATGACAGCTTCACTGATACTCATGTCTTAATGGATCAGTCCTTTACCCGCGAGAATACAACTCACTCCTGGTACGATGAAGGGACTGCGGATATTCATCCTGGCGATCGCACCACTAAACCCATCAGCAATAATATCAAAGACTTCGATAACGCCTATTCTTGGGCAAGTGCCGTCCTGCACAAAGATTTCGGGCGTTTAGAAGCTGGCCCCTTAGCGCGGCAATTAGTTGCAGGTGGCAAACACGGCGAATCTTGGCAACACTACGACCCCTTTATCCTCGATGTCTTCAAGCAGATGAAGGGCCCTAGTATTCATGTACGTCAGCTAGCACGACTTCACGAAATTGTCAAGTTATATCGTCAAGCCGAACACTGTTTGCGCGAATTTAAATTAAACGATCCTTGGTATATCAAACCCAAAGAAAAAGATGGCAAGGGTTGGGGTGCAACGGAAGCAGCGCGGGGTTCTTTGTGTCACTGGGTGGAAATAGAGGGCGGTAAAATTAAAAATTACCAAGTGATTGCCCCAGGTACTTGGAATATTGGCCCTCGTGACGGTGAAGGAATCCGCGGCCCCATTGAAGAAGCTTTAATTGGCACACCCATTTACGATTCTAGCGACCCGGTGGAAGTTGGTCATGTGGCGCGATCGTTTGATTCTTGTTTGGTGTGTACAGTCCACGCCCATGATGCGAAGACGGGTGAAGAGTTAGCACGTTTTCGGACTGCTTAATTCTCAAACATTGGATCGCTTGCCACAAACCACATTAAGTTATACCTGCTCTACAAGTAGTTGCAATTTTGCTAGACATACTTTAAAAAGTATAGTTTTACGGTATCGTAAAACTATACTGTCTACAAAATTTTGGTAGGCACACTTTTGTATGGTCGAAATTATTGAGATACCTGTTGAACTGACTCATTTTCAACTTCCTGAAGCTGTCCAAGAGCGTCTGCAATTTCTTCTGGATCGCCAAGATGCAGGGGAAATGCTTACCCAAGCAGAACGAGGAGAAGCAGAAGGGCTGGTTGAGTTGGCAGAATTTTTATCTCTATTGCACCTGCGATCGCAGCGTGTAATGCGGCAGGGATAAATGGTAACGATTTCGGCTGCTTTACGTCGATTGGTCATCCAAAGAGCAGGCGATCGCTGTGAATATTGCACCTTATCCCAAACAGGTCAAGCAGCTACATTTCATATCGATCACATCACTCCTGTGGTAGCAGGCGGTACAACAACAGCAAATAATTTGGCACTTGCCTGCGTCTCCTGTTCGCTACGTAAGGCTGCCCGACAATTGGTTGAAGATCCAGAAACGGGAGAAAAAGTAGCAATCTTCAACCCTCGCCAACAACTATGGAAAGAACACTTTCAGTGGAATGGTGTACAAGTTGTCGGATTAACAGCTACAGGAAGAGCAACAATTAATGCACTCAAAATGAATCGTGAGATTATGCTGGCGATTCGGGCAGAAGAGGAACTCCTGGGTCGTCATCCACCATCTTAATAATTGACTGGTCAACCTGATGGACGTGGTTGAGTATTTGAATCGCATGTAGTCAGGCCTAATGTGCCTGTTTGAAAGCTTGCAAAAATACAAATTCAAAAATATTTCTAATAACTCAGCGATCGCTTTGTTTACTCTCCAGAATAAATGCTTAGAAAACCAGTTGATTGTCCATTTCAGTAGCGAGTTGTTCATAGCTTGACTTCTCAGCAATGAGATAACCTTCAATCTCTTCCTGATTTGCATGGTAATAGGTTAAAGCAGCATAAACTTGTGCAAGAGTCAAATTACCCATCCGTTCAACAATTTCTTCTGCATTCATTCCCGTTTTATACCAAGCTGCAATTCGTTGAACAGATACTCTAGTTCCAGCAATTCGAGGACGACCACCAAGAGTTCCAGGCGTCCGAACAATTAATGTACCAATGTCAGTAATAGTTTGCATAAGCTTCACTCACTTTTACCCTCATCATTGCATATTGTAATGTTTGCTGCTTATCTAACGATCGCCCTTGCACCACTGCGACAAACAAACTAAACTTAGTTTACAGACTTAGTTTAATTTTATGGAAACTGTAAATATTCATCAAGCTAAAACAAATCTCTCAAAACTTTTATCACGAGTAGAACTTGGAGAAGAAATCATTATTTCCAACCGAGGCATTCCTATCGCCAAGTTAGTTCCGTTTCGCTCTTCATCAAATCGACTCAATAGTTTAGGACAGGATAAAGGGCGTTTTATAGTCCCAGATGACTTTAATGCTCCTTTACCAGAAGAAATTTTGGCAGCATTTGAGGGTGGTGAAGAGTGAAACTCTTGCTAGATACACAGTGCTGGTTATGGTGGTTTACCCAACCAGAGTCTTTGAATGAAGTAGCTATTGCCCATATTGCTGATGAAACAAATGAATTATGGCTCTCAGTTGCTAGTGTTTGGGAAATGGGGATAAAAGTTGCGATCGGCAAGCTACCACTCGCAGATCCTCTAGACAGTTATATTTCTAGTCGGATGACACTATTGGCAATGCGATCGCTAGAAATTACAGCTTCTCATGCTATACAAGCAGCTAAATTACCTTTGCATCACCGAGATCCTTTTGACAGAATGTTAATTGCACAGGCTCAGATAGAAGAAATGACACTTGTGAGTGCCGATTCAATGTTCAATCAGTACAACATTTCTCTACTTTGGGCAGCAAAATCGTGAGATTTTACCTACGATTTATCAATTCTGAAAAATACTAAAGGATTGCCATTGATAATTTTTTCATTTACCTTTATTATGCCAATTCTTTCTGCTACTTTTTGTGATTCCAAAATTGGGCGATGCCTGCGGCGGGCTACGCCAACGCAGCTTGCTACAAGATACTAATAGTTAAGTTCATCAAAAGAATATTCGAGTATCTTGGTTGCAGCTTCAGTAGCATAACCTTGTTTAGTCGCTTGAGGCAGCAAAGCATAAACTAATTGAGGCTGTTGTTCATCAAAAAAAGTCCATAAACCAACAAACCCAATAATTTATTGCTCATTTTTAGTAATATATTGGAGATAAACCAAGATAGAGGTATTAACAAATACAGCAGCTAGAAATCAATTGTGAGAACCTAAGAAAGGTGTGAATACAAGTAAGTATTGGGTGCATTAGCAAAGCTCACCGTTGGTTTAGCGTCTCGTAGAGAAGATATCGCTGAGTGGATTTATCAATTATCTTTGATAAATTCGTGAGATAAAACGCGCACTTACAGGCAAAAATATTAGGTAATTAAAATGTCTTACAATTCAGAAGATGTGCAAAAAATCCTACAAATAGCACTCAACGATCGACAAGAAGGTGAATTTTCACGAGAACAGCTTGTTGAAATGGCTTCCGAGTTAGGTATTTCTGCTAATATTTTGGAAAAGACTGAACAAAAGTGGTTAGTTCAACAAGAAGAAGAACTTTTACGAGGCACATTTAATACTTTACGACGCAGAGATTTTTGGAAACACTTGATTTCCTTTATGGCAGTGAATTTATTTCTAATCCTGCTGAATTTAATCACTACTCCTAGTTATTTTTGGTCTATCTTTCCAGTATTAGGATGGGGGATAGGACTATTTTTTCATTGGTGGAATGTTTATCAGACTAAAAGAAAGGATGACAAGAGAGCTTTTCATAAATAGGCCACATAAATTTAACTGTCTAGCGGTTTAACTATTAATTCGACAGTTGTAGCCTAACACACTAAAACTTCTAGAAACAGTGCGTTAGGCTTGGCTTAATGCACTTGCATAAAACAGCAATTTACACGGTGAGCTTGTGTCTGATTTAGCCCTACAAAATTATCTCCCTCGCGTTCCCGATGCAGCATTGCAAGAATTCATAGAGTGGTGTGTTTTAGAACAGGCAAAAGCCGCAGAATGTAACTTTACTCCAGATAAAACTAAGTTAGCTAATTTGCCACCAGCAGATTATATTCCCAAGCTTGTGGATCAGTTTATGAAAGTTAAACCAGATCCAATTAAAGCAGGTTTAGTAGCCGCGATCGCTGGTAAGGAAGCTGACAAACATGGTTTATCTGGTATGGCTGTCGTAGCTGATTTTGTGTCACTTTATGTAAAGTATTTAATTCCTAAAGAAGGCACAACTCCAGAAGATGCACAAACAATATTAACTAAAGCATCACAACATCAGTACGAAAAACTTACTGAAATTGCCAAAAAACATGGTGTAGAGTTTTAGTTTACTGCTGATAAATTATTTCTTCAAGGCTTTGGCTAATAATACAGACAAAGCCTTACTTCTAAATCTAAATTTATATTATAAACCAGATGCCGTATTACTTTTTACCATTGAATCCCACCAATTAAGTAGGACGTTTCTGGCCAAATATTCAAAAGTATGCAAAAATAGTGGGACATTTTTAGCTTTCCAAGACGCATCAATAGTGCTAATAACTGATTTTGATTCTGATGGTTTTTCTGCAAACTTATTATCTTCTAGGCAATCTGGAGGCATACACATTGGCTTTGGGAAAGCTACACCTCCATGCAGGGCTTGTGACCTCGAACTGTAAATTGTTTTAAAAATTTTGCTTAATTCATTATCTTCCCAAGAAATTTGATAAGCTTCGCTAGGCCTTTCAGTAGGAGGATCTGGCTTAAACTCAATCATAAAGTCAACAAACTTTCTTGTAGCACCCATGTAGTCTACCAAAGCTTTTGCGACAGTCTCAATCAACTCATTACCACCAGCACATTCTAAATACGGAATAAGATCAGGTTTAAATAATTTGAACCTCTCAACAGGTGACTCCAATTGTTTGCGCCAATGTCCAGCAGCAGTTTCTATTGCTGAAATAATCATAAGCCATGCAAGTTGTGGTTCCGATTCTGCCATCCATACACCATCTTGATACATTCTTGCAGAGCGAACAAGTGCATTAGCGTCTTCTTCACAAAGCTGAGGAAGTTTTTCTATTCTGTTGACATTACAAAGGTTTATAGTGCGTCTAAAGTCTGGTAAAATAGGGTATCTTATATCAGACACTAATAAAATAGGATTTATATTAGTATTCCATAAAAAAGGAATGCCTAAAGGATCGCCATTCTGTGAAAAACCTCGGCTAATTAAACCTGCTTTTATACGAATACCTAAACATAAAGAAATTAGAGCAGCAATTTCTTCTGCTAATGAACCACCATGATAACGACTAGCAGTAGTTTTTATATTAGACTTAATATCATCATTGTGAAATGAATCATAGTAATCTTCGATTCGTAAAATTATTGCAGGAGTTTTAGGATCTTCTGTAATTCTAATTGAATCGAATAATTTGTATGGCCCCATATCTATTGCTTGACCAATAATGCGTGCATCAGAAAATAGAGGATACTCAGAAATACCATGCCAGCTTTTTACGTGTTTTTTTGCCTTCCAATTTTCCCAACAGAGTGGACCTTTGATAATTACCATGAATTCGTAGTGTTTTTTATTTTTATTTACTCCATTTTATGCTAACTATTATTGGTTGCGGAAACCTCAATCGCAGTGACGATGCTGTAGGCGTAATTATCGCTCAACGCCTACAAAAATATCTAGCCCAAAACCCTCATCCTGATGTGCGAGTTTATGACTGTGGCACCGCAGGAATGGAAGTAATGTTTCAAGCTAGAGGTAGTAAAAAATTAGTAATTATTGATGCAAGTTCAACTAATTCTGAACCTGGTGCTGTGTTTAAAGTTCCAGGAAAAGAACTAGAGGCTTTGCCAGAACCTAGTTATAATTTGCATGATTTTCGTTGGGATAATGCTTTAGCCGCCGGGCGGAAAATCTTTCAAAATGACTTTCCTGAAGATGTAACAGTTTATTTAATTGAAGCGGCAAATCTTGATTTGGGACTAGAGTTAAGTCCTGTTGTGAAACATTCAGCTGATTTGGTCTTTGAAGAGGTAGCTGCACTTATTAAAGACGTGGGCATGGGGCATTATAGCAATTCGTAATTCGTAATTCGTAATTAAGAAAGCTAGTGATGGTCTGGGTTTTGGAGTTTAAATGTGTTGCCCGATTTTAGAGAATTGGTATTAGTTATTTCTCTTATCTCCCCATCTTCCCATCCCCCCATCTCCTCAGCCCGCCATATCACGGTACACAGACAACTCATCTACCCTCATTTCAAAAGGTACGCCTTGACCTTCAGGGGGACAGACGCGGATTTTGGCGCTGCTGATGATTTGGTGAAGTAATGTCCCCATTGGCACGATTTGTTGTAAGATGCGCCAGTTGGTAACTTGGTCGGGACATTCAATTACTAATGTCATGGCGCTGGCGTGGGTTGTTACGTACCATCGGCAATTAGATAACAGATTTTGAATTGTGCGATCGCAACCATCGTAAAAATATCTACTAATAGAATACTCTAGTTGTTGCCGCAATATAATATCTGCCGATGTCGGTTGTACTGGATGCGAATCGTCACTATTTAAGAAATACATCTTTCTAGCCATCTCTTTTTCCTTCCTTGCTTATATTCCAATCGCCATAGCGTAAAGTACATCTTTATTTGTCTCTAATAATTCTTGGGTTTCATCATCGTAGAAAGCACCGATTCCGCTACATCCAATTCCCAAATAATTACTAGCCAAATAAAGCCTCTGTCCTAGAAAACCAGCTATTTGCATAGCAGTTTGGTAGTTTAAATAATCAGACACAAAAAATAAAGTTACGGCGCTATCTCTAGCAATAGCTTGATTAATACATAAGTAACCCGTCTGTTCGCTGAAATCACCCGTCTTAATCAGATGCGTACCTTTATATAATCCGCATGACATTTCCTCTACTCGATGTACCACCGAGTAAATATCTATTTCCTCATGATTTTCTGTTGGTATTGGCTGCTGAAGTTGCTGCATTATATATAGATAATCTTCTTGAGAAATAGATTTTTTCCGGAAACGTCGAATAGAACGTCTATTCAAAACAGTTTGAAGAAATTTCTCCCTGTCAAAGCTAAAGTAAGGCTGTTTGAGTGTTTGATGACTACTCTTTTGTACAGCCGTAGCTTGATAAGTATCTTCAATGAATTGATTAGCTTCAAAGTAATCAGTACCGCAAACAAAAGGAACTTTCATCCTTAACGGTCTGACTTGCTTTTCTTGTAATTCTCCTGACACCGCACAAGCTGTGATAAACTCTTTATTCTCAAATCCCAAAGCTAAATTGAGACCAAGTTTATCAAAATCAAAAATTACTTGTATATTTTTTTCATGGAGATAAGCCGAAGCAGCAATAGCACCTAAATGGTGTCCGCTATCTAAAAAGCAATATCTCGCGCTTCTCTTTTGATATTTCCAGCTAGACCTATAATAAACAGAGCTAATTAAAAAGATGAATCCGTTGATACTTTTGTTCGGTATAATATAACTCTCTAGCCCATCATCTATTAATTCATAGATAAGTGTTAGACAATTATTCTCAACTTCTAAGTGATAAATTCCATCTAGTATTCCCTGAATTTTGCGAACCTGTACGTAAACTTCCGTAGGATACAGAGCGCCTGCTGATGGATTCACCCGCAATTTATCGAGACTATCTTTATACATTTTTTCTACTGTTATTGCACTAGTTAAAGATATAAAAGAGTGAACGGGATTATTGACATTTAATTTCACTCTTCGATAAAATTTTGGATAGAATTTAAATGCAGATGGTTGAGTTGAAGCATCCACATAATTTGGATCTATCTGTACCGATAAGTAAGAATGCTTGGTAGCCTCATGAAAGGCATTGCTCGATATTTTATTTTGTGGCATTTTTGAGTATCCTTAAAACTTCTACGTTGCTGGCAAAATCAATTGCTTTATAGTCGTCTAAGTTTTGTAAATTTAAGTTAGGATGGTATTGTAAGAGTAACTCAACTACTTCTGTCTTTCCTGCTGATGCTGCATACATTAGAACAGTTGCACCGTTATCATTTTGGTTGTCAATATTAATGTTGTGAGCCAGCAGCAAGTTAATTAAATCGTAGTGGTTTCCGAAACAAGCAAACCATAAAGCATTATTGCAATCGCTATTTCTAGCATTGATATCCGCACCTGCACAAATCAGTTCTTTAACAACACCATACTCTCCCTCTCTCGTAGCCTTCATCAAAGCTGTATCGCCATTTTCACCTGGTTGATTTAAATCCTGAAGATTATAGCCTTTTGGTATTAACCATTGGGTTGTTGCTTCACTCAAATATTGACTCATAATTACCCTTTAAATCCGACAATTTTAACTAATTAACAAGCAAAAATTTGCTTGTAAAACGTAATGGTGGGCAATGCCCACCATCATTTCACAAGCTATGCGATCGCCTAAATTTGAGCTTTGTGATTAGTAAATCAATGCTCTAATTTGTGCTAATTGCCTTAGACAGCAGATTTACACAAAAGTGAAATAACTTCTGAATACTGAGTCCTGAATTCTGAATTCTCAGGTATTATATTTGCCGCCGTCAAAAGCGGTTACGGAAATTAGACATACCTATTTAGATGTATTGAACCTATTTCACACCTTAATAAATCTGGCTAGTTTCTGCGAACTGACTTACGCTTTTTCCGTTGTTTTCTTGTTGAGTAAATCTTACTTCCTACCATTCTTAGGCTTTACCAGAATTAAGGCAAGGATGTCTGAAATCACCCTGCGATCGCTTTTATTGAAGTCTAGGCTGACTAGCAACAATTTAGCTTATCTATATATTATCACTATGATAAGTTTGAATTATGAATCATTTATAAAGATCCCCAGATATATTGAACTAAAAAGCTTAAAAAATTATGATACTACAGTAAGTTTGAGTATTTTTAACAGTTTTATTTTAGAAATTAGACTATTAGCAGATATATGTTGATATAACTATATATTGTCAGCAAGTAACATTTAGCAATTAACCACCTTTATGTCAATAAAAAAAAGATAAAATTCAACGTTATACAGATATATGCCAATAGATTTTTGTGTATTTTTCTTATACCTTATTAAGAAACTCCTAAGAATTTGATTTTTCAAACATCATTTGCTACATTATCTGAGTATCCATAATAAAAAACAAAAGAAAAATGGAAATTAGTGCTCGTAATTCTCTCAAAGGTACTGTCAAAAAGGTTGTGCCTGGTTCGGTTAACACCGAAATAACTATAGAACTAGCACCAGGAGTAGAGCTAGTGTCAATCATCACAAAATCCTCAGCAGAAAAGCTAGGACTTGCAGAAGGTAAAGAGGCTTATGCAGTGATTAAATCATCAGATGTGATAGTTGCTGTTGATTAAGAAATAGCCAATTGACTTCTGATACTGAATTGTATTCATAATCTATAAATTAGTGACCTCACTCCTAAAATTAGTTAACAAAGGAGTGAGGTCAAAAATTGATTAGACCTTATTTTTAGATGTAGGGTGTGTTGTCGCGAAGCGCAACGCACCTTGAATTGTTGGTGTTCACGGTGACGGTGCGTTAGCCTACGGCATAACGCACCCTACAATTTGCTATATTTTTATTATAAGTAATTTAATTATTAATTATTCTAACATAAATAGCAGGGGCAGTTTCCGTATCTATTGATAGAGACGTATTTTCTACTTTAATAATTAATGAGGTAAATCTTTGTTGTACAGTGATATGTTTTCCTGGTGTTATGCCCTTTGATAGCAACTGATTGAGAATTTTTTTATCCTCACTTTTACAGAAAGTAATAATTCCTCGTTCCCCTACTCTCAATAATTCTAAGGAACAGCCAGTTACACTAAAAGGTGTAAACATAATTAAATTATAAATTATGAACTATAAAAAATGAAGGATGAAGCATATTTTCATCCTTCATTTTTATTTAATTGCTAAGAACAGCAATCAAGGTATAGATTTAGACCAAATACGCTTCTTGATGTGTTTTAATTGTGCAATTAGAACGAGGATAGGTTACACAAAGTAAAGCGTATCCTTTAGAAACTTGGTCGTCATCTAAGAAGTTTTGATCTTCTTGATTAATTTCACCTTCAACAACCTTGCCAACACAGCTAGAGCAAGAACCGGCATGACAAGAAGCTGGTAAATCAATATCGTTTTCGTGTGCTGCTTCTAAGATAGTAGTCTCTTCATCAACTTCAATTGTGGTGTCGAGATCTTCTTTTTTGTTGATTAATCTAACTTGGTAGGTAGCCATTTTCCGATTCTCCTCAAACGTTATAGAATTAGGATTAATTTCCGAAAATTTTGAGTCAACTTATCGCTGTGCAATGCGGCCTAACACAAGCAATGGTGTTAGCTGCAAGGTACACCGTTAGGCGTACAGTCACCTGTTTTGAAAGACTTTCCACAACCGCAGTTCTCAGTTGCATTGGGGTTGATGAACTTAAAGCCGCTTTCCATCACTCCCTCAACGAAGTCAACAATAACTCCTTCTAATAACGGCGCACTTTTGGCGTCAACGTAAACCAGCACTTTGCCTTGCTGGATTACCAAATCGTCTGGTTGGGGTTTGCTAGTGATATCCATTGCATATTCGTAACCACTGCAACCACCATCTTTGACAGAGAAACGGACACCTTTAGTTGCGCCATTAGCGTCGGGTGCAGAACCTCGTAGAAATGCCCGCAGATGAAATTCTGCTTTTTCTGATAAAGTTACAGTCATCAGATCTCCTGATTTATTGTTTGTCCTCCAGCAATTTTGGATTTTAGATTTTAGATTTTAGATTTCTCTTTCAATCCAAAATCCAAAATTCAAAATCTAAAATATTAGCTATTTTGTGCAATACCGCTGGCTTCCATTGAATTGGGTTGAGCGTATCTCCAGGGCGCACTATTACCGCATACTGGACAAGAGCGATCGCGGTAAGAACGGCGCTTGGCAAATTCCAGGCGATTTAAGTCCATAGTCAGCAATTGCGATAATAAAGGCTGACTAAAACCAGTAATCAACTTAATCGCCTCCAGCGCGGTTAAACAAGCCAACGTCCCAGAAACAGCGCCTAGAACTGAAAAGCCGCGCCGATCCCAATCAGGCTTTTCCGGAAACAGACAGGACAAACAAGGAGTCACACCAGGAATAATCGTTGTCAGGTAAGCTTCCATCCCGTCCATTGCAGCTTCCACCATTGGCTTACGCCAGCGCACGCAAGCTTCATTTAACAAATTGCGCTCCGTAAAATTATGGGCGCAATCAAGAGCCATATCAGCGGATTGCACCAACGCGTCCACATTTTCCGGGGTGATATAATCATGAACTGCTTCCACCTGGACATCAGGATTGATTGCATCCAGAGTTTCCTTAGCTTTGAATACCCTTGGCTTACCTACCCAATCGTCCGTCATCAAAACCTGACGATTCATATCATCCAGCCGCAAGTCACCACCCCGGACTAAGATTAGCCGCCCAACGCCCGCTACTGCTAAGTAAAGCGCCGCCGTACCGCCCAATCCACCCACACCCGTAACCAAAACTGTTGCTGACTTTAGGCGCTTCTGTGCTGCTTCGCCAAAATTCGGCAGCATCATTTGGCGACGATAGCGTTCTAATTCGGTAGGCGTTAGGTTTACCAATTTATACCTCCTAATCAGAAGTGAGTTCTGTCAGTGTGACTACATTTTTCGGCTTGTCGTTAAACACTTTGAACAACTTTTGTTCGTGGGGTGTTGACTCGATAAATACTTGATAAGCTTTTTGCAAAGCTACAGAATATTGATTTAGCCTTTCTTCTGCACTCAAATCAGGAAAATTATCATCAACTTCCTTGATGTATTGCGAAAACTTTTTCAAAATATGTAGACGATTTACATTCACAAATTTTTGGTCGTAGGGCAAATCAAAGAATTGCAAAAATTCTTCTGCATCTACGAGTTTCTTGAATTCTTCGAGAGTTCCAGTCATTTAGCATTCTCCAATTCTTTCAGCTGTTGCTTAAGTTCATCTAACTGATGAAATATTTCATAAGTTGCAGCTGCAACATCCATAAGTTGTTTGTAATCTGTTGGTAAACCTTCCGCTAAATCATGCAGATCCATCTTCATCTGACCTGCCTTACTATTCAGCCGTCTAATTTGTCCCTTCAGTTCCTCAATCTTCGTTTCTTCCGCTTGCACCATCAGCAACCCCACAATCAATTTTGGATTTTAAATTTTAGATTTTGGATTGGATAATAATTTGCGGCTCAATATCTCTCAACTCTTCTCTCTGCGTCTCTGCGCCTCTGCGTGAGCAACACATCATTCGGTCAAGACGCGATGAATCGCGTCTCTACAAATCGTCATCCAAAATCTAAAATTTTTACAACTTGCCTACTTCTGGAAACCGCTTCGCCAAATTAATACCTTTTTGGACGTAGCTTTCTCCCTCTTCGGCTAATTTCTCCAGCGAATCAAAGCCAAATCTTTGAGCATCGCGTAAAGTTTTTACAGCTAACAAAAGACGACCAGAAAATACTAACGCCCAGCCAAATCCCTCATGACTCAAATCAATTACAACTTGAGAAATCAAACCTGTTTCTTGTTCAATTCCAGCAGCTACAGCTCGAAAAAACGCCATGATTCTAGCTTTAGTTACTGGATCTACTTCACCTTCAACAGAAATTTCCCGTTTCTTTTGTTTGGGAACAACAAAGGGTTTGAGAATTAACTCATCCGACCAACTACGATAAACTCCATAGCTGTCTTGACCCCGAATCTGTTTGATTAATACCTTAAGAAACGGGGAACTCAAGACTTCAGCGGCAGCAGTTCCGTTGACACTATTATTTATAGTCATACTGTTGCTTCGTCTCCAACTTCATCTGTAAAATTGGCAGGTTTTTGCTGTAAAGCTTTCCGCAACCAAGGTGGAGGATTACCTTTCAAGGTTTGTACTAATTTATTTAGCACTTCACTAATTTCTTCTTCTTCCGATCGCGCCTTCACTGGGGTAACACCTTTTTTGATTAACCGAGCCGCAGCACTGCCACCAATTGCTGTTACATAAACAATAGTACAATCGCCTAATGCTTCCAGTTTTGGTGTGATTTTATCTTCATTTCCATCTTCTTTGAGTTCGCCTTCAAAGTTGAGGGTTTCGACAAAATGATATCCCTCATCGGAAATTTCATAAACATCAATTAATCTCGCCCATCCAAAATGAGCATTAATATGAACTCGGTCACTCGTAGTGAAGGCAATTTTCATCGTATTTCTCCTCTTTAAAATTGTGAATTCTGACTCATTCTTCAAAAATCAGCGCCCACAATTCCTAATTCTTGTAACTTCTTAACTCTTGTTTCTTCTGCCTCTAAAAAGAGGTTGCCAATGCCATACAGAAGTTCCATTGTGCCTCTATAACCAACTTTGGTAAATTGACCATTACCTAAGCGGTCATAAATGGGCAATCCCAGGCGATAAAGAGGAACATTAAGGCGTTTGACGATCGCACCGACATTTGAGTTACCAATCAGCAAATCTGAACCAGCTGCTAAACCCTCAAAGTCTTCTAAATCGCCGATGGTAATACTTTTAACTGGGAGTTTTTCGAGTAAAGGCGATCGCGTTGTTGTCACCGCAGCATGAATCTGCGCTCCCATTGATTGCAGAAAATGGACTGTTGACCACAACAAATCGGGTTCCAGTGCTAAAGAAACTCGCTTCGCACCAAAATAAAAGTGCGTGTCTAACATCGCATCTTGCAACTGACGACGTTGGCGGCGGTATTTTTCCGGAACGCTGTTACCACTGAGAACCGCCAATGCTTGGAGAAAC
This sequence comes from Nostoc linckia NIES-25, assembly GCF_002368035.1. Taxonomy (GTDB): domain Bacteria; phylum Cyanobacteriota; class Cyanobacteriia; order Cyanobacteriales; family Nostocaceae; genus Nostoc; species Nostoc linckia_B. The sequence continues at coordinate 862,973 of NZ_AP018222.1, read as the reverse complement.
TCGTCTACTGGTTCTAATCCAGTCACTTCCCCAAACACTTCGTAAGGCGTGCCAAATCTTTCTTCCAAAATCTTGGCTGCACCGCGCATACTCTCGCCTAAAGCCAAGGTGAAAGCAGAACAACCAACTTCTCGCAGCTGTTTTAAAGTAGTCCCGCTAACTGTAACCGCGCTGTAGTTATCTTCCAAGTGTCCATCAAGGGAAGCGCCAATATCAGGTACAAAGATAGGCACCAAGCCAAAAGCTGTCACCATCTCTTTGATTTCCTGGACATCCCCTGGCGTAAAAGCAGCACTCGGCAAAATCGTTACTTGTTCGGTTTTGATTCCACCTGCCCGGGGAATTTCCTTAACTATGCTTTCCACAGCGACGGCGAAACCATCTTGCAGGGCGCCTTTAAAGTCTGGAGTTGGGGCAAAAATAATCGCCAAATCATTCAATTCTGGATGGCGATCGCGGATTTCCTTGAGAAAACCTTCAATGTCATCTCCTCTAGTTTCCGTCAACCCGGTAGTACATAAACCAATAATTTCAGGTTTAGCCTTCTCTACCAAAGTCAGAATTGCCTGTTCCACATTTTCTTCGCCACCCAAAATCGTAGTGACTTCCGTCATCGCCGTGGTAGCCAGAGGAATCGCTTCCCGGAAATGCCGCACCAGCACAACTTTAGCGAAAGCAGTACAACCTTGAGAACCGTGGAATAAAGGCATCGTCCCCTTCAATCCCAGAAAAGCTAAAGACGCACCTAAAGCTTGGCTTTGCTTGAGAGGATTAACCGTCAGTGATTTATTAGAAACAGTAACGATCGCCATTCAACTAGCTCCTTGTTGCGTTCAGAAATAGCATCTACTTGGGGAGGTGGGGAGGTGGGGAGGTAGGGGAGTAAAGGAAGCAAGCGATTATTCTTCCTCATCTCCCCATCTTCCTATCCCCCCATCTCCCCATCCCCTCATCCCCTCCACTCCTCAGTGACTAGATTTGAATGCAACTCAGCCTCTTCCCACGGAGCCGGCTTGCGTACTTGCTCCCAGATTGGACTATAAAGAGCTTCATACAATTCCCGCGCCATCTCAATCATCCCGACATAACCTGCATAAGGATGGTGGCGTTCTTGGTTGATATCCAAGAAAGGAATCCGGGCTTTTAAGGCGGTGTATTGGTTACGACCTCCAGCAATCAACATATCTGCTTGAGTATCTCTCACCAGCTGTAACAATTCCTGGGCGTTGCCTTTCTCCAGCATGATGCCATCGTTACCCAGCAACTTCTTGATTTTGGCTTTATCTTCCTCAGTACTTTTTCGAGTACTGGTAGCAACAACATCAATACCCAAGTCCTTCGCAGCCGAGATAATCGACCAACTTTTAACACCACCAGTATACAATACAACACGCTTGCCTTTGAGTCGAGCGCGATAAGGAACCAGTGCCAAATCTAAAGCCGCAGTTTCTTCAGCAATCAGCTTTTCTGTGCGTTCTTGCAAATCCGGATCGCCTAATTTAGCAGCAATATTTCGCAGACAGCGATTCATATCATCGATGCCGTAGAAAGATTCTTCAATATAAGGAATGCCGTAACGCTCCTCCATCTTTCTCGCCATGTTCAGCAGCGCCCGCGAACAGATCATTACATTCAGCTTGGCGCGATGGGCATAGCGAATTTCATTGTACCGAGCGTCGCCCGTAATTTTCGACAAAATGCGGATGCCTAATTTTTCTAACAGCGGCGTGACTCCCCACATTTCCCCGGCGATGTTGTACTCGCCTATTAAGTTAATATCATAAGGCGTTGTGTATTCCGGTTCTGCTGTCCCGACAACATAATCTAATAAAGCTTCACCGCCAAAACGGTTGCCCAGATTTTTACTGCCAATGAATCCCGGAGCAATCACCGGGATAACAGGAGTGCCAATTTTCTCAGCTGCGGTTTTGCAAACTGCATCGATATCATCGCCAATCAAAGCAGTCACGCAAGTAGCGTAGACAAATACCGCTGCGGGCTGATAGCGTTCGTGAAGTTCCAGAATCGCTTTGTAAAGCTTCTTCTCGCCACCGAAAATGACATCATTTTCAGTCAAGTCAGTCGTAAAGCCCATCTTGTAGAGTTGCGGCCCTGAAGAGAGACTACCACGACTGCCCCAGGAATTACCAGCACAGGCGATCGGGCCGTGGACTAAATGAGCCGCATCCGCGATGGGTACTAAAGCAATCATCGCCCCATCAAAAGCACAGCCCCCTTGAGCAGCGCCAGGTTGTGCCTGTTGGGTGCAAGACTTATTTTTCTTTTCTGATTGTTTATGCTGATTGTGTTCGCATCCTGACTCATTGAGCAGCTCGTTAATTTTGCCTTGGGTGCTTTTCATCTCTCTTCTCTTTGTGAATAGTCATTGGTCATTGGTCATTAGTCATTAGTCATTGGTCATTAGTTATGAGTTATTAGTCATTGGTCATTAGTTTTTTGAATAGCTAATAACTGGAGAGCTATGACTAATACCAATTCGCAATTAGTAATTAATAAATTTAGATGCAGTAATGCCTTATTTGTAAGAATTGGTACTACAACTAATAACCAATGACTAATGACCAATGACTATTGACTAATAACTAACAAATATATTTCGTGACATCTTCCCCACATACATCGGCGAGATAAGATAAAGCACGAAAACGCAATCCCACAAACTCATCATATAAAGGATTGAGTTTACACAATGCTGGAATATCAAAAGACCGCCCAAATAATTTTATTTGGCGTTCAAAAGGACAACAGCAAGGAATTGTTTGGCAAATTAAATGAGCGAAGCGATTATTTTTAACCTGAATCCCATCTACCACATTACGTAAAGGATTGAGTATTTTGTTAAATATCCCGCGTTTTTGATAATTAGGTGGATGGTAATTAGGATGGGGATGGGTATGAGTGTGGGTGTGAGTTTTATTGATAGTTTCCATTGATTTCATGCCTCAGGTAAATGCTAAATTTCGTAATGGGTATTGGGTACTGGGGAGAGGGTATTGGTTATTGGAGATTGGGAATAATTAATTCCCTAGTCCCCAGTCCCCAGTCCCTAGTCCCCAGTCCCTAACCCCTAATTCCTAATAACTTGCGTTTTTGTCTAATTCCTAACGAATCAAGTCGTAGGAAATATCGGTCTTGGAAGGAATGTTGGTGGTGCGATCGATTTCCTCGAAGATTGTATTTACAATCCAGTTGAGCAAGTTAATTACACCTTGGTAACCGATGGTGCTGTAGCGGTGCAAGTGGTGGCGATCCATAATGGGGTAGCCGATTCTCACTAAAGGAATCTTGGTATCGCGCCACAGGTACTTACCGTAGGAGTTACCAATCAATAAGTCTACGGGTTCGGTGAACAACAAGGAGCGCATGTGCCACAGGTCTTTACCACCCCAAACTGTTGCATTTTGACCGAAGGGGCTAGAAGCAAGCAATTCTTTGATTTCTTTTTCAAATACTTCGTTGCTGTTGTGAACCAAAATATGCACTGGTTCAGCACCCATTTCTAGCATGAAGCCCACAACGCTGTACACTAAATCGGGTTCGCCGTAGATAGCGAAGCGTTTGCCATGAACCCATGCGTGGGAGTCAGTCATTGCGTCAACTGCACGACCGCGTTCGATTTCCAATTCTTCAGGAATGGGCTTACCAGATAGTTCGCTGAGTTGCATCAAGAACTCATCAGTAGCTTTAATACCCCAAGGACGGGAAACTACCGTTGGTTGCTTCCATTCTTTTTCGATGTACTCGCGGGTTTTGACTGTGGAGTGTGATTGCAGGAATACTGTAGCTTTACCATTAATTGAATCTGCTGCATCTTCCAGCTTTGTACCACCTGGATACATATCGAACTCACCAGTGTTGGGTGAATCCAAGTAGTCGCTGTTGTCAGCTAGAATTGTGTAGTCAAAGCCAAACAGAGAAGCAATGCGCTTGATTTCGCGGTTGTTGCCAACGTAGGTGTCAAAACCTGGGACGAAGTTGATTTTGCCATTGCTGGTTTCTTTCTTCTGACCTGCGGTCAGGGTAGAAAGAATACCCTTCATCATGTTGTCATAACCAGTGATGTGGGAACCAACAAAGCTGGGGGTGTGAGCGAAAGGAACTGGGAAATCTTGAGGAACTGAACCAGCTTTCTTAGCGTTGTTGATGAAAGCTTGTAAGTCATCACCAATTACTTCTGCCATACAGGTGGTGCAGACAGCAATCATCTTGGGCTTGTAGAGTTGGTAAGAGTTCGCCAAGCCATCAATCATGTTTTGCAGACCACCGAACACCGCTGCATCTTCTGTCATGGAAGAAGATACACCAGAGAATGGTTCTTTGTAGTGACGGGTTAAGTGGGTGCGGAAGTACGCAACGCAACCTTGGGAACCTTGAACAAAGGGCAGAGTGCCTTCAAATCCAACAGCAGCGAAGATTGCTCCTAGAGGTTGGCAACCTTTAGCTGGGTTGACGGTTAGAGCTTCACGAGCGAAGTTCTTTTCGCGGTAATCCCAACTTTTAGTCCATTCTGCAACCCGCTTTACTTCTTCGGGGTCGTGACCGTTTTCAAATTCCTTCTTGTTTTGGAATAATTGTTGGTATTCCGGCTGGTGAAACAGCTCTACGTGGTCTTGAATTTTATCTGGATTCTGAGGCATTTCCGATCTCCAAGCTTGCTGAGTTAATTACTATTCGACGAATCGGCAGTGAGGGGAAGGGAGTGGAAATGTGGCTCAAAACTCAAAATGCAAAAAGCAAAACACATCATTTTGAATTTTGAATTTTGAATTTTGAATTCCCGACTCCCTCCTGGGGTATTAGCCCCAGGTACTTATGTCTCTCTCATGTTTTTAGGCGGTTGCTTTAGCTGCGGTTTTAGCTTCAGCTTTTTTGCTCCAGGGAGCGCCAATTAATCCCCAGGTTGGGCTGTTGAGTGCCAAATCCATATCACGAGCGAAGATAGCAAAGCCGTCATAACCGTGATAAGGGCCGGAGTAATCCTTTTGATGGTTTTATTTTTTTCAGCAGCTTAATGTTTGCGATGAGCAATGTCAGAATTAAACATTGTTTGTCGATAACACATTTATTTTTAGACTAAATATAGGCTAAAGAAGAATTCGTAATTCGTAATTAGGTGTTGCTGATTTAAAGTATGAGTTTATTCACGCAGAGTCGCAGAGTCGCAGAGAGTAGGAGTTGAGAAGAGTCTTTAAATCTCATATTCAAATTCAGCAATGCCCGCAATCGATAGTCATAAATTACGAATTATTTCGCTTCAAGTCTGCAAAGCTGTAAAGAGAACACATGAAATCAAAAGTACTACTGGAATTAGAGACAGTAAATCTGCGTTTGAAGTCTGCAAAGACAAAGGTAACAATTAGAGAATCGAATGGAAGTCTGCAATTACGCGCTACGTTACCGATTAAACCTGGAGACAAAGATAAAAACGGCACTGGTAGAAAGCAATACAATCTCAGCTTGAATATTCCTGCAAATTTAGATGGGTTAAAGACGGCTGAGGAAGAAGCTTATGAATTAGGAAAGTTAATTGCTCGTAAAACATTTGAATGGAATGATAAATATTTAGGCAATGAGGCAATTAAAAAAGATTTTAAAACAATCTGTGAATTACTCGAAAAATTTGAAGATGAGTATTTTAAAACTCACAAACGGACGACAAAAAGCGAACATACTTTTTTTTATTATTTTTCCCGAACTAAGCGATTCACTAATCCTAGCGATTTAGCAAGTTCTGAGAATTTGGTAAATGCAATTGAAAAAATCGATAAGGAATGGGCTAAGTATAATGCAGCAAGAGCGATCGCTGTATTTTGTCAGACGTTTAAAATTGAAATTGATTTGTCTAAATATTCCAAAATGCCAGATAAAAATTCCCGCAATATACCGACTGATTCAGAAATAGCTGAGGGAATTAGCAAGTTTGAAGAATATTTAAATATTAGAGGCAATCAAGTTAACCAAAATGTCCAAGATAGCTGGCAGCTTTGGCGCTGGGCTTATGGAATGTTAGCAGTTTTTGGTTTACGACCGCGCGAGCTTTTTATTAATCCCGATCTAGATTGGTGGTTAAGTCAAGAAAATGTAGATTTAACATGGAAGGTTCATAAAGATTGTAAGACCGGCGAGAGGGAAGCCTTACCTTTATATAAACAATGGATTGAGGAATTTGATTTAAGAAATCCTAAATATTTAGAAATGTTGGCAACAGCAATTAGTAAAAAAGATAATACAAATTATGCAGAAATCACAGCTTTAACACAACGAGTCAGTTGGTGGTTTCGCAAAATAGGCTTAGATTTTAAGCCTTATGATTTACGCCACGCTTGGGCAATTCGAGCGCATATTTTAGGAATTCCAATTAAAGCTGCGGCAGATAATTTAGGGCATAGCGTACAAGTTCATACGCAAACTTATCAGCGTTGGTTCTCACTCGATATGCGAAAGTTGGCGATGAATCAGGCTTTGAGTAAGAGGAATGAATTTGAGTTGATTAGGGAAGAGAATGCTAAATTAAGGATGGAGAATGAAAAGTTAAAGTTGGAAATTGAAAAGTTAAAAATGGAATTGGTTTATAAACGGAGTTAAATTGCTAAGAAATGGAAAGTATTAGGATTAGAACATTTATTGGTGATGATGGAATTTTGCAAGTACAGCTTCCACCTGAAATTGCCAACCAAGAACTAGATGTAGTAATTGTCTTTCAAGCTGTGACAAAAGAATCGTCACAGTCTTCAATTCAAACGCCCCAAGAACTTGGATACTCTCAAAGATTTCTTGATGAAGTAATAGGTAGTTGGGAAGGTGAGCCGCTTGAACGTCCAGAACAGCTTCCCTTTGAGGAACGGGAGGAGATTCAATGGCCTACCTTCTAGATACAAATGCGTGTATCCAAATTCTGAATTCACCAAATTCACCTGTTACACAAAAAATTCTATCAATTCCTTCTAGAGAAATTTATATCTGTACCATTGTTTATAGGGAACTGTATTACGGAGCTTACAAAAGCGCAAACGTTGATAGAAACCTGATTCATCTAGAAAATTTATTTGCTGAGTTTGTTGATTTACCCCTGGATCGCCAAGCTGCAAAAATAGCTGGAAAGATTCGCGCTCGTCTTAATGCTTTGGGAACTCCAATTGGAGCAAATGATTTGTTAATTGCTGCGATTGCTTTAGCAAATGACCTCACCCTCGTCACTCACAATATCCCTGAATTTAGCCGTATTGAAGGCTTGAAGTATGAAGACTGGGAATAGCTATTTTGGAAATAAATCTACATAAAAAGTGTATGGTAACAGAAACTTTGAAGCAAATACTTAAACAACTTGAGACACTAGAAATAACAGAGCTTCAACAACTTAGCCAGACAATTCAAAAGTATCTTGCTGTTAAAGAGCAAAATCTCAAGCAAGCAGCATTTCACCAAGCTCTAATTGATTCTGGCTTAGTAAAGCAAATTAAGCATTTTGCTTACGAACCAATAGCTGAACGAACACTAATTCAGGTTCAGGGAAAGTCTGTTTCTGAAACTATCATTGAGGAACGCCGTTAAATGGCATGGTGCGTTGCGCTACGCGACAACACACCCTACCTGCTAACAATAAAGTAAATGATTAGCTTAACTACTTTTCCAGCTCTACCTGTTTAACAACCTCCAAGGGCAACTCTAATGCTTGTGCGATTTGCTCGTCATTTAAACCAAACTGCCGTAATTTATCAATTTTAGTTTGATTTTCACTACGTTGCTGTAAGTTAGAAGTTTCAGAATTATTTTTATTTGATTTAATTTTACGTTTTTTGGAATTAACGTTTATACAGCCAATTATATTACCATTAATTGTATTTTCACCAAGAGAAATATTTATATTACGTTGACGTTCTAGGACTGATTTAAGATTACCTTTATCAACTGGTTCATTAAAAATATCAGATAACATTTGCAACAGTTCATATCCTACATCCTTTGCATGACCAGGGCTACAACCACAACTATCTGCAATATCAGAATACGTTTGATACTTTAATGTTCCTTCAATAACTCCACGCTGCAAGTCATTGAGATGCTTACCTGTTTTGAAATAAACAGCTTCATCCACAAATTCTAATAGTTCGTGAACTTGCATACTGAGAAATAAAATGTAATTTTTGTAATTTTAGCAGACTTTATCCGTATTTTTCCGTCATTCTCCGTCTTTTTAGTAATTTTTATTTAATCCGCTATTTTCCGCTTTTCAGTTTGAAGCGATGTTTGTAGTATCAGTAAACTACCTTATTACTAGTATCGTAAATTTGAGGGCGTTAAAGAAATTACATAATATCTGTAATTTTACGTTCTATCGATAGCCTAAGTAATTTATTTTCCAATTTGTCTTGATTTTTAGTTTTGAGGATTGTTCATGAAGAAATTGTTTGTTTTATCCAGTTTAGCATTTGCTACAGTTTTTCACTCTGGTGTGCTCATGTCTTCAACTGTCGAAGCGCAGTCACCTGCTTCATGTAATTGGTTTACAGGAATATACCGTGGTGGTGGTGCGCCAAAAGGTGTGATAGCTTACATCGGAAACAATGAATTGGTTGTATATAACGGCAATCCTACTCCTTTAAGAGGTAGCTGTATTGCTAACGACCGAATTCAAGTCACGTTCGGAAAAGATAAAACCTATGTGGGCAGAAGATCAGAGAATGATGTAGCTTGGACTAATGGAACAACTTGGCGCAGAGAAAGTAGTACAGTTGCTTTTCCTCTTCAAGAGGTAGGGTTTTAGTACCATCGCATCTCTAATGTAGGGTGCGTTGTCGCAAAGGACAACGCACCTTCATTGTATCAACAGGCGATCGCATTTCTTTTATACTTTTGTTTGCAGGTAGCACAGCTGTGCTACCCTACGACGATTTGTACCTCACCAGCTTGCAATCTGCTGTGGTGTAGTTCGTTAATATAATCCTTCTGGTGGGGAAATATCAGAGCCGACAACCACACCAGTGTTAGTAGATTTAATCCCTGGTTTAACAGTAGGGGATTCTTGTTTTAACGATTGTGAAACAGAAGAAGAGTTATCTTGCTCTACTGATATGGAGGTATTTACTTGTTGCTGGGACATCAAAGCTAATCCTCCCATTGCGCCTGCAAGAAGAGCTGTATAACCTACATATAAATGCGGCGGATGAATTTCCAATTCCATTCCTTTTTTAGATTGATGCGAAGACGGCTTAGTTACTGGTGTAGCTGCGTGTACTGGTAAAGAAGCAGCTAAAGCAACACCATCAAGTCCTAAAGCATCTCCATAACGTCGGATAAATCCACGTAGATAAATGTCATCTGGTAATTCTTGCAAGTTACCGTTTTCTAATGCCTCTATCAACTCCATGCGGATATGAGTGGAAAAATGGATGTGGTACAAAGAAAGCCCTTTGGACTGACGGGTTTTTTGGAGTTCTTGGCCGATTTGACGTAGGCTATCTATGCGTTGTTGGGCTGCTTGTTGGGCTTGTTCTGCTTGAGAAATTTTCTGATGATTCAGTAATTGCAGTGGTTTTTTCCACAGCAAATTTTCTGGTGTATTTTTAGAGGGTTGCTCCTGGAGAGTGGGCTGTATTTCTGGTGAAGAATCGACTGTTTCTGTGGCTTGCGTCGTATCTGTAACTGTTTCAACTTTTTGATATTGTTGGGCAAATTGTCGAAATGCTAAACCGATCGCTTCTCTACCTACAGCTTTTAATAAATCTTGAGCCTGATGTGTTTGTTCGCCTATTAACTTCTGCATCATCGCTAAAGCACGTCGATAAACACCGCTACGATGCAGTTGTACTTCTATTTCTCCTAAAAGCGATCGCACCTCATCTTGAGAAATTTCAATATTCGGATTGCCCAAAATTTGCAGATAGTATACAGGAGTAGTAACCATTGTAAAAGCCTTTTATCTTAACTTAAGAAAAGAAAGTTATAATCAAATCTTCACTATTTTTCCTAACTTCACCTTTGTTTTCCGGATGTTAATTGTATAATTTAAATTTTTTAATTCATCATAAACACTGGAACAAAACAGTAATAATCGCAGTCCTGGCATTTGTTTGAGAAAAAACCTTGTGTGCGTTTTTGCACCCCTACCAAATTTCAACAAAGGTGGTGCAACAGTTCAGTCGCGGATCTGAATCCCCGACTGATAGCGCAGCGTTAGCCTTGTCCGCGAGCGTTTTGATTCTGACGCTTTGGCGGAGCACCTTTGGCTTTGCTCCTGAATTCTGACGAATGATTTTTCAACATACGACCGTCTGGCTTATCGTTGCTGCATAAAGGGAAAAAATAGCTTGTCGTATACATTTTCTATCTGTGTCGAAAAACAGGCAAAATAGACAAGTTGGTATCAACTCGCCGGAAAAAGATGGTAGAAATCACAAACATCGAAATTAACACCACAAAAGTCAAAATACCTAATAATGGCTTAGAAATCGATGCTTACTTAGCTCAACCAGCAGATCGGGGAACCTTTGCCGCTGTTATCGTTTTTCCAGAAATATTTGGAATTAACAGTAACATTCGAGATATCGCAGAACTAATCGCTAAACAAGGTTATGTAGTAATAGCCCCTGCAATGTATCAACGTATTGCTCCTGGTTTTGAGGCTGATTTTAGCGCCGAAGATGTTGGGTTTAGTCCAGAAGCTTATCGTCTGGGGTTGGAATACTATCAACAAGTAAAGTATCAAGATATCTTGAGTGATATTCAAGCGGCGATCGCCTACTTAAAAACTTTACCCAATGTCAAAAAAGATGCCATTGGTGTTATTGGTTTTTGTTTTGGCGGTCATGTTGCTTACATCGCTGCAACTTTCCCCGATATCAAAGCCACGGCTGCTTTTTATGGCGCTGGAATTACCACTTCTAGTTATGGTGAAGAGACTCCAACTATCAATCGTACTTCACAAATTCAAGGTACTATTTATGCCTTTTTTGGCACAAGAGATACATTAGTTTCTCAGGAGGAAACCGAGGAAATTGAAGCAGAATTAAAGAGAAATCAAATCAATCACCGTGTATTTCGATATGATGCCGGACACGGATTCTTTGCTGGATTTTTCAAAGATAAGTACCCATTTATGGAACAACACCCAAGTTACAATCCTGAAGCGGCTCCTGATGCTTGGCAACACGTTTTAGAACTGTTTAAAAATAACTTGTATAACTAAACTATCTACATTGTGGTGTCTTGTCACCAAGTGCAACGCACCACAATTTCAAACATGCGATCGCTGTTCATTTCATCAATGAAAAATTTTGATTATTTTGATGTATATTTTTTTATTAACAAAAATACTAGTTTGAGTCTGAAAAACTATTCATTTGTCAAGGAAATTTTATTTATTTTTACTTTATTAAATGACCTCTAACTGTATTTTGACATCTACTCAAACAGCTTTTTTTGGACGTAGTGACCTAAAGCTCTTTATATTTCTCTCGTTAAATAATATTTTAAACCTGATTTATCCATATTTAGGTACTTCCAGAAAATAAATTCCAAAGCGGCATTTTATTTTTTCTCTCCAGAGATATAAAACAATGCTAAAATCCGATTTCAATGCTTGTAGCATTTCTTAATACACTTGTATTTTCAAAAAATCTAATTGCTGATATCATCAGGAAATCTACGGAAAAGTATTATAAAATTGCCCAAACAAAGCATTTATACAGAAAAATTCCGTTTATTGTAAATATTTAGACATGAAGTGAGGAAAATTAATGCCCAAAAAGCTTGCCGTTGTTATCAGTGGAGCGGTATCAATAATGGTTCTCGTTTATCTAAGTTATGGAGTTTCATTAAGCTGAATCTCAGGACATTTATTGGAAAACCCTTAACAAAGTACCTTGTCAAATGCACATTTAGAGTGTGGATCAGACATTTGCTGAATTTCAGAGATTAGTGACCTAATAAATTTTACGATTGTTCAATCAAAAACTACATTTTCTTGGGTTATATTTGGGCAAAATTGAAACAAGCAGATGAGAAATAAAGTTCACTTTCCAGTAATAATTGCTATAGCAATAGCCACAACGTCTTTGAGTGCTTGTCGCTCCACTGACGAATATAAAAAACTAGCACAAGCAGGAACTAATTACTATAATGCTCTTAACCAGCTATTAGATCTAGCTGTTGAAACTCGAATCGACGAAAGCTCTGAAGAACTTTTATTGCAAGATAGAGAAAATAATCAAACATCTGATGATTACAATGATTTTTCAGATTCAGATAGAAATAGAATTGATTTAATTAATCGGCTCAAAAAGCACAACAGTCTGCTGAGTAAGTACTTTAAATTACTACAGGACTTAGCTGGATCTGATGCTCCTGAACGAACGCAAACTGCTATTGGAGGGGTAGTAGATAACTTAAATACAATAGGTAAGACTTTACGAACAAGCAACTTAATTAAAAATAAAGAGGTCTTTCAAGGTATCGGAAAACTAATCGTCAGTTCTAAGATTCGGGGCGCTCTTAAAGAAGAACTGGAAAAACGCAATCAGACTATTATGCTTGAATTAAAGACACAGCAGGAGTTACTCAATGCCCTAAGTACTCAAATTAAAGGTGAATTAAAGGGAATTCAAGATAGACAAGAACTAAGACTTGTTATTAACCCGTTCCTCGAACAGACGCCGATCGCTGATGAAGATGCATGGATCGCGACTCGCAGAGAGCTGTTAACTCAAGAAGTGACTGCCGCAGAACTTGAAACTGCAAGCCAAGCACTGGGAGATTTTCAAAACATATTTCAAGATTTTGTAGAGGGTCAGTCTAGTAGTGGACGAATTAACGCATTATTAACGGACATTGAAAATCTTTTATCTGTAATTGAAAAATTAAAAACCAAGGAGTAAGTATGACAAGCATCATTATTAATCGTCTAAATAACATCGATCAAATTAGAGAACAACGGCTCAAGGAATTAAAAGAAACAGGAGAAAATTTAGAGTCTACTAGAACGTTCTTAAAATTCAAAGCAGAATTTAAGATTGATAAAGATGAAGAAAAATGGAATAAATACCTCGAAGAGAGAAAAGAGTATATTCTTTGCAGACGAAAACTACAAGATGCATTAATATCAAGCATTGCAAAACAGCTTGAAAAATATAATGGAGATTTAGAATTAGGCATTAGTGACTTAAAAAAAGAGCTAGAAAAATTAGAAAATACCGTTACAATTTTGCAAACTATAGAGCGTGTAATCGGTATCATCTCAAGAATCGTTCTTTTAGCTAGATAAAAACACTTTGTGGAGTGAATAATTTACTTTACAAGTTTAATTTAACGTGAATTCGACAGATTTCACCCACCCAGCTTCCCTCTCGTGCGAGGAGAGGGAAGAGTAACGAGAAATTAGGCTTTTTGCCCCCCTCTCCTTGAAGGAGAGAGACTGAGGGTGAGGTCAAAATCCTTTACATCGAATTCACGTTAAATAGAAATCTAGATAGGCAGATGTAGTTTATGTAGCCCTAACTTATAGTCTTTTGGCGTAGCGTAGGCTGATTTGCCAAAAAAATACTGCCAATTAAAGGCGGATCGACGCTTAAGTTTGAGCATTGATAACTGTAAATTTTGAGGATAGAAAAAATGTCTACTTTTATTCCCGAACGCCTAAATACAATTGATATTCTTAGGGAAGAACTACTTTTAGAACTCAGAGATATTGAGTTTAAGCTTGGTTCACTCGAAGAAGTTATATTGATTTGCACATCAGAAACAAACTCGTCTTTAGCAAAATCTTTTGTGCAAGCAAAAGCTGATTTAATTGTAGCTACAGCTAAGATAGAGAATGCTATTTTGGAAAAAATTGCTGGTCAAATTGAAAGGCTGCAATTAGAGCTAAAAGCAAGTATTAGCTCGTTGAATCAAGAATTAGAAAAACCTGAAAACGAAACTAGACTTCTAGATGCACTTCATCACGTGACTGGTATTGCAGCACGAATTCTTTTACAGGTATAGAGATGATACAGCAGATTGCAACTTGGTGAGGTACAGATCATCGTAGGGGCGCTAAGCTTGGCGCCCCTACCCATATAACCATGTACTTCATTTACCTGAAAAACGCTATATCAGAAAACAGGCAATAGGCAACAGGGTTAAACCCAAATTTCTCATTCTTTTTCTCAAATAGAAGCTTTCTTCTTGTCCAGAGGTCGTAGGGGCGGGTTAGGTGAGATCTTCGTCAATGGTTGTTCATCTTTATCAACCCCCCTACTGCCAAATTTTGTATTTGGTACAATAAAGTTGCTTTTAAGCTTTGGAATTTTTCAGCAGTAATTGACAACCACACGAAAACGGGTTTGGACTTTCAATGCGATTGTCTACCAGCACTTCAATAGTCAGCTTACTGTTGTAAATCAATTCGTCATAATCCATCAATGCATTCCACTTGATTTTGTCAGTGGGGAAGCCTAGCTGTGAAGCTCCATCAGATATTAACTCTTGCCATTTTACAATCTCTGGATCTTGCGATTTGCAATAATCAAGAATGGCAATCAAGGCGCCAGGTTTGGTAACTCTTAAAATTTCTTCCAAAGCACGGACGGGATCGTCAACGACACATAGTGTAAATCCCGATGCTGCTGCATCAAAGCTATTATCGGGAAAATCAAGATTGCAGAGATCGGATACCTTGAAGGTGATGTCTGCGGATACAGTTTTTTTACGTGCTTCATCCATCATCTTATGAGAAAGATCGATACCAACCACATGTACCCCTTGAGGATAGGCTGGAAGATTAAGACCCGTTCCTACCGCAGCATCCAGTACAGTTTGTCCTGGTTGAAGCTGCAAGGAAGCAATTAGCGGTTCGCGCTCAATGTGCCAGTAACGCTTCATGATTGCGTCATAATCCACCGCGCCGCGATCGTAGGTTTCGATCGCCTGATTTATCTGCATAGGTTTGTTAACAAATAGAACTACTGTTTTGCACTATTTGTTCAACTGTATAACCTCTCTAGCATCCAAACTTCATGTATTATATTATCAGCAAGATAACTTCACAATAGATAAATTTTCTGAGGGCAACGCAGCACATCTTTTCGTGTTGACAGTTAACCGTCAACAGGATGAGTTCCTGTGTAATTTCAAAGTTGCTACTCTTGAGATGTACGCAACTTTTTACAAAATCACACAGGAATCCTATATGTGTGTGTATTATGGATGAACAAAACGATCGCCAAATCTGAGAACGTCACTTAGATCGGTGCTACCATCGCGATCGCTATCTAGAAAAGTATTCAAAATAGAATTTGAATTTAGAGAGCCACCGTTAGTAGAACCCATACTTAGCAAACTTTGTACAGCCGAAGTTACTGTGGGCAAAATAGCCTCAATTACATTAGGACTGATTCCCGTTGTTTGAGAAACTGTTTGAACAATTTGCTGCTGCAACTGAGGTGACAGTAAAGATTGCATTCCTACTCCACTGCTATCAGTACTAGCAGCTTGACTAATCAGATTTTGTAACTGATTCCCATCGGGTAATGACTGCTGATGTCTCAGTACAGGACGAAGCATATTGCCTACAACTGACATAATATTTTGCATTTGAGATGGTTGGATGCCTCGACTAGTCGCCACTTGCTGAACTGAGTTAATAATCGACTCTAGCTGAGCAACATTTCCGCGTTGATTGGGATTATTAATTGTACTTAAAACCTCAAAGAAAAGTCCCATGATTAATTCCTCTCTTACTTAAATACTCAACACCTTATTCGATGGTATGTGAACGTAAAACGAGCGAATAATACTCAGCCAACGGCCATCGTCTGTGTAATAACCTATTTCTGCAAGATAATCGCGATCGCTTGCTGGAATTGCAACGTGTTTATCTTGTTCGCATTCATCGCATGGATATTCTTGAGTAATATGCGGCGATTGATGGTCAATGTCCAGATTCGTCACATCGTGAACTCGTAGGACAAATCTGCGTCCGCCTTGACTTCGTGCAGCTGTTTTGTACTCGTCTGCAATTTCCCAATAAGCATAAGCATCCCTCGTGTTGCGAGGTACTAAGATAATGCGGCAATCGCTATTTAGAATCGCTGTGTCTTGTTTTCTGCCAAAGAATGACTGAGCAGTTGTTCCCAGCCCTGCTACGGTAGGTGTGATTTCTGCAATTGTTTCGCTAACTCTATTTCCTAGATTTTTTGCGATGTTGGTAGTTGCGTTAGATGGATTATCAATTCGTTCCAATGCCAAGTTAGTAGCCACACCTGACGATCTGACTCTACCATCGTGCCTAAGAGTCGATGAAACTTTTATCGGTGCTGACTCAGCCAGTTTCAGCCAATGTCCATTGGCAGTAATATAGCCTAATTGTGCCACATAGTCGCGATCGCTTTGGACAATGGGAATGTGTAAATCTTGTGTTGATTCATCACACTCAAACTGCCGAAAACTATGGGCAGTTAGTCGTTCCAAATCAATGCCTGTACTGTCATAAACACGAAGCGCCAACTTTCTTCCCTCCAGTCGTTGCAGTTCTGCCTTCCGTGCTTCGGGAATTTCCCAATAGGCATAGATGTCTCTGGAATTACGAGGTACTAAAATTACACGACTATCATCTTTTGTGGTTACAAAGTTATTGTCCCCTAAAGAAGCAGCCGCAACACCAGTATTTGCTGTAGGGATAGCGCCAACGGGTTCACAAGCAGGAACTCGCACTTTAGCCGAACGAGCGATATTTAACCAGCGATTATTATTACTCAAACAACCAAGCTCAACAAGGTAATCACGGTTATCTTGTGCGATCGCCAGGTGAATATCTTGCGCTTGTTCATCAACATCAAATTCCTTCATGCTATGGGGCGTTTGCCGATCTATGTCAATATCAGTGACATCATAAAGACGCACTTTCAAACCACGTCCATCTTGGCGTTGCAAGTCTTGTTTTACTTGATTGGAAATTTCCCAGTAAGCATAGACATCTCTGCAATTTCGGGGTGTAAGGACGATCCGATTTTCCGGGGCTTGGGCACTTCCTAGAGCAGGTGTAGCAACTCTAGTCGGGGTTGAAGTATCGCTGCGCCGACTTAGCAACCACCATAACAATCCACCTAATAATGGAATCAGCAGTAACCACCACCATGAAGATTGACGTTGGGGTTCTGTTACAGCTCTAGTAGTGGGAGCAGTTGTGGCTGTAGGTGTGGATGCTGTTTCAGGAATAATGTTTGCATTTTTCACCCTGGCTTGTTCAATAATTCGCCCATTAGCAGGGATAGTAGCAAAGCCTAAAAATGCTGCGGCAGCAGGACTTGGATTAAATTTGTCGTAGGCATATCCCAAAGGTTGAGAGAAGGGATAACGGGGATCGGTGGGCAGAACATTGTGTAGTCTAAGAATTTTCACATTGGGATTATTGATTACCCCATCGGCGATGGCATATCCAATACCATCTGTTCCCAATTCTTTAACTACCGCTTCTGTGCTGTCTGTGGAAACTTGGATTGCATTTGTACCTGTTTTAAAAGGAGCTTTTTGAAAAACGGGATAATTTTGAAGTGCTTGCCGCAAGTCACTATTTTCTGGGCGATCGATCGAGCGAATTCTGTGGGCAGAACCCCCAACCTGTGACCAGTCAGTAACATCACCCCGAAAGATTTTCGCAAACTGCTCAGAAGTCAGATTGTTGATATATGGATTGTTCTTGCCGACAATCACCGCAATCTTATTCCGAGTGATGGGAATACTTGCAAGCCCTTGGGCTTTCTCCGACTCTGTTAACGAACGACCAATTGCCGCCAAATCAATCTGTTCATTTAACAATGCTTTCAAAGACGCATCTGTTCCATCATATGCAGTCGTTACACTTGTATTAGGAAATTTCGTTTGAAACTGCTGCGCTAGTGCCCGATCGATCTTTTCCATGCTAGTTGTACCATTAATCCGCACTTGTGTCCCAGTAGGAAGAGATTGCGGAACTGGAAAAGAAGTATTAACAGTCGATGGCTGAGCCAACACTGGACTAGCAATCAAAGAGATTGTCAAGGGAGTAGACACAGCAGTAAATACAAAAAAACTTGCTGCTGATACCTGTGATTTCTGGCGATCGAAAATTTTCCCAGCCTGCTTGTTCATAGCAAAAGACCTCCGCACATCACAAACGGAGGCAGATAAAGTACCAACTATTTTCAAATCGTTGATTAAACTACCTAATTCTGGCTACGATCCTTTGTTGTTTATTCTTTCTTAAGAGATAAATTATTAATAATACTTTTACTAAATTCTTCAGAAAACTCAGCCCTTGAGCAGAGATAATTTATTTTGATTGTATATAAAACATGATGCTTGCAAGTAGAAAAGTTTTGGGTCGATATAATTTGCTACACACTAGAGCTGCCTTGAAAATAGGGACTGGGGACTGGAGATTGGTGATTGGGGACTGGTGACTGGGAAAACCAAGATATTTTCATTGTTCCTTGTGCGTGCAACTCATGGAGTCTCTTGCTTTCATTGGTTTTTGCACTCTTGGGGGAAAAGGGTAAAGGTTAAAGGGGAAGGGTATAATACAGAACCTTTTCCCCTTTTCCCGACTTATGCAAGAAGTCTACTGGTTTGAAGGTAAAAAGGAAAAGAAGAATTTCTATATTTAATTCTTCAGTTGTGTACGTCATTTATTTGCAAACTGCTGTAAAACGCTGACATAAAAAGGTTTGTAAGTCTGTTGCTTATTGTTTATTGCCTTTTTCCTAAGGTTTTCGGCGCACAGGAATCTGAATGATAAACTCAGTTCCTTTTCCTAAAGTTGAGAAGCAGTCTAGCTTGCCGCCATGTTTTTCTGTAATAATTTGGTAGCTAATGGACATACCCATTCCGGTTCCTTTGCCAACGGGTTTAGTGGTGAAAAAGGGATCGAATATTCGTTGCTGCAATTCTTGAGAAATACCAACTCCGTTATCAGCGATCGCCACTTTTACCCACGTGGAATTAACGACGGATGTGCGAATTGTAATTTGACTAGAATTTTCCTTGCTTTGGTGATGATTGCCCTTGGCATAACTTTCTTCTAAGGCATCAATGGCATTCACTAAAATATTCATAAACACCTGATTGAGTTGTCCGGCATAGCATTCTACTGGAGGTAAATTACCGTAGTCTTTGATTACCTGAATTTCAGGTTGTTCTGGTTTACCTTTGAGGCGATGTTGCAGAATCATCAAAGTACTGTCGATGCCTTCATGAATATCGACGCTTTTAAATTCGGCTTCGTCCATGCGGGAGAAATTCCGCAGAGACAGTACAATTTCACGAATGCGATCGGTGCCCACTTTCATAGAAGACAAAATTTTTGGTAAGTCTTCCTGCAAAAACTCCAAATCCATTTTTTCGAGAGCAATTTGAATTTCTGGAGCAGGGTTAGCATTGTACTGTTGATACAATTGTATAAATGATAATAAATCCTGAGAATATTCTTGTAAATGGTTGAGGTTGCCATGAATAAAATTAACTGGATTATTAATTTCGTGTGCGACTCCAGCAACTAGTTGCCCCAGACTAGACATTTTTTCAGTTTGAATAATTTGAGATTGAGTGCGTTGTAATTCTTTTAATGTATTTTTGAGTTCAGCAGTACGTTCTTCTACCCTGTCTTCCAGTTCTTCCTTGCTTTTCTCTAAGGCAGTAAATGATTGATGCAGTTGTTCTGCCATGTAATTAAAAGAGTTAGACAGAGTATTCAGTTCTTGAATGGGGCTAGTTTCTACTGTCTGATCTAAATTGCCAGATGCCATTGCCTTACTTGCGCGATTGAGGCGCAGAATCGGGCGTACAATCCAACGGGAGGTAAAGACGCCCATCACCGAGGCAACGATTAATGCGGCAAAACAAAGGGCGATGGTGATTTGTGTGTTGGCGTTGATTTGTGCCATAAACGCGTTTTCTGGCACACTCACCACCAACAGCCAATCCAAACCATACTCGTCACGCCAAGGTACAACATCTACAAAATACCTTTTTCCTTGTAACTCCAGCTTAAAATTTGTGTCTTCGGTGATGGACTTAAACCCATTAAAGCTTTGCAAGTGTTTAGCAACGTTCTGTATTATTGGGTCAGTACTGTCCATCGCCCCTAATCTGTGAGCCTTTTGGTTAATTGAGGTAAAAGGCTTTTCTGTACCCGAAGTAGCGATTAATCTGCCATCTCGTTCTAAAAGAAACACCCGTCCAGACTGACTAATATCCAAACTGCGTAAAAAATCGCCCAGTTTGAGCAGATGAATATCACAAGCAATCATTCCTAACAAGCGATTTTGCGAATCATAGATTGGACGACTCGCAGAAGCAGCGATGTAGGGGCCAGTGGGAAAGTTTTCTACCAGAATCTTTGCCCAAATGGGTTTATTGGCGGCTATTGGTTCGGTATACCAAGATTGCTCAGAATTTTTCCAATCCCAGCGGGCATTTACCTGAGTTCGATCGCCTCGTTCTTCAGTAGCATAAGTGGAGACATTGTTAGGAGGGTTGGCAGTCCAATCATCAATGGTGATGGTTTTGCCATCATAACGAGCAGCGCCGACTCCTTCACCCGTTGTTAGTCCAATACCAATATAAGTCAGGTCATAGGCTTGGATTTGATCCCAGAAATACTTGCCAAGGGTTTGGCGATCGCTCACATCTAATATTCCCCTGCGGATAGCATCTGCGTTAATCTGATTCAAGGTTTGCGGAATTGAAAGATAAGACTTGAGGTGTTCATTCACCACGTCACTAGTACGATCTATCAACTGTTCTGCTAGGTTATTAACCGCTCTTTGTCCATTTTTAAAAGACAAATAACCCACTAAACTGACCGCTGCAAAAATTTGGATCGCGAAAGGAACAACAAGAACAATTTGTAATGGTAGCGCCTTGTTTCTGCTAAAATGGCGAGTCTTCATTGCTGGGAACTGTAAGTTAATGTTACTTGGATTTACTTGTATATAGTTCCCAAGATGACTAGATACTCACCCAATACGGTTCGGATAAGCATTTTTCATTTCTGATGTGGGCCGGGAAAAGGGGAAAGGGAAAAGGGGAAAGGTTTGAAATTACCCTTTTCCCTTTTCCCTTTCCCCTTTAACCGAACCGTATTGGATACTCACCTTTATAGGAAAAATTATCGAAAATTTACCGGATTCTCTTCAGCTTTTGAGAATAATAGCTCATCTAGATTACTTTTACGCTTCATAAAACTGGATTGAGCTTTCAAGGAAATTTCTATGACAAACCCCATTTTTCGCGGGATTACCTATACTCAAGAAATCATTAAAGAGAGCGATCAAAGAGTTAGTGGTACTAACGATTCCGACTGGTTCGTTGTAGAAGGTAACAACAATATTGTAAATACACGAGATGGCAATGATGTTGTTTTATTAGGAAGAAAAGTAGACCTCACACTTAATTTTGAGAGTAGTATTTTTAGTGGTGAGGTTTTACAAACTAGTCCATTGCCATGCAATTATAATGATTTTAAAGCAACCGTTTATACTGGCAATGGAGATGATTGCGTTAGTGCAGGAGCAGGCGATCGCACAATTCGTTTGGGCAGTGGAAACAACTTTTTAGATGATTATGGTGGAAACTATCTGTTCGATGCTGATGATAATATTATTGGCTTGGGCGCAATTCCCAAATTAGTTGCTTCAGCAGGATCGGGGGACGATATTTTCTATTTAAGTGGATTTGCTAACCGAACTATTTATGCCGGAAAAGGCAACAATTTAATTTTTTTAGGAGCCGGAAATGCCAATATTAGGACAGGCTCAGGAAATGATGTTATCACCAGTGAAGTTTCAGTATTGACTTATATCTTTGACAGTGGTTCGCCATCCTATAACCAAAGCATCATAGCTGGAGATGGTGACAATCAAATTGCCGTTTTTCCCTATGGTGAAACTACAATTAGAACAGGCAAAGGTGAGGATTTTATTCTCGCTGTTGGTATCCCCGGCTTAAGTTCTGCCAAAATTTATTCAGGTAATGGTAACGATACAATTATTACAAACAATACTAACAGCATTATTCAGTCTGGTTCAGGCGATAATTTAATTTTTGCCGGTTCGGGTGATGATACTATCCGACTGGGAAACGGCAATAATGTAATCAATCTGCGCGGAGAGACGGTTTGTTTACCCCAACCTTTAAGCCAGGATACAAACCTGTTTGATTCATCTTTAGAGGTAAAAGGCGGGGGAAATGATAAGGTCTATTTGGGTGAAGGAACAGATACAGTGATTTTGGGAAGCAGTGGTTTTGCTACCATCTATAACTTTAGTTGCAGCGATCGCTTAAATGTCAATGGCTTAAACGCCAGCTTCACCCAAATCGGAAAAGACACACTAATTAATTCATCTAGTGGTTCTTTGGGAATTCTCAAAGGATATACAGGTTCACTAGATTTGGTCTAATCAAAATCTTTGTAGAGACGTTGCAATTGCTAGTCTCTACATTTACAACGTTTTGCAAGTAAGTCAAGATGGGTGTTCCCAAAGACGACATCGTTTTGGGATTACAGCCACCGTATAAAAGGCAGTACACAGATTATGGCGTTGCTTGAGGAGTTAGGCGATCGCTTATCAAATCCTCAATTCTACCTGGACGATATGAAATAACTAATTATACCTAAAATTATTAAATGAGCCGGATAAAACAGATAAAACCATCTAGCTCGCGAACCTTGTTTGCCATTGAATTGAAAAACAATGAATCCTGAAAAAACTGCATAGCTTTGAATTAAAGAAATCCTAGATATTACTACTAAAACTAAGTGAAAGATGCACCAATAGAGCAACCATACTTTCGGCTTCAGGTTGTCTTTTTGAGACATCAATAGAATTACCCCAATCCCATATGCTCCATATTCAAAATCCAAGATTTCAGCGACGATTGCACATAATCCAGTGATTGTTAATTTCTGCCATAATTGCGAACAACGATTTACTAAGCGCAACATTCCAAGCCCAAGAAGAAGCGTAAAAAGAATATTAAGTGTAAAGCTCTTGAAAACAACAGTGTAGATTGGCTGAGATATAATTGCTGCAATTAATAGTCTACTTCCATAGCGGTATATATTTTGGGTGTGTTTTTCGCCTTCAGCCAGCAACCATGCAAAAAGGGGAAAGCTCAATCGCCCAATCAGGTGCAATATTAATAACTGTGGCAACAGCAAATAGCACACATGATCCATAACCATGAATACTGCTGCTAAGATTTTAATCGTGAAAGCTGAAAATTTAATCACAACGCTGAGTATTCCTTTGGATTACTTAGAGATCATTTATAAAGTAAATCTTAAGTAGGGTGTGTTACGGCTTTAGCCTAACGCACCGCTATATAAGACGGTGCGTTAGGCGCTCATCTCATATTTTTCGTGACAAGCGATCTCAAAATACGCGCCTAACACACCCTACAATAATTTTATTTTTACTTTATAAATAGCCTCTTAATGTAAGTAAAATTTATAAAATATTATTTCTTTCTTTCTTTAATATAAGAGTTATTCCAATTTATATGGAATTCATTTTTGATTTTTGCGAAGCTAATTAAAGCTCAAAAAGCCTGCTTTGCTGTTGCTTATACTTCGACTACGCTCAGTACAAGTCGCCTATTACGTCTTTATGGGGCTTGTATTGCGCGAAGCACACCACGCAAAGAAATTTTCTTAATCAAAGCAGATTTCTATAGCAATTTGGTAACATTAACAAAAAGGGCGATATCCGTCTTTAAAACCTTAGATGCCTGCGGTAAGCCCTTGGGGTTCAGCAGTCGCTCATGAGGGAAACCCCCAAAACCGCGCTGCTTCACCGCAAAGCGTCTACGGCGTCAATTGCTGCTAAAACTTTTCCCTACGACAGGCTGTTTAGTCGTGCCCTTTTTCACCAAAGATCGCAAAACACTATGGCAAAGCGCAAAAAAAGCAATCTCCAGTGGATAAAAGAAACGCTTGAACTAAAGCCTGACCATCGCTGGGAATCTCCATCAGGCTACAAAATATTTGTTGCCAATCGCGGGGCTGTTCGCTTCAATGTCCCTCAGGATTGGGTTTTTGAGCCACAAGAAAAATCCTTCAAGTTCATGGATAAAAAACCCCCCAACGATGATTGCTGTCTAGAAGTATCTTTTAATCAGTTACCTCCCAATGATTGGAGTCAGTTTCCACTCAAATCTACCTTGAGAAAAGTTGTAGAAGACGACAGCCGCAACCCCATTGAAAAGGGAGAAATTATTACCGTCAAGCGCCAAACCGCCAAAATTGTCTGGACAGAGATTAAGTTTATTGATACTCAAGAAGAACCACGCGAAGCTTTTTCGCGGATTTGCATTGGTTTGGGGTCGAATGTTCAGTGCTTGATTACATTCGATTTTTGGGCAGATCAAGCAGAACAACTAATACCCGTTTGGGATGAAGCAATCCGTAGTCTCACACTAGGACTATATATTCGCGACCCTATGACTGGTTTAGCTTTTCCAGACTAAATTATAGGCAATAGGCAATAAATTTTGTTTACAACTTACTTTCAGGTTGTAATATAAGTCCTACCATGAAAACGTTATTCATCTTGATTGGGCCAAAAGGAGCAGGTAAAACTTATATTGGAACCTTGGTTAATGCTCATACGGCAATCAAATTTATTTCTGTAGAGCCAATATGGGTGAATCATTTGCGGAATAGAGCCAGCGATCGCGATGGATGGGATATTGTTGAGGAAGAAATCGATCGCTTGTTTAAAAGCAATAACAAAGTAATGATAGAATCCCTGGGTGCAGGAGAGGGTTTTGCTAAGTTATATTAGTCTTTAAACAATAAGTATCAGATAAAATTCATTCAAGTTCAATGTGCATTAGATAAGTGCTTAGAACGATTTATAAATCGAGATAGTGCCGAGCATATTCCAATATCTGCCAACAAAGTACAAGAATACAATAAAATTGCTGCTCAGGTTAGTTATAACTGGGATTTAGTAATTGATAATAATGCTCCTGGATCTGATTTAAAAATTATTAAAGCAATTCAGGCTCTTGAATAATAAACTTGCTCTCTAAATAAAATTTGTCGTTTAACCACAAAATATTTGATAGAGACGTTGCATTGCAACGTTTCTACATTTGAATGGATAATTGAAATATAGCTATTCCATACTCCCTATATTCTTGTGAATTTCTTTCTCAGTCTGGGTACTCTGAAATAAGAATCGATCGCAGTTTAATCTGAGAGTATGGAATGAAGAATTTCACTGTTAATTTGCCAGGTTATCAGATTGGAAATCAGCTATATGCTGGGTCGCGCACACTAGTTTATCAAGGTATTCGCTTAGCTGACGAATGTCCGGTGATTATTAAACTGGTGCGAGAAGAATACCCGACATTTACAGAATTAGTCCGGTTTCGCAACCAGTATGTAATTGCCCAAAATCTTGCTGTTAAAAGTGTGGTTAAACCATTGGCGCTAGAACGATATCGTCAAGGCTATGCTTTGGTAATGGAGGATGTCGGCGGTGTTTCTCTGGCAAATTATCTCAAACAAGGCACAACAGATACTAACCATCGCAGCACCTTGGAAATTGAGGATTTTCTAAATATTGCTGTGCAATTGGCACAGACGCTTTCGGAACTGCATCAGAGTCGAGTGATTCACAAAGACCTCAAACCAGCTAATATTCTGATTCAACCTCAAACTAAGGAAGTAAAGCTGATTGATTTCAGTATTTCCTCGTTATTGCCTAGAGAAAACCAAGAAATCCAAAATCCCAATGTTTTAGAAGGGACTCTGGCTTATTTGTCGCCAGAACAAACTGGACGCATGAACCGAGGAATTGACTACCGTAGCGATTTTTATTCTTTAGGAGTAACGTTTTACGAACTGCTGACAGGACAACTTCCCTTTGCGGTGGATGACCCAATTGAATTGGTGCATTGTCATATTGCCAAATCTGCCGTACCTGTAGCTGAGGTGAATTCAAAAGTACCCATTGTGGTTTCGGATATTGTGTCTAAGTTGATGGCCAAAAATGCTGAGGATCGCTATCAGAGTGCTTTGGGACTCAAGCATGACTTAGAACGTTGTCAACAGGCGCGGCAGGAATTTGGTAGCATTCCTGCTTTTAAGATTGGACAGCAGGATGTGTGCAATCGCTTCATTATTCCCGAAAAACTTTACGGTCGTGAAGAAGAAGTCGAAACACTGTTAGCAGCATTCGATCGCGTCAGTAAAGGCACAACAGAACTGATGCTAGTCGCTGGTTTTTCTGGTATCGGCAAAACCGTAGTGGTAAATGAAGTCCACAAACCAATCGTTCGCCAACGCGGTTACTTTATCAAAGGCAAGTTTGACCAATTAAATCGCAACACTCCCCTATCTGCTTTTGTACAAGCTTTGCGCGATTTAATCGCACAATTGCTCACAGAAACTGACCAGAAATTGCAACAATGGCAAACCCAAATTATTGAGGCATTAGGTGAAAATGGACAGATAATTATTGAAGTCATCCCTGAATTAGAAAAAATCATTGGCAAACAACCACCAGCCCCACAATTATCTGGTACTGCTGCTCAAAATAGATTTAATTTAATATTTCATAAATTTCTGCAATTATTTAGCACAAAAGCACACCCTTTAGTAATATTTTTAGATGATTTACAATGGGCAGATTCAGCTTCTTTACAACTGATTAAGCTATTAGTCAGCGATGCTAATTATGGATATTTATTAATTATTGGAGCTTATAGAGATAATGAAGTTTCGCCTGCTCATCCTTTAATGTTACTCTTAGATGAGATTAAATTAAATGCCCTATGTAACACTATTAACCTCAAACCTTTAAGCCAGTTAAAATTAAATCAATTAATAGCTGATACACTAGATTGTGCAGAAGAAGCAGCATTTCCACTATCACAACTGGTACATCAGAAAACTCAAGGAAATCCATTTTTTAGTACGCAATTTCTCAAAGCATTACACCAAGATGGGTTGATTGAGTTTACCCCCCCAACCCCCCCTTGGCAAGGAGGGGCTACGGGGGGTTGGCAATGCAACATTGCACAAATAAATCAGCAAGCACTGACAGATGATGTCGTGGAATTCATGGCATCTCAATTACAAAGACTGCCAGAATCTACCCAATTTGTATTGCAGTTAGCGGCTTGTATTGGCAATCAATTTGATTTAGAAACACTGGCGATCGCTTGCGAACAGTCTCAAATCGAAGTTGCAGCAAGTTTATGGAAAGCCTTACAAGAAGGTTTGATTTTACCCCAAAGTGAGATTTATAAATTTTATCAGCGGAATTCAGAAGTCAGGAGTCAGAATTCAGAATTTATCAATAACTCTGAAATCACAAGTTGGGAGAGTCATTCGCAAGAATCCGACACTATAGTAGCTTCTGCTGAATCCTGTCATTACAAGTTTTTACACGATCGGGTGCACCAAGCAGCATATTCGCTGATTCCCGTTGATGAAAAACAAGCTGTTCATTTGAAAATCGGACAGTTACTTTTGAATCAGACACCCGAAGCCAACCGAGAAGAACGAATTTTTGAAATTGTCAGTCAACTCAACGTTGCAGCAGAACTAATTACCCAATCAAACGAACGTCACGCCTTGGCGCAGTTCAACCTCATGGCAAGTCGGAAGGCAAAACTAGCTACTGCCTATACTGCTGCGATGGATTACGCTAAAGTCGGCATTCGGTTACTAAACCAAGAGAGTTGGCAAAATGAATACGAGTTGACTTTGGCATTGCACCAAATCGCCACAGAAGCCGCATATTTGAGTGGCGATCTAGAGCAGATGCAGGATTTTGCTCACCTTGTCCTCGTCTATGCCAAAACACCATTAGATCGAGTCAGCGTTTACGAGGTGAAGCTGGAAGCATTTACTTCCCAAGGTGAATTGGCGCAAGCGATCGCCACAGCACTGAATATCTTAGAACAATTAGGCGTACACTTGCCTCCAGTTCCCAACCAAGAACATGTAACTGCTGCTTTTGATGCTGTTTCAGAAGTTATTGCAGGACGATTACCTAGTGAATTACTCGATTTACCAGAAGCAACAGATGTAAACATCCTAGCGGCAGCTCGTATTTTAACATCCGTAGCACCCTCCGCTTATGTGTTTGAACCGCTGCTGTATTTACTGGTAATTTTAAAAAAGGTTTATTTATCTGTTGTCTATGGCAACGAGTCAACCTCCAGCTTTGCCTATGCCTCCTATGGGATATTGATGTGTGCTGTCATTGGCAACGTTGAATTAGGTTATGAATTCGGTCAGTTATCCCTCGATTTGCTATCACGTCAGCAAAATTCCCAATTAAAAGGAAAAAGTTCATTGCTAGTGTATTTGTATACAAGACATTGGAAAATGCACTTGAGTGAAACATTACACGCCTTACAGATTGCTTATTATGATTGTTTAGATGTAGGCGATTTAGCTTTTGCTAGTTACTCTGCGTATAATTACGGTTTCTACTCATACTTTGCAGGGCAAAACTTGACTCAGCTAGAGTCAGAAATGACAGCATATTGCGAAGCCCTCCAGCACCTCAAGCAACATCTAGCTTTGACTTATTCCCAGTTAGCTCGACAAATTTTACTGAATTTAATGGGGGATGCCGATGATGTTTTAGTTTTGAAGGGTGCGGCTTACAACGAACAACATCAACTTCCATTACATGAAGCAGCAGGCGATCGCACCGGATTAGCATTTCTGTGGATTAACAAAATGGTTGTATCTTATTTGTTTTTGGAGTTTGAAGCCGCCGCTAACCAGGCAGAACAAGCAAAAGAATATTTAGATGCTGTGCTGGCTTTTGTGTATGTACCCATCTTTCACTTTTATGATTCTTTAGCTCAACTAGCAGTATTTAAACAACTCTCAGCCCCACAACAGCACGAGATTCAGCAACGCATCGCAACCAACCAAGAAAAACTCCAATACTGGGCTACCCATGCCCCAATGAACTTCCAGCATAAATATGATTTGGTGGCGGCGGAGTATCATCGCGTTTTGGGCGAACGAGCACAGGCAATGGAATATTACGATCGCGCCATCACAGGAGCCAAATTCAACGGCTATATCCAAGAAGAAGCCCTTGCCAACGAGCTAACCGCGCGATTTTACTTAGACTGGGGCAAAGAGAAGGTGGCCGCAAGCTACCTACAAGAAGCTTACTACGGTTATGCCCTGTGGGGAGCAAAAGCCAAAATTATTGACTTAGAAACTCGCTATCAACAGCTACTCCAACCTATCTTAAATCAACACAAATTTAACTTCAATTCCCTGGAAACTGTTGCCCAGTGGTCAACTCAACTCTCTAGTGATAGCACTAGCCTTGTGGATACCTTAGATTTTGCGTCTGTTCTCAGAGCAGCCCAAGCGATTTCCAGCAGCATCAAGGTAGAAGAGTTAATTAGCAGCTTGACCCGAATTATTCTGGAAAGTTCTGGAGCCGAAACCTGTGTGCTATTGCTACCTGACGAGGATGAATGGCAAATTCGTGCCGTCACTCGGCTAGAATTGGGCAGTTCTGACGCTCGTTCGCGTAGCGTGTCGCAGACAAGACTCGCTAACGCTTCGCTATCGCCCATAGCAGATCTGCAAAGCACGCCACTTTCAGACTCAAACTTAGTCCCAGTGCGGCTGATTCAATACGTCAGACGGACGCAAAAACCGACCATTATTAATGATTGCCAAACAGACACTCTTGGGATAATCGATGAATACATCCTACAGCACCAGCCCCAGAGTCTGTTATGTACGCCAATTCTCAATCAAAGCACAATGGTTGGCATATTATATTTAGAACATCGCTCCACTAAAAACGTATTTAGCCGCGATCGCCTTTTGGTTAACACCTTTCTGTGCGCCCAAGCTGCTATTTCTTTAGAAAACGCCAGACTATACGATAAAGCTCAAGTATATAGCCAAAGCTTGGAAAGATTACTCAAAGGGCAAGAGCTACTTTATGAAGTTGTTTGGGACATCCGGCGCTCTCTCGATGTCAACACCATTTTCACAGTTGTCACCCAGCGGGTGCGCCAGATTTTAGATGCAGATCGGGTGAGCATCTATGAATTTGATTTAACATCTAAATATAATGAGGGACAAGTCGTCGCTGAAGATGTTTTACCCGAATTTCCTTGTGCCCTACAAGCCAAAGTCAAGGATCATTGCTTTGGCGAACTATACGCCGAGTACTATCGCCAGGGGCGAGTTTACGCTTTGTGCAATCTTGCTGAAACTGAAGTTAAAGACTGCTACCGAGAAGTGCTGGAGCGCTTTGAGGTAAAAGCAAATCTGGCGGCTCCGATTTTGTGGCGAGGCGACTTGTGGGGGTTGCTGTGTATTCATCAGTGCAGACAGCCACGCAACTGGTCTGTTGAGGACATTCAATTTACCAAGCAAATTGCTGCTCAATTAAGTGTGGCTTTGGAGCAGGCGAACTTGTTGAGTCAGATGCACGAACAGACAACTCAGTTAGAACAAGCTCTGCACAACCTCCAAGAAACTCAATTGCAAATGGTACAAAGTGAGAAAATGTCTGCATTGGGGAACTTAGTTGCTGGGGTGGCACACGAAATTAACAATCCAGTCGGCTTTATTTCTGGTAACTTGAATGAAGCCAAGGTAACTATTGAAGACTTGATTGCACATCTAAATTTATATCGCCACCGGGCCCCAGAAACAGAAATTAGCGATCATGCCGAAGAAATAGATTTAGACTATCTGATCGCAGACTTACCCAAAATAATTGACTCTATGAAACTGGGGTGCGATCGCATTAAAAGTATCAGCACCAGCCTCCGCACCTTTTCCAGAGCCGATCGAGATTATCAGGTAAGTGCAAATATCCACGAAGGCATTGATAGCACGATTTTAATTCTCAAACATCGCTTGAAAGCCAACGAATTTCGACCTGCAATTGAAGTTGTCACTAACTACGGAAATATCCCCGCCATTGAATGTTTCCCCGGACAACTCAATCAAGTGTTTATGAATATCCTGGCAAATGCCATTGATGCTTTGGAAGAAGCAAACCAAAAACGCACTTTTGAAGATATCAAAGCTCATCCAAATCAAATTGAAATCCAAACTCAATTGGATGAATCTGGAAAACAAGTGGTAATTCAGATTCGAGACAACGGTGTGGGTATGCCAGATGAAGTAAAAAGACGAATATTTGACCATTTGTTTACCACGAAAACCGTTGGTAAAGGAACGGGATTAGGATTAGCGATCGCCCATCAAATTGTCGTAGAAAAACATCATGGAGCGATCGCCGTCAATTCAACCTTAGGTCAGGGAACTGAGTTTGTAATTACCCTTCGAGTGAAGGGGACTAGGAATTAAGAATTAAGATTTGGAAAGAACTTTCCTAATACCCAATCCCCAGTCCCCAGCCTCTTTATGCTAAATTTGAACGGGATAGTAACAAAGTTACAAAGCTATGGTTCGGGTTCCATCTGCCTGACCGGTGCGCCAACCTTTGGTATGAGCGTATATCGCTGAGTACTTTAAACTATGCCATCGTTTGATTAGCTCAGTTGGCAGAGCGATCGACTCATAATCGATGTGTCACAGGTTCGACTCCTGTATCAAACACCAAAGGAAGTTAGCTCAATTGGAAGAGCGATCGACTCATAATCGATTTGTTGTAGGTTCGATTCCTATACTTTCACCCAACCCTGTCCGGGTTAAAAGACACTACCCTGTAAAGGTAGCCAATATGGTACGAATCCCAAAAGGTTCGAGACCCCCATTTTCTCAACTCTGCGGTGCAAGTGTTTTGCTGTCCTTCATCACTCCCAAGGTGGTGTTTGATGGCTACAGTCAAGGAGCTAGCGCAACTGTATTTCTCTTTAACTTGAGTATGTCCCTTCGTTTTCCACAGTCGATTTCTCTACGGAGATTTTGAATTGGCAAATAGAACGGCGTATTTGAGCGCAGTTATCTTTCTCCACATTGCTGGGGAAAGTCACAGCAATCTTAATCCAGTTCTGGAGAAACTTTTGCCCGCACCTCAACTGTAAACACTTGCATTAGCAGAGTAAAAAAATCTTTTGTATTATGTACAGCACAAATTTAACCATTACTCCACTAGCGATTGAGGGTAATGTAGAAAGCTTGGAAAGTGACTCAGCAGTTTTGCGATCGCATGGTTTAGCTGAATATAATACTGCCACAGAAATAGCGTCTGCAATGGGAATAATATCGTGTCCGGTTAAAGACTTATCATTAAGACCGCAGGGGAGCAGGGGGTAGGGGGAAAGAGGTTTTCGTGGTTTTTGCACAGATGCGGGAATTATAACTAATTACGCGGACATGATATAACCCCAGGAAAACTACGTTTTTTGACATCTTGGATCTCAACTTAAACATTATATCCACTTCAAAATCACGCATTATGTGGATTAGACGCTAAAATCCATGATTTATCGTTGTAGAGACGTTGCAGTGCAACGTCTCTACAGGGCTGTAAACATCTGCACTATTAGAATACAATGTAGTATAATAATACATAAAGCTAAAACAAATCCTTAGCCTTTGTCTATAGGTTTGTAAACTCCAACAAACACAGAGCAAGTAGTCTTTGAGCGGCTAAATCAAGATCGATTCTGTCTACTCCAGTACTTAAGCTCTAAAACTACGATTTGAATCACAGGTGCTATTTAGTTTCAAGCAAGGTTATAAATGTGTGATTGTATCGGTGCAGCTTACCTAAAATATCACTCAAATTATCTATGCAAATTACTATGTGGGAAACATTTTATATTAAACCTAACGAAATCGGTATCCTATACCATCGCAGCGACTTCAAGAAAATTTTACAGCCTGGTACACACACTTATTTTGGTCGCCATTGGCAAGTTAAAACCTACGACCTCAACCAGCCACAAGCTCAAATTGAAAACCTAGAACTGTTGTTGCGGAATCATCAGACTGAACTGCAACAACATTTATTGATTGTCAGAACTGCATACAACCAAGCGGCTTTAGTACGCTACGGTCAGAATTGGGTAAGCGTTGCACCAAATCAATTGGTAGCTTTTTGGCGTGGTTTTATTGAGGTAGAATCTTATATCTTCAACTTAGAAGAAAGCTTAGAATTGCCTAGTTCTTTTGTGCAGCAACTACGTAAAATCAGCTTGAATGGAGTGAAAAAGTTCCAAATTTCCGAGTATGAAATTGGTTTACTGTACGTGCAAAATGATTTTGTCCGACCTCTAGAACCTGGAGAATATGCTTTTTGGTCAGTAGATCGGGATGTTTCTGTCCGAACTCTCAGCCGAATTGTACCTAACCCAGACTTTCCTCTAGAAGATGTCCTAATTGAAAAACATCCAGATTTTATTGCTGCTTACTGCCAAACAGTACAATTACTGAATTGGCAAGTTGCAATTGTGCGGTATCGAGGGAAAGTTATTTCGATTTTGCCACCCACTAGCCGCAAACTCTTTTGGCAAGGTGTTGAGGTGGAAATCATCGACATCAGCACTGATGCTCAGTTAGAGTCTCGCTTAGTGGCTGAGTTGGTTGAAGGTTCAGCAGATGTGAAATTGCTCAGTCGCAACTGTTTGCATATTTGCCAAGTACCCGCACAGCATATCGGACTATTATACATTAATCAAGAGTTTCAAGGACAGCGATCGCCAGGTATACACGCTTGGTGGTTATTTGGACGCTCTTTTTTAACTGAAACCATCGACTTGCGACTGCAAAATATGGAAGTATCAGGTCAAGACATCCTTTCTAAGGATAAAGTACCTCTGCGTTTAAATTTGACAGCTGGCTTCCGCATCCTCGATCCGTTGAGAGCAAAAAGCGGCTTGTCAGATATTGCCGGCTTCTTATACAAAGAATTACAATTTGCATTGCGTGGTGCGATCGGCGAACGCAATTTAGATGCCTTATTAGAAGATAAAGGTGCAATTGACAGAAGTATATCCGAATATATCCGCCAGAAAACCGCAGACTATGGAATCGAAGTAGATTCTGTAGGCGTCAAAGATATTATCTTACCTGGCGAGATTAAGACTATCTTGAGCAAAGTTGTGGAAGCAGAAAAAGCCGCTCAAGCAAACGTAGTCAGACGCAGAGAAGAAACCGCCGCCACCCGCAGTATGTTAAACACTGCCAAAGTGATGGAGGATAACCCTGTAGCCTTGCGTCTCAAGGAACTCGAAGTTTTAGAACGCATTGCAGAGAAAATCGATCGCATTCAAGTTAACGGTAGTTTGGATAATATTTTGACAGACTTAATTCGGATTAACGGGCAGTGATTTAGTGATTGGTGGCGATCGTACACCGTGAGAATGCAGCAATTTATGAGTTGCGATCGCTTATAAATGGCGATCGCAAGCTGGTTATCGAGTAAAGGCGATCGCCATTAAACTGACTGTACGAAACCAAAGATGATTGAGTAATTCAGTAGGGTGCGTTATCGCGAAGCGCAACGCACCATCATTTTAAACATCCCAAATATCAGACACAGGTTCAACCTCACCACTGCTACCCCAATCTAACGAGTAAATGTTCTGCTGAATAAAACGATGAACACTCGAAAAAGCCCATTCTTGTGGTGATTCACAGAGTTGATGCCGTACAGGATTATAGTGAATGTAGTCACAATGATTGGCAAAATCAACATCGTCTCTAATTAGATGCTCCCAAAAGCGGCGTTGCCATAAATTTCTTTCTTTTCGTTTTTCTCGTGAACGGGAGATAGCCACATCAAGCCCTAGCTGATGCCCGTAGTAATTCAGTAGGGTGCGTTGTCGCGAAGCGCAACGCACCATGATTTTAAACATCCCAAATATCAGACACAAGTTGAACCTTACCACTGTTACCCCAATCTAACGAGTAAATGTTCTGCTGGATAAAACGATGAACACTCGAAAAAGCCCATTCTTGTGGTGATTCACAGAGTTGATGCCGTACAGGATTATAGTGAATATAGTCACAATGATTAGCAAAATCAACATCGTCTCTAATTAGATGCTCCCAAAAACGGCGTTGCCATAAATTTCTTTCTTTTCGTTTTTCTCGTGAACGGGAGATAGCCACATCAAGCCCTAGCTGATGCCCGTAGTATTTAGTCACAAAACGTTTGATCAAAAGCATTCGCATCGATAAATTACTATCTCCCGCAGGCAAAGTCCATAAAGTATGAAAATGATCGGGCAAAAGAACAAATGCATCAATGGAAAAAGCATAATTTTTTCTGACATGTCCAAGGGCAGCACGAACAGCAGTACGTCCGATATCAGAGCAAAGCCAAGGTTGTCGTTGGTAAGTAACTTGGGTGATGAAGTAAGTAGCTCCAGAAATATGGAGTCTGCGGTAATTGGGCATAGATATGAGGAGATGACATTTGTTTTTAGGATGCCCATGATTTATGTGGTGCGTTGCGCTACGCGACAACGCACCCTACGACTACGTATTTTGCCTAGACTATAATATCTATTTCGATAAAGAAATTAAACCTAATCTTTATTTATTTCGTACTGATGCTTCATGTGTTTCTGGTTACACTTAAAAATATAGTTTTTCACTAGGTCTTTAGAGATGGCAGAACCTATATCGACTATTGCAACCGGAGTCGGAGTAGCTTTTGTAACAGGAGCAGCAACAGCAGCAGGCCAAAAAGTTGGCGAATATGTAACTGAAAAGGGAATTGAAGCTTGGGAAGAAGGTTGGGAGCGACACGATGAGGCTATTGGTAATTTGTTCGGTTCGGACGATCAAGACTTAGAAGGAGCAGAAGCCTGAAATACTCCTTCGTTGTATAATTAATAATAAGGGGAGTACGGAAGTATCTGTACTCCCCTTTTGCCAATATCTGCTTCCACCCCTATCACGCGATCGCCCCATTTAATCTAAAAAATTGTCATTTAAAATAGTCTTTTATTTAACAGTTTTTCTTTAAGGAAAATGCTTTTCAAATTTAAAAACCAGACTCTATAAGAGTTATATTATCTAAAGCATCAAAACAGATTGTTAGTGAATAATCCTGTAATTTGCATTTAGGCTAGAAATAGGCTCTTTTTTCTCCGACAGCTAAAAAATGTTGATTCAATTGGCTTGTAAGAGCGATCGCTAGGTTCGGAGTAATCCCAGGAGTGCATTTGACGGAAGGGTAGACCCATCTTTTGGAAGACGTACTTCTCTTTCACACCAGAAGCAATTAAATCTGGCTTGAGTGCTTTTACAAATTCCTCGAATTCGTAAGCGGTAACGTCATCGTAAACGATGGTGCCGTTTTCGATGTAGTGGGTGGTACGTTTGTAGTCGTCGTTGTGAGCGAACTCATAACCTGTACCGACCATCTTCATACCCAAATCTTGGAAAGCGGGTACAACGTGGCGAGGACGCAAACCACCAACCATCATCGCAACGGTCTTACCTTCCAAACGGGGGCGATACTTGTTAACGATCGCATCCATTGTAGGCTGATATTTAGCGATGATCTTCTCAGCGTTTTCTTGGATCTTGGAGTCAAATTTAGAAGCGATTTCCCGTAAAGATTCAGCAATCTTGGTGGGGCCGAAGAAATTGTATTCCAACCAGGGTATACCATAAGCTTCTTCCATGTGACGGCTGATGTAGTTCATCGAACGGTAGCAGTGAATCAAGTTCATCTTCACATTCGGTGTCATCAACATTTCGTTGATTGTACCATCACCAGACCACTGAGCAACTACGCGCAAGCCTAGTTCTTCTAACAGAATCCGGCTAGCCCAAGCATCACCACCGATGTTGTAGTCACCGATAATTGCTACGTCGTAAGGAGTAGACTCGAATTGTAATTTGCCTTCTTTTTTCTCTTTGTCGGCTCTGGTGAACACCCAGTCACGCACCATGTCGTTAGCGATGTGGTGACCCAAGGACTGAGAAACACCCCGGAAACCTTCGCAACGAACGGGAACAACTGGCTTGCCAATTTCTTTGGATGTGTTCCGAGCTACTGCTTCGATGTCATCCCCGATTAGACCGATGGGACATTCAGATTGAATGGAAACACCACGGTTAAGGGGGAAAAGAACTTCCAATTCTTGGATTAGTTTGGTGAGTTTTTTGTCACCACCAAAAACGATATCGCGTTCTTGGAAGTCAGAGGTGAAGTGCATAGTACCAAAGGTGTCTACACCTGTGGTGCCGATGTAGTAGTTACGACGACCAGACCAAGACCAGTAACCGCAACCTACAGGCCCGTGGCTGATGTGGATCATGTCCTTAATAGGACCCCAAACCACACCCTTAGAACCGGCGTAAGCACAACCACGAGCGGTCATTACACCAGGAAGAGATTTGATGTTAGATTTAACGCCGCAATCGCTCTTACCTTCTTCGTATACGTTTAGGTGCTTTTCCCGTTTTTTCGCTGCTTTTTCGGGATAAGCGCTTAGTACTTCCTTAATTAGTTCTTTTCTTTCTTCGATGATGTTTTGATTTTCTGGAGGAGTCATTTTTGCCTCTCTAGCTCCTAAGGAACGGGGATAGGAAGGGGAACTTCGTCCCCTGTGGGGTTGGGGACTTGCAGTCCCCTTGGGGGATACAGGTAATCGGTAGAAAGAAGGTAAAAGGTAAATTATGCAATTGTTTCCTTTTCCTTTTTCTACATCAGAGTTTAGTTAGCTAACAGGTGCTTCAGCAGCAGTTTTACCGATGATGTCTGCGTGCTTGGTATCATCATCAAGAATACCGAATTCAACCAACAATGCTTCTAGCTCATCCATTTCGATTGGTGTGGGGATTGTGAGCTTGTCGTTGTTGATGATCTTCTTAGCTAGTGCGCGGTATTCGTTACCTTGTGTGCTGTCGGGTGCGTATTCGTTAACAGTCATCCGGCGTAATTCTGCGTGTTGAACGATGTTGTCGCGGGGTACGAAGTGAATCATTTGAGTGTTCAAACGTTCAGCCAAAGTTTCGATCAATTCGATTTCCCGGTCAACTTTACGGCTGTTACAAATCAAACCACCCAAACGCACGCCGCCGGAGTGAGCATATTTCAAAATACCACGAGCGATGTTGTTAGCAGCGTACATCGCCATCATTTCACCAGAGGTAACGATGTAGATTTCTTGTGCTTTACCTTCACGGATAGGCATAGCAAAACCACCGCACACAACGTCACCCAATACGTCGTAAGATACGAAGTCTAGGTCTTGGTAAGCACCAGCTTCTTCCAAGAAGTTAATAGCGGTGATGATACCACGACCGGCGCAACCTACACCGGGTTCTGGACCACCAGACTCCACGCACTTAACACCACGGAAACCGGTGAGCATTACTTCTTCGAGTTCTAAATCTTCTACTGCACCACGTTCAGCAGCGAGGTGAAGAACTGTGGTTTGAGCTTTACTGTGGAGCATCAAACGGGTGGAGTCAGCTTTGGGGTCGCAACCCACAATCATGATGCGCTGACCCATTTCTGCCATAGCTGCGAGGGTGTTTTGGGAGGTGGTAGATTTACCGATACCACCTTTACCGTAGAAAGCTATCTGTCTAATATTTTCGTCAGTCATTGTTCTTGTTTTCCTGCAATTGGTTGGTTGGTGGGTCTTTTTTGTTTGAGGATCTCACGCCTGTCGGAGCTATGGCTGTGAGGATTTGTAGAACATCGCTGGTGGCGATCGCTCCACAATCAAAACATAGATAAGTAAGTGCATATATTTCCCAGTTAAATTTGTTTTCTTTTGGTAATTTGTATTTTGTCTTTTGTCCTAGTCATTAGTCATTTGACTAATGACTAAGAGATTACGCAATTTACAAATACGTCGTAATGTGTTTCAGCTTGCAAAACTTAGTAGGAATTGACTTAAATATTCGTCAACAACCAATTTCTAAGTCCGATTATTTGTTCAAAATAGCGGGTTTCAAGTTCGAGACTCGATCTAATGCAGCTTTTGTATCATCTGCGGATACTCCAGCTACAGACATTGATTCACTCAGATATTTGGCGATCGCATCGAAGTGTGGTTGCTGTAGTGCCATACCTGCATGGGTTTTGTCCATTGGACGACCGCTGTATTCCTTTGGCCCTTCAAATATTTGAGAGAAGAAAGTAATCTGATGATTACGTTGTTTGACCATATCTGTATTAGCGAAAAAACCCTTGAGGCTGTTATCTGCAAGAATGCGTTTGTGAAGCTCATCTACTACTTTCTCAATAGTAGGTTTTCCGCCAATTTTTTCGTACAATGTACTCATGTTTGTCTCCTTTGAAGCGAGTTGAATGACGGAATTTGCAATTAGGCGCTTAAGACTTTTGCCTATATGCTGTGGGTTGTGAGTAGGACTGATACCAATTCGTAATTCGTAATTCGTAATTCGTAATTAAGAAAGTAAGATTTGGTTTCAATCTGTAGCTTTCTTTTGACGAATTGGTATGAAACATTGAGTGGAGACAATTATTCAATTCAAATCCTACTTTCTGTTCTTAGCTGAGGCTTATTCGGGCGTATTTGTAGAGTACGTAAGCTCTACAGGAATTTTTAAACTGCTTCGACTACAAGGTTTTTGCTGACACGATCTTGTAATCTGGCTTCGATCGCAATTTTCAAAGTTGCTGTGCTACTAGAACAAGAACCACAAGCACCTTGCAGAATCACTTTCACGCGATCGCCTTCTACATCATACAGTTCTACATCTCCTCCGTCTGCAATTAGAACGGGTCTAACTTCTTCGTCGAGAACTTTTTGAATGAGGGCAATCTTTTGGACGTTGGTTAGCGATCGCTCCTTAGAAGTTACAATTTCTGTGGCAACTTTGACGCCGTAATTGTTGAGATCCGGTGCGGTTGCTTCTTGTCTTACTGATTTAATAATATCATCAATATTCGCCAGACAGGAACCGCATCCGCCACCAGCTTTTACATAATTTGTTACTTGTTCGGCATCAGTGAGATTATTTTCTAAAATCACGCGACGAATCTTAGATTCGCTAATACCAAAACAACTACAAACTAATGCGCCTTCATCATCGTCATCATGGCTATCTAAAGGAATGCCACGATAATTATAGATTGCTGCTTCTAAGGCTTCTTGTCCCATAACAGAACAGTGCATCTTGGCTTCTGGTAAACCACCCAAGTAATCTGCAATGTCTTTGTTGGACACTTTCAAAGCTTCATCTAAAGTCAAACCTTTGACCATTTCGGTTAATGCACTAGAAGAAGCGATCGCACTTGTGCAGCCAAAGGTTTGAAACCGCGCATCCAGAATCTTATCAGATTCTACTTCAACTTTCAGGTGCAATCTCAGAGCATCACCACAAGCAATGCTACCGACTTCGCCCGTTGCAACCTTAACACCAGGTTCGCTGACTTCTTCAATTTCTCCCTGGTTTTGGGGATTGTAAAACAGTTCTAATACTTTATCTGTGTAGTCCCACATAACTTTTATCCTTTGTCATTTGTCATTTGTCATTTGTCTTTCGTCATTTGTCCTTTGTCATTAGTCAGTTAGCAATGACTAATGACCAATGACTAATGACTAGTGACTAATGACTGTCCTTGCAACCAACCTGCGTCGTCATTTTTGAAGGGTGAGAGGGCACGTAGACGTTCTACAATACCGGGCATGACTTCTATAACTTGGTCGATTTCAGCTTCTGTGGTGTAGCGAGAAAGGCTGAAGCGGATGGAACCATGCAAGGTAGTGTAGGGTAAGCCCATTGCCCGGAGGACGTGGGAAGGTTCCAGGGAACCGGAGGTACAGGCAGAACCAGATGAGGCACAGATACCGAATTTGTTCAATAACAGTAGAATTGCTTCACCTTCGATGTACTTGAAGCCAATATTAGTGGTGTTGGGTAATCTCTGCGTAGGGTCACCGTTAACTACACAATCGGGAATGGTGGCGAGTAAAGTTTGTTCTAGGCGATCGCGCAGCCTTCTTTCTCTTTTTGTCGCTTCTTCCAAGTGTAACAGTTCTAGTTCCGCAGCTTTGCCTAAGCCGATAATTCCTGGAACATTCTCTGTTCCCGCCCTGCGTCCGCGTTCTTGGTGTCCGCCAAGCAGCAAAGGACGGAATCTCACCCCACGTCGGATATACAAAGCACCAATTCCCTTGGGTGCGTGTAGCTTGTGACCAGACAGGGTTAATATATCGATGGTGCTAGTCTTCATGTTCATGGGAATTTTACCCACTGCTTGCACCGCATCAACGTGGAAGAGAGCGCCATGCTCTTTCACTCGTAACCCAATCTGCTCAATTGGGAAAACCGTACCGGTTTCGTTGTTGGCGTACATAATTGTTACCAACGCTGTGTTACCAGTCAAGGAAGCTTCTAGTTCATTGAGATCTAACTGCCCTCGATCGTTTACCGAAAGGTAGGTAACGTTGTAGCCTTGGGTTTCCAATTGTTTGCAGACATTCAGTACTGCTGGATGTTCGACTTGAGTGGTGATGATGTGTCGCTTTTCTGGCTGCGCCAACAATGCAGCGCGAATCGCGGCGTTATCTCCCTCAGTTCCGCAGCTGGTGTAGACAATTTCTGACTCATCAGCTCCCAATAAGGCAGCAAGTTGTTCTCTGGCTGTTTTCACGCCTTTGGCAAGTTGTCCGCCAAAGGTATGCATACTAGAGGGATTGCCATAAAAGTCTGTCAGGTAAGGCAGCATTGCCTCTACAACTTGCGGGTCTACCTTGGTAGTAGCATTATTATCGAGATAGATGCAGTTATTTTGCATTGTTTGTAATTTGATATCAGAATAATTTAGTTAGGAGTTAGGAGACGCGATGAATCGGGAGACGCGATGAATCGCGTCTGTACAAGATTCCTTTGCTCCATTGCCCTTTACTTTTAAGCTTCAGCAATTCGTAATTTTTTAAGCTTCAGCAATTCGTAATTTTTGAGTTGAATTTTCCATTACGAATTACTAATTACGAATTACGAATTATCTTATTAGGCTTCTATTCTCATTGTTCGGGGTTGACGTTTTTGTAATTGTTCAGAGTATTTCTGTGAATAACAGTTAAACCAACGTTCCCAGTAATCTTGTTTATTAGTTAATTTTCCAAGGACGCGATTGTAATTGGCAAACCAGCCTTCCCAATAATCAGCAGGCTGTTTCACGCAACCGTCACAGGTGGGACAACCAGCTTTACACTGAGGCACTGTATGAATGGTACCAGTACAGTTTGTGCAAAGTTCGGGATCGATCCAGCGATTACCATCAACTATTTTGATTGCACCGGTAGGACATACAGACAGACACAAATCACAGGAAATACATTGGCTAGTAATTTTGTAAGCCATGATTATTCTCCTTTTTGAGGATGGGGAGTGGGGAGTGGTGAGTAGGGAGTGGGGAGTGTGGGAGTGTGGGAGGGGTGGGAAGGGTAGGAGGCTTTTTT
Source organism: Nostoc linckia NIES-25 (assembly GCF_002368035.1). Lineage (GTDB taxonomy): Bacteria > Cyanobacteriota > Cyanobacteriia > Cyanobacteriales > Nostocaceae > Nostoc > Nostoc linckia_B. The sequence continues at coordinate 820,598 of NZ_AP018222.1, read as the reverse complement.
ATAATCTCCCCAGACTCGCTCATCTCTGTTATCTTCCCCTACTCCCTATTCCCTATTCCCTATTCCCTAATTCCTTTACGTATTGTTCGTAAAACTCCAAAGCAACCTTCTCAATTACGTCGTAAGCTTCAACAGTCTGTATATCGGCTTCTTGCAATTTTTCTTTGGGGCAGTTACCAATTTTGGAAACTAAAACTGCCTTGCAATCTGCGATCGCTTTCATAATATACTCAAACGAAGCATCTTCGCCGTATCCACCTTGGCAATATTGGTCTATTTTGCGATGACTGATAAAGCGAACTTCATTACCATCCACTTCGTAAATTTGGAATTCTTTAGCATGGCCGAAGTGCTGGTTAACCAATCCGCCGCCTTTGGTTGCTACTGCAACTAAGATTTTAGGATTGTTGGCAAATTTCTTGCCGGCTAGCGCCTTCTCTTTGGCTACTTTAATTTCTTCTTTAAACTTCTCAATGCCTTCATGAACGCTAGCGCGTTGTTCTACGTCATATTCTGGAGTCATTTCCAAGAATTTATCTTTGGAAAATTCCTGGCTGCGGTCTTCTCCTAATAATCCGACTGCATCGGCGCGACACTGGCGACAGTGACGCATCATTTTCATGTTACCAGAGCAGTTGTCTTGAACTTCTTTGAGTTCTTTGGGTGTAGGGCCGCGTTGACCGGTTAAACCAAAGTGTGTGCCATGTTCCGGTGCAGAAATCAATGGCATGATGTTGTGCAGGAATGCACCTTTTTCACGAATGACTCGATTCACTTCAACTAGGTGATGGTCATTGATTCCAGGAATCATCACAGAGTTGACTTTGCACAAAATGTCAGCTTCTTTGAGGGCTTGCAATCCTTCCATTTGTCTTTCGTGGAGAATTCTTGCGCCTTCAATGCCTCTGTAACGCCTGCGCTTGTAGTGAACCCAAGGATAAATCTTAGCACCGATCTCTGGATCTACCATGTTAATGGTGATCGTGACGTGATCTATATTTAATTGTTTAATGCGATCGATGTAGTCGGGCAGCATTAAACCATTGGTAGATAAACAAAGTTTGATGTCTGGTGCTTGCTCGGCAATCAACTCAAATGTGCGGAATGTCTTGTCTGGGTTCGCTAATGGGTCGCCAGGGCCGGCAATTCCCACAACTGTCATTTGAGGAATCTTGCCTCCAATTACCAAGGCTTTGTGTGCTGCTTCTTCTGGTGTCAGCAACTCGCTAACTACTCCAGGACGGCTTTCGTTAGCACAATCATATTTGCGGTTGCAATAGTTGCATTGAATGTTACAAGCTGGAGCAACTGCAACGTGCATCCGCGCGTAGTGGTGATGGGCGTCTTCGCTGTAGCAGGGATGTTTGGCAATGCGCTCTTGGAGTTTTTCGTCCATTTCCACGGTGGTACTGCTATCGCAGCCGCAACCACCGGATTTTGCTTGGGTTGTCGAGTCCGTAGCGTTGGAGGTGACGAGTTGTGTAGACGGTAATGTCATTGAATTTCGCAAAAGGATCGGTGGACTTGGCTGCCACTGTGGGAGATGCAGTGGCTACTCTCTATGCCCGGAAATTGAAGTCGTGGCTTGCACGCTGCCTGCAAACGCACTCGTGAGGGCGACTTGTTATCAAGTAGGGCAGGCGGTAGATATTTGATTTTGGGCTTTGATTTTGGGCTGGTGTGTGTCAACGTTCGGTTCTTGGGAGAATTGTGCGTTGAGCCACGACTTCTATTCACTTGGGGCACGGTGCTATGTCATCCCTCCACTTACTCTTCGCTGCGCTTTTGTGTAGGAGCGTTAAGTAATTGGCGATATAAGATTTATATCAGCCTTGTTTGACCCAGGCGACGCGTCTATCTAGGATAGAATTTATTGGATTTATTAAGCTTGTACTCAAATAGGAAAAATCCTAATTCTTTGAGAGTTACAAGAATTAAAAAAAATTTTTTCGGGTAGGGGTTCTAGTATTTTTTGGTTGGGGTTCTAGTGTTTAGAGATGGGGGTTCAGGATTTCTTTGTACTCAGTCAAAACTCGCTTCCAGCAAGGATTTTAATTCACTTGAAACTGGATTTGGGTTATTTAAATGTGTACTCAGATTGCCCTCAAATCCAGCCAAAAGCAACAAATAGCAAGGGATTTGGGGGAAAAACTGGAGCAGGCTATGTCGTACTACTCCAGATACGTGCGAAATTCAATTCTGTATCCAACATATCATTTTTTTTCAGCTAAAAATGCAATTCATATTTTTTTAACTTTTACTTTGGCAATGATATGCAATTAGGCTTCTAAGTTTTAGCTGGTAAGGCATACAGCCTCGTCAAAATTGATGTCTTGATGCACATATTTTGCAAAAATTTTAACTTTTACCTCCTTGTTTTTGATTCTGAGTATGAGGAGATGGGAGGAAACTTGTTGTTGCGCCTGGTGAATTTTGTGTTTCAAGAAAACAATCTACTTCAATTTAACATGACTTGGCGATCGCAATAAATTTTCTTAATTGTTCGCTACAAACTTTTGTATCGTTTCTCAAGCAATTGCATAGCCTGTATAAGGTCTGATTTCCGGCGGACGAAACCCTAGAACAATATGTTCTTTTGGAATTCCAGCCCGTTCTAAATCAGCGGCGATGCCTTCTTCTGTACCATCTCGTTGAATCCAGATTTTGCCATCAATCAGGTCAATATGAACCAAACAGCCATGAACGCGATGTTCCCCATCCCAACCTAAATCCATCCACAAATAGCGATCGCGGGTGCGATCGAATACTACTTCTGATTGAATATCTGCATAAGAATAAGGTAGTGAAGCATATTCACTGAGAACAGTTTCAATGACCTGGCGGTAATGGTCTAATTGGGTACAATCCATTGTTTTATGGCCTCCTGTTTTGGATCGAATGTAATCAGCTTTAAACGGCGATTTCTCAGTAATAGTTTGCCAATAGGTTCTTCAAATAAATCATCAAAAACCGTGTTAGGCATTGCTAGATATAGCACTCGCTCTGGCTCTAATTCCACCAGTATATCCTGATATAAAATATACTGACCCAAGGCTTTTTCTAAATCATCAATATCCGATCTGCCAGTAAAGCTTTTGATTTCAACTGCAATTTTTGATTCTGCTTTTTGTGCTGCCAATAACTGTCTAGCACCTAAATCAACATACAAATCTTTTTTACCAAACTTCAAAGTAAGTGGATCGTGAGTAATTGCCCAATTGTCTTTAATCAAAGCATTTTTAACAGTGTTGTGATAAATGTCTTTAGCTGGCATACAAGTGCAGTTTTAGACTGATATTTTTATTTTAGGGAATCTCTGAGGGCGGCTATAGCCTTCCTTAAATTCCGTACATCGCTACACTGTAGTCATAAGCTGTTTAAGTTCATTCAGCCAAACAGGGTAGCAGGAGAAATCATATGAAAGCAGTGGTTATCCGTCGGTATGGCGACGCCCAAGTGTTGCAGTATGAAGATGTAGAACAGCCGAAAATTGAGCCAACGCAGATACTTGTGAAAGTGCGTGCTAGTAGCGTTAACCCAGTTGATTGGAAAATCCGCCAAGGAATGTTGAGTCTGCTTACGGGGAGCAAATTCCCGAAGATTTTAGGGTTTGATGTGGCGGGAGATGTGGTAGAAGTTGGTTCCCAAGTCACGCGTTTTAAACCAGGAGATGCTATTTATGGCAGTACTAGTTTCCCTGGAGGCGGTTATGCTGAATTTGCCGCTATAAGAGAAAACTTGGCGGTACTCAAGCCAACGAATTTGTCTTATGAAGAAGCCGCGGCTGTACCTCTAGCAGCACTTACAGCTCTACAAGCGCTGCGAGATGGGGGAAATATTCAAACAGGGCAAAATGTTTTAATTAACGGTGCTGCTGGTGGTGTAGGCAGTTTTGCAGTGCAAATTGCTAAGGCTTTAGGCGCAGTGGTGGCGGGAGTTAGCAGTTCTAAAAATTTGGATTTGGTGAAATCTTTGGGAGCAGACCGCGCGATCGATTATACGCGGCAAGATTTTACTGATGATACAACACAGTACGATATTATTTTTGATGCAGTGGGTAAGCGATCGCTCTCTCAAACCAAAAAAGTCCTCAAACCCAACGGTATTTATCTCAGCACCCTACCCAGTCCGGAAAGTGTTGTCCAGAGCGTCTTAACGGCGTTTATTCCCGGTCAAAAATCAAAATTGGTGTTAGAAAAACCCAATGCCAAAGACTTGGCTTATCTCAAAGAATTGATTGAAGCTGGTAAAATTCGTGCAGTCATCGATGTCTACGACGGGCTGCGCCAACGCACATTTCCCTTACAAGAATTAGCTGCGGCTCATAGTTATAGCGAAACTGGGCGTGCAGTGGGGAAAATTGCGATTAGCGTTGCGAGTTAATTGCCAGCCAAAAAAAGCGCCTTATATGCCCATTTGTAGATAAAGGGTATATAAGACGTTTTTTGTCAGCCAAAAGCGGTACAGGTAGCTTCGTTACTTAATCAACTAATACTGTCATTCCTAACAATTTTTAAGCTAACGAAGGTGGTTTTGTATACTCTTGGAGTTGTAGGAAATAACTGGGAAACTCCAGTAAAACTAAGGCTACTGTAGACCTGAACCTGTAGTTATGGTGTGTAAGAAAGCTTATAGATGGTACCGCTGTAGTCATCCGAAATAAACAAATTACCTTGCTTATCGACTGCCATATCCACCGGTTTCCCCCAAATTTGTTCTGTTCCTGGAATTAGCCAACCGCTGACTAAATCTATCTGATTCCCTGGAGCCTTTGTTGTGCTGTTCCAGGGAAAGTAAGCTACTTTGTAGCCTGTTTTCTTCTGCCGATTCCATGAACCATGCAGCCCCACCACTACCCCATTTGAGTACGAGCCAAGAAAGTTAGTATTTTGTAAGAATGTTAGTCCCAAGGGCGCTGAATGGGCTTGGATACCCTTGCTGATCTTGTCCATTGCATAGCAATTAACGTGTCCATCAGAATTGAACTGATAGTCTCGATCTAACGGCATATTATTCAGACCGCTTGACGTATCAGGATTGGAATTGCAGAATGGCCAACCATAGTTACCACCATCTCGAACTCGCGTAAATACTTCTGGTGGGTGGTTGTCTACATAAGACGGGATCAGCTTACCGTAATTGCCAGTATTATCTTTGAAGGGATATTTGATGTTATCTCGATTATTACCAGTTACCCAAAGGTCATTTGTATTAGGTAAGAATGCTAATCCTTCGGCATTACGTAAACCTTGGGCAAAAAGGCGTCGATTGGTTCCATTAGCGTTGTACTGGTAAATCGCACCACGTTTTGGGTTACTGACAGTATCTGACACACAAGCATTGCATGTAGAGGCGATTGACACGTACAGTTTGTGGTTGCCATCAAGTGCAATATTTTTCAGTTCGTGACCATATGCCCCTTTGAGTTCGCTTGTGCTGCTGTCTGGCAAACCAGTTACAACAATTTGACGATTTTTGGCAATTCGGTCTCCATAGGTATAGGTGAAACGATTAATTTGATGAGTCTCAGAGATATAAACGTATGTGGTGCTGTCAATCTTATGAAATACAATGTCGTGTGGTCTGCGTAGACCCACCACAAAGTTAGAAATAATTGGGTCTTTGCTGCCATTTGGCCGGACAATTAACACTTTACCGGTAGACGGCTGTGACACTAAAAGATCGCCATTGGGAGCAACTGCCAAAAAGCGAGCTTTTGGAATGCGAGTATAAACAGAGATGGAGAATTTAGGCGGCACCTTCAAATAACGGTTAGTATTAAAGGGCGAATATCTCATTGTACTAGGCACGTTCACCTTAGTATTAACAGACGCAGCAGGGGGGTCAGCTAACACTGCTTTGGGAACAACCTCTAAAGATATCAAACTAGTAACTGAGACGCTCAAACCAACTAGCGATGCAGAAAGTATCCGTCCAAGCGCTTGTCTTGGATTTAGATCGAACATAACCATTTTTCTAGCCTCGTAGGGAACTATGTCACACACAACTCTCGGCTAGCCGATATTTTCCGAGAGTCCGAACACAGGGTAATCAAGTGTAATAGTTTTTGAAAATACTTCGTTAAATATCTTCATATATTTCATTTTTCTTTATTTATCACAAAATGGTTGAGCTTATAGTTACAGCACAATACATATAAATTAAGTACAGATTTGAGAATAAAGTTATATACAAAGAGAGTTGCAATTTTATTGGCTATTCCCTTCCGTATAAATAAAGATACAGCGATCGCTATCTCAAACGTAAAAAGGACTCAAACCGAACGGTGTCTCTATCGCTACCTTAGCCAGCCTGGAAACCAGTGTCTGATTTCATCTTGGTAAAATTCGTACAGTAAGCAATCGCACATATCCCTAACCTGCGATCGCGGCAATTATTCCGGTGTTACAAGAGAGTGGCTTTATTGGTATGATGAGTCGGGAAAACGCTATCCTACACCACAAGAGAAAATCCAAAAAACCGAACAACGCGTTCAACGGTTAGCAGATAAATTGCGCTCGCTTGGTATAGAGCCAGATAATCTTGATTCATAAATTGTAAGTTTTATCCGATAGCAACTGGTTATTTCTCAAGTTGTTGAATGCGGTTTAGAACATCTTGATAATCGCTTTCTTTCCCTTGCTGCTTATATAAATCGGCAGATTTACGAAAATCTTCAATTGCAGCTTGCTTATTTCCTAAAGCAGAATGAGCTATACCCCGGTTGCTGTAAGCTAGTGCATAGTTGGGATTGATTGCGATCGCTTGGTTGTAATCTTCAATTGCACCTTGTTTATCTCCTAAAGTAGAACGAGCTAAACCACGGTTATTGTAAGCTAGTGGATACTTGGGATTAATTTTGATGGCTAGATTGTAATCTTCAATTGCACCTTGTTTATCTCCTAAAGCCGAGCGAGCATTACCTCGGTTGTTATAAGCTACTGAATATCTGGGATTAATTTTGATAGCTCGATCGTAATCTTCGATTGCACCTTGTTTATCTTTTAAAGCCGAGCGAGCATTACCTCGGTTGTAGTAAGCTAGCGAATATTTAGGAGCAATTTTGATGGCTTGGTTGTAATCTTCAATTGCAGCTTGCTTATCTCCTAAAGTCGAGCGAGCTAAACCGCGGCCAACATAAGCTAGTGAATAGTTGGGATTAATTTTGATAGCTTGGTTGTAATCTTCAATAGCAGCTTGCTCATCTCCTAAATTCGATTGAGCTAAACCCCGATTGTAATAAGCGGCAACTGCGTTAGGATTAATTTTGATAACTTTGGTGTAGTCTTCAATCGCACCACGAAAATCTTTATTGTTGTATTTTTCTAATCCTTCTCCATAGTAACTATCAGCAATTTCCTGTGCTGTTTTGAATGGATTTGTCACCACTATAAAATAAACAGTACCAACACCGAGCAATACAATTAATGGAATAACCAAAAGACGTATAAGAATAGATTTTTTTGGGCTGGGTGGTGGAGTAACTAAAGGTACAACAGGCTGAGTTGCTGGTTCTGGCTGTGAGCTTAATGCTTCTAAAACCTCCGCCGCCGACTGATAACGCTGCTGGTATTCTTCATGCAACAATTTATCTAGAATTTGCCCTAATTCCTGGCTTACTGGTTGCTGTAAATGTTGTCTCCAACTCGCAATCCAAGCATAACCTTGTCGTTGCCAAAGTTGGCGGGGGTGAATTCCACTCAACAGGTGAAAGCAAGTTGCACCGACACTATATAAATCACTGGCTGGGTAAGCTTCGCCATCTTGCATTTGTTCTAGTGAGGCATAACCAAAGGAACCAATACTTGTTCCTACTTGTGTCATTGCTGTTGCTGTCAGTTGCTTGGATGCACCAAAATCAATCAATACCAACTTGCCATCGCTGCGACGAATAATATTTTCTGGTTTGATATCGCGGTGAATAACTTTCTGTTGATGAACTGTTTGGAGAATATCTAACAAATCAAGCAATAATTCTCTAGCTTTTTGTTCGTTGAAGGTTCCCTGCTGTTGTAATTCCAGCAATAAATTCTGCCCTTCGATAAACTCCTGCACCAAATACAGACAATTATCTTCATTAAAATACGCCAGCAGTGTGGGAATTTGAGAGTGTTTTCCTAACTGTTGCAGTCGCTTTGCTTCTTGCTCAAATAGTTCTGTGGCTTTGTTTAGTGCTGCTGTCCCCTGTACTTGCGGTGCAAACTGTTTGATGACGCAAAGCTCATTTAGTTTGTCGATATCTTCTGCTAAATAAGTTTTACCAAATCCCCCGCCACCTAATGATTTAATCGGACGATAGCGGTTTCTCAGCACTACCAATCTCGTACCGCAGTTAGAGCAAAACATTGTGCGATCGCCAAGACTGAGTGGGTTGTGGCAAGCTGGATTGAGGCAGCAAGTCATAACTGTGCATCTATAAGCAAATGTATTTATTATCCCTTAAGCACAGCCCACTCTTTGTAGAAACCGCAAAATTAAGGTTTGTTTCTGCAATAACTCTGAAATTTGGAAACATTAGTCAGCCTAGTGTATATACTCGTAGTCAAAATCTCAACAGACGCGAGTATGATACTGGACTGGTTAGCTATTTGGGGTGTAACTCAGGCTACTGGGTTGATTTTTAAACCCATTCTCGAAGACTTAGCTAGAGATGCTGCTAAAGATTGGGCTAAAGATTTATTAAAAGGCATCCCTGGCAACATTGTCCAGAAACTTAAGAAGGAAGATATAGAAATCGCTGCTGGCAAAGCGTTAAAAGAATTTTTACAACTGGTGCAGGAGGATTTAAAAGATGGAGAACTTTCTGAAGATGAAATCAAAAAGTATACGCAGCCGATAAAGCAATTTCTCAAAAATCAAGAAGTCAAAGAAATTTTGGGAAATGCCTTTAAAGATCAGAATCCAGTTATAGACACTAATACATTACAAGAAATTTGGGATAACATTAACGTCTCAAATCCGTTACCAGATGATTTTAACTGGAAGCGGATTGCTAAGAAATATCTGCAAAAGGTTAAAGAGATTATTCAAGGTATTCCTGAACTCAGAGATATTCTCGATTCCCAAAATCTGGATAAAATCAAAGACATCTTAGAAGGGAATGCTCAGAAGATTACTACATTTGATTTAATTAAATATCAAGAAGGAATCCGTGAGTGCTATGGCAATCTCAAGTTAGATAGCTTAGATACTAGCGGCTATGCCTATAACGAACTTAAATTATGGCGGATTTTTACTGCTCAAAATGTCCGGGAAACTCATCAAGTTTTGCCACAAGTTCACGAACTGCCTAAAGAACATCTGAGACGGCTGCGAGAAAGTGACCAAGTAGAAGCAATTGAATTAGAAGAATTAGAACGCCACAAACGGTTTTATCTTGAACAACCGATCTGTTCAGTTTTAGATGTTGTCAATAAAAAGCAAGATTATAAATATATTGTGGTTTTGGGCGATCCTGGTTCCGGGAAGTCTACTTTGTTGCAATTTCTGGCTTTGAATTGGGCTGAGTCACCACTGGATAATGTTATATCTTTACCAATTCCCTTGCTAATTGAGTTACGCACTTATATGCGGCGACGGGAAGATAAAGAGTGCAATAATTTTCTCGAATTCTTCCATCAATGTAGCGGTGCAATTCATCATCTCAATCAGCTTGAAGTAGATAAACAATTAAAAGCTGGTAATGCCTTAGTGATGTTTGATGGTTTAGATGAAGTCTTTGACCCCGGTCAGCGAGAAGATGTAATTACTGATATTCATCGCTTTACTAATGACTATCCCAACGTGCAGGTAATTGTCACTTCTCGGATTATTGGCTATAAACCACAACGATTGCGTGATGCTGAGTTTCGCCACTTTATTTTACAAGATTTAGACTCAGAACAAATTCAGGATTTTATCCACCGTTGGCATGAGTTAACTTTTGCTGATGTAGCAGAAAAAGTGAGAAAACGGGAACGGCTGCAAAGAGGAATTGCTGCATCTAAAGCTATTGCAGAACTGGCGGGAAATCCTTTGTTGTTGACGATGATGGCAATTCTGAATCGAAATCAAGAACTGCCAAGAGATAGAGCCGAACTTTATAATCAAGCATCGCGGGTACTGCTGCATCAATGGGATGTGGAACGCGCTTTGACAGAAGATAAGAGGTTAGATCCGAAGACGATTGATTATAAAGATAAACAAGCGATGCTGCGTCAGGTTGCTTATCGGATGCAGACAGGTAAGAAAGGTTTGGCAGGGAATTTGATTAATGAAAATGATTTAGTCAAAGTTCTGAGTGATTATCTCAAAACCATAGAATTTGATAAACCCAGAGAAGTGGCGCGGGTGATGATTAATCAACTGCGGACTCGCAACTTTATGTTATGTTTCCTGGGTGCAGATTATTATGCTTTTGTGCATCGGACATTTTTAGAATATTTCTGTGCTTGGGAGTTTGTCTGGCAGTTTAAAGAAACGCAAACGCTGATTATTGAGGAACTGAAGAATGAAGTTTTTGGCAAACACTGGCAAGATGAAAGTTGGCATGAAGTTTTGCTGCTAATTGCCGGAATGATTGAGCCAAAGTTTACAGGCGAGATTATTGAATATTTAATTGAAATATTTGATCACTGCCTAAATCAAGGTGGTTCTGAAGAAGAAGTTATTGATATACTTCTTCTCGCATCTGATTGTATTTTAGATGTAAGAAACCGCTCTACAATAACAATAACTGATAATAAATTGCTTAAGTATCTAAAAAACTTAGCAGAGTATTATGCTACTTACAGCCCAGAAGATGTAGCTAATATCTTTACAGACCAAGTTAACTTCATTCATAAAATTATTACTAAGGTACTTCCAGCCATTACAACTACGTGGAGTAACCATGTAGAGATATTACCTTGGCTCAAAACTTTAGCTATGTATGGTTTGAATGGAAAGGATGGAGATATACCAGCTATGGCAGTGCAAGAGTTAGTGCGAGGTTGGAAAGATGATCCCGATACTTTACCAATACTCAAATCTCTTGCTCAACTTATTCATGATAGAGATAACATCTCTGCCTATGTAGCAATACAAGAATTAGCACGAGGTTGGAAAGATGATCCCGATACTTTACCAATGCTCAAATCCCTTACTCAATTTAGTGAGGATAGAAGCATACAGACTATAGCAGTGCAAGAGTTAGCGCGGGGTTGGAAAGATGATCCAGAGACTCTAGCAATGCTCGAATCCCTTGCTCAGTCTAGTAACGATTGGGTGGTACAAAGTACAGTAGTGAAAGAATTAGCGCAGGTATGGAAAAATCAACTTAGGATTTTACCTTTGCTCAAAAAATCTGCTCAACTTGATAATTTCGGCTATATCAAACACGAAGTGATGGAAGAACTGATTAAGAGTTGGCAGACTAGTCCTGAAATTTATGATTTCCTTTATGAATGTGCTGTTGATGATTCCTTTAATCCGATATTTTGGGATTTCTCAACTGATAGCACCTCTAATAAGAATCAGGTTCCTTCCCGGCAAATAGCACTTGAGGCAATCATTGAACAATATCCTCAGCATGAGCAGACTTTACCACTGTTGCGCGACAGAGCAGAGAATGACCCAGATAAAAAAGTGCGGGAATTCGCTCAGAAGAAGTTGGCACAATTAGAGAAGTAAAAGAGTGGTGAAAATATGAACAATACAGAAGTTCGTCAGCAAATCAACCAATATTTGGATGTATTATCTTCAGAAAGCTTACAGCTTGTTGCTGACTTTTTAGCATATCTGGCAGATAAAGAAAGTGAAGACGCTACCCAAGAGTTGCTTGATATCCCTGGATTTATTGAATCATTTGAAAGAGGTAAAAAAGATATTGCTGAAGGTCGGGTAAAAAATTGGAGAATGATTCAAAATGTAAGCTGAGGTTATGCCTAAGAAAATTAGAGAACTCAAAAGCTTATTGTTGCAAGCAGGATTTACTTATAAACCTGCAAAGGGTAGCCACAGTAAATGGATGCATCCGCAATTGCCTAAAGCTATCATTATTGCTGGCAAAGATGGTAGCGATGCTAAACCTTATTTAGAAAAGCAAGTCAATGAAGCACTTGAAGAACTAAATAAAATGCAAGAAAACGAGGAGGCAGAAGAATGAAATATACAATCATTATTCAATGGTCAGAAGAAGACAATTGTTATGTGGTTTTGCTGCCTGAGTTTACTAATATAATGCAGCCTTGCACTCATGGAGAAACTTATGAAGAAGCTCTGAAAAATGCTCAGGAAGTTTTAGAAATGTTGATTGAATCATCTTTGGCTGATGGCGAACCTCTACCGGAGCCTAAGACGCTAGGAAAATCTTTGGAAGTTGCATAGAGTAGTGATTAATCATAAAAAGGAATAGTTGACGAGAATATTCTTTGTAGAGACGGCGATTTATTGTGTCTCTGTAACGTGGCTTTCAGACGCGATGAATCGCGTCTCTACATGAGGTCTTTGTGACCGATCGCATATAAATTAGTAAAATTAAATAAAAAAGGTAATCTCATGACTACATCTGTAAATACCACCAAAGTTTACGACGAAATTATAGATTTTATTGCTGCTGGTACTACTCCCCAAAGTGTTATCGATTTCAAACTCTCTGATGCAGCCAAAGACCGTTTAAATGATCTGGTTTATCGGGCAAAAACTGAAGGTCTTACTGGAAGTGACCAGCGAGAGTCAGATTATTTCCTCACGCTAGAGCATATTATGACTTTGGCAAAAGCAAAAGCTAATCAGTACGTTAACCCTCAATAAGTGTTCAATATGTCTCGTCCATATATTAATGCGGAATTACGGCGTTTAGTTAGCGATCGCGCCGCCCATCTATGCGAGTATTGTTTATATCCAGAATTAGACGGCTTAGTAAACTTTACGTAAAATTGTGGTGAATTGAGGATTGAAATTTAAACGCATAGGCGCTTCGCCTTCCCGTAGGGTAGGAGCGCAGAGGTTAGCGCAAAGGTACGCAGAGAATTCTCTACGAATTAATGAAATGTTGTACTTAGGCTTTCAAGTTAACTAAAATATCTTCGCGTCTCCAGTCTCCGCGTCACTCTAAACAATAAGTTTTCAACTAAACTCGATATAATGTGCGATCGCTCTTACCAAGGGGAATTATATACGTAGCAAATTTTGCTACTTCACCCTCATCACTCCCAAGGTAAATATACGATGGCTTATCAAAATATTACAGGCTCCCTTTCGCCACAAGATATCCAAGAAATTAAAGCCGCGCTACAGAAAGTCCAACAAAAGCTTCCCTTTTTAGTTACTCTCAGTGCTGACGAACGGCGTAAGTTAGTCAAAATGGGCGATAAAAGCCTCGCCTTTGTAAACAATAGCATCACTGCTGCTCAATCTAACCGGGAAATTCTGCCAGCGACTTTTGACGTTGACGAACTTGTTCGGGATTATCAATTAGCAACTGCGTTGACTGAGCTTTTAATCTCCATGCAGCAACTCACCGAACAAGTCGATGATACCCTAATGGCTGTCGGTAGTGAAGCGATGACTGGCAGTTTAACTGTTTATGATTATGTCAAGACTGCATCAAAAAAGACTCCAGGGTTAAAGAGTGTGGCTGAACAGTTAGGCGAACGGTTTAAGGCTATTAGTAAAGGTAAATCTGCAAAAACTCCCGCATCTTGATAAGTTACGGTGATTTTTGGGTAGATGAACCACGGTATTTTTATTGGGCTGCGCCCCGCTTCTATACGAGACGCTCCGCGAACGCTAACATGCAAAGACGCAAAGGCGCAAAGGAAGAAACAACGCGACAAATAGAGGATTTGTAGAGACGCGATTCATCGCGTCTTGACTTTGCAATAAATAAATTGGCTATGGGGGCGTACAGATGTATGCCCTTATTTTTTTCATCCACCTCTGAAGTGGATTGACGAGTATTTGAACTGGATGAATCCACCTCTGAACTGGATTGACGAGTATTTGAACTGGATGAATCCGCCTCTGAACTGGATTGACGAGTATTTGAACTGGATGAATCCACCTCTGAACTGGATTGACGAGTATTTGAACTGGATGAATCCACCTCTGAACTGGATTAACGAGTATTTGAACTGGATGAATCCACCTCTGAAGTGGATTGACGAGTATTTGAACTGGATGAATCCACTTCTGAACTGGATTGACGAGTATTTGAACTCCGTTAATTACTCTTTACAAGTTTCGCCGCTAGGGTAGTATAGCTTTACTCCCTTACAGGAATCAGCGATTATTTAACTGCTATGGGAATATCTACCTATTATACTGCTGGGAATTTTTATGTTAGTTATTCCCACACATCTATATAATAAGAAAACATCTCTGATGAGCGATAGCGATATTTGAAAACGTATATATACATACAGACAGCAAATCCTAAAAGAAAATAAAGAAAGTTGTTTTTTGTCGAGCCAGATAATAAGATAATAATAGTAATACGATATACAAAATTTTCAGTTTTATAGCTACCTAAACCATACTTGAGTGCATTTGAGTACAGCTTAATAAATCGCAAAATATCTCGAATAAATCTTTGCAAAGTCTGACAGGTAAAGTTTCTTGTAGCGAGTACAGAAATTCTTAAACCCTGCCCTAAAAATACCAGTACCCCTATCATTAAATACTAGTACCCCTACCCCAAAATAAATTTTTAATTTATTTAAGGTGGGGGTTTTGGCGTTTGAGTACAACCTTAATAAATCCAATAAATCCAATCAGCATTGGCTTGTCTATTGAGTTGGAAGCGGCCTGATATAAGCATAAAAATAGCAGATGGCTCTTTTAACCAGATAGACAGTAGCGATGCAACAGTCTTTAGACAGAATTACAAATCCTCAAACTCAGAAAATACAGGATTCAAAACAGAAATCCTTGCTCAAAAGATTACTCTCTGGAGATTTTTTTGAGCCATTATTGAGTGATTTTCGCATTATCTTTGAGCGCGACCCAGCAGCACGCAATTGGCTAGAAGTTGTGTTTTGCTATCCTGGATTGCACGCATTGTGTTTGCATCGTGTTGCTCACTGGTTACATTGTCGAGGAGTGGGTTTTATTCCCCGTTTAATTTCTCACTTGGGACGATTTTTAACCGGAATTGAAATTCACCCAGGTGCAGAGATTGGGAAGGGCGTATTTATCGACCACGGAATGGGAGTTGTGATTGGCGAAACTGCGATCGTCGGCGACTATACGCTGATTTATCAAGGCGTCACCCTTGGCGGAACTGGTAAAGAAAGCGGTAAGCGTCATCCCACAGTCGGTAAAAATGTTGTAGTGGGTGCGGGTGCAAAAGTTTTAGGTAATCTGCAAATTGGCGATCGCGTTCGTATTGGCGCGGGTTCCATTGTTTTGCGGAATATCCCCAGCGACTGTACTGTGGTGGGAGTTCCCGGTCGAATTATTTCTCGTAATCAAAGCGCCAGCCTTTCTCCTTTAGAACATGGAAAGCTACCCGATGTAGAAGCAACGGTGATTCGTTCTTTACTCACGCGCATCGAACAACTCGAAAAACAACTGCAAGCTTTAGAAGTCAGGACTCAGGAATCAGGAGTCAAGACTAAGTAGTTATTGGTCATTAGTCATTGGTCATTTAAGAACAACTGACAAATGATAACCGACAAATAACAAATGACAAAGGACAAAAGACAAATGACAAATGATACTTTAGGCGAACAAGTTTTGCAGATTCCTTTGAGCGATCGCTGGCGAATCTATCACCGTTTGCAAGAATTAAAAATAAAGAGTTCCTGTCTTCCCGATGGTTCTTTACGGGTGCAAGTTAACAATTTGCTAGAAGCAATTCTAATTCGCAGTACGGTTATGCAATTTCTCGCTTCTCGTCATGAATTAGTCGAATGGCTAGAGCGTTGCTGGGAATTTAGTGGTGAGCGTTAAGTCATAAATATTGTTGAAAAACCTAATCTAGACAATATTAATCTTGAATTCATCACACAAGCATAGCTCTTTGCAGGAATGCATAAATATTGAAGAGATTTAGAAGTTGAAGTTACTGTCTGCTAGCAAATTCTATTGCAAACTGAGAAGAATTCAGGAGTTAGGAGTTAAGAGTTATTTTCTCTCCTCTGCCCTATGCCCAAAATAGGAATTTCTGATTTTTAATTCTTTTCCAACTGAAGAAATTGAAAGTTCAACTATGCCAACTCGTAACAGAGATATTCAACTCATCAAATTCTTGCACCATGAACTTGAACTTTCAAATGCGGATATTGCTGTAGCGCTACGACACCGTGAATTACAAAATGGCCCGTTACCGATGCTTCTCTGGCAGTATGGTTTAGTTAACTTAGACCAGTTAGAAAAGATTTTTGACTGGTTAGCAGAACAAAGTTAGCTAGTTTGTATCTCAGAATTCAGAATTCAGAATTCAGAATTATTAATTTTGTACCGAGACTAAAGTACACATCACCGCTATACAAAATCTGAGGTTCCTGAGATGATTACTACATTAATTGCTGGATTCTGTCTTTTACTTTTTTCCGGATTTGCTAATAGCTATATTAGTTATTTGCTACTCGAACAAATTACAAGCGACATCGGTAAAAAAGATTAGTAAATTATACCAATTTTTGGTTCTTTGTCATACAGATGTGATGTTGCTAGATGAGCAATAATTTAGGATCATGTATCCTGTTTATGTATTGTGATATTTTTAGCATTTACCATCACTGTGAATAGTAAAGAGAAAGGATATTGAGAATACTTCCAAGAGAGGGATATTTGCAATGAATCAAATCATAATTAATGACACTACATTGCGTGATGGCGAACAAGCGGCGGGTGTTGCTTTCAACTTAAAAGAAAAAGTAGCGATCGCCAAGTTTCTCGATGCCATTGGTATCCCCGAATTAGAAGTTGGGATACCAGCAATGGGTGGTGAAGAAACACAGGCGATCGCTGCAATTTCTGACTTGGGTTTGCAAGCAAAACTCTTAGGCTGGAACCGCGCTGTCATCTCAGATATTAAGGCTTCCATCGCCTGCGGTCTTAACCGAGTGCATATCGCCATCCCCGTCTCTGGTATTCAAATTGCCACTAAATTTCATGGTCAGTGGCGGGTAAGTCTACAAAAACTTAAGGACTCCATCAGCTTCGCCGTCGATCGCGGTCTTTGGGTAGCAGTCGGCGGAGAAGATTCTTCTAGAGCCGATGAAAGCTTCCTTTTAGATGTAGCACTTTCCGCCCAAGAATGGGGTGCATCCCGCTTCCGCTTCTGCGACACCGTAGGAGTTCTCGACCCCTTTAGCACCTACACAATGGTGAAGCAACTAGTTTCAGCTTTGACAATTCCTTTAGAAATTCACACCCACAATGATTTTGGTCTAGCAACCGCCAACGCCCTTGCTGGGATCAAAGCTGGAGCCACATCTGTGAATACCACAGTCAACGGCTTGGGTGAAAGGGCGGGAAATGCAGCCCTAGAAGAAGTTGTCATGGCCATCAAACGCATCTACGGCGTTAATTTGGGAATTGACACATCTCATTTACTGGGACTGTCTCAACTAGTTGCTTCTGCATCAGGCGCCCAAGTACCACCTTGGAAAGCGATCGTTGGAGAAAACACCTTCGCCCATGAATCCGGAATTCATGCCCACGGCGTCCTGCAAAACCCCCTCACCTACGAACCATTTGCCCCCGAAGAAGTCGGTTGCGAACGCCGCTTAGTAGTAGGTAAACATTCTGGAAGACATTCAGTTTCCAACTTACTAGAACAGCATGGAATTTTCTTGAACTCACAAGAAACCCAGTCAGTTTTAGACGCAGTGCGCCATCACTCAGTCAAGAAAAAACGCAGCCTCACCACTGAAGAAGTCTTAAATTTGGCCAGAGAACAGAGGTATTCTCATGCAACGCGATGAATTAGAGCTAGATTTACCACCCGCTTTTGAAATTGGTGAAAAAGTCAGACTTCGCAAACTAATCAAAAACGATGGTACCTTTCCTGGTAAAGAAATCGGCCAAGTTTTAGCTAAGAAAGGAGATATTGGCTACATAGCGAGTATAGGCACATATTTGCAGAGTTCCTATATATATGCTGTGCATTTCATAGAAACAGGGATTGTCGTCGGCTGTAAGAAAAAAGAACTAGAATCTGTTGAGGAGTCTCATGAAAGTAATGTTACGCGTGAATGATGCCGGCACTTTAGTAGTCTACGTTGCTAAAAAAGATTTGGAAGAAGAAGTAGTCAAACAAACTGATGGCAGCGATGGTAAGATTCTCACCTTAGCAAATGGCTGGGAATTAGAATTTCGTGAATTACCAGATGTAGCCAATTTACCGCAAACTGTGGAAGCAAAACGCCTTGCGTAGAGGACTGGGGACTGGTGACTAGGGACTGGGGATTGGGGAAGAGTTTTCCTAACCCAATCCCAATCCCCCATGCCCAATGCTCAATGCCCAATGCCCAATTAGTTTTAATCAATCATGGGTAAAAAGTATTTCATGTTATCAGAATTGAAACTTGAAGGACAGTTTTTAGGTTTTGTTGGTGCAGAACCCAAAAAATATAAATATTTGCAACTGGCAGTTTCAGATGGAACAATGGAAATCAAATTGCCAAAAGAGTTGCGTCGTTCTCTGAGTTTGTTGTTAGTTCCTGGTGAAGAAATTCGCGTTTTTGCTTATAGTGAGTTAGACTCGCACACAGGTGAAATTCAAATCAAAGCCTGTCAAGTCACGCCAATCGGTACTTGTCCAATTCAAAATTTGGCACTTCCACCCAAAGCCAAAATTATGGTGTGTCAAAAGTCGGGTTGCCTCAAGCGTGGCGGTAAAGGCTTATTATCAGAATTAGAAAAAACGCTGTGCGATCGCGGTTTATTAGACAAAGTTACCATCGAACATACCAGTTGCCAAAAATGTTGCAGCAGCGCCCCCAACTGTGTTTTACAACTTGGTAAAAAGAAATACAAGAACATTCATCCAGAGGCGATCGCATCTTTGTTAGAAAGTCATTTAACCGAAAATTAATAGCTTTATCTAGCTATTAGAATACACACTTTTTAGGGATAAAAATTTTATCCCTATTTGTCGTTGGTATTGTCTTTTTAGTGCTATTGCCAAATGGCGATCGGCTAAGTTATAACTACTGCAACGTTAATAATACTAAATACAAACATAAATTAGATAATTTTTCTGTAGTCTCGTTTAACCATGACTGCAAACTTATTGCGTATAATTTTTTTGTAATTACTTTAACTATTTAAAAATAAATGTCTTTATTTAGCAATTTACTCAACTTACATTCAGCAAACAAGCCACTTGAAGATTTTTTTACCGAGATTGTTGCTTATTTTTTGTCCCTGAATCAAGATATTTTACTTGATTGGCTAAAACATCACTCAATCATGGGCGATGATAATTATTCCAGCATCAAAATTTCTACTCAACAAGAACATAAAGGACTTGAAACCCATACAGAAGATAGCAGACTTGATATTGTGCTTGAACTATCAACTGGTTTAAGCACAGATGTAATATTTATTGAATCAAAAATCGGCTCTACAGAGGGATGGCGACAATTAGAAAAATATGCTGAGATTTTGAGTAAATTACCAAACATTAGACATCGAACTCTAATTTATATTACGCGTGATTATAACCCAAAAAAAGAAATCCAAGGTTTTCTACTAGATTTATTACCAAAAGTAAATTTTTATCAACTGAGATGGTATCAGTTTTCTAACTTCTTGGAAAAACACGTATCTGATATCTTAGCCGAAGAAATCTTAATTTTTATGAGGGAAAATGGAATGTCTGACACAAATCAATTTTCATCAGTTGACTTATTGACAATGGTGAATTTTAATAAAACTCTTAAGCTTATGGAATCAACTTTAAGTGAAGAAGTACAAGACGAATTCAAGTTAGCTTTTGGAGGTGTTATTAGAGGTGCAGCAAGTAGGACTCAATGGAAATGGGATGAGAGATATATTATATATACCCACTTTTCTCCCTCTGCTTGGGACTTATGGTGTGGTCTTGGATACTTTAATTTAAACCCAAATAATTTAACTGATTATCCTTATTTAGGTATATTTTTCCAGGTTTCTCATAGATTTGGACAACGCCTAAAAATTATTGAATCTATGCAGAAAGTAATTAACGATAAACCTAATATATGGACTCCCGCTAATTTAACAGTTTTGCCAGCATGGTCAGGTATATTTTATAGAAAAAGCTTACAAGAGTTCTTATCTCAAGAAAACCAGCTATCTGCTATTAAATTATTTTTCCAAGAATCAATAAAAGAATTAAAAGCTGTTCAAGAAAAATATTTTGACTTTTCCTGGAGGGCTGTAGCTATAGAAGTCGCTACAGAAGAAGATAAAGAAGACCTCGATACCTCACCATCCTAAAATCGCATAACTTTAATCAGCTACAGCTATATTAAGATAAAAATAACTCTGCATTCTCGTAGTTGTTATGAGCTTTACCACTGCTAAACGCTTTACTATAGCTGAATATCACCGTCTGGCAGAACTCGGCTTCTTTAAAGAGAATGACCGAGTTGAGCTAATTAAGGGTGAAATAGTTGAGATGGCAGCAAAAGGCACACCACACTCTGTTTGCAGCACCCGCTTATATCGGGAGTTATTCAAGCTGGTTGTAGAACAGGCGATTCTTCGAGGACAAGAACCAATTATTATAGGTGATGACAGCGAACCAGAACCCGATCTAGTAATTGTGCGAAATCGTCCTGATGAGTATTTAGAAGCTCATCCTAGCCCATCTGATGTATTGCTAGTAATTGAAATTTCTAATTTAACTTTGAAATACGATCGAGATGTAAAATTATCTCTTTATGCCGAAGCTGGTATTTCCGACTATTGGATATTTAATTTAGTAGATAATTATCTTGAATTTTATAGCGAACCTTATCAAGATTTCCAAGGTAAATTTGGTTATCGCCGCAAGTATATTTATCTGCCAAATGAATCAGTTAATCTGCCATCTTTTCCCGATCTAGTTCTAGATTTATCTAAAGTGTTTCCAGGTTGATATGTAAGGGCGATCGCTCAACGTCTTTCTATCTGCCATGTATACATGGCATAATGTTATATATAAGTAAAGTAATAAAATTTTGTTGCCATTTGATGCTGATACTGCTAACCTTCTTAAAGGTGAAGTCAGCAAATAGTTTTTTACGGATTTTCTCTATAAATCGTCATGCTAGACTACAACACACCTGAGTATCTTCCTTCCTCAGAAGAGTTACCTTGCTCCGACGATACACCTGTGGACAATGAACTACAAAACCTGATTCCCAACTTATTAAAAGCAATCTTAGCTTTAATTTGGCAAGACCGATGGGACTGGTTTTTTGGTGTTGATATGGGTATCTATGACCGCACAGGTCAAATTCGGCGAACTCCGATAATTCCCGATGGCTTTCTAAGCATAGGAGTACCGCGCCGCAAGAACGATCCCAAGGGACGCTTAAGCTATGTTTTATTAGAAGAAAATAACGTTTCTCCTATATTGGTGTTGGAAATTGTTTCTCAAACCTATGGGGGAGAATACGACAAAAAAATGGTTGCTTATGCCCAATTAGGTGTATTGTATTATGTCACATACAACCCTGA
Source organism: Nostoc linckia NIES-25 (assembly GCF_002368035.1). Taxonomy (GTDB): domain Bacteria; phylum Cyanobacteriota; class Cyanobacteriia; order Cyanobacteriales; family Nostocaceae; genus Nostoc; species Nostoc linckia_B. The sequence continues at coordinate 798,977 of NZ_AP018222.1, read as the reverse complement.
TTATTATCAGCGTGACAAACACGAACCTTTTGAAGTTTATCGATTAGAAAATGGCGAATATATTCGCCAGCCTAGCGAACCAACATGGATGCCGGAAATAGGCTTAGGAATTGGTAGAGGTCAAGGTGTCCATGAAGGATGGCAGCGCGAGTGGCTATACTGGTTTGATGAACGAGGTAATAGGTTTCCCACTCCAGAAGAACTTGCAGAACAAGCAATGATTCGTGCCCAACAGGAAAGTATTCGTGCCCAACAGGAAAGTATTCGCGCCCAACAGGAACGACAGCAGCGAGAATTAGCAGAACAACTTTTACAGCGTTATCGGGAACACTTTGGCGAATTGCCTGAGTAATTTTATTTGAGATAAAAAGAGCATCTTGATTCGGACTTTTTCTTTAACTTACTTTTCAAATCAATTCTTCCATCGCGTGCTGTAAATCATTTGTCACATCAGCAACAGCTTGTCTAGCACCTAAACGATTTTCTTTATATGCTGGGTAACGTTCAGAAATAGATATAGGTTCACCCACAGTTATTTTGACTTGTTCCTTTCCTAATTCTGGACGCGATAGAGTTTTATTGCCTTGAATTTTAGCAATCATTTTCCATAAAATTAGAGTTGTTTCTGCAAACCTTTCTACTGTTGGTTTTTCTTTAATATAATTACCAGAAACCGCTACAAAGCTTTCTACTAAACGCATGTGCCACATCCGCGCATTGGCTTCTTCTGCAACGCGATCGCCTAAAGCTTTTTCAACAGCAGATACTCCTTTGACATCCTTAAATTCTTCTCTAAAGATATAATTCCAACCAGCTTGTTCCACTCGCCGACACCGATCGGTTAAAGAACCTTTGGACTGCAAATCAAAATACTGTTCTGATATTAACAGTGCAGCATTTAATAAAGCTTGTAACCGAACTGCCAATGCTTGATTTCTATCTGGAATTTGTCCTGTAACAGTCTTGGCATCTGGTAGTTTTTGATGATAGAAACGCGTGTAAAATATTTCCATCAACGAAAGTAAATGTTCTGCCAAAGTTAATAATCGGGGATAAAGCGTTTCTACAGAAGCAACATTACCTGGTTGTGGTGGATTTACAGGTAAACCACTAGCTGCTTCCAATTCATTTAAAAGATTAGCGATCGCATCCCAAGGAGCATCAACATAACTATATTTAATCCCAACTGGTACAATTAAAACCTGTTCGGGGCGTCCGGCTTTTTGCAAATCCTCAGCGCACCAAAAACCTAGCTGGGCAATACCTGGTTCTAAGGGGCTGATTCTCTCCGATAAACCATTGGTAGCACCTTCTGGCGCCGCAGCCATCGGGAATTTTCCATTAGCAAACAAATCACGCGCCGAACGTAACCCCGTCCAGTCAGCCTTACCCCGCTGAATCGGAGTACCACCCAACTGAGACATTACCCAGCCAATATGAGAACCAGCCCATAGAGGAATACCGCGATCGTAGATAAAATGAGCGTGAATCGGAAGTTGTAGCATTGTGCCTTGCGATCGTGCTACCTTTGGCACGAGTTGAGACAGCAAGTAGCCCAAACCAAAGGGATCGTCGGTTTTCGGATGGCGAAAAGCCAGCAGAAAACGGATCTTACCCTCCTGAAACTGGCGATAGAGATCTACCAGAACTTCCACGTTGTCTGCTTCAATTTTGGTAATTGGTGTTTGCCATTTGATAAAACTTGGTAAAAACAGATGGACAACTCTTAAAAATAAGGGGTTGAATGCTGGAGGAATAAATTCTAAAGGTGGCTGTGCTTGATAAATTACATTAGACAAGGTTGTTTTCTCCTGAAGTGATTGGTGACTGGTGACTGGGGACATGGCAACGCTTTGGGAAAAGGGTAAAGGTTAAAGGGAAAAGAGAGATCTTTCCTTTCCCCCTGCCCCTTATCCCCAGAGGGGGCCCCGCCTTCCCCTTTCCCCTTTGCCCCATGCCCAATGCCCAATCCCCAATCCCCAGTCCCTTTTTACTTCATCCTTGATAATTCATACTTTAGTTGACATAGAAATTAGCGATTTTGGAAAGGTAATAAACGATGCGACTATCACAAATGTTATTTGTTACACTGCGGGACGATCCAGCTGATGCTGAGATTCCCAGCCATAAATTATTACTGCGTGCAGGTTACATTCGTCGCATCGGTAGCGGTGTCTATGCTTATCTCCCCTTGATGTGGCGGGTACTGCAAAAGGTTTCCCAAATTGTGCGCGAAGAAATGAACGCTACAGGCGCACAGGAATGTCTTTTGCCGCAATTACAACCTGCTGAGTTATGGAAGGAATCGGGACGTTGGGATACTTACACCAAAGCTGAGGGAATTATGTTTTCCCTAATTGACCGCCGCGAGCAACAATTAGGATTAGGCCCGACTCATGAAGAAGTCATCACAGCGATCGCTCGTGATATGATTCGTTCCTATCGCCAATTACCTCTGCATCTCTACCAAATTCAAACTAAATTCCGCGATGAAATTCGTCCCCGCTTTGGTTTGATGCGCGGACGGGAATTTATCATGAAAGACGGCTATTCTTTCCACGTCGATGAAGCTAGCCTCAAAAAAACTTACGACGATATGTATCAAGCCTACAGCAATATGCTGCGGCGTTCTGGCTTGGCTTTTCGGGCAGTAGAAGCCGATTCTGGTGCAATTGGTGGTTCTGGTTCCACAGAATTTATGGTGTTGGCGGAAGCTGGCGAAGACGAAGTTCTCTACACTGACGATGGTAAATACGCCGCTAACGTAGAAAAGGCAGTTTCTTTACCAGCCGATATCGAACCCTCACGGTTTACAACCTACGAAAAACGCGATACACCTGGAACAGAGACGATTGAAACAGTTTCGAGATTCCTCAAATGTTCTCCCACCCAAGTGGTGAAAAACGTCCTTTACCAAACAGTTTATAACAATGGTGTGACGGTGTTGGTTTTGGTGAGCATCCGAGGCGACCAAGAAGTTAATGAAGTCAAGTTGCAAAATGAATTGACCAAATTAGCTTCTAACTATGGCGCTCAAACTATTCTCAATTTGAGCGTACCGAATTCTGAAGCCCAGCAAACATGGGCAGCGAAATCTCTGCCTTTAGGCTACATTGCGCCAGACATCGCAGATGAGTATATTACTGCCAATAAACAGATTCATCCTAAATTTTTGCGCTTGGTGGATCGAACAGCCGTTGATTTAAAAAACTTTGTCACAGGGGCAAATGAAACTGGCTATCACGTAGTTGGTGCTAACTGGAACGAGCAATTTAAATTACCAGAATTAGTAGTAGATGTGCGGAAAGCTAGACCAGGCGATCGCGCTATTCACAACCCAGAACAACTCTTACAAAGCGCCAGGGGAATTGAAGCAGGCCACATATTCCAATTAGGCACTAAATATTCACAAAGCTTGGGAGCAACTTATACCAATGAACAGGGTGAAGAAAAACCGCTAGTCATGGGTTGTTTTGGTGTAGGCGTATCGCGTTTAGCCCAAGCCGCCGTAGAGCAATCTTATGATAAAGATGGAATTATTTGGCCAGTAGCGATCGCACCTTATCACGCGATCGTCACAATTCCTAACATTAATGATGCTCAACAAGTGGAAATCGCCGAAAAACTGTACGTACAACTCAATCAAGCCGGAATTGAAACCTTACTCGATGACCGCGATGAACGAGCCGGAGTGAAATTCAAAGATGCAGATTTGATAGGCATCCCATACAGAATTGTAACCGGACGAGCGATCGCCAACGGCAAAGTCGAAGTTGTAGAAAGAGCAACCCGTAAATCCCAAGAAATTGCCATTGATGAAGTGACAACCACACTCAAACAGTGGGTTAACGAGGCAATAGGTGTGGGGCATAGGGCATAGGGCATGGGGCAAAGGGGCAAAGGGGAAGGGGCAAAGGGGAAGGGGCAAAGGAAAGATCTCTCTTTTCCCTTTAACCTTTACCCTTTTCCCTTCTCGAACCCATGTCCCCAGTCCCCAAAATTTAAACAATTCGACAGTGACGGACTAGAAGTACAAATTCTAAAATTAAATTAGGAACTTGCAGGATTAAAAATTAATCGGATTTTGAGGCACGAAGCCTCCTCTAAATTGTGGGAAACTCTCCACTTGTCAGTATCGTCTTTAACCAGGCTGCTCCTCACATAACTACCATCTCAGCCCTCAGTCAGGAAGGTTTTGAACATGAAAGACCAACAAGGATCTAATCGTATTTCTTCAGGCGTAATAGCAGCTGTCGCAGCAGTAGTTGTAGCGGTAGGTGGCGGTGTGGCTTGGTTAACTTCACAATCTAATAATACCCCTACACCATCAAAACCCTCTCAAGGTATTGACCAGCCAGCCCAGCCATCAACTAGGCAGCCAAGTAATGAGCAAACTGCTAACGTTTATTGGCTTAGACCAAAGGATAAAAATATTGCTTTGGTTCCCCAGCCTGTAAGAGTAGCTAGAGTAGCTGCTGTAAGACCTAACCAAGCTTTAGAAGCAGCTTTTGAAAGCTTGTTAGCAGGCCCAACAGAAGGGACGGATTCTACAACTATCCCCAAGGGAACCAAATTATTGGGTCTGAAAGCGGATAATAATGAAGTTCGCGTTAATTTATCTGAAGAATTTACCAGCGGCGGTGGTAGTGCCTCAATGATAGGCCGCGTGGGACAAGTTGTTTATACTGCGACAAGTTTAAATCCAAAAGCCCAAGTTTACATTGACGTGAACGGTAAACCCTTGGATATTTTGGGCGGTGAAGGTATAGAGTTACAACAACCACTAACTCGTGAAAGTTTCGACAAAAACTATCCGCTTTAGTCATTAGTCATTAGTCATTGGTCATTGGTCATTGGTCATTAGTCATTAGTCATTGGTCATTAGTTTCGGACAAACAGCAAAGGACAAAGGACAAAAAACAAATGACTACAGCAAAGGACAAAGGACAAAAGACAAATGACAAATGACTTACCGTTTGCTATTCAAAACGCGAAAATTACGGGCTTGCTGTTCTAACCTTGTGGCGAGGCGATCGCAAACCCGATTACACAGCTCAAAAATCATTTGGTCTTCCACCCTGTAATAGGCGCAAGTTCCTTCACTGCGGCGGCTAAGGATTCCTGCTTGCCACATTATCTTCAGGTGCTTTGACACATTTGCCTGAGAAGTCTGTGTTGCCTCTACCAACTCTTGCACGCATTTTTCTTCATCCCGTAGTAAGTGTAGCAGCCGTAGGCGCATTGGCTCACTCAACAGGCCGAAGTATTCAGCTACTTGTTGCACCACTTCTGGTGGTAAAGGCAACGTTTGTTTCATCAGGATTAACCCGCAAGGATTGAAAGTTTTAACGATAACTCACTTCATAATATAGATTAATACTTAATCAGGGTTAATTCGCATCAAAGGTTGACCATATTCTACTGGTTCACCATTTTGCAGCAGAATTTCCATTACTTGGCCGGAGACTTCGGCTTCGATTTCATTCATCAGCTTCATGGCCTCAATGATACAGACTGTTTGACCTTTGCGGACGCGATCGCCCACCTCTACAAATGGTGCTTCACCCGGTGCAGGAGCGCGATAAAATGTTCCCACCATCGGAGAAGGCACCTCTACTAATCTCTGGTCAATGGTTGAGGGGGGATTGACTGACAACTGTAATTGGCTTCCAGTTGCAGCATTGTCAAACAGCCGACCTGTTGCCACCTCTGTTACCTGACTTGTAGCCACCTGGTTTGCTGTAGGTAAACCCGATGGCAAGCCCGAACCTACCACACCGCCTACGGTCGTTTGACCTATCGACAACATATGATTGCTAATGCTCGCAGCCTTACGAACTGTTAGTTCAAAGTCATCGCTTTTGAGCGTGACTTCTGCAATGTCTGTTTGTGCGATAGTTGCCAGTAGTTGGCGGATTTCATTAAAGTCCAATGGCACAGTTTTTATTACCTCGACCTATCCGTAAATTAGCATTTTTAAGTGTGGCAGGGATTTAATCCCTAAATAGGGATTGAAATCGGGATTTGTTTGAGATTAAAATCCAAACTTATTCCCTGCCTAAATATTTATCATCACGGGTATCAATTTTGATGCGCTCACCTTGGGAAATAAACAAGGGAACCATCACAGTTGCACCAGTTTCGAGAGTAGCTGGCTTAGTACCACCTGTGGCAGTATCACCTTTTACACCCGGATCTGTTTGCACTACTTCTAGAACCACAGAGTTGGGCAGTTCCACTTCAAGTACTTGTTCGCCCCAACGAATGACGTTAGCTTCCATACCTTCCTTGAGGTATTTGACGCGATCGCCAATTTGTGATGCGCTCAATCTGCCTTCTTCATAGGTTTCCATATCCATAAAGACAAACTCATCACCCTCTTTATAGGTATGCTGCATTGTCCTTTTTTCTAAAGTGGCTTGGGGTACTGTTTCCCCTGCCCGGAAGGTTTTTTCCACCACACTCCCATTCTGAACATTTTTCAGCTTGGTTCGTACAAAGGCAGAACCTTTTCCTGGCTTAACGTGGAGGAATTCCACCACTCGCCATACAGATCCATCTAATACAATTGAGACACCAGGTCGAAAGTCGTTGCTGGAGATCATGAAACTTTCAAGTTTTGGAAGACAATCGGCATTTATTGTACCCTTCAAGCGGAGTAATTAGTTATTCATTTTGGGCATGGGGGAAAGGGGAAGGGGGAAAGGGGAAGGGGGAAAGGGGAAGGGGGAAAGGGGAAGGGGGAAAGGGGAAGGGGGAAAGGGGAAGGCGGGGCCCCCTCTGGGGATAAGGGGCAGGGGGAAAGGAAAGATCTCTCTTTTCCCTTTAACCTTTACCCTTTTCCCAAAGCGTTGCCATGTCCCCAGTCCCCAGTCAACACTCTGCACTGGGCACTCCTACTGTGGGAAGATTATTGATGGGTTACGTCCAGTCAACAATATCAATGCTGCATTTGAGTTATTCCATGCTTGACTTATTAAAATCCTGGCTGAAGAACAGCCTAATGGCAATACTGCTGCTAACAATATTTTTAGGCATAACTACAGTTGGGTGGACTCCCTCTAGTAGCGCCGCGCTGCCAGCTGGCAACGCAATTACAGACGGTAATGCTTTGTTGCGGTATGCACTCCCGATAGATAACAAACCTGTGCGGCAACTACAAGCCAGCTTAGAGGACATTTCTAGCCAACTGCGGGCAAATCGGCGCTGGGGTGCTGTTTCCAAAGACATCAGCCAAGCATCTCGCATTCTCGATAAACCCTCCCAAATCCTAGCAAGTGTTCCCGAAGAACGCCAACCCCAAGCAGAAGCTTGGATTAACGAATTAAAATCTGGCGTGCTTAACCTGCAAGAATTGGCGAATACCAAAGATAAACAACAAATTTTGCAACAGAGAACTAAACTGTTGAATCTCATCACTCAGCTAGAAGAGTCAATGGTGAAGGAATTTCCCTTTGAAGTTCCTGCTGAGTACAGTAACCTGCCACAACTTCAAGGCCGCGCCACCGTAGAATTAAAAACCAACAAAGGCAACCTCACCGTTGTAGTGGATGGTTACAGCGCCCCTGTGACTGCTGGTAATTTTATAGATTTAGTGCAGAGGGGTTTTTATAATGGCTTAGAATTCACCCGTTCTGAAGAATCTTACTTTCTGCAAACTGGAGATCCACCTGGAAAAGAAGTGGGTTTTATCGATCCGAAAACAGGTAAATACCGCGCTGTTCCTTTAGAAATCTTGGTTGAAGGCGACAAGGAACCTACCTATGGCATTACCCTAGAAGAAGCTGGTCGTTACATTGATATGCCAGTTCTACCTTTTTCCGCTTTTGGTGCAGTAGTTATGGCTCGTCCCGAAAGTGAAGTCAATGGAGGTTCTTCACAATTTTTCTTCTTTCTATTTGAACCAGAACTTACTCCCGCCGGACGAAACCTATTGGATGGTCGCTACGCTGTTTTTGGCTATCTCACTGAAGGCAAAGAAGTTTTGGATAAACTGAGGGCTGGTGACAAAATTGAGTCAGCAACAGTAGTCCAAGGTATAGAAAATCTGGTTGAGCCGCAAGCAGCATAAAGATGAGGGAGTGGGGGGGAAGGATTTCTTCCCCATCCTCCCACACCTTCCACACTTGCAATGCCCCATATCCTATGCCCAGTCCCCTAACTGAGATTCCCAGCGGTAAATATCCGATCGACTGCGATCGCTATTTCTGGAAAAGTCCGCGATACAATTTGCTCGTTGCCACTAAACACCGTCTCTTCATAAAATCCTTCTTCGAGCAATAAGACCGAAATTTTTCCTTCGAGTGGGTCTACAATCCAATATTCAGGTACTTCTAATGCTGCATATTCAGACCGCTTATAACGGTAGTCTCGCTTGATAGAATCTGGACTGACTACTTCTACTATTAGTAGTGGTGGTGATTCAAAGACTGCTGATACATTGATTAATTCTCTTGCTTGCTCCTGCCTCACCACAGACAAATCAGTTAATCTAGATTTACTTCTCCCCGTCCTCACCCCAGTTTCGCGAAAAGTTAACCAAGGTAAAGTCAACCGCTTAATTTCTGCATCTAGCAACTGCTCAAGGAATTTAGCAATCAAGAAATGTTCAATCGTCGGGGGGTTCATTAATTCCAGTCTGCCATCCACCAGTTCGTAGTGAAAACCACTGCTATCATCATAATTTAAGTAATCTTCAAATGTGAGATTTGTTACTGGTGAAATAAGCATCTCAACAGATCCTTAGACGATATCATTATCGTAACTTGACAGAGTACGGAGTAGGGAAATGAAGGAGATGAAGAAGATGCGGGGATACGGGGAATAACTAATGACCAATGACCAATGACTAATGACCAATGACTAATGACTAGTGACTAATGACTAAAGTCAAAAATATTGGCGAACAAGGTCTTCTAGCAAGATTACACCGTTTCTGCCCTCCAGAAATTATTGGCGATGATGCAGCAGTATTGGTCACCGCACCAGAGCAATCTTTAGTCGTCACGACAGATGTACTGGTTGATGGGGTACATTTTAGTAACCTCACCACTTCCCCAGAAGACGCAGGTTGGCGTGCGGCGGCTGCTAACTTGTCAGATTTGGCAGCGATGGGTGCTTCACCTTTGGGGATCGCTGTTGGATTGGGGCTTCCTGGAGATTTGAGTGTGAGTTGGGTGGAAAGCTTATACCAGGGAATGACAGAATGCCTGCAAAAGTACAATACCCCAATTGTTGGTGGTGATGTAGTGCGATCGCCTGTGACTACTTTAGCAATTACCGCTTTTGGTCAAGTTCACCCCAGCCGAATTATCCGCCGTTCTGCTGCTGTTGTGGGAGATGCGATCGTCGTTACAGGCGTTCACGGAGCCTCCCACGCTGGCTTACAACTGCTTTTACATCCCGAACTAGGACAAAACCTCAATGACGAAGAAAAGACTGCTCTAATCGGCGCACATCAGCGTCCCCAGCCACGATTAGATGTCTTACCCATCCTCGAACAAATCTTAAATTCACAATCCAAAATCCTTCAACTGAGCGAAGCCGAAGTCCATAATTTAAAATCCAAAATTCCTGTCGCTGGTATGGATAGCAGCGACGGTTTAGCAGATGCTGTAATCCAAATTTGTCGCGCCAGCGGTGTTGGCGCGGTCTTAGAACTCAGACAAATTTCCTTACCAACAGCTTTTAACCATTGGCTAACACCAGAGCAAGCTCTCCAATATGCTCTCTACGGCGGCGAAGACTTTGAATTAGTGCTGTGCTTACCACAAGAGTCAGCATCAGCTTTTGTAAAACATCTTGGTGGAGGTGCTGCGATCGTTGGCACAATTACACCAGGTTCAACAATACTATTGCACGACGAACAAAAAAAATTCCCCGACCAAGTTCTCACTCTTAGTCGAGGATTTCAACACTTTAAGAGTTAGGAGTTAGAAATTACGAGTTAGGAGTTTTAATTCCTCACTCTTCATTCTTCACTCCTCATTTTTTACCCCTTATTCCTAACTCTTCACTCCTAACTCCTAACTTTATTAATTAAACCCACTTCTCGGCTACCAATTCGGCTAAATCCAAGACTCGTTGGCTGTAACCCCACTCGTTGTCATACCAAGCCATAACTTTTACTAAGTCATTGCCCATAACCAAAGTTAAGCTAGCATCAACAATTGATGAAGCGTCAGTACCTTGATAATCTGACGAAACTAGTTGTAGTTCGCTGTAGTCCAAAATGCCTTTGAGTGGCCCTTCTGAGGCATCTTTAAGGGCTTGATTAACTTCTTCAGTAATAGTACGCTTCTCAACTTGAACTACGAAATCTACCATTGAAACGTTCGGGGTCGGTACACGCAAGGCAACGCCATTCAGCTTGCCTTTCAGATCTGGGATAACCAGCGCCACTGCTTTTGCTGCACCAGTGGAGGTGGGTACAATGTTGATGGCTGCGGCTCTCGCCCGTCGCAAATCCCGGTGAGAAGCGTCTAGTAAGCGCTGGTCACCTGTATAGCTGTGGGTGGTGGTCATCGTACCTTTGATGATACCGAACTTATCATTCAACACCTTGGCGATTGGCGCCAAGCAGTTGGTAGTACAGCTAGCGTTACTGATAATGTGGTGTACGTTGTGGTCATAGTCATGATGATTCACGCCAACCACAAAGGTACCATCCTCATTTTTTCCAGGAGCGGTAATCAGAACCTTCTTAGCTCCAGCATTCACATGCTTGAGCGCTCCTTCTTTGCTGGTAAATACCCCTGTTGCTTCGATAATTAGGTCAATTCCCCAATCTTTCCAGGGCAAGTTTTCTGGGTTGCGATCGGATACGCACTTAACGGTCTTACCGTTAATGATGATGGAATTATCATCGGCAGTAATGTCAACATCCTTTAACTTCCCTAGCATTGAGTCGTACTTTAGCAGGTGAGCATTGGTTCTAGGGTCTGATGTGTCATTGATGGCTACAAGGTCAATCTTGCTATTCTCTCTACCTACCCAGCAACGCGCAAAGTTACGTCCAATACGCCCGAAACCGTTGATTGCAACTCTAATCACAGTGTCTTGCCCTCTGTATTTATGCCTATATGTTGATATCGTTGACCCCAATCATATCGCAAAGGGGGGGATCGCTCATAACCATAAAGTGCCAGATCGATAAAAAAACACATAATTTATTCAGATTTATTTGGAGTAAAGATTATTGTTGGCAATATAAGATCTGACCGATTCCGGGACTAGATAGCGAATTGAGTGGCGTTCTCGGCAAAACTTCCGAATTAGACTTGACGAAACTCCTACTAAAGGTATATCCAGGAATTGCCAATTAATTATATGTGAGTGTTTGTTTAATTGTTCTTCGACTTGCTTGCAGATTAACTCGCTTTGAGTTATAGTCTCACCACCTAGCAGTCGGGGTGCAATTAACCAATTACACATTTGTGCTAGTTCGTGTCCACGGTACCAAAGAGGTAAAGTTTGGAAAGTATCCAAGCCTACAATCCAGTACCAGTGTGTATTTGGGTAACAAGTAGATAGGTCGATCGCGGTGTTAATCGCATAGGAAGTCCCAGAGCGTTTTGCCTCCACTAGTGAGACAGTAAACGCTGGGTTATCTTTTGTAGCTAATTGCAGCATTTCTACGCGATGCTCAAACAAAGCTGCTTCTTTGTGAGGAGGATTTAAAGATGGTACCCAAATTACCTTTTCAAGGGATACTTGATGCAAAGCTGTCTCGGCTAAGAGTAGGTGTCCCCAATGAATTGGATCGAATGTGCCACCAAAAATTGCTAGTTGCTCCATCCAGTTATGCCTGGGTTTTATGCAATTGAAAAATAATTTCATTACCAATGTACTATTGTACTCAATTATCAAAGTAGACTTGATGCAATTTAAAATCAGTTTCACTAACAATGTACTATCGTAGTCAATTACAGTAAGGTAGCTAAAAATATGTATTTGTCATTACAAGAATTTCTGTCCCGATGCGACCAAAATTTTGCGAATAATCTTAAGAACAGTTCAGAAATAGCAAAAACCTCCAACCAAGGTAAAATCATTCTGAACTCGCAAAACCAGAGCAGAAAACTCATCCGAGCATCAGGCATGAATATAACGCAGGAGTAATTATGGTAAATAACAAATTCCTGTTATGATACGCGTGTCATTTGTGATTTATGGTGTGGTGTGGTGTAAGAGGAGCAATAAATGAATAATTCTGTAGACTTTAGTGGTAGACCATTTCATTTCATTGGCATCGGCGGAATAGGTATGTCTGCTCTGGCATACGTTCTCGCTAAACGTCAATTTCCAGTATCAGGTTCGGATCTACGTCCAAACCACATTACGCACAAGTTGGAATCTATCGGCGCTCATATTTTTGGTAAACAAGAGGCAAGCAATCTCGAATTCTTTCGCCCCCAGGAATCTCAGGTTGTAGGATTAAATTCACCAGAAAAATTAGCTGCTACTACTAACTCAAAACTGCCTCAAGTCATTTGTTCAACAGCAATTAACACGAATAATTTAGAATACAAAGCAGCTCTGGAATTAGGTTGTCCAATTTTACATCGCTCAGATGTACTAGCAGCCTTGATTGCTGATTATTATAGTATTGCAGTGGCAGGAACCCACGGTAAAACTACAACCAGTAGTATGATTGGTTATATGTTGCTGCAAGCAGGTCTAGACCCAACCATTTTAGTAGGTGGTGAAGTCAATGCTTGGGAAGGTAATGCTCGACTGGGACAAAGCCAATATTTGGTAGCCGAAGCAGATGAATCAGATGGTTCTTTAGTAAAACACGCTCCAGAAATTGGCATCATTACCAATATTGAACTCGATCATCCCGACCACTACGATACATTAGAACAAGTAGTTGACATCTTCCAGACATTTGCCAAAGGTTGCAAAACTTTGGTAGGTAGTATTGACTGTGCTACAGTTCGCGATCGCTTGCAACCAACAATCAGCTACAGCTTACACTCAGATACTGACGCCGACTACACTGTTACTAATATTGACTATCGTGCTGATGGCACCACAGCTTTAGTTTGGGAGAGAGGCAAAGCTCTAGGCGTTTTGAACTTGCGCCTGTTGAGTCGGCACAATCTCAGTAATGCCCTAGCAGCAGTGGCTGTTGGTCGTGTCCTGGGCTTAGAATTTGGAGAAATTGCCAAAGGGATCGCCACCTTTGAAGGATCGAGACGCCGCTTTGAGTTTCGGGGTGAAGTCGATGGTATTACCTTCATCGATGACTATGCTCATCATCCTACAGAAATTCGTGCTACTCTGGCGGCCGCACGTTTACAGGCAAGACCGGGACAAAGAGTAGTCGCCATCTTCCAGCCCCATCGCTATAGCCGTACACTTACCTTTTTAGAAGAATTTGCCCAGTCCTTTAGCCACGCTGATTTGGTTGTGCTGACTGATATTTACAGTGCAGGCGAACCTAATTTAGGGCAAATCACTGGCGAGCATTTAACAGCGGAAATTGCCAAACAACACTCCCAAGTAGTTTATCAACCATCTTTATCCTCAGTACGTGATTTCCTGCTACAAACACTGCGTCCGGGAGACTTGGCGCTGTTTTTGGGCGCTGGGAACTTAAATCAAGTCATTCCTGAAATGATTGCAACGTTGCGTGAGCCTGCTAAAGCCACATCCTAAGCGGGGACTTTGCGAAGTTCCATTTCTGACCAAAGCACCCCTTTTGTAACGGTTCGATGTTAAGTCTAATACCGTAGTTTTACGGTAATTAAATGTAAAAAATTTACCAATAAAAAGTAAAAATGACCATTTCCCAGGCAGTTGGAAACGTCTGCACAGCTTCTGCTTTGAATACAAAGAAACAACAAACAGCTAATTCGGTGGAGAACGAGGTAATTTACTTACCCAATACTGATTGTGCGATCAAGTCCCAGGCTTACTTGTCAGCATTTACTTCTTATAGAGTTGGGGGAGCAGCCCAATGGTATGTTGCCCCTCGAAATATAGAAGCACTGCAAGCAAGTCTTAAATACGCAAAAGAACGCGATTTGAGAGTGACAACATTGGGGGCAGGTTCTAACTTGCTGGTGAGCGATGGCGGCATATCAGGGTTAGTGATTGCTACCCGTCATCTCCGCTTCAGCCACTTCGATCGCGAAACAGGGCAATTAACCGTTGCTGCTGGAGAATCAATTCCCAGCTTAGCATGGGAAGCCGCATCATTGGGATGGCAAGGATTAGAATGGGCTGTTGGCATTCCTGGCACAGTCGGAGGGGCTGTGGTGATGAATGCAGGGGCACATAATAGCTGTATCGCAGATATGTTAGTTAGTGCCGAGGTTCTTTCACCTGACGGAACGCTGGAAACTCTCACCGCCGAGCGACTAGGTTATAGCTACCGGACTTCATTATTGCAAGGTGGCGATCGCATAGTCACCCAAGCTACCTTACAGCTCACACCAGGTGCAGATCCAGCACAAGTTGTAGCAATCACCAAGGAACACAAAAAACATCGGCTAAACACCCAACCATACAACTTCCCCAGTTGTGGTAGTGTATTCCGCAATCCCAAACCTTACAGCGCTGGCTGGTTAATTGAACAAACCGGTCTTAAAGGCTACCAAATTGGTGGAGCGCAAGTAGCACAGCTCCATGCTAACTTCATCGTTAATCGTGGCGGGGCAAAAGCTAGTGATATCTTTTGTCTAATTCGCCACATCCAACATCAAGTACAAGAGCGTTGGTCTATTCGCTTAGAGCCAGAAGTCAAAATGCTCGGAGAGTTTCAAGCTGCTTGTGGATAAAGAGTTTGGAGATAGAGGAGCGTGGAAAGTGTGGGGGCAAAGAGAATTTATGCTTCCCTTTACTCCCACACCCCATGCCCTATGCCCCTTCGCTATTGCCTACTCCGCACTTCCTATTGCAAAATGCATTAATTATTGGTAAAAAAATAGGCAAATTACTTACCGCATCTATAATTGAATTTGATTTCTTATTCAACGCACACGCGTAAAACCAATTATGACAGGTAAAGGACAAGGATTCGGCTTTGGCTTAGGAAAAATGAAGGAATTAGCTGAAGCTTTTAAGAAAGCACAGCAAGTTCAAGAAGGCGCAAAGCGACTCCAAGAAGAATTGGAGCAAATGGAAATTCAAGGAGAGTCTGGCGGTGGTCTGGTTAAGGTAATTGTTAGTGGTAACCAAGAACCCAAGCGGGTGGAAATTTCTCCAGATGCTTTAGGAGAAGGTGCAGAGGTACTTTCCGATCTCGTAACCGCAGCAATGAAAGAAGCCTATAACAAGTCCACAACAACGATGCGGGAACGCATGGAAGACTTGACCAGTGGACTTGAGCTTCCTGGATTTCAATAGTCATTAGTCATTGGTCATTGGTCATTGGTCATTGGTCATTGGTCATTAGTCATTGGTTTTAGACAAAGGACAAATGACAATTGACTATTGACAAATGACAACTGACTATTGACAAAGGACGACAAATATTTATGTCTTACAAACTTTTGTTTGTCTGCTTAGGTAACATCTGCCGATCGCCATCGGCAGAAAATATCATGAATCATCTCATTGAGCAGGCTGACTTGAGCAAACACATCCTTTGTGACTCTGCTGGGACATCTAGTTATCACATTGGTAGTCCACCCGATAGACGCATGAGTGCTGCGGCGGCTACAAAGCTGGGGATTAAGCTGCGTGGCCGCGCACGCCAATTTCAAAAATCAGACTTTCAAGACTTTGATTTAATTTTGGCGATGGATCGAGAGAATTATGACGATATTCTGACTCTCGAACCAACTGGGCAGTATCATCACAAAGTGCGTTTGATGTGCGATTTTTGCTCTCGACACAACCTCAAGGAAGTTCCAGACCCCTATTATGGAGGCCAAGAGGGATTTAATCAAGTGATTGATTTATTGATTGACGCTTGTGAAGGTCTGCTCAACTACGTTACCAGCCAAAAACCAATAATTTAAAGTTATGAGTTAGAAGTTGGGAGTTAGGAGTTGGGAGTTAGAAGTTGGGAGTTAGGAGTTAGGAGTTAGGAGTTAGGAGTTGAGAGTTAAATTTTTCACTACTCACTACTACTTTTTGACTCTTTACTTCTGATTTATCACTTCTAACTCCTCACTCTTAACTCCTCACTTTTATTCGACTAGACCATGCTTAATTGCAAAACGGACTAGTTCTGCTCGGTTACTGGTTGAAGTTTTTCTCAATAAACTACTAACGTACTTTTCCACTGTTCGAGGACTCAGATGTAGCTGATGACCCATTTCGGCATTAGAAAGACCATGAGTTAATAATTCTAAAACTTCCTGTTCTCTATGAGTTAGGGATAAGTGTAAGTGGGGTTTCTGAATTTGAATTGACAGAGAATTATGACCGTCTACTGTTTTTGTAGAAGGGGACATTTCCAAACTGTCTTTATGAGAAAAGCGATACTCCGATTGAATAATTTGCGATCGCTCCAAGAGATTGCGGATTGCTGCTGCTAACTCTTCTAGTTCAAAAGGCTTGGGCAAATATAAATCGCACCCCGACTGATAGCCCAAAATTCTTTCTTGGGTCTTAGTTCGTGCTGTTAACAAAATTACAGGCAATAGACGGAACATAGGTTGTTGACGCACCCGGCGCACTAGTTCATAACCGTTCATCTGTGGCATGACGATATCTGTAACAATCAAGTCAGGATGATACTCATCCACCATAAGCAAAGCTTCTTGACCGTCATTAGCCGTAATCACAGAGTAGCCAGACAGTTCAAGATAGTCACTCACAGACAGACGAGTGCCCAGATCGTCATCCACTACAAGGATCTTCAAGGGCATGGACAGTACACCCCTAGCATTTTTTTACTCAGAAATTTGCTTTTACAGCTCCATCAGTGAACACAGGCAGTAATAGTGTTCTTATGTTTCATACTATGACAGGATTACCAGCTAATGACTGCCTCAGGGTTGATTTATAAAGAAAGTATTAAAGCTTAGGAAGGGTTAACGAAATGTAACTCAGCTTCGATTTCCTAGTATTTCCGAGGCATACACAGCTTTGTAATTTGTAACAAGTCATTAAAAAGCTAGAGTAAATGCTCGCCATTATGTAAATTAATATTGATTGCAACAATAATTTTTCAGTAGCGATCGCCATAAATATCCTTTCTCCTTTGTCACCCTACCCCTATCGGGAAGCAAGCCAGCAGGAGCGTCTCCCTATTTCGCACCCAGGAAGCCTCAGCTGAGACTTGTGTGTTTGTCTTTTGTGCAATGACCAATGATTAATGAGTAAAATCTAAGTAATTTAAAGTTACTGGAAAATTTTAATTACAAAATTAGAAAAGCTAAATTAGTAATATACAGTTTAGCATTTATGGAGGTTATAAAATACACCTTATAATTTATAAACCAATCCAAACAATTTTTTAGGTACATTTCGAGTACAGAAATTATCAATGAGCGACAAGAACGAAGGTTACAAAGTTATTAGCGACAATCGTCAAGCCCGTTATTTGTATGAAATTCTGGAAACTTACGAAGCTGGAATTCAGTTGACAGGAACTGAGGTCAAGTCGATTCGTGCGGGTAAAGTCAATCTCCAAGATGGCTATGCTTTGCTTCGGGATGGTGAAGCATGGTTAATCAACGTGCATATTTCTCCTTATACAGCTAGTGGGCAATATTTTAATCATGAACCACGCCGTACACGCAAGTTGTTGCTGCATAGCCAAGAACTCCGCAAGCTAATTGGTAAAGTAGAACAGCAAGGTTTAACTTTAGTCCCTTTGAAAATGTATCTCAAACGAGGCTGGGTAAAAGTGAGTATAGCGCTTGGCAAGGGTAAAAAGTTGCATGATAAGCGAGAAGACCTCAAACGACGCCAAGACCAGCGCGACATACAACGGGCGATGAAAAACTATTAAGATTAAGGGGGAACAGGGAAATCTCCATAACTAAAATTAATCGAACTTCGCGGCCTACGCAATCTGGTTTTAAATATATAAATAATCGTCTTTACCCTTGGATAAAAGGCTAATTCTATCTTTTTTCCCTGTTCTTCTTGCTTTGTTGGCGCACCCTTGGCGCAGGGTAGAGCTTGGTAAGTTTGGTAAAATCCTTTCATCAGAGTGAAAAATTCATTGCTGCAACAGGCATTTTGTATATCTACAGCGTGATTTGTGAAAATCCTTAGTTTCTAGCCGCAGATTGATTCAGCAAATGTTGAAAGTCGATACATTGGTCGGTAACTTTGGATAGCATCAGGGATTTTTTAAACTATGAAAAGTAATTTGATTACAACTGTTGGCGCCGGCGTTCTCAGTTTGAGTATGGGGATTTTGCCGTTAACTCTATCTGCACAAGCTCAAACAAATACCGATACTGGAGCTACTAGTGCTCCAAGGACTACGACCACTTCCGATCGCAATGATAATGGTTTTGATTGGGGTTGGTTGGGATTACTTGGTCTATTTGGCCTAGCTGGTTTGGCCGGTAAAAAGCGTGACGATGAGGCAACCCGTTACCGCGACCCCAATGCTACAGGGGCTACTACCTATAGAGACTAATAGACTACACAGACTAATAGAATTTTGTGTTGGGAATCATTTCTAAAATTCCAAAATTGTCAGTTGTCATGAAGAAAACAACTGACAATTTATTAATCTTAGCTTGTAGCCAAATCTGAGTTAGATGAATTTGCCTGGTTTTGAGCTAAGGGTGTCCAATAGCTAGCAATTAAGGCAACTATTAGCCACCAGAGGGTATTCACTTCAGGACGATACCAGACAGTATCTACGGTGCCGTGAGCTAGCATACCGAACAAAATAGCGATCGCTCCAATTAACCAAAATCCCTCTACATTTCTGAGTTGTCGCAATCTTCGCATTTGTAAAAATGCTGTATTAAATGCCACAATTATCAGCCAGAGAAAACAGGCTAAACCAACAAATCCAGTTTCTACAGCCACCTCAAGCAAAATTGAATAAGCACTCAAAGCAGTGTAACGAGGATGTTGATAAAGCGGGTAAACTTTATTAAAGGAGTTGTGACCGGGGCCAATACCGAGAATCGGGCGATCGGCAATCATTTCAAAAACAGCATCCCACACATTGCGGCGAAAATTATTACTGCTATCTTGGCGATCGGCAAAAATACTAAATACCCGCAGGCGTACTGGCTCTACAAATATTACTGCCAGTAGCAATACACCTATCAAGCCTCCTAAAACAATCGGTAGCGACCAAGTACGCCAAAAAGGTGGCATTTCTATACTTTTCCAATAAACCAGCAATGCCATCGCAACCAGAATTGACACCACCAGCCCAATCCAACCGCCACGACTAAAAGTCAGAACTAAACAAGCAGTATTGACAATAAACATGGTTAATGCTAGAGCTTTTTTGAGCCAGCCTTGCCATGCGAAAATTGCCACTAAGCTAAAAATGACTGCTGGTAGGAGGTATCCAGCTAACAAGTTGGGATTGCCCAAATAACTGTAGACTCTTGTAGTCTTAGACAAAGGAGATTCAGGGTCAACCCAAGTTGCTAGTGCTGTGGCTCCAAAAAACCATTGGCGCAAACCATACACGCTGACAATTAACGAGACGTGCAAGTAAAGGGTGATAATCCAAGACCGGAGGCGAGGCGACCTCAATACCCTGGCACAAAGGGTAAATAAGAGCAAATACAGGCTCAAGGTTGCCAAATCATTAAGGGCTGCCTTTTTGACTGGTGATAACGCTGTTGCTGCTGCGGCAATTGCCCAGTAGAGCAATACCAACAAGTGAATGGGAGTAACTAGCGAGACATTTGTTGTTGGTTCATCAGATAAAGTCAACAGCAGCCAGAATCCTGCACAAGCCACTAGCAACAAACCGATTAACGTACTCGAAGTAAATGGTGCAAGGGTATACACCAAAGACAGTAAAGCAGCTGCGATCGCATCTCCCCACTGTATCAAGACGCTGGTTTGCCGCCAAGAACTCAACAGTCCCACCAGAGTACGGTGTACGTAACTGCTAGCGAGATATTCTTTGACGGGTAAAGATGATAAGGTAAATCGTTGCCAGACTAAATTCATAAAAAACATTGCGATCGATTAGCCTGCCTATGCAGAACTTGGAATCGATCATAATGCGTATAGCGATAAAAAGGTAATAACGTAGATTACAAGTTAGTGATGGCGCTTTTATTCATAGCCATCAGTTTCATCTTTAATTCCAAAACCTTTCAATTAATACTAAAAAAGACAACTGTTGATTAACTTTCATCTATTTCATAGACAATCAACTGATTGGAAATATTTTCTGCTAATTTCCAGTTCTAAATTATTATCGCTTGCAATCAAACATCGCTAATTGCTTGTGCAGAAGTGGCTAGTTGTAATGGTAAAGAAAGTACGTAACGATATCCTGATTCTGGCGAACCTTGAACTAAAATTTGTCCGCTATGCAACTCTGCAAGCTGACAGCTTAGCAACAGACCCAAGCTTTCACGAGAAAGACTTCCATTGCTTTTAGCTAAATTTATATCTGAATTAGGAGCAAATAAATTTGAGTGGGAATCGCTCAAGTTTTTTAACTTGTCCACTGCTACTGGCGAAATATCTGGTTGCTCCTGGCTTTCTTTGCGGGTATTGTAGCTTGCTACTTCACCTGTCAGTTCCAGTAATGATAAAGAATTCAAGCGGAAGTAGGGATCGACTTCAGTAATACCATCTCCCAGCCAAGGATGGGACACCCAAATAGTCACATTAAGGCTATCTTCTTTATAAGAGACATGAATGCGAACAACACTACCTGTAGCCGAAAGTTGAATCACACTAAAAATCAGGTGGTACAGGATTTGCCGTACCTTATCTTTATCTAAAGGCCAAATACGATTGCGTCCCGGCTCGATAGACAAGCGAATATCTTGGTCTCGGCGATTAGCTGCTTCTTCTAGAGTATTGATAGCCTGTTGGCAGAGCATTTCAATATCCACAGGAGCTAAATTTAGCACAGTAGAGTTGTCATCG
The DNA here is from genome assembly GCF_002368035.1 of Nostoc linckia NIES-25. Taxonomy (GTDB): domain Bacteria; phylum Cyanobacteriota; class Cyanobacteriia; order Cyanobacteriales; family Nostocaceae; genus Nostoc; species Nostoc linckia_B. Next base: position 777,971 of record NZ_AP018222.1, on the reverse strand, counting down.
ATGGTTCCTAGTTCGGTAATTTCGTTTACTAGAGAAAGTAAATACCGACCGCTGTGTTGGATAATTTCCAAATATTCTCTCTGTTTACTCGTTAAAGGCCCATAAATTTCACGTCCCAGAACGCTAGCCATGCCAAGTACTGATGTTAAGGGAGTGCGTAACTCCTGAGTTAGCTGTTCTAAAAGTTGCAGTTTCAGTTGCTTGGTAGAAACATCACTTTCTAAAGTAGATGCAGCGATTTTAATCTCAGTGTTACGTTCGTCGCTGAGTGAAAATATAGGAGCTACAGGAGTGCTTGATTCGAGTTTTCCTTGCAGGAGTCGGTTACGCTCAAATTCACTCATGCTCCAACGAGCTATGATTTGTAAAAACTCAATATCTCGGTTTGTAAAATTGCGCGGTACTAAATCCATCACCGCCAATGCACCTAAACAATTTCCTGAAGCATCAATCAGGGGCGCTCCCAAGTAAGCACGGATACCATATTCCTGCACTAACTTGCTGTTAATCAATGCTGTATCTGTCAGTTTGTGCGTATCATTAATGACAAATATTTGATAACTCTCCACTACCTGGCTGCAAAAAGATTCTCTGCGTGAGAGTTGGCGACTTTGTGCCAAATGATTCATTAATCCCAGCCTAGATAAACCAACTGCCGACTTAAACCAGTGACGTTCTTGATCTACAAATCCCAAAATGGAAATTGGTGCTTCCAAAAAGTGGGCAGCAGTTTGAGTGGCTTCTTCAAAAACCGGAATTGTTTCTGGTTGCCGTAAACCTAGATCTGACAAAGCTTTAAGACGTTGTTGTTCTCTTGTTTCCTGAGATGTCCAACCATCCTTTAAGGCAAATAATTTGTTTTCAGGCTCTACCATTGCCACTGCTACCTTAATAATTTCTCGATACTGTAAATTGATATATCCCCTATTTCTGGGTTATCAATTGCTATTTTTAAGCATTCCCCAATTTTGCCTCTGACAAACAAGTTTGAGGCAAAAATTTTTTACCTCTTCGATTAAGTCGGCTACGGAGTCTCTGCCAGTTACTATTTACTGGTACTGAATATTCTCTATCGATCGCTGTTGTAGTCTCTATTACTTGAGATTTCGCAATCAGACTGCGTTAGATTTTGATTCCGCTAGGGTAACCTAACCTTAAGGATACAACAAAGAGTCTATGATTCTTGATGTACTGAAGGGAAATTTCTGTTACCATGTTTAACGTAATTTTACTTAAAAATAGCTAAATTAATGTAATTTTTGTTAGCAAAAATTACTGATAATAGCTACTACGACTGCACGAAATTCAAAATTCAAAATTTATGCAGGGAAGTTGAGGATCTGTATTGGAGAACCAACAAGGTTTTTTGGGTTCCACAGACTAACGACTGACATCCGGTCTTTTAGCTCAAAGCAAATAGCATCTGAGTATTGAGAAACTACCCTACCCGACTTTCAGCAAGCTACAGACTTTCTGCAAATTTCCAAAATCTGACGCTTTCTGGCTTATAGAGAGTTATTTCTACCAAACAATACAAAATAGTTTATAGAAATACATTAAACCTATTACAATTTAACGGGGAAAACTCTGCGTCATTTTAATTTTTTTCCATAAAAATAATTTGTTGCTGTGGCAAACAACAGCAGCAAACTATATGAAAAATTTTAAATTTATTTTGGAACAAGCCACAAATAAACACAAATAAATGGAGAATCTGAGGATAAGTGATAATGAATAAAATGGGTATTAGAGTTCCTTTTGTAGACCTGAAGTTACAGCACCAACCAATTCAAGCGCAATTACAAAGTGCAATCGAATCTGTTTTGGAACAAGGGGATTTTGTTTTAGGCCAAGCACTTTCAGATTTTGAAGCGGCATTTGCGGCGGTGTCTGGGGCAGAATATGGAGTTGGTGTGGCATCAGGAACAGATGCGATCGCTTTGGGATTGCAAGCGTGTAATATTGGTGTCGGGGATGAAGTGATTTTACCAGCAAACACTTTTATCGCCACATTAATTGGAGTTTTACGTGCTGGCGCCAAGCCCATTTTAGTAGATTGCGATCGCCAAACAGCTTTAATTGACTTAGAAGCAGCAGCAAAGGCAATTACACCTCAGACTAAAGCAATTATTCCTGTGCATCTCTATGGCCAAATGGTATCGCCACAGAAGTTATTTGACTTTGCTGATACTTACAAAGTACTAATTTTTGAAGATGCAGCACAAGCACACCTAGCCCAAAGAGATGGATATCGCGCTGGTTCCGTAGGAATAGCAGCAGCTTTTAGTTTCTATCCCAGCAAAAATTTGGGAGCATTTGGGGATGGGGGAATGCTACTGACACGGAATTCTGATGTCGCCCAAAAGATGGTGCGCTTGCGAAATTATGGCGCATCGCAAAAATATTTTCACACTGAACCAGGTACGAATAGCCGCTTAGATACCTTACAAGCAGCTATCTTGCACCAGAAACTACCACATTTACCAGAATGGAACCGCGATCGCTTGACTATAGCTCAAGAATATGATGGGCAATTAGCGCTTCTAGCGACTGCTGGCATTATCCCCATCGAAAACCAAAGTGGTGCAGGACACGTCTATCATCTTTATGTAATTAGAGTTGATGATTCTTGCCCCATAGAACGTCAGCAACTCCAAGAACAGCTAACAGCAGCGGGAATTCAAACTGGTATTCATTACCCAATTCCTTGTCATCTCCAGCCAGCACTTACCGACTTAGGGTATCAGCCAGGAGATTTTCCCCAAGCAGAAAAATTATCAAAGCAAATATTATCATTACCTATGTATCCTGGTTTGAGCAGTAGCCAAATCAAAGAAGTTGTAGCAGCGATCGCCAATGCAGTTTCAACAAATTCTCAGGAGTCATTAGTCGTTAGTCATTAGTCATAAGAAAAGGACAAGGGGAAAGGGTAAGGGGAAAAGGGGAAAGATTAAATTTATTCCTTTTCCCTTTAACCTTTAACCTTTTCCCCTGCCTCCCCATCTCCCCATGCCCAATAAATAATTAATTAAAATCATGGCACTCCAGCAACAGATTAAAAATAGAAACGTGTCAGGTTTGTTAAATTTAGCTATTTTAGGCATTCTACTGCTGCTTTATGCTCCTATATTGCTACATTGGCTGGATGGTTGGCTGCACAAAAATATTAGTACAGAACACGAATATTTCAGCCACGGGATTATTGGTCTGCCATTTGCTGCTTATTTGGGCTGGCTGAATCGGAAACAGTGGGCGCGTTTGCCAGATACTATGCATCCTTTGGGTGCAGTTTTCTTGTTATTAGGCGGGGTATTTTATCTTAGTGGTGTTAGAGAGTGGGTTAATCTTTCGCTACCTTTTATACTAAGTGGGTTGTGCTTGTGGTTTAAGGGAGTATCAGGTTTGCGATCGCAAGCATTTCCGCTGTTATTGGTATTTTTAGCAACTCCAACATCAGTACCCTACCTCATTGCTCCCTATACCTTGCCTCTTCAAAGCTTCATTGCTGGCAGCGCAGGCTTTTTACTGAATCAATTTGGTATGGAAGTAACTGTGGATGAGATCAATCTCTACGTGGGAGGACGGATTGTTGAAGTCGCTCCCTATTGTGCAGGGTTGAAAATGTTGTTCACTACACTCTACGTCGGTTTGATGTTGCTTTATTGGACAGGCGCATTATCTTCACGCCGCACAACCATATCGTTTTTATCTATTGCTGTGATAATTAGTACTACTGCCAATATTATTCGTAACACTTTACTAACCTTTTTTCACGGCACAGGTCAAGAAGGAGCTTTTAAATGGCTCCATGATAGTTGGGGTGGTGACCTCTACTCTGCTTTGATGCTCGTGTCACTAGTGCCCTTGCTCAATTGGATTAATAACTATTTTTCTGCATCTGGGGAAGTTGGGGATGAGGCATAAGGCAAAACCCTTCGGGTAGGGAAAAGGGAAAAGGGAAAGGGGGAAAGGGTACATAAGGGATCTTTCCTTTGCCCCTTGCCCTTTCCCCTTTCCCCTTTGGCGTTGCCATCTCCCTCATTTCCCCATTCCCCATTCCCGCATAAGTCCTAAATATCACTGAACTCATGGTGTTATTTTTTAAAGTAAAATTTTGCGTAAGTATTGAAAATTTTACTGATGATTTCCTTCTCTAAGTTTTTCAAAGAAAATCAATTAAGTCAGGTAGCAGCACTTTTGTTATTGCTACTGCTGTTAGCGATGGGAGGAGTTCCTGGATACCTGACAGGACACTGGCAATGGAAACAGCCACCACCTGTGGCTAGTCTTAAAGAATTAAGACAAATCCGCAAGACTGGGTTAACTGTTCCTGGCTGGCAAACTACTGAACAAGGAGAACAGCAAATTGGCGAACATAAATGGTCTGTGCAGGTAATTAAAAAAGAAGGCTCCCAGGACACTCAGGCTATTTTACTTTTGCTACCGCAAAATGGGCCTATGGATCAACCAGAGGTTGAGTGGACAGAGGTTAATGGCTGGGGAAGGTCGCGCTGGGGAAAGTGGGATGTAGCTCAATCTCGTAGTGCTGAATTTACTGTCAAACCATCCGCAAAGTTAGCTTCTAATGTTGAAACGAAAGTAGAAGCTAGGTTTTTTCGCGGCTCGACACCACAACAAACCTTTGCTGTCTTGCAATGGTACGCTATGCCAAACGGCGGAAATCCATCGCCATTCAACTGGTTCGTAGCAGACCAGTTGGCACAGTGGCGCAAACAACGCACTCCTTGGGTAGGCGTGAGCATTTTAATTCCAATGGAACCCTTGGGACAAGTAGAAAAATCTTGGCCTCTAGCCCAGTCTATTGGGGAAACAGTACAAGCTACATTGATGGCTGGGCCTCTATAGACTATGTTAAATACACATTTGTACAGAGATTTAGCAAAGTATTTGTGCGATCGCTCTGTGGCTGAAACTTAGTTAAAAGATCTTCAAAATATGAAGTTAGAATTAGAATTAACACAAGTTTTCAGCTTTTTCCTGGTAAATACTTATAGATAAATGAGACATCAAGGACATTTTTAGGGTAAAATAACGAGTCGGCGCGACTAATTCTTACATAAGCATAAGTTTTCCTGCACCGATGTTGATAACTCCCAGTTCTTATATGCGTGCATTCAGCGCCCTGTGTTTTGTCAGTCTTCAAGTAGGGGTTTTTTTAACAGCACCTATTCAGCTTGTTGTTGCTCAGCCTTTGCCATATAAAGGGCAACCCCCCTCCCCCGTACCGGGTACTGAGGACGTTGTACCCCCAAGTACAAATGACGAAATTTCGCCTCAACTCAGCCGCTACCTTTTGGGGCCAGGAGATAGTATTGGCGTTGTGCTTCAGCGTCCTCCTGGGCCCTATCGTTTAGGAATCGGAGATGGAATTAGCGTTTCGGTTCAGCGCTTTCCAGAGTTAAGCTTTCAAGCTGTAATTAATCCAGAAGGTAACATTGTGGTGCCGCTGTTAGGAACAGTTTCCTTGCAAGGTTTAACTCTGGAAGAAGCTCAAGAAAAAATTCGCTTGGGTTTAAATCGTTATGTTGTCGATCCGGTAATAGTTTTAGCCCTAGCAAGCCAGCGTCAAGACTTTGTTTTTCAAGCTATCATCAGTCCAGAAGGCAACGTTGTAGTGCCACAAGTGGGAACTGTGTCATTACAAGGTTTAACTTTGGAAGAAGCTCAAGAAAAAATTCGCTTGGGTTTGAGTCGAATTTTCCCAGATCCGATCGTGGTGGTATCCTTGACAGGAACGCGACCAGTCCAAGTGACCATTAGCGGAGAAATATTTCGACCAGGAATTTATCCGATTAATTCACCGACGCCTCGCGTTGCTGATGCTTTGTTAATCTCTGGTGGTTCAACGCTGAATGCAGACCTGCGACAAGTGCAAATACGCCGCAAGTTAGTGGATGGTTCAGTGGTTTCGCAAACTATTGACTTGTATGCAGCGCTGCAAAATGGTGGTTCAATCCCTAATTTACGCTTACAAGACGGAGATGCGATCGTTGTGCCTCGTCGTGAAGTCGGCAATGAAGATGGTTATGACCGCAATTTGGTAGCACGTTCATCCTTAGCTACACCACAGATTAGAGTCCGAGTTTTAAACTACGCTGCCGGAGGTATTTCTACTCAAGCACTGCCTAATGGCAGTACATTTGTAGATGCTTTGGGAGGAGTAAATCTCGATACTGCTAATCTCCGAAGTATCGCTTTGGTTCGCTTCGATCCCGAACGGGGTAAAGCCATTACTCAAAAACTGGATGCTAAAAAAGCTTTGGGAGGCGATGCATCTCAAAATGTGCCACTTCAAGATAATGATGTTATTGTTGTTGGTCGGAACCTCGTCGGTAGAATTACTAATTTACTGAGTACCATTACCCAACCCTTCTTTAATGTGCAATCTTTTCTCCGATTTTTTGAGAACTTCGGCGGCGGCGGATCTAATTAGGGAGTGTAGAGTGGGAAGACTGGGAGATGGGGGGATGGGGAGATGGGGAGATGGGGAGATGGGGAGACGCAAAGACGCGGGGACGCAAAGAGATGAATTAATAACCAATGCCCAATGCCCAATGCTCAATGCCCAATGCCCAACGACTAACTATATTCTCCTACTATGACCCCACCAATTGTTAAGCGCTATCTTATTGCTTTTGAAAAATATAAGTGGATTGGACTAGCTAGTTTTGGTTTAGTTGTAGTGGGGTCAACGGTGGTGGCTATGCAACCAGATCCACCTCCTAGCTATATAGCATCCGCCGCACTTACATATAATGGCCCGCCTGTTTCTTTCTCTACAACTGGTAGTGAAATCCAACAGCAAGGAAAAGAACTAAATGAAGAAGTTTTATTATCAAATCAGATAATCGCCGCAGTAGCAGAGAAAGTGAATCTCAAACCGAAACAAATCGGTGCAAGTATTGTCCTTTCTCTACCTAAGAAAAATCCCAGGACTGGGGATTTTGAAACTACTACTTTTGAACTCAAATATGTAGATAGTGACCCCAAACGAGGTATAGAAGTCTTGGCGGAATTGATGCAATCAATGGTCAAGTTGAGTAGTGATATCAATACTGGACGATTACAAGCAATTATTCAAAAAATTAACGAGCGCCTACCACAGGCTAAACGCGAATTGCAAATTGCTGAAAAGAGGTTGGAACAGTACGATCGCATTGAGCGCACAGCAATCTTAGCAGCTGAAAATGGCAGTTTGCTGGCTGCTGTTACTGCTAGCCAAAATCTCCAACGGCAAATTCAATTAACTATTTCTGGGGTTGATGGTCAAATTCGCAGTTTACAAAATAAGTTAGGTTTAACGGTTGGACAGGCTTATATTTCTTCAGCTTTGAGTGCCGATCCAATTATTGCCAATTTGCGATCGCAAATTTATCAAAGTGAGTCGCAAATCGCTTTATTAAGGAAAGATTTACGACTCGAACACCCAACGATGATTCAGCTATTGCGCCAAAAACAAGCTGCTGAAGAATTACTCCAACAACGTGCAGCGGAAGTGTTAGGCGGTAATGGTGTGGCGGCTCCACTCCGGGGTAATATTGCTGGGATTCGTACTCAGAGTAGTTTAGACCCAGCACGCCAACAGCTAGCAAACCAAATGGTGTCTTTGCAAACCCAACGGGAGACACTCCAACAGCAACTAGCTCAGGAAATCCAACAAGAAGCACGGCTGCGAAGGGAGTATTCTTTAATACCTAATAAGCAATTAGAGCGATCGCGTTTAGAACAGGAGGTTGGACTCAAAAAAGCTATCTATGACCAAATGCAGGCAAAGCTAACAGATGCTAAAACCGCAGAGGCAGAAACAACCAGCAGCCTTAGCATTGCTAGACGCCCGACAGTTACTCCCGACATCAAACCTCCTAAGAGCGTACCTATTACCCTGGCTGTGGGTGGTGTCTTGGGTCTGTTAGTTGGTGGTGGGGTGATATTTTTATTGGGATCGCTGGAAGGAACTTTCAAAACCAGAGAAGATATCCGCGAGAGCCTCAAGCAACGGGAAGTGGCACTGTTGGGAGAGTTGCCTTTAATGCTAGTTGATGATTTGGATCGAGAAGCAGTGCCAGTGGTTCTTTCTCCAGAATCTCCCTACTTAGAATTTTATGAAAAGTTCCGTAGTAATCTGCGGCGGATTGGTGGTAAAACCTTAAAGGTAGTGTTGATTACTAGTACCAGTAGCTTAGAAGGTAAAACGGCAAGTGCTTATAACTTGGGTATTGCTTCTGCCCGTGCTGGAAAAAGAACTTTGATTATTGAAACAGATTTGCGATCGCCTTCTCGTTGTACGTCGCTGAAAGTAATTCCCGATCCTGAGGCCACCATTGAACCTCTGCGTTATTACGCTGACTTAAGTGAATGTATTCGTTTAGTTCCTGATGTAGAAAATTTATACATTCTTCCCAGCCCCGGCCCCGTGCGGCAATCTGCTGCTATTCTTGAATCTAGCGAAATGCGCCGACTGATGGATGATGTCCGCGAACGCTTTGATTTAGTGATTTTAGATACTAGCCCCTTGAGCTTATCCAATGACCCATTATTAATCCAACCCTACAGCGATGGTATGGTACTAGTGGCGCGGCCACATTATACAGAAGAAAATATGTTAGGCGAGGCGATCGATCAATTGGTTGAATCGGAACTGGGGTTATTAGGAGCAATTATTAACGGTGCTGATATCATCGTTCCTCTACCTCCCCCAACGTTTTCATCAGAAGTAGAACCAGAAAATGTAGAAGAATCAGAAGAAGTTTCAGCGGGCGCCAGTTGAATGGGGACTGGGGGAGATGGGGAGATGGGGAGATGGGGAGATGGGGAGGATAACTTTGAACTCCTAACTCCTAAGTATTAACTCTTAATGCCCAATGCCCATTAATCCCGTCTAAACAACCCAAATAGGGGAGCAAGAATCATTCCAAAAACAAAACCACCGATGTGTGCCCAGTAGGCAACTCCACCAGTTTCCACACTCATACGAGCGGCGACTTGCAGACTTGCAAGACCGGATATCACGTTTTGTACAAAGAAAAGTCCAATTATTACTAATGCTGGAACTCGGATGGTGGTGATGAAAATCCCTAAAAAGACTAAAGTCATCACTCTAGCTTGGGGAAAGCGAATAATGTACGCACCTAAAACTCCAGAAATTGAACCACTTGCGCCCAATGAAGGAATATCAGAATTGATGCTAATAAACCATTGGCACAATGCGGCTAAAGCACCACATGTCAAATAAAAAATTAAATATTTAAAATGACCTAAACGATCTTCAATATTGTTGCCAAAAATCCAGAGAAACACCATATTTGAGATTAAGTGCCACCATCCGCCGTGTAAGAATTGCGACGTAAATAAAGTTATCCATTCCCCAGATAAATTGGTGGTTAACTGTTGAGGGACTACTGCATACTGACTTAAAAATTGATTCAATTGTGCATTGGGCAGGGTCACCTCGTGAAGAAAAACTAAAATGTTCATGCCAATTAACCCATAGGTCAAATATGGGGTAATACGCGTGGGATTTTCATCGTAGAGGGGAAACACAGGTGTTTTTCCTAAATTATTGACTAACTGCAATATAGCTTGTATTACCCACAGTTGTTGAGTTTAAGTATTTTAACTCAGAGTAAACTGTCGCAGATCTAAATACTGTTTCACCTGAAGCCTAAATCACTAATGATAAATACTGCAAAATCCCACCCTTTAAAGGGTGGGATTCGCTTAAAAATAAAATTCTTGTAAACTTCTATGACCAAGACTCTTCTGGGGATTTATCACTAAATAAACCCAAGAGCGGCCCAAGAATTGCCCCGAAGATAAAGCCGCCTGCATGGGCCCAGTAGGCAATACCGCCGCTTTCCATACCGATGTTGGTGGGTGTTTCAAGGCTGACAAGTCCGTAGAAAGCTTGTTCGAGAAACCAAAATCCCAAAAAGAAGTATGCAGGAACGCGGAAAGTCGGGAAGAAAAATCCTAAGGGTACAACGCCAATAACTTCAGCTTTGGGAAAACGAAGAATATACGCTCCCATAACACCTGCGATCGCACCACTCGCACCCAATGAAGGAATGCTAGAATCTTGACCGAAGTACCACTGGGTCAATGATGCTAAAACGCCGCAAGATAAATAAAACAATAAAAATTTAGCATGACCTAATTTATCTTCAACGTTATTACCAAAAATCCAGAGAAACAACATATTCCCGGCTAGGTGCAATAAACCGCCGTGCAAAAATTGTGAGGTAATCAAAGTTGCCCACTCTGGCACTGGTTGATGTACGGAAATACCAGCAAAACTTAAGCTGAGTTCGCGAGGAACTACGGCTGCAAGGTGTAAAAACCCATTTAATGCTTGTGGGGGAAGGCTTGATTCATAAATAAATGCAAGGACGTTGGCAGCAACCAGTCCATAAGTCACATAAGGGGTAATTTTTGTAGGATTATTATCTCTAATTGGAACCACGGGCGTTTTTCCTGACTTGAAGACACAAACTCTACATTACTGAATTGTGCAAGTAGTTTCTTCTACCTCGTGGATAGATCTCGCTTTGAGATTTAAAATCCGAAAGCTAAAAATCCGCCATCAACGGTGATACATTGTCCAGTGATGAAAGATGCCACAGGCATACAAAGAAATGCCACTATACCTGCTACTTCTTCTGGTTCACCAACTCTTCCCATAGGTGTTTGGGATAGAACTAATTTGAGAAAATCTTGGTTATCGAGTACAGACTCCGTTAGAGGCGTGCGAATAGCCCAAGGTGCTACAGTATTTACTCTAATACTATCTGAAGCCCATTCAACTGATAGCGATCGCGTTAGTTGATTTATAGCCGCTTTAGTCATACCATAAGGAGCGCCTGTACGATTCGAGACTAAACCGGCCACAGAACTGATATTAACAATGCTGCCGTTTTTGCTATTTTGCAGCAAAGGGTAAAACAGACGGCACATTTCAAAAATTGATATCTGATTTGTTTGGATGATGAATTGATACTCAGTTAACGTATAATCTACGAGTTTTTTACTAATATTTGTTCCAACATTATTGATCAGAATATCTAATTTATCCCAGGTTTTGCTAACCTGCTCAAAGATGAGTTGACGACCATCAGAGGTTGCAACATCCGCTGTTATCCCAGATGCAGGTAATCCAGCCTGTTGCCAAATACTTACTTGTCGCTCTATATCTTCAGAATTCCGTGCCACAATTATTACTTCTGCGCCTAAAGATAAAAACTCATTGGCAACAGCTAGTCCAATGCCTTTGGTTGCACCTGTAATCAGCGCTTTCTTTCCTGTGAGTGTCCAGCGTTCGCTCATTTAAATTATAGTGATTTTTTATTTTCAAGCTCTCAATAATCATTAGAGTTTATCTTGCAGGTGTCCAATGCGATCGCCTTTTGTCGTAATCTAGATGATTGCCATCCCTAAACCATTCAGAGCATTCCAACCCACTGACAAATTCATGTTTTTTTCAAATTCATTAGAAAATCAACTCCAGCGGTGGAACGAAACCATTCGCAATCAACCTCAAAATCCCAATGCTTATATTCGCCGAGGCATGGTTAAGTTTCAGTTAGCGAAAATTGATGAATCTATTGAAGATTTTGATAAGGCAGAGCAATTAGACCACCGTATCAAACCCTACCTCTGGCAACGTGGATTATCGTACTATTATGCAGAAAGATTTGCTGAAGGCGCTCAACAGTTTGAAATAGATTTGACTGTGAATGCTCAAGATGTGGAAGAAACAGTATGGCGATATCTCTGCATAGCTCGTTTGTCAGGTGTTGAAGAGGCACGTAATTCTTTACTAACTTTGAAAAATGACCCCCGGCGTGTAATGCGGTGCGTGTACGATTTGTATGCAGGAGATTGTACGCCAGATGATGTTTTAAATGTTGGTATATCTGAAGGGATAAATGGAAATTTTTACAGTCATCTTTATTTGGGATTATATTACGAAGCTGAGAATAATCTGGATTTGGCTAAGGAATATATAGTTAAAGCTGCTGATAATTACAAAATTGATGATTATATGTGGTATTTGGCACAGGTACATAAAAAGTTGCGAGGATGGTATTGATTTGCTCAACAGTAGATAAATTAAACGTTATGGTTATCTTTGTTGTTCAACTTTTGGTCAATTTCACTAATGAAGCTTTCAACTTTAGAGATAATATCATCAACAATTATGTCATCAATAATAATCTCTTTACCATCTTTTGTCTTTCCATTTCTATGTACTAAATCGTGCCGTATTGATACAGCTTTTTGAATTTCAGAGAAATTTGGTAAAACGATATTAAGCGTTGTTTCGTACATCTTACTAACTTTAGGTAAGTTATGGTACAGGACTTCTAGCATTGCCTTTTTGGCTATTTCTTCTGCTTTGTTAGCAACGTCAAGAAGTTCGTTCATCCCAAGTTTTTGTTCTTTAAAGTCTTTGAATGAAGTAAAAAAAGAACTAAAATATTTTTTGTTCGACAAAACCGTATTTATAAACGCATCGGATAGGTAAGTTTCGAGACACGCTATTACACCAACATAAATATGTCTTTTCAGAGTTTTCTTGGCTTTCGGGTCTAGCACGCTGAGTTTATTCAATACTCGCAAACTTGCAATCTCATCCCAAAAAGTACGATAAAAAGCAGTATTAGAGAGAATTGATTCTAATTGATCTTTGTCTGTATAGTCCTCTTCTGTGTCATCTGTATGCCAAGATTTTTGCCAGGTTCCTGTTCGCTGTAGCGTTGCTCTTGGGTGGGTTCCCAAACGAGATATTGTTCAGCACTCATTAAAATGCGATCGGGTAAAGCAACCATCGGTGCGATCGGGAAATGATTTATTTTTCTAGAATAGCCAAAAAAGAGCGTTCTCTTTTGGTATAACTATTCCTACATTCTCTGAACAGAATAAGCATCAAATTTTTTATCCCTGCTAATTATAATTAACGAATGATTGATTGCCTGTGCAATCAACATCCGGTCAAATGGATCGCCATGATGTAGCGGGAGATTCCGAACTTGAACCGTATCGGCAAAAGATACCGTAAGTATGAGGATATCGGAAGCGTCAATTGCAGAACCTATTGTTTCATAGCTTCGTTGTAGCGATAATTTACCAAGGTTCAACTTGATGGCAATTTCCCACAAACTAGCGATGCTGAGATAAACGAGATCTGCATTGTCGATTGCCATCCTTAGATTATCAGGACTTACGCGATATCTGACTGAAAACCTTATTCTTGCGTAGGGGTAATTCATGAATTACCCCTACTTTCGTTATCTTTTGTGTAAGTCCTGATTATCTGAAAGGCTGGAGTCATTTTCAGTCAGCCAGATAAAGGCATGAGTATCTAACAAGAAAGCACTCATTCCATATATTCCTGGAAAACTTCAAGAGGTTCATCAAAGTCATCAGGCAAAGGTAAAACAAAAGTTCCTTGTAAAATTCCAGAACGACGCTTTTGCTGTGCTGAACTTTCCTGATAAACGCTCTTTGAATAATTCTCAACTAAATATTTAGCATAATGCAATAGTTCTTGTTTAAGTGAATCTGGCATTTGCTCTATTGTTTGTAAAATTTCTGCATCAATAGCCATGATTTTTCCTGAGAGGTTATTCTGCTGGCAATTGTCTGGTAAGTCATGGCAGGGATTTTTTCTCACATGAACTTTTACAGCTTTAAGCAATCGATGAATAATTCACCTTATTTAAGGTAGCAAAAAAAGAGCGTTCTCTTAATTGCTATCCTGAATAAGTACTAACGTCCTAGCATTTTATCCCGCAAATGTTTAATGCGATCGCGCAGTTTTGCGGCTTCCTCAAATTCGAGTTTTTTTGCCGCTTCTTTCATCTGTGTTTCTAACAAAGTAATCAATTCTGGAATTTGTTCTAAAGGTAGTTCATCGAGATGTTCATCTACGACTTTTAAGTCAGTTGCATTCAACCGTCGAGATACATCTAAAAATGACAAAATCGCATTACTAGATTTTTTCACAATCGGCTGTGGTGTAATTCCATGCAGTTTGTTATGTGCCGTTTGAATCCCGCGCCGCCTATCTGTTTCATCAATGGCTTTAATCATGCTATCGGTAAGATTATCAGCATATAAAATTGCTTGTCCTTTGACGTGACGCGCAGCTCTACCAATAGTTTGAATTAGAGAACGTTCGGCTCGCAAGAAACCTTCTTTGTCTGCGTCCATAATTACTACTAAGGAAACTTCTGGTAAATCCAAACCTTCCCGCAGCAAGTTTACTCCCACCAAAACATCGAAGTTACCTTCGCGTAAGTTCTGCAAAATTTCAATTCGCTCAATTGAATTAATCTCAGAATGTAAATACCGCACTCGAATACTGTGGTCTTCCAAGTATTCTGTTAAATCTTCCGCCATGCGCTTAGTTAATGTGGTAATCAGCACTCGTTCGTGGCGGTCTACTCTGTCTTTAATTTCTCCTAATAAATCATCAATTTGTCCTTCCGTCGGACGCACAGAAATTTCTGGGTCAATTACCCCAGTTGGTCGAATTACTTGTTCTACTATATGACCTTCAGAAACTTCTAATTCCCAATTTCCTGGAGTTGCGGAAACAAAGATACACTGATTTACTTTTTGCCAGAATTCTTCTGCTTTCAAAGGACGATTATCAGCAGCACTAGGAAGCCGAAATCCGTGTTCGATTAAAACTTTTTTTCTTGCTTGGTCGCCGTTATACATACCCCGAATTTGAGGGACGGTCACGTGAGATTCGTCAATAACTAACAACCAATCTTTAGGAAAATAATCAATTAAACATTCTGGTGGTTCGCCAGCTTGTCTTCCTGCTAAGTGACGGGAATAGTTCTCGACGCCATTACAATAACCAACTTCCCGCAGCATTTCTAAGTCGTAACGTGTCCGCTGATCTATGCGTTGCGCTTCTAATAATTTTCCGGCTTGTTCTAAGTCGGTTTTTTGCTGTTTTAATTCTGCGGCGATGTCTTGACAAGCTATTTCTAGCCGTTCTTCTGGGGTGACAAAGTGACGCGCAGGATAAACATTTACGGCTTCTAAACTTTTAATAATTTCCCCGGTTACTGGGTCAATATAACGAATCGCATCTATTTCATCGCCAAAAAATTCGACGCGAATAATCCGGTCTTCGTAAGCCGGGCCAATTTCTAAAACATCACCCCGGACGCGAAATTTTCCCCGTCCCATTTCTATGTCATTACGGCTATATTGAACATTTGTCAAATCCCGTAAAATTTGACGTTGATTTACTTCCATACCTATCTGGAGAGGGATGGCAGCTTTGAGATATTCTGATGGGATTCCTAAACCGTAAATGCAACTGATGGAAGCAACGACGATAACATCACGGCGTTCAAAAAGCGATCGCGTCGCTGAATGCCGCAACATATCTATTTCATCATTAATTGCCGCTGTTTTTTCAATATAAGTATCGGTGACGGGAATATATGCTTCCGGCTGATAATAATCGTAGTAGCTGACAAAATACTCGACTGCGTTGTTGGGAAAGAATTCTCGTAGTTCGTTACAAAGTTGTGCAGCTAAGGTTTTGTTGTGCGCCAAGACTAAAGTAGGCTTGCCAATTTTTTCAATTACTGCTGCTACTGAAAATGTCTTGCCTGTTCCCGTGGCACCTAGTAAAGTTTGATAATGATTGCCAGCTTTGATACTAGCACTGAGTTGGGCGATCGCTTGCGGTTGATCGCCTGTCGGACTAAAGGGAGCTTGAAGACAAAATTCTGTCATACAGTTTTGCTGAAAATACCCTGCCTAATTGTGACGATTTCACGCCCTATATATTGTAGCTCGGTAATTAAGCCACAAAATAGCAATAATCCTTTACAAAGTTTTACTATTCCGATTTACTTATGTGTAAGTTTTAAAGATTTTTATATCTATGTGAGGATTTTTAAGGTTAAACTTTGATACATAGGAAAAATTCATCTTTCCTTAATTATTGTAAAATTCAATTAATAAACCAGAGGTGTTTAGTTATGGCTATTAGCAGTGGTGCTAAGGCGATTAATCCTCGGCAGAAGTACGCAAAACTGAAAGGGGAAACTACAGTGGAAGTTGAAAATCACCAAGGCGAGAGCGTGAATAAAGATCGAGTCGAGCAAGCTAGCGAACAGTCAGCACCAGAAACTCGTGGAACACTCACTGTTGCTGGAGTTCGTCCCATAGGTAGCAGCGACTTGGAAGTTGCTGAAAAACTTTCAATTTCTGGAATTCGTCCTGTTAGTACCAGTAGCTTAGAAGTTGTAGAAACCTATAACGCAATGGGTATTCGTCCAATTGGTGCTAATACATTCAAAGTAGTTGAAAGTATTAATCTCTCTGGTGTTCGTCCAGTTAGCTCAAGTTCATTAGTAGTAGCTGAAAGCTATTCAGTATTTGGTAACCGTCCAGTAGCATCAAATGATATAGACGATTCTGCAAACCTCATGGGTTTTCTAGATTAGACAAAAAAAATATCCCCATAACTTTATTAACCCAGTTTCCTTACGGAACTGGGTTTTTTACTTTCAACAGGCTAAATAAGGAGAAGGCAGGAGGCAGGAGGCAGAAGGGAAAAGCCAGTGTCGATCGCGGTTTTAAACTTTTGTAAGTAGGTCAACCTAATTAAACGTAAAACGCTCAACTTGATAATATCCGTGGTTAGCTCGGTGATTTATACCATCAATAATAGCGATCGCTAATTCATATTCATCCTCAAAAACTTGACCAGCAAGCTCGTCACGCTTGAGATGCAACCATTCATCTTCAATCCGATTCATTTGGGGACTATAGGGAGGAAGAAAAAAGATGTACAAACCTTGTTGCTGCCAACGTTGGTGCTGCTGGCGAGCCAAAGAGCTTTTATGGACAGAGGCATTATCATGAACGATCACGGTGACTTGTCCAGTTTCAAGTAAGCGAGTAGCAGCAGTTTGAGCAAGACACTCCATCAGCTGGACATAGGTTGGGGTTTTGAGAGTTCCCACCATCAAAGCATAATCAAAACGAATTTTTGGTTCCCAAATACCGAAGATATTGATACGCCTACCACGTCGTCTATTTTGTCGAATACGTTTTTGCTCACCCCTGCGTCCATAAGCGTAATCAGTGGGGCTAGTGCAGTAGCAACCAGATTCATCTAAGTACTTTAAACAAACTAACCCTAATTGTGACCAGAGCTTAAGTAATTCCCAATCAAGCCTTTTAGCTTGTAAATATTCTTTCTTGAGATTTAGAGCCGGACAGTAGCGGATACGTTTCCAATGCCACCCCTTTTTTTGAGTAGTCGCCGTATTTGTTCGGCACCTAACTCGATTTGTCGTTCCTCTAAAAGCTTTTGACTTAGTTGGCGAGCACTGTATCGGCGATTTTGTTCCAAGCATTTTTCGACTACTTGCCAATCAACTTCATGCCAACTTCGTTTTTTTCCCCTTCCAGGTTTTTCCCACAAACCCCCTAAGCCTTGAAGTTCCCAGCGTCGAATTGTTTGTCTTACCGTCTGTTGTGCCCAATCTAGATACTCTGCAATCTGAGTTACATTCCATCCATGAGCATTGAGACGTAATGCAGTCGCTCTTTCCTTGGTTCGACGTGCTACCCCATCAGCGCAACTTAGTTCTTTGAGTGTACGGTCTTCTTCGCTATTAAGTATTATTTTTAATACTTTTGGCATCGCTGCTTACTTAATTACTGGACTTTATTTATCTTACGTTTTTTTAGGTTGACCTACTTATCTTACATTTAATTATGTCTACCTACTTATATAGATAGGAATCCGGTTTGATTTCTGAACTTATCTATGTGGGTAGGCAAGAGGGTTATAGAAGATTGAACGTTACAAAATTTTATTCAAAAATCAAATAAAAGTCATATATAACGCTTATGCTGTGCCAAGCGCATCACATAAATAATTTCAAAAATCAAAGCCGATTCCTATATCTGAATTTCTTCTATGTCTTTTAGCATAGGTAACTAAGGTTTAATTCTTTTAATTTAAGTTTAAAGAATAGCTACGATGCTTATTCTAATTACTTTTCTAAATTCAGAATTCAGAATTCAGAATTTTAAATTATTTAATATACCTTGTGGTGGAAGGCTCTATCAAAAACCTTAAGTTAGGGTGTAAGGGTAATAGCAAAAGATTTCAAAGTTAATTGATAGCTTTGAAATAAACGTTAGATAAAATAAACAGGAGTATCAAAATGAGCTTAGAAGATCGGGCTAAAGCTGCTGCTAAGAACATTGAAGGAAAAGCCCAAGAAGTAGCAGGAAATGTTACTGGCGATCCAGAAGATAAAACTGAAGGTAAAGCAAAGCAAGCAGAAAGTGAAGTGCGTCACGGCATAGAAGACGTAAAAGAAAATATCAAGCGTAAAATTGACTAGATTTCAGATTTTTTTGCCAAAAATCTCAAGTTATCAAGGTGTATCCAATTTTTGCAAGACAGATATGAAATGTCTAGGAGCTAGCTAAGCTAAACTCCTTTTACAGTTCCTAAATAAAGGATAAATAAGGATCTTAGCTTGGCTGACAGAAATTATGTAGAGACGTAATTAATCGCGTCTCTACACTCTTTAAATCAGCTTTTTTAAATAGAAAATTGTCTGTAAATCTTGAAATTTTACAACTTTCAGTAGCTGGTATTTACTAGCTATTTAATTTGTTATTCAAGGTGTTTTATTAGGAGGAAAAGATGAGCTTAATTCAACAAAGTCGCAAAATATTGGCGACTTTAGTTTTAACTGTAGTTTTGATGATAACTACTGCTTGTGCTAGTGGTACAGTGTCACAAGTTGACCGTACAACAACCGGGCCAGCCGCTAGTCGAGATGTAGCTTATGCACAGTTAGAACGTGGCAATACTCCAGGAGGACAAACTTTTGGTAACTGGGTTGTGCAAACATCTCAAGGATTAATTAAAGATGCCTATGTTCGTGATAATAACAAATTAGGCATTGTGATTTCTCCTCAAGTGCGTCCTAACGAAGTTCGACCGTTAGCAAAATCTTTAGTTCAAGGTTTTCGTAAAAATTTCCCAAATCAAGATTTGAAAGTTTTGGTTTATAGCCCTGACAAGCAATTAATTTTGACTACTGAATATGACGTTCAGACTAACCAAGTCAAGTATACCTAATTGCTGATGCCATCGAGAAATAGGCAGTGGATAGATGGGGAAATTGAACCATAAAAAAGGAGATTAAAAAAATGACAAGTAACCAAGAATATAGACGCCAAATCATGAAAGATTTGGCTGAAGGAAATGTAGAATCTCTGGATGAACCTACAGCCAATTCAACAACCGAATATCAAAATTTTGATGATTTTGCCCAACGCACAACACCAGATCAACGTAAGCAGTTGTTTGGTCGGTCTTTACATCCAGATAAAATTCCTACTAGCCAAATGGAGCCGGAATTACAACAAGCGATCGCTCAAATTAAACCCAACGAACGCGATGATGTAGCTAGGGGTTTTTTCAAACACTTAAAAGAAAGAGGACTAGATGAACGACATCTAGAACAACAGTTGGGTCTTTCTACACATCACGCCAGCCGTATGAGTGCTGATGATGTTAGCAAACTCGCGTCCTTTGTTTATCACAACCATCCAGATATTTTCCGCGAAGTATTAGCAGATCAACCAGCTTTGATTAAATTTCTCAGTAATCCTGTAGTGGCAGGTATTCTTGGAATTGCAGCTGCTAAATGGCTAGGTAGTCGTAAATAAATTTTGAATTCTTACTCCCTTCCTGCTGAAAGAATACCTAAATTTTTTAATTTAGACTCGTAGCACTTGGTCGCCGCGTAGCGTAAAGGATGCAAAGGAAAAGATAGGTAACTTGATAGCTCAAGGGAGCAATCTGTTGTGTTGTGTAACAAAGTGTGGTGGGCATAGCCCACTTTTTTTTGCCTAATTTATTTTTTTAATTTTGTTATATCTCCAAAAATTATAGTAATATACCACAGGCATTAACTATCTTCAATTACACGCGATCGTTAGCGCTCTTAAATTCATACTCTAAAATTCATAATTGATGAGAATATACTATGAGCCTAACTCTTTATTTTCTCCGTCACGGACAGACAGAATGTAGTCGTAATAATTCCTTTTGTGGTTCTCTAAACTCAAAACTTACCCCAGAAGGCTTAGAAATGGCAAAAGCTTTTGCAGCTGCATATATTTCTACACCTTGGACGGCAATCTTTTGTAGTCCAATGCAGCGAACTTTAGACACAGCAAAACCTTTATATCAAGCCATAGGGATGGAACCACAACTTAGGGATGGTTTGAAGGAAATTAATTACGGCGAGTGGGAAGGAAAAACCCCAGAAGTAATTAGCCGTGAATATCACGATGATTATATTCGTTGGTCGGCAGATCCCGCTTGGAATGCACCAAACGGCGGAGAAATGGCAGTTACAATTGCTTCTCGCGCCATCCAAGTAATTGAAGAAATCAAGCAAAATTACAGTAGTGGCAATGTTTTAGTAGTTTCCCACAAAGCAACTATCAGAATTATTCTGTGCAATTTATTAGGAATTGATGTCGGACGTTTCCGCTTTCGTTTGGGATGTCCTGTAGGGTCGGTAAGTATTGTAGAATTTAGCTCACACGGCCCGTTGTTAAAATTTTTGGCAGACCGTACTCATTTAGATGAACGTTTGCGAAATTTGCCAGGAACTTGAAGAGGACGCGGGGATGGGGAGAATGGGGGAGAAGTTATTTATTATCGTTTTGTTGGTTCTGGGTATCTAGTTGGGTGTATTTGCAGAAAAAAATGTCCACTCTCGACCTCTTGCCCTGCGGATGATGTAATAGAAATTGCTAAAAGTTGAGGAATTCACGCAGAGACGCGGAGGCGCGGAGAGGGAGATTGAGTTTTTGGAGTTTTAATTCAGTATAGATACAGGGATAATGTAGTTGAATTATCAGCGAATTATTTTATGCTGCCAGTTATTGAGACTATTCCTTTACGTCAAATGACTTCGGGCGATCGCCTTTTTTTACAACTATACAAATTCATCGGCGCTCAACCTGGTAAAAAGGTTTATATTCAATCTAATTTGCATGGTGCAGAAATCTCTGGTAATGCCGTTATTTACCAGCTAATTGAGTTTTTATTAACAATAAATGATACAAATTTGGCTGGGGAAATTTGGCTTGTTCCCGTTTGTAATCCAATGGGCACAAATGAACGCGCCCAGCATTTTTCCCCTGGGCGTTACTGCGTTTACGAAGCTAAAGACTGGAATCGCATATTTTGGGATTACGAGAAAGAAGCTGATGATTTAGTAGCTTTTACTAAATCTCAACTTCATGATGATCTAGAGGTCGTTCGACAAAATTATCTAACTATAATTAAGCAAGAATTCGCAAAAACTTTAGAAAAAATTAATTCTCCTAGTGCTGTGCCCTATACTGAGATTTTTCGCTACAAATTACAAAGTATCAGTTTAGACGCAGATTATTTAATTGATTTGCATAGCTCTACTAATCAGGGTTTAGACTACGTTTATTACTTCCGAAATCGACAAGAAAGTGCCAAATACTTCCTACTTAATTTGGGAATATTACTCGATAAATATGATGGCGATGCTTTTGATGAAGCGTTTATCAAACCTTGGTTAGCGCTAGAAGCTTGTTTTCAAGAGTTTGGTAGAGAAATCAAGTTTGATGTGGAAGCTTGGACGCTAGAATTGGGGGCAGGAATGCAAATAAACCCTGATTCAGTTGCTAAAGGTGTACGGGGTGTGAAAAACTATTTAGCAGAAAAAGGTGTATTGAAAATTCCCCATCTTTCATCTGAAACAAAAACCCATGAAATGAATTTTGTATCCAGTCACAACAGGAAAAAATATTACGCGATCGCTGGTGGTATGGTTCAAGAAAGAATCGAATTAGGTAGCTACGTAAAAACGGGAGAAAAGCTATACCAAATTCTCAGTTTCAATAAAGAAAATCAGCTACCTATTCTCATTGATGTCTATGCCGAACAAGATGGATTAGTTTATGATGTTGCAACTAATCAAGCTGTGAATGAAGGGGAATTTGTATTGGGAGTTATTAGTTAGGATAACGGTTATGAATTAAGACAATAAACCTCTTGCAAAAGTGTTTTTTGCAAGAGGTGGGAAAAGGTAAAAGGTTAAAGGGGAAAGGAAAATACCAAACCTTTCCCCCTTTCCCTTTCCCCTTTTCCCTACTTCTGCAAGAAGTCTAATAAACGCGATAAATGCCTTTGTAGAGACGCCGATTTATCGCGTCTCTGTTATTTTGTATGCCTAATCAAAAATATTTAGACAACAACCAGATAATTACTCCAGTTCCCAGTAAACAAATAATTCCTGCAAAGCCAGCTAGAGGTTTTTTGTTCTTACCTGTGAACCAGTCAGAGACTTTACCTGTGTAAGTAATGAGTTCCGCTGTATCTATGGTAGCGATCGCCCATACCCATCCAGCGTGCAATCCCCAAGCTAAACCCAAATTACCGCGATCGGCAAACCGCGCCAACACCAGCACCATCCCCATCAGCCACAATCCAGGGAGTTGAGGTAGGGTTTCGCGTTGCTCCCAAACCAGGTGTAACACAGCAAAAATCAAGCTAGAAATTATTGCTGCTAACCAAACCGGGTAATCTTGCAATAATTCAGTCAACAAAAAACCGCGAAAAACTAACTCTTCTATCCCACCAACTAATAAGGCGATCGCGAAAATTGGTAGCAAGATGGGTAGTAGTAACTTGATATTCGAGTTTTCAAAAGAACACCAACCTAACCCAATTTGCCCACTAAATACAATAGCTAGGCTCAGCACTCCCAAGGCGAAACCGAGTGCTAAAGACTCTACAATTGACAGATTGACAACAAGACCATAATCTACAAAAGATCTATTCACCAACCAACTAACTCCCCAGAGAACCAGGGGAGCTAATAGGTAAAGTGACACCAACAACGGTATCTTTTGCTCTGGCTGAAAAAATTTTGTAGGTTGCCAATTGAGCAAGATGCCTGATATTGTTACCACTGGTAACCAACACCCTAACCAGCAAATTAGGAATACCATTACTACAACTAGTGCAGGGGCATTTTCCATAAATGCCAGTAAGGCATTGACCGAAAGCTCAAAAAAATTTGTCAACACAAACAAAAAAACACGATAGACTTCTTGCACTATAGATTTCCTGTTGATTAATCAAGACTCTACCAAACTTACTGACTCCGGCAAGTGGTCTAATCGTATTTTTTTCCTCGACAAAATTCTCTCAACAGGGCTACCAGTTAGCTGTCGCGGTAAGGAAAAGTTATCAAGTATTCACCTGAAACTTATCCCTACCACTAGCTTTATTTACTCTTCTTCGTCTAAATCTTCGTCTGATTCGTCGTCAACATCATCTATATCTGGTGAGGTTAGTTTTTTATCACTTTCACCAAGTTGAATCAGGTGAATATGCTTGTATCCCAACCTAATTTCAAACTCATCTCCAGGCTTTAAGCCCATTGCTTTGGTATATGTAGCACCAATGACAATTTGACCATTTTGATGGACGCTAACGCGATACGTCGGTTCGCGACCGCGACCATCTTTTGGTGCTTCAGGACTAAGAGGAATTCCCCTAGCTGAGAGCAAAGCGTCATAAAAATCTGTGAGATTGACGCGAACCTGATTATTCTTAGTAACAGTGTAATAGCCACACTGCTTAGCTCTTTCTCGGCGTGGTAAAGTGGAAAGTTCTTTTACTTTAGCAAGTAACGCTTTTCCAGTTAATGGCGCGGTTGCAGTTTCACTCATTATGCTCAATTTTTCCTTACTCTCTCCAAATTGATAAACGATGTAGTTTCATGCCAGTATTTGAATTTTTAGCATTTGCATAAAGCTACTTAGGACTCTAGTGTGACGGGTGAATTCCTGCTGGACAAAGCCAAAAGCACTTCTATTATGGTTGTTTACAACCTATTAGAGGT
Organism: Nostoc linckia NIES-25; assembly: GCF_002368035.1. Classification (GTDB taxonomy): domain Bacteria; phylum Cyanobacteriota; class Cyanobacteriia; order Cyanobacteriales; family Nostocaceae; genus Nostoc; species Nostoc linckia_B. The sequence continues at coordinate 753,975 of NZ_AP018222.1, read as the reverse complement.
CATAGTTACCAAAGAGATTAATTTTGGTGATTTTACGGTAGTTTTAACCATTATTCGCCATTAAAAAGGAAACTATTTTCTCTTTTGGCGCTACTGTAGGGGTGTAATTTTCAGCCACCTTTACAAACTGGCAAGGTTCTACTACAAATGTGTCGTAGACCCAATAAATTGCAGGTTTTTACCTTTTAGTACTTGCCTTTCTTACCTTTGAGTTGTAGAGATTTCTCTATTCATACTCAAAAGCTGAGGACAGCATAGTATTTCAATAGAGTCCTATGGGTATACACCCTTTTGTCCTACAAGTAGAGACGCGAATTTTCTTGTCTCTACATTACGAATCAACAAAGCAGTAGTAGCCGCGCTGATGCGGCTATTGATTCTGGTTTTGTTACTTCGTAATTTTATATTAAATACTAGCATGGACTAATAATAGCAAAATACTTGTTTAATTTTGAATTAAAGTTGCTGGTAAATTTTTATTTAAATCACTGGACTTCAGGAAGAAAAACCAGTGACGATTTTTGTAACCCTTGATTGCAAGCACGAGCATTGTCCTATGGATTTTATAAAAATTTATCTAATTGAGACGAGCAGTTTTGACCAATGAGTAAAATCGAAGATTTTTTGATTCAGAGGAAGCAAAAAGCAAAAACTCTCGCCTATCTAGGTTTCCCGCTGCAAGAACTTTTGTTTGAAAGTGCTGAAAAATTTTGCTGGATTTATTATCTCAAGTAAAAAGTGGTTAGAGGATTCTGCACGTCTGTCTATGGGAAGAATAAATCTCTTAACATATTGCTTGGCCCTCAATTTTCACCAGCATAATGTTGAGCGTGCGCTTTCACACTTCTATATAATCAAAAGATTCGGCCTTTGCCACTGTTTAACAGATTTCGATCGCCAGTTGCTCTGATACAACTTGACATACATTTAATTGGATATTATCGCTAGGTAGGAGATCGACAACAGTCACTCTTGAGGTAAACCACTTTTGCTTGACACTTCCAAACAGATAAATTAAATCTAAAGCTGGAATGACAATTTTGGTGTTTTAGCCGAAAACTGGGCGCAAATCTGTTCTATAGCAATCCTATTTGACTTATAAACTACTCATACAGGCAGGGAATAGGGAGTAGGGAATAGCGAGTAGATTTGTTTACAACTCATTTAGTACTGCTGTATGGCAGTGCTACAAGTAAAAGTTTAATCGTTATCCTTAAACTAGAATCAGTTGCTCTTTTATCGTCAGCTTATTAACATCAGGCTTAAAATTCAGGGTAAAAAGAATATGGCTTACTTTTAGCGACTCCTGCCTTGAGCGATGATTTTTAAGGCTGGTGAAGCAATTTTAAACTTTTGGTTAGCAACAATGGAAGTTATTTTTAAGGTAATTCGACAGCAGCAAAATTCCTCACCTGTTGTGCAAACCTATATCGTAGAGGCTCAACCAGGTAATACAATCCTTGATTGCCTCAATCATATTAAGTGGGAGCAAGATGGAACTTTAGCATTTCGGAAAAATTGCCGCAATACTATTTGTGGTAGCTGTGCGATGCGAATCAATGGGCGTTCGGCTTTAGCTTGTAAGGAAAATGTTGGCAGTGAACTCGCCAGATTACAACAAATAGCATCATCCGAAAGCAAAGTAAATGCTACTGCTGAAATCACCATCGCCCCTCTTGGCAATATGCCTGTGATTAAGGATTTGGTTGTAGATATGAGTAGTTTCTGGAACAATCTAGAAGCAGTTGCTCCTTATGTGAGTACAGCAGCACGACAAGTACCAGAAAGAGAATTTTTGCAAACACCCGAAGAGCGATCGCGCCTCGACAAAACTGGTAACTGTATTATGTGCGGTGCTTGTTACTCTGAGTGCAATGCCCGCGAAATTAATCCAGATTTTGTCGGGCCTCATGCTCTTGCCAAAGCTTACCGCATGGTAGCAGACTCACGAGATAGCGACACCGAAAATCGTTTAGCAAATTACAACGAAGGTACTAAAGGCGTGTGGGGTTGTACCCGTTGTTTGTACTGCGATAGTGTTTGTCCAATGGAAGTTGCACCACTAGAACAAATCACGAAAATTAAACAAGAAATTCTCACCGATAAACAAGCCACTGACAGTCGTTCAATTCGCCACCGCAGAGTATTAATCGATTTAGTCAAACAAGGTGGTTGGATTGACGAACGTCAATTTGGTTTACAAGTAGTCGGTAATTATTTTCGCGACCTCAGAGGACTACTCAGCCTCGCACCTTTAGGATTGCGGATGTTATCTAGAGGAAAATTCCCGTTATCATTTGAAGCTTCTGAGGGGACAGAACAAGTGCGATCGCTCATTGAATCTGTGCAACGAGAAGAGGGACAGGGGACTGGGGATTAGGGACTGGGGAGATGAGGGGGATGATTATAACAAAACTTCCCATCCTTCTCACACTCCCAGTCCCCAGTCCCCAGTCCCCAGTCCCCAGCCCTAACGCGGTTCCTGCGGTATATTCAAAGGCCGTCCATAACGGTCGTATACTAAAACATCCCACTGGCCGTTGTTACTAGACTCAAAAGCAATGCGATTGCCATCAGCGCTAATTGTAGGGTTGCGGACTTCGGCTAGTAAGTTAGAAGTTAAATTCCGTGATTGGCGCGTTTCTCGATCGTAGAGAAAAATAGCCGATCGCCCTTGGCGACTAGCTGCAAACACAATAAAACGACCATCTTGGGAAACGCTAGGATGATTGGCGATCGCATCAAACGAATTTAAACCCGGTAAATCAACCAAATCGCGACTTAGCGTATCAAACATATAAACATCTTGGCTACCCCGTCGGTCAGTCACAAAAACAATGTATCTCCCCGAAATTTGCGGGTCTAATTCCGAAGCGAAACTATTAAGACCCCGCCCCCCTGGATCGAAGGGATAACTCAAAATCCGAGGGTAACCAAAACACCCAGTCAATAAACTTAAGAATATAAATACAGGAATAAAAAAGATACGTTTCATAATAATTGTCATTAGTCATTTGTCATTAGTCATTTGTCAAGAGTTTCGTAACTCCTAACTCCTAACTCCTAACTCCTAACTCCTAACTCCCCATTCTCCCCACCTCCCCATCCCCTAAGGAGGCGTTACAGTTGCACCATTAGGAATATCTAACTCTACATTCGGCCCCCGGTCTAGAACTTCAATATCCCACTGACCGCGGCTGGCGCTTTCAAAGACAACATAACGCCCATCTGGGCTAATATTGGGCTTTCTGACCCAACCGCGATAGATTGGGGTGAGGATTTGCGACTGTTGGACGGCGCGATCGTAAAGTGCTACTACTGGTCTACCTTGGTCGCTAGTAATATAAGCGATGTAACGCCCTGTGTAGCTCAAGCTAGGACTTTCAGCAATGGTTTCCTGTCGGTTTATCCCTGGTGTAGAAATAAACATTTGCCTTTCCAAATCGTACACCAGTAGCTGCTGATTGCCATTGCGATTTGATACAAACGCTAAAAGACGCCCATTTCCACTCAAAGCAGGTTGCTCCTCCGTGTAGCGACTGTTGAGGGAAGTAGGCCCTATGGGAATATCGTTAGAACCACAAGATACAAGCAAACTTGTAAAACCAAAAACCAGGCTCCAATGAATTGGTCTTTGGAGCCACAATCTAGGCGTTAATTTTTTCACCTCAAGTGTTTTCCATTGCCCCTAAATCTACCTCACGCCAGTTCTTTTAAACATCGTCATCAAAATCCGTTGAATTATTTGGCCCTTCATTAGGCTTTTCAATCGGGTTGTATGGTACATATTCAGTTGGAATCGCGTCATCATCTTCGCGGGGTCTTCGAGGAGCCGAGTCGGTGGCTGGACGCCGCCTTCTTGGTCTGGGAGCAACATCATCTTCGCGGTTTTCTGTTCGCCCAGGCGCGTTATTACCGCGGCGAGAGGGTTTTCTCACTTCATCACCAGAACTTTCCCAATCATCAACTTCTCTGGATGAAGAACCCCAATTTTCATCTTCAAAGCTTTGAGAAGGACGACTCACTGGACGCCCAGAACTACGCCGCCGGGTTCTATCGCTTGGATTTTGCCTTTCATTATTGTTGCTGTTGCGACGTTCTGAACGACGGGGGGGTTGATCCTCGTAGTAGTCATCACGAGTTGAAATTTCATCTCTGCTACCACGAATTCTAGGACGCACGGGGCGTTCTTCCTCGTCCTCATAAGGCAGCGGCTCTAAGTCTGCATCCATCTGAGCTTCATAGTTTTTGCGATTGCGCTTGTACTGATAATTTCCGCTTACCTCTCGCTCGTCATCGACAATGGGAGTGTTGCGCTTCGCTTGCTGGGTGGCTATACTTCGTAGTCGAATACTTTCAACCGCAAAAAACACAGTTGTGCCGACTAAAAGCAATTGACCAAATTGGAGAATCGGGTCTAGTCGCCATCCTTGAAAGATGAGAATAAAGCCGCACAACAACCCGACTGCTGCAAAAAAGATATCTTGATCTCGTGACAGTTCCGGGCGGACAGTGCGGAGAAAATACAGTGCTGCCCCAGCCACAGCCAGGAAAATTCCTAGAATACTGGCTGAGTTCGCCCCAAAATTTACCTGAGCCAGAATACTGGCTGAGTTCAGCCCAAAATTTATCATTGCTGTTTTCCCAATATCAAATCTATGTTAGCGAGTCACAATTAAAATCACTACTCTAATTAGTCATCATAATATTGAAGCTTCAAAGCTTCTGACTAAGAAGCTCTGAAGCTGTTGAGCGAAAAGTAAAAAAATGTTTTTCTCAGCTACAAATGCCCCAACGGCAAAAACTGGTGCTTTTGGTGCAATGATTGAAGTAAATAGCTGAGAAACAATCCTTTGTGAGAGTCTATTCGACAATCCGAAGGATTATGAACGCTGGATTTTATCTTTTTGGCTAATGAAGATCAGAGCTACTGTAATGGGGATCACAACACCTAAACCACCCCAAAAGAGACTCCAAAGAAAATTTGCTAAAGCGGGCGTCATACTTCTCAACCTTTTTTTACACACTTCATAACTAATTTTAATAGTGTAGTACTTTCTTGAGAAGCCTTTGGGTGGGAATTGGCAAACTAGATCGTTGCACTTTCTCAAGCAGTGCTTAGTAAATTCAATGCCCAGTTCCTCTGTGTTGAAATAAAATTGTAATGAGAGTGCTTTACAAAGCTTCAAATTTGCTGGCGTTAGCGAAGCGCGGCTTGCCGTTCGCCCAAGTGTTTATTATTCACAGATAGTTGCTGAAACCGATGACTGGTGTTGACCTGACTGCTTGGATTCTCGGCCCGGTGCTAGGGCTGATGACATTTTTATTTATATTTCGCATTATTCTCACTTGGTATCCCCAAGTGAATCTGAATCGTTTGCCCTTTAATTTAATAGCTTGGCCCACTGAACCATTTTTAATCCCTTTACGAAAACTCGTGCCACCCATCGGCGGAGTGGACATTACCCCCATTATTTGGGTTGGTATTTTTAGCCTGGTGCGAGAAATTCTCCTAGGCCAGCAAGGATTATTAACTATGCTGGCTCATGTAAGTTAGATATGGGGCATGGGGCATAGGGCAAAGGGCATAGCGGAAGGGGCAAAGAAAGATCCCTTATTTTCCCTTTCCCCTTTCCCCTTTCCCCTTGGCGAAGCCATCTCCCCAATCCCCTACCCGTTCATCTCCTGCACAAAATTTGTATACACATTACCTTGTAAAAACTGTGGAGTTTCCATAATTTTTTGGTGAAACCCGATAGTAGTGGGTAATCCGGTAATGGCACATTCTCGTAGTGCGCGTTTCATGCGGTTAATAGCAGTAGGGCGATCTGGCCCCCAAACAATTAACTTGCCAATCAAGGAATCATAATAAGGGGGAATTTGGTAATCTGTGTAGACGTGGGAATCAATGCGAACACCAGGGCCTCCAGGGGGCAGATAGCCGCTAATTCGTCCTGGAGATGGGCGAAAATCGCGATCGGGGTCTTCAGCGTTAATCCGACATTCGATCGCATGACCGCGTAAAACTACTTGGTCTTGGGTAAGCTTCAGTCTTTCCCCTTGGGCAACCCGGATTTGTTCGGCAACCAAATCTACTCCAGTAATCATCTCTGTTACTGGATGTTCTACTTGAATCCGAGTGTTCATTTCCATAAAGTAGAATTTACCGAATCTATCCAAGAGAAACTCGATAGTGCCCGCCCCAGTGTAGTTAATGAATTGGGCAGCCTTGACAGCAGCTTGTCCCATTTTCTCCCGCAGATCTGAATCGAGAGCCGGACTAGGAGCCTCTTCTAATAACTTTTGATTCCGGCGCTGAATTGAGCAATCTCGTTCCCCTAAGTGGATAACATTGCCGTAGTTATCTGCCAAAATTTGAAATTCAATGTGCCGAGGACGTTCAATAAATTTTTCTATGTAAACGCCAGAATTACCAAAAGCTGCTCCTGCTTCCCCTTGGGCTGCTAGAAAAAGTTTGACAAATTCGTCTTCAGAACGCACCAAACGCATACCCCGGCCGCCACCACCTGCTGTGGCTTTAATCATCACTGGATAGCCGATATCTTTAGCGAATTGTAATCCTTCTTGCTCGGATTCTACCAACCCATTACTACCCGGTACTGTCGGAACTCCAGCCTTTTGCATGGTTTCTTTGGCAGTAGATTTATCCCCCATCTGCCTGATAGCTTCAGGAGTTGGGCCGATAAAGGCAATGTCATGAGCAGCACAGATTTCTGCAAATTTGGCATTTTCCGCCAAAAACCCATAACCTGGATGAATAGCAGTGGCATTGCGAGTCAATGCAGCAGCAATGATATTGGGAATATTCAAATAACTCTTACTGCTAGCAGGTTCGCCAATGCAAACCGCTTCATCAGCAAGTTGAACGTGGAGAGCATTACGGTCAACACTGGAGTGAACCGCAACTGTCGCAATTCCCATTTCTTCACAGGCGCGGAGAATGCGAAGGGCGATTTCTCCCCGATTGGCAATTAATATTTTGTCAAACTTCATTTTGGAGTTTCGATATTAGTACCAGTAGATTGACATTTTCTCCCATCTGATGTGCAACAACGCTTTCGCGTTATTTCAAATTATGACAGGAGATTCCCAACCTTCATCTTCACCAAAGTCAAGAATTGGGCTTGCTGCCTCTACGGGGCTTAACTAGATTAACAACATTGCTGTTGCTAATCTTGCCAGTTTCCCGAATTAGTTTTTCCCTCAAAAGGCGTCACCTTTTAAACGACAGCTTTTGTCCCCCATTGTGCCTCTTACAGTAGCTCTAACCCTTTTAATATCACTTGTGCATCGGCTACATTTCTGTCAGTCTGATACCGCCTTGAGGAAATTTATAAAACCGTACACTTAAATTTTTCTGAACTGAAACTGAGAACTCACCTTACTATAATTATTTTCTTATGCTATAGTCTATATTTAGACAACCTGCGCGGATGTGGCGGAATTGGTATACGCGCACGCTTGAGGTGCGTGTGGCTTTGCCTTGCGAGTTCGAGTCTCGCCATCCGCATTTTTAGTTTATTCATCAAGGGTCAATAGTCAAAGTGTCGAAACACTTGAGACTGTTGACCCTTAAATCTAGGTGGGTATGGGGAGATGGGGAAGACAAGGGGAAAAGGTTAAAGGTTAAAGGGAAAAGGAATAAATTTAATCTTTCCCCTTTTCCCCTTACCCCTTTCCCTTTTCCCATAACCTGTTTGCCCAATGACAAATGACTAATGACTAATGACTCTATCGTTTTTTATGCTTTTATAGAGATAGGTGAAGTTTTGTAAAAAACATTGACTATTACTTTTACGCCAACGAACAACTTAACACTGCCAGCGGCTTGGCATCGCCTGACTCCAATTTGGCAAGGAGGGGAGGAAGTAATTCAAAAAAGTTTGCCTCACACTCAGCTTGCACCAGCTTGGCAGCTACTACTTTTAGGGGACGGTTCACCAACACGTCACTTAGAATTGCTCACAGGTGAGCCTACGGAAGTAGATGTCATTGATATGTCATTAATTGGTATGGACTTGGATAACGCGCCTGACTTAATCCAAGCTGTGCCAGAGCCGCGACTACGGCGACAAGTGTGGCTGCGTACTCCTTCTGGTCAGCGATTAGCCTATGCGACTTCGTGGTGGGAAGCCAGCCATGTAGATGAGTATTTGCAAAATCGTTCATTACCAATTTGGGCTAGTTTGGCTCGTCTTCGCACAGAGTTGTATCGCGATGTCCGAGGGATTTATTACGGTTACTCTCCGGCGCTACAGTCAGGTTTTAACGTAAACGGGCCTTTATGGGGCCGCCACTACCTGTTTTGGCATCATGGACAGCCGCTTACCTTAATTTATGAAGTTTTTTCGCCTTATTTAACGAAATATTTGGGGCCTATGCAGTTAAGTGCTGTGAATGCTGAGGTATAGCGACGAAAAAGCGAGGATTTGGGCAAGTTGTAGTAGAAACGCAGAATCTTGTGTCTCTACTCAAATATTGCCAATTCGGAGATTAGTTAGCCCCAAAAGCATGATTAATCTTTAATTATTTAATTTTTGATTTCCAAAAATTCGCAGTTGGTTCTCAGCAGAAATAACAATTTTTAGCTTCAAATAATACAAGTTGACAAAAATTATAATTCAAAAATATATTTGGATTCCTTTATTAGCAACCAATACAAAATACTGAATACTGAATTATTCTAAGTTAGATAAAGTCAATATAACAGATAACAGTTCTGTAAATATAAGGAAGTGTAAGTTACTAATCACTTGCAGCTTTGCCAACTTAGTTATATCCTCGAAGTGCCTGAAATAAGGAATTGAACTATCGATAACTTTCCGCAAAGGCATCCTTTCAAAGGAAGCGTTCTGCGAAATTCAGCAAAGCGTGTTAAAAAAGGTAACTAACCACTAAAACAGTGCTTTTGAAACAGCAGGAAAATAAAATTGATTACGGAAATGCGATCGATGTCTAGGGTGGAAAAATTTATCTACTTAGCTGCCTTAAATAACGAGAAACTTTTTGGTTGACCGTACCGATTTCGATTTTAGATTTTCAAATTTTAGATTATTTCGGTTCGTGCCCCGCCCTAGTGTACGGAACAAATCCAAAATCGGTCTTGGAAAGTTCAGATCGGAACTTTCCGCAAAATCTTAAAATCCAAAATTGATTGACTGAACCAATCAAGCAAGTAATGAGTTTGCAAGTATGAGGTATTAGGTTTCAATGGCACCGCCTCTTGTGTCTGTTCCCATGAAGAAAAAGAAGAAGCCGTCTCTGGTGCTGACGCTATCGTCTGCTGGGTTATTAATTGCTGCCGGAGGTGCAGCGTACTGGTTGCAAAGGCAATCATCTTGGAATGATTTGCTAGTAGGTGCAAATATTATTCCTGGTGATGCTCTGTTTGCGGTTTCCTTAACAACAGATCCCCAGCAATGGCAGAAATTACGGGAGTTTGGGACAAAGGAAACCCAAGCAGAACTAGATAAAAATTTAGTACAGTTGCGCGATCGCTTTCTAACTAATAATGGTTATGACTTCCAGAAAGATATTGCTCCTTGGGTAGGCAATAACGTTACCATTGCGATTCTTGCACCAAAAACAACGAATAAATCTGTACCCAAACCAGTTACCACCGATGAAGATGTAACTGCGGATCAGCAGTCGATGGTAATGGTATTGCCAGTAAAAAACCCAGAAATAGCAAAAACCATCTTCGCACAACCTAAAACTCTCAAACAAGGCAAATGGGTTGAGCGCACTTATCAAGGAATTGCCATCAAACAAAATCAGGGACTCTCAGGAGAAAATTTTTCCGCAGCATTGCTAGATGGGCGTTTTTTAGTAATAACTGATAGCCCCAAATCTACAGAAAGAACGATTGATGCCTACAAAAGTCAAACATCCCTAGCCACAACAGGGGGCTTTGCGGAAAATTTCCCGAAAATCGCCAATAAACAACCCTTTGCCCAGTTTTATGTCAATGTACCAACAGCAGCCAAAATAGCCGCTGCTTCTCCAAACCGTCCTTTACCGACTCAAGTTTTAGCTCAACTGCAAAACAACCAAGGTTTAGCGGCGACAATGACCTTAGAGCCAGAAGGAATCCGCTTAAAAGGTGTTTCTTGGCTCAATCCTAATAGCCAACGCGTGCTAGCGGTGGAAAACAAAGCCGGGAAAATGCAAAGCCGCCTACCAGCAGAAACCTTAATGATGCTCTCTGGTGGAAACTTACAGCGGTTGTGGGGAGAATATGTTTTAACATCTCAGGGAAATCCTCTCTCACCGATCGCACCAGAACAACTACGCAGTGGTGTAAAATCTCTTACCGATCTCGATTTAGATAAAGATTTACTCAGTTGGATGAAAGGCGAGTTTTCGTTATCAATAATTCCTAATACACCAAAAGAAGGTTCGCCAGATAATTTCCGTGCGGGTTTGCTGTTCATGGTACAGACAAGCGATCGCAAATCAGCCCAAGCAGCTATCAGTCAGCTTGATGAAGTGATGACAAATCAATACCAGTTTCAAGTCCAACCGGGGAAAGTTGCAGGTGAACCCGTTGTTAACTGGGTATCACCTTATGGTACTTTAACCGCCACTCACGGCTGGTTAGATGGAGATGTAGCTTTCTTTGTAATGGGCGCTCCCATCACTGATAAAATACTTCCCAAACCCAACATCCCACTAGCAAGTTCTCTTTCCTTCCTGCAAACAGTTCCCACAGAACCCAATCCAACAAATAGTCAATTTTTCCTCGATGTGGAGCGAACTGCGAAAAATTTTCCCTTACCAACTCTGATCCCCAATCAACAAACTTTGCTGGGTGCAACGCGCTCAATTGGTATGACATCTGCTGTCAGCGACAGTCGTAGTAATCTTTATGACATTTTTATAGCACTCAAAAAAGTTACTAGATAGGGCATTGGGCAAACAGGGTATGGGGAAAGGGAAAGATTAAATTTATTCCTTTACCCTTTACCCTTTACCCTTTACCCTTTAACCTTTTCCCTTGTCTCCCCCATTTCCCATTTCCCATTCCCCTCTAATGCAGATAGGATCGGAACAGTCAGAATCGATATTTTAAAGAATCCACGGAGAGAAGACTTTATGAATCTGGTTGTACTCCAGAACTGGCTGGACAATGCTTCCTTTGCCGTATTATTCCTCACAATGCTGGTGTATTGGGGAGGTGCGGCTTTTCCGAATCTGCCTTATCTAGCCGCTTTGGGGACAGCTGGGATGGCGATCGCTAATTTGTGTATAGCTACACTGTTAGGGGCACGATGGATAGAAGCGGGTTATTTTCCCCTTAGCAATTTGTATGAATCTTTGTTTTTCTTAACTTGGGGAATTACTACAGTTCATCTGATTGCTGAAAACAGCAGCCGTAGCCGCTTAGTTGGAGTTGCGACAGCTCCTGTGGCAATGGCAATTGTGGCTTTTGCTACGATGACCCTACCATCTCAGATGCAAATGTCAGAGCCTTTAGTACCTGCTTTGAAGTCAAATTGGCTGATGATGCATGTCAGCGTCATGATGCTGAGTTATTCTGCTTTGATGGTAGGTTCGCTATTGGCGATCGCTTTTCTAATTGTTACTCGCGGTCAAAACATCCAACTACAAGGCAGTTCTGTTGGTACTGGTGGCTATCGCAGCAACGGCTACCGTTTACACAAAGCAGCTGAACTGACTTCTGAATCACCAGCACCCCCTGTGGAAAATAACGGCTTTGCTCGTTTTGAAAGTACTAGCAATGGCAACGGTAACGCTAACACTGCTGTTTTGGGTTTAGTCACAACAACCCCAATCGCAAATTCCAAATCCGAAATCTCAAATTCCGAACCCCTTTCACCCCAACGCCTTAGCCTTGCCGAAACCCTCGACAATATCAGCTATCGCATTATCGGGCTGGGATTTCCCCTGCTAACAATTGGCATTATTGCCGGTGGCGTTTGGGCTAACGAAGCCTGGGGTTCTTATTGGAGTTGGGACCCCAAAGAAACTTGGGCACTAATCACCTGGTTAGTGTTCGCCGCCTACCTCCATGCCAGAATTACCCGCGGTTGGCAAGGCCGCCGTCCCGCAATTTTAGCCGCAACTGGCTTTGTTGTTGTCTGGGTTTGCTATCTCGGTGTAAATCTTTTGGGTAAAGGTTTGCATTCTTACGGTTGGTTTTTCTAAAAAAACTCACCAAAATATAGCAATTCTATTTCAGTTGTCAAAAATATCAGTGATGGCTGTTGACTGTAAACAGTTGACAGTCAACACTCATCAAACAAAGCAGATTACGCTGCCAAATCTACAAAATCATCATTTTATTTCGGATGCGCTGCTAAATCTTTGGAAAAGATAGATTTAGTGACAGGAGATTTTTATGATAGATGGATTTGAGAGACTAAATCACGATGAAGTTGTTTCCATAGAACCAGACACTTTTAATAAGTTAGACATTGCTAAAACTTTTAAAGTTCGTGATTTGATTACAGCAATTAAAGATTATATTGGGGCAGAAAATACAAATGAAGCAGATTTGTATACTCAAGGTTTAAATTGTGAAGTTTTACAATTTAGCACTCAGGGATGGAAAAAAGGAAAAGTTAGACTTGCTTTAGAATTTTGTCCTGAAGGTTCTGAATCGCCACTTGATGAGATTTTTCAAAAGCTCAAACAAGTGGAAAACTAAAATAATTCGTAATTCATAATTCATAATTCATAATTCAATTACGAATTATGAATTATTTTTTAGCATGTAAATAATAAAACTATTATACACACTGATAAAATAAAAAATTATTTTTGTCCATCTGCGGCGAAAAACTAAAAATGGTATGGACTCCTCTACATGCAAAAATACATCGTACTTTGCGATCGCGCCATTTATTTGAGCGCCATCAAAGTCTATTAGTCGCTGTTTCTGGCGGACAAGATTCTCTGTGTCTAATTAAATTACTGTTAGATTTACAACCAAAATGGGGATGGAATTTAGGTATTGCTCACTGCGATCATCGCTGGCGTTCTGACTCCCAAGCTAACGCTAATCACGTAGAAAACTTCGCTAAAAGTTGGGATATATCGTTTTATTTAGAAATAGCCAACGAACCTATAAATAGTGAAGCTGCTGCACGGGATTGGCGATATGAAGCTTTAACTGCGATCGCCCAAGCAAATAATTATCAATATATTGTTACAGGACATACGAAGAGCGATCGCGCCGAAACTCTCCTTTACAACTTAATTCGCGGTACTGGTGCTGATGGCTTACAAGCCCTAACTTGGCAACGTCTCCTAACTACAGGCATTATGCTAGTGCGCCCACTTTTAGAAATTACTCGCACACAAACACAACAATTTTGCCAAGATTTTCAACTACCAGTTTGGGAAGATTACACTAACGAAGATTTAAAATACGCTCGCAACCGTATCCGCCAAGAATTAATACCATATTTGCAGCAAAATTTCAACCCCCAAGTAGAATCAGCCTTAGCCCAAACAGCAGAACTTCTACAAGCAGAAGTGGAATATTTAGAAAAAGCTGCTCAAAAATTGCGGGAAGAGGCGATGGGGCAGGGCATTGGGCATGGGGCACTTGTACTGAGCGAAGTCGAAGTATTGGGCATGGGGCATGAAGAAGATTCCGTTAACTTACGTTTAAATCGTCGGGTGTTGCAGAAAGCACCATTGGCGCTGCAACGTCGCGTGATGCGTCAGGTATTGCAGCAAGTACTGACTGATGCGCCTGGTTTTGAGCATATTGAAAAATTAACGGCTTTGATTACAGCACCAAATCGATCGCAAACCGATCCTTTTCCTGGTGGTGCGATCGCTCAAGTACAAGGCGATTGGATCTTTTTGAAATAGTTATTTCAAGACTTTTTGTTATCAGTGACGATGCACATTATTAGTTTTATAATCTTAAGAGAATATGCAGAAAATCATGCAGACTGTCAGGAAGTATTAAGCAATTGGTATAAAGTTGCTACTAAAGCTAAATGGTCAAATCTACTTGAAGTACAGCAGGTTTTTCCGAAAGCTGAAGCTGTTGGCAATTTTACAGTTTTCAATATTAAAGGAAATAAATATCGTTTGATTGTTAGTATAGATTATGAAAGTCAGTTAATTTATATTAAGTATATTCTCACCCATGCAGAATATGATAAGGAGAACTGGAAAAATGACCCTTACTTTTAATTCTGATAAATATAAAGAATTATTAATAGCTTATCTTCCCAAGCTGATAAAAACTGAAGCTGAAAATGCCCAAGCTTTAAAGCTTGTAGAAGATTTAATGCACCGGGAACGTACTCCAGAAGAAGACGAACTGTATCAGTTATTAATTACTTTAGTCGAAAAGTTTGAACAAGAATATTATCAGCCAAACCAGCAGAATAATCCTGTCTCTATGTTGTTATTTCTTTTAGAACAATCTGAGAGAATTAGAGATGATTTAGTAGCAGTTTTAGGGACAGAAGAGTTGGTTGATAATATTTTAAATGGACAAGAGAAGATAAATACAGAACAAGCGCGTAAGCTGGGAGAATTTTTATATGTAGAACCTAGTTTATTTATGGAGTAATAACTAAGCCCGTAATTATACTAATTCTCTATTTAAAACTCCATCATAGTTTGTACATTGATATCTTCGGGCATTAAGTTCCTGGTATTCTTTGATCCAACTCAAGTAGATCAACAAGAGCGATCGCGCTGCTTCTACCTTGCCAAATCGAGGATAGAAGCGGATATCGCCCTAGCTACTACAGTAACTAATAGTGCCTATGATTACCTCAGTAGTAGTAGCGATGTAGAATCAGGGTTATCTGAATATACTTATTATTTTAATAACTTGTTTCACCGCTAAGTAGATTTTGCCACTTCTTGGCATATAGCTAGCTAAAAAGACAAGTTTTGATTTAATTAAAGGTACTACATGGAAGATATAATCGTAACCTATTTAACATCAATCAAGAATGAATTAAAGGAAACTGGTAGACAAAGAAAAAACCTCAAAATCCAAACTATCCTTAACCAACTTGGTTATCAGCGTAGGAGTCAGCCACTTATTGACAAATTCAATAACTGTTTATCTGATTTAGGCTTAAAAATAGCTCCAGCTTTTGATATGTCTCTATCATATGATGCAAGAGTCTCCATTTATTTTGATGGACTTGATTCTATACAAAATAAATTAGAAAAAATAGATAACACTCTAGAAAAAAATAGTTTAAATAAATTTCAATGTTTAGAAGTTAAACACGATTTATTTTATTATTTATTTGATTTTGATTCTGAACAAGAGTACAAAAATTTTCAAGCTTGTTTGGATTCCAATAAACCAGTTTGTCTATTTCTGATTCCATCTAAGTAGGATTTCTTTTCCGATGTTGTAGCACATATATTAACTTATGAACTAATTCGTAAAAAACAATATGTAGGAGTAACTCCAAATTTAGTAACCTCTAATGGCTATTTTAAAAGCTTTAATCAAGAAAACGGAACAAATGAATTCCAAATTTCAAATATTTTGCACTTTAGTCAGTCAACAATGACTAATTTAATCTTCGGAGATACAAATATTGATTTCATTGAATCAGAAACATTTGATGAACAATTTAACCAGCTATCACTATATACTAATAAATACTATTCAGAACAATTTTTTATTGTCTTTCACTGTCCTCCAGAAGCTGAGATATCTAAACACCATAAAAAGGATATGTTTGGATATTTTGTAAATAGAGTTGCTAAAAAAATACCATTTTTATTTACATTAAAGTGTAAGTATCCTGACGATAAATCAGTTACTCCTGAAGTTAGGAGAGACATACAGCATCATCTAAGTCTTTTATTAGAAGCTCCAAATTATATTTCAGATGATGATAATTTATCAATAATTGATTACTTTTTAGAATTACAGAAAATAGTGGTTCAGGCAGAAGCTCACTTACTCATTAATATGAAAAATGAGCATTTTAAAACTTTAGTTTATGGTTTTGAGTCTGATGAACACATATACCTCAAATATTTTGCTATTAGAACGCTTGAATCTCAGGGTTATCATCTATCTCAAATTCGCTGTGAAGCAACAGTTAATTCTGATAATAATGAAACAAATGGAAAATCACAAGTCAAGAGAAGACCAGATGTTTATATTGAGAATAATACAATAGTTGAGGTAGAAACATTAAGAGGTAAGGCATATGGAGAGAACGTTTTTCTTGATTTAATACAAGATATATCAATAAAAATAGATGGATGGCCTAGTAACGTAAAGAATGTATGGCTAGTACTTCCTGGATTTGAAATTGCCCGAAATTACTATCAACTTAAAAAAATACAAGAAATCTTAGAAGAAAAATTAATAGAAAAATATGATAAATCAATTAAATTTTATATTATGGCTCCTGATTATGAAAATCATCAACTTATTCCTGTATCATTTGATTTGATAAACTATCTAACCTTTCCAGGAAGGCTAGTAGTTCCTCAACATCTATGTACAAATCAACCCCCAGTAATTAACTTTGAATATGTAAAAGGTTTAAATGAGGAGAAAGCTAGGCTTAAGAAACTCTTAAAAATACAGTTAAAAGGAATTAATAGTGGTGTTAATGGAATATTATTTTTTGGCTTACCTGGATGTGGTAAAACTCTTTTAGCAAATGCATTTGCTAACGAGTGTGGAAGATATTTCTTTAAGCTCTCCCCATCTGATATTCAAAGTATGTGGATTGGAGAAACACAAAAAAATTTGAGAGCTATTTTTGCTCAAGCTAAAAAGAAAGCGCCATCTGTCGTATTTATCGATGAACTAGATAGTATTGCCTTTAGTAGGCATGAACTACACGCACATACAGATCAAAAAGCGACGATTAATCAACTACTAATAGAATTAAATAATATTGGAGAGCATAATGTAATCGTTATTGCAGCAACTAACTATCCAAATTGCATTGATAATGCTTTGAAACGTTCAGGAAGATTAGATTGGAAAATACCTATTTTTCCACCTAATGCATCTGAAAGAACTGAGCTATTCAAACATTATCTTTCACTATCAAAACTTGGTAAAAATATTTCATTTTCAATTGATTTTTGGAATCTAATAGATTATGAAGAATTAGGTAAAGAAAGTAAAAAGCTAACTCCTTCTGACATTGAGTTAATCTGTAAAGAAATTATAAATGATATTTTAATTGATGAAATTTCCCCTCAATTAACAACTTCATGTGTGGCTTCTTATATAGATAATCTTAGACAAGGAAATTTAACACTAATAGAATCCCAAGTTTCAGAATTTATAAGTGAGTGTAAGAGCTTAAATATAAAAAGTTTTAAACTGGAACTGCTAAAGAATGAGTGGAATATTTATTGAAGAAAATATAAAAAATTAGTAATATACCCACAGCGTCAACCTTAAGACTAAAGTCTGGTATTGTGTGGTAATTTTTCGATCGCGCAGTTTGGAACCAAGCGATACAAGAACTCATCGAATATTTTTGAATAGTGACCAAGTGCAGCGCATTTATTTGCATGAGTTAGGCACTTTCAATACTCTGCCAATAGGCATCAATTTAATGCAGTTGACAATCGCCTCAGAGGAAGCGATCGCACAACAAGCTCGTCTATTAATTCAACGGGTACAATTAGAGTCAACAGACGCACTGCCGAAAAACGAAATCATAGATATTATTACGACAATTGCTGTTTACAAGTTTTCGACCTTGAGTAGAGAGGAAGTAGAAGCTATGCTGGGATTGACTTTACAGGAAACAAGAGTTTACCAAGAAGCGAAAGCTGAGGGTCGAGAAGAAGGTCGAGAAGAACGGGAAGCTGAAATGCTCAAAGTTACCGTCCCCCTGTTACTAAAAACAGGGATGAGTGTAGAAGAGATTGCTCAACAACTCAATGTTGATGTAGCAGCTGTCAGGCTTGCTGCACAGCAGAATGCCTAGTCACTCGCCTTGAACTAAAGTTCAAGGCTAATAGCTAAAGTTATTCTTAGGAATTTCCAAATAAAAAAATCTCCCACTGTTCAGTGTCAACCGCGAACAGTCAACTGACTTTTCAAGAGGCTAGTAATTCTGGTTGAGATATCAAACTTTGAAGAGTTTGGCGCATCTGAGCGATCGCCTGTAACTGACGATCGCCTGTTTCCTTGAATCGATCCAAAGATTCTCCAATTCCTTGGAGCTTTTGTCGTAAACTGTCTAGACAATCTTGAATTGGTTGTAGTGCTTCTTCGTAGAGATTGACTCGACCGCAGCATTGAGCGGTTGCTGTCCGTAGAGACAGTAAGTTTTCTTCGATCGCTTTAAGTTCTTGCTGCTTGTCCTCCAAATCGTGGGTTTGATTGTCAATCATTCCCTGAGCCAAATCGATACCAGCACGCGTCTGTTCAATCTCGCGTTCTAACTTTTGGATTTCCTGTGAATATTGTTGTCGCTGGGTTTCAATTTGTAACAGAATTGGCTCTAAATTAACTTGACTACCCTCTTGTTCGTCACCAACAGTATGTCCTTGGCGACGCAGCAATATATTTTGATGTTGCTTGAGAAACTTCTGCCGCTGTAGCATGTTGCGGCGTTGTCCCACTAAACTAGAATTTAACATCTGATAGTGGTCGTTTTCATCCCTTAGTTCCAGTTCCAAATTGATGTGATCCTGGTCAGATGCTTGGTTTAATTTCTTTTCTAGTTCTTCTATAGCTTCTTGCTTATATTTCAGTTCTTGTTCTTGATCGTGAACAAAGCTTGCGTCTATTTCCAATTTCTGCTCTAAGTCTTGGACTATCTTTTGTAGTTCATCTAGAGGCATTTTTTGTAAAGCTTCCACATCAACTTTCTGACCGAGAACCACATCACTAGATGTTGCAGCTAAAGTGTGAATTTTTTGATATAAATCTTCTTGATTGCGTAACTGTTCTTTAAGTATTTGAATATACTCTTGTTTGCTGTTAAGCCCTGCTGTACTTATCTGCAATTGCGCTGTTTGCTGGACTAGGGAATTTTGTCCTTGTTGCCATGCATTTTGGCGATCGCTAAATATTTGTGACAAGCGCTCAACTTCTTCCTGTTGTTGCGCGATCGCAGTTTTTTGTTGCTGTAGTTGTTCCCAGTGAGGACTTAGAATAGCTTGCTGCTTTTCTAGCAATTCCAAGCCAAGATCGAGGTCTTGTTTGACTGTTTCCGTAGGAACGCGACTTGATAAGCGATCGAGTAATTCACTCATCGCCCGACTTTGCTCCTCATCCAAAGTCGCCCCTTGTTTGAAATCTGCTTGACGCTCCTCTAAGCGACGCTGCTCCCCGCGCAAATGCTCCCAAGCGCCTTCCAATTCCTGACGATTGCGCTCAATTTCTGCTTGTAAGCGTTCAATCTCCCCACGAGATGTATCAACTTCCTGTTTTTGCTCATCCAGTTGATGTAACTCATCTTCCATGTTTTGCAGCTGTTCTAAGCGTGCTTCCATTTCCATTTCACGCCGATTCAACTCTTGCGCTTGAAACGTCAGCGACTGCTTCCACTGATCGATTTCATCTTCTTTGAGCTTAAATTTTTCCAATTGGCGGGAAAAATTCTGCAAAATATTGACTAGCGGCCGCCCTGCTTCTTGAATCCGTTGTACTTGGCGGTTCGGATTCAGTTCCACCAGTACCAAGGCGCCATCATTTAATTTACTTGCGTCCTCAGCGGCAATCACTTCTTCCGACACAGTACTCCAATTCTGGTCAGTTCGCTGACAAGCTAGTAGTTTCAGTTCGGCTTTGCCACCACCACTGAGTAAACCACCTTTCTGTTTTTGTACTTCTGCTAAATACAGCACACTGTTAGTCCTTATTGATGCACTTAAAGTTCGTGTTTTGAGATATACCTGAGATAATTCTGTTAACTTGTCTCACCTAACCTAAGTTAAGAGAACAAAACAGACAAAACTATTTATAGACGCGAGATGTTACGTCTTGATACTTATAAAAGCGAGTTGGCCGCGCCTTTATATTTTGTACTGATGACAGTGATGATGACTTCCGTGTTAACACTAGCTTTGCCAAAGTGTATTACGAAAGATTAAGGTTTATAGCTGTGCTGATTTCAGATTTGAGATTTGAGATTTTTGATTAAAAATTACCTTGGTACTCCTTTACTACGGAACACCATACGTAGCTTGCTTCCACGAAGTGGTACAAACAAACAAGCTATATACTCTGATGTAAGTTGATGAGAGTCTGCTCAAATTTGGAGACCCGTCCACTACAGTAGCTGCCCCGTAAATCTAAAATTCCAAATTTCAAATTCTCAAGTCCCTACCCAAAGCATCTATTTCAATCCAAAATCTCAAATCCAAAATTGATTGACAGACACAATTCACAAATAATATAAACGCCACCATGAGGAGTAGTTTTTAACTCAATGCAAGGAAATTTAAATGAAATTGATATTTGCAGTATTTTGCAACTAATTGAGTTGGGACAACGAACTGGGCAACTATGGGTAGAAGCTTATAGCTATTACCATAACAACAAATCTGCTACAGACAAAGCTAGTAAATATCCCCCCAAACAACAGTCTTGGTTCGTTTTTTTCCTCAATGGTCAAATCATCTATTGCCAACAAGGGGAAAGTAGTTTATCCAGGATTAGCGATTATTTACATCATTACCGAGTTGAGATGCGACTTGCTGACAAACAAATTGCTTCCCTTTCATCAACCGATGCGCCAGAGTATGCGTATCTTTGGGCACTCTTAGAACAGAATATCATTACCCCCAAGATAGCTGCTAGTATTATCCAAGGCTTAGTGCATGAAACCCTATTTGATTTGCTGAGCTTACATCAAGGTAATTTCATTTTCCGTCAAAGTGCGGCGCTCGCCCCACAATTAAACACTTTTGAAATTGCTCACTTTGTGACAAAAATTACTAAGCAGGTGCAAGAATGGAAGCAACTTTATCCGCACATTCAGTCTCCCGAACAATTACTGGTGCTATCTGACAAAGTTCATACACACTCGTCACTACCAGCAGCAACCGTCAATAAACTACAACATTGGGCTGATGGTAAAACATCCCTGCGTCAACTGGCTCGTTATCTTAACCGAGATATTTTGACAGTGGCTAAGGCAATATATCCATATGTGCAACAGAGTTGGCTTCAATTAGTATATTCAGCTACAAATCAATCGGAGATTGGCACTAAAAACTCAGAATTGGATAAAAAAAAGAGGGGGCGGATAGTATGTATTGACGATGCGATCGCCATCGGTGAGACTATAAATTCCATCTTACAAGCACAAGGTTATGAAGCGATCGTTCTCACTAATCCGCTAGAAGCGATCGGTCTGGTTTTTCAACTTAAACCAGATTTAATTTTATGCGACATTGCTATGTCGGAATTAGAAGGCTACGAGGTTTGCGCTATGCTGCGACACTCAACAGCATTTCGGCTCACACCGATTATCATGCTTACTGGTAAAGATGGATTTATCGATCGAGTCAAAGCTAGCATGGTCGGCGCAACAGATTATTTAACAAAACCATTTACAGACAATGAATTACTAATGCTTGTAGGGAAATATATCAATAACTAATGGAAATGGGCATGGGCCAAACAGGGCATTGGGCATTGGTTATTCTTTCTCCCTCATCTATGTGACACATAAAAAGATCTCAAACTTGTGGATCTACTAAAAGATGAGGTAAAAGATGTTATCACAGAATGAGCCAACCCAGTGAAACCTCAATATCCAGGAAATTAGTGAAAGGCTAAATTTAATTTATACAGTTAATACTTGCGGGGGAATCAGGGAATGTTCCAAATAGGAACGTTACATCAGGAGGTAGATAGACACTTATGAGTACAGTTCTGATTGTAGAAGACAGTATCGCGCAAAGGGAGATGATTACAGACCTCCTGAAAGCAACTGGACTAACAGTCACCCATGCCAGTGACGGATTAGAAGCATTGGAGGCAATTCAAGTAGCACCTCCCGATTTAGTGGTGTTGGATATTGTCATGCCTCGGATGAATGGCTACGAAGTTTGTCGGCGGTTAAAGTCCGATCCAAAAACCCAAAATGTTCCTGTGGTTATGTGTTCTTCCAAAGGCGAAGAATTCGATCGCTACTGGGGCATGAAACAAGGTGCAGACGCCTACATCGCCAAACCATTTCAACCAACCGAGTTGGTAGGAACAGTCAAACAACTGCTGCGAGGATAAGGATAAAAGCAATATGGTCAGCAAACCGGACTTTTTAAGTGGCAGTGGTCAAGATCATTTCCGACCAGAATTACAAGTAGAAAGTCCTGAAGGTGAGTTACATTTGAGGTTTTACATTCCCTCGCATCAGGAGTTTGCACTACAAGCAACTGGCATCCGGGAAGTAATCGAACTAAGTCCTGATAGAATCACCCCGATTCCTAATGCTTCTCCTTTACTTTTGGGTACTCTAAATTTACGAGGTCGAGTTATTTGGGTGGCTGATTTGGGTCAATTTTTAGGCGAACCAAGTGTATTAAACACGGATAAAGCTGAAATTCCAGTAATTGCCATTGAAGAACAAGACACAATAGTGGGTTTAGCAGTAGAGGAAATCGGCGGTATGGACTGGCTAGATGTCCAGAATCTCATGCCACCAACCAGCGTTCCAGATACTATGGCCCCTTTTTTACGTGGTGAGTGGGTATTAGGTGCTAAAAATAATCAGTGTCTACGACTGCTCGATCAAACGGCTATTTTACGGAGTGCGCGATGGGCAGGATGAAATTGGAGGAGGAAATGGGAGCAAGTATTGACGATCGCGAACCAACATATCAACAGGCGATGACGGCCTATGTTCAAAGGAATTACGACGTTGCCGCCACTTTAGTTGACCAAGTGGTGCAAAGTTTACCAGATGACCCAAACTCCCATTTATTAAGGGGTCACATCTACTATGTTTTGCAGCAGTACGATGTAGCAAAACAAGAATATCAGCAGGTATTAGACTTGACTGACGACCCAGAAATTATTGGTTTTGCCAATAATGGAATTGAGAATATTAATCAATACCTAGAGTCGTTTGGTGGTCAGCTTGATACATCCGCAAGCCAAGAGCAAATAAATTCCCTAGAAATGTCCGATCCGCTGGCATATAGCGAAGAAGAATTGGAAGATTTGCCTGCTAATGAGGAATTTGACAGCCAAAATCTGGATATGAACTTTTTTGAAGACGCTCAACAAACTGTGAATACAGTTGAAGAACTATCTTCAAAAAATCCATTTGATATACCCACAGAGGGCAATATTGGAACAGAAGACATATCAGATTCTTCTATAAATTTTGGGCAAGATCCTTTTGCCTTAAATGAAGAATTAGAGGAACAATCGAATAGTAATAGTTTGGAGGACGAAGCCGAATTAGATTTACCTGCTTTTTGGCAAGAAGATAGCTCCCAAGAAGGTCTGGAAGAATCATTAGTGAGTAGTCATTTTAGAGAAAATGAAATAAATTCCACTAACGAAAACTTACCTATTAACAATCATAACTACTCTTCAAATTCTACCTCAGAAATTGATAATGCTAACGATAAGTTTGCTGATTTTTTGAGCGATTCTCAGCCTCAAGATTATAGTGTTGAAAGTTTAGAACTCGATCGACCTCATTTTGCAGATGAAACTGTATTGATTGCTGAAGAAAAACCGAACAATCGATTTCCAAACAATAACTTAGAATATAACACCCAAGAGAATTCATCACAAAATAAACCAAAAAATTGGTTGGAACAAAAAGACTTGGACACAGAGCCAAAATTTCAACCAAATGTTTCTAATAATTCTTCACTTGGCGACAACAATTTCATTTCAGATCGAAAGCAGTTTAAATCAGTTGAATTCTCAGATAAAAATAGCTTTGATGAGGATGAAAGTTTTGATATCCAGGCATTTGAGTCTGCCTTTGGTTCAGATAGCTTTGACTCTGATGAAGAGCCAAACAATATAATGAATCGAGAAAATTCTAAGAGCAATATAGAATTTTTAGATGACTTTGAGGAATTTGATGATTTAGGCAATATTCCAGGGTTTGACCTAATTGAAGGAGATTCTGACTTCGGTGATGTGGCGATGCATTCTGCCGCAGCAGAAACCGGTAGTACTGGACGCGCTCAAATCCTGGAGGCTTTTCCAAGTACTACAGCAGATCGGGAAGAGGAACTATTTACGATCACTGGTTCGCACGAACCAGTTCCAGCCTTTACCCAAGCAGAGGTCTCGAAGGTAGAACCCAATGTCAGCGTCGAGCAAGGCTGGTTAGCACCGTTAGAAAATGCCCCCATCCAAAGGAAGCAATGGTTAATTGCTGGGACTGTGGGTATTGCCTCAGCACTGGTTGTAGCGACAGTTAGCTTTGTTGCTACTACGTTTTCTCCAGCCCAACAAAGGGAAAGCGTGCGGAATACAGGTTGGGCAATGGCACTAGCGGCTGGGCTGACGGGTTTTGCTACCGCAGGCTTCATGGGAAATATCACGCTCAAGCAAATTCGGCGCACAACCAAGGATTTGCAAGCTCAGTTTGACGCTGTAAGTCAAGGAAATCTGAATGCTCAAGCCACGGTATATTCCGAAGATGAATTGGGGCATTTAGCCACTGGCTTTAATGAAATGGCGCGAGTAATTTTCACGACCACAAATGAAGCCCAACGCAAAGCCGACGAACAAGAGGAAGCCAAGGAAAATCTGCAACGCCAAGTGATTCGGTTGTTGGATGATGTGGAAGGAGCAGCCAGAGGCGATTTAACGGTGCAAGCTGAAGTCACAGCTGACGTTCTGGGAGCCGTAGCTGACGCTTTTAACCTGACAATTCAAAACCTGCGGGATATTGTCCAACAGGTAAAAGTGGCAGCCAAGGAAGTGACAAAAGGTGCAACCAACTCGGAAACCTTTGCTAGAGCCTTGTCTAGTGATGCTTTGCGGCAAGCAGAAGAATTGGCAGTGACGCTGAATTCCGTACAGGTGATGACCGACTCGATTCAGCGGGTAGCAGAGGCGGCGCGGGAAGCCGAAACCGTCGCCCGCGATGCCAGCACGATCGCTCTCAAGGGTGGCGAAGCAGTGGAAAACACTGTGGCAGGGATTTTAGAAATTCGCGAAACTGTTGCCGAAACAACTCGAAAAGTGAAGCGTCTGGCGGAATCTTCCCAAGAAATTTCTAAAATTGTGGCATTGATTTCTCAGATTGCTTCGAGAACAAACTTGCTGGCACTTAACGCCAGTATTGAGGCAGCAAGGGCGGGAGAAGCCGGACGCGGGTTTGCGATTGTAGCAGATGAAGTGCGCCAGTTAGCAGACAAATCTGCCAAATCCTTGAAAGAAATCGAACAAATTGTGATGCAAATCCAAAGCGAAACAGGCTCCGTAATGACCGCGATGGAAGAAGGCACACAACAAGTAATTAAAGGTACAAAATTGGCAGAAGAAGCCAAGCGATCGCTCGAAAACATCATTCAAGTGGCGAATCGCATCGATATCTTGGTGCGTTCTATCACTAGCGATACTGTGGAACAGACGGAAACCTCCCGCGCCGTCGCTCACGTAATGCAATCAGTAGAACTCACAGCCCAAGAAACCTCCCAAGAAGCACAGCGAGTTTCAGGTGCCCTACAACACTTAGTAGGTGTATCCCGCGACTTGATCGCCTCCGTGGAACGTTTCCGAGTGGAAACCCTTGAAAGTAGATAAATTATCATTTGTCATTCGTCTTTCGTTATTTGCTAATGACCAATGACCAATGACTAATGACCAATGACCAATGACTAATGAGTAATGACTCTTGACTAAAAAACTATGCTGCCGGAACAACAACAGCGGATTTTGGGTTACTTTATTGAAGAAGCCAGGGATCACCTGAATACAATTGAACAGGGGTTGCTGAATTTAGAAAGTACCCTTAACGACCCGGAAATGATTAGCGAAGTCTTCCGGGCGGCTCACTCCATCAAAGGAGGAGCGGCAATGCTTGGATTGACTAGCATCCAGCATACATCCCACCGTCTGGAAGATTGTTTCAAAGTTCTTAAAGAACATCCGGTTCGGATTGACCAAAAGTTAGAGTCTTTATTCCTCGGTGTATCTGATACCCTGAAAGCGCTGTTAGAGCATTTGAGCGGCCCCTATGGTCTTTCTGAAGAGACAGCTAATACATTAATGTCAGAAGCTGAGCCTGTCTTTCAGTGGCTGAATGAGCATCTAGAACAACTTGTAGAACAAGGAAATAGTGGAGTAGCCGGTTCATCTGCAACGGAACATGGGGGTTCTGTGGAGAATGTCTCCACACTGACAGAACTTTTCCTGCGGCGAGATATTCCCAGTTTGGCAGAAGACGGGCATCAGGAATCTACAGAAATATCTTTCGCTGTAGCATCCCAAGAGGTGTCATCTTCAGCCAGCGCCAAAGAAAATCTTGATTGGAACGAGTTTCAAACCCAGGTGCTACAAACACTGCGGGAAATGTTGCAACTGTTTAAGCAAACAACAACATCTTCAACTCGGCAAAACCTCCAAGACTGCTGTCATCAGTTAGTGAAACTTGGCGAGGGTTGGAATTTGTCCAAGTGGTGCGGTTTGTGCCAAGCGGCGGCGAGTGCGATCGCCAATCCCGAAAATACTTATTTAACTTTAGCTAAAATCGTCATTACCGAAATCAAGCAAGCTCAAGAATTAGTTCTGCAAGGTAAAGAAGCCGAAATTGCAATTAGTCAACAGCTAGAAGCACTGTTGAACTTTGCAGAAATTGAGTTGTTAGAAATTTCCCGTGATTTAATTGACGAACAGTCTCTAGCAGAGTCAATTGCTCAAGAAACTGAAGATGCCCAACAGTTAGCGATAACTAACTTATCTGAGCCAATTGAACTACTGAATCTAGAAGAAGATACTAGCGATCGCGCCTCTTTTGAGTTACAACAATCACCAAACGCTGCAACTGAGGCTAGCTTTACTTTTACTCTACACGAAGAAGTACATCCAATCAGTAAGAATCATGACCCCAACGGGCCAGAGGTAGGAATAGCTGAGTTAAATACCCTTGCCGATTTATTTGAAGGCGAGACTCCTGATTTAGATGAACCTTGGCATCAAGAAGAAAGTTTAGAGATTACTTCTACTGATGAATTGGGAATCGGTTTCAACAGCAATGAAACTGAAGATTCTGATGGAGATTTATCAGATTTACTTTCATTTGATGAAGATGCCAGCAACGAACAGCAGACCACAACCACTGCTAAAACAGAAGATTTATCGCTGTTATTTGGCGACAACTTCCTAGAAAAAGAAAATTCGGAACCGCGAACTCAACAAACTCCTGCTACGAATGTAGAGTTGAGCGATATTAATGAACTCGATTTTAATTTAGATGCAGGTTCTGAAGCAATTTTATCAGAACTTACGGAACAAAAAAATGAAGAAATTGTTCCAAATAATGTTGATGATAACGATGTAGTTGCAGATTTATTATCACTGACACTAGATGATAATGAGCTATTGATTCCAGGCGAAGTAACTCAACCTGAAAATGATATCTTTGCTAGTGTAGAGCTATCCAGCAACCAAGAAAACACTCTTGATAACTTATTTTTAGAACCTGAAAATAAAAATTGGGTAGAAGAAATTACCCCTAGTGACTATATAGAATTACCTCAGACAACAGGCTTGTCTTTAGATAACCTATTTGCTGACAAAGAAGAACATACAGTACTGCCGAATAGCAATTCTGAAATTGCTGATTTATTTGATATATCTTCGATAGATACATCTGAATTATCTCCAGCAGAAGATGAATTGAGCAACTTCTGGAGCCAGGAAAGTACAGGAGAATCAGAGGATGAATTCGATGCTTTAGCTGAACAAAATTTAGAAAATATATTAGAAGATAATTTATTTACTGCTAGCAATGATGATATTTTTACTGACGATCGGGATTCCAATGATTCTGCGATAGGCAGTTTCGATATAGAAGATTTCGATCTTAATTTACAAGATGAAGAACACCTCGCTCTGACATTATCATCAAATGCTGGAGATGATTTATTTGAAATTAACGAAGTAGTAACATTAGAAGAATCAGCCCAGTTGTTCGCAGCGCATCCTCTAGAAGAGGAAATTCATAGCTCATCTCAACAGCCAGAAACTCTTGATTTCATTCCAGAGTTTACTAATCAGCTCCCAGAGATATCTGCTGTTGATTCTAATCAAACATCTCCAGAGCTAGAACTTAGCCCCTTTGATGAAAATCCCCAGTCACTGTTTGAGGATGTAGCGGTTGACAGTTCCACCTACATTCAAATGGAGATTCCAGATGATTTGGTGAGCGAACTACCGGGTTCAGAAACTTCAGAATTAACCCAAGCACAGCCAGATGATTTGTTTGGCTCTTTTGATGAAAATCCCCAGTTGCTATTTGAGGATGTAGCGGTTGACAGTTCCACCTACATTCAAATGGAGATTCCAGATGATTTGGGGAGTGAACTACCGGGTTCAGAAACTTCAGAATTAACCCAAGCACAGCCAGATGATTTGTTTGGCTCTTTTGATGAAAATCCCCAGTCACTGTTTGAGGATGTAGCGGTTGATGATTCCACGTCTATTCAGATGGAGATTCCAGATGATTTGGGGAGTGAACTACCGGGTTCAGAAACTTCAGAATTAACCCAAGCACAGCCAGATGATTTGTTTGGCTCTTTTGATGAAAATCCCCAGTTGCTGTTTGAGGATGTAGCGGTTGACAGTTCCACGTCTATTCAGATGGAAATTCCAGATGATTTGGTAGGTGAATTATCGACTCCAGAAACTTCCACTTTATTCCAGACAAGCTCAGAAGTTTTAGATACTGAAGATAATAATTTAGAAACTGCTTTTGAATTTGCGGAAAGCACAGATTTAGAAAATGCAGAACTGAGTTTTACGAATAATTTATTGTTTACAGAAACTCCTTTATTAGAATTAGAAGAAAACTTAGCAGCAATTGAATCGTTAAGCGTAAATGAATTAACAGAAACAATTATTTCAGAAAGTAGAGAAACAGATGAGAACCTAGAAGCAAATTTATTTAATTTAGGAGAGACATCTGAAGCTGCACCAGCGTTATCGGAAAATGCTGTTGCTGTGACTGAAGAATTGACAGAAACAGAAACTGTTGAAGAAATTGCTCCAGAAGATGAATTTGCAAACTTGGAAGCGTTATTAGGAGAGGAATTAGCATCTGTTCCCAAAGCTAAAGAGATACCAGAATTAGATTTTGCTGCCCTAGAACAATTGTTAGGTACAGATAAAAATGAGCCTGCTGTATCTAGCGATGTCTACGACGGGCTAAGCCAACGCCAACCCTTAACTCAACCAATCGCTGCGACAACTCCCCTTCCAGCAGCACGCGTAGATGAATTTAGCGATTTGGAGAAGTTGCTGGCAGAAGCAGATCAAACAATATCACACTCAGCACTGACAAAACCGAACACAAATAAAACTCCACGTCCCTCTACTCGTCGTACTGCGAGATTTGAAGAAACCATGAAAGTTCCAGTTAAGCAACTGGACGATATGAGTAATTTAGTTGGGGAGTTGGTGGTAAATCGCAATACCTTAGAGCAGGATCACGAACGGTTGCGGCAATCACTAGATAACTTGCTGATTCAGGTACAACAACTCTCGGATGTGGGAGCGAGGATGCAAGAGTTGTACGAGCGATCGCTTTTAGAAGCTTCTTTGTTAGCCGGACGCAAAGCCAAAGAATCTGGCGCTCATTCCCAAGACTCTAATTCCGACAGAGGTTTCAGCGAGCTAGAAATGGATCGCTTTACTCCCTTCCATACACTTTCTCAGCAGATGATTGAGCGCATTGTCCGAGTGCGTGAGTCTGCTAGCGACATTGATTTTGTCACCGAAGAAACCGAACGAGTCGCACGGCAATTCCGCCAAGTAACCACCCAGCTACAAGAGGGACTCACAAGAGCGCGAATGGTGCCTTTCGCCCAAACTATCGATCGCTGGCGGCGGGGTGTGCGCGACAACGCCATCAAGTGTGGCAAACAAGTGGAATTGGTAATTGAAGGTGGCGATACTTTAATTGACAAGATGATTTTAGATCATCTCAGCGATCCGTTAACGCACATGCTCAATAATGCGATCGCTCACGGTATCGAAACCCCAGAACAAAGACAAGCTGCTGGTAAGCCACCCGTAGGCATCATTACTATCCGTGCCTTCCACCAAGGTAACCAAACTGTGATTTCTGTGGGCGATGACGGCGCAGGTATCGATCCAGCACGGGTTAAAGCTAAGGCAGTCAAAATTGGTATGATTACCGAAGCTCAGGCGAAAACCATGTCTCGCCTGGAAGTTTACGATTTACTATTCCAATCTGGTTTTAGCATCAAAGACCAGGCAGACGAAATTTCTGGTCGCGGTGTGGGTATGGACGTAGTACGTTCTGCCATTAGCGAAATTCGCGGCACAGTGAACACCGATTCTGCAATTGGCAAGGGAACCACTTTCACAATTCGTTTGCCGCTGACTCTGAGTATTTGTAAAGCTTTGTGTTGTGTCTCCGATAGAGCCAGAATTGCCTTCCCGATGGACGGTGTAGAAGATACCCTCGACATCCCAGTTAAAAATATTCAGCATAACGCCAATGGACAATCGTTTATTTCTTGGCGGGATACCCTGCTGCCATTCCGACCTTTGAAGGAACTTTTAACCTTCAACCGCCAAATTAGTCGTGGTAATGTGTATGGTGGTACCAGAGATGATGATATGGTTTCCGTGGTTGTGGTGCGATCGGCAAATACGCTCATTGCCCTACAAATTGATTTGGTGTTGAGCGAACAAGAAATTGTAATTAAGCAATTTGAAGGGCCAGCACCTAAACCTATTGGTGTAGCAGGTGCTACAGTTCTGGGCGATGGTCGCATTATGCCCATCGCTGACGTGCTAGAAATCATCGACATCTTCCAAGGACGAATTTCTACACAAATTAGTGGTAGTTCTTGGCAACAAAAATCTACTCCTACAGAGATTCCTGCTGCGAAGATCGATCCAACGGTGCTAATTGTTGATGACTCAATCACAGTCCGAGAATTGCTCTCTCTGACCTTCAACAAAGCAGGTTATCGCGTAGAACAAGCGCGTGACGGTCAGGAAGCTTGGGATAAACTCCGCTCCGGTTTGCCTTGCGACATCGTATTTTGCGACATTGAAATGCCGCGTTGCGACGGTCTGGAGTTACTATCTCGCATTCAGAAAGACTCTAACCTCAACCACCTACCCATTGCGATGCTCACCTCAAGAGGTGCAGACAAGCACAGACAAATGGCAGTTCAACTAGGCGCAAGTGGCTACTTTACTAAGCCTTATCTTGAAGAAGCGCTACTAGAAGCTGCATCACGGATGCTCAAAGGAGAGAAACTGGTTAGCTGAACCAACTAAAAGACTCGGATTTTACGCAGGCAAAACTCTACACGGTCTTAGGTTTTGCTTTTAATAGCATTTTGTAGTACAATTGTTCTATAATGTGAAATAGCACGTATTCGCCCCGGCTTCTGACGGGGCTTTTTGTTTGAGAATGATTATCCAAAAATTGATTGTAGATTTAAAATAAAACCAGGGAGAACATCTTCACCAGATAAACTTGTGGGAAATTGTAAAACTTCAGGTACTTGATTAGGGCGATAAATTTCTACTTGTTTCTCTTTGGGATTAATTAACCAACCTAGTTTTAATCCATTTGCTAAGTATTCGTGCATCTTAGCTTGAGTATCTTCTAAATCGTCAGTTTCAGAAACCAATTCCACAGCAAAATCTGGACACAAGGGGAGAAATTTTTTTCTTTGTTGCGGTATGAGAGCATCCCATCTTTCTAACTTTATCCAAGAAGCATCAGGAGAGCGAGTTGCACCATTAGGAAGTTTAAAACCAGTGGAAGAATCAAAAGCTTTACCTAAATTATTTTTGCTGTTCCAAAACCAGAGTTGTCCTAATAAATCAAAATTACGATTACCTGTTTCTCCTCCGGTGGGTGGCATGATTACTAATTCTCCTTGAGCCGTTAATTCCAAACGCAAATCTTTATTTACAGCAATAATTTGTTCAAATTGATCGTCCGTAAATTGGAGATTAGCCGGTAACTGTAAAGTTAAAAAAGTCATAATTAATTCATCTCCACTCAATTGCGTAATTACTTGATGGGTCATTAGCAAAGAACGAGTTACTAATGGCTAATGACAGTTTTAAGCAATAATCTACAAGTTGGGCATACATTCGCATAGTATATACTCCAAATTTGGAGTCTATCTTTGTAATATGTAAAATAGTACTTTTAACCTGATATTATGCCGTCGTCTGAAAAATCCCTCACTTACCCATCCAGCCACAAGAGCGATCGAGTCGATAATTATCACGGTACTGTAGTTGCAGATCCCTACCGTTGGTTAGAAAATCCTGATTCCCCAGAAACAAGGGCTTGGATTGAATCACAAAATCAAGTTACTTTTGGTTACTTGGGTGAAATTCCTGCTAGGGAAAAAATAAAACAACGTTTGACGAAACTTTGGGATTATGAAAAATATAGTATCCCTTTTAAAGAAGGCGAACAATACTTTTATTTTAAAAATGATGGATTGCAAAATCAAAGTGTCCTCTACACTTTAAAATCTCTCGATGCTGAACCTAGAGTTTTACTTGACCCGAATAAATTATCAGAAGATGGTACTGTTGCGCTTTCGGGATTGTCCATTAGCGAAGATGGTAAACTTTTAGCTTATGGGATATCGACATCTGGTTCTGATTGGCAAGAGTGGAAAGTCCGCGATATCGAAACTGGAGAAGACTTACAAGACTATTTGAAATGGATTAAATTTTCTGGTGCATCTTGGACACGCGATCGCCAAGGTTTTTTCTATAGTCGCTATGATGAACCGAATGAAAAAACTCGATTAGAAGATGTTAATTATTATCAAAAACTTTACTATCATCAACTAGGTAAACCCCAATCAGAAGACGTACTAATTTACCATCGCCCTGACCAAAAAGAATGGGGTTTTGGTGGTGGTGTAACTGAAGATGGAACCTATCTCATAATTTCAGTTTGGCTGGGAACTGATTCTAAAAATTTACTTTTCTACAAAGACTTGACTAATCCCAATGCTGAAGTTGTAGAACTTATTAATGAGTTTGAGGCAGATTATAGCTTTATCGATAATGATGGTAGCGTCTTTTATTTTCGCACAGATTTAAATGCCCCACGGGGAAGATTAATTGCCATTGATACCAACAATCCTGCGCCAGAAAATTGGCAAGAAATTATTCCCCAGTCAGCAGAAACTTTGGAAAGTGTTGGTATTCTGAATAATCAATTGATTGCTGATTATTTGAAAGATGCTCACACCCAAATTAAAATTTTTGACCTCAAAGGTGAATTTATACGCGAGGTAGAATTACCGGGACTTGGTTCCGCAGCTGGCTTTGGTGGTAAGCGT
Organism: Nostoc linckia NIES-25; assembly: GCF_002368035.1. GTDB lineage: Bacteria > Cyanobacteriota > Cyanobacteriia > Cyanobacteriales > Nostocaceae > Nostoc > Nostoc linckia_B. The sequence continues at coordinate 720,480 of NZ_AP018222.1, read as the reverse complement.
TACGATACTGAAACTTTTTATAATTTTACCAGCTTTACCATACCAGGGACTATTTATCGCTACGATATGGTAACTGGAAAAAGTGAGATTTTCCGCGCACCACAGGTAGATTTTAATCCTGATGATTATGAGACAAAACAAGTCTTTTATCACAGTAAAGATGGTACTAGAGTGCCAATGTTTATCACTCACAAAAAAGGCATTAAATTAGATGGAAGTAACCCGACTTATCTTTATGCTTATGGTGGTTTTAATGCTTCCATGACACCTGGTTTTTCTGTGAGTTTGTTGGTGTGGATGGAGATGGGTGGTGTGTATGCAATGCCGAATTTACGCGGTGGTGGTGAGTATGGTGAAGAATGGCATCAAGGAGGAATGAAGGAGAAAAAACAGAACGTCTTCGATGATTTTATTGCTGCGGCTGAGTGGTTAATTGCTAACAAGTATACTAAAACTGATAAGCTGGCGATCGCAGGTGGAAGTAACGGCGGTTTATTAGTGGGTGCTTGTATGACCCAGCGTCCCGATTTGTTTGGTGCAGCTTTGCCAGCAGTCGGCGTTATGGATATGTTGCGATTCCACAAATTTACCATTGGCTGGGCTTGGACTGCTGAATATGGTTCCCCAGATAATCCAGAAGAATTTCCTGCGTTGTATGCTTATTCACCATTGCACAATCTCAAACCAGACACAGCTTACCCTGCAACTTTGATTACCACAGCCGACCACGACGACCGCGTTGTTCCCGCTCATAGTTTCAAATTTGCCGCCGCTTTGCAAGCAAATCACACAGGTGATGCGCCAGTGTTAATTAGAATTGAAACTAAGGCAGGGCATGGAGCAGGTAAACCCACAGCTAAAATTATCGAAGAAGCCGCCGATAAATGGGCTTTTTTGGTGCGTACTTTAAATGTTGAAGTTTAAAAAAATATAATCGCAAAGGCGCAAAGTTTTTTCTTAGAGACTTTGCGCCTTTGGATGAGATTTTATAAGACTTTGCAAGTAACCTTTTAGGAAGGTAGAAGGACGATATCAGTTATACTATGTATTTTCAAAATACATTTCTCAATTATTCATAAACTGTACTTCGATGTTGAATCAAAATAATTGATACCTGATTTAAGATATCATCTATTTGGTAAATAACCCGGTAGTCTCCTACACGATAACGATAAAAACCTGATAACTCACCTTTCAAAGGTTTTATATTAGGATAATTACGAGGATCGATCTTTAAACGTTCAAAACAACGATCTAATTTCTTCTGTAAAGAAGCGGAAGAAGACTCGAAAAATTCTTGATCATCAATACTAATAACAACAGTATACTTAATATTTTCGTTTGAGTTGGTCAACAGATATTACCTTACCTTCTTCAACATTCTTCTTTGCTTGAGCCAAAGCTTCTTTAAAACCCTCTATTTTCAATAATTCTTCAGTTGCGTCATTCTCGTCTCTTTCTGTTAAATAGGCTAAAAAATCAGCAGCTACTAATAATCTCTCTGGTGAGAGTTTATCGATATATTCTTTAATTTGCTGGCGAATTTCTACTGTATTCATAAAATTTTACGGTGTTTTGTCAAGATTATAACGTAAATCACTTTTTTATTAATTGGCAATTGTTTTGTTAAAGAAAATGCAATACGTGTTAAAAGTCAAACTTTGCTAAACTGTCATATTTCTCTTAATTCTCGTAGGTAAGTCGATCGGGGCGTAAGTTGTCTAACAAGTGCAGCGTCAGGTGTCCAATGCATCTTCTCTAAGCTCGACTTTATCCATTTTTGATTCAATCAAGCAGCGTAAACAGCAATATCTCTCAAACGCTCAAATAAAAGACGAGGGACTTTTATCATTTGAGTGGTTTCGGAAGATGTGGAAAAAGTGCTAGCCCATAAAAATCGTCTAACTAAAGCCAGTGCATCCGAAAAAGTAGGCAAAACTTTGGAGTACCAGATTGTTTGCTGAATTGTCCAAGAAAAATTAGCTTGTAAATGGTCTGCCAAAATCACGACCAAGGAAAATAATCCCAGCAATGTAGGTGTTGTACGAGCAATTGACTGGTCTGACCAAAGACAAAGTTGAGTTTCCATTCCTAGATGTTTCCTCACTTCTTCAAAAGTTACTTCAATCTGCCAGCGACGTACAAACCACTCCAAGATTTGTTTAGGAGAATATTCTTGAAAAGTAGATAACAAAGCCTGTGATTCAAATTTACCCAGAGAGTCACGTACTAATACCCAACGAATAGGAACCACAGGTAAACCTGTGTGATACCAAACCGCAGTTCCAGTCTCAGTCTATTGCGCGAGTCACCAGTATTCACCAAGACTGTATTTAAATGTTATGTATGCAGCAAAACCCGCATTTTTTAGCGATCGCCTATCCTTGTGATGACCCGAAGCTAAAAATGGATAAAGTCGAGCTAAGATTGCGAATCAAATCTGTAGAGGCTGGTTGTATTCCTGTTTTAGCTTTCACATTTTCGCTGCGGGCGATAATTCGTTGATGAGCAGCCCATCCCCGGCGGCGTCGCACCTCGTTTTCTAAAGCCTCAACTATTAAATCATTAAATGATTCGTTGTCTTGCTTGAGTTTTCTGGCTTTGGCAAGGAGGTCAGATGGAAAACGGATTGTTAGAGCTTCGCGTTCCATAAGAATCAGTGTAACTAGTTTTTTTATAACTTCATTGTCGCCATTCTTCATGCAAAATAGCGAACCATAGTTCGTCTACCCACTCGCCTTTAAACCACAAACTTTTGATAAAGTGTCCTTCGCGCCTCATACCAACTCGCTCTAAAAGTTTAGCGGATGCGATGTTTGCACGATCGCAGTTTGCACGTACGCGATGCAATTTGTGTTTTGTAAATAAATATTCGAGTAACTTCGTTACAGCTTCAGTTGCATAGCCATTACCTTGGTGCGATCGCATCAGCGTGAAGCCAATTTCTGCCTGCCGTCCGTCATCAGCTAAAATGCAAAAGGCGCAATCCCCAATCATTTCGCCTGTATCCTTCAATTCAATCGCTAGCTGATACCACTCGCCTAATACGCCTGGTGTTGACTGCTTCATCGATTGTATAAATTTCAACGCTTCCATTTCTGAGTAAGGCGTATCCCAACTTTGATACTTCGCCACTTGAGGATCGGAGCGATAGGACAAGAACGCCGCTATGTCGCTATCCTGAAATCCACGTAACATTAACCGTAGTGTTTCCAGCCGGATGGGAACTTGAGACATGAATTAGGATGAATCCCCGCACGAGTTAAGCATGTGGGCAGGGCTGGCAATCGCTCACGCTCACACTGGAAGTTGTAGTTAGCCGTCGGTGTGCCCACCGCGATCGTTAATTCTGGTACGGATTAAATAAGCTTTCATCTCAGTTAAATCACGTCCCAAGACACGAATCATATCTTCCAGGTCTTCAAACCCGTGAGCAATAGCTTCAGAAATTTGAATTTGATTATTTTTGAGATGCTCAAAATCTCGCTGTGCAGCGTACTCTTTCTTGGCCGCATCAGCAGCTCTTTGATTTGATAATTGTTTGTCAAATTGGATTTTATTAAACCACCAGACAACCCATCCAGAAACGGCACAAACCAAAGATAATAATAAACCGGCTACCGTCGGATCGAATTTCATAATTAAATAAGTTCTCGGACTAAAGCCTTGCCACCAGTACCTAAAAGTAGTCCGGTATCGTCCCAAATTCCAGAAACAATACCAGTGTAGCCAAATGGAATTTCGTAATATCCGCCCGCACTGATTCTGTAAGCGAAAACAGTTTTAGAAACGGAATTACCAAAATCAATACACAAAGGAGCATTACTATAATTCCAAATAGTTGCACCTTTACGATTTGAATTATCAGCAAGTATAGTTTGCATTGTGTTGCTAACAGCAACGCTGGTAGGCGTAGCAACACCACTAGTTGCAGGATTAACAGTAGCGGGATTCCAGAGAGCCATTAATAGCTACACTCCACAAACGAAATCTTACAATTACTTGCGGCGACAGCAGAAATCTTCCCAGTGTAGAGATTGTTTTGATTAATCTCATAACTACCACCTCGCGGTTTGATAATAACTCCTTTTTTATTTACTGCGTTGGCTGACTCTGCCAAAACTAAAGTTATATCAATATTGGAGTTATTCACAAAAATCGCATAACTTCTGTTAGCGTTAGCCTCTAACAAAAGAGTTCCATTAGCATTTAAACTCTTTTCATCATTAGTGCATTTATCGAATGGAACAGCAGAACCATTAGATGAATCAGATGGATTATTCAGCATTAAATTAAAGCCTCTATCTTCAAATTCCACTGAGCAAAATTTGTCTCAGGAGTAAAAGGCAGGTATCGTGATGCTCGGATAACTTGAGGAGTTCTAATTACGTATCCTTGCTCTCGCAATTCGTAAGGAACTGGCAAGTCGTAAACTGTGGGGACATCGATTACTTTGATGTAGCAATTGCGTGAAGCGCTGCCATCACTATAAAAAAATCGCAAATATGCACCGCTTCTAAACTTCCATTTATTCCAGTCATCCAAGTTTTGAATCGTCGTAGTCAAACGAAAAGTGTCCGCTACGACTTCATCAGGAAAAGACTGCCATTGATTAGTGACAATCAATTCCCCAACTAACTCCCAATTAGCCACGAGAAACAACGCGCAGGCTAAAGCCAACGCTTTGAATAGTGCCACTGCCACCACCAGTAATACTATAAGGATCTCCTTTTAGAGCATCCAAAATTGTAGCTAGTTTCGCGCTAGTGCATAGTAATTTCAATCGGCTAGGTCTACCAGCACTTGTCCTAGTAATAGCGGTTACCCTTCTAAGAATTCCTTTTCTTAAAAGGTTCTTCACCGGATACTCTGGTAAATCTTGATCGGCGTCTGCGGCGACTGCGATTCCCGTTTCTGTTGCAATTGTCCCATCATACAAGCCAGCCGGGGCACGAAAAGCATATTTAAGTGTACCAACAGTCGCAACGAATTTGTCTAACTTTGCCATTTCATCCTCTAGAAATTTGTTTTAGTCGTTGATTTAACGATTTAATTTGACCAGAAGCGCCACCAGTAATAGAGAAGCTTTTATTTAGTGCGGTATCTAAAATTTGTGGAAAGACTAATTTATTACAAAGCAACTCTAAGCTTCTTCTTTTAGTACCTACTAAAACAGTTGCCCCAATACGAATTAATAAACCTTCTCGTAAAAGGTTTTTAACCGTGACTTCTGGTTGGTCTAGCTCATTGTCTGATGCCGGATAAATGCCAGTAACACCACTACCAATACTTTGATAAAGTCCGGCTGTTGACTTGAAATAGAACTTATCAAGGTCAACATTAGTAATGAAGTACTTCTGAAGTTTGGGCATAAATTACCCAAGTTGAATATTTGTCGGGTAGTAAGCTGTTTTAACTTTGAAATTATTGAAAGTTGAACCGACTAAAGATGCACGAGCTTGCATAGCTTTGTCGCCTGCAACAATTAATGTTGCTGTTTTCCGCCTCGTATTCGCACCAATATATGAGATTTTTATTTTGCGAATTAATCCATCGGCTACTGCGCGGCCAACAGTTGTAGAGGGAACGCCTGCTGGTGGGTCACCTGTGAGCTTAACAACACCTAATGCAGCACCAAACGAGCTATAAACATCTGGCAGAACCAATAAAACCCTATTTTCTCCCGTACCAACCACGTGAGGTACATTTTCAACTCCTGCAATTCTTGAAGCCATAAGCTTATTTCAGGTTTCTTGTAATTATTGACTGATCAATAACTAGCACTGCTTGGAGATGGTTCCGTATTCTGGAAATGTTATACATTTCCCTATGTCCTGGAACATCAAAATTAAATTAAGTAATTTACGGTAGAAGGGGTGTATGTTTAAAAGTGGTATCTATCAGAAAAATTGGGGATACAGAACCCCCAAAGGAAACATAAGCATATCTAAATCTCAAGTTGACTACTGGTCTATATACAGCTTGTTTATATTGTTTACCTAAGACAGTATCAGTCAAAGTTGAAGATTGTGTGGTGCTGTCTTTTTCTGGCGTAACGACGTTAATTTTATTGATATCAAACGGTCGGTCGATTGCATTGCATAACTTTTGATAAAGGCTAATTGCTTCAGGCTTAGAATTAACTAACCAGCGTCCACCCCTGGGAAAACCGTTAACTGGATCGGTGTAGCTTACTGCGACTTTTCCAGCAGTGTATACAATACCTTTGTTGCCCTCTACAAACTGAGTTTTAAGTTCTCTCGCTATCTCTAATAAATTAGCTTTTGTGATGGCTGGCATGGCTTGTCCCGCTTTAGAAGCATAACTGGTTAGTCTGCATGATTTTTCATGGTCTAGACGCTTACCATTTACGGGTACAGCTTGAGAATCTTGGGAAAAATATAAAAATAATTGAGGATGCCCAGAAACGGGCAAAGCAGTATCAAGACTGCTGCCGTAAAATATAGCTAAATTCTTTCTGGCATATCCTAACAAATCAAACAATAAATGATGCCTTAAATTCATCATTAATTGATTGTCGTTGTCTGTCATCGTGCAGGCAACGCGTAGGGCGCTTCTTGACGAAGCGATGTTGGGTTTCCAATCATCACCAAGGTCACTGAAATAGCGTTTTACTAGTGCATTGTGCTGAGGAATGTAGATTTTTTGTAAATGTTCAAAAGGGTCAAAATTATCAGGTAACTTGTCCTCTGGCGGTTGTGCTGGGGTAATTACCATGTTTATTTAATCTCCACCATCAAAAATATCTTCAAGTGCCAAATCCGCAAAGTTTGTTGAATCTGCCTTTGCTTGCTCTCCCTTCGCTTCTTCTACTATTGGGGTGGGGACTTCAACGCCTGGTTTGTAATGAATTATGTTATTGTCAGCATCTCTGATTGGGTTGCCGTTTTCATCCTTCGGATCGGTTTGCGATATCTCTCTCTTTAAGTCAGCGGTACTGCTATTAATTCCGCTTAGTACTTCCTTAAAAGCAATAGGAATAGCGACGACTGCGGCAATAGAACTTAATTTTTCATTAGCAGTGTTCAACAAAGAAAAGAATTTACCTTGAAGATTCGGCTGTGGATTCATGTACGCATAGGCATTTTCAAGCAATACACCACCCTTCCTTAATGCATTGCCTATCTTGCCGAGATTCCCTCCTATTACTTCCAGTCCTGTTGTGATTAGACCACCAAGTTGAGTAACTTGATTAAAAACGTTTGAGGCTGCTTGATATATCCTATTGGCTTTCTGCCAAGCTTCGCTAAGTGTAGTGTAATTTGCCTCTCCAATAGTATCAGCTATTATTTCATGTACTGCTTTTCCTAATACCTCTGAGAAATTAATAGGATTACCATCTATCCCTTTTGGCAATATAAATCCAAGTACTTGGTCAATAATCATAATCAAAGTTTGACCAAGTTGATTACTTAGCATCAAAGCGTTATGCATTGTTGCCGCAAAAGTCAGAACTTGTAACACCTTGTCTAAATAGCTATTTTGGGCAATTCTTGTGATTAAGCCACTAATTCCGCCTAGAACTTGATTACCAAGTTTATTGTTGATGACATTTAGTAACGCCAAGATAGCAGCATTGCTGACAGCTACCACAGCATCATAAATTTGCTTGAGTAGTGCGAGTATTGCTGCCAGCGCAGTCATTATGGGCGTTAGTATCGTCGTTCTTGTAGTCGTGTGCTGCGCTGTGCTGTTGGCTCTAGTCCCTGCGTGCTGAGCTGCAATGAAAGCTCGCAATCCTGCATCGTTGTACGGCACTGCGTCTACTCCATTTCTTCCGTTAATCCCATTAATTCCGTCTCGTCCATCTCTGCCTGGTGGCCCTTGTCTGCCAGATAAGCCGTTAAATCCGTCTCTGCCATTTCGTCCTGGGATACCGGGAATCTGAATAATTTGGGTTATGCCAGGAACGCCCTGTGGCCCAATTCGCCCATCGAAACCATTGCGCCCGTTTAACCCATCTCTGCCAGGTAAACCACGATCGCCTTTATCACCCTTCAAACCCTTGAGATATCTCACTGTTTGGTAAAGCGATATCGCCGTAACAGCAAGCCCTAGAGCTTCTACCCCTTTCTGAAGTGCTTGCCCTGCCAATCCTTTGGCTTGTTCGCCAATGCCTTTAGCCTCGTTTGCTTTGTTGTAGGCGGTTTTCGCGTTTTCATTTGCTGTAGTAGCATTACGTACCGCACCATCAGCCGTAGTTTGAGCTTGATTGGCGGATGATTGTGCTTGCCTTGCGTCACTACGCGCTGTACCAGCCAGCGATTGGGCATCTTTAGCGATACTTGCGGCTTGACTACCGATTGACAACGCATCCTGAGCTAAAGAGCGAATGCTAGAGACGTTACCTTCTACAGCTTGTATACGATTTTGCAATCCGAGTAACTTGCCTAATACACGCGATACATCGTCGGCTACTGACTGTACTGCCCTTTCTACCGCATCAATCCGATCGCCAAGCAAGTTTAAAGTTGCCAATTGTTCAACAAGGGTAAAAAGCGTGCTGACTAGGTTGAACAATTCTAAAACTCGACCTGCCCATTTACCTGTAAGTCTGAGTGCGTCCTCACTGATACCTACTGCCTTAGCAGCATTAACCAGTGCTTGTCCTGCCTTAGCTTCTACTTTGGAAATGAAACTTCCTAAATCATTGAGTCGAGTGCCGATGCTATTGACAATTCCTTTTAAGCCTGATACTTCGTTTGCGGTATTCAAAGCTTGGCGAGAAGCATTAGCAGCATTGCTAACAGCACTCGTAGCTTTACCATCGACTGTGTTAACAAACTGTTCTAAACTCTCTACTCTGGCTTTTGCTTGACGCCCAGCTTGCCCACCAAGAACAGCATCAGTAATTTTAGGTTCCAATTTGCTATAAACTACAGCGATTCCACCAGCAACAGCGGAACTTATTTGCGGAACTATACTAGCTTCAGAAAGCTTGACTGATTTTTGAATAATTGCGTTTTCATCAACAGGTTTCAATCCGGTGATTCTGGCTTTCAACTCATTGATTTGCGATTGCAGATTTGCACAGCAATCACACTTTCCAGCACAATTCAAAGCCTGCTGGAGATTAGAAATTGTGCTAGAAGTACTCATTTCTTAAGAGCAATTTATTGATTTGAGTTGGCTTGATAATCCTTCAATCTGTGCCCATTCAGCATTAGGAATGCACTTACCACTACAGCCAGTTCCGCAATTTACTTCACATTCACCCAACGATTGATATATTCCTGGTGTGGAGTATTCATTTGAAGAGATGCAAGCACCGTTAATGCAATCAAATTTCTCATCATCGGGAATGTACTGGACGGAAACAGAATGATATAAGGAATTTGTTGAGCATAAAATTCCTGCTACGCTTTGAGAAATAACTGAGCCATCGGCCCGCGTCATTTTGGTGGCAGTTGCAGAAAAGTTGTACCGACCCGAACCGCAAATATCATCTGATTGTTTGGTTATTTGTGGATCGGAATCGAATTCGTAAGTTAAAGTTACCGGGGCAACAGAACAATTAGTTGAATCTCGATAACTAAGTGTAGCGATCCATTTTCCAGCCATTAGTAATTATCCGGGTCAAGTGTGCTGCTGTCGTCAAGTTTTGCAAAGTTGATTGTCAGTTGATCGACTCGGTAAGGATCGTTATTTGTACCTCTTGTGGTGAAACTTGAAAAGCCATTAGCTAAATAGATAGATTGGTCAGTATTTGCATCAAAATTAGCTTGAGTAAGATAACTTTGAGCGTTCAGCGTCACTGCTGCAAAATGTCCCTCTGCACTGGCAGTAGTTGGTGTGGCTAAACCGGCTGCTTGTAAAGCACTATCAGGAATAAATAAACCTGCGCTTGATGTCGTTGCACCAGAAGCTAATCTTGTTGCTCCAGTTCCAAAAATTTGGGCGATAGTAGGTTCTGCCATAAATAAACAGATTTAGATTTTTGATGAAGTGAATAAATCCGTTGTATGGCTAATTGAAAAAATCGTAAATCTTCCACTTTTATGTAAAAGCAGAACAATTGCTGAGGACGTGTAAGTGTTGCCCAGATTAGCATTAAAGCACTTTTTACTATTAGTCAAAATTAAAAATGTTCCGATTTAACCACTGGAACTGGTTAATCCGGAACATCTCAAACTTGAAAGAGAATGAAAAATAACCGCAACGGACAAGCGGCTATTTTATCTGACACGGAATATTCTAAAATCCGCAAGCAGATAAAAAGTCAAAAATACAAACTACTTTTAGACCTGGCTTGGTACACAGGGGAAAGGTGGGGGGCTTTGGTGAAGTTACAAGTTGAGGATGTTTACAACGTTGACGGTAGTCCGCGAGAATACATCAATTTTCGGGCCAGAAGCCGCAAGGCTACACCAGACGGTAAGCGCAAAACTCGCCAAGTCCCAGTACACTCTATTCTTGCTGAATCGCTGTTGTCATATAAACCTGATTCTGATTCACCTTGGTTATTCCCCAGTAGACCGCCAGAAGATAAACCGATATCGCCTCGTTGGGCTGACTCAATTTTGAGAAAAGCTGTTGACCGGGCTGGGTTAGTGGTTAAGGGTATCAGCACCCACAGCACCCGCCGGAGTTTCATAACCAAACTGCACCGAAACGGGACTGACCTTTACACCATTAAGCAGATTACTGGCCACCAGGACTTCAAATCACTTGAGCGTTATGTCGAAATTGATAGCGATCGCGTCAAAGGAGCCATCAACGCACTATGAACCCCAACCTCCTCGAACTACAAATCGAAATCTTCTTTGACCGCTTGCAGCACGGCCATTACGATCACCCTCTGCTGCTGGCTATGGCACTGGAGAACCTCGCAAATCAGGCATGGGATGAAGTTGACGAAGTTTACCCAAACCTGTGACAAACTTTTTCCAGGTAGATTTCACAGCCGCGATCGCCATAAAACCAAAGAAAGGCGATCGCATTTTTCACGCTTACCACTACCCAAAACTCAACCAGCCGAATAACCTATGACATGTAATCATTTACAGCGATCGCTCAACCGAAAGCCGGCGATCGCCTTTTTCATGCGATCAGTTAGTTTTCCACACCCGGCGCAATTTTTATTTTTGATGGCTTAACGCTACTCACTGGCAATAAGAATTTTGCTTTTAAGCAAGAAAAGCATCTTTGACAACGAAAAATCAATACTTTTAACCCCCTACGCGCGGCCCACAAAAAGGCGATCGCCCAAAACTACATTATTGAGAATGCCTGACACTAGTAAGTCATCAGTCATTGGGCATTGGGCATGGGGGAATGGGGAATGGGGAATGGGGAATGGGGACTAAGAAAAATCAGTGACTCTTCAAATTCAGTAGACACCAGACCGTTACCCCAATCAACTTGAAATTGGACATCAATGGTTGGAAATACCGCAATGATTTGGCCTTCCATACGATGCAAGCGTTTGTGTTTAACTTTCATAGGTTGGGGACTGGGGACTGTTGACGCCAGGAGCGAATCAACTCCTGAATTTCTGCGGGGCATTGACCGTCCGCGATCGCATTTTCAATTTCCGATTTTCTAAATTTGGCCTTGGGACTGTCCACACTCCCCAAGTAGCGGCGGTGTTTCTTCCTGCCAAACATCCAGCAATAGCGATAGTACCAATATTTATTAGTGCCTCTCTCTACCCAGTACTTTTCTACCCAATGGGTATCGTGTTGGGGCGCAACTTTTTTAGTATCTAATGCAACCTGCGCCCCAACAAGCGGTTCTACGGTTGTTGAAATTGTTACCTGCGCCCCAACACGTAATTCCCACTCGCGCCAAGCTTCGTTGTAATCATCCAAGTTTTGATAGTCGTCCGGCGCTGGTGGTTCGTCGCTATCGTCGTAGAAAATGGTGAGCTGGTCACCGTCAGGTTTAAATGGTGTCTCACCGAAGTGGGCCGGATTCCAGCGATCGCTGTCACTGTGTTGGGGCGCAGTTATTTCATCCCAGTAAGGATCGTGCTGGGGTTTGGAAATTTGAACAGACGGAATATCAAACAGTGCTAATTGCCCCGGCACTGGAGAATTTTGTTTCATAATATTTTTCAATCTTGTATTCGTGGCCACCTCAAAAGGTGGTCTTTTTTTATTCGTCATCAAAGAAAGTTTGTAAATCAAATGCACAGACAGGATCGTTCATTTTTGTTGCATGTGAAAGCTTTTTACATATTGCCCAGTAATTGCGATGAGTCTCCCACCATCGGCAACGCAAACAAACCCTAATAAATCCTTCAGGGTTATCTACTTTGTTCAAACCTCCGCGAATTTCAAATAAGACTAAAGCTATTTTTATTTCCCATGTTGGACGTTCTAATACTTCGGTCGCGGTGTCATCAAAATGTATACCAGCTTCCGAGAGTACTTCTTGATTAATAGAAGAATTAGAATGCTGCTGCTGTGTATTCCCCCCGTCGAGAGATTGCTGATTTGATGGCTGTAAAGTGTAACTGAAGTTACTGATGTGTAAGTTTTTTTCTCGCTTCTTCTTAGGTGGTTTCAGCCACTCTAGAGGTCTTATGAGTAACTTAAATATTTTCCAACTGTACTGTTTAACCACTTGCACAACACGGTGTGTTTGCAGTAATTCAAACATCTGTTTGAGGTAATTGTGCGTGTATTTCTTCCCACGTACTTTTTCTACCCAAGCATTAAATTCTGACAAATCTGGCTCGATTTCTTCACCTATTACCCCTTGCCTCATTAGCCATTGCCAAAGCGATTTAGCAGCAGGGGGGATATGGTGTTGGTAACAGAATGCTTCGTGTTGTTCAGTCCACGGAAGATTGATTTTATATGTATTTTCTGGCATAGTACTATTAGTTAATTTTCAGAGAGCCACCACGATCGCTAAATCTTTCGGTGGCTTTTTGGTTTTTTTAGTCATTAGTCATTGGTCAACTGCGTAGGCGAAGCCCGTCGTAGACATCGCTCAAAATGTACAATCCCACCATTGTGGTTCCGGCTCATAGTCGTCCGGTGAAGTGCGATCGAGGTAGCACAGTCCATCTTCCTCGTCGTAGTTCGGGTCTGGCTCGAAGGTTCGCCAAGGACGGTAAGGGCAAGTTGAACACCTCGTCTCACCGTTTTTGGGTGGGTCACAGAGATTGCCACGCCTGTTTTTACATTTAGTCATTGGTCATTAGTCATTGGTCAAAGACAACATTCTTTCTATCCATGCCTGATTCCTTGCTATCCAATCGATAGCAGCAGAATAGGCATATCCAGAATTTTCATATTTGTCTGACTCGCCCCAAATAGATGTATGGGTTTTTGAATGGTAAACCTCAAATCCCCAAAGCCCCTGACTCTCTACCGTGTCAGTCTTGGTATTGAGTTCAATATCGAAATCTAATCCGAAATGTTGATAAGAATAAGTAGGCATTTTTCTGTTTTTACTGCGATCGCTCTTCTTAGAGGTCAGATTTTGGGCATTGGGCATTGGGCAACACAGCCGCACATGATTTTGTACAATATCGGTTAGCGATCGCCACGTTGAAGATTAAGTGCGATCGCAAAAGCAAAAACCGCCCTCACCTTTGCAGGCAGGACGGTTTTATTCCGTATGATTTAGATTTACTTGTTTTAGCTCTCTGAGTCGATTTCTTAAAATCTCCGCTTGTTGCTCATGGTACGCCAGCTGTTTTTCAGTTTCCTCAACTAGCTGGCTGATGATTTTCCCAGGTATTGTGTTGTTTGCGAATGATCTTGAGGTATTGGAATCTCTTTCGTTGCTATCTTCTCCAGAAGTTCTGATCGGGTAAGTCCCATGCTCTGCGCCAATATCTGAAACAGTTCCCACGCTTCCGGATTGACTTTTAGACTGACTCCTTTCGTCTCCCTGCCTGACCTTGGACGACCTTTTCCTACCATTTTTTATTTCCATTGGTTAACACCTCGATTATTGCATATCCAGAAATCCATTATTGACTAGTATATTCAGATATGCAATATTATTGATTAATGGATATCTAAAAATCCATAATGCTCCCCCCTCACTTTTGCCATTGAGCCTATGAGGGCATATTCAGGAGCAAGCACCCGCGCCATTGCCTTGTGCCCAGCGCGGAAACACCCTCAACGATCACCGAGAACCAAGCACAGACAGTTAGGTGTCTGCGCGGTGATATTTAATGTCTGCACACTTACAAACCCAGGAGATAACTGCATGACAACAACAGTTCAACAGTTAATAGAAAAGTTGCAAGGCTTCCCTGATAACTCAGTGATAGTCATAAAAGCTGCTGCTGACGAACAGCAATTTCTGATTACTGATTTCAACCTTGAAGATAACTTTTTGAATATCATCCTTAGCAGCCAAGAGGAGGAGGAAGAGGAATAAATTCAGCAATTCTGAATTCTGAATTCTAAAATTTTGGCGTCATCCCTACACGAGTTACGCCACAAATCATGTTGTTTATTAAGGAGGTTATAGACGAAAATCACGTTATTTGTCACTAACCAATTAACCATTATTTGCCTGCCAGTACCCGCTATTTACTGGCAGTTCCTAAACCATGACAAAACCTGTAGGTTACTACACAAATTACACACCTGGCGATGGTTCCTTATTGGAAAAATTGCAGGCCGATTATGGAGCGCAATTTCAGCTAATGACTAGACGCGAAAAGTTATTTTTAATTTCGTCGCTTGCGTCTCAGCTGTGCGATCTAGCCCCTGGACGTTGCCGAGATGAAATTTATGAAATCGGGCATCAAATCAATAGCGTTATTGCATTGGGCGACAGGGAAGGACTAATCGAAGCGCTCATTAATCAAGTCCGTTACGGTCAACAATCAACAGGAGAATTGCCTATGCAGCAATAACCGAGCAATTCATTTGACGTTCTTTTTATAGGGAATCACACCAGCGTGGACTGGTAAAGTTTGCGCTGGTGATTTTTTTGAAGAATTTGGAATCTAAATTATGGCTTACCGCAATGAGATTAGACCGTGGGCAATTTTCCGAGTTATGCCCAATAGTGAAAATGAATGCATTTATCGATTTCGTACCCGCTCTGATGCCGATGCCTACGCAAGCATTTTGCGGCAAGGTGGCGGAGTTTTTCTAGTAATGTTTGACCAACCACAGCCACAGTCAGTTAACCAAGGTTAGGGTCAAAAGCGATCGGGTGAACGCTACCGCGATCGCTTTTGGTTGATTCAAACACTTTCAAACTTGTATTGAAGCCAAGCACTTGATGTCATTTGTTAGTGGTCAGCTTTATGGTGCTGTTCGCAATCCTGCACCCCAACAAGGACAAGAGGTTGAGGATTTTTAACTGAATTTTTAGCGATGCACGAACCCTTAGACATTAATGATTTTTGTCAAATTCTAGACATTATCAGTCGGAACGACAAACAAAATCGCCCTCTAACTCACAAACAAATACGAGTCTATTTGGAATGTATTTCCGAGTTGTGGCCAAAATTGGATATCCAAGATACTTTTATTGTACCAGTAACGCCACGTATCAAGTTTTACTTCCATGCCATGTCGTGCTGGATTTCCCACGAAAAACGGGCTTTTCTTGCTGAGAAATTAATCGAACTGCTTCGTTCGCTAGAAAAGAACAACAAATCAAAACAACAAGATAACTTCACCCAGGTGCAAGCTGACCCCATACAACAAAATCTGACCCAGGAGGAACCTGACCCCGATGACATCCCTTTTAACCAAGGGGACGTTTCGGTGTCGTTGGAAACGTCCCCTGGCAATTTTTAGCTGAAGTTTTTTAGCGATCGCGTTGCTTGTGATGGAGTCAGGCGATCGCCAGGATTGCTCACCATTTTTAGATTATCAAAATGCACACCATAGTTAATACACCATCCGTGTTTAGTTGCAAATTACCTACAGCTGGTTGGCTCAACTTGTCCCAAGTGCGGCAAATCCAGTTTGAAGACGTGCCCACTCGTACCGCCGTCCTCACCTGGCAGAACGGAGACAAGCAAACATTTTTTGGTGAAGATGCTGTGACTCTTATTAATGCTTGGGAAGAAGCAACATTACTTTTACAACAGCGCTGCAATTGTAATAGTCACCGTCTAAAAAATCGCAGATCATTATGACTAAACATGACACTTGGGTGAAACTCAAGCCCGGTAACCCTTACGAGCCAATCATCGACCTGTTCCCCGATGGCATGATTCCCATGCGCGACCCGTTCCCCCTGGAGCGAACATCATCATTTGGCGGTGCCTCTTTGTGGATTATCGATCTCGAAAGGTTAAACAGCGTTCAAACACAGGCCCTAGCTCAACTCATTGCCCGACATCGCCTTGCTTCCCCAACCGAAGTTGCAACAGAGGCAATAAATAAGGGTGGTTTTGCCACAAATCACGAGTGGGTTGAGGCCATGTGGTCTGGCCCCGAAGGCCTCCAGCGGCAAAAAGAACTTGCTAATTTTTTGGAATCCGCACCACAGCCACCCAGCGCCGAAGCTTGGCAGGAATTTTGCAATAGCCAAATTGAGCGCTGGATTGAGGGGAATGAGGAACCGCCGCCAATCAACTCGATTGAGGATGTTGACCCAAGGCTAAGAACTCCAGAACTCGAACAAGCTCTGAAAATGAACCAAATTAATGCAGCAATTAACGAGGGTAATTATTCAGTTTTTGATGTTTTGAGTGGTCGAGCTTTCGTTGAAGTTCTCAACCAAATTGACCCCGACACCCAGTATTCATTAGTTGGCGATGACGATGATTTTGATGATGAGGATATTTATGAATAATGAAAATTCCGAAGCAGTTAACGATATTTTTCAACCAGATCCAGCATGGGATTACTATATACCCTGGCATTCATTACATCACGTTCAAGCCAAAATTTCTGAGGCTTTAAAACTCATGACGGACGCTGAAATAACTAATGTGGCAGTTGATGAACAACTTAGAGAAATACTTGATTTAGCTTCTGACAAATTAATAGAAGTTGTTCAGAAATTAGAACACGACGAAGAATAACCGCCTGATGAATTGCAGTTAAAGGAAATTGCGATCGCACTTTTGGTGTGGGCTACCTGACACAGTAGCCGAAACGACGGGCATTATGCCCGTCGTTTCGGCTACTGTGTCCAAAGCAATCCGCCCCATTGCTTCTAGGAAGTGGGGCGTTAAGGATGAATCGCACACCCAACTTATGAGGTGTTGATTATTTCAAGCGCACCTTTCCTAGAACTACCGGGTTAAACCCAGCGTTAAGAGTGAATCGCGCCCCTCTATTGGTGGGGTGTTAGGGGATTCAAGCGTCAAAACTGGGTCTTTAAATCAATTCGTGGTGGCAACACGAATACTAAAAAATCCCAACTATCGGCAGAACCATGACAATTAAATCGATTACATCTTTGGGTGTTGATGTTAGCAAATCATCAATAACTTGTCATATTTTATCACAATACCCAATTGGAGGCTTAAAGAATTATTGGCAAAAAACCAGAAATAAATCTAACAATTTATTTCCTAGTTTTTACTCTAATTCTAAAACTAAAAGCCATCAAAAATCAGCGTTTGATTTTATTGATTATCTCAAAACTAACAAACCTGATGTTGCTGTTTTAGAGCCAACGGGGAATCATTACTCTAGATTATGGTCAAGGATTCTTGAAAGTCTAGGAGTTAAAATTCTGTGGGTTGGTCACATTGAATTACGCCGATATCGTGGTGGTAAAAACCTGCCAAATAAATCAGATGCAGCTGACGCACTCGCTATGGCTGCTTATGCTCTAGATCAGGAAAATTATTTAGAAACTGGTGAATTAAACCCACGCCAATTTTTAATGCACCGCCCACAGGTAATAGACCAACTGCGGGAATTAGTACAACAACTAGAACACCTCAACCGCGTTCAGTCCCCAATCATCAACTACAACCGTCAGGTTTTGGCCTGGCAGTTCCCAGAAAAAGCACATAGTAATTCTCAAAGTACTAAACCTGGCAATGTGCCGCCGCTTTGGGGCTGGTTGGCTGGGCGAGAGTTAGAAGTAAACCCGCAAAGTTACAAGTCATTAAGTAAGCAGTATCAGCAATCAGTAGCAGTGGAGTTTGGTTTCACAATCGACCCAATTACCCGGTTACACGCTGATTGGCTTTGTGATATTGATTTGGAAGAACAACGCCTAGAGTTAGAGTTAAAGTCATTGCTCAACAATGAGCAGTTTAAACCCTACAACGAAGTTTTTGACCAATTCGGATTTGGGCTGAGAATTCGCGCCCGGTTGCTAAGCCGGATTTACCCTTTTGAAGTGTTTCTAATTGACGGTAAACCGTTGATTGAGCGAGAAGTAAGGGAAGTCAAGCGTAAAGAAGTTAGCCGGGAGAAAGGTGAACGTGTAGTCAAATTTCTTCCTGGCGATGTCAAGCGGGTTAAGCGTAACCGTTCAAGGGATGCTTTCAAACTCAGGCTGGGTATGGGTACTGTTTTGGAGCAGTCAGGTGATAAGTTGGTAGAAAAAGGTTCTGGTAGTGCTTTATGCCGGAAAAACTTTTGGCAGCACGTCATTACTAAGATTGAAATTGATGGCCGTCTCCCTAATACCCCAATTGGTGAAGAAATCAACCTTTACAAAAACACACTCAAAAGTAAAGTTGATGCCTCTGGCAAGCAATTACTCAACGGCAAGCACCTGCAATCGAAGCTGGGTTCTAAGGTTGCCAATATGTTATTTCGGGAGTTGACGAGAGCGATCGCTTCACGATCGTAAAAACTAATGGCTAAGACCAAATGATACAATGTAGCCAAACACAGCAATAATTCAGCATTCAAAACCGAGGGGGATGAGTAGGGATACTCATCCCCCCAACTTTTGGGAATTCTCCATTTCGCAGTAAGTTAGAGTGAAATAATTACTAGTTTATAAAGGCGATGTCTACGATGGGCTTTGCCTACGCTCATTTAATCAATAGGTTGAAAAATCTTTGCCAATAGGACGCTGATTTACTTTCTGGTTTTTGCTCGCCGAAATCCAAAATTAAAAATTAGAGGTTTTCAACTTTGTCAAAACTTGGCATTTCTTCTGAAATTGTGTTTTATCAACTTGAATTTTTCATTTCCCACTGCTTATGAAGCTACGCGCATACATGCTTATTGGATTTTTTCTGAGTTTTCTCCTCACCTTAGTGCCGTTTTCGGGCAACTTTACTATTGCTGCAACGCCAACAGCCACTGCACCCGTATCTGCGCTCTCATTCACCCAAGGAGTGCAAAAAACGGTATTGGATAATGGTTTAACCGTCCTAACCAAAGAAGTTCATACCGCTCCCGTGGTGAGCGTGCAGGTTTGGTATAAAGTCGGTTCGCGCAACGAGGTTAAGGGAGAAAATGGTATTTCCCACCAGCTAGAACATTTGATGTTCAAAGGCACAACCGACCGTCCAGTGCAGTTTGGGCGCTTGTTTAGTGCCTTGGGTAGCCAATTTAATGCCTTCACCAGTTATGACGAAACAGCCTATTTTGGCACAGTGCAGCGAGACAGACTCGAAGCATTGCTGACACTAGAAGCCGATCGCATGAAAAATGCTTTAATTAACCCTGAGCAACTCACAAGTGAAAAGCGAGTAGTCATCTCTGAATTACAAGGCTACGAAAATTCACCTGAGTATCGTTTGAATCGGGAAGTCATGCGGAATGCTTTCCCAAATCGAGCCTATGGCTTACCGGTGGGAGGCACAAAAGCTGATGTCGAGAAATTCACGGTGGAGCAGGTACGAAATTATTACCAAAAGTACTACAGTCCAGAAAATGCCACTTTGGTGATTACCGGGGATTTTGCCACAGAACCTGTGCTGAAAGTTGTGAAGGAAACTTTTGGTAAGGTATCGCCACAAGCAAAACAAGATAAGGTGCTTGATGACGCAAGCAAAGCCCTGGATAATTTCTTGACATTTTCCTCCCTTGCCGATGCTTCCTCAGCTACTCCTGCTAATCAAAAAGCACCCATCGTTCTCAAGCAACCTGGAAGTGCAGCACTACTACAAGCACTGTATCCTCTGCCAAATCTCAACCATCCCGATGTTCCAGCAATTGATGTGATGGATGCTGTTCTCACAGGTGGGCGTAGTTCTAGGCTTTACCAATCCTTGGTAGAATCTGGAGTCGCTAGTTCAGTTAGCGGCGGTGCTGTGGAACTCATCGAACCGGGTTGGTATGAAATTAATGCTACGGCGGCTCAGGGTCAACAGTTAAGCAAAATTGCCCAGGTACTCCAAGAATCTTTGACAAAATTGCAACAGAAGCCTGTGAGTGCCGAAGAGTTGAAGCGAGCTAAGACGCAACTCCAAGCCTCATATATATTGGGCAACCAGGACATCACCAGTCAGGCCAACCTCCTGGGATATAACCAAACTGTAGCCGGGGATTATCATTTTATTGAAAAGTATCTCGCTGCGATCGCCAAAGTTACCCCAGACCAGATACAAAAGGCAGCAAAAACTTACCTCAATCCCGCTAAACAAACCATTGGCTACTTTGAACCCACCCAACCAGATGGTCAACCAGGAACTTCTGGCGCTGGTTCTGGTCGCACAGTGGAAAATTTCAGCCCTGGTAAACCAGTAGACCCAGCAGAACTGGCTAAATATCTGCCAGCTGCCACATCAACTACAGATTCCAACAAACAATCGCTTCCACAAGAGTTTACCTTGAATAATGGTTTGCGAGTTTTGTTGTTAAGCGATCGCAATGTTCCAACCATTAATCTCAGCGGTCAAATTGATGCTGGTACTGAGTTTGATGGCAATCAAAAAGCTGGATTAGCGAATCTCACTGCAATCAACTTAATGAATGGAACCAAAACTAAAAATGCTCTCACCTTAGCAAAAACCTTAGAAGACCAAGGAGCCGGTTTAAACTTCAGTGCTAGCCGCGAAGGCGTAAACATAACTGGTGAGGGTTTGTCAGCAAACCTGCCAATATTGATTCAAACTTTGGCAGATGTCTTAAAAAATGCCACATTCCCCGCCGACCAGTTAGAACTCAGCCGCCAAAGGGCGCTAACAAGTCTCAAAGTCCAGCTAGATGACCCCAACGGTCTGGGAAGACGGGTATTTCAACAGGCAATTTACCCAGAAAATCATCCATTCCACAGTTTCCCCACGGAAGAAAGTTTAAAAAGTATTACTCGTGATGATTTGCTTAATTTCTACCAGACAAATTACCGACCAGATACTACAACCATTGCATTAGTGGGAGACTTCGATCCAGTTAAAGTAAAAGCATTGCTAAATCAGGAATTTGGCAAATGGGAAGCCACAGGGAAGCCACCTATTCTCAAAGTTCCGTCCGTGCAATTCCCGCAAACTTTAAGACAATTAAACAAAGTAATTCCCGGTAAAGCCGAGGCTGTAACCTACATCGGCTACAACGGTATTTCCAGGAAAGACAAGCGTTTCTATGCAGCATTGGTGCTGAATCAAATTTTGGGTGGCGATACCTTATCGAGTCGCTTGGGTACGGAAGTGCGCGATCGCCAAGGTTTAACCTATGGTATTTACAGTGCTTTTGCTGCTGGAGTTAATCCCGGCCCCTTCTTGATTCAAATGCAGACTGCTCCCGGAGATGCCCAAAAAGCGATCGCCAGTACTATTGCTTTACTCAAACAATTACGCGAACAAGGAGTAACTGAAGCTGAATTCAACACAGCAAAACGCTCAATTACTAACAGTTACCCTGTAGATTTAGCTAATCCTAGTAATGTATCTAGCATCATTTTAGATAATGCTGTCTTAGGTCTTTCACGAACAGAAATTCGAGAATTTCCGCAGCAAATTCAAGCAGTTACTATGGTTCAAATCAAACAAGTAATTCAGGATTTAATTCAGCCGGAAAACTTGGTGATTGTCACAGCTGGCCCTGGAGATTCTGTACCCAAGGGTAGCTAAGGAAACTTCAACTCGTTCTTTGAGGGAGATGGGCAGAGAATTTCACTCCACATCCCCATCTCTCTCACACTCTCAACGCTTGATGCTAAATCTAAAATGTATTAAAGTGTTGAAGAATACATCCACCAGTATATTGATTAGCTATTTATCTACCTCACGGAGGAATTAAGAAAGATAGTATCAGGACAAAATAAACAGATATTCCGATCACCTGACGAACTTTAACTCCACATTCCCCCATTTCTCTTGAGAAACGGGGAATTTTTTTCAAAAGCTACCAACGTAGCATTTTCAGGAAATATTTCTCTATCTTTAGGAGGAATAAGATAAAGTTGATAAATAATAAAAACTTAGATAGCCCGATTACCCTACCGGACTTTAGTTTTAGCTCTCCCCTTGTTTTTATCTAACAGGGGGGAGTTTATTTGAAGAATTCAAAATTTAGAATTCAGGAGTCAGAATTCAGAAGTGGTAACTGTCAACTGTCAGCCGTCAACAACCAACAAAAAAATATGTGCTGCGTTAAATGCTCGTGACAGCTTATTCTTCTTTCTTTTCTTCAACATTAGTTATTTGTGTTTTTTGTGTGAAAATATAGTTTTCTTGATTCTGCTTTTCTTCTTTCTTCTCTTGTACAACTTGAGTGGCATATACTTCCACATCTCGCTGAATAATATCTTCTACCTGACCAGCAAAAAAATTAAATGCCTGTTCGTGAGTTGTATAATCACGATAAGGGCCTGCCAACTGCGAAAATTGCCATCCTTGGGTTTTCAATGATTCCACTGTGCGGCGATAGTGTCGCCAGCGTTCTCCATAATGAAAAAATTCTTCAATGGCAGCACTAATAGCAACTAATTGACTAATAACAAAAGTCGAACCGATAATCAAATTTCTTGTAGTTTTACTTTCGGGAGAAGTAGTATTAATATTTAGACTGACTAGCGTAGGAAGAATGATACCACCAATAATAGTTGTTAAGCGCAAAAAATAATAGCGATCGCGTGAAAAATTCGCCTTACCTTCCATCCAGAGTACTTGCTCTAACCAGCGCGATTCCAAAAAATGTCTTTGCAAATCACTTAAGTTCATCCCTGTAAATAATTTGTTAAAATCTTTCTTTAAAAAGTCTTGATAACTATCTTTTTTTGTCATTATTTACTCCTTGGTAGAAAGCAAACCCTTAATTATTTCCCCTGAGTTATCAACTTGCTTCTCTATGTCAATTAAGTTGATACACTGCAATTTACCAGATTTTGCTAATTCTTGGGCGCGATCGTCCGTTGTATTTCCAACTAAAGCACTAGCAAGTATATCTGCGGTTCTACCACTACCAGCAATTACTACAACTAACCTGCCAGCATTAATGCTATAAAACGCATCTTTAAAGGTAATTTCACCACCGTTCAAAAGCAATGTCACCGAAGGCGCACCACCAGCTAAGACAGTCGCAACTTCAGATATCCAAGCAGATTCATCGCCCCAATTACTACCAGCAACTAGCACAAAATGAGTATGATTTGCTTCTAACGGCGTCAAATTAGAATCAGTTTCTAACTCATTTGATAAAGCCACTTTGCCTGCGGGTGCCACACCAACCAAAGCAAACTTAGCACCTATTTGGGTACGAGCCGCACCCATTAATCGCATAACCCCCGCATCCGTACCCCCATCCACGACATAAGCACCCAAAGTTTCAGCGATGGGAGCTAAAATTTCCACAAACAACCGTTGGATGCGGATAAAGTCGGCTTCGCTGATTTTACTTGCACCCCCAACCACCACTAAAACAGGACGCGAATCACTAAGTCCTATTTCCTTGAGAGCATTTGGCAATTCTGCTTGCTGATTAGCTCGAATAGCTAATGCTGTTTGTCCGTTGTCAAAGGTAAGTTTCAAAGAATTTTTCATTAATTTAAAATACTCACTGACTGAGTTTTCCAGGGTAGACCTTTGCAGTCATCTTCAGCAAGCGTCGTATTACGCACACGAACAACAAGATCCCCGACTTCTCAAACAAGTCGGGGATCTGAGCCTCTCGATTTTCAAAAAGTAACTTCCAGGTTTCCATACCCTTACAGGGGGATGCGATCACCATTACCATTGCGATCGTAAAATGGTGTGAGCAAATTTATCTATGACTGAAAAACAAAAGAATACATGAGATTGTTAATTTTAAATTTTGAATTTTGAATTAGGAGCGAAGCGACGTGACTGCTGCTGTCTTATTAGAAAACGTCTACAAGTATTACAACAAGATACCTGTAGTTAATGACCTGTCATTCCAAATTGAAGCGGGAGAAATATTTGCTCTACTTGGCCCCAACGGTGCGGGAAAATCTACCACTATTAGGATGCTGACTACACTAACCAAACCCTCCCAAGGACGGATAGAAGTCAATGGATATGATGTAGTCAGCCAACCAATTTTGGCAAAACAAAGTATTGGCGTAGTCTTGCAGCAAGTCAGTGTAGATAACGATTTAACCGTTTGGGAAAATATGGAACTGCACGGGAGGCTACATCACATTAGTAACCCGCAGCGACAACAATTAATTAATCAATGGCTGGAATATGTTGAGCTAACGGAAAAACGTAATGATTTGGTCAAAACCCTGTCTGGCGGTATGAAACGACGGTTGCAAATAGCGAGGGCGTTATTGCATCAACCGCAAATGTTGTTTTTGGATGAACCAACGGTTGGACTAGACCCCCAAACTAGGCGACGGCTTTGGGAAATTATTCGGGATTTGAATAAGCAGGGGATGACGATGCTACTAACGACCCATTATATGGATGAGGTCGAATTTTTGTGCGATGCTTTCGGTTCCGCCAAACCAGGACGCATCGGTATTATGGATGGCGGGAAACTGATTTCTTTGGGAACGCTAAAACAACTGCGTTCTACTCATGGTGAAGGTTTGGTGATGAAGCAATTAAATTTATCTGAAATAGGAAGTGACAGCGCCCGGAGTTGGGAATATTTGTTTTTCCCTTCGTTGGAAGAAGCAAATATTTACTTGAATGAACAGCCCGATAAAACCGGAATGATGGTGCGTCCCTCTAACCTGGAAGACATTTTTGTGGAATTAACGGGACGCCAGTTGGATTAATCTCATCCTCCTAACTGCCGCAGCATGGCTTCTACTCTGTCCACCCCATCTAAGTCATTGCGGCGCTTATATAAGTCGCGGGCTTTTTGAAGCGCGGTGTTCGCTTGTTTGGCCTGCCGTCGCTGTTTATACATCGAACCCATCAATTCATAAGTTTGGGCATTGTTTTTATCTAAGCTCAGTGCTTGTTCGTATGCCCAGCCAGCAGCGCTATAATCTCCTAGACGAGATTGAGTTACAGCTAAGCCTAAGTAGGCGTTAACATTGTTACGGTTTAACTGTATGGCACGACGGTAACCTTCTTTTGCCCCAGCGGTGTCTCCCAAATTGGCTTTGATGTAACCGACAGCGTAATAAAAATCACTATTGTTAGGGTTAATTGCGATCGCCCGACGATAAGCTGTTAATGCCGCTTGATAATTTCCTTGTTGAGCGTATAAGTAACCAATACCGGAATAAATTTTAGCATTCTTAGGATCTAGGCTAGCTGCTTGTTGATAAACAGCGATCGCGCCACCATAATCACCTGTATCAACTAACCTCCGCCCTTCTTCTAGTAATTGCTTTAATTCGGGGTTTTTATTTTGCGCCACTAACACCTGAGCCTGAACCGACGTAGGCATAGTAAAAGCAAAACATCCTACTAGTAACACCACACTAAACACAAATGATGTTGGCTTGTACACAGTAAATTTCCTGAAATTTTAGACGACTTTTTTCTTGTACATTAAAACAAAAATGTGGACTTTTGAAAACTGTATTTTTTCGCATTGATTGAGATGTTAATTGTTCATTTGCTGTTTCCTTTACAATCAGCATGAGATAACAGAGTTTTTACTGAATAGTGGAGTGTAAGCTCTCAATAAGCAAAGCAAATTCTTCTACAGATAAATCATTAAAATAATAAAGATTACACTTTTTCCTCAGTGCTTATACGTATTTCCGAGAATCGCAATATATGTGTCAATTAACTTCCAAGAGGCGATGCACTAATATTTGTAGAGAATAAAACATTCATACTTGTTAGTTGTTCTGTTTAAAAGGTTGCTGAGTCTGTATCCAATTTTTCTCAAAATTTAGCTTTTGATACTAACTTTCGTAGATCGATATCCAGACGTTTAGACACTTTTTTAGTGATTACACGGTAAGATCGATCGAACAAACAAAATGTTCCTGAAAGTACTATTTGTAGTTAGACAATACTCTAAAGTAAAGTGGCGATCGCTTTTCTCAATTTTGTAAAAGTATATATATTAAGCTTGTCTACAACACAAGGTAGTTGTCTAGGTATAAATTACTTTTAATCGCTAGTTTAATCATGTCTACCTAGTTATCAAAAGCGAATAAGTAGAGACACAATTAATGGTTTCTCTATTCACTACTAGACTACGTAAATTTAAATAGCAGAGTTTTTATTCCCAATCTTACTACGCAAATGACTGGAAACATCAAAGCGAATTACTAGATATAATATTGATGCATATTGATGAGGTTAATTTATGATTATAACTACCACGGATGTGATTCAAGGAGCCGTTATCGAATCATATTTAGGGATTGTGACAGCAGAAGTCGTCTATGGAAGCAATTTTTTGCGAGATTTTTTAGCCGGAATTCGGGATATTGTCGGTGGACGCACTGGTAGTTACGAGCGTCTATTTGAACAGGGTCAACGCAAAGCACTAGAAGAATTAGAACAACGAGCGCAACGTTTAGGAGCAAACGCTGTAATCGGTATTGAAATTGATACTGGCACAATCAATGTTGACCAGTCAGGAGTTTTAATGTTGATTACCGCCACAGGTACTGCTGTGAGAATACGTTAGTTTTCGATGAATTCTACGTTTTGACGATCTTTATAAAGTTTTGTATTCAGCCTAATTGCAGATACAACTAGGCTAGTTTATCAGATAAGTTAATAATTGCGTTTTAATTTAAAAATTTTTACATAGGCATTTTCTGAATAATTATTCAAAAACTGAATTAAGGCTAAATTGTATTACAAGCTATTAAATAAAGAAAGCCTCTTTCTTATGACTAAAGATAGACCTATTAGTTATTTCTATTGATAGATATTAATATAGATAATTTAGTTATTTAATTTGAAGCATAGAAGGAATATAAATATACCTGAACAAAAACTTTGCTGGAACAGCACTGGAGAATATAAGCTATGTCATACGTAAATCGAACAGGCAATGAAGCTATTTCTACTGAGCCTGTAGTAGCAGGCCGAGTAGGCGAATATCACGATCTTGTTCGCTGGGGCCCAATTATTGCTGGTTTGTTGGTTGCTTTAGCTACTCAATTAATTTTGAGCGCCATAATTGGTGCTGTTGCAGCAGGTACAGTCGAAGGTTCAGGCGCACCCAGGTCAATTGCTCCCAACGCTGCGGGTAATGCGGGGCTTTGGTCAACCATTGCTTTGTTAATTTCCTTATTCACTGGTGGTTGGGTTACAGCCCGTGCTTGCGGGCCAATGAACCGCAACACAGCTCTTCTTAACGGTGCAATTCTTTGGGCAACTACTTTGGCGGTTAGCTCATGGCTATTGGCAAATGGAGTTACCGGCGCTTTTGGTGTTGCTGCTTCCAACGCTGGGGAAGTCATAAACCAGGTTGGTACCCCTAATATACCCCAGGCAAATGTAAGTGCTCAAGAAGCTCGTAATATTGCAGGAAATGTGCGTTCGGGGTTGTGGTGGTTTGTGTTTGGTTCGTTGTTGGGTTTAGTAGCCTCGATGATAGGATCTGTAAGTGGTGCCCGTAGTCCCCGCACTAACAGTTACAATGCTTAAAGAAGCGAAATGGCAACAGGACTTACGCAAGATGTGATTGAAAACCTTATTCTTGCCTAACGGTAATTCATGTAGACGCGGAGCGGCTTCCCGCAGGGTATTATCGCTACTTTCGTTATCTTTTGCGTAAGTCCTGGGCAATAAGCAACAGGTAATACCAATTCAGAGAATCTTTCCAATACATGTATTGTCTGTAGGGCGTACAGCTAGCTGTGCGCCCTACGGAATGTATTTGTCGCATTCTTTTAAAAGCACCTTTTTTCAAGGTGCTTTTTGTTTATTATCAGAACTTACGCACTCAGATCCCCAACCCCCTTAAAAAGCGGGCTTTAGGCCAATACAGTTCAGTTAGAGCCAAAAACCTGATTCTTGCGTAGGTTGGGGAGCCACTGCGTTGGACGGGTTTCCCGGCTTAAAGCAAGTGGCGTTTGAGGAACGAAACTCAACATCTGGTCAGGTTTGTTGGGTAACGCATTGCCTCAACCCAACCTACATTTATTTTTAACTGAACCGTATTGGGCTTTTCCCCGCAATTTATCGGCGGCTTACGGGGGATCGGGCTTTGAGGCTTCAGTGCGTAAGTCCCTTAAGACTGGCGTTTGTATCGTCCAATTAATTCTGCTGTTGCCAAAACATGACTTTCCATTGCAGCTAAAATTTGGTTCTTTGTAGCCCCTGCTGGCAAACCCAAACTTTTATCTAAAGCGTAAAGTTTAAAAAAGTAGCGATGGATACCACTTGGCGGACAGGGGCCACCGTAACCAAAGTTGCCAAAATCATTTTTGCCCTGTATTCCACCATTGGGTAGAGTTTTTAGAGTTGGAGTATGCTCTGGTAGTTGGCGAATTGTATTTGGAATATCATAAACAACCCAATGAACAAATGTTCGTCCAGGTGCATCAGGATCGTCAACAACCAATGCTATGCTTTGCGTTCCTATTGGAATTTCTTCCCAGAGAAGGGGCGGAGAAATATCTTGCCCATCGCAGGTATATTTAACAGGAATTAATTCATTAGGGTTAAAAACACCACTTTCCAATTTCATAGTTTTTACTTCCTTTTTTGATTGATTACTATTGTTGGAGTTGATGAGTGTATTAACTTTATTGTCATAGCTACAACTAAATAATAACCCTACCAAGAAAAATGTAACAATAGTCCTAAATATAAATAATTGGGTTTCACTCATAATAAAACATTTTCTTTGTGCGAGTTTTTTCTATTAAAAATACCAAAAAAATATAGATAAAACATGGGCACTATATAACTGTATATTAGATAGAAATGTTGATATTAACTAATAACTTTAGTTGTATGCCAAAAGTTGAGTAAAAGTTTTATTTTTTTCTTTCCCAAGGTTCATGAATATAGCTGATTTCAGTAGCTAAATTGAGAAGGTCAATAATTGATGTAATGAAAAACCGATTTAAGGCTTTGATTGGCTGAAAAAAACAAAAGCTTTAATTAGTTACAAGGAGTATTATCATGTCAGATACAAGCAAACGCGGTTTTGCGTCGATGGATGAAGATAAGCAACGCGAAATAGCGAGCAAAGGCGGACAAGCTGCTCATGAGAAGGGTACTGCCCATGAATTTACATCTGAAGAAGCTCGTGAAGCTGGACACAAAGGTGGTGAAGCTGTAAGCCAGGATAGAGAACACATGGCTGAAATCGGCCGTGAAGGTGGCAAGAGTTCTCGCAAGGGAAATCGTAATCAAGACAGTGAAGATACCGATACTGAAGAAAAGGGAACCCAAGGAGGCACATCAGAACAACATGCTAAGGCTGGACGGCAGAGTCACAAGAATAAGAAATAAACTCATCGTCAATTAGCCCACTGGTTTTTATCTATGAATATCCCGCTTTTAAGAAACGTTTCTGCTTTTTAAAAGCGGGATATTGTGTATAGGTATAAAAATTTGAAAAAAGAATGGGACAAATAAACTTTGGTAGGGGCGCACAGCTGTGCGCCCCTACTTTGAAATATGCAAATGCAAATTGCTATAAACTTTATTACCACTTCAAAAATGAAGCTTCGATTCCTTGTTCGCGTCGAATTTTGGCATCTTTTTCAAACCAAGCAATTACTTGTTCGGATGTCAAATCTTCAATAGCAACACCGTATTCTTGAGCGATATATTTTAAAAGCTTTAGCGATGAAAGTGTCAATCTGGTTAAAAACTTTTCTGGAGAAGATAACAAAGCCGCATCTATTTGTGCTGACTCTTCCAATGTTAAAAATTGGGTTGACGGTTGGTGTGGTGCTACATCCATAAAATGCTATTTCAAATTTATTTTGTTGGGCATGGGGTATTGGAAATAAATTTTCACAAATTACCAATGACTATTGTACAGACGCGATGAATCGCGTCTCTAATTACAAGCTTGCACCAAATAACCACAACGGTGTTCGCCATTGATAATCCAGTGGGTGCGTTCTACTGTACAGTCTGGTAAGACAGCAGCAAACATTTGTAATTCATGACCGCAAATGGTGGGGAAAGATTCAGCAACGTTGGAAATGGCGCAGTTATGTTCTATTAATATGAAACTTTCGCCTCTAGAGGAGTCAGGCACATCAACGGAGTGATACTCGGCCATGAAGCCTTCGGCTTTTCTCAACTCTACTAGGTTGGCTACACGTTCTTTTAGGGAACCGTTACCCACGCGATCGCGGTATTCTTGTGCTTTACGCTCCCACTGCTTTTGTAAAATCGATTTAAATTGGTCGTATCCTACGGTTTCAGCTAAGGTATCGAGCAGCGAAACCGCAAAATTCCCGCTAGCATCACCAAATTTATCACTCATTGTCCGATGCAAGCGATCGCGTCCTTGACGACTCAGTTGATAAACGTGCTGCGGACGCCCCATTCCAGCTTGTTCTGATATCGAAAACAAAACTAACTCCTCCGTCTCCAAATCTTTGAGGTGACGGCGAATCGCTTGCTTGCTGACTTCCAAAACTTCAGCTAGCTCAATAGCCGTTGCTTTTTCGTGCTTGTGGAGGTACTCTAGGATTTCTTGCTTGGTTGAGGACTGGTTGATAGTCGCCATCTTCAGATGTCAGACGCTGCGGGAACGCCCCAAAAATTTCTGGGAAAATTTGACTTTGACAACATTGTTGTTGTTAATTTAGCGTAAAATGGAGATACATAAAACAACATAGCTGTTGTTTTTGTCTCCACCACTATTCTAGCAGCCGTGTAACCACTCCGTAATGGAAGATGGGAGTCGGCAAAAAATCTTGTCTCCCATCCTTAAAGAGATTGAACTGAACGCGAGAGATTATTACCGATGAGTGCCACTGTCAAAACCTTAGTCAACCAACCTTACAAGTACGGCTTTGTCACCGACATTGAGACGGATACTATCCCTCGTGGACTAGACGAGGACGTTATCCGCTTGATTTCGGCGAAGAAAAACGAGCCAGAGTTCATGTTGGACTTTCGCCTCAAGGCTTATCGCCAGTGGCAAAAAATGACAGAACCAACTTGGCCGAACGTCAAGTATCCGCCAATTAATTATCAAGATATTATTTATTACTCAGCACCAAAACGCAAGAAAGAAAAACTCAACAGCTTGGAAGAAGTAGATCCAACGCTGCTGGAAACCTTTGAAAAGCTGGGTATTCCTTTATCCGAACAAAAGCGACTGGCTAACGTAGCTGTAGATGCGATTTTCGATAGCGTTTCTGTTGCCACTACATTTAAAGAGAAGCTAGCCAAAGACGGCGTGATTTTCTGCTCGATTTCCGAAGCGTTGCAGGAACACCCAGAACTCGTAAAAAAATACCTGGGTAGCGTCGTTCCCGTAGCTGACAACTATTTTGCCGCCCTCAACTCTGCGGTATTTAGCGATGGTTCCTTCGTCTACATTCCTAAAGGCGTCAAATGTCCGATGGAACTGTCTACCTACTTCCGCATCAACTCTGGAGATACGGGACAATTTGAGCGGACTTTGATTGTCGCCGAAGAAGGTAGCTACGTTTCCTACCTCGAAGGTTGTACCGCGCCAATGTATGACAGCAACCAGCTGCACGCGGCTGTGGTGGAACTTGTCGCTTTAGACAACGCCGAAATTAAATATTCCACCGTGCAAAACTGGTACGCTGGGGATGCCAACGGTAAAGGCGGTATTTACAACTTTGTCACCAAGCGCGGTTTGTGTCAGGGCGTAAATTCTAAGATTTCCTGGACTCAAGTAGAAACAGGTTCGGCAATTACTTGGAAGTATCCTAGCTGCGTGTTGGTGGGTGATAACTCTGTGGGTGAATTCTACTCGGTGGCGCTGACAAATAACATGCAGCAAGCCGACACGGGTACAAAGATGGTTCACGTGGGTAAGAATACCCGCAGTACAATTATTTCTAAGGGAATCTCCGCAGGTCAATCCAGTAACAGTTACCGGGGTTTGGTGAAAATCAACCCGACTGCTAAAGGGGCGAGAAACTACTCTCAGTGCGACTCAATGCTGATTGGGGATAATGCCCACGCCAATACTTTCCCCTACATCCAGGTGCAAAATAATACTGCGAAAGTAGAACATGAAGCTTCTACTTCCAAGATTGGGGAAGACCAGTTATTTTACTTCGCTCAACGGGGTATTTCTTCAGAAGATGCGATTTCGATGATGATTAGCGGCTTCTGTAAGGATGTTTTCAATCAGCTACCGATGGAATTTGCTGTGGAAGCTGATAAGTTGTTGAGTTTGAAGTTAGAAGGCAGTGTTGGATAGATGGAAGCAGGGATGGACACAGATTTGGTGTTCGTCTCTGGAAGAGTAACGAACCGCAGAGGCGCAGAGAGCGCAGAGAAAGAGAAGGGAGAGAAGATGATTATTGAAAATAGTGAAGTTGTGCTGTCGGTACGGGATCTGACGGCTAATGTTGATGGAACACCGATTTTAAAAGGTGTGAATCTGGAGGTGCGATCGGGTGAAATTCATGCGATTATGGGGCCGAATGGTTCTGGTAAGAGTACCTTTTCTAAGGTGTTGGCTGGACATCCGGCGTATGAGGTGACTGGCGGCGAAATAATT
Organism: Nostoc linckia NIES-25; assembly: GCF_002368035.1. GTDB lineage: Bacteria > Cyanobacteriota > Cyanobacteriia > Cyanobacteriales > Nostocaceae > Nostoc > Nostoc linckia_B. The sequence goes on along the minus strand of NZ_AP018222.1, from coordinate 687,631 downwards.
TTCCAAGGAAAAAATCTGCTGGAGTTGGAACCAGAGGAACGCGCTAGAAGTGGTGTATTTTTGGCTTTCCAATATCCGTTAGAAATTCCTGGTGTGAGTAATTTGGATTTCTTGCGGGTGGCGTACAATTCCCGGCTGAAAGCACAGGGTTTAGAAGAAATAGACGCGTTTGATTTTGATGATTTAATTGAGGAAAAGCTGGAAGTGGTAAAAATGAATGCCGCTTTCCTCAATCGCAGTTTGAATGAAGGTTTTTCTGGTGGTGAGAAAAAGCGGAATGAAATTCTGCAAATGGCGCTGTTAGAACCGAAGTTAGCAATTTTGGATGAGACTGATTCGGGTTTAGATATTGACGCGCTGAGAATTGTAGCCAATGGTGTAAATCAACTGGCAACTCCAGAAAATTCCACGATTTTGATTACCCATTACCAACGGTTACTCGATTATATTGTGCCAGATTTTGTCCATGTCATGGCAAACGGCCGGATTCTCACCAGTGGCGGTAAAGAATTGGCACTAGAATTGGAGTCTCGCGGTTATGACTGGGTGCTGGCAGAATTCGCGGCTGAGGTGGGTGTCTAATGAGTATTCAAGTTTCTCCTAGTCCAATTCCTAACTCGGATGCAGTTAGTTTGACAGCGACTCTGTTGGATAAAGATGCGTATTTAATCAACTTGTTAAACCAAGTAACCGCATCCAAAACAGAAGGGTGGTTGCAAAGTTTACGTGAAAGCGCCGCTAACGTGGTACGCCACTCTACTATTCCCAACACCCGCGAAGAAGAATGGCGCTTTACAGATTTATCTTCTCTGCGACAAGTGCAATTTAATGTAGAGACGTTACATGTAACGTCTCTACCCGAAATTTTGCCAGAAACGGCTAACAGTCGTTTGGTTTTTGTAAATGGTGTTTACGCGTCGGAGTTATCCGCAGTCGCAAATTTACCGCCTGGGGTGGTGGTGAGTAATTTGGCTGAGTTATCTGTCGCTGAACAGGAAGCTGTACAACAGTATTTAGCTCAAGCTGAGGGAGCGCAGGAAGTTTTTACGGCTCTCAATACTGCTGGAATCGCTGATGTAGCAGTGGTTTGGGTGAAGAAGAATGTGGTAGTTGAGACGCCAATTCATCTGGTGTTTGTTGCGGTTACGGGTGAAAGTGCGACGATTTCACAGCCGCGTTGTTTGGTGGTAGCGGAAGGTGGTTCGCAGGTAACTTTGGTTGAGGAGTATAGGAACCTTACAGAGCCAGGGGTTTATTTTACTAATGCGGTAACGGAAATTTGGCTTGGTGAAAATGCCGAAGTAAGTCACACTAGGGTTGAACGAGAAGGTGCAGAGGCTTTTCATATTGGGAAGACTGCGATCGCTCAGTCCCGTGATAGTCGATATACTTGTCATGCAATAACTTTCGGTGGCAAATTATCGCGCCACAATTTGGAAGTTTTGCAAACTGGCGAACAAACCCAAACTACTCTCAATGGGTTGACGATGATTTCTGGCAAACAGTTAGCGGATACTCACAGTGCGATCGCTTTGAATTATCCTTATGGTACAAGCAAACAATTGCATAAATGTATTGTTGGCGATCGCGCTCATGCAGTGTTCAATGGTAAAGTTTTTGTACCCAAACCAGCGCAGCTGACAGATGCAGCCCAGCTAAATCGGAATTTGCTGCTATCATCAAAAGCCAGAGTCGATACTAAACCTCAATTAGAAATTACTGCGGATAACGTCAAGTGCGCTCACGGCGCTACCGTCAGTCAATTAGAAGATGACGAAATCTTCTACCTCCAAAGCCGGGGAATTGATGAAAATGATGCTCGCAAATTGTTAATTAACGCCTTTGCTGCTGAAATTATCAACCAAATACCAGTTCCCTCTCTCAGGGAAATATTACTAAACACGGTCAATAGTCTCAAGTCTCTAACTAATGATTAATGACTATTGTACAGACGCGATTAATCGCGTCTCTACTAATGACTAATAACTAATCTACCAATGACTTTCACCACTACTAAAACCCTTGCCGATAAAGTTCGTGCTGACTTCCCGATTTTGCATCAGGAAGTCAATGAGAAAACCCTAGTTTATCTCGATAATGCTGCAACATCGCAAAAGCCATTACTCGTATTAAATACCCTGCGGGATTATTACGAGCAATATAATGCTAACGTGCATCGTGGCGCCCATACTTTGAGTGCTAAGGCTACCGATGCTTATGAAGGTGCGCGAGACAAAGTTGCCAAATTTATTAATGCTGCATCGCGTCAAGAAATTGTCTACACCCGCAACGCTAGCGAGGCGATTAACTTAGTAGCCTACAGTTGGGGAATGAATAATTTACAGCCGGGAGATGAGATTATTCTCTCGGTAATGGAACACCACAGTAATATCGTGCCTTGGCAATTGGTGGCACAAAAAACTGGCGCAGTGTTGAAATTTGTTGAATTGACACCAGAACAAACTTTTGATTTGGAACAGTTTAAAAAGCTGATTTCTGAAAAAACAAAATTGGTGTCAGTAGTGCATATTTCTAATGCTTTGGGTTGTATTAATCCAGTGCAAGAAATTGCTAGTATTGCTCACAGATACGGCGCGAAATTCTTAGTTGATGCTTGTCAAAGTGTACCTCATTTCCCCACCGATGTACAAAAAATAGATTGTGATTGGTTGGTTGCTTCCGGTCATAAAATGTGCGCTCCAACTGGCATCGGATTTTTGTATGGCAAGTTGGAATTGTTAAACTCAATGCCGCCATTTTTTGGCGGTGGTGAAATGATTGCAGAGGTGTATTTAGACCATTCCACTTATGCAGAATTACCGCATAAATTTGAGGCTGGTACGCCTGCAATTGGGGAAGCGATCGCTCTAGGTGCTGCTATAGATTATCTTAGTAGTATCGGTATGGATAAAATTCACGCCTACGAAGCTGAATTAACAGCTTATTTGTTCCAACAATTAGAGCAAATTCCCCAAATAAGACTTTACGGCCCCAAACCAAATGCTCAAGGGGAAGGTAGAGCCGCTTTAGCTACATTCACCGCCGAAGGAGTCCACGCCAACGACTTATCTACATTATTAGATCAAGAAGGCATTGCCATTCGTTCTGGACATCACTGTACTCAACCATTACACCGCTACTTAGGAATTCCTGCAAGCGCACGGGCAAGTTTATCGTTCTACAATACCCGTGAGGAAATTGATATTTTCATCAAAGCACTAAAGGAAACCCTAGACTTTTTTGCTCAATTCTCTAGTTAAAAGTAGACAATGTTTAGATACTGATTGTGTCAATTATTAAGTAATAATATTTGGCACAATTTCACTACCTGGATTATTTACAGGAGTAGCTAAAATGTCTTACAGCGACTTTACTCTCGATAAAGTTAGAAAAACCTTCGATTTAATCATTTCTGACAAAATTGATATATTTGCATCTACCCCACCAATAGAATGTCCTCCACTACTTGCAGAAATATTACAAGAAAATATACCTTTAGCTTTAGCAAGTAATACAGAAAAGTCGCGTTCCGAAATGATTATTGCGCCTATTTTAATTGGTATAAGAAAATATTTAAATAATCAAATAAGCTTATTTTCGGGTATCGATTTTACTGTAGATACACCACAGGGATTAAATGGAAATTGCGATTTTATTATCAGCCGTTCGCCAGAACTCTTAATTCTTAACGCACCAGTAGTAACAATTGTAGAAGCAAAGAAGGAAAATATTAATGCAGGATTAGGTCAGTGCGTAGCAGAGATGTTAGCAGCTAAATTGTTTAATGAACGTGAAGGAAATAACATTAAAACAATTTATGGTACTGTCACCACTGGAACCATCTGGAAATTTTTAAAGCTGGTTGGGCAAGTCGTTGAAATTGACTTAGGCGAATATTATATTAGTGACATAGGTAAAATTTTAGGAATTTTATCTAACATCCTGACAGAACAAATATTTTAATATGCTTGTCCAGTCAACACCTGCTGAACAAAGAACAGTGCTATACAACATTAGCTGGGGAACCTTTGAAGCCTTGCTCAGAGATACAGGCGAGGATAGAGGTTCTCGCTTTGCTTATGACTGCGGTACTTTAGAAATTATGACACCACTGTTTGAACACGAAAATCCTAAAATTCAGTTTGACAGATTGATATTCGCTTTAGCAGTGGAATTAAAAATTAAAATTAGAAGTGCTGGTTCTACAACATTAAAACGTCAACCAATATCCAAAGGAATAGAACCCGATAGTTGCTATTATATTCAAAATGAGCCAGCAATTAGAGGGAAACAAAAATTAGACTTAAGAACAGACCCACCACCTGATTTGGCAGTCGAAATTGATATTACTAGTAGTTCTGTTAATAAGTTTAATATTTATGCTGCTTTAGGCGTAGGAGAATTGTGGAGATACGACGGCGAGAGTTTAAAATTTTATCAATTAGTAGAAAGTCAGTATATTGAGATTAAATTTAGTAGTGCTTTTCCTTTAGTTGCTGTTATCGATATGAATAAATTTATCCAGCAAAGTAAAACTATGGATGAAATCGATTTGGTTGAATCTTTCCGCGCTTGGGTACAAGGTAAATTAGGGTAAAATATATCTCAATTCACAAAATATAAGTCATTTTAATCTAAAATAAGACTACATGAAGCAACTAAATTAACAAAGAATATGCACCCAATATTAAAAGTAGATATCTCTGAACTAAGTGTATCCGAACGTATACAACTTGCCGAAGATTTATGGGACAGCATTCTTGCCACACCCGATGAGGTTCCTCTCAGCAATGAGCAAAAACAAGAATTAGATAGACGTTTGGAAATGCATCGCCAAGACCCAAACCGAGGTTCAAGCTGGCAATCAGTCAAGCAAAGACTAGGTTTATCTGAATGAGCTATCAGTTAATAATTAGTCCAGAAGCAGAACTAGATATTCAAGATGCTTTTGAATGGTACGAGCAACGCGATCCTGGATTAGGTTCGGAATTTGTGCGTGCAGTTGATAGCTGTTTAGCTTTAATTGGACGTAACCCTTTAGCTTATCCTGTGGTGTATCGGCAAGCACGTCGAGCATTAATACGTAGGTTTCCCTATGGTGTTATTTATGTTGTAGAAGAAAATGTCATTACTGTAATTGCTTGCTATCATGTCTGTGATTTGAAACAAAAAATGAGATTTTAACTCATGATATGGTTCAAAAATGAGTATCCAGTTTATAGTTCACTTTTAGTATTCGAGTTTTTTTATTAATAATGATTATCGTGTAGGGGATAAAAATATTGATACGAGAGGCGTTTGTATCAACCCTTCGGCTTGATTATCATTATTATTCAGCTACGATTTGAGTAGGCGATCGCCCAACAACAGAGCGATCGCTTGTTCAATGAAATATTTGATTTTTACTCCGATATCTACTAGAACAAAATTTTTGAACCATAACATGGGTATTTGAACCATATTTTGAATTGAAAGTTTAAGTTAGAAAAATTTTGTCAGAGATTTTTGTGCAAGTTTTGTCCAATTATGTTTTTTCAACTCATTCTCTAGTTATGATTCAGAATTTAAACTCTCACTCATAATATGATTCAAAGTTTTAATTTGTGATTAGCGCGAAAGCCTGAATTTTCGTTAACTCTTTTCCAATTTATGGATCAAAATTTTTCTCACATTATCATTCAAAGCATAATGTCAAACGCAATCCTAAGCAATGGCAAAACAGAAATATTTGAACGCTTGTATTATCTCACGTTCAATTACTTTAACTATTCATTATTCGCGTTATAGAACCAGTCATTAATTAAGAGTATAAACAGAGCGATCGCTTCCTCACCAAATCAATTCAAAGTATCTGGATTTATCCCCAACCTTCGCAATTCTTTTGCCAACCTGTCGGCGCGTTGTTCGGCAGCAATAGCGCGTTCTTCTGGTGTCAAATATCTGACTTTTTGTGCGTCGTACCAATATAACCAATCCCGCGTAATTCCGTGATAAGTTCCGCGTTCGTAGCCAATTGCTAAACCTATTTCTGGTAACCAAACAGGATTTCCAGGTTGCAATACATATTCGCCATTTACAAAACGGTAAACTTCTAAAGGTGGTTTTCTTCGACGTTGGGGATTGTAAATAACATAATACAAAATCTCCATCTCAGCATAAAGTTTCTTTTTGCTGGTGTATTCCCCACGCCGTCTGTGAGAAACAACCTCTAACGCCAGAATTGGCATTACCTTTTCTTCCCACAGCACATAACTTAAACGCAAGTTCTCATCAAAAACTCGCTCGACTCCCAAGCTTAAAAACCCATCTGGGACAATTGGAGGCAGTTCGGGATCGTAATAAATCCCCATGTCAACACCGAAAAACCAATCCATACGGTTTGCCCACAGCCAAGCTAAGATGGCTTCTAGCAAGCCAGGAATCAAGTGTTGTAATTGATTATCTACAGGTTCATCGTCAGAATCGGGCAGATCCTCGGCGGAAGGTAAGCAGTGCAATGGGTTGTAATTTAACATAGCGGGTGCGTAGGCGTAGCCCGTCGTAGACATCGCAGATTTCTTGCAGACTCATAATATTGATAATATCTATCCACCTCTGACTTTTTCTTGCGATAATTCCCAAGGGGACGTAAAGAGAAGGGACGCGGGGATGAGGGAGATTAGGAGATGGGGAGTGTGGAAACAATAACTCTTAACTCCTAACTCTTAACTCCTAACTCTTAACTCAGCACTGAGTACGGTAAAAGAGGTATAGATGACACTCAAGCGCTTAATTTTAGTTTTCATTATGACGCCAATGGCAGTTCTGTTGGCAGTTTTGTCTTTATTCGGTAGTTGGCAAGAACCTCAGTTTCAAAGCCGCTTAGAACTGTACCAAACTAATATCGCTCTACAAGCCCAAGCTTGGCAATCAGAAAATAGCAGCGATGACAATCTTCAGTCGGTTCGAGGCGCGATACTTGGCGAGCAACCCTTAGAAAGCGCTACAAAGCAATATCAAGAAGCGCGTCAATCTGTTCAAACTAATTTGGACAAAGTTAACAACAAACTTGCACAGTTGCGCTCTCAATCTGAAATAACTCCCACACCTCCTAAGCCTTTACCGGATGTTTCTCCTACTACTAAAACTTCTCAACCAGGACAGCAGCAACAGTTACAGAAGTCCTTTAAAGAACTACAAAAATTACTAGCTGAATTAGACTTGCGACTGGGTATTTTACAAGCACAGCAAGGACAGACGGATGCAGCCCTGAAAACTTGGAGCGAATTACAAAAGCGCTCAAATATCAATCCAGAATTTGGACAAACTGCTGCTGTATTGAGTGGGTTATGGAGTAATCCTCCCCAGCTGCTCCCCGATGCTCAACAACCGATTCAAAAGAATTTAGAAGGTTGGTTTCGCTCTACTGCTTTGGTTCAGCTATATCAACTCCAGCAGCGACAAGAAGCTCTATCAGCAGTTAAAGCGGCACAACAAGAAGCTGCTACTAGTGCGGTGTTGAAACTAGCAATTATTGGTACTATTCCGACTTTGGCAGCATTAATTGGTCTAATACTGCTGATTTTCTTGTTTGCTCAACGTTTACTTAAAGGAAAAACCTCTTTATTAGCTCAAAATGCTGATGTAGCTTGGTCAACGCCTTGGGATGTGGAAACGATTTTGCAGGTTTTTGTCGTCGGCTTTTTCTTTATGGGACAACTTTTTGTACCCGCACTACTATCGCTGCTTCCCATCCCGCGTCCGGTGACTGATGTGCGACTCCAGGCTTTTTCAGTTTTAGTTAGTTACGTACTGGTAGCATCAGGAGCTTTGTTAGTACTGTATTTGTCTATTAAACGCTTTTTTCCACTACCAGAATTCTGGTTTCGCTTCCGTTTTCAAGATAAGTGGTTTTTGTGGGGATTGGGGGGCTATTGCGCTGCTTTACCCATAGTTGTAATAGTATCTTTAATTAATCAACAACTTTGGCAAGGACAAGGTGGTAGCAATCCCCTGTTGCAATTAGCCCTCGAAAGCCAAGATACTGTAGCACTTGGGATGTTTTTCTTTACAGCGGCGATCGCGGCTCCATTTTTTGAAGAACTTCTATTTCGCGGCTTTTTGTTACCTTCTCTCACTCGCTATTTACCCGTGTGGGGATCGATTATTGTCAGTAGTTTGCTGTTTGCGATCGCTCACCTGAGTCTATCAGAAATTCTCCCACTCACCGCCTTGGGCATTGTATTGGGCGTAGTCTACACGCGATCGCGCAATCTCCTCGCTCCCATACTCCTCCACAGCCTCTGGAATAGTGGTACATTATTAAGTCTTTTTGTACTTGGCAGTAATTAATACTGGTAGACTACGGTTGCTAAAAATGGAAATATCTGATTTTATCTCCATAGATAGCAACAATTTACTGGTTATAATTGGTTGTAAGGATAAATACTCGCTAAAAGCCAAACAAAGGCAAAAGCAAATTAAATAATGCTCTGGACATAGACAACAAACTATCGAGCTAAGCATTTATTCTCATAGGGGTAATTTTAGCCATTTTCGAGATTTTAATTGGCTTACACAGTTATTTGTGTCTGTAATTAATGGGATTGCAAATCTTGTTTGCACTTGTGCAAGTAGTGATTGATAACTAAACAGGAGTTACAATCTTGCATTTGTACTAGCCACACAACCAATACTTGTGATTGTTGCGATCGGAAAAAAATCCGGAAATAATACTGATGGATTTGTAAAAAGTGGTGTGTATAGCAGTTATTTCTGATAATTAGGGTTAATTCCCATCAAGAATAAATGCCTTGCCAGAAAATCTGCACGCCGCACCAGGGTTTGTAATCAAATCCACCAAAAGCCATCAAAGAACTACAAATTTTTAAGACATTTGATGTCCAATCTTGCTAACGTCTTTTCTAGACTAGAAGCACGATGATTGTGGTTTAGATCCTGGCGCTTATTCATACTTAAAAACTTAAAAATATATTTGCTAAACAAATATATTTATTTACTTTTATGACGGTAAAGGTTTATTTTTATACTTCACTAATTAAGGAGCAGCACTGATATGGCAAATCTCAATCCCAGTCATCCTACCAAACAACTTCTAGCTGGTTACTGTGGCATTATCTTGGGAGGGTTTGGCGTTCATAAGTTTATTCTCGGATATGCCCCAGAAGGCTTTATCATGTTGGTGATTTCCGTGGTTGGCGGTTCTTTCACCTACGGCGTTGCCTTATTGATTATGCAACTTGTAGGTTTAATTGAAGGCATGATTTACTTAAATAAGTCCCCTGAAGAATTTGTAAACACCTACTTTGTGAATAAACAAGGTTGGTTCTAAAAAGTAATTTTCACACTGGGGTTACTGTGTGAAGTTATATATTTAACGCAGCAAATATTTCTGTGTTAACTGTTGATGGTTAATTGCTAACCGTCAACAGTCGATAGTATGAGGGTTTAAATTTGACAATTTATTACTGTGAGAGATATGCAGATGCCAAGTAAGAATAACTACATTAGAATCTAGGATGTCATTTACAGTTGAGGAGTATCCCTCATAGTGTCTAATATTAACCCAGGTGATGCTAGTAGCAAAAAAATTGCAGCTGGCATCTGCGCTATCTTGCTAGGAGCCTTAGGCGTTCACAAGTTTATTCTTGGTTACAGTACTGAAGGTGTGATTATGCTGCTTGCTACCTTACTCACATGTGGTATTGGTGGGGCAGTAATGGGGATCGTTGGTTTGGTTGAGGGTATCATTTACTTAACCAAGACTGATGACGAATTTCTGAATACTTACATGATTCAGAAGAAAGGCTGGTTTTGATCCCTGCTTCTAAAATGTTGTTTGCCGTATTAATTTAATGTGCATTGGTGTTTGAATTATCTCCTTATCCTTTGTCATGCCACGGTAAATTATTTCGCTGGGGTTTACTAGGGTTTTCCTGTACGCCCCTACTTGGTACTTATTTTTATCGCCAAGGTTATAGAGTAGGATTCTTAGTTTGCCCAATACGGCATTTGACTGGAATTCCATGTCCAACTTGTGGCATGACTCGCTCTTTTATGGCTATTGCCCAAGGAAATTTGGCTCAAGCGGTAGCAGAAAATTTATTCGGCCCGCTTTTATTTGCCAGTTTTGGGATTGTGGCAATTCATATTACTGTGGAACTACTCACAAAACGCCGAATTTTAGCATTTTATTGTCATCTATTAAAACAAAGAAAGTTACAAATTATAGGGTTATTTATAGTTTTGACTTACTATATTATCCGGTTGTATAAGCTATCACAGACTGGAGAAATGTATTTTTCTTTTATTAACTCACCTTTGGGCAAACTTATTTTTTGAATAACTAGTAATTTAAGTTATTGCGTATTTTGTCAAGCATCTCTAGATATAAGTAGATATTTTTGCTAAAAAAGTTCTGAATTTTATCACTATGCCAGCTATCAAACGTAAACATCTAATCTGGATTGTCCTCTTGTTCTTGGGGTTTGGCTATTTCAGCGCCATGTCTAATTTGGAAATTCACAATTTTTGGAAAAGCCTGATTGTCCTCATGCCAATGCAGGTTGCAGCGATCGTTTATGTGACTTATTTACGCTGGAGGCGCGATCGCCCTCAGCGCGGTACGATAAATTAATAAATTTAATATGGTTGACATTAAGTCGTAGTTCCATATTTCGCCTACGCTCGAATTAGAGACGCTTTTAGTCAAGCGTTGAATTTTCGTAGCGAATTTAAAAACTTGCCATGCAACTTGTTCCCAAAACTAAGGTAGACCGAGAATTTACCCCATTCTTAGAAAAAATTATTCTAGATGTTGGAGGTATGAAGTGTGCCGGGTGTGTGAAGGCAGTAGAACGACAGCTAACCCAGCATCCGGGAGTCAAAAGTGCCTGTGTGAACCTAGCGACAGAGGTAGCAGTTGTAGAGTCAGAAGCAGGTACGGTAGATGCAGATGCACTGGCAAAGCAATTAACTACTGTTGGATTCCCGACTCAACCTCGAAAAGCTAGTGGTGCAGTAGCAGGTGAGATATCTAAATTAACAGACCCAGCAGAACGACAACGCCAACAAATGCACTCATCACTAAGACAGTTGCTGATTGCTGCACTGTTGCTGGTGTTGTCGGCAAGTGGACATTTTGGTAATATTGGCAGTTCAGTATTGCCAATATTGAATAACATCTGGTTCCACTGTGGGCTAGCAACCATCGCCATACTAATTCCCGGCCGCACGATCTTAGTAGATGGTTGGCTGGGGTGGCGGCGAAACGCACCTAACATGAATACCCTGGTGGGATTAGGAACCCTGACAGCCTACATTGCAAGTTTAGTAGCCCTGCTTTTTCCCCAAATGGGTTGGGAATGCTTTTTTGACGAACCAGTAATGATGCTGGGCTTTATTTTATTAGGAAGGACATTAGAGCAACATGCTAGGGGTCGCGCCGCCGCAGCATTTAGGCAATTGCTGGCACTCCAGCCACTCTTAGCGCGGTTAATTGCCAACCCTGAGAAAACAGGAATTGGGTCTTCTAGTGTAGAGATTCCCGCCGAACAGGTGCGGGTTGGAGAATGGTTACAGGTACTGCCTGGTGATAAAATCCCCGTTGATGGCGAAGTAGTAGCTGGTCAAACAACAGTTGATGAGTCCATGTTGACTGGGGAAGCAGTACCAGTGACCAAGCAGTCGGGAGATCTGGTGACAGCGGGGACACTAAATCAATCAGGAGCGATCGCCATTCAAGCTACACGTGTCGGCAGCGATACAACTTTAGCTCAAATTGTTGCCCTAGTAGAAACCGCCCAAACCCGCAAAGCCCCAGTACAAAAACTAGCAGATACAGTCGCAGGTTACTTTACCTACGGTGTATTGACAGCATCTGTATTGACATTTATCTTTTGGTACTTTTTTGGCACTCACATCTGGCCTGAGATCGCCATGTCTGGCAGCATGGAAATGGCTCACCATTCCCCAATGACTACAGATGCGATGAATCGCGTCTCTAACCACTCCCCGCTATTAATTAGCTTAAAATTAGCGATAGCCGTTATGGTAGTCGCCTGTCCCTGTGCTTTGGGACTCGCCACACCAACAGCCATTCTTGTCGGTACTGGTATGGGGGCAGAACGAGGTCTGTTAATCAAAGGCGGCGATGTTTTAGAAAAAGTCCACAAGCTAAAAACCGTAGTTTTTGATAAAACCGGGACATTAACCACGGGTAAACCCGTTGTCACAGATTGCGTGTTAATTGAGGGACTGGGGACTGGGGACTGGGGACTAGGTACTGGCAATTCCCAATCTCTAATACAACTAGCCGCAGCCGTAGAAAGCGGTACTCATCATCCCCTAGCAAAAGCGATTCAGCAAGAAGCACAGCGGCAGGAGTTATCGATTCCAGAGGCTGTAGACTTTCACACGGAACCGGGACTAGGGGTATCAGCAGTGGTAGAGGGTACAGTTGTGCTGTTGGGTAATTCCGACTGGTTAAGTTGGCATGGAATTGCTACGAACGCCACTGCACAACAGGTAGCAGAGGATTGGGCAACAGCTGGTAAAACAGTGGTTTTCGTAGCAGTTGGGGGAACTTTAGCTGGACTGATTGCTGTTAGCGATCGCCTCAGACCAGATGCCAAAACCACCATTGACAAATTACGTCACATGGGCTTACGAGTAATGCTGCTCAGCGGCGATCGGCCAGAAGCCGCCAACGCCATAGCCCAACAATTAGGATTAGATAGCGCCGATGTCATCGCAGGTGTCCCCCCGGCTAAAAAAGCCGCTGCGATACAAGCCCTCCAGTTAGAAGGGACAAGGGGGCAAGGAGAGAAGTTGGATCGGAGGAAACCTCCGCTCCAAACTTCGGAGGACAAGGGGACAAGGGGACAAAAAGACCAAGAAAACTCCTCACTCATCACTCCTCACTCCTCACTCCCTAGTCCCCAATCCTTTGTCGCAATGGTCGGCGATGGCATCAACGATGCTCCAGCTTTATCCCAAGCCGATGTCGGAATTGCTTTATACTCTGGGACGGATGTGGCGATGGAAACTGCTGAAATTGTGTTAATGCGCGATCGGCTAAACGATGTCGTCAAATCTATTCAACTCAGCCGCGCCACCTTCAACAAAATTCGCCAGAATCTATTCTGGGCTTTTGCATATAATACAGTTGGTATTCCTTTAGCAGCAGGTGTTTTACTCCCCACTTTCGGTTTTGTTCTTAACCCATCGGGTGCTGCCGCGTTAATGGCTTTTAGCTCTGTTAGCGTCGTTACAAACTCAATATTATTACGGCGCTTGGCTCATCATCCGTAAAAGGTCATTGGGCGTGGGGCATTGGTTATTCACTAATAATTAGTGTACAGACGCGATTAATCGCGTCTCTACTAATGACCAATGTTCTACTCTTTCAAGGTATTATGCAGTTTTAAAGCTGATTTAAATCGCCACCACAAATTACGGTGCGTGAAAATAGTAAGATACGATACTAAACAAATCTTGATTAATCAAAGTTCCACCGATTTTAGCAACGATTTGTCAATGGCAGCAGAAATCAATGAAAACCATCTACTGATTATTGAAGACGATCAAGGTCGCAAGGAATTTTCTTTAGAGCAGCCCGTCTATTCTATTGGTAGAGACCGCGAATGTAATATCCGTTTGATGTCGCAGTTTGTCTCCCGCCGTCATGCCACATTAGTGAGGTTTCCACGAGAGCATAATAGTCATAGCTACTATTACCGAATAGTAGATGGCGATGCCAAAGGAAAGCCTAGTTCCAACGGTTTGATGATTAATGGACGCAAAATGCCAGCCCACGATCTAAAAAATGAAGACGAGATCGTTTTTGGCCCTCAAGTGCGTGCAATTTATTACCTTTTAAGAAATACTCAGCGTTTGGGGCAAACGGACTCAAGTGAGTACGACATTACATTAATAAACCCTGGTATGACCGAGGATTTAGAGGATTTAGGAGACTGAATTACAAACATTAAAGTGGAAAGCCAACCAATAAAAGTTTGGGAATCCCACAGCTTTAGGCTGTGGGAAATTAATAATTAGCATCAAAGTTATCCAGCAAGAATTTCAATCAAATGCCAATGACGGCTACTTTCGATCGCCTGCTTGATGAATTCAAACGTTTGTCGGCAGTAATTATCCACTTGCAGTGGCAATTCTTCATTTTTAATCACAATACTCATCCGGGTTTCTGTTTCAGTACTTTTTGATTTGTCAATCAGTACTTCCACTGTGACTAATTTAGAAAAAGGAACATTACCAGGAAACTCACGAGCGATAATATAATCGCTTGTCTGGTATTGAACATCCAACTGACAGTCCTGTAGAAGTTCTACAAGTAACGGCTGGAGATGGTCACTAGGAACAGAAACAAGAAATGAACAGGTATAGCGACCCATAATAGCCCCACGCCTTGCAACACTCCGTCCATCTTATAATACCGAAGCATGTAACCGAAGGGGACAAGGGGAAGGGGGGGGACAATTCAAAATTCAAAATTCAAAATTCAAAATTTAAAATTCAAAACAGTTTCAGACGGGGATTTAAATACCCGTCTGAAACTGATGCTAAGTGTAATGGTTGGGGCCTTAAACGCTTTTTTTTGACGATAGATTCTTTGAGTAAGAAAAATAAAAATTTATACCGAGATTGGTTGCAAGGAGTCGTCTGGGACAGAGACTATGACTTTGCTGCCTTGTAACCTAAGCTTAAAATTTGATAAAAAACTTTAAAATGAGGCTTTGGCAGAGGTAAAAAATGAAAGTAGCAGTTACTGGAGCAACAGGATTTGTTGGTAGTCGTTTGATACAACGACTCCACCGGGAAGGACACACAATACTGGTGTTAACTCGGAACACCACTTTTGCTCAAAAAGTTTTTCCATCTGGGGCTTTCCCTAATCTGGAAATTGTTGCTTATACGCCGACTCAATCGGGTTCTTGGCAAAGTGCGATCGCCCTTTGTGATGCTGTAGTTAATTTGGCAGGAGAACCCATTGGTGAGGGACGCTGGACGCCAGAACGCAAGCAAGAAATTTTCAATAGTCGGAAGTTAGGCACACAAAAAATCGTGGAAGCGATAGTCAGTGCTAATCCTAAACCAACTGTGTTAGTGAATGCTTCGGCTATTGGTTACTACGGCACCAGCGAAACGGCTACCTTTGATGAAACAAGTTTATCTGGTAACGATTTTCTCGCCGAAGTCTGCCAAGCCTGGGAAGCAGAAGCTACAAAAGTCAAAAACGCTGGTGTGCGCTTAGTAATTCTGCGTTTCGGGATTGTTTTAGGCAACGGCGGTGCTTTAGCTAAAATGATTCCGCCATTTAAGCTTTTTGCTGGCGGCCCCATTGGCACTGGTCGCCAGTGGTTCTCTTGGATTCACGTAGACGACTTAGTTAACCTGATTCTGCAAGCTTTAACCAAACCAGAAATCGAAGGGGTGTATAATGCCACAGCCCCTAATCCAGTGCGGATGGCAGATTTAAGCCATTCTTTAGGAGAAGTGATGCATCGTCCTTCTTGGTTGCCCGTTCCTAGTTTTGCGATGGAAGCCCTTTTAGGAGACGGGGCAATAGTAGTTTTAGAAGGTCAAAAAGTTTTACCCAAGCGCACCGTAGAAACTGGTTTTGAGTACCGTTATCCTAATTTACAATCAGCACTCAAAGAAATTCTTCAATAAGGATTGGGGAGGCAGGGGAAAAGG
Organism: Nostoc linckia NIES-25; assembly: GCF_002368035.1. Classification (GTDB taxonomy): domain Bacteria; phylum Cyanobacteriota; class Cyanobacteriia; order Cyanobacteriales; family Nostocaceae; genus Nostoc; species Nostoc linckia_B. The sequence continues at coordinate 671,914 of NZ_AP018222.1, read as the reverse complement.
TTAAAGGTTAAAGGAAAAAGGAATAAATTTAATCTTTCCCCTTTTCCCTTTACCCCTTTCCCTTTCCCCATATCCTATTTGCCCAATGCCCAATGCCCAATCCCTGACTATTGACTAGAAGAGAAAAACTTTTTGGAAACCCAACTGATAATACCGCTGAGAATGGCACCGCCCATTAGGATACCAATTGCCGGGTTAAATAAGGGTTGCCACAATTGATGCCATAAATCTAAACCGAGGTTGACTCCCGCAGCATCACCGATCGCCGCGATCGCTAACCAACCAAAGCCAAACAAAACTAAAAACACATCTGCTACTAAAACCAGGTTTAGCCAATTTAACAACTTATCTTTCATGATGGGATGGGGACTGGGGACTAGGGATTGGGGACTGGGGACTGGGGCATTGGGCAAACAGGGGTATGGTTCGACAAGCTCACCAACCGGGGAAAAGAGGAAAGATTAAATTTATTCCTTTTTCCTTTAACCTTTAACCTTTTCCCCTGCCTCCCCAGTCCCCAGTCCCCAGTCGCTACTCTTCAAACAGCCATTTTTTGACTTTTATCAAATTCTGCCAATCTGGTTTCCTGGTTAAACCATCTTCAATACTATTTTTTATTTCATCTGCCCATTCTTGGTTGACAAAAATCAACTGTTGTGCAAAGTCAATGTGTTCCCGCAAACCTTTTTGACCTGTTTCCAGCATTGCTAGGGCCAGATTAATTCTCGCTTGTGGGTCTTGTGGATTTAACTTGACTGCTTTATTCGCAGCTTTATAAGCCAAGGTGGGTTTGTTATTGAGTAGATATAACCACGCCAAACAAATCCAAGCTGAACTAGTTCTGGGAGCGCGATCGCACACTTCTTTAAACACAGGAATTAGAGATTCTACTGGTTCTCCAGCTTTATAACGTTCTAAACCTGTGTCAAACAGGGATTCAACTGTTTGAGTCATACTAAATTAGTCAATAGCCATTAGTTATTGGTCATTAGTCATCCGTCATTGGTCATTGGTCATTGGTCATTGTTAACCAACAAAGGACAAATGACAAATAACAAAGGACAACTAACAAATGACAATATTACACCCCAAACGACTTACCGCAACCGCAAGTTTGGCTAGCGTTGGGGTTAGTAAATTGAAAACCGCCGCCAATCATTGCATCGCTGTAATCGAGCATTAAGCCGTAGAGATATAATAGGCTCTTGCGATCGCAAACAATTTGGAAGCCGTCATAATCGAAAACTTCATCCTGAGGGCCGATCTTACTGGCGTCTTCAAAGTCCATCATGTAAGACATCCCAGAGCAGCCACCCTGGCGTACTCCTACCCGCAAGCATAAGTCTTTGCCTTGCCTTTCTTGGAGCAATTTTACTTGGCGCAGTGCGGCTTCGCTCAACAGAATTCCGCGTTGTTGTGGCACAGTTGCTTGTGTCATCTGGTTTTTCAACTCCTTAATTATTCCAAGCGTTACCCTGTGTAGGCTTGTTATTGCCTCTGGATTAGCCCTTGGTGTTTTTGTATCCATTCTAGCGACATAGATGTCGCTAAGTGCCAAATTGTAAACACTCGGTCAAAAGCGGCCAAAGATTTTTATTCTAGAATTGAGAGACTCACTGTATTTTATCGATTCGTATTTTTGGAGTTCAAGCCTTTTGGCAGCCACAGATGCAACCACTCTTCTGGTGCAGCCATGAAAATTTTATCCGAGGCTAGCCATCCCCAAAAGTTTACTTCCCAAATTGCTTCTTTTGATTAAGTTACTCTATGACAAGTTTTAATCGCTCTACCAGTCGTCGGTTGAAGAAATTAACTCAAATTCCTTCTGTATGGGAGGGCGATCGTCGTCCATTGTCATCACCAAGCCAACATGCAGACTCGGAGGCTAAGGGAGAGTGCATTCTTTGGGTAGATTACTCCCAAGGTATTGTCCGAGGTATGGATGTGGTAGCTTCAGATATCGGCCCGGAAGCAATAGTTCGCACCTTGATGCGAGCAATGGAACATCCCCACAGTCCAGCAAAACCCGCTAGACCCCAAAGAATTGTAGTCAAAGACCGCGAGATCCAATTTTATCTGCGAGGGGTGCTGCAAGATTTGGATATCGCCATTGACTATGCACCAGAATTACCTTTAATTGACGAATTGTTTCGTGGGTTCGCTGATATCCTTGATAGCCAAACCCCCGACCTACCCCCGCAGTACGCACAAATTTTGCGAGAGAAGGCATTTGCAATTTGGCAAGCCGCACCTTGGGAATTTTTGGAAGAACAGCAAATTTTATCAATAGAAATTAATAAGTGGGATGTTGGTACGCTCTACGCCTCGATTATGGGAATGCTGGGGATGGAGTATGGGATTTTGTTTTACCGCTCAGAAGAGTCCCTCAAGCGGTTTCGGGCGGCAGTTTTAAGAGATGAAGAATCAAAAGAGCGTTTAGAAGAAGCTTTCCTCAAGCAAGATTGTCTGTTTCTCACTTTTGAGAGCGCTGACGAAACCGACGAAGATGAAGATGAGATGGATGATTTGGCAGATTTGCCGCTTTCAGATATTGACCCCACTTTCGGTAATATCCACCCTTTAGAAGGGCTGCGTTCTGTTTTGTATGATGAGGAAGCACTGGTAATTTATGTTGCCATTGAAAGCTTGAGCCGCTTTCTTCGCGACCACCGACGCCAGCTGCATTCTGAACCCTTCCCCACCCTCAGCCGTCGCTATCGGATTTCTCCGCCACAGTCTGAAGAATCAACTAAATCTGTGGCTGTGACAGTCTCTACCATGCCGGAGTTAGCAGCAGAATTAGAGGAAATGGCTGGCTTTGGTGTTGAGGATGAAGAAATTGACAATGTTGGCTCTGCGACTTTTCGCTCGTTACAAGATGACTTGATACCAGAAGATTCTTTCCTGAGTTTAGGTGTGGTCTCCTGGGAAATGTTGGAGTATCTGCGTAAAGGTGTCAACTACCATAAGGCTGGCGAAATCAAACAAGTGGGTGACGGTTTGCCGGTGATTTTAATTCAAACTTCTCGGCCTAAGGCTAAAACTGTAATTGAAAGAATTGAAGCAACAGGCGGACTCAAAGCAATTTGCTTTAATCCAGGTGCCGACCCCTTTGATGGCGATCGCTACGACCTCGGTTTATTGCAAACTCAAAATGGTGAATTATTTCTCTTTGGCGAATTTTTGGATGAAGATCCAATTCATGTAGAAGCCCGGAAAAAATGGAATCAGCGGTGTAAAAATACTAAGGGCTACTGCGGTTTAATCATTGCCAAAGGACTGACTGGAGCTTCCCGCGGCAATCCTCAATTACGAGATATGATGGCTTTGTTTGAAGCGCGATCGCTCTCACCTAAAGATTTGGGTATTGGTACTCTCCAACTCATGCCCCAACTTAAATTTGAATAGTTGCAATTCTGGCCGTAATCCTCAATCTTAGATTGCGGCTATGACAGATTAAGTTTATCTCTACAGAATTTATACATATTTAGCCGCAGCTGGTTTCCTAGAGAAAATGCCTGAAAAAAAGCAAAATGGTTAAGGCTTTACCCTTTTCCATTAGACTTCTTGCAGAAGTCGGGAAAAGGGGAAGGTGGGACCCCCTCTGGGGATAAGGTGCGGGGGAAAGCGGGAAAGGTTTGGTATTTTCCCTTTAACATGAGTTTCTTTTCCCTTTTCCGACAAAAGTGCAAAAGTTCTTTTTGCACTCTTGTCTAACGATCGGAGGTTTACTTTACGCAAATTTCATGAAGTATCGATATTTTCAAGTTTAGTGATATTTGAATTTCTAAATTTTTTAATTAGTCTATTAGGTTTGGATCGATACTATTTATAAATTCACTTTTATTTAATTCAACCTAGCTGATGCGCTTAAATAGCTAAATTTTTTTGCTTAACAATTTTTTGAGCTTAGTATCTTCCTATGTATTGATATTATTAAGCAAAAACTCAAGAATATATATATTACTTTATAAGTTTTTTATAAAGAATAGAAACTCGGCTTTTTTTGTCTAAATGAAGATTACTTAAAGTACGTATATTGCGGCTATAATAAACACAATCCCTAAAAAAAGAAATGAAATAATCATTTATTATAAGTATATTTACTTTTAAATAATGATTTAATTTCAAATCAAATATTCTAGGCAAACATTTTTATTTTAGTTCAACTATGAGCAAAAATTGACTTGTCAATATCTCAAAAAATAATTGCCTAAAAACCAATTTCCAATACCCTTAGATAGATGAAAAGAACGAAGGCAAAAATAATCTGTTTATATGGCAGCAAATTATATCGTTAGAGGGAAGAGAAAAAATATTTAAAAATTCATCTTATCTTTACGGGGAGTTAATCTAAAAGTATGAAACAAAACTAAAATATTATTAGAGCCGACACTCAACTAACATCACATTTTTGGAGTTGATTAATCTGTGTAATATTACAGACAATGTTGTTAAAATTTACCAGCAAATCTTGGATATTTAGACCGCAGATTTTTTGGCTGCGAAATTAACAGAACGAATAAATCGGTTCGTTCGGGAAAAACTAAAACTTATAAAGCTTGAAGTAAATATTAGCTGATTGGTTACAGCAATGCCCGTAAATGGGTATTTGGCCTGAAGCAACCGCTTATTTACCTACTTTTTGAGTAAGCGATCGCTAGTTATATATACCATTCCAACCTACATCAAGATCGGCATTTAGGCGCGAAAATCATTCTCAAGCTGGAGTTTAAGATGTTCTTTCTAAGGGCGTTGGTTAAACTTCGCTAAAACAGAAGCTCAAATGCTTTGGCTGGAAAATAGTTTTGCAAATCTTGATTGAGTCAATAGTAGATATCTCAAATTTACTATTGAAAATCTCATCTCAGGGTTTACTCATACTGTTACTGGGGTTATTATTTGCACAAGCAAGTATGTGCTTTTTATGCTGTCACAATGGTAACAAAAAGTGTAGTCTTTTGATTTTTTTAGAAAATGATGAAACCTTTGACAAAACCAACAATCTTAATATTAATGGTATTACTTGTTTCATGGCACAAACTCTGATAATCTTATCGTTTTCCTCTTTAGTTAGACCTTTTTCGATGATGTAAATATACAGCAGATAACATGATAATGACAAATAAAAAATGGGCCGTAAAACGTATAACTGTCAACCTCGCAACACAGGAAGCGGAAAAACTAGAAAAATATTGTCAGCAAACAGGTAGACCCGCAACTGATGTTATTCGCGAACTGATTAGAAGTTTGCCTATGTCTGAGGATGGCAAAGATGGGAATAGGTAAGAAGATGCTTTTATGACTTACCAGATAAGTGCTTTACCACCAAAAAAATAACTGCGATACTTTTTTGAGTCCACTGCAATGGGCAAGAGTTTGTCTAAACGATACAGGCGCGTTTTTCTCGCGTCTGGTCTTCAGGGGGCTAGAACGAGTAATCAAAGACATTTTAGTATTGACATTGCCTAGCCTTAATATGCTTGTGAGTTGATATTAAGTAGCAAATTCCGACGCCAACCCAGTTACAATCTGTAAAGAAACTGAAAAGGAACGACGGAATGCGTGTTGCAATTGTAGGTGCGGGACTGGCTGGGCTAGCAACCGCAGTTGATCTAGCTGATGCTGGTTGTGAAGTACAGATTTTTGAGTCTCGTCCGTTTGTGGGTGGTAAAGTTGGCAGTTGGGTTGATGGAGATGGCAACCATCTAGAAATGGGGTTGCATGTATTTTTTGGGTGCTACTACCAATTATTTGACTTGATGAAGAAAGTGGGGGTGTTAGAAAACTTACGCCTCAAAGAACATACCCACACTTTTATTAACAAAGGAGGCCGGACTGGTGCTTTAGATTTTCGCTTTATTACAGGTGCGCCCTTTAATGGATTAAAAGCATTTTTTACAACTTCTCAATTATCATTGCAGGATAAATTGCAAAATGCGATCGCCTTGGGTACTAGTCCGATAGTTCGCGGCTTAGTGGACTTTAACGGGGCGATGAAAACCATTCGCAATTTAGATAAAATTAGTTTTGCCGACTGGTTCCGCAGTCATGGCGGCAGTAATGGCAGCATCAAACGTATGTGGAACCCCATCGCCTACGCGCTGGGATTTATTGATTGCGAAAATATTTCTGCCCGTTGTATGTTAACAATATTCCAGTTCTTTGCAGTCAGAACTGAAGCTTCAATCCTGCGAATGCTGGAAGGTTCTCCAGCTGAGTATTTGCACAAGCCAATTCTAGAATATCTGGAAGCTAGAGGCACTAAAGTTTACACCCGTCGGCAAGTGCGGGAAATTCAGTTTACAGAATCTGACGAACAAACCTGCGTCACAGGCATAACAGTTGCCCAAGGTGATACAGTAGAAACTGTTACTGCTGATGCTTATGTCTTTGCCTGTGATGTTCCAGGTATTCAGCGAATCTTACCCCAAGAATGGCGTAAGTGGTCAGAATTTGACAATATCTATAAACTAGAAGCAGTGCCAGTGGCAACAGTGCAATTACGCTTTGATGGTTGGGTGACAGAACTCAACGATGCCCAACAGCGTAAACAGCTAAATCGAGCAGTTGGAATAGATAATTTACTTTACACAGCCGATGCAGACTTTTCTTGTTTTGCCGATTTAGCGTTGACTAGCCCTGCCGATTATTATCGCCCAGGACAGGGATCTTTATTACAGCTAGTGTTGACGCCCGGAGATCCCTTTATTGCACAAAGTAATGAAGCGATCGCTCAACATGTCCTCAAGCAAGTCCACGAACTGTTTCCCTCATCACGAGAGTTAAATATGACTTGGTACAGCGTGGTAAAACTTGCTCAGTCTCTCTACCGAGAAGCACCAGGAATGGATGTGTATCGTCCCAACCAAAAAACACCAGTGCATAATTTCTTCCTTGCAGGGAGTTATACACAGCAAGACTACATAGACAGCATGGAAGGGGCTACCATTTCTGGACGGCGTGCAGCAAAAGTGATTTTGGAGAGTTTGAAAAATTGACATAGACACCCAGCGGCTTTTGTCAAAAAGTAAACGCCAAGGAAGAAAAAATAATGTCAGATTGGTTAGAACATACTGTGCAAATAGAAGTAGAAGCTCCCATAGATTTAGTATGGAGCCTCTGGTCTGATTTAGAACAAATGCCCCGATGGATGAAGTGGATTGATTCAGTCAAGGTTCCACCAGATAATCCAGATATATCTCTTTGGAAATTGAGTAGTAATGGTCTGGAATTTAGTTGGAAATCCCGAATTTTGAAAGTAATTCCTAAGCAAATTATTCAATGGGAATCTATTGATGGTTTGCCCAATCAGGGAGCGATTCGCTTTTACGATCGCCACAGTAATACTATCGTCAAAATGACTATTTCCTACGCTATCCCCGGCATTATTGGCAAAATTATGGATAACTTATTTTTGGGGCGGATAGTTGAATCAACAATTCAAGCTGATTTGGAAAGGTTTAGACAATACGCCCTCAATGTTAAATCTAGTTAAATAAATCAAGGTTTTTTAGTAGTATTTTTTACCCTTGAAATGGGAGGGGTTAAAGCGATATTCGGGGCGTGTCCCCCCTACACTCGCCCCGAACGGGCTTCGCTAAACAATAATGAAAGACTTTAGGGACTTCCAAGAAATAAATTATCCACTCTTGTGGGGTGGGCGTCTCGCCCGCCCGGTGACAGGGGCGGACAAGATGTCCACCCCACAAGAAAAGTTGTATATTTTTTTATTTGGAAGTCCCTTAACTGAAAAAAGCTATACAGTTTTGACATCACTTATGTATAGCGATCCTAAATGAGAAGGTAGCGTGTTGCATAAGATTTGTTGACTGTTGACTGTCAATCCTTAACAGTCAACAGCCATAACGAATATTTTTCAGAACTCAAATAGGATTGCTATATTACTTTTGTACGCTTGGTGTTGCTGATAATCTTTATCCCTAAAATATTCAAATTTCCCAAGATATTCTCGCAGATACTAAGTGAGGTCAACTCTTGACTTAACAGATAAAAGCTACCCATAATACTGAGGGAATATAATCCATTTTTTGCTTTTTTAAAGGTTATTATCGCTTTTCTTTGATTATTTGCGCCTTTAAGTATTAGAATACCAGCAAAATTGAAGCTACCTGATGCAGTTAATTTATTGCTATCAACGCTAGCAGTTATATTTGCAAAATTGTAGCCTAGAAACTTGAGATTTCCTACAATACTGGCAAAATTATTGATACTTCCATTATTAGCCTTGCTCAGGATTACTGTAGCATTGTTGAATGCTAAAATTCCAAAATTTAAATTACTTGTAGCTTGAAAGCCACTTTGATTAAGGCTGATACCTAAGGCAGTAAATTGTTTGCCAAGGAGTATAATATCGCCTAAACCAAAAAGCTTTTTATTGGTTAAATCAAGTTTGAAGTTAGGGACGTTCAGCTTCAGAAAATTGCCAAAATTAAGAGCGACATTATTAATTGTGAGGTTTTGAGTATTAAATGATAACGTGCCAGTGCCCAAAGATTGATTAAAAGCAATAATATTTGCGGTTCCGCTTGCGCTTTTATCTGTCAAGTTAACTGCAAGATTCGGAATACTCAAAGTTAAAAATCCTGCTAAACTTAGCAGGACATTTTTCAGATTAACACTATTTTGAGTAACATCAAATCTAATACCTACTAACCTATTCCCTAAAACTGAAATCGTTCCCGAACCACTACCATTACCAGATTTTGTATCGATATTTAAGGCATCAACGTCAATACTCAACACATTAGCTAAACTTAAATCAAAGTTTTTAAACGTAGCATTGGTAGGTGTAACTTTAAATTCAACATTTGCAACTTCATTGCCAAAAATCTCTACATAACCATCTCCTAAAAGATACTGCTCAGTAGGCGTTACTTTTATAGCTAAATCTAAACTATCATCATTCGTTCCTTTAATTTTTAGAAATCCTAAATCAATTTCAACAATTTTTAACGAACCTCCAATATTCTTGAAAGTTTTGTCGCTTTGAAAAATTAAGGTTGCTTCACGTCCCCAAGCATGAATCTTACCATTAATTTCTAACCCTTCTAATATCGGTTGACCTGCGATTGTTACAGGAAAAGGAACATACTTAATTAAAGAATTGAGTGTACCGTCTCGATCTGCATCAATTGGTTCGATATTTAAGTTTACCAAGCCTTCTAAAAATTCTAGTGCTTTAGTAACTAAATCAATGGAATAATCTACTTCTTTACCAATGAAAGAAGCGACTGGCCCCCGCCATAAATCTATTAAGCTAACTGCTTGCTTCGGATTTAAAACTAAAGCTAATTTCTCAGGATCGTTAGTATCTATGAGGAATCCTACCTCAAGGTCTGTTTTGTGCCATTTCAAATCGCCAAAAAAACCAAAGTTATCGAAGTAAGGAGGAAAATAAGTGCCGCCTCCTTGAAACCTAACATTGCGAAGTTCAGTTCCTTGTAATCCATAGGGATTACACCAGGATTTTTCACTCTGTTGACTGAAGAATGCTGTTAAAGATTCAGGTTCGAGAGAGAGATTACCAGAAAGAAATAATTTAGGTTCCTTTTTTTGCGTAAGATCGTAGTTTTCAAGAATTAGGTTGCCAGTTAATCCAAAATTTGGCTCTAAATTGTCTGCAATATGTAACCCTATGAGTAAATTATTAAAAGTAGCCTTAAATTCTTGCTGGCAAAATAGCTGAAAATTGCCTGGTATATTACCTGTTAAACTAACCTGTCCCACAGGATCGATGTTAATTGTAACTCCTAAGCTACTAATCGCTAAATTTTTATAAATAAAATTACTATAATTGGTATGCAGATTTTTTAAGTCAATATCTCCGATAAAATTTAACCCTCTGTTTAAATTAATCACACCTAACTTTGAATGTTCGACAGAATAGCTAATATTAGTGAGAATTAATTCTGTATTATTTAACTCTAAGTCGTTTATAATAGGAACATGATTGATTAATTGACTAAAATTAACAGTTTGTGGTAATTTATATTTTAATACGGGCTGCTGTCTAAAAAATAATTCAATTTCTTGATTATTTAATAAACCTTTAAAACTTAATTCAACTTGCTGATTAATTTTAATAATTCTATATTTTGGTGCGATTATTCTAATTTTCTTTTTGCCAAATACTGCATTAATAATATTATTTAATGCCAAATCAATATATGAGACTGCGCTATTAAGTTTAAAAAGTTTATCTAAATTTAACTGCAAATCTTGAGTGTAATCTAAATAAATTCCTGAATTCGAGCCAAGTGAATCTATATTCTCTAAAGACTCAAGTTGTAATTTTATAGCATCAGATAAGGTAATTCCTGCAAGCTCAAAGCTATGAATCATAAATCAATTGTCGTAAGCGTATCTTAATCAATTCTAAGAGGTGATTTATAAAGTAAACCTTAAATTGTAGGGTGCGTTATAGCAAGGCTTAACGCACCATGTTTTTCGGTGCCCTGCGCCTGATTCTTACTCTCTTAAACTCTCAAATCCTTGCACAGCCGTAACACACCCTACCTTAATATTTACTTTATAAATAGGCTCTGAAAGTGATTGTACCGACAATCACCTTGGCTGAAAGCAAGTTAGCTGTCTTTATTTTCAAGTAATCAGGACTTACGCAAAAGATAACGAACGTAGCAGTAGCGGTAATACCCTGCGGGAAGCCGCTCCGCGTCTACATGAATTACCGCAACGCTTGAATAAGGTTTTCAGTCACATATTGCGTAAGTCCTGGTAATTATGCAGCAGACGACATTACCAAGTTGGGTCGCTAAACAAATTAATAGTTAATTCTTCGCGTGGTGGTACTGCTGTGATACAGGCGCGGATGTTTTCTCCATCTTCTAATTCCACGGTGCAAGCGTAACATGACCCCATTAGACAACCGGTGGGAATAAATACTCCAGCCCGGTCTGCTACATCCAAAAGGGCTTCTCCCACTTCGGCTTCTACTGTGACATCATCTGGTAAAAAACGGACACGAACAATCATCAATCTTACGCTTTTGATTTAGTATTGTCATTTGTCATTTGTCCTTCGTTCTTTGACCAATGACTAATGACTAATGACATTTCAAAGCATTTTAGCTTAAGACAAAAACGGAGTTAAGTCTAAATGGTTTTCAACTTCAGCGGCCAGAGAATCTAAAATCTGTTCTCGGTGTTCCCGGTAGTTAGCAACACCTGTGGGCAGAGATTTTAAACCCCGTTGTTGGCGGAGGCGATTTAACCAAGCCCGACGCCAAGGGCCGTTGTCAAAAATTCCGTGCAGGTAAGTACCCCAGACTGATTGACAGCTATCCACTAACCCTAAGTTAATATCATCAAATAGGGCATGGTAAGATTGACTATCTATTCCTTGCTGTTCAATGCGCGATCGCCCTTGGTGGATCTCAAAGCCATTAACTGGCAAGCCCAATTGCGGATAATTCGAGCTAACTTGCCGCTGGCGGGCAATTTTCTGTCCTGTAATTACAGTTCTGATTGGTAAAAGATTTAACCCTTGAAATCTACCGGCTTGTCCTTCTATCCCTTCGGGGTCGGCTATGATTTGTCCCAGCATTTGATACCCGCCACAGATGCCTAAAACCGTTCCCCCAGAGGCTGCATAATGTTGGATAGCTTCTGCCATGCCGCTTTTTTGTAGCAGTAACAAATCTGCAATTGTGGTTTTTGTCCCTGGGATAATTACTGCATCTGGATGTCCTAAATCTTGCTTAGGGCTGAGAAATTTTACTGAAACTGAGCTTTCAGATTCTAGAGGGTCAAAATCAGTGAAGTTGGCAATTCTGGGTAAACGAATAACGGCAATATTGAGGTCAGTTTGGGCTTTGTTTGATTGACGTTCTAGTAAATCAAGGGAGTCTTCTGCCGGAAATACTTCTTGTAAGTAGGGTATAACGCCAACAACAGGAATACCTGTGCGTTCTTCCAACCATTTTATTCCTGGTTCTAGGAGCGATCGCTGTCCCCGGAACTTGTTAATTACTACACCTTTAATCAAAGCGCGTTCATCCGGTTCCAATAACTCTAGAGTGCCTACCACATGGGCAAAAGCGCCACCCCGGTCAATATCAACTACTAGTAGAGTTGGCGCATTCAAATATTTTGCTACGCGCATATTCGTTAAGTCGCGGTGCTTAAGGTTAATCTCCGCTGGACTACCGGCACCTTCACAAACCAGCAAGTCAAATTCTGTTCCTAAATGCTGTAGCGATTCTTCAATTGTCCGCCAGCCAAGTTCAAAATATTGCTCGTAGTAATCTGCGGCACCCACTTTACCCACAGGTCTACCCTTTATAATTACTTGCGAAGTCATATCCCCTTGGGGCTTAAGTAAAATTGGGTTCATTTCTACCCAAGGTACAACTCCCGCAGCCCAAGCTTGTACTGCTTGCGCGTAACCAATTTCTCCACCACTAGCAGTAACATAAGCATTTAAAGCCATATTTTGGCCTTTAAAGGGAGCGACTCGCCAACCACGCCGCGATAAAATTCGACAAATAGCTGTAGTTAAGAGTGATTTCCCTGCGTGGGATGTTGTCCCCACTACCATAATTGATTTCATAGTCACTATTCAGGTTTTTAATATATAAGGTGAAATTTTAGGGTTGTGGGGACTGGGGCAGAGGAGGCTCTTGAGGCAGGGGAAAAGGTTAAAGGTTAAAGGAAAAAGGAATAAATTTAATCTTTCCCCTTTTCCCCGGTTGGTGAGCTTGTCGAACCATACCCCTTTCCCTTTTCCCCTTACCCCTTTCCCTTTCCCCATACTCAATACCTCACAACATTGTAAAGACTTCATGAATGGGTGTCATGTTTCCGTATATTAATTGTTCCCTTTGATTCGCTAATCCTAACTCTTTAGTTTTCTGTTCTAAAAGGGTAACCGCAACCAACGAATCACTGCATTGTATAAACGATCGCGCCATGAAGGAGTACGCCAATTTTCCCCCTGATGTTGTTCTATCAACTGGCGTCCCAAGGGAGTGAGGCGAAAACTATCTGTAATTCCCTGACCATCGACTTCTCGGCGCAATACACCCACTTGAATCAGCCAACCCAAGGCGTCGTCACATACTATTTCTGATAAAGGACGCTGAGTATAACCCTGTTTCAATCCATTTTCCAAGGCGATCGCACCCAACGATACACTCTGGTGTCGCATGAGTTTAAATAAAGATGGATTAAAGGGCGAACATCTTAGGGAGCGATCGGCCCTTTCAATTGTTCTAGGAGGATAGACAAAAGCTTTTGGGTTTTGGAAATCAACAGGAGGCATTGCGTATAGGTAGAAATTTTTCTTTTAATAAAAATTTATTTCAGAATATATTTTTTTTGCACCAGTTAGCTCATTAAGAGGAAAGTAGTATATTTATGTTATTTTTTAGTAAATATATTTAATCATTATAAATTATTGTAAAATTTCAAGTGCATCAACAATCTGAAACAGGAAAGGTTAATTATGCCTCTAGCAGTTGGTACGGATGCACCTGCATTTACCGCCAAAGATACAAACGGCAACACAGTCTCTTTATCTGATTTTGCTGGGAAGACAGTTGTTTTGTATTTTTACCCCAAAGATGACACTCCAGGCTGCACCAAACAAGCTTGTAGTTTTCGAGATGCCCAATCTAAATATCAAAGTCAAGATGTTGTAGTTCTGGGAGTCAGTGCAGATGATGAAGTTTCTCATCAGGCATTCACCCAAAAATATAATTTGAATTTTCCTCTACTGGCTGACACCGACAAATCCCTCATCAAAGCCTTCGATGTGGATGGCGGCGGTTACGCCAAGCGCGTCACCTACGTAATTGGCCCTGACGGCAAAATTACCCATGTCGATGCTAGTGTAAATACTACCACCCATGCTGAGGATGTTTTAGCTGCACTTGGGTTGTAGTTTTTTGCCTGAGAACTAAGATAAGAATTTTTGCAAAGTCTGACCCCAACCCCAAGCTTTTGGGGTTGGGATTATTCATTTGAATTCAGTTACCTGATGGTAATTTAAACGATGGTAACTGTGGGTTCGGTTGTTGTGCTTGTTGGCACTGGAGTGTTTGCTGTTGATTGCCTTTTAAAGGAGCTGCTGTTGCTGGTTGAGTTGATGATGTCGGCGACGCTGATGCAACCGTTGGCGATCCTGGGGTTGTTAGTTGCGCTTGTTGACGACATTGGAGTAATTGTTGTTGTCTAGCTTTAAAAGCTTCTGCGGTTGAGTTGAGTTGTTCGTTTTGTTGTTGAGAATCCCAGTTGAGAGTTCCGAAATTTGCCCGGTGAATTAGATCGAACATGTTGAAATTATCTGAATTCGAGCGGGAAAACGGATCGGTATTTTGGTCTGTTGTACTAGTACTAGGAAAAGCATCCGTTGGGCTACCGATTTGAGCCAAACTAGGTTGAGCCATCAGTAAAGGAGCAAAGCTAATTCCGGCTGCGGTAGCTAAGAAGAGTCTAGTAATTTGTAAAAATGGTTTTTTCATGGATTTTGACTCGAAAATTGCTCTCTATTATCTTAAGCAAGAGTCCGTCGTAGTTGGGGCTGAATGCTAATTAAAGCGACAAGGGCAAAGCCAAACAACACCAACAACGCCCCCCCAAAGCTAACATTACCCCAAGGAGCCTGCATAACTACACTATCCAATGCCCAACTGCTGTGGAGATAGAGGTAGCGAATGGGTTCGATCGCATAGCTGAGGGGATTTAAGGTAGCCACAACCTGCAACCACTGGGGCATAAACGAGAGAGGAGCTAAAGCTGTACTAGCAAATAATAGTGGTAAGTTAGTGACGAAAATTACCGCAATTAGTTCGATGTGACCGGGTAAGGCAAAAGCTAACCCCAGGGAAATGGCTGTCACACCCAAAGCTAGGAGGAAAACGATTAAAGCGATCGCACCTAAACCAGCTGCATCAGGTAGTCCCGCACCTAAAAACGCTGCTGCTCCTACAATCACCGCTGCTTGCAGTAAACTTTGGCTGATGATGAAGATTGCCGAAGCAAAGACAATGGAAAACCGCGATGCTAAGGGTGCTACTAGCAAACGATTCAAAAAGCCGAACTCGCGGTCAAACATCACCGGCAAACCAGCATTCAACGCTCCCGCAAATGCTGTAAATACGATTACTCCAGCAGCCAAAAATTGACCGTAATTGGTCGTACTGCCAAATAAGCCCTTGGGTGCATTTTGGAATAAAGCACCAAACAGCACCAACCACATAACCGGCTGAATAATTCCCGCGATTAATGTCGAAGGGCGACGTTGCAATTGAATAAACAAGCGACGAGTTAAAGCCAACGTCTCTTGTACCAGTTCGCCGAAAAAATTAGGAGCAGCATTAGCATCTGCTTGCGGCGATGCTAGTGTCTGCCAATTGAGATCGGATTTAGGAGTAACACTCATAAGAATTTTTGATTTTTGATTTTGGATTTTGGATTGGGCATTAGGAAGGGGGAAAGGGAAAGGGGTAAGGGGGAAAGGTTAAATTTATCCCTTTACCCTTTAACCTTTAACCTTTTCCCCTAGCTCCCCATTCCCTATCTCATATTCTGCTTTTTCTCAGCTTTGGGATCGCGGGTAGCGATCGCTGCTAGCTCTGCATCCATGAGGGTGCGTCCTGTGGCGGCGAGGTAAACGTCATCGAGACTGGGGCGAGATTGGGCGATGCCAAATATGGGCAAGCCAGCGGTATTTAGGGTTTGCTGTATCTTGATGAGAACGTCATTTTGGGGCGTTACCACCAAGTTGAGAGAATTACCTTGGGCGTTGTTGATGATGACTTCTTGCACGAAGGGCAAAGATTGGAGGAGGTTTTTAGCAATTTCTGCTTCTTCAATCGGGGAAAACTCCTGAATTCGCAAGGTGATGCGATCGCCACCTACTTGATCTTTCAATTGCGAAGGTGTCCCAGCCGCAATTACAACGCCGCGATCGATAATTGCCACGCGATCGGCTAGGGCGTCAATCTCTTCTAAATAATGGCTGGTAATTACTACCGTCGTCCCAGAGGCGCGTAATTTTCTCAAAAACTCCCATACCACGAATCGGCTTTCTATGTCAAGTCCTACAGTTGGCTCGTCTAAGACTAAAACATCCGGTGCGTGGAGTAAGCCAGCAGCTAAATCAAGGCGCTTACGCAAACCGCCAGAGTAGGTTCCGGTTTTTTTATTGGCGTATTCTTGTAAACCGAGCAAATCCAATACTGTCTCAATACGCTGTTTGGCTACTGCACCTGGAATGTGATAAAGTGCTGCTTGCAATTGCAGCAGTTCTCGTCCAGTCAACACTTTATCTATAGCGACTTCCTGAGCTACATAGCCTAGTTTTTGTCTTGCAACTCTCGGATTATCTAAGACAGAGATCCCAGATACTTCGATTTTGCCAGCATCAGGTGTGGTGAGGGTACACAAGGCACGCAAGGTGGTAGTTTTGCCAGCACCGTTGGGGCCAAGTAAACCAAAGATTTCTCCTGACTCTACCTGAAAAGAAACATCCTTAACGGCAACCACCGTGCCGTAGGATTTTTGCAAATTTTGAATTAAAACGGCGGGAGCCATGACAGCTTTTCCCCAACTATACAAATCTCAATAAATCTATTTTTATTGTAGAAGGTGGGGACAAGGAAATAGCGCATGAGCGAAAATATGTAAATAAGTTCGCTTCATGCGCTATGCTGCCAAAAATTTGGGATTATTTTAAGCAACTTGTTCGATTGCGTTTGTGGCGAAAGATACCAAATACTATAACTTTGTGACTTTAAAAGGAGCTTTTGAACTCGTAAACTAACTTTTGTGACATGAATAGCAGCTTTTGTGGCATGAATAGCAGCTTTTGTGACATGAATAGCAGCTTTTGTGACATGAATAGCAGCTTTTGTGACATGAATAGCAGCTTTTGCGACATGAATAGCAGCTTTTGTGACATGAATAGCAGCTTTTGCGACATAAATAGCAGCTTTTGCGACTATTTTTGTACTATAGAAGTCCTAAAACTAGGAAATTAGTACGCTATTTAACGACTTTCAACGTTTTGAGGGTAGTATCATTGCAACCACTGATAAATCCTCCCATCGCCTGGATTTGTTGCAAGTAATCGAGAACGGGTTTAGTGATGAGTTCCCCTGGCATTAACGCGGGAATTCCTGGAGGATAGGGGCAGACGATTTCGGTACAAATGCGATCGCAAGTCTTTGCTAAAGGTAATGTTTCACTAGGAGCAAAAAAAGCTTCACGGGGAGACAAATACAAATTAGTACCGGATGTTTCAGCAATATCCTGCCAAATATAGTTTTTAACAGTAGCGTTAGTTCGGCGATATTCTTTGGCAAGAGTAGTAAAACCTTGCACTAATTGTTCGATATCAGCTGCGGTATTGCCCAAACTAATAATAAAAGTAAGGTGCTGCTGGGAGGGAAATTCAGCAGTAACGGCAAATTTTTCATCTAGAATTTCATCTGCGGCAAATCCGGTTAAACCTAAATTAGAAACAGTCACGGTTAATCGCGTTTTATCTAAAGCCACAAAACCAGGAGATCCCCCCAACCCCCCTTGAAAAGGGGGGCTTAAGACAGATAAGCCAGGAAGTTGGCTGATTTTGGTTCTGGCTTCTTGGGCAAGTTGCAAAGTTTGAGACATCAGCATTTTTCCGTGGAGTGCCATTTGCTGACGCGCTGCATCTAGAGAAGCTAAAAGTATATAACTGGGACTGGTAGACTGTAGGAGTTGCAAGGCTTTACTAATGCGATCGCTATCTATCCTATTACCTTGAACGTGCAACATTGATGCCTGTGTCATCGCACCGAGTACTTTGTGGATGGATTGCACAGTTAAATCTGCACCTGCGGCTAAAGCTGGAGTGGGCAATTCGTGATGAAAGCTAAAGTGTGCGCCGTGTGCTTCATCTACGATTAGAGGAATATTATATTGATGGGTAATGTTGGCGATCGCCCTTAAATCTCCGCAAACACCGTAATATGTTGGGTACACTGTCAACACTGCTTTAGCGTCGGGATGTTGTTGGAGTGCAGATTCTACAGCAGTCGGTGTGATGCTATGGGCAATATCTAAAACTGGATCGTATTCAGGATTGAGAAAAACTGGGATAGCACCGGAGAGAATTAAGCCGGCGATCGCAGAAGAATGCACATTTCGAGGCAAAATGATTTTATCGCCTGCACCACAAGTAGCGAGAATTGCCGCCTCAACTCCACAGGTAGAACCGTTAACAAGAAACCATGTTTGCGAAGCGCCAAATGCTTCGGCTGCTAATTGTTGTGCTTGTTGAATTACCCCTTGGGGTGCAAAAAGATTATCTAAATCTCCTAATTCGGTTAAGTCAACGCGAAAGACAGCTTTCCCAAGTAAATCGGCTAGAGGTTGAGAGATGCCCTTGCCTTGTTTGTGTCCTGGCGTGTAAAAAGGAGCGTGGGAGCGTGTTGCATTAGCTTTTAAGGCGTCTAATATAGGTGTTTGGTTTTGATCGAGCATTTAAACAAAAACCAACTATCAATTATAAGATTTCAAGTCTCTTAGGGCATATTCATAGACGATGAAATTACCAGATGTCGATTTACGAGGGACTACGCCTATACAATTTTACTTAAATTATGATTTTCATCAACAAACACATCTCGTTCATCAACAAACACATCTCGTTCATCAACAAACACATCTCGTTCATCAACAAACACATCCCGTTCATCAACAAACACATTCCGTTCATCAACAAACACATCCCGTTCATCAACAAACACATCCCGTTTATCAACAAACACATTCCGTTCATCAACAAAATCATTTGATTAGAGGAGCAATACTTTTCTGCCAGACGCTACGGGTAGCTTGCTACTCCATCAAAGTACGTTAAATGATGATACAAATACCTTGGTAGGGGCACGGCAATGCCCATACGTGTCAACTTAAGCTCAAACTCTTGCCCCACAATTGTTTTACCCCACCCTAGCCCTCTCCTTGTCAAGGGGAGGGAACAAGATCTCTTTTTCCCCCCTTTATAAGGCTACGGTGTACACACAAGTTATCGAATTACCCCACCCTAGCCCTCCCCTTGTCAAGGGGAGGGAACAAGATCTCTTTTTCCCCCCTTTATAAGGGGGGATTAAGGGGGGTAATCTCCGGGATTTAATAAGAAATTCGACTTATGTGTACACCGTAGTTGCCAAGGGGAGGGGCGATTTTGGCTTTAGACAAAATCGGGGTGGGGTAACGCGGATCAAACTCGTAAATGAGTGAAGTGAAATGGTATTAGCCTATATGCAACAACAGAACTTAGTCTTGTCACGCTAGTAGGGTGTGTTATGCCGAAGGCTAACGCACCATCCTAAGTTTAAATAATTAGCTTTTTATTGCACACTCTCTCACCCATTGTTTTAACAGAGGAATTTCAAAATCATATCCTCCATTAATTTTGTGTAAAATATGATAACGCAACAATCGGGTTAATACTTTTTCAGCAATTTCAGTATTTATAGGTAATAAAATATCTGTCTTGGCAACTTGTAATAATAATTCTTGACCAATTATCATTTCTTCTGGTGTAGTTCCTGTAAACTCTGTCCAAATATTTGTAAAATAAGGCTGACCGGAAATAAATGCGTCATTAATAGAAGCTTGCAAGAGTTCGGTAGTAATAAAATCAGTATGGTTAAAGTTAGCTTGATTTACCATTGATGCGCCCAATAATTGTAGGCAGTAAGGGTGACAATTGGTAAGCTTTAAGACTTCTTCTACAATGCCTGAATCGTAACGCAGTGCAAAATCTGGATCTGGATTAAGCAGTAATTCCTCGGCTTCGTTAGGTTCAAGATAAAGCATTTCTATCGGGACAACGCTGATAAAATAGCTACTCCAATTCGGGCCTAATTCTTCTAAAGTTTGCACCCCAGAAAACAGAAAACCGAGTTGTTCGTAATGTTGAATTAAGTGGCGCAGTTCGTCAAATAAACGTATAGTTATCTGTCCCTTTTCGATGGCGGTACCGATTTTTTCAAATTCATCAAGGTTGAGAAGTATGCGCCGTTCTCCGATTTGGTTAAATGCTTCATCAAACCAATCTTCTAAGGTGGTATAGGGACTAGGTTGAAAATCAGTGCGTTTGGGAATGTTTGGTAATTGAACGCCTTGACTTTTGCAGTCTTTATGAATTGCACGGATTAAGCCAAAGCAAAAGTCAGATTCGTTGGTGGTAATGGCGGAACTTTGCATATCCACAAATACGGGGAGGATATCACTTGGAAGCAGGCGGGGAAAATTATACAAAAAGGAAGTTTTACCACAGCGACGGGGGCCATGCAGCACAAGGGTAGGTCGGTCACGGTCTAAAACTCGACGGACAACTTCATTGGCAAATCTCTGACGACCTTTAAACAAATCTTTTTGGTCAAGTCGCACCGGATTTCCATATTGGAACGGGTTGATTAGTTCGCCTTGAGAAAGTTTGCGTTGTTCATTTTGTTCCAGTTCAATAACTTTTTGCCAATGTTCCAGTACAGGTGTCCAGCGTTTGATTGCTTCGTTTTTAAGTCCGAAAGAGGGTAATTGGGATTGCAATCGAACAAGCTTGTCATTGATTTTTTCTAATCCTCGTTCTCGTAGGGGTATATTTTGATTTTCAAGTGCAGATTGAATATCTTGAATAATAGTTTGCAAGCGAGGGAGAAGGATAGAAAGTTCGGGTTTAACCTTTGGCAAAGGTGTTTCTGGAGTGGGGGTATCGCTGTCAGAATCGAGGTGATAGAAGGGGGAAATCAGGAAGGGTAATATAGGATGATCTGAGTTGGCAGTAAAAAGCAGTTCTGGGATACTTATAATTTTCTTGAGTTGGTCAGCGACAATTTGCGGTAAGGCATTTTGCAGGGTTATTTGAAATCCTGGTAAGGAAAAAGTTTGGGTATATTGAAAGATTGTTAAGGCTTGTTGAGGTCTTTCACGAAATTCAGAAACAAGAAGTTGAGCATGATTAGGTAAAGGTATCCACAGAAATTCGCTAGTGTAAGGAGGTAATTGAAAAAGTATTTCTGCTGGTTGCTTACGTAACCGTAACCACCTAATTGTTGAATCTGAAAATCCAAAAATTTTTAATAGATCATGACGAAATATATAATAACTATTTAAAGAGCTAAAGTAATAATCAGGAAATATTCTGTAATAGCTGACTAAGGTTACAGGGATAATTAATGCTGAAAGCCATCCTAAATTTTGGGCAGAAAGAGCTATTAAAATCACTGTAGTGATGATAAAAACTCGTTTGTCTTTTGCTGGTGCAAGAGCAAAAGCGATTAAACTTGCAACAACGGAAAACCAAGTAAGCGGTAAAGTAGCAACTCCCGCCACTCCTCCCGCCACGACTCCCACCACGACCACCGCCAGTCCTCCCGCCAGTCCTCCCGTCAGTCCTCCCGCCACGACTCCCACCACGACCATCGCCACTTCTCCCGCCAGGACCACCGCCAGTCCTCCCATCACTCCTCCCACCACGACTCCCACCACGACTCCCACCACGACCACCGCCACTTCTCCCGTCACTCCTCCTGCCACTCCTATAGCTTCTATTAAGCCCTTGAACCAGCTATTAGGCTGATTGAATACAACTATCAACCACAACAAGGGGATAACCAGTCCTAAAGGTAAAAATAAAACTCCTGTTGTATAAGCAATTAACATTACACAAGGTAACTGTAACCAATCTAATAATTCATTACGCTCAATCAGCCTTAAAATAAGAGGGATATTAAAAATAAATAATAGTAATAAATATTGACTAAGAAATCGTAAGTTTCCGAAAACTAAAATATTATAAAAATTTGTGTCTGGTCTGCGTCCATGTTTTTCTTCTTGAGGCAACCATTTATTAATTCGTTGCTGAAGCCTTGAAGGACAAAACATTGCCCACCAAAATAGTTCCCAAGTTTCTCGCAAAAACAGCAACATTTTTTATATTTAATGTTTGAATCTTTGGCTTCTTAGTTTATCTTTAACCTTTCACAAACTCTGCAAACACACTGCTAAATAAACCCCCATTCTTCCGTAATAAACCATGACGCTGAAGCTTATCTACAATTGCCCGATCGCGAATAGGTAAATTACCCCCTCCCAACTCATAACGCAATGCTAAACGTTCAACTTCGGTTAAATCTTTCCAAAGTTCTTCAAAACGAGGCTTTGCTTGAAAATTAAACTCATTTTTAGCTATTTCTTGATTCCTATTTTGCCACAACATTGCCCCCGCCATCTGCACATAATAGGGCAACCCTCCTGCTAACTCATCCACCCATTGTAATACCGCAGAATTAGGCAGAAATCCTTTCTGGATGATGCTTTGCCAAGCTTCCTCGTCTAATGCCCCTAAAATAGTCGTACTGAAAATATTGGCAAAGGGAGAACCCAGACTCAAAGTTTCGTAAACTTCATTAACAGGGCGTTTGCTGGCAATTACCATTGTTAATAAACCCGCAGAAGCCTTAGAACGCCAATCTTCTCCCCAATCCTGAAACAATTCCAATCTATCTTTTTTACTAGCAATGGCTTCAAATTCATCCAATAAAATAATTAAACGATACCCTTGATTTACTAAATCCTGTAAGCCATCTTCTACTGCAAAGCCATCTTCATTATGTTCCTTGAACCAAGGAGAATTCCCTGTTAGTCTGTTAATCCCTCGCCTTAAGCCTTCAATAATCCCCTCTGGAGTATGAAAATTCCTATTCATTAAATCTAAGTCAACAACTAAAGGCTTTTGTTCTGGCGAACAAAATTCGCTGATTTTTTCTTTGATATATCGCAATAGAGAGGTTTTTCCATTGCGCCGCAAGCCTACCAAATTGACACATTGAGGGCTAATCGCGCCAATGCGGTTTTTTATCTCTAAAATCTCTTTCCTCCGTCCGTAAAAACGTTCTGGAGGAACAGGCAGACCATATTCAAATGGATTATCACCTTTAGACTTTGGCTGATGAAATTGTTTATTAAGTAACGCAATTTCGGGAAATTGCTTCACAATAACTTGAGCCGAAACTGCCCGTCCACCTAAATCGTTACCCTCATCGCGGGAAAGATGCACAATTCCACAAACTTTACCTGTTAGTAAATTTAGTAAAGGGGAGCCGCTAAACCCTGAGATAACTTGCCCTTGCTTTAACTTATAGAGAATAATATCCTGTTTAAAACTTATTCCTTCATATTTAAAACTTGCTGAATCACCTAGCGAATAATCAACTTCGCTATTCTTCGGATAACCGAAAATATATAAATCATCGTTGGTTTTCGGTTCTGTGTCATCCAATTCAACACAGGGATGATCCAAACAATTCTCGTCCAGTTGTAAAAGGGCTAAATCAAGGGGATATTTGTATAATTGGGTAACTTTAGCTGTGTAATTCTGGTTTCCTGCTTTCCAGAATACTTGCACGGGGTTATCTTTCGCAGATTCAACCACATGGGCGCAGGTGAGAATCCAATTCGGTGCAACAAAAAAACCTGTTCCCTGACTACTAGCAACATTTAAACGCACTGTACAGCGTTGTAAATCGTCTTCGTTACCCATTAATTGTTCTCACCTAGCATCTTTGTAAAAAGGTTACCACAAGTGTAAGACAATCAACTTTTATTTACCCCATTCCATCGTAATTTCCAGGTTAGCTGTGCCTGTTCCTTTGACAATTAAAGCGGTTAGTTGTCCTGACTCAACTCCAATTTGTAAACCTAGTTTGACACTAAATTTATCTGGTTTGACTGTCTCGCTAATATCTTTTAATGTACCTGCGACATCTTCTGCAATGGATTTAATAATTTCTGTGGCTTGTTTAAAAACTCTGGTTTCATCAGAAACAGGTTGTTCCCCTATAGGCGTAACCTCTACTTTAATTATTCTGCCGTCAGAAAGTTCAAAGGAAATAATTTTTGTTCTATCTGCCATAGTTGATTTTTTCTATTAATTTTTTGTGCCAGTATCTTCCTAAATAATGGGAGGAAGATATATGGTATTGTTACATTTTTCGGGCGCTATTAATTTGAGAAAAATTTGTATTCTACGCAAAGGCGCAAAGGAAGAAGATAATAGTTACGCAGAATGCTATGCTTGCGTTAAAATCCGTAAGTCCTGTGTAGCTAACTAGATGAGACCTTATCATCAAATTCCGATTTTTGAGTGTGGCGAGTCATTGGTGGAGATTCCTTTGGAATTGTTTGCGGTGGAATCTCCCCATCCTTATGAAAAGTTAGGTGCGCCTTATGGCGATCGCTCTCCTTATTATCTCCGTCAAAGTGTCATTGAAAATTTGATTCGAGCGCAAAATTATCTTGAATTGTTGCGTCCGAAATGGCGGATTCAAATATTTGACGCCTATCGCCCGATCGCAGTCCAACAGTTTATGGTAGATTACAGCTTCGCGCAAGCAGTACGAGAAAGAGGACTGACTGAGGGGGAATTATCAGCAAACCAACGCCAAGAAATTTGGCAGGCGGTTTATGAAATTTGGGCTGTACCGAGTTTAGATGAAAAAACTCCCCCACCTCACAGCACTGGCGCTGCGGTGGATGTGACCTTGGTAGATGATACTGGGGAAATAGTGGATATGGGTTCGCCCATTGATGAAATGTCAGGGCGATCGCATCCCGATTATTATGCTAATGGCGATCGCCCACAAGCAGAAAAATATCATGCTCGCCGTCAGCTATTGCAAGATGTAATGCTAAAAGCCGGCTTTCAACGCAATCCTAAAGAATGGTGGCATTTTTCTTTTGGCGATCAAATGTGGGCTTGGCTGAATAATCAATCTAATCCAGCTAATAGTTTTAACGCCCGTTATGGGCGTCTTATGTAGAAAGAATTCAGGAGTCAGGAGTTAGAATTCAGAATTTAGAATTACAGCATATTGCAAAGGAGTAAGGTACAGATCGTCTAAGGGCACAACATTGTTGTGCCCCTACCCGCGTACTTCATTTACCTAAAAAATGCTGTAAATTTGAGTTCGATTAGCAGATGAAGAAATCGTGAAACATGACTTTGTTATTCTGACTCCTGAATTCTGAATTCTTCTTCAAGCATCTTGGGGATTTAATTCCCTTAACTCTTCTGTGGTGTAAGTTCCAATGGGAGTCCAAATTAGATAAGGAAGAAGTAGAAACGCTGCTAGTGGAGAAATCGGCAAAATGCAGATAGCAAGGACAACGGCACAAATTAAACCAAATACTCCGAGTATTTCTCCTACTTTAAGACTACGAAACCTCAGCATTAAAGGTATGTAGGCAACTGTGATAATTTCCACCAAAAGGTACAAAGCCATTAATAGCCAAGTAACTATGCCTTCTGGATTTTTTTGCCAGACAATATTGGCTGAAACTGCACCAGAAATAAAAATCGCAGTCCAGATGAATGGAATCAGCGGCTCAAAAACTAGCCATCGAGGGCGGCTTAACTTAGCAAACCATTTAACATCGCGGGGTGTGATGAAGAAACTACCAAGGGCGACAAAAAAAGTTACAGCTCCAATTACTATCCAAGATGAAATCATACTGCACTCCTGCTTGCGTATTTTGTCTAGTCATACACTGCAAGTTTGACAATTTAGAGGATAGGTTAAATCATTCGCTGGTGCTAATCTTAATAGAAATTTGAAAAATAATTGTGATACTAACTTACGTTAAAACAGAATATTCTTACTCCCCATTCGGTACAGACAAGGGTTAATCGCATTTCTACCCACTCCTAATGCAGCCAAGTTACTTTCTTTTACTGCAACTTAGTATGACCAATGGATATACAAAACCTGGATACAGCAGGCGATTCCCACTTCAAAATCTCAAATAATACTACGCATCTTGGGGATTGAGGTTAATCATCTGCCAAGTGGTATAAGTTCCGATGGGACTCCAGAGTAAATAAGGAATTAGTAATAGTGCTGCCCAACCAGAAATACTTAAGACTGCAAGCATCAACAAAGCACCAATGAGAAAACCTGTGCCACCGAGAATTGTACCTATTTTTAAGCTACGAAGCCTAAACATTACAGGCGTATAGGCAATAGTGACTATTTCTAATAGCAAATATAAACCCATAATTAACCAGGTTGAAGTGCTTCCTGGGTCTTTTTCCCAAACAATATAAGCCGACCAAGCACCACAAATAAATATTACAGTCCAAATAATTGGAATCGCGCCTTCAAAAGTTAGCCATCTCGGCCGTTGTAAGCGCTTGAACCATTGGCGATCGCCAGGTGTAATCGCGTTAGCCGCCAAGGCAACTAAGAAAGCCACACCCCCAATTACCATCCAAGATTTAATCATGCCCTTTATCCTTTACAAGCGCTATCTATCGCTGAAATATCACTCTTTATAGTGTTATTTTGTCAATTTAGCTGTTAATCACTCATCATCCTTGAGTTTGATAACTTTTTATCGTTTGGCAGGATTTTAAATTATGTGCATTAGGAAAGGGGAAAGGGTAAAGGGTAAAGGGTAAAGGGTAAAGGGGAAAGGGTAAAGGGTAAAGGGTAAAGGAATAAATTTAATCTTTCCCCTTTTCCCCGGTTGGTGAGCTTGTCTGTCCTGAGCTTTGTCGTTGGCGAAGCCTCTCGTAGAGAAGGGTCGAACCATACCCCTTTCCCTTTCCCCTTGTCCTCTTCCTACGCCCCATGCCCCACTTCTCCATTTATTCCCTAAGATGACAAGCCGATTCTGTCTCAAGGTGGGGGTATAGGGTAAAGCGGGGAAATATTCTGAGCAATAGGGGGATAACGTAATTAAATTTAATGGTAATTGATATGCAAACTGAATCGGGAATGCGTTCGCTAGCACCAGAAACGCAAGGAATTGGTAATACTATTCGCCTGACAGGCTGGATTACTTTATGGTTGCAATTGGCAATTGGAGTAGTTTCTGTCTTAGCGTTATTGTTTGCCTTAACTGGTCGTGGCTTCGTTCAACAACCAAATACTGGTCTTGGAATTGGCGTATTTTGGGCTGTATGCGGAATTATACTATTGTTATTCAGTCTCTATTTAGATTTTCGTTACACTCGCATAGGCAAAGCTCTAGAAAATGACAATCCAGCTTTACGTCCTAGTAAGCCAGATACAACTAAAATCCTCCGTCTAGGGATAATTCTGAGTTTAGTAGGAATATTATTAACTCTCTTCGGTACTGGTTCAACCATATTCGTGCTAGTGGCAAAATCCATATCTCAACCTCCAGGAGTAGCAATCACTGACCCCTACAGGATTATTCGACCGATGGATGTTTTTGTTGCTGTGGCAGACATCACTGGAATTGCTGCTCACTATGTAGGTACTGTCGCCTCTTTATGGTTGCTGGAGCGAGTCCACCAACACTAGCACTGCTTTAAGCAGTTCGTAATTCCTAATTTTGAACTCCATTAATGAGGCTTTGAACTCCATTAATGAGGCTTTGAACTCCATTAATGAGGCTTTGAACTCCATTAATGAGTATTTGAACTTCATTAATGAGGCTTTGATACTCGCCAACTAGGATGCAATCTTAAAACTGAGGGGCGAGACAATAGTACTAAAACTTTTACGAGTAACACCATTTCACAAAATACTCTATACCAGTGATTAGTCTCTAATTCTTTTCCCTGCGCCTTTGCCCCTCTTGCTAGTATTAACATCTCTTTATACCAATTCTGTATGAAGATGCACATAAGGGATTACCAAGAAATAAATTGTCCAGTCTTGTGGGGTGGACATCTTGTCCGCCCTTT
Organism: Nostoc linckia NIES-25; assembly: GCF_002368035.1. Lineage (GTDB taxonomy): Bacteria > Cyanobacteriota > Cyanobacteriia > Cyanobacteriales > Nostocaceae > Nostoc > Nostoc linckia_B. The sequence continues at coordinate 644,164 of NZ_AP018222.1, read as the reverse complement.
TGTACGGGTGGGCGAGACGCCCACCCCACAAGAAAAGTTGTATATTTTTTTATTTTGTATTCCCTAATCAAGACCCCCTGTAGTCTCCCCAAGGCATCGGGGGGACTACAGGGGGTAAATATATGCAGCTTCACAAAAAAACGGTATTAGAGTCTTAAAGTTGCGACTTTAAGACCAATTTGTTTATTACCTATGATAGTTACTAATACTCACCTGAATGAGCGAAAGTAGTGGGAGAAATCGGTGAGGTAAATATACTTAGTAATAGAGGTTCAAAGCATGGACTCAACAGGTAAGGTTCAAATTGTGGACTCGTCCTGGCATCTTCCACTACCGTTGAAAGAGTATGCAATGAGCCGAGTGACTGTCTACTTTTATAACGACGGGTGGGTTCCAATTAAATATTGTTCTTTAGAAAAGGCAATTTTATTGTGCCATAAAGCCAAACTAGAAGGTATGGAAATATTAGTATTTCCTACTGATTTAGATCCTAATCAGTTCTCAAACTCTTTTAATTAAAATGCATTGAGTTCAGCCATTTTCTTAAATAATTATTAATCAATGAATGGACTATCAAGGCGTACACAGGTATGCCTTTATTTATAAATGCTATTTAAGATTGATATAGCAGCCCTAAATCATTTGTGAAAATTATATACAGCGTATTTCAGGTAAATGAAGTACATGGGTAGGGGCACAATATATTCTACCCCTACAATTATCTCAGGACTTACGCAATATGTGACTGAAAACCTTATTCTTGCGTAGCGGTAATTCATGAATTACCGCTACTTTCGTTATCTTTTGCGTAAGTCCTGTATCTGTACCTCACAAAGTAGCAATCTGCTGTAGCATTTACCGTTCTACTGAAGTATGAGTTAGGGGCGCAAAGCTTTGCGCCCCTAAAAATTTCTGTACCTCATTTGATTGGTAACCACTATCTATATATCTCTTTATTCTTTCTTACCTTTGCGTCCTCTCCTGCGGGAAGCCACTACGTGTCTATGCGTTCTTAGCGGTAGCCTGCGGCAAGCCGCTGGCGCGTCTACGTTTCCTTATCCATATTTTTCAGGACTCATTTAGGATTGCTATACTAACAAAAACTTTTAGCGTCCTAATGGGCTTTTGTTCTGCGCTGCGGAATTAACAGTTTGTTCGATTCTCTTCAACCTTGTTTCTGGACGTTTAGCACTCTCAATCCAAAAAAGAATATTCTTTTTGGATGAGTTGCTAAATGCTTCAAAATAATCTTTGGCAGTTTTGTTTGCTTCTAATGCCTGATTTAAATCTGAGGGAATAGTTAATGCTTCGATCGCGTCTAAGGAATTCCACGCTCCATTTTGTTTTGCAATTGCAATTTTTTCCAGACCTGCTTTAGTAATCAAACCTTGTTCGATAAGTTCTTCAATATATTGTTTATTTAATTTTGACCACACACTTTTTGCTTTTCGAGGTGTAAATATTTGCATATAACGTTCTGCATCTAATGATTTGACTTTACTGTCAATCCAACCAAAACATAAGGCTTCTTTTACTGCTTCGGTATATCGAACACTTGGTTTACCACTTTTGACTTTGTAGTAGATGAGCCACACTCCAGAAGAAGTGAGATGGTTTATTTCTAACCATTTTCGCCATTCTTCGCGGCTATTGGGGCAAAAAGTGGGGAATTCTTTATTCAGTTTCGATAGATCGATATTCTCAGTTTTGATTGGGTTTATCTCTGAATTTTGCGACATTTGCTTTGCGTTAAATTTGATACCTTAGTAATTGTTAGATATTAGAATTATTGCAAAAATGACTCAAATACCTGAACTAGAATCGCTAACCGAAGAAAGTTTGAGCCGTGGTTTAATGGCACTTGCCAGTCTTGACAATGATTTGGCTCAGATTTTAGAAACACTGGGGCCTCCACCAATTTGGTCAAGAGAACCGGGTTTTGCAACGCTTGTGTGGATAATTTTGGAACAACAAGTTTCCTTAGCAGCTGCAAAGGCTATATTTACACGTTTATCTGGGGTTGTTGTAACGCTGACGCCAGAAAATTTTCTGACATTGGATGATGCTCAATTAAAAGGGATTGGATTCAGTCGCCAAAAAATTTTATACTGTCGTGGGTTGGCGGATGCGATCGCCAGTGGTCAGCTTGACCTCAGTAACCTCTCAAAAATGGACGAAACCACTATCAGAACTGAATTAAAGCGTCTCAAAGGAATTGGAGATTGGACAGTTGATATTTATTTACTCATGGCACTGCAACGTCCTGATGTCTTTCCCAAAGGCGATTTAGGGTTAGCGATCGCTTTACAAAAGCTCAAAAATTTGGGAACACGTCCAACACCAGCACAACTCGAAGCAATGACCCAACACTGGCGACCGTGGCGGGCGATCGCTGCAAGACTTCTCTGGCACTACTACCTCAATAATGCCAATAGTAATAACCTGATACGCCTCTAAATTGTACATTTTCTACGTATTCGCGCAGCCCAGCATCTCCCATAGGAGAAGACAGTCTTTTACCCTTTATTATCGCTAAATGACCAATCACTAATGACCAATGACTAATGACTAATGACCAATTCAAAATTGGCAGTTTGTTTAATTCATAATAATCAAATGGTAGAAAATAAATTAAGCCTAACACAAGACAAATCTGATAAAGCTTCAAAAATTCTGCCGATAATAGTAGTCATAATTGCATTATTAGCTTTATCCTCAACAGCAATATTTATTAAAATTGCTGTTAGTCAGATGAGTGCTGTTGCTACATTATTTAATCGCTTGTGGATAGCAACTATTATCTTTGGATTATGGACTGGAATTAACCAAGCACGTATTCAAATTCAAGACGATAAACCGATTTTACCAGAGCAGCCTTATCGAATTAAAGAGATAGCGTTTTTAATAGCAGTGGGTTTAGTTCATGTATTAGGGCGATTATCTTGGACTTGGTCGCTAACTCAAACTGGTGCTGCTAATGCTAATGCCTTAGGTAGTCTCAATCCGATATTTACTACATTAGGAGGATGGCTATTTTTTGGTCAAATTTTTGGGCGCAAATTTATTATCGGTTTGATTTTGGCTGTAGTGGGTGCGATCGCTGTTGGATTTGAAGATTTATTACACTCTAATAATAATATTACAGGTGACGTTGTTGCCGTCATTTCATCGGTTTTTTATGCCGCCAACTTTTTACTTATCGAGCAGATTCGTAATAAATTTTCAATTCTCACGATACTCGTGTGGCGTTGTGCGATCGCAACTTCATTGATGATACCAGTAGTGCTAATTTTTGAAAAACAAGTTTTCCCAGTTACCTTATCAGGATGGTTAGTAGTATTTGCGCTAGGTGCTATTTGTGAAGCCTTGGGTCATGGGCTGATTGTATACAGCCTGAAAACTTTTTCTTCGGGATTCATCTCATTACTATTGTTACTCAATCCAGTGATTGTTGCGATTGTTGCTTGGATACTTTTTTCAGAAAATTTGAGTATTTTTAACTTGCTAGGGCTGGCTTTAATTTTAGGAGGTATTTATCTAGCGACTTCTAACAAAGAATCGATTAAATCTAGTGTTAACAATGCCATGCAGGATTCCACGCGATCGTCTACTAATAATTAATTCATAATCTGGAGTATGGGTGTAGGGTTACACCCCCTAATAAGTAGGTCAACTTAATTAAACATAAAACGTAGGGTGCGTTGTCGCAAAGCGCAACGCACCTCAGTTGATGTAGAGTCTATGGAGGTGCGTTAGCCTACGGCATAACACACCCTACATTTATATACATTTACGTCTTACATTTTTTTAGGTTGAGCTACTTATCTATATCTTTAGATATACGTATACCACAGCAGTTTTTGTTTATAGGAATTATAAATTAACAAATTTTGAGACAGTAAATTTCTGGAAACTACATTATCTCATTTGTAGTAAATGTTAGTTGATGCTAGAAAGCTGAAAAGGAATTTATGATTAGTCGAACTTTGGACTTCATTTTCATCGATAGCTTCGCGTTTATGATTAACAAAACGCTGGGTTTAGTACTTAGTACTAAAATTTGCAATTACTCATGGGAAGGAAAAGGAGAGGAACTGTCGCAAAAAGAACAGGTAAATACTGATCATCTACCCCAAGTTTTGATATCACAAGACATTGAACGCGGACACCAAAACTGAATCGATAGATGAATAACCAGAAAAATCACCAAACTTTAGATTTTAAATTTTGGATTTTGGATTAAAACTTCAAAATCCAAAATTTCAAAAGGTGTGAGAGGAAGTTAATTTATACTCGTTCTGCAAGAAGCAAGCTACCTCTAAAATTGTTAGTTAACCCATACAGATTTAAAGTTTGGTGAAATACACAACGATTCATCCCGGCTATAAACGCTGTTTTAATTCTGAATGCCGTCGTTTTTGCCCATTTCTAAAACTGTTTTCTCATAAAAATCATTTGCTGATTTCTTTGATAACCATGTTTCGTGTAAAAAGTCTCTGCTTGTCCATCCTTATTGGTCAATAAATAAACTCTGTTCACTTCAATATAAATTAGAGTATCCATTAATTTGTTGAGTAGCTTTGTGCCAATTCCTTGACGCTGCTTATCAGGTCGGACACAGATTTCTTCTAGATAAAAGCTTTTACTTTTTTGCCCTTGCTTACAATAACCTCCCAGGAATCCTAGCAGTTCATCTTGTTTAAATACAAATCCCACAAAACCTGGTGTATTTATAATTTCAAACAAGCGGGTTCTTGCAGTATTAAAACTCCATTCCTCGTTCCAAGGTTCACTATTAAATACTTCAACATATAAATAGGCGCACCGATCTAAATATTCGGTACTGAAAGTTTGGATTTGTTCTGGCATCAAAAAAATAAAATTTTAAGTAGTCATTAGTAATATACAAAGCACAAGATTTAATAATCAAACCAAACCCGAACGCAATGCAACTACCGCTGCTTGTACGCGATCGTCCACTGCTAATTTATTCATAATCCCTCGGACGTGAGTTTTGACCGTGTTGGGACTGAGATAGAGTTTTTTTGCAATTTCTGGGTTGCTCAATCCGTCTACCATGAGTTTCAATACTTCTAATTCACGGGCAGATAAGTTAGCGGTGTTGTTGGTGGGTGAGGGTGGTTTGAGATTGTCAATTACTTGTCGGGCAATTTGCGGATCGAGATAAGCTGCACCATCAACTGCGGCAGCGATCGCATTTAACAATCGTTCCACACTTGCACCTTTAATACAATACGCATCGGCACCGCTAGACAATGCAGCAATAATTTCTGTCTCCGTTTGATGCGATGTCAGCATTACCACATGAGTTGCTGGTAATGCTGCCTTAATTTGTTGCGTCGCTGCAATGCCATCTAATCGTGGCAACCCAATGTCCATAACCACTACATCTGGTTTGAGTTGCAGTGCAGCTTGCACCCCCAAATACCCATCTTCGGCTTGTCCAACAATTTCCAAATCGGGATGAGCCATTAAAGATTGCTCTAACCCCAGTTGCATCATTGGATCGTCTTCAACAATTAATACTTTTAACATAAGTTAGTTATTAGTCATTTGTCATTTGTCATTTGTCTTTTGCCATTTATCATTTGTCCTTTCTAAATAACTAATAGCTAATGACCAATGACCAATGACCAATGACCAATGACAATTTTCTATTCTTCCACGCGATAGCCTAACTCGGCTAAACTCACCCGCGATTGTCGCCATTTTGGCTCGACTTTCACGAATAGTTCTAGGTAGACTTTGCCAGCGATTAATTTTTGGATTTGTTCGCGGGCTGCGCTACCGATTGCTTTGAGCATCGATCCGCCTTTACCGATGAGTATGCCTTTTTGGGAATCGCGTTCGACGTTGATGGTGGCGAGTACGCGGGTAATATTAGGAGTTTCTTCTACTTGGTCAATGGCGATCGCTACTGAATGGGGTACTTCTTCACGAGTCAAAAGTATAATTTGTTCTCGGATCAATTCGCCCATAATAAAGCGTTCTGGTTGGTCGGTTACCAAGTCGGGCGGATAATATAACGGGCCGATTTCTAAATGTTCGATTAATAATTGTTGCAGTTGTGGTAATCCTGCGGCGGTTTTGGCAGAAAATTTGACGATTTCCCATTCATGGGACTTGGCCATTTGGGCGTAACTATCATCTAAAAACTGGGAATCGGCGGGTTGTTGGTCGATTTTGTTCAAACCCATAACTACTGGTGTTTGGCTGCGACTGAGCAAATCGGCAATGTAGCGATCGCCTGCTCCACAAGCCACTGCTCCATCTACCACAAACAGCACTACATCTACTGATTCAATGGCTATTTTGGCATTTTGCACCAATACTTCCCCTAATTGATGGTGGGGCTTATGAATTCCTGGTGTATCTACAAATATTAACTGCGCCTCTGGTGTAGTTAATATGCCCCGCAAACGGTTACGTGTGGTTTGCGCTACTGGTGATGTGATAGCGATTTTTTGCCCTACCAATTCATTCATCAAAGTAGATTTACCGACATTTGGCCGACCAATAATGCCGATAAAACCTGATTTAAAACCAGGAGGAGCCTCAGGGATTGTTACTTCTCCTGAAAAAGAGAAGGTGTAATTATCAATACTAGTCACCTTTTGCTCCACCTTCATATTTTAGAGTTGGAATAACTTGGTTTTTTCTTGTTTTGAAAACAGACATAGAATCACCCTAGCATTTTCGGCGATTACTTTTGAGGTTTAATCTACTACTACCTCCACACTCATATTTTACAGCTGGGTCAGTTAGTTGTCAGAATTCACCAATCCAGAATTCAGGAGTCAGAATCGAGAATAGGTAAATTTTTGCTCGGACTTGGAAACCCCAATTTGATAAATTTGAACAAAGTCAAGTACCCATATTAGCCTTGATTTTCGACGAATTCTGACGCTTTACTCGAAAGTCTTCAGCTTTACTCCTGAATTCTGACTCCTAGCTTTTGAGTTATGAATTATTAAACATAGTTTTGTTTTTAAACACAAAAGCAACATAAAATTACCTTTGCATTTACTACAGAGAGGTTTGTTTGGGTTTAATCTATTACTTACTCAGGCTTAAGTTTAATCAGCTAATAGATATATTTGGATCGAAATGTCAAGCAAAGATCTGGGAGAACCCAAACGCATTGGAATTCTTACAAGTGGAGGAGATTGTTCTGGCTTAAATGCTGCCATCAGGGCTGTAGTAAATTGTGCTGTGAATACTTACAGTTGGGAAGTTCTAGGAATTCACCAAGCGACTGTCGGATTAATGGCGCGTCCGCCACAATTCACGAACTTGGAAATAGATAAAGTTGATTCGCTGTTAACTGCGGGTGGCACAATGTTGGGAACAACTAATAAAGGCGACCCTTTTGCTTTTCCAATGGCGGATGGAAGTCTATGCGATCGCTCTGAAGAAATCATTGCAGGTTACCATGAACTAGGATTAGATGCTTTGATTGGTATTGGCGGCGATGGTAGTTTGGCAATTCTCCGCCGCCTCGCACAACAAGGCGGTATTAACTTAGTTGGAATTCCTAAAACTATTGATAATGATATTGGCGTTACCGAACACGCCATTGGTTTTGATACAGCAGTAAATATTGCCACGGAAGCATTAGATCGGTTACATTTTACCGCTGCAAGTCATAGCCGAGTCATGATTTTGGAAGTGATGGGGCGCGATGCAGGACACATAGCCATAGCTGCGGGAATTGCAGGCGGAGCAAATGTCATTTTAATTCCCGAAATTCCCTACACAGTCGAACACATTTGCCACAAAATCAAAGAACGCCAAGAGAAAGGCAAAAATTATTGTTTGATTATTGTTTCCGAAGCTGTTCGTACCCAAGATGGGGAAAACGTCACAATTACAAATCGCTTAGGTCAATCTCGATACGGTGGAATTGGCGAATATTTAGCGGATCGAATTATTCAGCACATTGGTGTGGAAACGCGAGTCACCGTTTTAGGACACATTCAACGCGGCGGGACTGCTTCGCCACTGGATAGATTAGTTGCAACAGCCTTTGGCGTAGCCGCAGTTAATCTGATTGCAGAGGGTAAATACGATCGCATGGTCACCTGGCAAAATCGCCAAGTATTAAGCATACCAATTACAGAAGCGATCGCTCAATATAGCGCCGTCGATCCCAACGGTACCTTAGTTAAAACCGCCCGTGGTATGGGTATTTATTTGGGAGATTAGGGACTGGGGAGATGGGGGGATGGGGAGGTGGGGAGATGGGGAGCAGGGGAGCAGAGGAGAATAATAACTCGAAACTCCCAACTCCCAACTCCAAACTCGAAACTCCAAACTCCCAACTCCTAACTCCTAACTCCTAACTTCTAACTCTCAATTACTAAACCCAGGAACTAAATGCTTCAGCGCACGAGTAGCAACATCGCCATAGCGGAGTTCGCCGCACATAATTTTACCCATGAGTTGGGGAGCTGAGGGGTGCTTAATACCAACTTTGTAGCCAATGTTGGCAAACAAATAGAATGCTTTGGCTAATTTTTGCGCCCAAGCCATTTCAGTACCCCATTCTTCGTTAATGGCTTCGCTATATTTTTCTAAAGCGTTAATATCACCAGCAAGTGCTTCATTAATGCTTGCAGCTGCGAGTAAACCGCTAAAAATTGAAGGCCGAATGCCTTCTGCTGTCATCGGATCGACTAAACAAGCAGCTTCCCCAGCCAAAAGGGCATTTTGGGTATGCAGCTTTTGATTACCATCCCAAATACAAAGGGGATGACCGTATTGCTTGGTGGTTGTGAGGTCTACATTTAATGATTTGGCGTACTCATCCAAAATCTTTTTGAAGTTCTGGGGTTGACGACCGATAAAAGTTCCCACACCTATGGAATAACCATCAGCTTTCGGAAAGTTCCATAGATAGCCGTTTTTAGCTAAGCCAAAATCAAAATAAATTGTCGGGTTGTTATCTGCAATACCAGGAACTTCTGCTTCCAAAGCTCCTGTAAGGAGACGTTTACGTTCTTTAAAACCCAGCCATTTCGCCATCGAACCTTTTGCGCCATCAGCCGCGATTAAGTAGCGACCTGTAACTGGCTCGTTAGCTGTGTTAACTTGCCAATAATCGCTTTGAAATTCGATACCAGTTACTTCAGTATTATCTTGGAGCTTTGCCCCTTGTTTCTGAGCTTGTTGGACTAAAAAATAATCGAAAACGTCGCGCCGCACCATCCAAACTGGTTCTTTTGTGGCGATTTTCGCTTCCACGGGGTCACCAAGTTTCCAAGTAAAGCGCAGCAAGTTTGCTTTTAGTGAAATCGCTGGGCTAAAATCAAAGTCAAACCATTGAGCGATCGCTGGAGATACACCGCCACCACAAGGTTTATATCTTGGCAGGGATTCTTTTTCTAAAACTAATACTGAGCGCCCCTGCTTCGCTAAATGATATGCAGCCGTTCCACCAGCTGGCCCAGCACCGACAATGATGCAATCGTACATATTGCTGAAATTTTGCTTCTCAATTAGTTTACGGTAACGCGCCTACCAATACCTTCGGCAAATCAGTTTTTTGTAGGTTGGGTTTCGTTCCTCAACCCAACCTACGAATCAGCCTATTTTTCGATTTGGCACAGGTATTGTATTGTAGAGACGCGATTCATCGATTTGATTGGGAACCGCTATAGTAAGAGCTAACAAGTTTCTATTCTCTAACTCTAGAACTCACTATGACTCAAAAAACCTATCAACTCCCCCTAACCTTCGAGCAAATTCTTAATCTTGTCCTACAACTTCCCTCAGAAGAACAAGAACAACTTATTCAAGAAATAAAGAAAACCTCTCCAAAAAATCAAGATGAAGATTTACTTAGTGTTTTTGACAGAATCGGCAGAAATGCTCAAGCCAAAGGACTAAGCGAAGAAACTCTAGAAGAATTACTCGCCGATGAATCCTAAACTAATTGTCATTGACACAAATGTTTTACTTAGTGCTGCTCTGAGTCCTAATGGAACAGCCCGTAAAGCTTTAGATAAAGCCTATAAAGATTTCAAAATTGCTCAAAGCGAGGAGACTTATCAAGAATTAAGCATCCGAATCTATAAACGTAAGTTCGATAAATATATCTCAGATGAAGACAGATAATATTTGTTGGATATAGTTAAAAAATACAGTCAATTTATACAAATAAAATCTCAAATAAACATTTGTAGAGACCCAGACGACAATAAATTTTTAGAACTTGCTAAAGACACCAACGCAGAGTTTTTAATCACAGGAGATCGAGACCTTTTATTACTCAAGACCCTAGCAGAATATCAAAACCAGATTATTACTCCCAGAGACTTTATTGACCTTGACTAATTCACCTTTATACTTAATATTAAACAATCATCAAACTGAGCTAGTAAGTTGGGTTGAGGAACGAAACCCAATATTACCTGTGATAATACGCATAACAATACGCGACTTTATGTTGGGTTTCACTTTGTTCAACCCAACCTACAAAATTTAGCTCTTACTGGCGGTGCGTTAGCCTTTGGCATAACACACCCTACAAAAAATAGCCAGGTATTGGACTAAAGTTAAAGGCTGAAGAATGGGATAAATTCTTCAGCCTTTATGGTTTAGACCTCAGACTTTAAACAGTCGTGATGTCTTTTTCTTTTTCTGCCAGCGATGCGTCTATCTTGCCTATATACTCATTTGTCAACTTTTGCAACTTGTCTTGGTTGTCTTTTGATTCATCTTTGGAGATTTCAGAGGCTTTCTCCTGTTTGCGAATAGAGTCTAGGGCATCGCGACGGATGTTGCGAATAGCCACCCGACCCTCTTCAGCATACTTAGCGGCCATTTTGACAAATTCTTTCCGGCGATCGCTCGTCAAAGGCGGAATATTCAGCCGAATTACGGTACCATCATTACTGGGTGTTAAACCTACATCCGAAAGAGAAATTGCTTTCTCAATGATGTTTAAAGTGTTGCGCTCGTAAGGTTGAATCAAAATTGTCGAGGCATCTGGCGTGCTAATGTTTGCCACTGACTTTAGAGGTGTAGGCGAACCGTAGTAGTCCACCAAGACTTTATCTAGTAAACTCGCATTGGCGCGACCAGTGCGAATTGTGTTAAACGCTCGTTGAGTCGCCTCAACGGTTTTTTGCATCGTACTCTCAGCTTCAGCTAATTTCACAAGAACCTCCCACAAGGGTGCCGATGGTTTCTCCCAGGACTGCTCGGTGGATGTTACCTCGCACCGTCAAGTCAAATACCAAAATCGGGATGTTATTTTCTTTACACAAGGCAATCGCAGTACTATCCATTACTCGCAAATCATGAGCCAGAACGTGCGCGTAGGTGAGGGTCTTATAACGCTTGGCGTTAGGATGAATATGAGGATCGGCGTCGTAGATTCCATCTACCTTGGTGGCTTTAAAAATCACTTCAGCTTCAATTTCTGCGGCTCTTAATGCGGCAGTGGTGTCTGTGGTAAAGAAGGGATTTCCAGAACCAGCGCCAAAAATTACCACCCGCCCTTTTTCAAGATGACGGATGGCACGACGACGAATATACGGTTCCGCTAATTCTTGCATCGCGATCGCAGTTTGCACCCGCGTCTGCACTCCTATTCGCTCCAGCGAATCTTGCAGCGTCATGGCATTCATTACCGTGGCAATCATTCCTACATAGTCAGCGGTTGCCCTATCCATCCCCGCCGATGCTGCTTTGACGCCACGAAAAATATTGCCGCCGCCAACAACGATGGCGATTTGAGACCCAGTGGCTACTACCTCTGCTATTTCCTGGGCTATTTCTTTCACCACTTCTGGATCGATGCCATAGCCCATGTTGCCCATTAAAGCTTCACCGCTCAGTTTGAGTAAAACCCGTCGGTAATTCGTTCCCATGAAGTTACGCTTTATCAAAAAAGTTGCAATTGCCTCCAATTTAAGATAGCAGTTAGAGGGACTATCTATGTCTAGTTACGCCAAATCAATGTACTACCTATTGGTTCTGTTTGTGGTATGACTATTTCTTGGCCAGCAAACAAACAGGCGATCGCAGTTTTCAAGTAATCCTGTCCCACAGATGCTGGATCTTGGGGGCGATCGTCAATTTGACCTTTGTAGCGTACTATGCCTGTACTATCTATCAAAAATGCCATTGGTGTTTTTGTAGCGCCAAAACTGCGGGTTACATCTTGGGTTGGGTCCCACAAGTAAGGGAAGTTCAACTCATGACGCTGGGCAAAAACTTTCATATTTTCAAAGGTTGACCCTGAGTCGCTACCATTCATGCCAATCAAGGTAAAGTTTGAAAGAGCGAATTCGGCTTGAATGTTTTTGAGTCTGTCTACATACAACTCTACATAAGGACAGTTGTTACATATAAAAACAACACCGACTGCACGGAACTTCTCAAGATAACGGCTAAGATGGTGGACTTGACCATCAATTCCTGGGAGTTCAAAATCTGGTGCGTAGCTTCCGATGGGAGTATCAATTGTTTCTAGTATATTCATCTTTTCTGGCTCGCAGGACTAGGAACAAGAAAAATATTGTTAAATTCAGCGTCAGTTTCCAGTTGCAAACCACCCCTTAGCCGATGCCTCATGTCCAACAATTTTATAAACCAGGTTGGCGATCGTAAATTGTGAAACTACTGAATCTAGCACTGATGCTAATTTCATCACATTTATCATTAGTACCTTGGTTATATATTAACTAAACTAGTAAATAATATTACTGAATTTGAAGTATCGTACGTAGCATGGTTATCAAAGCTCAAGGATAGCATCAGAGTATAAATGTGTGCCAACATGGCGAGAATTTAATTCAGATGACAGAAACTCTGGCTCGTAATACTGACATAATCTAATTTGTAAGTAAATTAGCATCAACAATACGAACACTGCCTATGCTAGATAAAACTATTAGCATAACGCTAGTATTAAATGCCTAGAAGCTTTTGTGTTGTATGTCTAAGTTATCACCAGGCCAAAAGATTTAGTTTGAAAATCTGATAAATTTTACTCAAAATCAAAATAATTTTGCTTAAGTTTAAGTAAGTCGTGGAGAAATTTTATAAGTATGTAACAGAAAGTTAAGCAGAAGAATGAGATTTAAACTTTACACGTTGTGTACTGTAGTTTCCCCTCTCTCCCCTTGTTTGAATTCCATCAATAACTGCATAGGCAAGGTCTAATTCATCCTCAAAACTTTTCGAGGCTAGTTCATCTTTTTTGAGATGTTGCCACTCTAATTCAATCGGATTCATTTCGGAGCAATATTTAGGTAAAAAGAAGATGTACAAACCCATCGCTTCCCACTTTGACCATAATTGTTGTACTTCTTTACACCTATGTATTGGGCCGTTATCCTGAACGATGACTCTGGTACGTCCTGCTTTTTGGGCTTCAAGTGCTTCCATTTCCATCATCTGGATATAAGATTTGCCTGAAACGCCGCCAATTACCAAACCGTACACAAAACTAATTAGGGGTTGAAGAAACCCAATAATACTTAACCTTCGTCCCCTACGTTTACTCTGCTCCAAGCGTTTTTGCTGACCTCGAAAGTAATAACTGTAACTCGGTTCACTTCCTCCAAAACCCTGATTCATCCAAATACTTTAAATCTATTTCGCCCGTTGCCGCCGCCAATTCCAGCATTTCTAGGTCTGCCTGTTTGATTTGCTGTACTACTGGATCTTGTTTTCCTTTGTGGCAATTTCAAAGTTCGCTTCCAGAAGATCCCCTTTTTTTTAGTACCTGCCTTAACCAGTCAGGACTTAATTTTACTGAGCGTTCTTTTGCTAATTTTTGGGCTAATTGAAGGCTGTTATATGTACGTGGTTCTTGCTGTAAACATTCTTCCAAAAAAACCATGTCAGCTTCCACCCACCTTGACTTTCCTCCCCGTCCTGGTTTTTCCCACAGTCCTTCTAAAGCTAGCTTCTCCCATCTATGCAACACTTCTCTCACCGTTTGCGCCGTCCAACCAAAATGGGCTGCTATCTTCTCTACGTACCAACCATTTGCGCTCAATCTAACCACTTCAGCTCGATCTTTCACTTTTTGCGGTACATCTGCCGTTCTCAGATCAAATAGAGTTTTATCCTGTTTTGGACTCAGAAATACCCTTAAACGGCTGCCCATACTTTTATCTCTGTGGTAGATGGATTACACGTATTTAATTATCTTTACATAGTTTGGTTTTTTCACCCTGCTCTACTTAGGTGAGGCAATCACTAAAACTTGTAAGGGCGAGTCTTACCTGGATCGAGAATTAGTCAATCAGGTCTTAAATATTTGTAACAAGCAATCGCGTTCTTCTTTATCCGCTAAGGATTCTATATCACCTACTGAGTTGCTTTTATTAAGGCTTATGGCCAAGGGTTTATCTCTTGAACAGATGGCTTCGGAGTTATCCATTTCTGTAGATACTGTTAAGTGGTACACTAGCAATCTTTACTCTAAACTTCATGCCAAAAACCGTACAGAGGCGATTATAAAAGTCTTAATCAAAGGCTATTTCGACTACAACGAAATCATTGCTGAATTCATCCGTCTTGAAGAAAATAAAGATTGAAATCTCAATTCTTCCTATACACAAAGCCCCTAGTAGTTTGCCAAGGAAACGCAAGCATGGTGGCAAAGTCCCTTGGCAGACTACTAGAGAGAGAATTTTGATCTCAGTGCCAAATGACGACAGAGTGGATCACACCTGCAATCGCGCCATGTGCATCCGCTACAGGAAATAAAATACTCCGACTGTGCCATCGTTTCGCGCGGTTGCACTGATCTCACCGGCGCGTTGCACGGGGGGCCTATTCAGGAAGGCAGTCGCTTCCTCCGGGCTGGCAAAGTTTCGGTAGTTCCACTGCGAACCACCACTAAGGGTAGCAGCTTCTTCACCAGACATTTCAGAGAACAGTTCGTTCTTTTGAACAGATTGTATGATTTGAGTTGACATAAATTCTTTACCTCCCTTACTTATTGTTATAGGTGAATAACACCTATAATTAATAGTTTTATTAGAAAAGGTTTTGATTTAATTAACCTATAGTCAGATTAGTTGAATCAAGTTAGATTAGTTGAATCAGTCTTTAGCTAGAGTATAAATTTTATTATTCAGTTAGAGCAGTAAATATAAAAGCCTACAAAATGTCAATGTCCTTTCTGTAGACTTTAACTTCCAGCACAGTGACCTTATGGAAGTCCACCATGTGGGAGAACTGATGAAGTCCCATTAACCAAACCATCTGCTGGGAGCGCGTCACCAATATACGTGACGGCTGTTACATTTATCATTATCATGTAGACCAAACCAGAAAACCAAATAACCAGAAAACCAGAAATATGGTTTACCAGAAGTATGGACAGTCCTAAGAAAATTGTTACTATCACAGGGTACAAGGGAGGAGTCGGAAAAAGCACTACAGCAGTGCATCTTGCTACTTTCTTTAGCGAATTAGGTAAAACAGTTCTTGTTGATGGCGACCAGAACCGTACTGCCTTGGCTTGGTCAAAACGCGGATCATTCCCTTTCCCTACTGTGGATGAACGCCAAGCCCTTAAAGTAATTGCCGATGCTCAGTTTGTGGTCATCGATACCCCAGCTAGACCAGACTCGGATGATTTAAAGGAATTAGCCAAGGGGTGCGACCTTCTCATATTGCCCACAAAACCGGACATCGTAAGCCTTGAGCCAATGCTCTTGATGGTGAAAGATTTGGGTGAGGCCAACTATCGTTGCTTGCTGACTATTGTTCCTCCCTATCCCAGTAAGGAAGGTAAAACACTGCGTCAGGATTTGTTGAATGGAGGCATCCCCGTATTTCAGTCGATGATCCGGCGAACTGTTGGTTTTGAGAAAGCAGCAAGGTCAAAGTGGGAAGATATGGGTTTGTACATCTTCTTTTTACCTAAATATTGTTCAGAAATGAATCCAATTGAATTGGAGTGGCAACACCTCAAAAAAGATGAATTAGCCGCGAAAACTTTTGAGGATGAGTTAGACCTTGCTTATGCTGTCATTGATGGAATTCAAACAAGAGCAGAAAAGGGGAACTACAGTACACAGCGTGTAAGATTTAACTCTAACTCTTCTGCTTAACTATTTGTTACATACTTATAAATTTTCTCCACGACTTACTTACAGCTGAAAATCTTATACCATTGCGTTCATCAAATTCCCTATGACAACCTCAAGTTCAAAAACAGCGCTTACGTCTACAAAAACCTGGATTTGGCAAGGTTTTACTATCTGCTATCAAACCCAAGGAACCACCGGGCCGGCTGTTGTTCTGGTGCATGGATTTGGGGCTTCTTGGTGGCACTGGCGAAAAAATATTCCTGTATTAGCAGAGAATTGCCGTGTTTATGCTATTGATTTGATTGGTTTTGGTGGTTCAGCCAAACCCGAACCCGGTGAAAAAATTGCCTACACCTTAGAAACCTGGGGACAGCAAGTAGCAGATTTTTGTCGCGAAATAGTAGGTGAACCAGCTTTTTTAGTGGGAAATTCCATTGGCTGTATTGTAGCCATGCAAGCAGCGGTGAGTCAGCCAGATATTGCTTTGGGAGTTGCTTTGCTCAACTGTTCTCTACGGTTGTTGCACGATCGCAAACGGGCAACTTTACCCTGGATTCGTCGTGCAGGAGCGCCTTTACTGCAACGGGTGTTATCTATTAAACCAGTTGGTGAGTTCTTTTTCAATCAAGTCGCCAAACCGAAAACAGTACGGAAAATTCTACTCAAAGCTTATGCCAATGCAGAAGTAGTTACAGATGAATTGGTAGATATTCTGACTTCGCCAGCCAGCGATCCTGGTGCCGTGGCTGTGTTTCTGGCATTTACTTCTTATTCCACAGGGCCTTTACCAGAAGACCTTTTACCGTTGTTACCTTGTCCGGCAATTATTTTGTGGGGAGCAGCCGATCCTTGGGAACCGATTGAATTAGGTAGAGAATTAGCTAACTTTGAGCAAGTACAAAAATTTATTCCTTTAGAAGGAGTGGGGCATTGTCCCCAAGATGAAGCACCAGAGTTAGTTAACCCGATTTTACAAGATTGGATTCGGGAGCGATCGCAGTTAATAGACTCGGCAAAATTAGAAGCATAATTTGTCGCCAGACACTCCCAAAATGTTCAGAATCACAAATTTTGTGTAGTAGCGTGGCAAGACTAAAATGTTGCAATAAATTTTATTGTGGGATGGGTGTCCTCACCCGTCCGGGCGGGCAGGATGCCCACCCCACAAGAGTTTACTAATGCACCTTTTTAGGCTTGCCAGACCAGTAGGGTGTGTTATGCCGTAGGCTAACGCACCTTAAATTTTTGATGGTGCGTTGCGCTGCACGACAACGCACCCTACATTTTACTTAACTGAACCATATTAATTTATAAATAAGTAAGCACCCATACTGGCAAAATACCTTAATGGGTGCTAAATTAAAGCTGCATAATTGAGTTACACAATCAAAAACTTGCTAGTCAAGTAGTGAAAAGTATTTGCACATAGATGAAGAAAGAGAAACAAAAAAGTAAGTGCTATCCTTAATTTCTACCTTTGTTATCTCTAGTCTATTGATTTAATGCCTTTAGAGGACATAGTAGACCGCCTAAACCTCTCTCAAACCCTGATTTACCTTCAGCATATGTGAGTTTGCTTCTTCTCTACTAATTGCAAAGTTTAAACTACAAGACTAGTTAGTAGTTAGATTTGACAGACTGACACTGACTATAAGCCAGGTTAGTCATTATCTCCTAGCGTTCTCCTTCTGGCTCTACCTTCGTAGTAGAAGTCTTCACCTCTAGGGAACAAGTAGAAATAACCTTTTTGCAAGTCTATGTCTAGGTTTCTATTTCTTTGTCCCCCAGCCAGAAGCTGTTGTTCTTCTGTAGATAAATCCACAAGTAAATCAGATTGGATAACTTGATTCAACATGATTAATGACCTCCCTTACAAATGTAGGCGCGTACACCTATGTGCTTTAAACATAAGTGTCAATCACCATACTTTTCTTTATAGATTGCTTTTTTTAAAATTTAATTATCCTAAAGTTATAGATTAATAATATCTAGATTAGATTGAAAAGCAAAATATAAGCGTATTAAGATTTTTGGGGTTTCACTGTTGTCAGTCAAACCTAATTTTTAATTTAATTTATTGAATTGCAAAGAAAAAGATAGATGTAAAAGTACATCTATCTTGACTAACTCTAATCCTTTTATTTCATGCATTTAGAGAATATAGTACATGGCTCAAACTCTCTCATTTTATTTATTGTGAGCGAGTTATGTAAGAGGATATTTGTAAAATCTACCCTTGTATCAATATCGCCTCTAGCTCTGCTTTCCAAGAGGAAAGTAGCCTTCTTAAAGTCTTCATTTTTAAGGAGAATAATGGCATATATGAAGTTTTGGGTACCTCAGCCCCTACTTTTAAAATATCCTCTGAGCTTCTACTTCTTCCACTAATTAAAATCAAATTCTTCTGACGGTAGCAGTACCTCTGATCAGGTATTGGTTCCCAGGAGAAGGAAATGATAAAAAGCCTTGACAACCAGAAGAAGGATTTTCACTATCTGATTGATTATTCTCTGATTGCTGGCCATCTAATCCTTCTTGTTCATGTTGTCCCCCAGCAAGAAGCTGTTGTTGCTCTGTGGATAGATCCACAAGCAAATCAGAGATTATTTGAGTTGACATAAATTATTTACCTCACTTACTTATTTAGACCTCAATGGCCTAGATTTTTATTATTAATTATATATATAGATATAAAACTAATCTAAAGTTAGAAATTTTAGCTACAAATTTACCACCATTGGTTCATGAAATTGTAATTATAAAATAATCGGTAAAATCGCCAAAAAAGTAAATCAATTTTGTTTTTATATTTAAAAATAAAAACATTTTTAACTTTACACAAAATTATAAAATCAAAAATGTTTTTCAATGAATAATTTATTTATTTGCAAATATTTTATTAAGAATATTTACAATAGAGTTATTGATTAGATTATGCAATGAGCTAAAATTTGGTATTGCCAGGTTTAGGTTTATAGAAGACGCTAAAGTAATTTGTGATGAAAGATATTTAGTATTTTGTGAAGAAATATCACCATTTGCACTTATTAATGTGTTGTTTGCTGTAGTTTCGATTTTAGTTTGCTGGAGTAAAAAATTACCTTCACTTGGCATATTTGCAATCTGCCCAGCAATTAAGGTTTCTTGTTCTTTTGGTGACAAATCTTTGAAGTACTGAGAATTGCCGGATTTGATATTTTCAGACATAGTTTTATTTGCTCAGAGGCTATTTTTTTACAGTGATAAAAACTTTAAATGCTCTCCTTGCTGAGAGAGAAAAGTTTCAAGTGTGCCTTGTATTTGCACCTGACCTTTATCTAACAGTACAATCCAGTCGGCTCGATTAACTACGCTGGGACGATGGGTGATTAAAATTGTGGTTTTGCCTTGTCGGTATTCCAAGAGTCGGTCTAGTACGTGAGATTCGCTGAGTGGATCGAGTCCGGCGGTTGCTTCGTCCAAAATGAGTACGGGTGGATTAGTAAGAATACCTCTAGCGATCGCTAATCTTTGTCTTTGTCCGCCAGAGAGATTCGCCCCAAATTCCCCCAAAACAGTTTGATACTGATTTGGAAGTTGACTGATAAACTCGTCTGCATCTGCAATATGGCAAGCTTTGACAATTTCCTCAAAGGAAATGTAAGGCGTTCCTAAACGGAAGTTTTCCAAAATCGACCGACTCCAGAAATGAGGCTCTTGGGGCACATAAACTACTTGTTGTCGCAAACAATCCAAGGAAAGGTCTTGAATGTTATAGAAGCCAATGCGAATATTGCCAGAGTTTGGCTGATATAAACCTGCAATCACTTTCGCTAAAGTACTTTTACCACAGCCCGATCTACCAATTAAAGCAGTTACTTTTCCCCCAGGAAGCTTGAGAGAAAAATCCTCTAATAAATCAACTCTTCCAGTGTGGTGAAATTGCAGATGAGAACAGCGAATATCTGCATCCCCAGCGATTTGAACAACTGGCTTTTGACTGCCTCCAACTACTTCCGGCGTAGCATCGATAACTTCTAACAAGCGAGAGACTGCTGTTTGAGAGCGAAAGTATTCATCCACAAAGTGAATTAAAGAGTCAATTAAATTGAGAACATTCACCTGCAATGCGTTAAAAGCCAGCATTTGACCGATGCTCAATTCTCCTTGAATTACTAAAATACTTCCTAGCCCAAGTAAAATCACACCGCCGAGAGTAGCCAAAAGTTTAGCAATTGTACCGTTGATAATTCCGATTTGGATGGTGCTGAAAGTCAAATTTGCAAGGCGACCAAAACGGCTTTGGAATTCATCCCAAAATTGTGGTGCAGCGTTTGTAGTTTTGATTACCTGCGCTCCCTTAAAAGTTTCTACTAAAACGCCTTGATTTTCCGCTCCCAAAACCAACAAATTGCGCGTTTTTTGTTGAAGTATAGGTAAAAAAGGTAGGGTAGATAAAGTCATTAACGCTGCAAACAAAATAACCGCTAGTGTCAGTTTCCAGCTATAAAACAGCATCAAGCAGAAAGATATAACTGCAATAAAAAACTGGCTGGGTAAAAGAATCACAATCTGCGATACCAACTGGTTGATTTCATTGATATCTCTCAGTCGGCTAGTGATTTCACCACTGCGGCGGGCTTCGTAATAATTTAAGGGTAACTGAAGAATTTTTCGGGCAAACTCTAAAACTAAGCCTAATTGTAGTCGTTGACCAAAATGAGCAATCATCGTACTTTGTAATACTTGCAGACAACTGCTGAATAAGCTCATAACTACAACGGCACAGACGACAACAGTAAGTAACTGGGTATCGCCGCGTACAAGGACATCATCTGTGAGTAGTTGGATTAAAACCGGAGTACCTAAAGCTAATAGACCCAGGACAATATTGAGCGCTAAAACCTGAGTCAACAACCCACGATAAGGTAATATCCGATGAAAAAAGCGTACTAAACCACCTTTTGTTTCTTCTTGGGGCTGCCCAAAAAACCGCTCTGGATCTGGTTCGACTAATAACATTACCCCATTCCAAGCTGTTGTCAACTCTTCTCGGCTGACATAACGGATACCTACTGCTGGATCTGCGATCGCATAATTCTTTCCTTGCTGGTCGTATAAAATAACCCAGTGGTGACCCTGCCAATGGATAATTGCTGGTAGTTGTATTTCTTTAATTCTATCTACGATCGCAGGTGCAGCTTTAACTGCTCTAGCATTAAAACCTAAAGCCTCAGACCCACGTTTTAAACCCAACAAAGTTGTTCCTAACTGTCCAGTTCCAACTGCATCTCGACTGCGATTGATGCTTAAAAAACGTCCATAATGTTTGCAAATTGCAGCTAGACAAGCTGCCCCACAGTCTTCTTCACTCAACTGTAAAACACACTCGTAATTTTTACCGAGTTTGAATAGATTAAACATGTTAACCTTTATTAATTCGTAATTACAAAAGAAGGCAGCACTTCTCTACGAGACGCTGCGCGAACGACTACGCTCAGTGACCGGGCAGAAGGCAGGAGGCAGGAGGAAATATTTTTATTCAATTTATTAAGCCTGAGTCTAAAAATATTATTCATTCTGAATTCTGACTCCTGACTCCTGACTCCTAAATTCAAAATTCCGTAATAAATCTGGCTTTTCTGAGAATGAATTGAAGTACAGTTTCTTGGCGGGAAATAATATCAGATCTACCTTCCATGCCAGATTTGAGATAACATTTACGATCGCTACCAAGATATGGAGTTTGTGGTTCAATAGTTACTTCGTAGGCAACTATTTGGGCTAAACTTGGATTTGCATTATTTTTGACGAGTGGTAGGGCGTCTGGGGCAATTGTTTTGACGCTGCCGTTAAGGGTACCGTAGTCTGGATAGGGACAAGCAGAAACCTGCATTTTAACTTGTTGTCCTGGTTTTACCTTGTCAATGTCTTGAGCTGGTACGCGAGCTTTAATTAATAAAGGTGCATTGAGAGGAGCAATCTGAGCAATGGCTTCGCTTGGTTGCACTACCTGTCCTGGGTTGCGAAGATTCAATTGCAGCAGTGTTCCGGTAATTGGCGATCGCACTATACTTCGATCGAGGTCGGTTTTAATCTGTTGCAGTTCTTTAGTGGTGCGATCGATTTCCTTTTGAAGTTCGAGGTGCTGTTGGAGTAAAGTTTCTCGTTCTTTTTTCAAAGCAGCTAAGGTAGCCTCACCTCTGGCTTGTTCCTGCTTAATCTGTTCAGATGCAACGGTTACACCAGCATTAGTAGGATTAATGGCGGTTTTAGCCTTTTTTAGGTTTGTTTCGGCGACCTTCAAGGCTTGTTCTTTTTCCTCTAAAATATTTTTGGCGCTGTCTTTAACTTGTTCTAGCTTGGCTTGAGCCGTTTTAACCGCTTGTTCTTTTTCCTCCTGGAGATTTTTAGCATTAGCTTTAGCTTGTTCTAGTTTCGCCTCGGCAGATATAATTGCTTGTTCTTTTTCCTCAAATAGATTTTGAGAAATAGCCCCTGATGCTACTACTGGCTGCAAGCGATCGCGTTGCACCTTGGCTAAAGTTAAAGCCGCTTCCGCTTCTTGTACGGTGGCCGTTAAAACTTTTTCTCGCTGCAAGCGATCGCGTTGAACTTTAGCTAAAGTTAAAGCGGCTGAGGCTTCTTCTAAAGCTGCGGTGAAGAGTTTTTGTTGTTGCGATCGCTCTTGTTGCGCCTTGGCGAAAGTTAGGATTGCTTGTGCTTGTGCCATTTCCGCTGTAGCTATAACTTGCCGATCCTCATAGTTGCGTTGCGTACCATATAATTGGGCTTGTGCAGCTATAATCGAGCGATTATTTAAACTTATCTGCGCCGCAATCTGAATCTCATTTTCACGCAGTTGAGCATCAATTTGAATCAGTTGCAATTGAGTTTGCCTAATACTACTTTCTAGTTGACTCTTTTGAGTCTGAAGGTGGGAATTATCAATAGTCGCAATAGCTTCCCCCTGAGTCACCACTTGATTTTCCTGAACATTAATGTTTTGAACGCTTCCACTCATAGCAGACTGAACAACCCGGAGTTCTCCCACCGGTCGAATACTTGCAGGAACTTTGACCGTAACGTTGTAATTCAAAACAGATGTCAAAGTCACCCCTACTACAAAAGTAGCCAGCAAAACTCCCGCACCGATGCTTGTCCACTTGCTGATACGGGGGAGAAACTCGTTAGCTTCAACTAGATGGAGTTGCTCTGGTAATGGTTCATTAAACCTATTCCCAAAATAGTTTTCTTCAGGGCCTGACAAACTCACAACATTACACCTTTGGTATTTATAAATACTTCAAATGCCAACTCATTACCCGGCCGAATTCCTTTCTTTGGCGAACTACTATCTGTTTGATTAATTTTGCAAGGCTCTTAATGAGAGATTTATCCCTCGATTTCAAGCACTCAGCTGGTGACTACAAACTTTTACAAAAGATTCAAAATGTTACAGATATTGTTCATAGTAGCCAACATCATTTTCCATAATTGTTTATAATCAATTAAGGGGGAAGAAAAAGGCAACTGCGATGCGCTAGAATCGCCTTTTTTATATTTTTGACGCCGACAACAGGTTGATAAAATCAAGAAGAACGCTCAAACTCTCTCAAAGTCCTCACTTACATTGAGCGAGTCATCAAAATCTTCTGTCCCCCTTTCATCTGCAAAACAAAATTTCCTAAATTTACTTATTTGCAGAGTCAGTTTTCCCAGAAGCACTCAGCCAAAGTTTTAGCTGAAAAATGAGAATTACACAAAAGCTTTTGATTTTTTGAGCGTTACAGACTATGAGACAGAAGATTTTCAGTTAGGGAAAGATGCAAAAATTCATCCTTAACTTTTGAGGTCTTGAAAAGTTTCACTCATCAGTTTATCCCTAAATAATTTGTAGATATGTAAAGTATCTTGGTGTAACAGCAAATTTTGATAATGACGCTAACTTAACCTGAATTTTTGATAGTGCCGAATTAGCAGAGTTAGGAAGATTGAAATCTTATTCTACCGTTTAAAAGTGATACAGAACTCAAAATTGTGATGCTGGTAATAATAATTTAACCAGGCTTAAAGAATTTTCTGAAATCTTAGTGACGTTATTTTTGTGGACAGGAAAAGTATCAGTTTTGCGTAATGGGTAGTAAATACTTGTTCCACTTACCTCTCAATATAAAAAATTTTAGAGGTTATTAGTGCAGTTTTACCAAAAGAATTTAGCCAAATGACTGGGTTATGCAAATGCGAAAATTTCAGGAAAGCTCTGGAATCAGTAACTGATTCCAGTGCTTAAGAATTCAAAAACTTAAGCGCCTATATTGCTTACCACTATTACCATAGTGGAGTTTGCAGTGCTTTGCAAAAAGTTGAGTAGGCCGATCCCTGCAATATCAACTATTTAGTTGAAAATTGGAGATTTTGGTAGTAGAAAAAAGCAGAAGCAAACAATGAGTCTGATGAAAACATTGATTTGTTCTATACTTTTAACTTGTTGACACCTACTACTCGCAATTAGCAGCTTTATCCGAAGCGCTCTAGTTTAATAGATGGTTTTTGCAAGTTACTGAGCAAGGCGTCTCAAAAGACGAGGAAAACCTTCTCCTCCCAAGCTGAGAGTATCTTGTGCTCCAGTAATTAACCTACTCTTATTTGATACGGAATTAGAACTGCTGCCTTGTGGCCCGGAACTAGTTGTTCCTTGTATAAATCCCTGGTTTTGACCGTAGATGCTGCGACTATTCTCTGAATCGCCGCCAGCTAAAAGCTGTTGTTGCTCATCAGATAAATCGAGTAGCAATGATGCAATTATTTGATATGACATGATTATTGGCCTCACTTACAAAATCAGGTGTTTCACCACCTAAGACCCAACTATAGGGATTGTTTGTCAGGATTTCATAAATCTTGAGACATAATTGAAAATTGCATTTTTGTTTCTCAAGGTAGATATAAAATCTTCTATTTGTTTTAGATATGAGAATACGCTAGAGCAGGTATGGTCAATATTTAGTGTTTTTCAAACTATTTAGAATATTTGAACATAATATTGAGGAATTTTCGATATGGTAGGGAACGGGCAATAGGCAATAGGCTTGAAAATCTCTTGATGTCGGGGTTTTACGACTAGTTTATGTCCTACTGTTAACCCTCAACTATCAACAGCAACAAGAAAAGATGTGCTGCGTTAGATGCGCGTTTAACTGCAACAGGACTTACACAAAAGATAACGAAAGTAGCGGTAATACCCTGCGGGAAGCCGCTCCGCGTCTACATGAATTACCGCTACCCAAGAATGAGGTTTTCAGTCATATATTGCGTAAGTCCTGTGCAAGTTAGTATTAGCAAACACTAAACAATGCCTAACATCCAAAAATTTCTTTGCTAAACAGACTCTACGATAGAAGCGCCAAAACGATAACCTTTGCCGTAAACTGTGTGAATCAGCGTAGTTTCTTTACCTACCTCAATCTTACGCCGTAGCAAACGAATTAATGCTGCTATGACGTTGCTGCTAGGTTGTTCTTCCTCTGACCACAAAGTTTGCATAATCTGGGCATGAGTCAGCAGTTGTCCGGTGTGTTCCATAAAGTATTGCAACAACTGACTTTCTTTTTGCGAAAGTTCAATTATCCTTCCTTGGCGATAGGCTACTTGATTTTCACAATCGAGTTCTAAATCAGCTACAGTCAGGCGTCCGGTGCTAGTTTCATAAGTTTGGGAACCAGAACGACGCAACAAAGCCCTGACTCTGGCTAATAACTCTCGCAGTTCAAAAGGTTTCACTAAATAGTCATCTGCACCAGCATCTAAACCTTGAACGCGGTCATCTAAGGTATCTTTAGCTGTAAGAAATAGCACAGGAGTGGTTTTGCCTTGGCGTCGCAATTCCTGACAAATTTCTAACCCTGTTTTTCCAGGGAGCATCCAATCTAAAATTAGTAGGTCGTAATTACCTAGTCGTGCGCGATCGCTACCGCTTGTACCGTCATAAGCGGCATCTACAGCATAACCCTCACGAGTTAACAAGCGACTTAAGGGTTGAGTTAGTTCAACTTCATCATCAACTAATAAAATTCTCATGCTGCTTGTGGTAAGCATATAGAGATATTCTCAATAATTATTGAACCGCTAAAACGCAGGATACCAAGAAAAATAATGCTGACTGTTGCATTACCAAAAGGGGAACTTCTTAAACATAGCATCCGGTTGCTACAAGCTGTCGGGTTAGATTTCAGTGCTTTTTTAGATTCAGGAAATCGCCAACTTCAAATTCCTGACGCTAGTGGACAAGCAAAAGGGCTATTGGTGCGGGCGCAGGATGTACCTGTTTATGTAGAATATGGTCAGGCACAACTGGGTATTGTTGGTTACGATGTGCTGCGGGAGAAACAGCCGCAAGTTGCCCACTTAGTCGATTTGCAGTTTGGATATTGTCGGATGTCGGTGGCGGTAAAAGCATCGAGTTCCTACCGATCGCCGCTACATCTACCACCACATGGTAGAGTTGCCTCAAAATATGTCAATTGCGCTCGTGAATATTTCCAAAGTCTCGATTTACCGGTAGAAATAGTTCCGCTATATGGTTCAGTAGAATTAGGGCCAATAACTGGTATGTCAGAAGCGATCGTGGATTTAGTTTCCACAGGGCGGACTCTACGCGAAAATGGTTTGATTGAAATCGCTACTCTGTATGAAAGTACGGGGCGATTAATAGCCCATCCCCTGAGTTACCGTCTCAACACTGGCAATTTGAGTGATGTGATTAGTAAGGTGCGGGAGACTGTTTTATTGGGGGTTTAATAGTCATTGGTCATTAGTCATTAGTCATTTGTTCTTTACTAATGACCGATGACAAAATTCAATTGTTACTAGTGGCGATTCTTCAGTAAACTTTTACTAGCGATCGCGCCACCCCAACTCAAAGATATTGCCATCAAAATTTGATAAACACAAACGCACAAGCCGAAAGAGATGAAATCAGGAAACCCCAAGCAAGTCCTGAGTAACGGCGAATAGCATTAGCTTTAAACAAAGTAATCGCCGCAGTTACACAAGCACCCAAAAAGCAAATTAAATAAGTTTTAGACCATACGATAACTGCCATTACCTGAATATCAGCGATTACGCTAGGAACGACAACTGCGGTAAGGCTGGGTTTATTGTTTAACAGATCCAACAAGGTTAAAAATAGAAGGATCGCTGGGATGAAAAGCGATCCGATAATTGCAATATTTCGATATCCTCGTACAGTCCGACAACGGGTAAATGAGATTACAACTGAGCATAAACCTACAAAATTTACGATTGCCCAAACGGTTAAGATAATCAAAAAGATCATTCCCATAGATAATACAAGTAGATAAACGTACACCTGTTATTCATCAGATTTCAAGATTATTTGCCAAATATCAGTACGTCAATGCTTGTATTGCTTTTTACTTTTATTTTTTGGGTATGGTAGGCGTTTATCTCATCCGCAGGATGGGATACCGAAAAACGAAGGTATTGCTATGCTAGACATTTTTATTTTTGCTTTGTTCGGTCAGTTTCAAGATTTTCTTTCATTGCCGCACCTATGCCATGAACTCTTCTCGAAAAGTAGTTGGGATATACATAAATGTTTTTCCTTATATTTAGCCTATGGTGCGCTAAAGTGCAGCATTTTTTAATTAAGTGGAAATTAATATAGTCTGCAACAAGCAAATATTTTTGTGCATATAAATGTGTATTTGTAAATAATATCCGTCCAAAATTTGTTTACACTGGGATTATGGCGATCGCGAAAGTTGGCGGCGTAAACACAATAGCTGACTACTGGGCATGGCTTTTCTCAAATGTGAATCTAGCTTTTAAAAAAAGGCCTTATGCCTTGTTCTCAAAACTTTCCTGAATAACCAGAAGCACACAGATAGTTAACTAATGTTAAAAAAGGTTAATCTATTTATGAGGTAGTTACGCTGCTGACTGGATATCATAATTGAGATTTCTGAATAAAACTTAATGAACATTGGAGATATGATTACAGAACAG
Organism: Nostoc linckia NIES-25; assembly: GCF_002368035.1. Classification (GTDB taxonomy): domain Bacteria; phylum Cyanobacteriota; class Cyanobacteriia; order Cyanobacteriales; family Nostocaceae; genus Nostoc; species Nostoc linckia_B. The sequence goes on along the minus strand of NZ_AP018222.1, from coordinate 616,070 downwards.
GCAAGGCTAGAAGCCTTGCGGCAGTATCAAATTCTTGATACGGAACCTGAAGAAGCCTACGACAATCTCGCCCAGTTAGCGGCATTTATTTGTAACACTTCCATATCCTTAGTAAATTTTATTGATGAAAACCGTCAATGGTTTAAGGCAAAAGTAGGTTTAGATGTATCAGAAATGCCCCGCAGTATTGGGTTATCTTACCTTTGCCAAGAGCAGCGTGGTGTTGTTGTGGTTCCAGATACGCTAGCTGATGAAAAGTTGGCGAACAATGCAGTAGTAACTGGCTACCCTTATGTACGATTTTATGCAGGTGTGCCCCTAATTACTCCCAAGGGGGAGATGTTAGGAACTCTGTGCGTCATTGACCAAGTACCCAAAGAATTAAGCCAAAAACAAATCCAGGCGCTTGTGGCTCTGAGTCGTTTAGTGATTGACCAACTAGAACTCAGGCGTCATGTGAGTGAGGTATCTCAAATTACTGAGAAACTAATGACCCAGGAGCAAGCAGCACGCGCACAATCAGAAGCAGCCAGAACCCGGATTAGTAATCTTCTTGAAAGTGTTACTGATGCGTTTTTTGCCTTAGATAAAGAATGGCGATTTACTTATGTTAATGGTCAAGCAGAACAGCTGTTACAGAAAACCCAGAATCAGCTTTTGGGTAAAAATTTCTGGGAAGCGTTTCCCAGAATTATCGGCACAACATTTGAAGAGCAGTATCGTAAAGCAGTATTCAACCAGATAAGTGTGGAATTTGAGGAGTTTTATCCACCCCTCAACCGCTGGTTTCAAGTCCACGCTTATCCAGGAAAAGACGGCTTATCTGTATATTTTCAAGACATTACCGAACGACGCCAAACAGCACAAGCACTTAGGGAAAGTGAAGAACGTTGGCAATTGGCATTGCAGGGTAATAATGATGGTATTTGGGACTGGAACCTCAAGACTAATGAAGTGTTCTTCTCAAATCGGTGGAAGCAAATGTTGGGGTATAAAGACGACGAAGTTTCCAATTGTTGGGATGATTGGACAAAACGAATCCATCCTGATGAGCGAGATTTGGTACTTGAGGCCTTCCAGGATCACTTTGCCAAGAAAACACCATTTTATGTTTGTGAGTATCGAGTCCAATGCCAAGACGGCAGCTATAAATGGATTCTGGATCGAGGACAGGCACTTTGGGACGCATTAGGTGATGTGGTGCGAATGGTCGGTTCTTATACTGATATCACAGATCGCAAGCGAACAGAAGAGGAATTGAAGCGGCAAAATTTGCGATCGCAATTATTTTCGGAAATTACTTTTAAAATCCGAGAATCTTTACAAATAGATGAAATTCTCCAAACCACTGTTATCGAAGTCCAAAAACTACTGCAAGCTGACCGAGTTTTAATTTTTCAACTTTGCCGTGACGGTTCGGGAACAGTAGTACAAGAAGCTGTACTACCTGGTTGGCCTGTAATTCTGGGAAAAAATATTATCGACCCCTGTTTTAAAGAAGAATACATAGAAAGATATCGCCAAGGAAGAATTAGCGCAATCGAAGACATTCAAACTGCTTATATTCAACCTTGTCATCGAGAATTTCTTGAGCAGTTTGCTGTCAAGGCTAACCTTGTAGTGCCGATTCTTGTCAGAGACGGCATTTGGGGCTTATTGCTAGCTCACCAATGTGCTACACCTCGAAAGTGGAATAACTTTGAGACAGAGTTGTTAGAACAACTAGCTAACCAAATTGGCATTGCTTTATCTCAGGCGCAACTACTAGAACAGCAAACCCGCCAAAGTCAAGAACTCGCTCGTTCCAATGCGGAATTAGAACAATTTGCCTACGTAGCTTCCCATGACTTGCAAGAGCCATTGCGGATGGTAACTAGTTATTTACAATTGCTGGAGCGAAGATACAAAAATCAACTCGATAGTAATGCCGATGAGTTTATCAACTACGCAGTAGATGGGGCGCGTCGGATGCAGACACTAATCAATGATTTGTTGAACTATTCCCGCGTCAGCACCCGCGGACAGCCCTTTAAACGAGTTGATTGTAGTGCTGTTTTAAAACAAGCGATCGCAAATCTCCAACTGGCGATCGCTGACAGTAAAGCAATTATCACCCATGATACTTTACCTCAAGTCATGGCTGATGTTACCCAATTGACACAAGTATTTCAAAACCTCATCGCTAACGCCGTCAAATTTTGTAAAAATCAGCAGCAGCCAGAAATTCATATTGGAGTGGGGAGGGGAGATGGGGAGATGGGGAAATGGGGAGATGAGGAGATGGGCGAAACTACTCCTACCACCCCACCACCCCACCACCCCACCACCCCACCACTCCCCCCTCCCAAGGAATATGTCTTCTGGGTACAGGATAATGGCATTGGTCTAGAACCCCAGTATGCTGAGCGTATTTTTATAATTTTTCAGCGCTTGCACACAAGAGATAAGTATCCAGGTACTGGTATTGGTCTGGCAATTTGTAAGAAGATTATAGAACGCCACGGTGGGCGTATCTGGGTTGAGTCGAAACCGGGCCAAGGCTCGACTTTCTACTTCACAATTCCAGATAGAAGCTCTTGAGCAATCGTAAACATGCAAACGATTATGCCTATTGAGGTTTTGTTAGTAGAAGACAATCCTGGGGATGCCCAACTTACACGCATAGCCTTGGAAGATAGCAAAATCTCCATTCACCTGAACGTCGTAGAAGATGGTGTCGAAGCAATGGCATTCTTGCGAAAACAAGAAAAATATGTCGAAGCAGCTCATCCAGATATTGTGCTGCTCGATTTGAATCTCCCTAAAAAAGATGGGCGAGAAGTATTGGCAGAAATTAAAGCAGATGAAAACCTCAAGCGAATTCCTGTAGTCGTGTTGACGACTTCTCAAGCCGAAGAAGACATCCTCAAAGCCTATAATCTGTCTGCAAACTGTTACATAACTAAGCCAGTAGATTTCGATCAATTCGTTAAAATTGTAAAATCAATCGAAAATTTTTGGTTTGCGATCGTAAAACTGCCACCGGAGTAATGGCAATGGCAGGTGAAAATATAAAAGTCTTATTAGTAGAAGACAACCCTGGTGATGTTTTTTTGTTACAGGAGTTTTTAAAGGAAGTTAACACAGTTGTAGTCGAATTGATGCCAGTTGAGCGGCTTTCCAAAGCACTGAGCCACTTAGAAAACGAAATTTTTGATGTTATTTTGTTAGACCTTTCCCTACCAGATAGTCAGGGACTGGAAAGCTTTGTTACTGCTCACCAACAGGCAAAAGCGACTCCAATTATTGTGTTGACGGGTATAAACGATGAAACCCTGGCAACTAGGGCAATGCAAGAAGGAGCGCAGGATTATTTAGTCAAAGGGCAAGTAACCGGTGATTTGCTAGTGCGTTCTATGCGTTATGCAATTGAACGTCAACGAGCAGACAACGCATTGCGACAGAGCGAGGAGCGATTTCGCGTAGCGTTGAAAAACTCTCCGATTTTTGTCTACAACCAAGATAAGGAGTTACGGTACACTTGGGTTTACAATCCCTCCTATGGATTGAAGATTGAGCAAATATTGGGCAAAAAAGATGTGGATATCATCTCAGCCGAAGATGCTCAATCCCTCACCAGTATTAAACTTGGGGTACTGAACAGTGGGATAGGGGCGCGAGAAGAAGTATCAATTACAACTAAAAAAACGACTCGATATTATGATTTGACAGTTGAGCCGTTGCGGAATGAGTCCCAAGAAGTTGTCGGGGTAACTTGTGCCAGTATTGATATTACCGAACGGCAAGCCGCATTGCGCGAACACAAATTAGCCCAAGAAAAAATCAAAGAACAGGCTGCATTACTTGATGTCACAACAGATGCCATTTGCGTGCGAGATTTAAACAATCAGATTTTGTTCTGGAACAAAGGCGCAGAAACACTTTACGGTTGGCTAGCTCTAGAGGCTAGGGGAAAAAGTGTAAGTGAGCTTTTGTCTGACGAACCTTCACCGGAAATCGAAGCGGCTCTTTTAGAAGTTATTAGTAAAGGTAACTGGCAAGGCGAGTTAACTAAAATTACTAAAACTGGCAAGGAAGTCCTCGTTGCCAGTCGTTGGAGTCTGGTATGTGATGAAGAGGGAAAGCCTAAATCAATTTTGAGCGTTGACACAGATATTACTGAGAAAAAACATTTAGAAGCTCAATTGTTTCGCGCTCAACGTTTGGAAAGCATCGGCACATTAGCCAGTGGTATTGCTCACGACCTTAACAATATCCTGACGCCGATTTTGGCAGGAGCGCAACTATTACCGCTGAAATTTCCCGATGCAGATGAACGGACTCGCCATTTACTGGAGATATTGGAAATCAACGCTAGACGCGGAGCGGAGTTAGTTAAACAAGTGCTCTCCTTTGCACGGGGTGTGGAGGGAAAACGCATCACCTTGCAACTCAGGCACTTAATTGTAGAACTTGCCAAGATTCTCAAAGAAACGTTTCCCAAATCTATAGAAGTTAGCGTTGACATACCGCAGGATTTGTGGTTAGTTTCTGGAGATAGTACCCAACTCCATCAAGTACTGATGAACCTCTGCGTTAATGCTCGCGATGCGATGCCTAATGGCGGTATTTTGATAATCTCTGCGGAAAATCTGTTTATTGACGAAAATTATGCGCGGATGAACCTGGAAGCCAAGGTTGGCCCTTACACGGTAATTACTGTCTCTGATAATGGAGCTGGCATTCCTGGGGAAATTTTAGAAAGAATTTTCGAGCCATTTTTTACGACAAAAGATGTCGGACAAGGCACGGGGTTAGGACTTTCCACCGTCCTGGGAATTATTAAAAGCCACGGAGGTTTTGTGAACGTCTACAGCGAACTCGGAAATGGCACCAGCTTTAAAGTTTACTTGCCAGCTGTAGAGGGAATGGAAACACTCACGGTAGAAGATTCGATCCCACAAACAGGACATGGAGAGTTGATTTTGGTTGTGGATGATGAAGTCGCCATTCAGGAGATTACTAAATCGTCATTGGAAACCCACAACTATAAGACCATAATTGCTGGTGATGGGATTGAGGCGATCGCACTATACGCTAAAAATATGGACAAAATTAGTGCTGTATTAATCGATATTATGCTGCCTTCCCTGGATGGTTTAACTGCCATCCGTACCTTAAAAAAAATCAACCCACAAGTCAAAATTATTGCCAGCAGCGGATTGATGTCGGATAGTAAACTCAGCGCCGTCACTGACAGTGGTGTGAACACGTTTTTATCCAAACCATACACTGTCAAAGAATTATTGCTTTCTTTACAAAAGGTACTTTAGCGATGGAAAGTAAGTAAAACCGTAAAGGGCAAAATAAAAAATCTTTTGCCTTATTACTATGCCTAAATTTCTCAGGTTAATCATTAATATAGTAGTCGTTGCTGCATTAGTAATACCAATTAAAATAATGTTTGCGACACATCAATTATCCGTAAGGGCACAACAATGTTGTGCCCCTACCCATTTGTCGCATTCTTTTTTCAAATTGGTATAATTTCTATATGCTTTACACTTTCAGGGGTTTGAGTAATTGAAGTGTAACTAATTGAAAACTAGACCAAGACAATAAATAGCTTGCTCTAGTTTTCAATAAAAAGCCTATACTTCCTTACACATTAAAGCGGAATAACATCACATCCCCTTCCTGCACGACATACTCTTTCCCTTCACTACGAACCAATCCTTTTTCCTTAGCAGCATTCATCGAACCAGTGGCTACCAAGTCTTTGTAAGCGACGGTTTCAGCGCGGATAAATCCCCTCTCAAAATCACTGTGGATGACACCTGCGGCTTGAGGTGCAGACATTCCTGCATGAATTGTCCAAGCGCGGGTTTCTTTGGGGCCGCAAGTGAAATATGTCCGCAGCCCTAAAAGGGTGTAGGTAGCACGAATTAATGACTTCAAACCACCTTCTTCCACACCTAAAGACGCCAGAAAATCAGCTTTATCTTCCTCTGGTAATTCCACTAATTCAGCTTCAACTTGAGCAGAAACTATGACAACTTGAGCATTTTCTGTTGCAGCAACTTGTCGCACTTTTTCCACAAAATCATTACCGGTTGCCAAGTCATCCTCAGATACATTGGCAGCGTAGATAATTGGTTTATTAGTTAGCAGTCCTAATCCTTTAATAATCTCCGCTTCTTCTTCATTCAAACTCACTTGACGCACCGATTTACCTTCATTTAAAGCCGCAGCTAATTTTTCCAAAACTGTGACTTCAAACTGAGCATCTTTGCTAGTGCGAGCTTGTTTGCGAGTGCGATCGATTCGTCGCTCAATTTGTGCTAAATCTGATAAACCCAGTTCTAAATTAATGATTTCAATATCTCGCATTGGGTCAACAGAACCAGCAACGTGGATAATATCATCATTTTCAAAACAGCGTACCACGTGGACGATCGCATCAACTTCCCGGATGTGGGACAAAAATTGATTGCCTAGTCCCTCACCTTGACTTGCACCTTTAACTAAACCGGCAATATCCACAAACTCCACACGTGCGGGGACAATTTGTACCGAACTGCCAATTTTAGCGAGAACATTTAACCGCTCATCCGGTACTGCGACAACGCCGACATTCGGTTCAATCGTGCAAAAAGGGAAATTAGCCGCTTCTGCTTTGGCATTAGCAACTACAGCATTAAATAAAGTAGATTTTCCGACGTTGGGAAGTCCGACGATTCCGGCTCTTAACATTTTGGATTTTAGATTTTGGATTCTCGATTATATTACCAAGGTAATTCAAACAGGTTCCGGTATGGTTTGGGGAATTGTTCCAGGAACTGTTTGAGGAATTGGCCCAGGTACAGTTTGAGGAATGGGAGCAGGTACTGGTTCTGGTACAGGCTCAGGTAAGGGTTGGGGGATAGGAGTAGGTACTGGTTCAGGACTCGGTAGCGGGCCTGGTTCAGGGCTGGGAATTTGTGGTTGGTCGGGTATATAAATAGCAGTAGGGTTAATCATCACTCTAAATTTAGGTTATTCAACCCTCTCAAACTAGATGACAACGCCACCCGTTGACATCTGGCCAAAAGACTATACCCGTAATTGGGTATGGGGTATGGGGAAAGATTAAATTTATTCCTTTTCCCTTTAACCTTTAACCTTTTCCCCTGGTTCCCCTGCCCCCCAGTCCCCAGTCCCCCCTACTTCTCTTTCACCTCCGGTACTGGGTCATAACCGCCCGGATGAAAAGGATGACAGCGTAAAATCCGTAGGGCTGCCATCCAGCTACCGCGAAATATTCCAAATCGTTCAATGGCTTCAATGGCATACATCGAACAAGTTGGCTGAAAACGACAACTCGGAGGAAACAATGGCGAAATAAACATTCGGTAGCCGCGAATCAGCCAAATTAATAATAGTTTCATTAGAGTTACCTAAATCTTATAAATTAGTAATATGAGGTAAAAATATTCATTCTGTAGCATCTTTGTTGATTACATTTTCTGATTTAACCTCAATTTGGATTTTATGGCTGCAAATTGCCTTGCCAGACACTGCCGTAGGCATCGCTGCAATTTGGGTCTTATTGATTCTCCTCATTGCATGGGTGGTAAACCGCTTTGCTAATGGCGAGGCAGAAATCATCAGGAAAATAGTTCATATTGGCACTGGTAATGTGATTTTACTCGCTTGGTGGTTGGATATTCCAGCTAGCATCGGGATTACGGCCTCGATTTTAGCAAGCGCAATCACTTTACTATCCTACCGATTTCCGATTCTTCCTGGCATTAATAGCGTTGGACGCCAAAGTTTCGGGACATTTTTTTACTCTCTGAGTATCGGTATTTTAATTGCTTGGTTCTGGTATTTGCAACAACCGCAGTACGCAGTATTAGGCATTTTAGTTATGACTTGGGGAGATGGATTAGCAGCTTTAATTGGGCAGCGTTTTGGTAAACACAAGTACAAAGTCTCTGGAGCAGAAAAAAGTTGGGAAGGCTCTTTGACTATGATGCTTGTGAGCTATCTCGTCAGCAGTTTGATTTTAGTCGGAACTCAAGGAAACAGTTGGCAAACTTGGGCAATATCATTTTTAGTGGCTTTGATTGCTACTGCTTTAGAAGCTTTTTCTGTTTTAGGCATTGACAATTTAACAGTTCCTTTGGGAAGTGCGGCTCTTGCCTTTTTTTTAAGTCATACCATTTTGGATTTTAGATTTTAGATTGGGAATCGCTTTTTAAATCTAGGTTGTATGAGAGGAGCCAGGGGGCAGGGGGCAAAAGTATTAAGTATTTTTGCCATAAATATAAACAAATATAGACAAAAATCAACATTGCTCATGGACTGATTGACAATTAGCTGCTATGGGGAGCAGAAGAATATGGAAGTGGACAGACTTCCATAGCTTGAATCAAGCCGTGTTCAAAGGTGAATCGATGACCCACGTGTTTATCGGCAATAACTTCTCCAGCCTTGTCACGCACGACCTGATGCACATCGACCAAAATGCGCCCGTCCTCCTCCGAGTAAAAGGTTTGCGGCTCGACGTGCGGATCGATCTCGCTCCATTGCTCCGTCCAGTAAGCGCGAACTTCTTCAGGCCCGCGAACAAAACCGCCTTTGAAGGCTTTGGGCCAAGTCACGTCAGGAGTCATGAGGGCAAGGGCAGCGTCAATGTCTCGCGCGTTGAAGGCTGCGTATGCCGCACGCAGCAGTTCGATTAGGAGTGCAGTTCGATCTGACATTTATTGCTATGGTGAAGGAGATCCAGTAAGGAGTAATAATTTATTGTATAGAGTTTAGCTGAAGCTTTTTTTATCGACACTATCATCCCTAATAGAAGCTTTATCAGGACTTACGCAATATGTGACTGAAAACATTATTCAAGCGTTGCGGTAATTCATGTAGACGCGGAGCGGCTACTCTGCGAGAACGCTAAGAGCGAACCCGCAGGGTATTACCGCTACTTTCGTTATCTTTTGCGTAAGTCCTGTTTATTTCGAGGATTTCCCGTTTTTAATTCTTCTATTGTAAGGAAGGTTGTTTTATATAAGCCTAAGTTGACGCTAATGGATACCGACTTGGAATAATTTATTCTTTGGAAGTCCCTTGCAGTATTAAGATTTGCCCAACAACTTATTAATGTGAATTTGCAGTTTTTCTCGTAATTTTTGCGCTTGTTGATAGACTGCTGTACGTCCTTTGTTTGAGTCGCTAGCTAGTTCTGCTGATTCCAAGGGCTGAATAAAATAACGCAGACGAGTTTTCATTGCCCAAACTCCCATTGAGGGAAACAGAAGTAAGGCAAATATCAAAGGCGAGACAGGCAAAAATGGTAATTTGATTAGCTGTTGTAATTTAGTGATATTAAAAGCCCAAGGATGGAGAAATTCGCTACCCATACAAACTACTGGGAGAATGGGAATATGATAGCGATCGCTCAGTTGCATAAAGCTGACATCAAACTTTTGTAGTTGATGGCGTTTTCTCCAACCTTTCCCAGGCCCCCTTATCCCTTCGGGTGCGTATAAGAGAATTTTACCTTGGGCGATCGCAGCTTCAAAATCATTTAATTCTGCTCGTACACCACCCAATACTTGCGACCATTTGGGTGGTAACCACCAAATCACCCAAGGATGGTCAAATAATGCTGGACTTGCTAGGGGTTGTACTTTCCATCCTCTAGTTTCACCTAATAAATAAGCTAAAGTCAAAAAGTCCCAAGGAAAACACATTCCTGCGTGGTTCATCGCCACAATTAATGGCCCCTTTGGCGGCAAGTTTTCGATTTGCTGTAATTCTCCTCGAAAATAATATTTAACGATGGGGTCGATAACTTCTTGGCGAAAAGCTTGTTGATAATTCGGATCGAACTCACCAACTTCTTTGCGCGGCGAACGACAACCCAAACGCAACCAACGACTCAGCATTGCTAAATAAAATCCGCCGGGAATTAAAAATAATCCATATTCTAGCCAGTTCCAACCATCTGGATCTGGATGATAGTGTTGCCAGTGGCGGTTAAATAAAATCAGCCAGCCTGGAGGATACCAAAGACAAAACCGATCGAACCAGCTAAATTTATAGTTTTGGGCTGGTGCTTCCTGTTGAGTGTCGAAAAGATTTTCTGAGTGTTGATTAATCAAAATAGCAATATAAATTAAATATAAATTAGGCAACAATTCACCTAACACTATATTTTAGCTTTACATATTCGCCATTGACATCTTACTCAAGAAGTAAAATTAACTAAATTTTTTTAGTAGGAAATATCCCCGACTTATTTAATAAGTCTGAGATCTGAAGCCCAATGATTTGATTTCTAAATAAAATCCGAAGTTCGAGAATTCAAAATATTATCCACCGATCTCAGCATTCTATAGTACACGATCGATATTTACCAATCGATGATATTACTATCTATTCTGACAAAACACAGTAAATTTTATTTTTATTTTATAAATCACCTTTGTACTTCTTTCGTCTCCATAAGTTTTCATTCACGTTAATTATAGCAATCATAAGGAGCAGACTATTGGTGTAGCAATACCTTCTACACACTGCAGCAAACACTAATAAGCGGTATTTGGGTTTTACCAAAAGATGCAATTTATCTGTGGGTAGATAATATCTCATGATGATTAAATTTCTTCCTCAAGTCGGAGACAAATGACGCAACACTTGTCTTATTCTGCTGACTATGGAACTAGAAAAGTCTTTAAAAATTGCAGATTTAATCCGCGAACTTAGACAGCAACTCCATCTGTCTCAGAAAAAGTTTGCAGCCAATTTAGGAGTTTCGCTGCGAACAGTCAATCGCTGGGAAAACGGATCTGCTGTGCCTTCACAGATGGCACTAAAACTGATTGAAGAAATGCTAGAGAAGATGGGCGAACCGAAGAAAAGACAACTAAGCGAGTATCTCTCTAAAGCAAGGCAAAGGGAGGACTCCTAAGATGAGCGTCAAATTCCTGGAAAAATTCTTGATGATGCGCTCTCGCTCATTAACTTATGGCGTGATGATCTTGGCGGTAGTAGTTGCCTTAATTATGGCGGGATTATTACAGCCAGTATTCGATCCGAGCGTGTTTACCTTTTTTTATGCTGCCGTGGCTGTTAGTGCGTGGTACGGTGGCATGGAAGTGGGAATGCTAGCGATCGCTTTATCTGCCGTAGTCGCCTTCTACTTTCTCATTGAGCCAGTCTACTCCTTCGAGATCCCAAGTTTTAGCGTTTTGGTGCGATTAACAACTTTTTCACTTGTCTCTTTATTAATTACTGCACTTTTCTCCGAATTACAAACTGCTAAAAGCAAAGCAGAGTCAAGTCTAAAGTTGTTACAAAAAAGCGAAATGCGGTTTAGCCGACTCGCAGAATCTAACATCATTGGAGTCATTGTCAGCGACCTCAACGGTCGCGTCATTGAGGCCAATGATGCCTTTTTGAAGATGGTGGGCTACACGCAAGAAGATTTGTCTACCAAGGAAATGGACTGGCGGGAGATTACCACGCCTGAGTCTCTGATTTTAAGCGAGCGTTGCGTCGAAGAACTGAGAACCAGTGGAGTTTGTAAACCTTTTGAAAAAGAATATATTTGCAAAGATGGTTCCCACGTTCCTGTTCTGCTTGGTTCTGTCCTCGTAGAAGATGGTCAAGAAACGGTTATTGGTTTTGTTGTTGATTTGAGCGAACGCAAACAAGCTCTATCAGCATTACAGCGAGCCAATGAACGGGTGACGCGTACTCTAGAAAGTATGAGTGATGCTTTTGTCAGTTTAGACCGAGATTGGCGAATCATCTACCAAAATGCTGAAGCAGAGCGAATTAACGGCAAATCCCGCACACAAGTCGTTGGTAAGTGTCACTGGGAAGAATGGCCCGCATCAGTAGGCACAAATCTTGAGCTACAATACCGACGAGCGATGGCAGAACAAATCCCCATCCACTTTGAACATCATTATTACTCGCCATGCGAATATGACTTGTGGTTGGAGATTCACGCTTACCCTTGTGAAGATGGTCTTGACATTTTTTTTCGTGACATCAGCCAACGCAAACAAGTAGAACAAACTCTGCGTGAAAAGGAGGAACGCCTGAGGCTAGCTAACGAGCGTTTCGAGTTAGCCGCAGCTGCGGTCAATTGTCTGATATATGACTGGGATATAGAGCAGGATCGGGTTGAAAGAACCGATGGTTTAACCCGAATTTTAGGCTATCCCCTCGATATTGCAAAAACAAATGGTAATTGGTGGCGCCAGCTCGTCCATCCAGAAGATTTACAACGTGTAGAAACTCAAGCGGGGATTGCGTGGTCAAATGGCGACCGCTACACTGCTGAGTATCGAATTCGCAACCAAGATAATCAGTATGTCTATGTGCTAGACCAAGGAATAGTCGTCAAGCGAGATGCTGACGGTAAGCCGCTACGCGTAGTTGGCAGCACTACAGATATTAGCGAACGCAAACAGATAGAAGCAGCACTCCAAGAACAGGAGAGAAAATATCGTTATATTTTTGAAGCCGCAGGGGTGTCAATTTTTGAAGAAGATTTTTCTCTAGTCAAAGCAGCCCTTGATGATTTGAAAGCCCAAGGTGTAGAGAATTTTCGTGCCTTTTTTGCCGAACACCCTGAATTTATTCAACAAGCCGTTGATATGGTGAAAATTGTCAACGTGAATAACGCAGCTGTGCGAATGTTTGGGGCTGAAAATAAAAATGAACTCTTGGTTTCACTCAATCAAATATTCGTACCGGAAGCTTTAGAAATATTTGTCGAAGAATTGCTAGCAATTACTAATGGGGAAACTTGCTTAGAATCAGAAACGATTCTCAAAACTCTCCAGGGAGAACGTCTCAACGTTTTGTTTACAATTACCTTTCCGCCAGCAAATGCTAAATTTGACAGCGTCTTGGTAAGTATCATGAATATCACTGCTCGCAAGCAGGCAGAAGCCGCAGTTAAAGCTAGTGAGGAGCGGTTGAGGAGTTTTGTAGAAGCGAATGTAGTCGGGATTATATTTGGCGATGTGGAAGGTAGCATCAATGAAGCCAATGACGAGTTTCTGCGAATCGTTGGCTATAGCCAAGAGGATTTACAAGCTGGTAAACTACGGTGGACTGATATCACACCACCAGAATATTTTTATTTAGACGAATTGGCCATTGCCGAAGCCAAGTCTAAAGGAGCGTGTACTCCTTATGAAAAAGAATACATTCGCAAAGATGGTTCTCGCGTACCCGTTGTAATTGGCTACTCCTTGTTAGGAGAATCTCGGCACAAATCAGTGGTATTTATTCTTGATATTACCGAACAGCAAGCTGCGCTGCGCGATCGCCAGCAAATAGAAAAAGCCTTGCACCAAAGTGAAGAACGCTTTCAAGCTTTTATGGATAACAGTCCCGCCGCAGCATGGATTACAGATGCAGACGGACGCATACTTTATCTCAGCCCGACTTATTTCCGTACATTTGAATTAGCAACAAACAACGCCATTCATAAAAACATTTTTGAGCTATATCCGGCTGAAATTGCTCAGCTATTCTTGAACAATATAAAAATAGTTGCCGAGACGAATCAGGTATTGGAAGCCATTGAATCTGCCCCGCGTACAGATGGCAGCCTTGGCGAATTTTTAGTATACAAGTTTCCCATTGCAGATGTGTCCGGACAACGCTTGGTAGGAGGAGTTGCAGTTGACATTACCGAACGCGAACGCGCCCTTCGAGAACGCGAACGAGCAGAAAAAGCCTTACAAGAGCGTAGTGAAGGACTGAAGTTGCTGTTTGAAACCACCAGCGATTTGCTCTCAACCGATCGCCCTTTGGATTTGATGAACAGCTTGTTCGGTAAACTCTCGGCACAGATGGATTTGGATTTTTATTTCCACTATCTGATTGAAACCCACGAAAATCAACAGAAACTTCATTTGGTAGGTTGGAACGGCATCACTGAAGAAGTATTTCAAGCAATTGAATACTTAGAATTTAATCAAGGAATGTGCGGATTAGTAGCCCAAGAACGGCGTCAAATTGTCGTCAACGATCTGCTGCACTCAAACCATCCCAATGCACACATCCTTCGGAGTTTGGGAATTACAGCCTATGCAGGTCAACCATTGATTGTTCAAGGAAAGTTGCTGGGTGTACTCTCTTTTGCCAGTCGCACCCGTACCCACTTTACCCCAGAGGAAACTGTTTTACTTCAAGCAACTTCGGATCAGGTGGCGGTTGCTTTAGAACGTTTTGAATTAATGGCTTCGTTACAGCGAAGAAAAGAGCAATTAATTCAAGCTAACCGCATCAAAGATGAATTTTTAGCAGTTCTTTCCCACGAACTTCGCACGCCACTAAATCCCATCCTGGGATGGTCAAAGATGCTGCAAAGTAAAAAGTATGACGCAGCAACCACCGCTCGCGCCCTGGAAACGATTGAGCGTAATGCCAAGCTGCAAACTCAGCTAATTGAAGATTTGTTGGATGTTTCTCGGATTTTGCAAGGCAAACTGAGCTTGAATATTGTTCCGGTGAATTTGGTAAGTGCGATCGCCGCAGCTTTGGAAACCGTGCGTTTAGCTGCCCAAGCTAAATCTATCAATTTGCGATTTGTGATTTTAGATTTGGCATCAGAAAATACTAACAGAAATTTAGCATCGATTGAGTTTAATAAACAACCAAACAATCTCAAATCTCAAATTCAAGTGGTGCTGTCGGCGCACCAAGGCTACGACTCAAAATTCCTAGTAGCGGGCGATCCAGTCCGCTTACAACAAGTAATCTGGAATTTGCTCTCCAATGCCATTAAGTTCACACCCCAAGGGGGACAAATAGAAATCAGTTTAGCTTCTGTTGATTCTCAAGCTCAACTCCAAGTATGCGATACAGGCAAAGGAATTAACCCCGATTTTTTACCATTCGTCTTTGACTACTTCCGCCAAGCTGACGGTGCAACTACCAGAAAATTTGGAGGTTTGGGGTTAGGATTAGCGATCGTTCGTCACATCGTCGAGTTACATGGCGGTACAATTCAGGCAGAAAGTTTGGGTGAAGAACAAGGAGCAACCTTTACAGTCATGTTGCCGTTGATTAAAGTTAATCTCAACGATCGCGAGATTGATAGACAATCAGATGATTTGCCCGATTTAAGTGGGCTGAAAATTCTCTTGGTGGATGATGAGCGCGATACGCGAGAGTTGATTGCTTTCATTCTGGAGCAGTCTGGGGCGATGGTAACTCAGGTAAGCTCGGCTGTGGGAGCACTACAAGTTCTGCCTGAGTTACAGCCAAATCTCCTCCTAAGTGATGTGGGGATGCCCGAAGTAGACGGCTATATGTTGATCCGCCAAATCAGAGATATGCCGCCAGAACTGGGAGGGAAAATTCCGGCGATCGCTTTAACCGCTTATGCATCTGAAATCGATTATCAACAGGCAATTGCCGCCGGATTTCAACAGCATATCACCAAACCTGTGGAGCCAGCGAAGTTAATTCGAGCGATCGCTAACCTGGTTTTGTGATTCAACTGCTTTCCAAAGAGGTAACAGGCAAAGGTGAGGTTTGTGCTTGCAGATACAAGTTTCACAAACCCATACTTTGAAGAGAGCATTTTTGTAAGTAGCAATTTGAGGTATCTACGATCTGTCTTGTGTCGTGAATGCTATTCATACCATAAGTAGAGATATTCAACTCGGTTGGTTCGTTAAGTTTAATGAAGTATTGAGATTAAGTTTTCTCAATCACTTAGGCAATCGACAGTAACTTTAACTTCTTTGGAGTTTTCTATGACTTACACAGCAGACGAAAAAACAAAACCAGCTTTAGAAACTTTTCGCCGCTTTGATGTAGATACTCAACTAGGCATACTTTGGTTTGGTTATCTAGATATTAAAAACCAGCTACAACCAGCACCTCCTGAAAGTGTAGAAGTCCCTGGAAAAGCAGTATTTGACCAAATTCAAGCTTTGTCTCAGGAACAACAACTGCAAGCACAACGCGACCTACTTACAGGTGCAAATGATATCGGACGAAGCTATAAGGAGTTGATTCCTAACTCTAGATTGGTAGTTTGGCTCTTGTTGTCAAAAGGTATAGAAAATGGAACTATCATCGGAGTACCATCTGACTATCAACTACCAAGTGAAACCGATGAATTTGTAGCACAAATTAAACAGCTAGACTTCGAGCAACGGATTAGTTTCTTGCTGAGTGCCGTATAATCAATAGGTTAACTCATACCATTTTGGATGTTGAATTTGTGTTAATCTATCCCATTCATTTTTCAAATTGGGAGCAGCCCAGCAATCTTTAAAAGCTTTAAATCATTGGGAATAACAGAAACAGTTTGTTTCGTTTTAGTTCAGAATAATGCAGAGATGCTAGCCTCTGCATTATTCCCAATTTACAATGATGTAGAGACGTTGCAGTGCAACGTCTCATTTTGCATTTTCTGAAATTTGTTTGTCAGATAAAATTAATTTAGAGAATCAATTAACTTTAAAACTCGTTCTTTAACTTCATCGCGGACGCGGCGAAAAACTTCAATTGATTGTCCTTCTGGATCGTCTAGTTGCCAATCTTCAAACACATCTCGTAACACCCATTGTTCAGGTAAATTAACGCCGCACCCACATAATGAAATCACAGCATCATAATCTTTAGCTTGAAAATCACTTAAAGCCTTTGATGTTTGATTGCTAATATCAATGCCAATTTCTGACATAATATCAACAGTTTTTGGGTCTACATGACTTGCTTCCAACCCCGAACTACTAACAGCAATTTTACCCGATCCTAACGTCCGAGCAAAACCTTCTGCCATTTGCGATCGCCGTGAATTTTTCTTACAAACAAACATCACTTTTTTCATCACTCATCACCCACAACAAGACTTACTCACAGCTTGTCCCACCACCACATTTTTTTCTGGGGCTGTATCTCCCACCTTCACCACAAACACTTCCCAACGATTGCCATCTGGATCTGTTACCCAAACTTTATCTTGCAAAGCATAGCAACAATCAGTATTATCCTCAGTAAATAATGCCAACCCCGCTTCTGTAAATCGCTTTATAGCTGCTTGGACTTCTTGCGTACTTTCAACTTGTATCCCTAGATGAGATAATGCACCACTAGGTTGCACGCGATCGGTTAAATTCAATGTTAAATTTAACGCTGGATTAGGAATATCAAACTTAGCGTAGTCAACTTTATATTTAATAGGCTCAACACCAAACATTGCCTGATAAAATTTCACAGACTTTTCAATATTGGTAACATTCAAAGCTACATGAGTTTTCAAAATCGCCATAAATTTTGCTCCTTTATTCTTTGAAATCGCGAAATCCATAAGAAAGCTGTCGATATACGATCGCTGCAAATTGCGCTCCTAAAATGGGCGCAACCCAATAAACCCAATGATGCTGCCAAATTCCTCCCACCAAAGCGGGGCCAAACGAACGCGCCGGATTCATACTTGCACCCGTAATCGGCCCCATAAATGCTGCTTCCATTCCCACCGTCAACCCGATCGCTATTCCAGCAAAACCAATATGGGCGCGTCTATCTAATCCCGAACCCAAAATCACAAACATCAATATAAAAGTGAGAACAAATTCCAATACCAAAGATTGCAACCAATTCCCATTTAGCGGTATCGTCGCCCCCAAATTTGCAACTCGCCCCAAACTCATTAGTAGTAAAGTTGAAGCCGCGATCGCCCCCACCAACTGCCCTAAAATATATGGCAAAACTCGCTTTTTTGAGAAAAAACCACTACTCCAAAACGCCAATGTCACCGCCGGATTGAAGTGTGCATCACTAATATGCCCTAAAGAGTAAATCAACGCAGCAACAACAGCACCAAAGACAAAACTGATACCAATGTGTGTAATTGTACCTTGGCTGAGGTCGTTCGCCATCACCGCACCAGTACCCGCAAACACTAAAATAAAAGTGCCAATTCCCTCTGCTAAAACCTCTCGCCAGCAAGACACCAGCGATTGAGTTACCCAAATCTGCAAACTTGACTCTATGCCTCTTACAGGCATATCAACGCCCTACATTTCAAAAAAAGTTGATGTATCGATAATATTTCAAAAAAAGTTGATATGTCAAGTATCTAGCTTTGCATAAATTCGTCGCAAATTTTTGAAAAAACTCTGCGTACCTTTGCGCTTCCTTGGCGTTACTCTGCGTTTAAAAACTCCAGACTAATCACAGCAGGGACGCACAGATGAAATTACCAAATTATGACTAAAACCTGCCAAATATTCTTCTAAAACGCTAAATTGGGACAAATTCAAACTGTAATAAATCCAACGTCCTTCTTGACGCGAGTTAACTAAGCCCGCTTCCTTGAGGGTTTTCAGGTGAAAGCTTAATTTCGACTGACTAACCCCCAAGGTTTCGCACAAATCGCACACACATAGTTCTCGCTGTCGTAACAATTCCAACACACTAATTCTGAGTGGATCGGAAAGGGCGTGAAAGCCCGCAACAATTAAATGAGGAATAGTGGCAGCGGGAGTTTGCATGAATTCGATTTGAATCGGAGTAGGTTATCTCTATTGTGCAGCAGAGACTACAGCTTCCGGTTGATAGCGGATGCCAGCTTGCTTCAAGCGATGTAAAGCTTCACCTAAGCGATCGCAATCTGCAATCAAGCTAATTCTCACATATCCTTCACCCGCAACCCCAAAGGCATTACCTGGAGTCACCACAACGCCTGTTTGCTGCAACACATTCAAGGCAAAATCTGTAGAACCCATCCCCACAGGACATTTCACCCACAGATACATCGTCGCCTTGGTTTTAGGAATATCCCAACCCAATTGTCCTAATCCTTCAATCAGGAAATCCCGGCGGGTGCGGTAGCGTTGTTGTACTTCATGCAAATACACATCTGGTAGTTGCAAAGCGGTTTCGGCAGCTGTTTGCAAGGCGGCAAAAATGCCGTAATCCAAGTTAGTTTTCAACGTCCGCAAACCTTGGATGACATGGCGGTTACCCACCACAAAACCAACGCGCCAACCAGCCATATTGTAGGTTTTGGATAAGGTGTGAAATTCCACACCAATATCCTTCGCACCGGGAATTTCTAACAAGCTAGTGGGTTGATAACCATCAAATGCTAACTCGGCGTAACATAAATCGTGTACCAGCAAAATTTCATATTTGCGGGCAAAAGCGACGATTTCCTCAAAGAATTCGCGGGGTGCTGTGGCGGCGGTGGGATTGCTGGGATAGTTGAAATAGAGAATTTTGGCTTTTCGGGCAACCTCATCAGGAATGGCAGCTAAATCGATTAACCAATCATTCTCTGGTTTGAGAATCAAGCTATGAACTTGGCCGCCAGCAATTACGGGGCCGCGAAAATGCGCCGGATAAGCGGGAGAAGGAACTAGAACTACATCGCCAGGATTAATGTAAGCGATCGCTAAATGTGCTAATCCTTCTTTAGAACCGAGTAGCGGTAAGGCTTCACTATCGGGGTCGAGAATGACATCATAACGCCGACGATACCAATTAGTAATCGCTCGGCGGAAACTCGCAGTGCCTTCAAACGGAGGATAACCGTGATTGGCGGGATTTTGCAAAGCCGCCATTGCCGCTTCTACCACTGGTTGTGGTGTCGCACCATCTGGGTTCCCCATCCCTAAATCAATTAAATCTAACCCTTGTTCCCGTGCTTTAGCCTTTAGCTCGTCTAAACGGGCAAATACATAAGGTGGTAGTTTTTGTATGCGTTCTGCTGGCACTATCCAATCTAAACTCATGGTTCAACCTCGTCACTCATTCCCTTGGGCGAAACTCGATTCATATCTCTACTATCTATAGGTGCAGTGGTAGAAACCATTGCCGCCATCAACTGTTCCAGCGCGACTTTAAAAGGTAGTCGATGGATGTCAGAATTAGGAGTTAGGGCAATTTCGGCGGCTGTTTGCAACTCACCTAATGTAATATTGCCCAAACCCAAATCACTTAATTTCTGGGGTAGTCCAATTTCTGCGTAGAACTTTAACAACTGCTGCCGTGCGGATGCTGCTAGTTGGTTGTTTTGTAGCATTTCTTCTAAACGCAGCTGTACCAGAATTCCGAAAGCAACTTTTTCGCCGTGAATACTGCCGTGTCCCGAAATGTGGGTTAAACCATTATGCACTGCATGGGCGGCAACGGTACGACACTGCGCCCCTCCAAGTCCCCCAACTACGCCAGCGAGTAACACAGTTGCATCTACAACTTCTCGCCAAACTTCACTACCTGGTTCTTTGAGGGCGGTGGCTGACTTTTGCAAGAGGATATCTCGCAAAATTCGTGCTTGTTGGACTGCGGCGATAATTAAAGTGTCTTGTAAATGCCCGCTACTAACTGAGGCTTCGTACCACTTGGCGATCGCATCACCAATTCCAGCTGCTAAAGTACGCTGCGGCGCGGTTTTAATCAAGTCGTAATCGAGTATCAATAAATCCGGACAACGAGACAGCCCGACATCATAAAGAAATGCCCCGTCTTCTGAATAAACATTCGACAAGGCACTCCAAGCTGCACAGGTAGCCGCAGAAGTCGGAATCGTCACCACTGGTAGCTGTAATTGTTGCGCGACTAATTTTGCTGTATCCAAAGCTTTGCCGCCACCAACACCGATAATTACATCAGCTTTATGTTCTTTAGCTGCTTTGCGTAAACTTTTCAAACTAGCTTCGCAGCAATCTGGACTATACGAAGCTTGAGCAGGATGTAACTGTTGCGTTTCTAAAATCGGTAGTAAATTCTCTTGCCCGATCGCAAGAGTCCGTTCTCCCGCCACAATTAAAGGACGATTTCCCAAACAAGCGATTTCTGCTGCGGCTGCTGGCAACACATCAGAACCACGGATTACTTTTGCTGGGGCAACTGTAAGGGTAAATAACGAACTAGAAGTTTGAGTAGACAAAGAAGGTTGAGTAGAAAATTTATTAGACATATAAACTAGTGTGCCAAAACTTTGATATTTCTTAATCAATCTTGACTTTTGCTTAGGGATACTTGTTGCCAGCTGATTTCAAGATGGCGACAAATTTTACACCCCTTCAACTGGATTTTAGCCGAGCCATGAAATAAACAAAGCCTGTTGCCCACCGTTTAAGTAATTTGACGACATTGCTTGAATCTATGCTGCTCATCCTAAAATTCCGAACTACCAAAGTTTTGAACAACCGTATAATTAAATAACATTAGCACTCTCAGATTCCCAAAAAAAGCGATTGCCAACTGGGATTTTCTTCGTAGCGCTACCATTCAACCAATTACAGCTACAGAATATATCAGCTAGGGGCGTAGATTTATACGTCCTACAGCCAATTCATTTGCTGCAAATATTTTTGCAAATGGCAAAACTGGTAACTAGGAAAACAACTGACAAATCACAACTGCCAGTACCCATTACCCTACGCTAATAAAATTTTGCTTACAGTCCGATCGCTAAAGTGTCAATATCTTAATCTAAAAATAATATTTAAAGTATCGGTAAATACAAAATAAATTATGTCATCCTGGTAACAAGCATTGGGAATTGGGGACAAGGAGGACAAGATAGCAATCTTTCTCCTCTTTCCTAATCCCTAATCCCTAGTCACCAGTCCCCAATCCCCATGTCCCCTTAAGCCTTCGATTTCGGCAATTGGGCAAACTTGTCTTGATAAATTTCGACTTTTATTGGGGAGTTGTCACGAGAGACGAGCGATCGCTTGATTTCACCCAAGTAAACTGGTACAGAAATCCCTGGTTCTGGGTGAAGAATAGTACGGGCGCGAACTGTTAACTTGTCGTCTTGGAGTGTACCAGAACGACCGTAAGAATAAAGATTGCTAGCTGCTTGACGTAAAGTTGCATCTAATTCTGTAGGAGAAATTTGCGGTGATACGGCAATCACGGCTTGGGTTGAGGCATTGTCATAAACTAGACTGTAGCGCACTGCTCCCGGAATCACAGTCCGACTCAAGGGGACTATAGAGAGTGCAAATAAACCAGCTGTTAGCACAACCATAAAGCCAGTCGTCCCCACTAGGCGAAAGCGGATGCCCCATTTGAGAACAAAACCCAACACTGCTAAAGCAGCGAATACCAAGGTAGCTATACCCGACCATTGGGTGTATTGAAAAAAGTCTTGCGGTGTCATGAAACTCTTACTGTACAAAGTTTTTGTAATTAACAATACGTTGCTCGACAGATTGCTGCATCAGTATGCTTTACTTCATCATTAGGGTTTTTATACAAAACATCGCTTTAATTGACTCTAGGCGCTATACGTTCTCGTCCACTTTGATACAGAATTACATGTGATGCCTTGCCTGTTTGGTCTACTACAAATGTCCGTTGAGCATCCATTGTTTTCATAAAAAACTTTGTTGTAGACTCTGGAAATATCTCAATTCGTTCTTGTCCAACCCATTGGGTAAAAATGCGATTAGCTTCTTTGGCGACAACCATGACCCATCCAGGCTCCAGTTCAAATTGTCCTACATAGCCTTCTTTAATCACTCTCGCCAAATAAAAATCTTAAACCCTTATTTTTCAAGGCTTTTACTAATTTAGGTGTAGGTTGAGTTGAGGAACGAAACCCAACACCCGAAAACTTTGGTATTGTTGGGTTTCGTTCCGTTCAACCCAACCTACTTTTATTTTTCTCTTCCCAAACAGGACTTACGCAATATGTGACTGAAAACCTTATTCTTCCGTAGCGGTAATTCATGAATTACCGCTACTTTCGTTATCTTTTGCGTAAGTCCTGCCAAAGTGATAGAAGAGGGATAGGCATCATAAATTGCAGGATCGAGTTCAATCGCTTGCCGTTGCTGAGGCAATACGGTTCGGTTAAAGGGGAAAAGGAAAAGGGAAAAGGGTAATTTCAAACCTTTCCCCTTTTCCCCTTACCCTTTTCCCGACCCACATCAGAAATGAAAAATGCTTATCCGAACCGTATTTAGTAGAAAAGCTTGCGTAAAGAATTGATTTAATCCAAACCCTGCAACAGCCGAACCACTATATTGCAAAAATTTCCGGCGTTTTCAAGTCTTATTTGTTACTTACATAGCAGTATTTGTCCCAGATTAGGGCATCAACTGTATGTAATTTACTATGCAACAGTATAGCTTTTTACTTAAAATTTAAGAAATAAATTATCAAAAATAATACCAACACTTGGAAAATAATTTAATGCATAAATTCCAATTTATTGGGTAAAAATAAACATACAAAAGGGCATCTACAAGAGATGCCCGTCATGCAGGAAAACCCCAAAGGGTTGTCCCTACACCTTCCCAACAATCAGCAACAGTGACTAATTAGGTTTTAGTCACACTCACAGTCACAGACGTGAATATAGTTATATTATTAACTTAAAGCTTTAAATGCCCCCAGTGCATACACTGAAAAATAACGAATAGACTTCGATTTTAAAAAATAAGCTGTTGTGGATTTAACGCAGCGTATCTTTTGGTGTTGGTTGTTGGTTGTTGATGGGTGACAGTTAACCTTCAACAGCATGAGTGACTCTAGACTTCTTGCAAAACTTCTTGGGGCAAAGGGATGTATGTAAAACGAAAAGGGTTTTTTCTTATCCCTTTCCCCTTTTCCCAACTTCTGCAAGAAGTCTAATGAGACGCAAGCTTTTCTTGTTGGTTATGGCGATGTACTATTCCACAAGTAGCGGCCAAAATTAACCATGAAAGAGTATTCAAACGAAAATCGAATAGGGTTACGTCTACGTTATTTAATAGAATCCACCCTACACAGGCGAGAAGATAACTAAAAATTAGTAATCTATCTTCTGTATATATGTGTTTGGAATTTCGCAGTAATAGGACTCCTGTAATTAAAATCCAACCTAGTAAGGCACAAAATAATAAAGTAGTGAGAAAACCAGTTTCAGCAGATAACATTAAAAACAAATTGTGGGGATGACCCAACTTAATTTGCGTATGTGCTTTGTAGAGTGCAGTAAAACTACGTAAACCCCAGCCCGTCCAAGGATGTTGCCAAGCTAAAGACCAGGCGAACTCCCACTGAGTTTTTCGCATCAAAGCCACTGGTCTACCTGGATACATATCATCGTTTAACCTTGCCCAAAAGAAAGCAGGAACGTACTGGCGAAAAAACTGAGCGATTGGTGAGGGAGCAAAAGCCGCCAAAAGAACGCTAGTGACGATACCGACGACGCCACCGACAATAATCCGCCAACCCTGATAGACTGCATAAGCGAAACAGGCAAAAATAGCGATCGCCCATCCATTACGCGAGTTGGTGAAAATCAAGGTGACGAAATTCGTAAGCACCGCGATGGTAAGGAAGATGAAGGGGAGTGTAGGGGATGAGGAGATGGGGAGATTGGGAGATGGGGAGATGGGGAGACAATTTACAATAACCCTTTCCCCTTGTCCCCTTGTCTCCTTATCCCCTTGTCCTCTTCTTATGCCCCATGACCTATGCCCAATCCGCAATTGCCATTGTTCCAACCATAAACCTAGACTCAGGATAAAAACTATTACTAGATAAGCTCCGAAGGTGTTGGCGTGCAAGAATAATGAAGCTATACGGCCTGGTGGATTCCCTCCTGGTCTAATTGTCCAACTCAATACAACCCATATAAACTGGAACTTAAAGTTCCAGCCCAAAAATAATTGTCCCAAACCGAGAATCGCCACCGGCATCGAACCTATTACCAAAGCCCAAGCCATTTGCCGCAATTGGGCAGTTGTTTGAATCAGGGTGCTGAAGGCGGCGAAAACTAAAAAGAATGGTAAGAAATTAAATAAGCCGAGAAAAGCTTCTATTTTATTCTGAGCAAATCCACAGCTGACTATTAGCAACACACTCAAAAGGGCAAATCCCCAGTTGAGGGGGCGGCGACTAATTTGGCGGTATTGTTTTATCCAAGTGATTAATGATACAAAACCTATAGTCACAGCCCCTACTAAAGGACTCAACGGGTAGATTAACAGTGCTAATAAAGAGTAGTCCCAACGGGAGTTTAAATGGTAAAAAGCTTTATTCAAGCTGGCTCCCAACATTCAGCGCGAGTGAGACGAATTTGAGCTAGGGCGAAAATAGTGGGGATGATGCGACCATAGTTAGTAGCGATCGCTCTCCAACCTAAATCCGCAAAAAACCAAGCCCACATCATTGGCCCGATCGCGGCAAACATCGTGCGAACTGCTCCATAACGAGCTGCACTCACGGTCATACCCCGTCTAGCCATTTGCATAGTTACATAGCCTTGAAACTGGGTTGTGGCTGCTTCCGTACCTTTAATCGCCGCTTGTTTGGCTACTTCGTAGGTAGCAAGGTGTATAGCAAATTGACGAGCAATTTGCTTAAGTACAACTGGTTGGAGTATGGAAGTAACAACCAATGCACTACCACCTTTAAAAAGTAGCCCCAAAGGATCGCGTTGCAATAAAAGTGGTAAAGGTTGTTTTAATTCTGACTTGACAAGCTGACGCTGTATCCGTATGGTCAATTTTTGCTTTTCCTGTTCCGGCAATTTTTTCCAAACTTGTCCTAGCAGATGCAAAAATACTTCTGCTTCTAAATCAACTGTTGTCAACTGATTAGAATAAGGAATTTTTAGATACTTACATACTTGAACGAGCGCTTGTCGGTAAGTTACTTGGTCTGTACGTCCGCGCAATACCGTAATCCCATCTGCCGCCAAAAAGCGGAAGCGACCTTCTAATGCGTCTAGCCAAGCTTTGCGGTCTTGGCTTTGCACTTCGATGGGTTCGGGTGTGTGAACGTAGTCTAGGGGATTGAACTTACGGCTAAATAAAATTGCCGTTAAGTCTTGTAGTTCTTCTTCAGTCGCTAACTCTAGCGCCGCCCTCATCTCATCCAATTTCGCTTCCTCCCTTCCGTGCAGCTTGTCTGTACCTTATTCTACTATTAGCTTTCAGCAGTCATTAGTAGTAATTTTGTCGTTTGTCATTTGATGATAACTAACGATCGCCAGAGAAGTCGCTTGCTAAGCTACCCTTCTCCCGCAAAGACCCTACCTGTAGCTTGCTTCTTTGAAGCAGTAACGACCATCAAAACTTGGGATACTTAATGACTGATATTCAACTAATTAGTGCCTCAATAGCAGGTTTAGCCTGCACCCAGTACTGACAGCGCTTTTTCAGTAATTGAATCACACTACCCTCTAATCTTCACCTTTCCATCTCAGTAGTAGGCTAAATACTTAAAAAGCATTATCAATATTTTTACCTCCCTCTTACTTACAAGCAATGGGCGCTTCAAAGCCTCTTTTCTCACAACATGAGTTCGACGGCTGAATATATTGTCTAACGAATTTAGTCAATCAAAAAACCTCTCCCTGGTTTTGCGTAGTAAAACCAGGGAGAGGTTCGTCGAATTCACGTTCTCACAATAGAGAGTTCCAGTACAATACTTGTCGGGTTTTGAGAAAAAGGGGAAAGGGAAACGGGAAAGAAAAAACCTTTAACCTTTTCCCAAAATCCTGGTTTCCAGTATATATTTTGACTTTAAAGACATACTCTTAGATAATGTGAACTTTTTAAACGTTTTTACTCAATCATTTCATCTGCCGCTAGACTTATTTGACAGTCTAGCAGTTGAGTATTTTCCGAGTTACTAAAACTAATGTGCAACAAATAAGTTATGTCTATGAAACAGTAAATTGTCTAACAAACCCCAAAGTCATCTTAATTACCAAGAAGCTTAAATCTAACTAAAATTTTCTAACCAAAGCCAGTTGCTTTATTACCGATAGCCTTGATCCCCTAAATCTTATGCTGCGTTTTATGTAGATTTCTGCCAAATAGGCATAAATTTGAAATAATAAGTATTATAAATATAAAATGTCAGCAGTCGATCGATTTAGCCAGTGTTGTTTTGATGTAAGACAATTGCAAATCAGTATAAGCTTTAACTCAAATCAGCACAGTAAGATGTTTGATATTCTACCCTAATAAAAGGCTAACTTCAGAGTCTATTGCATCTATCAGTTGAATCATTTATAACTGATTGTCATGCCAACCTTACCTTCTAGAAAAGGTGTTTACTTAACTAATCTTTGACTGAATTAAAAAAGGAGTTTAAAAAATTATGAAAACTGTAGTTAATTTGACTCAGCAATCAGTAATAGGTGAGATTGAAAGTGTTTTGGATACATATCCATATCATCCATATCAACAAGCCTTTGCGATTCCTGACTTGCGCCAAGAGCTAATTGCTTTCGTCCTCAACCGCATCCCCTCTTTTTATAGCGTCATATCTGACGGAAATATTCCACTAGCCGAAGCTGAACAGGAAAGCTTGCTAAATTATCAGTTGCCTCGTAAACGCTTAGAGCAGCAACTACATTTACAAAATTTAATTCACCAAGGTATTTGCTCAATCGTTCAAGAAAAGTCAGATTGGATTGGCAATCACCTTTGTGAAATAGTTCAACCCGGTTGTGAACCCTCTCATTGGTTTGGTTAATATTCTAGAATTCAGAATTCAGAAATCAAAAAAGAGGCCAAATGTCTAGCTAACAGGTATAGGGCATTGGGCAAACAAGGAGTGCTGAGTCAGGAGTTAAGAATTATTCTTCTTGTGTGTTGTCTGTTCTATCTCCCCACTCCGTACAGACGCGTAGACGCTCGAAGAGCGGCTTCTCGTAAGAGCATAACCCTTGTCTCTACCCACTCCCTACTCCCCAGTCTTTTTTTTAGTAAATTATTTAGAGCAAAGCTTAAGTATATTGTTCTTGAAGTGTAAACTTTGACAAATACTATGTTTAAAGGACATTGCTAGAACATGAAAAAAATAACTGCTGTGATGCTGCTCAGTATAACTATGACTGTTGGGATGGAAGCGTTAAGACCTAAAGTCGCTAATGCCCAATTATTTTATCCACCAGCGAGCGATCGCCATTCATTAATGGTAATGGGTCAAGGGGTAGTAAGAGTACCAGCTGATACAGCGGATATTGAATTGGTAATCAGTAGCAAAGATAGCAACGATGAGTTACAAACGCAACCATCAACCCTATCTCAAGTTCGTCGAGAAACTTTACCAATTCTCCTTTTAAATGCCAAAACACCAATAGGACAAATTCCATCTACACCTACTTTAGAAAGCCAAAAACCCTTAAGTAAAGCAACTCTCCAGCCTCTAGTTGATAGTCTAGTTGCTAATGGAATTAGTGCCGATAAAATTCAAGTGCAAGTTAATCCTAATTCTACTGAAAATAATGCCAAGATATTAGTGAGGCTAGAAAAACCAACCCGCGATCGCATTCAGGAAATTGTTGGCGCAGCGAATAAAGCAACAAGCAAACTAGAAAACCTAACTATCAAGAACGTTGGTGTGGAATACGCAGTTAATGATTGTCAAGCTTTGCAGAGTTCGGTTTATCAATCAGCAATGAAAGACGCTCAAAGTCGCGCTCAGGCTTTAGCAACTGCTATGGCTGTTAAACTTGGTGCTGCTTCTGTAGCCGAGCCATTTTATACCTTATTCTATCCTTCATGTAATTCCAAATCTGGAGTTACTTTGCCGTCTTTTGCTAGTTTTTTATTAACACCAACTTACGATCCAGATGCCCCAGCGGAAGTTGAGATGAAAAAAGATATCTTTGTAACATACACAGTGAAATAAGTCATTCTATTAAATGCGATCGCATTAAAGTTAGCCTTAAGGGTAAAGTGCGATCGCTGAACTACTTTAGATTTCCAGCGAACAGTTACAATTCAAATGTTATAATTTGAATAAATTTAGCTGAAAAGATGTAACAATGTCAAAAATTAAAGTTGAAATTCAATTATCTTCAGATGAATTATTAAATGCGATTAAACAGTTAAACAAAACTTAATTAGAGCCATTGTTATCTCAAATTCTTGCTTTAATAGCCCAAAATAAAGATTTTAGCTGACCACAAAATGAAGCTGATTTATTGTTAAAAATCAATCAAAGTATTCCTTCAGATATTCAGAATGATTACGATGAGTTAATTATTAAAAGAAATGCTGAAAATCTAACAAATGACGAGCATAGTGAGTTATTGAAATTAACAGAACACATAGAAAAACTGCAAGCAGAACGCATTGAATCTTTGGCGGATTTAGCTCGTATGCGCGGAATTACGCTCACCGCACTGATGGAAAATTTAGGAATTCAGACGCAAATATATGTCTGAAAATCGAGTTACGATACAACAAAAAAAGTTGGTTGTGGAACATGCAGTGCGATCGCACTTTTTGTTTGCTTTATATTTTGAGAGTCACTATCTATAAAATTTTATGTTTTTCTATACGAGTTAACCAAAATTTACTTACATAAAATTCTGAATCATATTAGATAAATTAATATTTTACTATAAATTTATCTAAAAAAACTGCGGATTTTACTAATGACAAATAAATTATTTTTTTAATAATATGTGTCTACATTTTAAAAAATATATAGTTATATCTGGAGATAAATGATGCCACAAGGAGATCACATATACTGTAGTATTTATCATAGTGATAAATTTCCTTATCATCATGGAATTGATTGTGGTAACGACACTGTTATTCATTACCAAAATAATTATAAACAAGGTAAGTATGGAATAATCCGCTGGGTTTCCATGACTGAGTTTGCTAAAAACAAAAAAATTTATATTGAAAAATACGATAAATGCGATCCTCCAATAGTTGTTATCATGAGAGCAAAACAAAGGCTAGGAGAGAAAAGCTATAATATTTTTTATAATAACTGTGAGCATTTTGCACGTTATTGTAAAACAGGTAAATCAATTAGTCCTCAAGTGGAGAAAGCTAAAGAAGTAATAGGAGATAATGGTATTGCTGTCGCTGATGGTTTGTCTGAGAATATAATAAATGTTGTTCAATCGGTGCAATCAAGTCAAAAATCTATATCTAAAGGTTTCGAGAATATATTAAAATCCTTGAGAAATAAAGATGATGACGATAGCGATAATAGTTTTTTAAATTTATTTTAAAAAAAGCAGACTTTTTTATTTCTGCTCCCACCGTTGGATCAAAATTAGCAAGTTAAATATCACCTCTTTTAGAAGCACGAGATTTAATAATCAATCAAGTCTCCTGCTTCTAATTCCTGCCATTCTCTATCTTGTTCGTAATGTAATAACATTAGCTCCGCTTGGGCAGCCAATATGCGTCGTCGTTCTTCTAATGACAATTTCATAAACTCACGACGGTTAATATTCTTAGCTTGTAAAACTGCTTTAAAAGCTTGTAGCTGTTGGTTTTCTCTGTCAGAAGTAGAATTTGATATTTCCATACTTCTTGAATAATTTTTATAATAATTCCTAATTTATTATTTTACCGCACTGCTATAGGCGTGCATTCATAATTCAATGAAAAAACTCCAGAAATGTTTTATGACAAATCTGGAGTCAGGAAAGATACGCATTTACCTATATCAATTTTTTCCATAAGTGAATCCTACGTCATCAGGGTATACACCCAAATGTCGTAAATTATGTCTGCTGAGTGACTATTGTCCTTGTGGTTTACATACCTTCAACGCAAAACAGTCCCAGCAGAACTGGGGTTATTTTGCGAGAGTTGTCTGCCAGAGGAGTACATCAACGAGTGATGCTCCGCGTTAGATATAAATAATTCGGTATGCATCCCCTTTCAAGATTGTTTTGGCATATCCGGATAATTTACAAAATTCTGATAGCTTTATCAAAAAGAAACTCCAGATACGCCTAAAGCGTTCTGGAGTAGTAACAGGTTTCTAACATAAATAAATTTTGACCTATGCGATCGCCAGATGTCGTTAGGGTATATACTCAAATGTATTTTATGCCTCATCAACCGCAAATCGATCGACAGATTACCTTCTTCTATACCCACGACCTGAATGCATCTATAGAATTCTACGAACAAAAGTTAGGCTTCGAGTTGTGGCTTGACCAAGGTACCTGTCGAATTTACAGTGTTACTGGCTCTGGATACTTGGGATTATGCCAAGCAAGTGAAACATCAATTTTTTCATCTGAAAATGGATCGCGTGTTATTTTTACCTTGGTAACACAGCAGGTAGACGAATGGTTTGAATATCTCCAACAACGTGGTATCAAGTTTGAAAAACCACCTACAATGAATAAAAAGTATAATATTTATCATTGTTTTTTACGCGATCCCAGTGGTTATTTAATCGAAATTCAACGTTTTGAGACTAATCACGAAAAAAGACATAACTAAAATGTTATGTCTAGACACTGAATTTACAGGGCAGGATTTGTACAGGTTAGAACTTGCTGATTTACTAGGGTACATGATAGCGATTAATACCTTATGGTCATCATCGATAGGTATGTACCTTTTCTTCTACACAGTTATCAAGGCAGTTTGGGAGGTTTATGCAGCCAGCTTAAAACTTTTACATTTCTTTACAATTAGCTGTGTAGACATAGCCCGCCTTAGGTATCGTTTTGAAATTTTTCATACACAGAGTAGAATACAGCAGTGCTAAATAAGCTACGAACAAATCGACTTATGTACAAATGCGATGAACCGCGCCTCTATTCCCTACTGTGTAAGCTGATAAATGGAATAGCATTGCTATACGGTCGTTGCTCTAAGCATATTTCATGGGTTGTTAGCGCTACTTTTTACGCTATTTTTCTTGGCAATAATGCTGATTGTAGAGCTATTATTTTTAAGTAATTATTAAGATGT
The DNA here is from genome assembly GCF_002368035.1 of Nostoc linckia NIES-25. GTDB lineage: Bacteria > Cyanobacteriota > Cyanobacteriia > Cyanobacteriales > Nostocaceae > Nostoc > Nostoc linckia_B. Next base: position 584,397 of record NZ_AP018222.1, on the reverse strand, counting down.
TCTCTTAGGGTGACTACATGAGTGCCGTAAGCCTGAAATGGGTAGAAACGACATTACAACTTAAAGGTTCAGTAGTAAAAGCCATTTACAAAAACGTTTTATTGGCTGGAATTTTTGGATGTTTTGTTTCTATCCTTCATCATTTGGATAAGCCTGTATCTCAACCTATTTTAGGTAGCGTTATCCCTAGTATTGTTTTGGGCTTGTTGCTTGTCTTTCGGACAAATACTGCTTATGAACGATTTTGGGAAGGGAGAAAATGTTGGGGTTCTATAGTAAATAATGTCCGAAATCTAGCGCGGCAGATTTGGGTATCAGTTGACGAAATCTCTCCAGATGATAAAGATAATAAAATTGCAGCATTAAATTTATTAGTAGCTTTTGCTGTGGCAACCAAAAGACACTTGCGCGGAGAACCCGTCAACGATGAATTAGAAGAATTAATGCCATCTAGCAAATATGTCAAGCTGAAGATTATGAATAATCCTCCCATAGAAGTGGCTTTTTGGATAGGGGATTATTTACAACAGCAATATTATCGCAATTGTATAAATAGCTACCAATTAACAGCAATGCAAGAACTATTGAATAATCTTGTGGATAATTTAGGTTCTTGCGAACGGATTTTAAAAACGCCAATGCCACTGGCTTATGCGATTCATCTAAAGCAATTACTGGTACTATATTGTTTTCTGTTGCCGTTTCAAATTGTGAAAGAATTGGGTTGGTGGACGGGTTTGATTACTGCTTTAGTTGGTTTTACAGTATTTGGGATTGAAGCCATCGGTTTAGAAATAGAAAATCCCTTTGGTTATGACACCAATGACTTACCCCTAGATACAATTTGCAAGACAATGAAATCCAACATTGACGATTTAATCAGCTTGACTCCAAGTGCGCGATCGCCTGAAAATAATGCCACTTATTAAGTAAATTTAATATTTCTTTGATATTTGCAAGCTCACACAAACATAACTTTTAAACAACGAAGATACTAATTAACTGAGTCATTAATTAAAGTCTCAGTCTAGTTCAAATTGATAAGACTTAACTTATGGATTTGAGTATTGAATTTTAGCGAACACGTAAGTTAGATTATTGAGTATTAAGTGCTACTTGTAAGTACTACTTAGGTTTTACTTTTTGTGAGACTTAAAAAAATCTTGAAATGCTTGCCAATACTGGTTATTAGCCTTCATTTCTGGTCAAAAACACAATTTTTCAATCAAATATCTTGTCCTAAAACGTGGACAAATTGAATCTTTACTGTAGAATCAAAACCAACTTCAAACATATAAAATACGTATTACTTTTGGAGGTAGGATTATTAATCCTTCTAGCAACTTACCAGATGCCAAATTTGTTCCGAAAGCAGACTCCTCAGTCTTGCAAATTTCGGGTGGGCATCCCTTACGAGGTCATGTGAAAATTAGCGGGGCGAAAAATGCAGCATTGGTAATCATGGCTGGAGCCTTGCTGTGTCCAGGTGATTGCCGCATCCGTAATGTTCCCCTATTAGCGGATGTAGAGCGCATGGGTCAGGTGTTATCGGCTTTGGGTGTACGCCTGACACGACAAGGTGACATCTTAGACATTAACGCCAGCGAAATTAAAACATCAAAAGCTCCCTACGAGTTAGTTACCCAGTTGAGGGCGAGTTTTTTCGCCATTGGTGCGATTCTGGCAAGACTAGGAGTAGCGCAGATGCCTTTACCAGGCGGTTGTGCTATCGGCGCCAGACCAGTTGACTTGCATGTGCGGGGACTGCAAGCAATGGGAGCTGAAGTGCAGATTGAACACGGCATTTGTAATGCCTACGTTCCTGGCAGCACCCGGAGGTTAAAAGGAGCGAAGATTTACTTAGATATCGCCAGCGTCGGAGCCACAGAAAACTTGATGATGGCTGCTACCTTAGCAGACGGCGAAACAATTATCGAAAACGCTGCCAGAGAACCAGAAGTAGTTGATTTAGCTAACTTCTGTAATGCTATGGGAGCAAAAATTAGTGGGGCAGGGACTAGCAGAATTATCATCGAAGGAGTCCCCAAGTTGCATTCTGTTGACTACAGTATTATCCCCGATCGCATTGAGGCAGGGACGTTTTTAGTCGCAGCAGCAATTACCCGCTCAGAACTCAGTCTCTCGCCGGTGGCTCCAGAACATCTCATACCAGTGATTGCTAAGCTGCGGGATATTGGAGTAACAATCATCGAGGAAGCTCCGGAACACTTACGTATATTCCCGGCAGAAAGCCTGAAGGCAACAGATATAGAAACCCAATACCATCCAGGTTTTCCCACAGATATGCAAGCGCCGTTCATGGCTTTGCTGGCATTGGCCGAAGGCGACAGCGTAATTAACGAATCTGTATTTGAAAATCGCTTGCGTCATGCCTCAGAGTTAAATCGTTTGGGGGCAGATATCCGCGTCAAAGGCAATGCTGCTTTCGTTCGGGGAGTACCCAAACTGTCTGGCGCACCCGTATTAGGTACAGACTTGCGAGCATCAGCAGCACTGGTCTTAGCAGGACTAGCCGCAGAAGGACAAACCACAATTCAGGGATTGCAGCACCTCGATCGCGGCTACGATCGACTTGATATGAAGTTGCAGCAATTAGGCGCTAAAATCCTGCGGGTGGGCGAAGTATCAACAGATGTAGAAATCCTTCCCAGCGTCAGCAGTCTGTGAAGTTGTGATGCTCTCATGAGGGGGACAAAGGGGACAAGGTGGATAAGATAGCAATCTTTCTTTCTTGTCTCCCCTCTCTCCTACCCATAGCCAACCCTACTTAATCGCTATACTATCTGTGGGAGGCTGTTTACTTAACCAGTCAGCTTCCATACTTATATTTTTTATAGCTTGCTGCACTATGTCCTTCTTCAAAACCCCCCTGATTGGTTTAAAAGCTGACTCATTTCGCCATCCATTAGACCTAGAATCTACTAATGCGCTCAAGCAGATACCAGGCATCGATATGTTGGTGCGAAATTGGCTAGGGCCAATGGCAGAGCAGGTTTTTTATGTGGAAAATATTGCCTCAAGCGTTCTAGTGGGTGAAAAACAACTGCCTGATTTACACCAGTTGCTTTTAGAAGCTTGCAAAATCTTGGATATAGAGCCTCCCCAGTTGTACGTTCGACAGCATCCGGCTCCCAATGCTTACACTTTTGCGGTGCGGGGTAAGCAGCCCTTTATTGTCTTGCACACATCCTTAATTGATATTCTCACACCAGAGGAAATCCAAGCCGTAATTGCCCACGAGTTGGGACATCTCAAGTGCGACCATAGCGTTTACTTAACGCCTGTAAATTTATTAATATTAGCTGCGGCAATTGTCCCCAATGTGGGAGGTTTCATTGCCCAAGCGATACAAGCACAACTTTTGGAATGGGTACGCTGTGCTGAGTTTACCTGCGATCGCGCCGCATTGCTAGCAACCCAAGATCCCAAAGTTGTGATGTCTGTGTTGATGAAACTAGCTGGTGGTTCTCCCGCCTTAGCACCCCAACTAAACCTCGATGCTTTTGTTGCTCAAGCCCGTGCTTACGATGATATTAGCAAGACCGAACTCGGTGAAATGGTCAAAGCTGCCCGCACAGCCCAATTAACCCATCCAGTACCAGTATTACGGGCGCGAGAAATTGACCGTTGGGCAAGCAGCACAGAATATCAATCTTTAATTCAAGGTCACGAACTCAAGCCGACGAATGATGAAGTTGCACCCAAAGGCGGCTGGCGAAACTGGTAAATCTACTTATAAATTCCGACCACTTTCTTGGAGTGGGAGATTTCAATTTTGCTAGCGCGATCGCACTTGCTGTCTCTATTCAACTCATCGAAGAAGCGTCTGGTCACTATTGTAAAGTACTGGTACACCTAAAAAATCAACTAATGACCAGGTTTCCCTACGACCAGTTCGCAAAAGACTATTTAAAAGAATTGTTGCAACCACTCGGAGAAGTGGAAACAAGCCGCAAAGTTCCAGCACAAATCCGAGAGATTGATGTTTATTTTATACCTTCACCTCGATCGAGCGAGACGATAGAATTAGGATTGTTAGGCAAATTTGCAGCCGAACCTGCTTTAATTGAACCATTTAGAAATGCGGCGACAATTGCAGAAATTCGCAGTTGCATGAATAAGTTAGTTTGATATATTTGCCGAAATAAAGCGCCAAACCAAAGTTGATAAAAACCGAATTCCAGAATCAGAATTACCACGTTTGTGGATTTTGTCACCCACGGTTTCTAAATCTATATTAAATGGTTTTAGAACTAGCTCAGACGAAGATAACTGGGAAGTAGGAGTACATTTTCTCGCCGAGTATTTGAGAACAGCAATTGTCGCTATTCACCAATTACCTTCGACACAAGAAACATTATGGTTGAGAATTTTAGGTAAAGGTAGAGTCCAGCAACAAGCCATCAATGAACTAGAAGCACTTCCTCGAAATAATCCCTTGCGTTCAAAAGCAATAGATTTATTATTGAGTTTAAAGACTACCTTAGAAGTCAATCAAAATATAGACGAAGAGGATAGAGATTTAATTATGCGCTTATCACCTATTTACGAACAAAAATTAGCGGAAGCTAAACAAGAAGGAATTCAAGAAGGACTTGACGAAGGAATTCGAGCAGAACGTCGTAATGTTATAGAAAATTTGTTGCGAGTCAGGTTTGGTTCTTTAGATGCAGAACTAAGAATAATCATTGAACCTTTATTGGCATTATCTCCAGAAGAATTTACTCCTTTATTGCTGCAACTATCGCGGGAAGAGTTATTAAATAGGTTCCTCGGCGATTTATCATAACTTTGATGGGATTAACAAACATCCCATCCCTTAACCCACGATCGCTACCATGACAGCTGTACCCAACGAAGACCGCTTTCAACCCATTAACCTGTTTGAGTACGAAAAGCTCGCAAAACACTACCTATCTCAAATGGCTCTTGATTACTACAGTAGTGGAGCTTGGGACGAAATTACTCTGCGAGACAATCGTACCGCCTTTGAGCGAATCAAGTTACGACCTCGTGTATTAGTCGATGTTAGCGATCGCCATCTCAACACCTCCATTTTAGGACAATCCCTGGAACTACCTTTGTTAATTGCACCAATGGCTTTTCAATGTCTGGCTCATCCTGACGGCGAAGTTGCTACGGCTTTAGCTGCGGCATCAGCTGGTGTGGGCACGATCTTAAGTACAATGGCAACAAAAAGCATTGAAGAAGTAGCAACTGCGTGCGAGCAATTTCCAGATTCGGTACGCTGGTTTCAACTTTACATCCACAAAGACCGGGGATTGACTCGCGCGTTGGTAGAAAAAGCCCATAAATCCGGTTATAAAGCACTTTGTCTGACCGTAGATGCACCAGTCCTCGGACAGCGCGAAAAAGATAGACGCAATGAGTTTGCTTTACCTCTAGACTTACATCTGGCTAATCTTGCAACTATCTCAGGGCTGGATATTTCCCATGAAAAAGGCGAATCGGGGTTGTTTACCTATTTTGCCCAACAGCTCAACCCAGCAGTTACTTGGAGTGACTTGGAATGGTTGCAGTCCATATCTCCACTACCCTTAATAATCAAAGGAATTTTACGCCCAGATGATGCATTGCAGGCTGTGGAATATGGGGCCAAAGCAATTATTGTTTCTAATCATGGAGGCAGACAACTCGATGGTGCGATCGCTTCTTTAGATGCTCTCGCTGAAATTGTACCAGCAGTCAATGATAGCGTAGAAATATTGTTGGATGGAGGTATCCGTAGGGGTACAGACATTCTCAAAGCCTTAGCATTAGGAGCAAAAGCAGTACTCATCGGCCGGCCCATTTTGTGGGGACTAGCAGTAGCAGGACAAGCCGGCGTCTCTCATGTCATCTCACTTCTACAAGATGAGTTAAATATCGCAATGGCACTTAGCGGCTGTGCCAAGCTACAAGATATTGACGCTAGTTTATTAAAGTTTGCACCCATTTAAGCGCTAAACTTCAGCGAATGCCTCCAAAAGTAGGGAAACACATCCTGGTTATAAATCTCCTGTTTGCAAATACTTGCTAACTGGCTAAATAAAGCTAGACCAGGATACAGCTTCGATGAGCGTAAAACTATTCATCACAGCAAAACTTTGAAAATCAATTTTGAAATTTGTTGTTGCAAAATTAGTAAATAGGCTATAATGGTAAAGTTGAATATAAGGGCGGGTGGCGAAACTGGTAGACGCACCACACTCAAAATGTGGCGACCTTGCGGTCATAGGAGTTCGATTCTCCTCCTGCCCACTACCAAAAAAAACTTAATATTCTTCATGTTACATATGTTCTGTAACTTGATGTAGCGCACACAATTAAGAAGAATCGGTAAATTACTTGGAATTGTATGTTATGATATGTAATATAAATATTACAATTCAAATACTAAACAGCACAAGATATTTATTATAAAAGATACATAATTACAGTATTCTTTGTCTGTAGTAGTTAAATATTAAATATCACAGAGGTTAAAGGTTATGCGGCTAAAAAGATGGGAATCTCCCCGTAAAGAAGGCAGGAATGATAAGGGTAGAGGTGGTTCTGCAAGGAAACGGCAACTCAAAAAGCAAAGGCAAATGTTAAGGCAAAGGCTTAAGGAAGGTAACAAAGCCAACGAAAACAAAGAAAACAAAAATAATACAGCAGGGGAAGATAAACTTATCTTCCCCTTATTTTTTGGCTTTTGCTTTGAGGCAAAAATAAAAATTCTGAATTTTTAAATCCTGAGTTTGAGTTTAATCTGTAATAATAAAGAAAAGATAAAAGTTTCTTGAAAACAAAATAACTACAATCTGACCTCTTAAGTAAACTGATACCTACGTACCAAAATTATGACATCAAATTTCTAGTATTTTTCCTGTTTTCAAAATAAACTGTAGCGAATGTTACCTAATAAAAAACATAATCTTTAGGAATTTATCGCAATTGTAATGCTTAGATGAATCGATCAAAAATTAATTATGAAGGAAATATGAATTTTGTCAAACAGCCTCTGAAATCTTTTGGTTAAGCCAGTAAACTAAAACACAGCAACGAATAATTATAGTATTACCGGAAAAGCCAAAAAGTTTACAGAGAACGCAATTGCACCTCCATGTGTTAACTTCCAAAGATAACACAAGCCTAAAAAAGGCCAGGAGTTATTTAATCTGAATTGTTCAATATTCGGAATGGTCTAGGTAATCTATGGATTCTTTTATTGGACACAGGAATTATTTATGGTGGCAAGAGTGCTTCTACCTACTCAAAAAGTACTTGATTTTCCTATTACGGCTCTACGCTTTAACGACCAGGTGCAAACAATACTGAAGTGGGCAAGTAAGCGTGAGAGTAGAAGTGTATACGTAGCAAATGTACATATGCTGATTGAAGCTCACTGGAATCCAGAGTTTGCCAGCCTATTACGAAATGCAGATATAGTTACCCCCGATGGTATGCCTCTTGTGTGGATGATGCGGAAAATGGGAGCTATCCACCAAGACCGTGTAGCGGGGATGGATATTTTTCTGGCTTTGTGTCAGTTATCTCAAAAACAAAATCTCAGTATTTTCTTTTTAGGTTCCCAAACAGAAATTCTTTCGAGGATTGAAAAAAGGTTAGAGCGCGAATTTCCTCAAATGAACATAGCGGCTATGGAACCTCTACCGTTTCGCCCCCTGACTCAAACTGAAGATGAAGCTTTGATTAAAAAAATTAACTCTAGTGGTGCGAACGCTGTCTTAGTATCTTTGGGATGTCCAAAACAAGAAAATTGGATAGCTCAACATAAGGGCAAAATACAAGCTGTAATGATTGGACTGGGGGGAGTTTTCCCAGTTTATGCAGGAATCCACAAACGCGCACCCCGTATAATTCGAGACTTAGGACTGGAGTGGCTATATCGATGGGTTCAAGAACCACGTCGGCTTTTTGGTCGCTATTCTAAAACAATTCCACTCTTTATATGGCTAGCTACTAAGCAATTAGTGTCATCAAGTCGTATTGCAGCGGTCTTCCTGCAAGAAACTGGAGACTAACAAAGTAAAAAGCATAAATATGTCTATGCTCTTATAAGCAATGGTTAGCAAATTCACACATCACCTAAACTCCCAAAATATAAGTAGCAATATATTTAATCCAAAATTTAAAAGATTCACTTATCAGTGGATTCTATGGAAAAAAGTTTATTAAAAAGTTATAAAAGTACAAAAAGATTATGATAGACTCTTATTCAAGGTTGAATGCTGAGGGATAAAAGTATATTTAAAAATACTACGCATACATTACTAAGTGCTTAAGTTCGATTTGATTATTCAAAAAGCGCTTACTTTTAATTAGATTGCAAATACTTTAATGAAATTACGCCAATACTTATCAAAATTATCACATGCTTTAGAAAGTTGCGATCGCCAAGCAGTTTTTATAGTTATTTTCTTCGTCCTAGTTACTTTAGGTAATCGAGAAACTTGCTTTAATTGCTTAGGATCTTTTATTTGATTATGCAGATTTTTGTTCATCCAAGACCCACAATCGCTCAAGTTTTGATTAGAAGTATTTTTGAGATTTTAGAGATAACTAGGACACTTAGTTAAGTAACGTCAAATTAATCCCAAATTTATAGTAGATACCAGAGAGCAAAGATGAAAATTGGAATTGTAACTTTTCACCATGTCACTAATTACGGAGCAACACTTCAAGCTTGTGCTCTTTGGACTTTCCTTAATAGCCAAGGTTATGATGTTGAAATCATAGACTATCGACCTTTAAAGATAGTATGGAAATACCTCAGGCCTTTAATTCCCCTGAAACAGCCTGAAAAAATATTTGTTAATATTTCAAGAGCTTGGAATATGAGACGGTTTTTACTTTCTCATGTCAAGTTGAGTCCGAAAAAATTCTATGACAAAAAAGGCTTAGAATACTATCGCGATAAGTATGACGTAGTAATATGCGGCAGCGATCAAATATGGTGTCTAGATTCTTTTAGAGGTTTTGATTCTGCCTTTTTTTTGGATTTTGTTAGCAAAGAAACTACCCGTAAGCTCAGCTACGCGGCTAGCTTTGGTAATACGGTGAAGTTAGGAAAATACCATGAAACAATCTGCAATTTAGTCGATCAATTTCAAACTATTTTAGTTCGTGATTCTAATAGCGCAAATATTATTAATAACGAATGTAACCAAAAAGCGATAAAAGTTTTAGATCCTACTTTTTTAATTAAGTATGACGCTATTAAAACACCTCCGAAAATCCAAGGTAAATATCTTTTGCTATATTTCCACGCTGAAATAGAACCAGAAGAAGAAGAATTTATCAAATCATTAGCAAAATCTGAAAATCTCACTATAGTTTCAGTAGATCAACCTAAAAAAATAGCACAGATAAATCTGGAAAGTGCTAGTCCAAAAGAGTGGGTTGGGCTATATAGTGAAGCATCTTATATAGTGACTAACACCTTTCACGGCACTATATTTTCTCTGCTTTTCCAAAAACCTTTTAATGTATTTCTCCGTAGTGACAAACAGAATAAAGTCACAGATCTTCTCAGAGATTTAAATTTAGAAAACCGGATATTTTCCGTTAAGGGAAAAGTCCAGCCAAGCCAGGAAGAAATTTTTGATATTGATTATGAATCAGTATCTAAAATATTAGAATCAAAAATAGCCGAATCAAAACAACATTTACTTCAAGCGATTTCACTAGAAACAGTTGATGATAGAAATAAGGCGGTATGTAATCAGGAGTAAAAATCATAAAAATGTCTAATTTAAAAATTGAATCTTTAACATCGAATAGTCTTTCCCACTATAGAACTCAACATCACTTTCAGCGATTAGGAGAGATTAATAGTATTGACGATCTTCAGGAATACTGTAATTGGGCCGAAGAAAATAAAGTAAATATTTACATAATTGGAAATGGCTCTAATACATTATTTGCGAAAAAGAATATCCAATCATTGATATTGAAAAATAAACTACCTAAATATATAAAACCTCTAGGTGAAAATAGAGTAGAAGTTTCTTCTTCTGTTTCAATCATGGAGGTATTAAAATACTGTTACCAAAACTCTGTAGATTCTTTTTATTATCTTGCGTCTGTACCGGCAACTATTGGTGGCGCATTAGCAATGAACGCTGGTAGGGGAAGGCAACATAAATGTACAATATATGACTTTATTGAAAGTGTAACTTTCTTTGAAGATGGCTCTATAAAAACACTTGATAATAGTCAAATTGTACGAGATTATCGACAAACTATATTCACTGGCGTCCACTCCAAACTGATATTGAGCGCAGTTTTCAAATTTGAACCAGCCGACTTTACAGAAAGTCCTATAGTTTCCAGACAACATTGGGCAAAAGAACATCAAGATAATACAGCACCTAACTGTGGTTCGGTATTCAAAACTGCTAATTTTAAAATACTTAGTAAGCTCAGAGGTATGGCTATTGGCAAAGCTATGTTTTCTGCGAAAACAACTAATTGGATACTGACTAAATCACAAAATAGCTATGCAATACTTTTGTTGATCAAAATAGCTCAATTGTTACATTTTGTCAGCGGACAAAAAATTGAACTCGAACTAATTGTAATTGACTAATGCGTGTAAAAAATAAATTAATGCCTGAAGCAGGAATTTTTTGAGCGATCGCCTGCTTAAATACACTACTGAGAAATATTAGGTTATTATACCCCTAATCTTTCCTTGTATATTATATGGTGCTTGTGAAGAACATAGATTGGGTATTGTCCAAGCTCTTCATGTCTATGGGTTGCTTGTCCCACAATTCCTTTTTAACATACCAAGGTTTGTGCGATCGCTCCGGAAACTCATTGCTGTACTCTAGGGCTGTGTAAAAATCCACCATTCAAAATCAACTATAAAAGTACTTGACACAAACCCATGACTAGCTGTTATATTAATTAGGGTGAAGTTGTTGGGGCGTAGCCAAGTGGTAAGGCAGCGGGTTTTGGTCCCGCCATCCCTAGGTTCGAATCCTAGCGCCCCAGTAAAGAAAAAGACAGGCATAAAACAGCCTGTCTTTTTGCATTTGAATTTAAAGAAGTTCAGATTCATTCTTTAAGAATTACTTATCAGGCGACTTCAAAGCTAGATCCAGAACTTGCCGAGCTTGTTCTGCTTTAGCTCGTGCTTCCTGATAACGCACATTAGCTTGGGCAAAATTTTTCAAAACTTTAAAACCTTCCTTAAGGCGAGTAATTTCCTCTTCACTCACCGATTCGTCAGTGAACAGAACATCAACTGCTTTACGAATCTCCAAGGCTTCAGTTCGTGATTCTTGAACTTTTAGCTTGAGCGTCGCCAAGTTACTGAGAACTTGCACAGCTTGGGTAATAGCATCCTCACCGTTAGCACTATCAACACTTGGCTCTTTAACCTCAATTAATTGTTGAGGGCCAAATCCTTCTTCTAGTTCCGTGGGTAGCTTACCTGCATCCATCAGTTCCATTAACTGATCCATTGCTTTGTCACGGGCTTTAGCTGAATCTTTTCCAGAAACAGTGAGGATAATTTCTGGGCTTTGGGCGAGAGTATACTGAACCATATTTAAGCAGAAAATTTGCTGGTTAATTAAACCAAGACGATGATTATAACATGTTGTGTGTCATGTTATTTGTTAGTTTATTTATGCCTTTGAGGAGGGTTTTAAAATAAAACTTTATACTTGAAAAAAGAAGAGTGTATTTTCGCAGGAGGGCAGAATAATGGCTCTCAATCCCACCATCATGCAAGCAGTGGAACATCTGGGTTACCGCGTCACGGTCGGTGATGTGGCAACTCAGGCAGGATTGAACGTTGCTGAAGCTAATCAAGGTTTGTTGGCATTAGCATCTGAGGCTGGCGGACATTTACAAGTAGCAGATTCAGGTGATATTGTTTACCTATTTCCCAAAAATTTCCGCACAATTTTACGTAATAAATACTTCCAGTTACGATTGCAGGAATGGTGGAAAAAAGTTTGGAATGTTCTGTTTTACTTAATTAGGATTTCTTTTGGTATTTTCTTAACTGTTTCCATCGCTCTGATAACTATTACCATCATTATTATCATTACCGCTGCCAATTCAGACCGTGACGGCGATAACCGAAGCAGTAATTCCGGCGGTGGATTCTTCTATTTCCCAAATTTATTTTGGTACTTTAGCCCCGATTATGGCACTCACTACCCACAAAGGCGAGATGAAAGGCGACAACAAAGCGATTTGAATTTCTTTGAAGCTGTGTTTTCGTTTTTATTTGGCGATGGTAATCCCAATGCCAATTTAGAAGAACGTCGCTGGCAAGAAATTGGTACGGTGATTCGGAATAACCGTGGCGCAGTGGTAGCCGAACAAATTTCCCCGTATCTCGATGACATTGGGGAGGAATATCAAAGAGATTACGAAGATTATATGCTGCCAGTTCTGACACGATTTAATGGACAACCGTCCGTCAGCGAACAAGGGCAAATTGTATATTACTTCCCAGAGTTGCAGGTAAGCGCAGCTAAAAAGCGTCGTCGTTCAATAGCAGTTTACTTGGAGGAATTTCCTTGGCGTTTTAGTGTCGCAAGTTCAGGACAAATTATGCTCAGTGCTGGCTTGGGCGTACTCAATTTTGTTGGCGCTTTAGTATTGGGAAATTTATTAAGAGATGGTACTGTTGCTGCTCAATTAGGGGGACTGGTAGCTTTTGTCCAAGGAATTTATTGGGTGCTGTTGGCTTATGGAATTGGTTTTTTAGGCATACCGTTATTGCGTTATTTTTGGATTCAGTGGCGGAATAAAAAAATTGCTGCACGCAACCGCGATCGCCTTTCTCGCGCTAGGCTATTAGCAAGCGCAGATAGTTCCTTGCAGCAAAAGCTTGACTTTGCCCATCAGTTTGCGGCAGAAAAAGTAATTGGCGATGAAGAATTGGTTTACTCCACTGAAACCGACTTACTAGAACAGGAAGTTGAACGTTCTGCACAAATTGATGCTGAATGGCAACGGCGGTTGGATGAAGGGAATAGGCAATAGGCAATGGGCAATAGGCAAAAAGGCATATTGCCTATTGCTTCTTCACGTTGGTGTATCATATTAAACTATCGTGGAGAAACTTTTCAGAGATTTTATCAGTCTGGTTCTCCAAATTCTGCAAGAATACGCCAATGTCATCTTCTGCTCAAGGTATCCCTGGATTACCTGATTTAACACATCCCACTGAGCTTGTGCAATTTGGAACTCAAGCACTGAAAGCTTCGGTATTATTAGTATTTTTAGTTATAGCTTTAGGAATTGCGATCGCTCTGGTGAGTTTTTCTCTACGTCGCCATCAAACCGAGAATGTTATTGTCATCGGTGAATGGGCTGTTCGTTATTCCCAACTTTTACGAGGATTACAACATTTAACTTTAGTATTAGTTCTCTTAGTGCCGGGATTTTTTCTCTGTTCGACTTTGAGCAACCGTTACCATCACTGGGAACAAGCAAAGGTGGCTCAAGTGGTCGAAAGCGTTGCAGGTGAAAGGCTCGAACAGTCTGCGCCTCAAGTACGCTACTCTATTCAAGAGCCATATTCTTACACCACCCAAGTCAACGGCAAGATAGTTAAGGTAAATGATACGCGAGAAGTTACCCGCTTCTTGACGTTGGGTGGTTCGCAAATTCAAGTCAAACTCGACCAAAGCGTAGATGTTCCCGGTCGCAGTTCAATTTATCGCGTGGAATACACTGCTGATTATAAAGTAGTTAACCAACTCAACGATATTAATAATTTTTTCTTTGAAGCACCGCCGCCTAACGGCTACTCGCTGCTTGCTAGCTACAAAGTAGAGCGTGACGGTACTAGATTACAACAAACCAATCCCGGAGACTATGGCTTTGCTTTCCGCCTGCAACCAGGGGAAGCAACCACCTTTAGAGTTACTTATCAAGCTCAAGGAGGGCCGCGTTGGGTTTACAGCGCTGAAGGACAGTTGCTTTCTAACTTCCGCCTCACTGCAACTGCTAACTTTGCTCCGGCTGATTTCGCCAGTGGTATTGTACCGAATGAGATTAAAGTTGATGGACGCAGCACTCAATTTACTTGGATATTTAACGATAATGTTTCAGTGAAAAATCCATTTGGAGTGTTTACCAACACCGAACCGATTCGTCACACTGGTATCATTCCCCGGCTGTTGTTGCTAGCACCAGCAATATTTTTGTGGTGGATATTATTGTTATATTTATCACTGCCAATGAGTTTTAAAAATATCGCGATCGCTGGTAGTATTTTCTTTGCTTGTCTATTAGCCTTGACCTATCTCGCTCGCTTGATAAATCCTCAATTGGCTTGGGCTTTCATTTCCATCATCTTATTGTTTTTGACATGGGGATTAGGTGCTAGCCGCAGTACTTCGCTTGCTACTATCATCTGCACTCTTGCTGGAGCAATATTACCCATATTTGGATTATTAGTGCCGTTTAGCGGCCTCACCCTCAGCCTTGCAGGTTTGCTCTCGGCTGTCTGGCTAGCAGTTCGTCACTGGTACGGTTGGTTCAATTTGCACCCAGAAGATCAAAGATTACAAATTCAGAGAAACGGTAGAGATTAGGGAAGTCAAAGAAATAAATTATCATACTTTAGGTTGATGACTGTTGAGTGCCAACGGGGAATCTTTTTTATTGCTCCCAAGGTGTTAATCAAAGATGCGATCGCGGTAATCTAGTTATGATGAGCAAAGCTTTAGCTAACAATACTCATGGATAGCGATTTACTAACTTTTTTTGCAGCTGCTGGGTTACTGATTCTGTATCTCATCTTCTCCGCATTGACGGAAATGGGTACTAAACTACCTTGGAAGAAATAAGCTAATGGAGCGATGGATTTAAGAAATCAAAAATACAGCAGAATTCAGAATTCAGGACTCATAATTCTGAATTCAAAATTACAATAGGCTCTGTGTTTAGCTACTAGAGCTAAATAAAGATTTACACTTCTCAGCCTATTGGACTTGGAAAAAGCTATAAACATCCATTAGGCTGGCTATTATATTTAATTGATTGAGAGAATGGCAAATGAGCGACCCACAGAAGAACCAAATTAAAATTGAGCCAGCAACCCTCGTTTTGATTGTGTCTGTCTTAATATTTTTGCCTCTACTGGTTGTTGGTTTTTTCTCCCAGTGAAACTATTGCAGGCAATAGGCAACAGGCAAAGAAAGTCTTTTGCAATCTAGCTTTTACGGTACGCTTAACCTATACATAGATAGGCGTGTACAACTGTACGCTCCTACCAACAATTCAGGTGTTGGCAATATTTTAGGAATAAAAGTTTTGCATTGTTAATGCATCGGCTTGTAGAATATCAACTTTGCTTCTCAAACAAGGCTAATTTAAGTTACTTACAGCGCTTTTCATATGGATGGAATACATGATTGAATACTAAATTATCGTAAGGGCACAACATTGTTGTGCCCCTACTGTGGTCTATTCATCTGCAAATTGCTTTAATTGCGAATTGGTACAAGGCGATCGCTTTTGGCTCAGGTGCGTTAAGCTACTGTCAACGCACCTAATTATCTCAAAACTACTTCGGTAAAACTTGGCGCAATGCTGCTATCAGTTGGTCAACACTTTCCTTACGACTATTAAAGCCCATCAGTCCTACGCGCCAGACTTTACCACCGAGTTCGCCAAGTCCACCGCCAATTTCAATATTATATTCATTGAGTAACTGCCGAGCGATCGCTTTGCCATCTACTCCCTCTGGAATGCGGACAGTAGTAAGAGTTGGCAGTCGATACTCCCGCTCAACGTGCATACTTAATCCTAAGTCTTCCAAACCTTCCCAGAGATATTCTACGTTCTTTTGATGACGCTGCCAGCAGTTTGCTAATCCTTCTTCGGCAACTAAACGTAGTGCTTCCCGCAATGCGTAGTATAAATTAATCGGGGCTGTGTGGTGATAGACGCGATCGCTACCCCAATATTTACTTAGCAAAGACATATCTAAATACCAATTGGCAACTTTCGTGCGACGCTTTTGCAATTTTTCAGCTGCACGCGGACTCATGGTAAAAGGCGAAGCACCAGGGGGGCAACCCAAGCCTTTTTGGCTGCAACTATAAGCAAGGTCAACTCCCCAAGTATCTAACAATAAAGGAACGCCACCGAGGCTTGTGACAGTATCTAATAATAGTAAAGTGCCAAACTCACGACACAAATCAGCAACTCCTTCCAAAGGTTGCCGTGCGCCGGTGGAAGTTTCGGCATGAACCAAAGCTAGAATTGCTGGACGATGAGTTTCCAAGGCAGTTTTCAATTCTTCCAAGCTGAAAACTTGTCCCCAAGGCTTAGTAATTGTTCGCACATCAGCGCCATAACGTCCAGCCATATCCACTAAGCGATTACCGAAGTAACCAGCTACACCAATCAAAACTACATCACCTGGTTCCACGCTATTGGCGATGGTTGCTTCCATTGCGGCTGTCCCCGTACCGCTGACTGCAATGGTGAGTGAGTTTTCTGTTTGCCATACGTAGCGCAGCAACGATTGAATTTCATCCATCAGTGCGAGAAAAGCGGGGTCAAGATGCCCGACTGGTGAAGTATTCATCGCTTGGAGGACTGTCGGATGGGCATTTGAGGGACCAGGCCCCAACAGTAAGCGGGATGGGATTTCTAAAGGTGACAGTTGCAAGCGCCCAGAATCGTTAATTGAAATTGTTGGCGTCATAATTTTTCTTCGCTTAGACGGTACTTACCGCATCATAAAGCGATCGCAGACAATGGGGAATAGGGAAACGATTGCTTATTCCCTAAAGTAACAGCTCGTTTTTCCGATAATCAAATAAGATTGCTAAGTAGGTAGACACAATTAAATGTAAAATACAAAAGTTTAAACCTCGATAAAACTGCCTCCTACTTACATCAAGCATTAGCTATTTAGTTTTGACTTATTCACTTACTAACAAACACAATTATGCTTTTTGCAGGTAAACGATCGAATAATTTAGGTGTTAGTAACGGTAAATCGCAATATTTGTGAAACTTAATTTGTTTAAAAACTTTGACCCACGACCTCGATTGTTTATCGCTGTCGGAGTCGCTGTATTAATTTCAGTAATACTTCCGCCTTGGCTGCATTTACCCACTCGGATTCTCTGCGCTTGGAACTCTGGCGCTGATTTGTTTTTAGCCATAACTTGGTGGAAAATGCTTAAAGCCAACCCAGAAAAAATTCGCCGTTATGCTGAGAGTGAATATGAAGGACATTTAGCTATATTCATGTTGGTGATAGCTGCGGCTTGTGCCAGTGTTTTAGCCATTGGGTTTTTACTAACTGATAAAAAAGAGTTCTCAATAATTATGCTTGTCCTACATGTCATACTTTCAATTATGACGATTGTAGGTTCGTGGTTATTGGTGCATACGATATTTGCAGTGCAGTATGCACACACTTATTACAAATATATTAGCCGCAATAATAGCGAAGAAATTACCAGAGGTTTAGATTTTCCTCATAACGACTATCCAGACTACTGGGAATTTTTATATTATTCATTTGTAATTGGCATGACTAGCCAAGTTTCAGATGTGCAAACGACATCACGCGATATGAGGCGCTTGACGTTGGTACATGGTATATTATCCTTCTTTTTCAATACCACAATTTTAGCTATGAGTATTAATATTATTGCCTCATTGATTTAAAAATTGTTTGACTCAGCCAAAAGTATGATTATTTAGTCCTCTACTTAGAGAAAGATGGCATTCGATGACTAATTTTTTAGCATGAACTTAAGTTAAGAGAATTGGAATTAAGTTTTATGCCAGAGCAAGCAATAAATCAATTACCTGAAGACATTAAACAGCAATTGCCCGAACACGCACAGCAGATTTTTGCAGCAGCATTAAGCTCCGCTCAAAAAGATGGTTTAAGCGAAGAAGGTGCCCGCGAGGTTGCTTGGAATACTGTCAGAAACGAGTACGAACCAGGCAGCGATGGTAAATGGCAGAGAAAAGGTGAAGACACTGCCATACATAATAAATCTGTTACCTCTGGCGGTAATTAAGTCAATCTAACCTGTGGATATAGCAGAATTCAGGATTCCGAATTCAGGATTCATACCATTTCACTAAAACCTGAATAAATATAGATTTCCCGTAGGGACACGGCAATGTCGTGCCCCTTTCAACCTGTTTGGGATTCTATCATCAAAGAGATAATATTTCTAGTTGATAAAGAGTGATATAAGCAGACAACCTACTCATAAAAGAATGAGATGAAACAGTTATTTTCTGTATTTCTTATTAACTAATTAGACATAATTAAATGCAAAATACAAAACTTTAAGACCCCGATAAAAACTGCCCCCTGCCTCCTGCCCCCTACCTTGTCATAATGGCGATCGCGGCAAATAAATCATTACACTTAAGTTAGTTGCCCTCCTAGTATGACCGTCCCATAGAATCGATGACTCAACAAACTTCTAGAATCTGCATCCTTGGTGGAGGCTTCGGTGGTCTCTACACAGCCTTGCGTTTAAGCCAGTTACCTTGGGAATCTACACAAAAACCGGAAATTGTTTTGGTAGATCGAAGCGATCGCTTTCTATTTTCCCCCTTCCTCTACGAATTACTCACTGGCGAACTACAAACCTGGGAAATTGCCCCACCATTTGAAGAACTTTTACAAGGCACAGGGGTACGTTTTTATCAAGGAGTCGTATCTGGAATTGACATCGACCAACAACGGGTAAACTTACACGAAGGGCCAGAAATCCCTTACGACCGATTGGTGCTGGCGCTAGGAGGAGAGACACCGCTAGATTTAGTGCCTGGTGCAGCAGCCTACGCCTACACATTCCGGACAATCTCCGACGCCTATCGTTTAGAAGAACGCCTGCGATTTTTGGAAGAATCCGATGCTGATAAAATTCGAGTGGCGATCGTTGGGGCTGGTTATAGTGGTGTAGAGTTAGCTTGTAAGTTAGCCGATAGATTAGGCGACAGAGGACGCTTTCGCATCGTTGAAATCGCCGACCAAATCTTGCGAACTTCCCCAGAATTTAACCGTGAAGCAGCCAATAAAGCTTTAGATGCACGTGGCGTGTTTCTCGATTTAGAAACCAAAGTCGAATCAATCGGGCAAGATACCATCTCCCTAGAGTATAAAAATCAGCTAGACACAATTCCCGTCGAATTAGTAATTTGGACAGTGGGAACGCGAGTTGCAGCAGTGGTGAAATCCCTTCCCCTCAAACAAAATCAGGGCGGCCAAATCAGCACCACATCCAACCTGCAAGTCTTCGAGCATCCAGAAATTTTTGCCTTGGGAGATTTAGCAGACTGTCACGATGCAGAAGGACAACAAGTACCCGCCACCGCTCAAGCCGCTTTCCAACAAGCTGATTACGCTGCTTGGAATATCTGGGCTTCTCTTACCAATCGTCCTTTACTTCCCTTCCGCTATCAACACTTAGGCGAAATGATGGCATTGGGGAAAGATAACGCCACCCTCGCCGGCTTGGGAATCAAACTAGATGGGCCTTTGGCATACATCGGCCGTCGTGTTGCTTATTTATACAGGTTGCCAACTTTAGATCATCAGCTTAAAGTTGGTTTTAATTGGTTAGTCCGTCCTATTATAGAGACACTTTCTAAATAGGGGACTGGGGACTGGGTACTGGGTACTGGGTACTGGGTATTGGGTATTGGGAAGAGACAGGGGGCACAGGAGATGGAGGACAGAGTGGAAACGTTTCCTGTTATTTTCCCTCTAATCCTCTGCTCCCCATTCCCCATTCCTCATTCCCCAGCCCCCATTCCCCAGTCCCCATTCCCCATTCCCCGTTATGGAACAACCGAAAGTTATTTTTTTAGATGCTGTAGGCACACTGTTCGATGTTAAAGGTAGTGTAGGTGAAGTTTATAGTGAAATAGCTCAGGAATTCGGCGTTACAGTTTCCCCTGAAATATTAAATAAAACCTTTATCCAAAGCTTTAAAGCATCGCCGCCGCCCATATTTCCAGATGCAGAATTGCAAGATATTCCCCAGCGTGAGTTTGATTGGTGGCGGATAATTGCCCTGAACACTTTTGAAAGCGCCGGGGTTCTCAAGCAATTTTCTGACTTTTCCGCTTTTTTTAGCGAACTTTACATTCACTTTGGAACTGGCGAACCGTGGTTTGTCTATCCCGATGTCGTACCAGCTTTAATTAACTGGCGACAGTTGGGAATTTCTTTAGGAGTGCTGTCTAATTTTGATTCCCGGATTTATTCAGTATTGCAAAGTTTGGGATTGAGAGAATTTTTTAGTTCTATTACTATTTCTACTCAGGTGCGTGCAGCTAAACCAGATCCTCAAATTTTTGCCATTGCTTTAAACAAACATAAATGCTCTCCAGAAGCAGCATGGCATGTTGGCGATAGCATTGCCGAAGATTATTACGGAGCGAAAGCCGCTGGTTTGAGAGCTGTTTGGATCGATCGTAGGAAATGATTGAGACGCTGCCAAGGACAATTAAATCTATGAACTTTACAACTCCTAATTGAAGTATTTTTAAAGTGGAATCAAATCCAACTGTCTTCAGCTTAGGTGACAAATTTTCATCGAGCAGAAAACGTACTTTCACAAACGGTTTAAGAAGTCTTGTTCGCGTTGTGCTTTTAATACTCTTAAGCGTTGCATTAAAGGTGAAGGATTAGCTGATGATTCTTGATAGCGTTGTTCTCGCCATTTTGCTAAACGCAACATATAAGCATCTATTTCAACACGATTATGCAAGTAGTAGGTTAGTGTTGCATAAATTTTTTCTAAATTTAGAGAAGGTAATTCCTCTAGAATTTCCTCTGGTGAATATCCTTGCAGGTAATATTGAATCACGTTATCAATACCAATGCAATGGCCTTTAATACGGATGTCATCTGGGTCTAAAAACTCAAAATAATCTTCTAGTTGCATTCTTCTATCTTTGTAAATCTTTTACCATTATCCTAATTTGTCTGCAAGAGCGATCGCCTTATAAATTCCCCAGTCACCCCAAAATCTATTACTCCAAAAACTAGAACTTTCAATTCCACAATGAAGCTCAAAAGTTTAAACAATACCTTAAGATAAACATTTTTTCTCCCCCTGCCTCCCCTGCCCCCCCTGCCCCTCTGCCCACTCCCTTATTCCCCATGCTGCCCTAACACTCGTATGATCGAGATATCAGCAAAATATAACAACCTGATTTTTACCGTAAAACATGGGCAGTATTTGGGAAATCGATTTTTACTCTCGTCCGATTTTAGACGCCAATCAAAAAAAAGTTTGGGAAGTCTTAGTCTGTGAAAGTCCCTTGGATACCAACACAAAAGCAGATTCTTTGTTTCGCTATGCTCAATATTGCCCCAGTACCCAAGTAAATTCGGGCTGGTTGCGGACTGCATTGCAAGAGGCTATTAGCCAAGCTGGAAAAGCGCCAATTAAAATTCGCTTTTTCCGCCGCCAAATGAACAATATGATTACGAAAGCTTGCGAAGATTTGGGGATTCCGGCTCAACCCAGTCGGCGTACTTTAATTCTCAACCAATGGTTACAACAGCGGATGGAGGAAGTGTATCCTCAAGAACCAGGGTATCAAGGGGGTACTAATCCCTCAGTCCGGTTAGAGAAACCTTTGCCCCAACGTTTACCAGATGCTTTGGAAGGACAGCAGTGGGTATTTGTGAGCTTACCAGCTGGAGATTTGGCAGAGATGCCAGAGTGGGAAATTAGTTTTGGAGAGGCTTTCCCGCTAGATTTGGCACAAGTATCACCCGAAACTCGTATTCCTGGTGTTTTATTTTTCTCACCTAGAGCATTGCCTTTGGCGGGTTGGATGTCTGGTTTGGAGTTGGCTTTTTTGAAAGTTGACACCAGCCAAGAGACGAAATTGCTTTTAGAAACTGGTGTTACTGAAAGCTGGATTGTGGCAAATATCAAAAAGCCTCAAACTTTAGCAGAAGCTAAAGGTTTTGAAGAAGCCAAGCAAAAAGCTAATGGAGTGCATTTTCTTGGCGTACAGTCCAATCCGCAAGCGGAATCATTTGCTGGTTTTTGGCTGTTGCAAGAGGTTAATCTTTGAAAATGGGGCATAGGGCATTGGGAGCAGGGGAGGCAGGGGAAAAGGTTAAAGGGAAAAGGGAAAAGGAATAAATTTAATCTTTCCCCCTTACCCCTTTCCCTTTCCCCATGCCCTGTTTGGCTAATGCCCCATGCCCTTAAGCCCCATGTCCCATGCCCCATGCCCTATGCCCAAAAATTGCGATCGCATAAGAAACGTTGAGACATGGCAATGATTTGGGATAATTATCTGCGTCCATCAGTGTCGATCTGTGGTTGAAAATTGCAATTGCAAAACGGGCTGATGATTTTTTGGATGATTATCTGCGTCTGTTGGCGTTGATATGCGGTTCAAAATCCACAATTCACTAAGGGTCATGGGTTCTGAAAATTTGTCAAAAGATACACTAGCAGAAGAACTGCTGGAACTAGCCATAAAATCTGGAGCAGAAGCAGCTGAGGTGTACCAATCACACTCCCTTTCTCGTCCAGTTTTTTTTGAGGCAAACCGACTCAAGCAGCTAGAAACCAGCCAATCTGAAGGTACAGCGCTGCGGCTTTGGCGAAATGGGCGTCCAGGACTGACGGTGGCTTACGGTTCTGTCCCAGCCCAAGTGATGGTGGAAAAAGCTTTGGCTTTGAGCCAACTTAATCAGCCGGAAGCAGTGGAATTAGGCTCTAATTCTCAGCCATCTTACCCAGATTTAGGGGAAAGTGTGCCGATAGAGATTTTAGTAGATTGGGGCAAGGAAGCGATCGCACTCATCCGCGATGCCTATCCGGATGTTGTCTGCAATGGCGACTGGGAATGTGATGTTGAAACTACTAGACTGGTAAACACCAAAGGTCTAGATTGTCACTATACCGATACTACCCTCAGTTGCTACATCTCGGCGGAATGGGTGCGGGGTGATGATTTTTTGAGCGTTTCTGATGGTCAAACCCAGCGGGGGGAACTCCATCCAGATACATTAGCTAACCAAATTTTACAGCGATTAATTTGGGCAAGAGAAAATGTTTCATCGCCCAATCGCCGCGTCCCAGTTTTGTTTACTTCTAAAGCCGCCGATATGCTTTGGGGTACTGTGCAAGCAGCTTTGAATGGCAAGCGAGTTTTAGAAGCAGCTTCCCCTTGGGCAGAACGCTTGGGTACCGAAGTCATGGCGTCAAGCCTCACTCTCTACCAAGATCCCCAAGCTGGCCCTTACAGTTGCCCTTTTGATGATGAAGGCACTCCGACTCAATTTTTAGTATTTATCCAAAACGGAACTTTAGAGAATTTCTATGGCGATCGCACTACCGGTCGCCAACTAAATACTCACACTACTGGCAATGGTTTTCGCCCCAGTTTAGGCAGCTATCCCACACCTGGTTTATTTAATTTTCTCATCCAGCCAGGATCGTTATCGCTACAAGAGTTGATCGAACAGTTGGACGATGGCTTAATTGTGGATCAAATGCTGGGTAATGGCGGCAGTATTTCTGGAGATTTTTCCATCAACGTTGATTTAGGCTACCGCGTCCAAAATGGTCACGTAATTGGACGCGTTAAGGATACGATGGTTGCAGGTAATGTCTACGCAGTTCTCAAGCAATTAGTTACACTCGGCAACGATGCTGATTGGAATGGTTCTTGTTATACTCCATCTCTTATAGTCGAAGGGCTATCCACCACTGGGAGAAGTAATTAGGGGAGATGGGGGGATGGGGGGATGAGGAGATGGGGGGATGAGGAGATGGGGGAGTGTGGGGAGAAAGAGAATTTATGCCCCCCTCTCTTCCCACACCTCCCACACCTCCCACACCTCCCCACCTCCCCACCTCCCCACCTCCCCACCTCCCCACCTCCCCACCTCCCCAATCCTTTATGTCTCTTCCTGTTTTCAATCAGCGCTTTCGCACTTGGTGGCAGCCTAGAAGAGGTTTAGCGATCGCTGAAGCTTGTGTTATTGGTCTGGTTGCGGCCTTATCTGCGGTGTTGCTGAAAGTGGGTTCGGGATGGCTGGGGACGTGGCGAGTCCACAGTACTAGCCTTTTACCTGTATGGCTGGCACTGCCGATAGTTGGTCTTGTCCTGGGGTTTGTGGCTGGCACTTTGGTGGAAAGATTGGCACCAGAGGCTTCTGGTAGCGGTATTCCCCAAGTTAAAGCTTCTTTAGCTAATGTACCGATTAGGTTATCTTGGCGCGTGGCTGGTGTGAAGTTACTCAGTGCCATCATTGCCATCGGTTCGGGTATGACTATAGGACGCCAAGGCCCCACTGTCCAAGTGGGGGCAGGTTTGGCAGCAGGGATGAGTCGCTGGGTTCCCACTTCTCCAGATCATCGGCGGCAAATGATTGCAGCAGGGGCGGGTGCAGGTTTGGCAGCTGCTTTTAATGCGCCGATCGCAGGTGTATTATTTATCGTGGAAGAGTTACTCCAGGATTTATCGGGGCTGACTCTGGGAACTGCGATTATTGCTTCCTTTATTGGTGGGGTGATATCCCGGCTTTTAGGTGGTGGCAGTTTAGACTTGAACCTGCGATTGGTGCAATCTTCCAGCCAATTCTCTATCCCGGAAATTCCTTTTTTCCTGGTATTAGGTATTTTGGCAGGGTTATTCGGCGGATTATTTAACCAGGGAATAATATTTAGTATTAAATGTTATCAACGATTACATATCAGTTTACCGCTGCGGGTAGCTTTGGCTGGATTTATCTCTGGTATTGTGGTGGCAATGCTTCCGCCATCATTCCGCGATAATACTGGGTTAAGAGAATATGTAATTACTGGAGTAGCCCATCCCTCTGTAGCAGCGATCGCTTTTGGGGCACAGTTCGTACTCACACTGGTAGCATTTGGTTCGGGAGCGCCAGGGGGGTTATTCGCTCCTAGTCTGATTTT
Source organism: Nostoc linckia NIES-25 (assembly GCF_002368035.1). Lineage (GTDB taxonomy): Bacteria > Cyanobacteriota > Cyanobacteriia > Cyanobacteriales > Nostocaceae > Nostoc > Nostoc linckia_B. The sequence goes on along the minus strand of NZ_AP018222.1, from coordinate 559,432 downwards.
GGGTTCTTGCTTAGGACACATCATCGGTGTATTGGAGCTTCATATTACAGGGGCGGGTTCGCCGGCTACTTATGCCCTAGCGGGTATGGGTGGATTTTTTAGCGCCGTCTCCAAGGTGCCAATCACAGCAATTGTGATTGTGTTTGAGATGACTACAGATTTCAATCTGGTGCTACCTTTAATGATTGTTTGTGTAGCAGCTTACTTGGTTGCGGAGAAGGCGGTGCCTGGTTCGCTTTATGAAAAACTTTTGGAATTGAAAGGTATTACTCTCACCAAAGAAATTGCTGTGGAGGGAGCATTAACTAAATTAACCGCCAAGGATGTGATGCAAGAACGAGTGGAAACTTTGGATGCACAGATGAGCTTAGAAGAAGCCATGCAAGCTTTTGCCCGTTCGCATCATCGGGGTTTTCCCGTAGTAGAAGATAACAAGCTAGTAGGAATTGTAACGCAAACAGATTTGCTAAAAATCCGCGATCGCAATCTAGCCAACGATCTTTCTTTAAAAGAAATTATGACAGCTGTCCCAATGACAGTAACACCAATCCACACCTTGAGCAATGTTTTGTATTTACTCGATCGCTATCAAATCAGCCGCTTACCAGTAGTGGATGGACGAAAACTGATTGGGATTATTACTCGTGCAGATATTATTCGGGCGGAAGCAGGCCATCTCAATGCTGATGATAGGAAACCGAAACTGCGCTCAGAGCCTTCTTATGTAGTTTACCAAACGCGATCGCCCAACATTGGTAGAGGTAGATTATTAGTGCCGGTAGCTAATCCCGAAACAGCGGCTATATTATTGCAGATGGCAACAGCTATTGCCCGCGATCGTCATTATGAAATAGAGTGCATACAAGTAATCCTCGTGTCGCGCCACAGTTCCCCATCTGAGACACAGGTAAGAACAGCTAAAAGTCGCCGTCTCCTCCGCAAAGCAGAAGTATTAGCGAAAAAGTGGCAAATTCCCCTCCACACACAAATTCGAGTTACCCACGATGTCGCCCAGGCAATTCTGGAGACAATCAACGAACAACACATCGACTTACTATTAATGGGTTGGAAAGGTAACACATCTACCCCAGGTCGGATTTTTGGCAACGTCGTAGACACCATCATTCGCCAAGCCACCTGCGAAGTAGTTTTAGTCAAGTTAGGCAAAACTTCCCAAGATACGAAAACACCGGGACGCGGGGACAACGGGAATTTATCACAAACACTCTTTGCGTCTTCTTCCACTCCCCCCTCCTTCAACCATTGGCTAGTCCCAATGGCTGGAGGCCCGAATTCACGAGTAGCGATTAAATTGCTTCCGGCTTTAATCACCTTGGGAAATAACCCAAAAATTCGCCTGACACAGGTGTTTAAGCCATCTGAGTTGCAGCCAAACATGGCAGTTTTAGAAAATGCTATACGTGAGTTAATGCGCCGAAGGAAATTATCTAGTACTGTTGTTGCTCTGGGAGTACAAGCTGATTCAGTTGCCGAAGGTGTGATTAAATTAGTGAAAACTGAAGGTTATGATGTCGTAGTTTTGGGTGCTTCACGCGAGGGATTGTTGCAGCAAGCGATTCAAGGTAATATTCCAGAAGCGATCGCCTCTGGTGTAGAAATTACAGTAATTCTTGTCAGAAGTGCGATTAATACTTAAATGACAGTAAAGAATATAAAGCAGATTGCAGCAGGCGTGAGGTACAGGTTATGGTAGGGGCTTTACATCTGTGCATTGGTGCCAGATTAAGCTAAAATTGCCCCACAATCGTTTTACCCCACCCCCAACCCCTCCCCTTGCTAAGGGGAGGGGCGGTTTTGGCTTTAGACAAAACCGGGGTGGGGTAACGCGGATCTTGATGCTAAGTGAGTAGAACTCACTCATCACGTTTTTATCAGGGTTTCACGTTACAGCAATTTGCAGTTGAATAGACCACAGTAGGGGCACAACATTGTTGTGCCCTTACGATAATTTAGTATTCAAGCATGTATTCCATCCAAATGAAAAGCGCTGTAACTTGACACCAATGAGCAATGCTGTGCCCCTATGAAGGTTTGTATTTGACGCAAGCGAGAACGGCTATATTTACATAGTTTCGATTTTATTGTGCAACCGTACTAAATTGCTTGAATTAGTGATACCAGACACCAATAATCAGGGTAAAAATTATTGGTATTAAGATTGGGATAGCAACTACAAGTCCCCACTGACCAAACTTAATCTCTTCACCCTCAGATTTTAAAAACGCAATCCAGCCTACAACTCCCATCAAAACCCAAATAAACCCAAAAACAAGAAATATAACAAACACTGAATCTTGCATTTTTCAACCTACAAAATTATTTTCCTAAATTTCCACAATCTAACTCATACAAGTAGGAGGCAGGAGGCAGGAGGCGGTTTTTATTGGGGTCAGGACTTACGCAATATGTGACTGAAAACCTTATTGTTGCGTAGCGGTAATTCATGTAGACGCGGAGCGGCTACTCTGCGAGAACGCTAAGAGCGAACCCGCAGGGTATTACCGCTACTTTCGTTATCTTTTGCGTAAGTCCTGGGGGTTTTAAACTTTTGTATTTTACATTTAATTATGTCTACTACTTAGTACTTATATTTGATTAGGGAAAACTCAGTCAAACTCAAAAACCCTTCTCTATTGCCTCTTGCCTATTGCCTGTTCCCTATTCTCTACTAAACCAAATAACTTTGCTAATCTTGCACGAAACCGACTAAATTCATAAGCTTCAATAGTTTTTTGTTGCAGTAATTCTGGTTGATAAACTACTGGATTAGAAAAATTACCTTGCAATATTTGAATGAGATTATCAGCAATTTCTTCGACGTTATCAGGGTCAACTAAACATCCCAATTTTCCTTGGGCTAATGGGTCTACAGAACCATCTTGATTACCAGCCAGAACGGGTTTACCACAAGCTAAAGCTTCTAGATAAACAATACCAAATCCTTCGCCTTTACTAGGCATCGCAAAAACATCGCAGAGATTGTAATGAGCGCACAATTCTTCGTCTGGTACAAATCCGGCAATGGTAATAGAATCTTCTAGATTTAAGCTGCTAACTAAAGCTTTAATTCGAGGTAAGTCATCTCCTTTACCTGCAAGAATAAAGCGAACATCTGGAATCTGCGATCGCACTTTCACTAAAGCATGAATAATTTGGTCATACCCCTTATATTTTGCCATGCGTCCCAGGCGCGTTACCATTAGAATTACAGGCTGGTCATCTCTCAAATTGTAGCGTTTGAGTAATTTAGTTGGTTTTGGCTTAATTTGAAATTCTTTAGCATCAAATGTATTAGGCAAAACCACAATTTTTTGAGGATCTATATCTGTTTCTGAAAGCAAACGCTGGCGAGTGTAGTTACTGACACTAATAATTCTGTCTGCTTCTTTTAATGCTAATTTTGTAATTTTACTATCAATCTCCCAAACGTCTAAGCCATGAGCGACCACCCAGTAAGGAATTCCCGTTATCCGTTTGAGAGCATAACAAGCGGTGGCATAGTTTACATGGGTTGATATAACTATGGTAGGACGTTGCAAAATACCAAAAGTTATTATTTTTCTCGCAAATAAAATAGTTTGCAATAATCTTGGTAAATGTCCAAAATAATGAAATTTTGTTGAATTTAAAAATTCCAAATTTGGATCTTTTTTCAAATTGTTTTTATCGTACTTAAGAAACACATCATAATTAGCGTCAGGATATAAATCTTGTAATGCTCTGAGCAAAAATATTGAATAAACTTGAATACCTCCCTTAAAACCAAATATATTGGGAAATATTAGCTGGAAATGATATTTATTTTTCGTATTTGTTTTCGGCATTACAACTAATTTAACCTATTAGCTAAGATAACAAAATTATTAGAGTTCCGAACTAAGTAGCTGAGTCAGAGATTGCATTTCGGAATTTGCTGGTATAACTTTCCTAGAATTTATTGCTGCTGCTAGAAAATAAAATTCAATAGTTGTAAAGGTATAATCTTCTGCAAAAAAATCTGGCAATTGAGATGCTAAAAACATCATAATCGGAGCGATCGCCACGGGATTAGCATATTTAACTTTAGATGCAATTATTACTAAAAAGTTAGTAAAAATCAATAATCCAGGAATTCCTTGTTCTACTAGCACATTTAAAAATATATTGTGTGCGTGGAAACCTTTAGGGCCAAAAACTTTCGTTCCTATTTGTTCTGCAAAAACTCCTACACCTATACCAGTCACCGGTCTTTTAATAGTTTCAATAATAGCTGCCTTCCAAAGAGCAAACCTTGATAACGCTGTTCCTACAGGACTAGGAAGCACTATTTCACTCGGATTGGATGAAAATAAATTAATTAATGGAAATATTTTACTATCTCCCAAACCTATCCTATATGTAGATACTGGTATAGTTAAAATACACAAAAGCCATAGACTAATAATAGCGATCGCTTTTTTGATATCAATTATTTTATATCCCAATAAAATCATTAAACCAAACAGAAAAATCAGCCAAGCATTTCTGCTGGCAGACAAAGCTAAGGAGATTAAAAAAATAAATTCACTTACATATAACTCAATTGGAGAAATTTTATTTTGTTTTTCTAAAGTTAAACTTAAACATAAACCAATACCCACTATTACTCCAAACTGATTCGGGTTTTGCATTATTGAACCAATTTGAGGATAAAAGCTCGGAAATTTTAATAGTTCAAAAATCCAGTGATCTGGAACTAAAGCTTCTAAAAAACCCAAAACTCCAATGATTTCTAACAAGTACAATATGCAACGATAATAAAATGTTAAAGATGAGGTTTTTAGCTTTCTAAAAGTTAATACGAGAAAAGCAAAATATAATATAAAATAGCTAGAATATTTAACACTATAAGTAATCGCAGTACCGGGGAATTGACTAGTTAATGACGAAACCCACATCCATACATATAGTACTCCCACAGATATCAAAATAGTTTTATTTCTTTTAATAAATTCTTTTGTATCTTTTAAAGACAAACTAATTATACCAAAGCTGAAAGCGGGTAGTAATAAATAATGAATACCAATATTGAGTCCCGGAAATTTGATTCGCCCTAACAGCGAAGAAAATAGTATCAGCAGGAAAAATATATTAATCATAAATTTTTAGTTCGGGGATAATTTTGTGACAACAAAAAACCTAGATTAAAACCTAAATTTATAGGTTTCAGCGTAAATTTTGATATTGTTCAAATTTAAAACATTTAATCCTGTGGAGGATATTATCACAATATAGCCCTCCACTGATATCCGGCTTGTAATTAATTTGCTATTAGAAGTTTTTATTGAATTGTCTGCCAAATTTTCAAAATATTTTCACCACTTCCACCACCAGCAATGGTTTGTCCATCTGGACTAATAGCAACAGCATAAATATATCCAGAACCCGTCTCTAAAGTGCGGATTTTTATTCCTGTGACTGGATTCCAAAGTTTGATAGTCCTGTCACTGCTACCACTTATAAGGATGACATTATTTAAAGCTGTCTTTGACAAAAAAGCGACGGAGTTAATCTTATCATTATGTCCCTTTAACGTGTGCATTAACTTTCCCGTTTCTAGATTCCACAATTTAATTGTTTTGTCATTACTGCCACTGGCAAGAGTTTTGCCATCAGGATCGAAAGCAACTGAAAGAACCGAACCACCATGTCCATTTAACGTGCGGATTAACTTTCCTGTATCCAAATTCCACAGCTTAATTGTTTTATCCCAACTACCACTAGCAAGGGTTTTGCCATCAGGACTGAAGGCTACAGATTGAACGCCATTGGTATGTCCTTCGAGAGTGCGGATTAACTTTCCTGTCTCCACATTCCACAGTTTGATTTTCGTATCCTTACTAGCACTTCCGCTGGCGAGGGTTTTGCCATTAGGACTGAAACTCACCGAGGTAACTCCGTCATTATGTCCTTCGAGGGTGCGGATTAACTTTCCTGTTTCCACATTCCACAATTTAATTTTCGTGTCCGCACTTCCACTGGCGAGGGTTTTGCTATCAGGACTAAAGGCTATAGTCCAAATCCAATTGGAGTGTCCTTCGAGGCTGTGGATTTCTTCTTTAGTTCCGACATTCCATAGCTTGATTGTCTTGTCGTCACTGGCACTACCAAGGGTTGTACCATCGGGACTAAAGGCTACGGAATTCACATCGCTGGAATGCCCTGGAAGGGATTTGGCTAAATAAGGAACTTCCAAGATGTTTTTTGCTGGGGAACTGACAGGCTGAGAAATTGGTTCGGAAAGCTGGCTCATTTCGTTGGGACGAGTTTGGAAATACCAAACTCCCCCTAGTCCTAACACCAAAACGCTAGTACCTAACAGCACTGGAGTTTTGAGGTTGTTATTTAGTTTTGGTAAAAATGGAGTCGTGTTTCGTTTGTTATTTGGTTTTGGTGAAGCTGGGGCTGTATTTATTGAAGTAGTTGTAAATGTTGGTGTCAGTATAGTTGGCGGAATTGATGGCAATGGTGGTAGCTTTGATGTTATGTCAGCGATCGCTTCATCAGCTGATTGATAGCGCTTTTGGATGTCGGGTTGCAACAGCTTATCGAAAATTTCAGCCAACTGAACAGACACAGGAATTACATCTTTACCTGGGGGGTTCAAATGTTGTCGCCAGGATGTAGTCCAACCATAACCCTGCTGTATCCACAGTTGAGATGGGCGAACCCCAGTCAGCAGATGAAAACAAGTTGCTCCCAAACTGAATAAATCACTGGCTGGGTAAGCTTTGCCATCTTGCAATTGTTCTAGTGCTGTGTAACCGTGGGAACCTATGACAGTGCCAATTTTAGTCTGCACTGTTGCTGTTAGCTGCTTAGAAGCTCCAAAATCAATTAATACTAATCGCCCATCGCTTTGACGGCGAATAATATTTTGTGGCTTAATATCCCGATGAATCACTCCCAGCGCGTGAATAAATTTCAGCACTGGCAATAAATCTAGCAAAAGTTCTCGAATCTCTATTTCGTTATAGTTTCCCCGCGTTTGCCATTCTTTGAGCAAATTATGTCCATCAATAAATTGCTGTACTAAAAATAAATAGCCATTCTGCTCAAAATAAGCCAATAAAGTGGGAATTTGCGGATGTCCAGCTAATTGTTGAAGTCGGCTGGCTTCTTGTTTAAATAATTCAACAGCCTTTGTTAACGGGCCGGTTCCTTGAAGTTTTGGTGCAAATTGTTTGACAACACAGCATTCATTAAGCTTGTGTACATCTTCCGCTAGATAGGTTCTACCAAATCCACCCTCATCTGATAATACCTGAGTCGGACGATAGCGACCTCCCAGTAGGGGTATCAATTCCGCTCGACAATTGTGGCAATACTTGTTTTTATCAGGATTTTGGGGTTTTTGGCAGTCGGGATTCACACAACAAAGCATACTGGGAATCCATTTCCATATTGGGGTATATGTTCATTTTAAGTCATGCAGTATAATCTCTCTTGTTAGTTAATCTTACTGAGATCCCACCCAAATCGCTAATTTCCTTACCTCATCAGGTATTCAACAATTTACATAACTTGAAAAAAGTTGCGATCGCACAATGCCTTTTAAGTAATCGATCGGCGTTAATTCTACATATCCATTCTCGATTTACTAGTCAAGCATCATTTGGCTGAGTTTGGTAAAAATATATAGACAAAAATCCGAAAACCAGTGATTTCAGTTTGTAGCTCAGTATATACGTACCAACTTGGAGTTTACTCTGGTAGTCTAAATTGAGGGAAGAAGTCAGAATTCAGAATTCAGAATAGTTAAAAAATAAAAAATTTGAATTTCAATTTAGTCTAGATAAAATTCCAACTCGATTTAACTGGGGTAAAAACAGGAAATATTAAAATTATTCCCTAAATATAAAATCGTCAGCAAAATTAGGAGCGTAATCATGCTAAGAGAAAACAACAGCTATAGTCGCAAATTAAATCAATTTTTAATTTGCTGCTTGAGTAGTAGTTTGTTGATCGCAAGTAATGGGCTGCCTATCAGTGCTTTGGGAAAACCTCAAAATTCTCAAAACTTTTTAATTGCTAAATCTCCAGATGAGAGACAGCCAGAAGCAGTAAAGAAAGGAATTGAGCAGATTCCTGTTTCTAATGCGGTAACATCTCCAAGACGAAAACAATCTGTTGAGTCACCAATACAACAGCAAACTCGTCGTATATCGTCTGATACAGGAAATTCACAGCGTTCTTCTAGAAGTGCAAATAACAGTGGTTCTAGATCCTCTGGACGGAGAGTTGCTAATTCTAATTCAAACGAGAATCGTGCTAGTAATAGTGGTTCTAGATCTTCTGGACGGAGAGTTGCTAACTCAAACACGAATCGTTCTAACGGTAGTTCAGCTAGAGTTCGCAAGCCAAGTACTAATGTAGCTGTAAACAACCAAAATATTCAGGAGCCACCAGCACCTGTTTATAGAGAAATTAACTTTGTAGATGTCGCGTTGGGTATTTTGGATAAAAATGACTTTCAATCTCAAGGTAGATATTTCCATTTCTACGAGTTTGAAGGTAGACAAAATCAATTAGTGCAAATTAGGCTTATTGGCAGTAATGATAACCGCAGAACAAATAATTTAAGTTTAAAACCGTTATTGTTTTTGCACGATCCCGACAATAATATCATCGTCAGAAAAGGTGTTTTAGACAAAAATAGTGGTGGCGATGATGCCTTCATTTTTGCACGATTGCCTGTGAATGGCACTTACAAGATTGCAGTTACTAGCCAAGATCCCGGAGAAGTAGGTCGCTATAGTTTGGCTTTGAGGAATGATAGAGCTAGCTATACTTTAGATGAATCAGGTCAACTAAGTGCCAACAGTTCTACCTTGAAACAGAATGGTGGAGCTTACAATGTTTCTAATTTTCAAGGAAGAAAAAATCAGCTGATCAGCATTCGTGTTGATAGTGTTGACGAAGAGTTTTCTCCCTACGTAACTTTGCTCAATTCTAAAGGGCAAACCATAGCTATAGATCAAAATAAAGACAAAGGTGGCGTGTATACTGCTTTAATCGACCGAGCTAGGTTACCTGAAGATGATACCTACTATATAGTTGTTACTTCCAAGAATCCACAGGAACAGGGTAAGTATAGATTGACTATTTTTTAAATTGGGCATGGGGAAGAGGCAGAGGGGCAGAAGGCAGAAGGCAGGAGGCAGAAGGCAGGGGGGAGAATAAAAAATTACCTCTTTTCCCCCTGCTCCCTGCTTGTTTGTCTCCCCACTGCCTTCTCACAGGTATACATGGCAGTGTATCGTCCACCCAAGCGCAGCAATTGGTTGTGGGTACCTTGTTCTAAAATCTGGCCGTTTTCGATGTAAAAAATTAAATCGGCTTGCTCGATCGCTCTGAGGTTATGAGACACTACAAAAGTGGTGCGTTTGTGAGTTAAGCGATCAAGTGCTTCGTTGACGGCGCGTTCGTTTTCGTTGTCTAAGCCAGTGGTCGGCTCATCTAAAATTACGATCGCAGCTTGACGAATGGCAGCACGAGCAATGGAAATTCTCTGCCGTTGTCCTCCGGAAAGTGTCGCCCCTCTCTCTCCCAAAATTGTCTCGTAGCCTTCGGGTAACGCTATGATAAAATCGTGGGCGTTTGCTAGACGCGCAGCTTTTTCAATTTCTCGGTCACAAGCCCCCAAACAACCGTAGGCGATATTATCTCTAACGCTGGCAGCAAATAAAATCGTATCTTGCAGCACCACGCTAATTTGCTGGCGGATAGATTGCAGTTTGTACTGGCGCAAGTCATGACCATCAACTAAAATTCGCCCTGACGATGGGTCATAAAGGCGTAACAGTAAACTTACTAAGGTGGATTTTCCGCCACCGGATGGCCCCACTAAGGCAACGCGTTCGCCCGGTTGCACTTCAAAACTGATGTTATGCAAGATTCTCTTTGTGGGTTCGTAGGCAAAGCTGACATTTTCAAACCGCACGCCTCCCCGCAAAGGCGGTGCGTCCGTTGCTCCCCGTGCATCGCGGATGTCGGGTACTGTGTCTAGGACATCTAAAATGCGTTCGCCGGAGGCGGTTGCTTTAGCGATTTGTCCGGTATATTTGGCAAGTTGGCGCATCGGCTTAAAAGCAATCCGCAGATAGTTGACAAATACAAGTAAATCCCCTGGTGTGATTGCTCGCTTTAATACCAGCTGCACGCCCCGCCATAATACCAAGGCAGTGGCAATGCCTACTAGCAGTTCTACCATCCGTTCTAAACCGGCTGCTAGTCTTTGGGCTTTGGCACTTTCTTTTAAACTTTGGCGGTTATGGCGAGAAAAGCTATTCTCTAACATATTTTGCAGGGACAGGGCTTGCACAACTTTGATGGCGGCGATGGATTCGGCTGCTGTTGCTGCCATTGCCCCTTCGCGTTGACGTTGCGATCGCACTACTTGGCGGATGCGTTTTGTCAACCGGATGGTGAAAAAAACAAATAACGGAAAGACGGCGACGGCTATTAGTGCTAGTTCCCAATTCAGCCAGAATATCACAAATATCATCCCGAATAAGGTAAGGGAATGGGCAATCAGCGGTAATACTGCCATTACCGTCACCTCCCGCAGCCGTTCGATGTCGGAGGTGACGCGGGTAATTAAGTCGCCCGTCTTGGCTTTGTGGTGAAATGACAGCGAGAGGTTTTGCAAATGACTGTAAAGTTGAGAGCGAATTTCAGTCAAAACATTGCTAGCTGCCAGCGCCATCCCCACTACACTAAAGTAAGCAGCAGTAGCCCGCAGTAAAGCGATCGCTACTAACCCCAATGTCAAAGTTGTTAATAGCCCAAACTGTCCCAGTCCTGATAACAGCGGAATTCCCAAAGACTGAGGCCGGAAACCAGGGACAAGAATATAGTCAAAAATAAACTTTAGCGGCCAGGGTTCCAGCAAATGTAAGAAAATCTCAGCCATCAGCGCCACAAAAGAAACAATCAGCAGCGTCTTTTGTTTGCTCAACTGAGGTGAAAATCGCCGCAAAATCCGGAAAATTCCCGGTAAAGCTGCCCTCAGACTTTTGGAATTAGCCGCCATTATTACTTGTCTCCCTCCAGCGAATGAACGAGAAAGGCTAACTCGCGGATGGGTTTGATTGTGTTGGGTGTGATTTGGTTTTGAGTGTAGCGATCGCTAATGTAATAGTTTAATTTTGTTTCTAGAGCGATCGCTATTTTCTCCAACCACAAGGGATTTTGCCCAAAGGTGAGGCGATTTAACAACGGCTTCAAAAATCCCTGATGGCGGCGATGCCCCATACGCTGATAGCGTTTCTGAAAATACTTGTCATTCATCGTCAAATGCCACTTTTGGGCGAAGTGTTCTAAACTAGCAATTTCCCAAGCATTACTCCAACGCAGCATAAAAAATGCTAGTTCTGACAATTCAAACTTCAGCCCTGGCACATAGGTAACTACCGAAGTCGGTTCGCAGTAAAAAGTGCCTCCAGCCTCAGCCACCGTCAGACAAAAATCGATGTGTTCCCGCGTACTAAGCAGTTTTTCGTCTAACAGTCCGATTCGTCGGAAAATCTCAGTGCGAACTAACATACAATGAAACTCGGCAAACTCACATTGTTGGCGATGGAGTTTATTCCGTACCTCAACAACTTTGCGATTCACAAAGTAATGTTTTTCATGTACTCGGCGTTTAACTTTAGTTTCCTTTTGTTCCACAACAATATGAGCTTCGCCACCCGCCAGATGTACTGTTTCTCCCAAAGTGCCGATACAAGTCAGCGGACAGACTACAGTGGCTTTCGTTTCTTCGGCGCATTCGAGTAAAGAGTTTAGCCAGCCTGGACTGACAATTACATCGTTGTCGATAAATACCAGATACTCGCTGTTAACTTGTTGTAAACCCAAGTTGCGGGCTTGGTTTGGTGAAAGGTAACGTTCTGTGCGGATTAATTGAAATTTTTTTTCTTGGGCTTGTTGTTGCAGGTAGCGGCGGATATGTTGCGGTGAACCGCCGTCTACATAAATTAGAGAAAAAGGTAGTTGGGTGTTTTGGTAAATGCTTTCTAGCGATTCACGGGTGTAACTGAATCGCTCACGCTGGGAAACAATTATAGTGATTTGTGGTTTTTTCATGGTTAATAGAATAGTAGGGAGTAGGGAATAGGCAATAGGCAATAGGCAATAGGCAATGGGTAGAGAAAGGATTAATCGGGTTTGTTGGTGTAATACCAATTTGCAAGAATCCCACAAATACACGACTTGTAGAGACGCGATTCATCGCGTCTTAAGCTTTTAAGTGGACACAATTAAGTTGCGAGTCGATGCAATTGAGTTGCAAGTCGATGCAATTGAGTTGCGAGGCGATGCAATTGAGTTGCGAGGCGATGCAATTGAGTTGCAAGGCGATGCAATTGAGTTGCGAGTCGATGCAATCAAGTTTGCGTGAAGAAGGCAGCTATGCAGAGGACAGAAATCAGAATTCCCTTCTGCCTTCTGCCTCCTGCCCTCTGCCTTTATTGCTAATCAATTTCTCCGCGTCCCCGCGTCCCCTCGTCCCCGCGTCAGCCCCAATTATGCCTAAAAAAGCTGCTTCAGATCTCCCTAAAGCTCGTTGATAAACATTTATCCAGTTTTGGTATTCTACTGATGGGGCAAGCTGTTGAGTTACTTTTGTTTTGGCTGCTGCGCCGAACTTTTGCCGCAGTTGTGGTTGAGTGGCTAAATATCGCAGTCCAGCGGTTAATTCTTCTGTATTGCCGGGGTTGACTAGCAAACCGTCTACGCCGTGTTCTATAATTTCAGCGATCGCATCTACACGAGTGCCAATTATTGCTCGGCTGGCTGACATTGCTTCCAAAAGGCTATTCGGGCAACCATCATGCACTGAGGGAATTGCAAAAATATCCAGGTGTGGCAGATAAGCTAAAGCCTCTTGACGGCTGGTAATTCCAGTGATGCACAGGCGATGCCCGATTTGACTTTGCTGTATTTGCTGCTGCCAATATTCTCGCTCTTTATCAATAAAATCACCTACTAATAAAAGTGTTAAATCTAACTCTTTCCCCAACTCTGCACAGGCATCGAGGAGAAATTCAATTCCCTTTTTGTCTCGAAACCTACCCAATGAACCGATAACGATACCTGACAATTCCTTAACTAAAGATGGGGTAGGAAGTTGTTCAAAATTGATGGGTGCAATGGAATTCCAAAAAGCTGATGATTTTAACTTTACACTTGGAGCGATAATACTAGCCCTTTTGAGCAAGTCGCGACTGACAAATGTCACCCAATCAGAATTTTCTAAAATCCACGCAATTTGAGCATGGTTTTTAGGATGAAAAATATGCTTATGCAAATCATTACCGCGAACGCTATTGATTACTGGAATGTCATTTTCTTTTGCTAAAAGCGTGGTTACATAACCTGTTTCATTGAGAAAAAAAGCATGAAACAAATTAAAATTGTATTTTTGATGTAAATATTTGATTTGAAGATAAATTGCGCTAAAAAATTCTTGGACTTCTGTAACATCGCTGCGAACTGCTGACTTAATGCGATGCACAAATACACCATCTCGAACCGTTGTTGTGCAACCTGCTCGTCTGCGAGTTCCATCAGAAGCTAAGCGTTGTTTCGAGCGAAAAACTGCAACGTGAACTTCATAACCGTTATTAATTAGCATCTTTGCAATTCGATGCACCGATTCACCAACACCACCAATGTCTGGGGGATATTCAAGTGTGGTAATGCAAATTTTAGTTTTATCCATGATTTATTATGTGAGTTAGGAGTGAGGAGTCAGAATTCAGAATTCAGGAGTCAGAATTCAGGAGTCAGAATTCAGGAGTCAGAAGTCAGAATTCAATACACTTCAGTTAAGACTCGATCCTCCCTAACCCTCCTTAAAAAGGAGGGAACTAAGCCCCCCTTTTTAAGGGGGGTTGGGGGGATCTTCCGAAGCTAAATACCGTATAATTGTTTGAATTTCATCCATTCAGAATTCTGACTCCTGAGTTCTGAATTCTGAATTCTCAATCCTAAGCAATTTGTTGTTTAACAACTAGATTTTTTAAAATGGTTGCAGTTTTCTCAACCCCAGCAAAATCAACGCTAATTCTAGCGTGTTGTTCTTTGAGGTAATTGATAATTTTGATAGCCAAGTAATCAGGTTGCAACTCATGAGGATTGAGAAGTTTGACGATTCCTAAATCGCTTAACTTTTCGGCTCTAATGGTTTGTTCTCGATCTTCGTTACCTGTAAACGGAAGAATCATAGCTTTTACACCTGTGGTTAAAATATTCATTGTGGTGTTATAGCCAGACATATTTATCGAGAGTTCTGCTTTCTTCATATAACTTAGCAAGTAAGGAGTATAGCGCCGAATGTGGATATTTTTGCTATCTCTTGCCAGTGCTTGCAGTTCATTAAATTTTGCATCTGGGATAAATGGCCCTGTGAACACCTGGATGTTATGCGGTAATATTTTCTCTAAAAAAGGTGCTGTTTTGACTACACAATCAAGTAATTCATGACCAAATCTACCACCTCCTACGCTGGCTAAAATCAGGGGTTTATCTGATTTAAGAATTTGCGTATCTTCATAGCTGAAAACAGGATTGCTCGGTGGTTCTTGCACCACATATCCGGTGTAATATAGTTCGCATTTGAGGTCATTGACTCTCGAAAATGTTTCTTCTAAGGGAACAAATTCCGGGTCACCATGAACCAGCAACGTATCAAAATATTTATTGATTAAATTGCAAACTTTTTCCTCATGCTTTGCTTGCTTGTTTTGTTTAGTAACTACGATATCTCGTAAGCTAGAAACAACTTTCGTTGAGCTTTTCTTTGATTTTGCTAATTCTAGCAAAGGAAGTAATTCAAAAGAAAACCGCTTTCTGCCAAAAGGAAATAATTCGACTACCAAAATATCAGGCTGGAATTCATTAAAAATTTTCAAAAGCAGGTTTTTTCTGATTTCCTTAACTTCGTTAAGGCTAAAGGCATCATCCACAACTTCTAGTTCTGTAAACTGTGCATCGGTTTTAATTGCAGGTAGGTTAATGACTTCGACACCAGCAGGAATTTCAAATCCTTGAATTATTTCACCGCCATTAATAAAACAAATTTGGAAATCTTTGGTTAAACCGCGTATAATTTCCCTACTGCGAACTAGATGTCCCATACCTAAAATATGTTGGCAGTAAAACATCAAACGTTTCATGAAATTTTTACCTCTGTTAGTTTCGATTGAATCAACGAGTGTCACGTTAAAAGGCAAAGGGCAAAAAGTAAAATAAATATTGAAATTAATATTTTTTACTTTTGACTTCAACTAATCGCTAAATCAGGTAATTGTTTCGGTTACTGGCAGCAAAATTGAATCAGACTGTTTTTTTTTGCAAGTAAGCTGGAGATGTATTGGCTAATTTTGGGCAAGGCGTTGAGATTAATTTCTGGAATGGAAATGTTGGGAATATGCAGTTGTTGTAACAGCGATCGCAGTAATATATCTGGAGTCAGCTCGTTTGGGTGAATAGCGGCCAAAACACCTAGCTTTGCTAAATGTTCTGCACGAATGTACTGTTCTTGTGATGGCTGAATTCTGGGTACTATAACTGCTGGTTTGCTCACTGAAAGAATTTCACAAGTTGTATTATATCCACCCATTGCTACTACCACATCTGCGGCGGCAATATAACTCATTAAATCATTAGTAAACTCGACTATTTCCACTTGGGAATATGCAGCTGCTTTGTGTTTTAGTGCAGCTTGCTGTTCTAGTGGCATTTCAGGTCCACATATAATTAAACTTCGCAGCTGATAACCTGTAGGCAGTAATGCCAAACTTGATAGATAAGTGTCAATTAAAGTGTAACCATCTTCACCACCACCAGGCGTAACTAAAACGAGTTGTTCTTCTTTGGTAAGTTTTAATTCGCTACGGATGAAATTTGGGCTTTTGCATCCCAGTTGTTGACGAATGTAGCCACAAAACTGCACCTTTTGAGCCACCATTGGCGGTAGTTGATATTCTTGGCGGATGTCAAAAATTTCTGGAGTTCCAACAACAAGCACGCGGTGATAAAATTTTTCAATTGCTTCGTAGTAACCGTGCTTTTGCCATTCTGGGATGATTGCATCCGGGCGATCCAAAATATCGCGCAGTATTAAAATTAAAGGAGTTTCCGGCAATTTTTTTGTCAGATATTCGACGGTGGCTTTTAATTCATTACGAATACCATAGGGTTTTTTGTCTACTAGAAAGACATCTGGTTTAAAGTTGGCGATCGCTGATAAGATTAACTCCGATCGCAATTTTACTGTTTCATCAATTTCTATCCCTAAATACTTGACAAACATCTCACCTGATGTTCCACGATTTAAGCACGGTAACTTGATATAATCCAATCTTTTCGGCAGCCGAAAGCTGTGTAGCATTGGCGAACCAGAAATTACTAAAATTGAAAGTTTTTCAATTGAATCTAATAAGTGAGTGCAGATTCCTAGCATTCTGCGAATATTGCCGAGACCGAAGCCATCGTGGGAATATACCATCAGTTTCATGGCTCAATATCCCTCAATTATTCAGTTGAGTTTGTTCTTTTAAATTAGAAAAAATTATGTATAACTCACGCATAAATAAGTGGATCTCAAGCCAATTGAACTGGGATTCAGAATTTAAAACCCCCTATTTAACCAGGCTCTCAATATTTAATGAATGTTTTGTGAAACTTTTATGAGAAAATTCTCATGATATGTACAGCGTATTTCATATAAATGAAGTACATCGTTAGGGAACATATCCCTTATGATATATCTGCACCTTTACAAGCTGCAATCTGCTGTATGATTTCAAAAACAATGAGATTGTTACCTGTTTGCTTTTATATATAGCAATGCTAAATGAGTCGTGAGAAACAAGATCCCCGATTTCTTTGAGAAATCGGGGATCTAAACACCGGAAATTCTTACAAATCAGATAGGATTGCTATATGAGATTAGGACATTAACTGATTGTTAAACATCGGCATCAAGAGACTTTCTTTGCCCGTTGCCTGTTATAGTAAATCATTATTTCTCTGTGGCTGTGTTGTCTGCTGATTTTTCACTAGATTTGCTTGGGTAGAACGCAATTCTTCTAAAGCCAATTCTAAGCGTTGATTTTTTTCATTTAACTCCTGTGTCCGTTCGGACACCTTCTTTTCTAGCACCTGGCTGTATACTTCTAGCTGTTCGTTAATATCCTTTTGGGCTTTGATGAGTTGCTGAACTTCCTGGATAAGACGATTGAGGGAAGTTGCTAAGATACCGACTTCATCATTAGTCGTGACGGGTGCTTGTAAATCGAAATTAGATTCTTCGGTAACTTGCTGGGCAATATGAGTGACTGCTTGGATGGGGCGGGCAATGGCGCGACTGGTGTAAATTGCTAGTAATGTGGCGATCGCAATTGATAATAACAGACTACCAACGATAATATATAAGCGTAATTTTTCTGCAATTTGTAGTTCCTGTTTGGCTTGCTCGTACTCTTTGGCTGTAACTTCTACCAGGTTTGTGATGTCATTGAGAAAGTTATCCATCAAAAAAACTGGCGAGCCATGCATAAAATTAAAGAGTTGAGTTTGCGCTGTCTTAATTTCAGATGGTGATAATTTATTCGGATTATTACCCTGAAAAAAAGCTTCTGTACGGTGTAAGTAAGCACTAAAATTTTTATAATTTTGCAATAAAATGTAGAAGCCTTTTTGCTTATTTACAGGATAAGATTTACTAGGCTTTTGTATAGTGTAATTTGCTGCTAATTCAGACCACACTTGTCTGACTTGGGCAACATAATCCAATAATTCAGCGTAATTTTTTTCCCATAGTTTTGGTCTATCCATATATAGAATCAGTTGGTGTTGAGTGGTGCGTACATAAAACACACTTGTTTTCAATTGAGACGCTTGATATAGTTCTTCAAACGCTGCTAATTCTCGTTTCTGCGCCTTCATTTTGTAATGGTCTGCAATCAAAAAACCCATAGTAGTTCCCAGCACAGCAATGCTGACAACCAGTGCATATCCAACACCTATTTTTTGACCAAATTTCAGATGACTGAACCAATACCCAAAGTTATTTAATCGCTGGACGCCACTGTTTGACAATCCACAAGCCAGTTTATCAAAGTTATTGTGCTGTTTCATACTCAACCACGATTGAAATGGGTTTGAATCCGTTCCAGCAAATCACAGAAACGAAATGGCTTGCTGATATAGTAATTTGCACCATGATTAAAGGCGATCGACTTTAATAGCTGTGATGATAATAATCGCTAGCCTCTGTCTGTGTCTACGAAATTCTTGTAACAACGTCCAATCATCCACAGCTGGTACTAGCAACTTGGGCTAATAATGTAACTACAAGATAAAAAGCTAAGTTGTCCAATCTTGGATAGTCAGTCCTGGAATTTTCTCAAAATCTCCCAGGTTTCTTGTTAAGAGGATTCCTTTATTAGCAAGGACTATGGATGCAATGCGTAAATCTTGAGTGCCGATACGAATGGGTTGGTTTCTAAAGTTTTGGTAAATATCTTGGGATTTTTCATCATACTGAAGAATATTAAACTCAGACAGTAGCATAACTGTCTCAATGAGTCGCTGATAAGCATTTGATTGTAAAACTCCATCTTTTGCTTCCGCAACTTGAGCCAAACGCCCTCTTAATTGTTCTTCAACATTAATTGCAGTTGTTGTTAGTTGTA
Source organism: Nostoc linckia NIES-25 (assembly GCF_002368035.1). Lineage (GTDB taxonomy): Bacteria > Cyanobacteriota > Cyanobacteriia > Cyanobacteriales > Nostocaceae > Nostoc > Nostoc linckia_B. The sequence continues at coordinate 540,686 of NZ_AP018222.1, read as the reverse complement.
CTTTAGCTGCTAATAGCTTTGCGACGAGGATGGGGTGATTTCGTCCATAAAGACTTAAGTGGTCTGTATCTAAAATATAAATTGTCATTACTCATCTTTAGCTGCATTTAATTCTTTGCGAATAGCAACTAATTTTTCCATGAAATCGTCAAATGTTGGGTCATTAGCAAATATTCCTGCATACCTCATTTGAGTTATTTTTTGATGAGGAATTTCTTTAGGATTAACTTCAATAGTCACAAACTTACCTGTCGCCAATTGTGCTTGTAGCGCAGATTTAATCTTGGAAATTGCTTCTTCTTCTGTATTAGCCTCAACCATTACATTTGGCATTCCAACCACTGATGCCACAAAGTTATCTTTTTGGCTTTGAACAAAAATTTGGTATTCCATAATTGTCTATCTGTACTTGTTTTTATATCCGCAAGCGATAACCCATTCCTCTAACTGTTTCAATGATGTCGCTGCCTAATTTCTTGCGGAGATAACCGACATAGACATCGACAATATTAGAACCTGGATTATAGTCATAGCCCCAAACATAATCTAGCAGTTGTTCGCGGCTGATAACTTGTCCGGGATGGCGGCAAAACATTTCCGCCATTGTAAATTCACGAGCAGGTAATTCTATAAAGCGATCGCCGACTTTTACTTGTCGAGTCCGCAAATCCAATACCACATTACCCGCAATCAAGGTAAACTCTTGGGCATCTCTTACTGGCTTAGCAGTTCGCAAACGCAACTTTACCCGCGCCAAAAGTTCTTCAAATCGGAAGGGTTTGGTGACATAATCATCTGCACCCCCTTCTAAACCAGCAACTTTATCGTGAACGTCACTGCGAGCCGAGAGAATAATTACAGGCAAATCTTCTCCTTGTCCGCGCAGTTCTTCCAACACCTGAAATCCATCTTTTCCAGGCAATCCCAAATCCAAAATGAGTAAATCAAAAGCTCCAGTGTCTACAACATCGACCACATACAGTCCGTCGGCAACTGTTGTCGTTGTAAATCCTTGCGATCGCAATCCTTTTTCAATAAATGAGGCAATCCGGGGTTCATCTTCAGCGATCAGAATGTGAGGCATAGGTAGAGGCGGGGGGCAGGGGGCAGTGGGCAGGAGGCAGAAGGCAGGAGGTAAAAGTATTACCATTCCTAGCATTCAAGCTTTCAAAATGTCTTAACCTATGTGACTACTGCTATAAATTATCCTGCTTGAAGTTGGTGACTGATGACTGTTGACTGTTGATATATATAAGAGTTATTTTCCCCCCGCCCCCCGCCCCCTGCCCCCTGCCTCCTGCCTCCTGCTATATTTCCTGAAATTCTCTCTTGGGAGGATCGAGGGGTAAAAGGATGGTAAACATCGAACCTTTTCCTAGCTGACTCCGAAGTAATACTTGTCCATCGTGTGCTTCGGCGATCGCTCGGACAATTGATAGCCCCAATCCCGCACCTTCAGAACGACGACGACTTTTAGAAGTTCGAGCAAAACGTTCAAAAATCCGTTTTTGATCTACAAGGGGAATGCCTTCGCCTGTATCGCGTACCCAAAAATGGACTTTTCCTTTAGCGATGACAGAACCTATGGAAATCGTATCGCTCTTGATAGTATGCTGAGTCGCATTCTGCGCCAAATTCATCACAGCTTCAGTAATTCTTTGGCGATCGACTATAATCTGACCCTTTGCCACTGCATCTATTTGCCAGTCCCGCTCTCCTAGCGCTTGAGCTTTCACAAATAACTCTTGGGTTAACTCTGCGACATTCACCGTCGCCAACTGCAAAAAGTCTAAGCGTTCTGCCTTTGCCAACAAAATCAAATCATCGACTAAACGGCTCATCCTGTCTAATTCTCCCATCACCAATGCCAAGGTTTCCTTTTGTTCTTGGGGGTCATCTCCCATCAATTCTAGATGTCCGCGAATGATGGTGATGGGAGTCCGAATTTCATGCCCTGCATCGTTGACAAATTCCCGCTGGCTGGCGAAAGCTGACTCTAGTCTGTCCATCATTTCGTTGAACGTTGTTGCTAGTTCTGCCAGTTCGCCTTTGCCTTGTACGGGTAAGCGTTGGGTTAAATCTGACTCGGTGATTGCATGGGCGGTAGTCGTAATTACACGTAGAGGAGCTAGCACTCGTCCCGCTGCAAACCAAGCCAGAATTAAGGACACCACAAAGACTAAGCTAGAAACCTCAATAATCACAGAAACTGCTTCTAAAGTCTCTGCCCGCTGCCCAGTTGTATTATGGGCAACCACAAAGACTCCTTGAGTTTTTCCATTAATTTTAATCGGTTCCACCATGTAAAGAATCTTACTAACATCTGGGTCAGAAAATTCTTTTTCTCCCTGCTCAGGTTTAGTTTGTTTTGCCCACCGTTGCATCAGTGGTGATTCCTTGGCAAGGGGTTTAGGACGCGCTCTAGGGCTAGATTTGTAAAATTTACCATCAATAAAGGTGATAAAGTAAGAGTCATCCTCTGGTAGTCGATACAACAGATAAGCTCTGAAAAGCCGGATCAAATCTTCTTTAGAAGCCGGAGGAGCGATTTGTTTTTTCCCAGCCAGCAACCATTTCAATTGGTCTGGTTCGATTACTATGTCTTCTGGATCGTCCTCAGTCAGTGCATGTTCTGGAGCAAAAGTTTCACCATTAATTAACGCATTAAAAGCTGCCATGTCTTCTAGCATCTCTTGGCGAACCCGTTCGTCAATGCGCTGGTAAAGATGATAGCGAAAAGCTGGAATGGCAATCAGAAATGCGATCGCCAAAATCAGCAAATACCAGAACAAAATTCGGGTACGTGCTTCTTTAAATACTTGCTGCCAACCAAACAACAGCTTCGGTATTTTAAGCCAAGACCTGCGATCGCGGCGATGGCTGGTGATATTGCTCATTTTCACCCCTGCTCACTCACTTGAGACAGTTTATCTTAATTGGGAAGTAGGGCATAGGGCATAGTAAGAGGACAAGGGGAAAGGGAAAGGGGAAAAGGGGAAAGGGGAAAGATTAAATTTATTCCTTTTCCCTTTTCCCTTTAACCTTTTCCCCTGCCCAATCTCCAATCCCCTTCACTCAACCAACCGCCAAATCTTAATAGTATTGTCATCGCTGCTGCTGACAAGGGTCTTGCTATCAGGGGTGAAGGTAACAGATGTTACGGTGTTAGTGTGGGCTGCTAATGTGAGAATTTCTTCTCCTGTGGCAATATTCCAGAGTTTAATGGTGCGATCGCGGCTACCACTAGCAAGAATTTGACCATCAGGACTGAAAGCTACACTTGTGACTGTGTTATCGTGTCCCGCCAGCGTGCGAATTTCTCTGCCGGTGGCAATATTCCAAAGTTTGATGGTGCGATCGCGGCTACCGCTGGCTAAAGTTTTACCATCTGGGCTAATAGCGACGTTTGTTATTGTTTGAGAATTCCCCGCTAGTGTCCGGATGGAGTATCCTTTTGCCAAATTCCAGATTTTGATGGTTTTATCAAAGCTGCCACTGGCAAGAATTACGCCGTTAGGGCTGATGGCTACCGATCGCACCCAAAATGTATGTCCTGTGAGTATCTTAATTTGCTCTCCGGTTGCTAAATCCCAGATTTTGATGGTGTTATCATCACTACCACTAATTAAAGTCTGGCTATCAGGGCTGATGGCTAGGGTATGAACCGAGTCAGAATGCCCTGTTAGAGTGCGAATTTGTCGTCCTGTTACCAGATTCCAAATTTTGATGGTGCTGTCATCATTACCGCTTACCAAAGTTTTGCCATCTGGGCTAATAATTACGACATTCACCTGTCCAGAATAGGTGTTGAGTGAAGAGATTTGTTTTCCAGTTGCTAGATTCCAAAGTTTAATTTTGCGTAGGCGTAGCCCGTCGTAGCCATCCTCACCACTGCTGGCGATGGTTTTGCCATCGGGGCTAATGGCGATGGATAAAACTGAGTTTTCATGTCCTTGGAGGGTGTTAACTAAGGAAACTTTGCTTAAGTTAATTTTTAGGGCTTGACCCAAAATAGGATTATTTTTGCTCGGACTATTATGAATTAGCCTAGAAGACAAATTAGTTTGAATCCGGCGAAAATGTTTATACCAAGATTCGCTAAATCCAAACAACATCATAAAAGCACTTACCAAGACTAAAATTCTCAGTAAGCCATAACTTTTTGGTAAATTTGATGCTTTAGTTAGCTCAATTGTCGCAGTTGATTTACCAGCCGGCGGCAGTGCGAGTGGTTGTTTTGGCACCAAATCTCTGAGGACTTCATCGGTTGACTGATAGCGTTGTTGAATGTCTTTTTTCAAAAGCTTGTCAATTACCGAATCCAATTCAGCATTTAATGGAGTGCGTAAATATTGCCGCCAATTACTTACCCAGGCATAGCCGCATTCCATCCACAATTGAAAGGGGGAAGTTCCTGTCAGCAGGTGAAAGCAGGTAGCACCTAAACCGAACAAATCACTCGCGGCGAAAGCTTTACCATCTCTGATTTGTTCTAGGGGAGAATAGCCGTGAGAACCAATGGATGTACCAGATTTATTTTGAACTTTAGCTGTGAATTGCTTAGAGGAACCAAAATCAATCAAGCTTAATCGTCCATCGCTTTTATGCCGGATAATATTTTCTGGCTTGATGTCTCGATGAATGACATTGCGATCGTGGATAAACTTGAGTACAGGCAGTAAATCCAGCAAAATCGCTTGAATTTCCCTAGCAGTATACGGCTTCTTGCGTTGTTGCAACTCCTTTAATAAATTGTCCCCATTGATAAACTGTTGCACTAAGTACAAACAGCCCTCTTGCTCAAAGTAAGCCAACAAAGTCGGAATTTGCGGATGTTCTCCGAGATCTTGTAGTCGCTGCGCTTCTTGGGCAAACAACTCCATCGCCTTTTTTTGCGACCAAGTTCCTTGGAATTTTGGAGCTAATTGCTTGATGACGCAGCGTTCATTGAGTTTATCTATGTCTTCTGATAGATAAGTTCTCCCAAATCCCCCTTCATCTGAAAGGACTCGGATAACACGGAAGCGATTTCTCAAAAGCGACACCAGCGGGGTGCCGCAACTTTGGCAAAACTTCTTTCCATTGGGATTCAGGGGATTTGGGCAATCGGGATTTAAGCAGCAGATCATGATCTGACAGGCGCGACTGCATGACAACTTAAGCTAAGTTTGCCCCGTATTTACCCTTAAAATAATTGACTCTCGCTGACTGTGGTAGAAAAACCCTGCTCTGGGGATTGGGGAATTACTTATATATATCGTTAGCCTTTGTAAATAGCATATTTAGTCATTAGTCATTAGTCATTAGTCATTAGTCATTAGTCATTTGTGAAGAACCAATGCCTCATGCCCCATGCCCAATGATAATCTATGCTATTTTCGAGGACATTAGCCGAGTGAGTCTTCCTTATTTGTGGAAAACTACGAGAGCCATAGAATTAATTATTCTTTCGATTATATAATAATCTGAAAAAAAATTTTTTGTCACTTCTAGCTTTAGCGCTTTTTCTTGTATATTTGCAATCAATAAATAACTAAGTATTAAAGCCTGAGCTAGATTAATTAATCATCACTGACTCTCGAATCTAGTCAAAATGCTTACTAAATTTATTTTTGAGATTTTTTATTTTCCTCGATTAATTATCCATTTGATACTCGATGCGATCGAGTGTTGACTTTGTTTATTTTAGCCTTGCTCTCCATTTGCGAATGGCGGTAGCAGTTCTAACTACAGGCGGCACGTATACATCAGAATTTTCCTGTGGTGTAATTTGGGGATGCTTAATTTGACAATCTGTAATTTCCCAATTTGGAATTTCGTTATGTATAAGATTTTTCTTTTTTACGTTTTGGTTAGTTAGGCAGTTCGCCAAGTCAGGCAAAAAGTTTTCCTTACCTAAAGCTTTTACTACTTCATCCGCAGTTTTAAAGCGATCGCGTAAAGAAAATTTCAGCATTTTTCCTAAGACTTGGGCAAAATCATCGCTGATGTTTACCTCTTTTTGCCAAGCAATTTCACCAGTAATCGGATCTCGATCAAATTCTAAAGGACTTTTACCAGTCAACATATAAATACAAGTAACACCGACTGCATAAATATCACTTGCATAAACTGGACGTAAAGAAAACTGTTCTGGAGGTGCAAATCCCATAGTCCCAATAAAATTAGTGTTGGCAGATAAATTAATTGAGTTTTCACAACTATCAATTAATTGTTCTTTGACTGCACCAAAATCTATCAGTACTACCCGTTTGTCATCTTCACGCCGCAATAAATTTTGCGGCTTAATATCTCGATGAATTACACTATTTTGATGAAGATACTGTAATACTGGCAACAATTCTTGTAAAAACTGTTTAACTGAGGCTTCACTTTTAGGCCCAGTTCGCCGCACTTCCCGCGCCAAAGTCAAGCCCGGTATGTATTCTTGAACCAAATAAAATTCCCTATTGACTTGGAAGTAGTCTAATAACATGGGAATTTGAGAATGGCTACCGAGTAAAGCCAAGGTTTGTGCTTCTTTTTCAAAGCGCGAACATGCCTTTTGCCAGTTCTGACCGCTAGTCACTTTTGGTGATAGCTGTTTAATTACGCATAGAGGATTCCCTGGCAATAGGGCATTTTTGGCTAAAAATGTGATACCAAAACCACCTCTACCCAAAACTTGGAGTATTTTATAGCGATCGCGAAGTAACTGCTTACAACCAGACACCTGGCTTAACTCAACCTGTTGGGAAATGCTACCGTAAGAATCCGTGTTTTTTTGAGAAAAGCGATTCATTAGTGGAGAATATCTGCTCTGAAGTGTCTCTAATTCTACGACGAATCTTAGATGGCAACAGTAGCATTACTGATTCTTTGCAAAATCATTACTACTCTATAAGCAAAAATTTAAAAACCAAAATTCAAACATCTACATGAGAATTTAGACCAGAAATTAGGCAAAACTACAGGCGCTGTGGGGCAATTCATGAATTGCCCCTACTAAATATAAGGGTTTCGACTATTGTTTGCGTAAGTCCCGATCGCGATCGGATAGCTTGTGTACTTCAATTTGCTTAAAATCTGCTGTATACAAACAGTACTTAGACAAGTGTCTCTTGAACAAGGCAGAGGGCAGAGGGCAATACTTGTCGGTTAAGGGGGAAAGGGAAAGGGGAAAAGGGAAAGAAAAAACCTTTAACCCTTACCCTTTAACCTTTTCCCCAAACCAAATTCCAGTTTAAAATCCTTAACCGAGCAGTATTGGGGCAGAGGGCAGCTGACTTTTCACGGTATCTGGAAAACCTCTCTCTAAATCTCTCTCCTACAAGGAGAGAGACTTTGAATTTTCCCCCTTCCCTTCAAGGGAAGGGGGCTAGGGGGTTAGGTCAATCGTTAGCTTTTCCACATAACCAGGACTTACGCACTCAGATCCCCCAACCCCCTTTTTAAGGGGGCTTTAGAAATTCCCCCCTTTTTAAGGGGGGCTAGGGGGGATCGAGGTTTCAGGCTTCAGTGCGTAAGTCCTAATAACGTGAAAAGTCAGAGAGGGCAGAAGGTTCAATAAGATCGGGGATTCAACACCATACTTAATTGGGGACACCAAATTTTTAATTTGATGGGGGTCTTAAACCCTTAGTCTCAACTCTTAAAGACACGCAAGGGACGGTCGTGGCAGAGGGCAAGAATCAGAATTTCCTTCTGCCGTCTGCCTCGTGCCCTCTGCCTTTCCTGATAAAGGGTAATTTTATCTGGAACGTCGAGCCTTGACCTTCATGGCTCGTGACATGGATGTGACCGCCGTGAGCCTGGACAATTTGTTGAGCGATCGCTAATCCTAACCCAAATCCACCGCTTTCTCGCGCCCGTTCTGTGTCAACCCGATAAAAGCGATCGAAAATGTAAGGTAAATCTGCCCCTGGAATTCCAATCCCGGTATCGATTACCTGAATCACTGCCCGATCTGAGTGAGATTCTAAGCGTAACCATACCGTTCCACCAGACAAAGTGTATTTGCAAGCATTGTCGAGCAAGTTTTCCACAGCTAGCCGCAGCAAATCACAATCACCCCACAAGTTAATGGGTTGTTCTGGGAAATTACCGATCAACTCGATGGACGCTTTTGCAGCAACACTAGTATAGTGAACGGCTAAATTCTCTAGCAAACTATTAAGATTTACTTTTTTTAGAGATTCAGGAGTTAATTGTCCCTGATGTCGAGCCAACAGCAGTAGGTTATTGACCAAGGTACTCATCGACTTGGCGCTATCGATGATGTTCTCCACAGAAGGGTGGATTTGGGGATAGTCTGCTGCTATTAGTAACCCGACTTGGGCATTGGTCAAAATTGCAGAAAGAGGCGATCGCAATTCATGAGAAGCATCTGATGTAAAGCGTTGCAGTTGGTTATAGGCTTGCTGAACAGGCTGCATGGCTATGCCACCAAGTACCCAACCTGTAAGTCCAATTAACCCCAGTGCTACAGGTACAGCCAGCGTTAACATTAACTGAAATTGTCTGAGATCGTTTTGAGTCTCTTTGAGTGGAATAGCCACTTGCAGATAGCCGATTACCGAATTTCCTCCTTGAACGGGTAGCGTGACTTGACGAAGCCAAAGCGCCTCACCTGTGAACGAGTCAACGGACTTAATGGTGACAAACCCAGATGATGTTTGTAACTGTTCTGGAGGTGGAGTACCAAAAAAACGCTTGAGTTTGCCATTCGGGTCATACCAGCGAACATAGACCAGTTCTATGTCAGCAGGGTGAGAACCACTACCCAAGAGGGGTATATTGCTCAGATCGACTTGTTTTTTTCCTTGATACAGCCGATACTGCGAACTGGCTGCCATTAGCTCTGCTCTTTTATAAAGGAGTTGATCTAATGCTTTGAGCTTGTCTTTTAATTCAAGATTATAAATAACTCCAGCAAACAGAACGAGAATGCACCCCATTGAAAGGGTGAACCAAAGAGCTAAATTACGACGACTGCGGTTAAACACAACTCATGCTATGGCAGGGAAGAGGGCAGGGGGCAGGGGGCAAGCAGGAGGTGTGGGAGGTGTGGGAGGTGTGGGAGGTGTGGGAAGAGAGGGGGGCATAAATTCTCTTTCCCCCCACACTCCCCACACTCCCCAGTCCCCAGTCCCCAGTCCCTTTTACGATGATTCTGGAGGGTTGAGGCGATAGCCCATACCATAGACGGTTTCAATCCAATCGCCTGCTGATAATGTTTGCAAACGTTGGCGAAGTTTACGAACTAAAACGGTGATTGCATTGCTTTCTGGCTCACTACCCCACTCCCATACGGCTTGCTCAATTTGGTTACGAGTGAGTACTTGTCTTGGATGACGCATCAAATACTCTAGTAACTGAAATTCTTGGCTGGAAAGGGAAACGATCGCTCCTTGTCGCTCCAAGGTCAGTGCGTCGAGGTGAAGTTGCAGGTCTGCCAAGCAGAGGGTGTCTCCTTGCCAGAGAGGCGATCGCCTGCTCAATGCCCGCACCCGCGCCATGAACTCTATAATATCAATTGGTTTAACTAGGTAGTCATCAGCTCCGGCATCTAATCCTATAACTTTATCGGGTGTGGTATCTTTAGCCGTAATCATTAATATGGGAGCTGTTTTTCCCGCCGCCCGATACTGTTGACACAAACTCACTCCACTAATCCGGGGTAACATCCAATCCAAAATTAGCAGGTCATATTCTTTTTCAACCAAAAGCCATTGAGCCGTTTCACCATCCTTGACACCATCAACGTTGTGTCCAGCCTGTGAAAGAACCGTTTGCAGCGGCATTAATTGTTTTGGATCGTCCTCTGCCAGTAAGATTTTCATCACCTTTGTGCGGCTCGGTCTTATTTAGAATAATACATTGAGGCAATTTAAACGTCTTTCATCAGTCAGAATAAATGTGTGATAACTTGGCAAAATCACAGGCAGGTGTAGTGTGTGGCATATTAGCAAACGTTGGCTGCAAGGGTTGGGATTAGAATTTTGGTTGGTTCTACCACTAGTAGCGATCGCTTTTTGGTTTGCCTGTAGTTTTCTTGCTGCTGGGCAGTTAAGTCAATCCTACTCTACAGAGAAAAAACTTCAGTCAGATACTCAACTCGAAGCACACCTATCAGTCAATGTATTGCTAATTAACGCCACTGTTAACCGAACTCAGAAAACTACCCAAGTAGAAGTCGAAACAGCAGACCGCATCCTCAAGCGACTGGAATTAGAACTTCCAACAATAGAATTAGGCCAGATAGAAGTGACAATTGCCCAAGAACTAGGGCTACCCCGTCAGGATGTTAGGAAGTTAGTGCGCTATGAAATTGTGGATTGACATTGACCGTCGCTTCGCTCCAATTCAAAATTATCAATTCAAAATTCAAAATTAATTAAATAATTTTTCAACTTTTATAGCATTCCTCTTTCATTTGTGAAAAAACAAAATATATTTGTAAATCTTTCTTTACTCCTGTCTTAACGGACTAGAACGCCTATTCTGATTTTAAGACTGCTAAGAGAATTCGCATTACTTCTTCTAAATCTTCTGGAACTCTATAACTATTAATTGCTAATTCAAAATGTTTGTTCGCTCTATCTAATCTAGCAAACTGCCATATTTTACCCGTAGTTACAGAACCGATCAAAATAGGTTGCTCTGTAATTGCAGGCGATTCTTCCCACCTATCTAACGCTATCATTTCGGCAACTAATTGAGTGAATCCTCTAGTTAAATCCTCATATTTAGCTTCAACTACTAACAGCTGCAAAGGTTGATAACTTCTAATTAAATAATCTAAATTTCCCTGAAGTAGATTAGAAACTTTGATGCCAAATTCAATTCTTATCTGAACATTTGTATAATGAATTAACTCTAAGACTACCTTAGATATTATTACTTCTCTTCTTGCCAACTCTGTCGTTAAAGGTACATAGGGCAATACTTCAGTAATTCTATCTCTCAGTTCAGTCAACCTATCTAACTCTCCTTGATATAGTGGTAACACTAGATTAACTAGAACTAATTTATACCCAAAATAATCAGCTAAGTCTTCTGAATAATAACCATTTTCAAAATACTTACTAAAGGTATAATTTTGATTAGGATCTAACTTCACTTGATACACCTCCACTTTCTAAAAATTCTATCTGTAAGCCTTAAAATATTCTTGCTGAGTGAAGCGGACGTGTAGACGTAGCCCGTCGTAGACATCGCAAGCTTTTGGTTCAACGATACACCAAAATAAATGCCTGAATTACTCAACTGAGAAAGCAAAAAGGTAAATTGAGTCAGCAATTAGCCTCATTGCTTGCCCAAAACACCAAAATGAATGCGCGATGTACTGAAATGAGAAACCATTTAGGCATTTTGCTTGCTGAATCTACTGAAATGAGTAAGCATTTAGGCATTTTGCTTGCTGAATCTACTGAAATGATTAAGCAAACTGGGGTTTGAGAAAGCATTTAAGCATTTTGCTTGCTGAATCTACTGAAATGAGTAAGCAAACTGGGGTTTGAGAAAGCATTTAAGCATTTTGAATAAGCGATCGGGTATTTTGCTTTTCCTTGTGCCTTCTTCATTCACTTTTTGTTCACATTTGTGAGCAATCCTGGAATAGAAGGGTATTGAGCTAAAGCAACACGGCTTAACAAACGTGGTATTTGCTTATATAAGCCGTACTAAATATTACATTTTTGATGGTTGTTGTTTACGTGAGTCGTTCTAACGGTACGGTTCATGCTCACACTGCAAAGCATAATTGCTTACTATTTCGAGATTATTAATACTTCGTTTTTAACTTACACATTTTTATAGGAGACGTTGTTATGAATTTCAGTCCAGTCACAAATGCCACCGGCATCATTTCTAGCCGTCAAGCTCTAACACAGGTGCTTGATGAACTTAGAGTAATTGACTTTCCCATGCAGCAAGTTTCTGTGTTCAATATGAACTCTGAACATGAAAAGTCACCCAAGGATGCTGATATGAGTAATCGTACTATCACTCCTATCGAAGGCGCTAAAGCAGGTGCAATTACGGGAGGAACTACTGGGGGCATCCTTACACTTATAGGCGGACTTGGCATATTAGTCATTCCTGGTGTTGGGCCTGCATTAGCGGTTGAATCTGTGCTGGCTACGCTGCTAGCAGGTGGAGCAAGTGCAGCATTTGGCGGTCTTTATGGTGCATTTCAAGGTTGGTTTGCTCCAGAAAGGCTAGTTAGATTCAATCAACAATCCAGATCTGAAGAAGAATTTTTAGTAACGCTAGAGGGAACAGCAGATGAAATCCGGCAAGCAAAAGACATTCTACATTACCGAGGTGTGCGAGAGTGCCATGTTGGTGAACTGAAAAAAAGATTTTCATAATAACGCCTTGAGGAAAACGGTTATTTCAATTTGGAGACAGGGATGACAGCAAATACGATCGCTACAAATACTTTTTTTGAAACAACAAAAGATTTACTCAACTATGAATGGCATACTCTGACAGAACAACAAGTTGTGCAAACCTTAGCCAGCCATCCCGAAGCAGGCTTGAGCCATGAAGAAGCTAGCACCCGACACGAACAGATGGGTGCAAATCAACTGAGTACTAAAGATAGCAAAAGTCCTTGGCTAAAATTTTTAGAGCAATTTCATCAACCACTACTATATATTTTGCTGACGGCGGGGGTAATAACACTGCTGTTGCGAGATTGGATAGATGCAGGAGTAATTTTTGCTGTCATCCTGATTAATGCAATCGTTGGCTATATTCAAGAATCGAAAGCAGAAGGCGCGATCGCTGCTTTATCCAAAGCTGTCACTACCGAAGCAACTGTGATTCGCGATGGTCAAAAAACTCGTTTGGCTTCGGCTGTACTTGTTGTTGGCGATTTGGTACTGCTAGCATCTGGGGATAAAGTACCTGCGGATCTGCGGCTATTAAGCGTGCGTGGCTTACAAGTTGACGAGTCTGCTTTAACAGGAGAATCTGTGCCGGTAGAAAAAGCAACTCCATCGTTGGCTATGGAAACACCATTAGCCGAACGCAGCAATATGGCTTACGCAGGAAGTTTTGTCACCTTTGGACAAGCAGAAGGGATTGTAGTGGCGATCGCCGATGCCACTGAAACAGGCCGGATCTCGCAGTTAATTGAAAGCAGCACAAATCTGAAAACACCACTAACGCGAAATATTGACAAGTTTAGCAAAACCCTGCTGTACGTCATCTTAGGTTTAGCTGCCCTGACGTTTGCAGTCGGATTGGGACAAGGTGAATCTTGGATTGCTGTTTTCAAAGCAACTGTGGCTCTTGTAGTTAGCGCGATTCCAGAAGGATTGCCTGCAATTGTTACAGTCACGTTGGCGATCGGAGTTTCCCGGATGGCACGACGTAACGCGATTATTCGGAAGTTACCCGCCGTGGAAACATTGGGAAGTACTACCGTTATCTGCTCCGATAAAACTGGCACGTTGACCGAAAATCAGATGACGGTTCAGAAGATTTATGCCGGGGGGCAACATTACACTGTTAGCGGTATTGGTTATGCCCCAGACGGTGAAATTTTAATGAATCAACAGCCTGTTGATTTCAATGGAGATGAACATATTGCTCTTTGGGAATCTCTAGAAGCGGGATTGCTTTGTAACGATTCGCACATCGAATGGCGAGACGGACAGTGGAACTTAGTCGGAACCCCAACCGAGGGAGCATTGATAGTAGCTGCTAATAAAGTAGGATTGACACCAGAGAATCTAGAGCAATTACCCCGAATAGATACCATTCCCTTTGAGTCTGAATTTCAATACATGGCAACTTTGCATGAATTAGATGCCAAGCGAAGGCTGAATGTAATTTACCTCAAAGGTTCTGTAGAGGCAATTCTCCAACGATGCGACTACATGCTTGACGAGCGAGGACAACAAACTGCACTCAATCCAAGGGCAGTGGAACAGGAAGTTGCTCGGATGGCAAACCAAGGTTTACGAGTGCTAGCTTTCGCCAGTAAAGAAGTTGCTGCTAAACGCTCCTTGGAACGGCACGATATCGCTCAAGGGCTAGTGTTTTTAGGACTCCAAGGCATAATCGATCCGCCCCGTGAAGAAGCGATCGCCGCAGTCAAGGCCTGTCAATCTGCTGGGATTCAGGTAAAGATGATTACAGGGGATCATGCACTTACAGCAGCTGCGATCGCCCGCCAAATGGGTATTTGCTCCACTGAAGCACAAGTCTTCACCGGACAGCAATTAACTCAGATGGATGAAAAAAAATTTGCCCAAGCAGCTGAGCAAGGCATGGTATTTGCGCGAGTTACTCCCGAACAAAAATTGCGTCTGGTGAGGGCGTTGCAACTCAAGGGCGAAATTGTTGCCATGACTGGAGATGGTGTCAACGATGCTCCCGCTCTCAAGCAGGCAGATATTGGTGTAGCGATGGGTATAGCTGGGGCAGAAGTTACCAAAGAATCTGCGGATATGCTGCTAACTGACGATAACTTCGCCTCAATTGAAGCTGCTGTGGAGGAAGGACGCGGAGTTTACCGCAACTTGCGAAAAGCGATCGCTTTCTTGCTGCCGATCAACGTTGGAGAATCGATGACGATTTTAATTGCCATTCTCCTGGCAACTGTGCTTCCCATTTTACCAATCCAAATTCTCTGGCTGAACATGGTTAGTTCGGTAGGGTTGATTGTTCCCCTAGCCTTTGAGCCAAAATCTGGAGAGGTGATGCAGCAACCACCACGCAACCCCAGAGAAAAGCTTTTATCAGGTAGTTTACTCCAGCGCATCTTAGCGATTTCCGTCTTCAATTGGGTAGTAATTTTTGGGGTATTTCAATGGATACTTCAAACTACAGGCAATGAAGCCTTAGCTCGCACGATGGCGATTAATGGGTTGGTAGCAGCAGAAGTGTTTTACCTGTTAAGCATTACCCAGTTTTTACCATCTCTAGTTGCCAGAATCCAAGGTAAACGCACACCCGTAGCTTATGCTCCAGCGATCGGGATTGTGGCTGTAGCGATCTTACAATGTCTTTTCAGTCAGTGGAGTATGATGAATCAAGTGTTTGACACTACACCTTTGACATTTACCCAAGCTCTCATTTGTATGGGTGTAGGTTTGCCAGTAGTGTTCGTAGCTCTGATATTGCAGCGTTTCGATCCGCTCAACTAAGGATAGCGTTAGGGACTTCCAGTTTAAAAAACATCCCATCCCTGCGGAACGCTCCGCGAACGTAGGGGCTTTACAGCTGTCATTGGTGTCAACTTAACGTCAAACCGTTGTAAAAATGTGATATTCAGCTATCTCACTTACCATCAAGATCTGCGTTACCCCACCCCGATTTTGTCTAAAGCCAAAATCGCCCCTCCCCTTGCCAAGGGGAGGGGTTGGGGTGGGGTAAAACCCAATGCACAGCTGTAAAGCCCCTACAAATGTACAAATAATTTGGAATAATTTTAGGACTTACGCATTGACAGAAAATACCAAATATGTATGTTTGAAAAACCACATCTTTCGTAGGGGCACAGCACTGTTCCCTACACCCAGGGTTTATTTACCACCAAAGAATGATTAATAAAAGCCTGAAACGACCTATGCATATAAACGCACACCATGATTAATTTGTACAGTGCGTAAGTCCTAAATTTATTTTTTGGAAGTCCCTTATTCCTCAACAACAAGATCCCCGCTTATTTAAAAAGTCGGGGATCTCAACATTGCAATTTGCACAAATCAAAAAAGGTTTACGGCACCTCAATGGGAATCAAAGCATTTTCTGGGAAGTAGTTACAAAAACGTCCTTCATCCGCAAGCACCAAAATCAGGCGCACGGGATAATCTGGCGGAACTTGCAAATCTGCCCACGGTACTGCCAACTCTAAACAAGTACTTAAAGCTGCTTGGGCGCGACTAGTGCGGGGATGCCATTGATAATTGTCTCCAGCTTCCCGAAAATAAACCGATTGCGTCAGCAAATTAATTTCCAGCAGATGGTGAAAATGATAATTTACTGGGGCTGTATCTGGGACATCTGCCAATGGAACTGGGCTGTTGACCATTGTTTTGTCTGGATAGTACCACAGCAAATTTAACTCTGTTGGCAAATCCCGCCCTGGGACAACACCACTTTTAAAGTCCACTCGCAAATAGAAATTTAGGTGATCCACCCCATACCAAAGTCGCTGGACAAGGCTACTGTTGTGCATTGTTCCCCGCGCCCCACCAATTTCTATGCGTCCAGCTTTGTCCCAATCTTGTTCGTCACCTTTGCCATCAATGACTGGATGAATAAAACTTTGCGGGCGGTGGTCTCTTTGTGCTTGGTGAACTTCCACTGGTTGTTTGAGATAGGGCGGTACAGGTTCATTTAAGGCTTTGTAAATGCCAAACAGATGTTCGCGAAACAACTGGTCAAAGACGGCATCTTGATTTGAAGAGTGTCCTGCACCAAACCACCAGAACCAATCGGAACCTTCGGCAGCATACAAGGCTTCCCAAGCTTCTGGGTTATTTTCTTCCGTTGCTTCTGGATGACTTGCCAATAAATTCCTAGCTTCTGTCAGGTAATCCCAAGCCCGATTTTTGGCGGGATCGCCGATCCAGGTGGTGAAACTGCCATCCACCCAAGAACCGCTATGTAGTCGGTCTCCGGGGATGGTGGCTGTAGGGGGAAATTGTTCGAGAAATTCGGAGACGGTGACGAGTTTGAGGTGGGGTTCGTTGCTGAAAGATTGATACAACGCTTCTAGGAAGGGTTTACCGTCTTGGGGGTAATATTCCCAACAATTCTCGCCATCCAAAGCGATGGTAACTAGCCAAGGTTGTTGACTTTGGCTGTCTCTTTGCATTTTGGCGATCGCTTGCAAATGTCCCACTAAGTCTGCTGCTGCCTGTTTTGCTGGCATGGCGCCGTAGGTAAAGCCAATCAAATCTGATAATCTGTGGTCGCGAAACACAATTGACAAGTCACCTGCTGCGGTTTGCAGGCGATAGGGTTGGTATAGAAGTTCTGGTTGTTCTACATTCCCTGCCCCATCGCGATGGAAAAAGTGTTTCAGCGTCCATCCCAAAACTGCTTCATCTGAGCATATCCACTTAAATCCTTGGTCAATAATATATGGCAGTATCTGTGGGCTGACTGACTGTTCTGAAGGCCATAGACCACGGGGAATCTGTCCAAAGCGGTCTTTATAAAAGTTCCAAGCTTTTTGTAAATGACGCGGGATATCTTCTGCCCACTGAAAACGCTGTGTAGGTAGTGTCATATTTGGCACCGCTACACGACCAGAGTTAGTATCGCCTAGCAAAGGTAAAATCGGGTGAGTGTAGGGCGTGGTGGTAACTTCTAACTGTCCCGCCTCCTGCATTTTCCGATGTTGGGGGATAATCCGACTGAGAATTTCTCGCTGTTTGGAATAAATGCGCTGGCGATCGCTTAAAGTAAAATTCCGACCCTGCTTTAACCAAGTAGCAATTTGCGGGTCATCCCAAAACAGCGGATCGATCCAAGCCAGATTGTGCCAAGCAAGTAAATCGCCATAATCAGACAGCTGCCAATTTGCCAAACACCAACTTGCCCCTTTTTCCTGCCTTTGGTGATATAACTCGGCGTAGCGGGGATGAGGATCGATTAGGGTGTGGTGATTGGCATCGAAAAAATGTTGAATAATGAATTCCCGTTGTTCCTGGCTAAGTTGTTCATCCGGTGTCAAACTAGCCGTGAGGTAAGGGTCAAAAGCAGTGCCAGCAATATAATCTTCCAGTTGCAATATCAGCGATGGTACTAAATTCACCGTTTGGTGTAACTTAGGATACCGTTCTAGCATTAAGATCAAATCCAAATAATCTTTAGTGCCATGCAAGCGTACCCAAGGTAAGCGGTACTGCTGGCTAGAAGATAGCGAAGTACCGCTACCAGGAGATTTGTACAGCGGTTGATGTTGATGCCAGATAAAAGCGACGTAGAGGGGATGGGACATAAGAATAGTCCAGAGTAAGGAGTAAAGAGTGAGGAGTTAATTTAATACTCATAACTCCTAACTCATAACTCCTAACTTTTACAACACTTGTTCAACTTCTGCAATTTCGGGAATCATTTCCCGCAGGCGGCGCTCAATACCCATTCTCAAAGTCATTGTAGAACTTGGGCAAGAACCACAAGCGCCTTGCAACCGCAGTCTGACAATAGGGCCATCGAGTTCTACAACTTCCACATTGCCGCCATCAGATATGAGATAAGGGCGCATTTCATCTAGGACTGTTTCAACGTTGTCAATTGTTAGTTCCATAGTTTTAGACCTACTCAGTTAGGGATGGGCATGGGGCATGGGGCATGGGGTATGGGGTATGGGGAAGGGGAAAGGGAAAAGGGTAAGGGGAAAAGGGGAAAGATTAAATTTATTCCTTTTCCTTTAACCTTTAACCTTTTCCCCGGCCCCAGTTCCCAGTCCATGTACGTTAAGAATCGCCACTCATTACCCATTATCCAAAATTTTGTTTTCCAGTTTGTTAAATCGATCCTAAATCTAATTGCGCCTAGATTGTTAGTTGTCAATTTTTAATGACTGGAGACTGGGGACTGGGGTATGGGGAAAGGTTAAAGGGAAAAGGAATAAATTTAATCTTTCCCCTTTTGCCCTTACCCCTTTCCCTTTCCCCATGCCCCATGCCCATTCCTAACTTAACACTTCTTAGCACTAGGCAGTTTTTATAGAACCATTATCACTAGATGAAACTATCACTGGTTGTTGATATAGTGGCACGGTGAATGTAACTGTGGAACCGAGTCCTTCGCCGAGACTGTAGAAATGTACTTCACCACCCATTGCTTCCACTAGCTTCTGGGAAATTGCCAGTCCTAAACCTGTGCCCCCATATTGGCGAGTACGGGAACCATCCACCTGAGAGAATAATTGAAACAGTTTATCTTGTTTGTCCAAGGAAACACCAATTCCGGTATCTGCTACGCGCACTCTCACCATCCCTGGAAATTGCTGTCCTTGAAATTGCGGCTTTGCTTTTTTGAGTACTAAATCGGCACTGACGGTGATGCCGCCTTCGTGAGTAAATTTGATGGCATTGTTCACCAAATTCAGCATTACCTGTAGCAAGCGTTGGTAATTACTTTGGACGATGATTTCATCGGAGGTAGCTGGCATTTGCATCTGGAAGCTGAGGTTTTTCATCTCTGCTTGGGGACGCATAAAATTTTCTACATCAGTGAAGAGTTCGCCTAGCTTGACTGGAGCGTAAGCTAGTTCCATTTTGCCAGCTTCAATTTTGGCAATGTCCAAAATATCATTAATAATATTTAACAGATGTATTGATAATTGATGAGCTTCTTCTAAAAACTGATCTTTTTCTTCTGCATCGTCTGTCATGCCTTCCAAAATCAGCTTTAAAAAGCCAATCATCCCGTTGAGGGGGGTACGAATTTCGTGGGATACATTGGCAAGAAACTCACTTTTGAGGCGGGAAGCCTCTTCAGCTTTTTGACGTGCTTCTTCTAATTCTTTATATAAAGTAGCATGAGCGATCGCTGTTCCTAATTGATCCGCCGCTTCTTTTGCTAATTCTAATTCCGATTCTGTTAACGTGTAGCATTCATCTTGCCAACTCAAAATCACCAATCCATTGGCTTGGTCTTGATAGCAAGTGGCAACTACCAAAGTTTTATGCTGCCTGGAATCATTGTATCCAGACACATTCATCACAACTGGTTCTAAGGTTGTTAATGCCTGAGTAAAGGCTGGTTCAGAAGCTATATCTATTTCTGAGCCAATCATTGAGCGAAGTTCTGGCTGGTGATACTCAGCCTTAACTTCTATTTTTGGACTACAAGGTTGATAAGGACAAATAATGCACCGTTCTAGGCGCAGTGCTTTTCCCAAACTATCAACTGTTTGCTGCCAAATAATGTCTAAATCCAATGTCCGCCGAATATTTCTCGTAATCCGATTTACCAGTTTTTGATGTTGCTGCGAACGTAAAGCCGATTCTAGTTGTGCCGACGTTTTTGCTCCCCCACCCACTTGTTTTTTGTTAAGTGTGGCTTGCACTAACCGTCCCATCACTAAAACTGTAGTGGCAGCGGTTCCTAAACTTGGCATAATCGGACTGATTACTAAATCCAACTCAAATAATTCCTGATGATGGGTAAACCAGCACTGAAACCTTTCTGGCACCAAACTTGTCAAAATTCGGTGTAATCGTTCCAAATAGGCAACCTTATCCACAGGAGCAAAGATTTGAGTCTGGTTGAGTTCATCAACTATTTTTTCGGTCTTTAACCCCAGGAGTTCGCTGTGCTGCCAACAAAAGGTCAGATAGCGCCCTGCCCCATCTTGCGTGTATACCAACTCAGCTCCAAGAGTTGGCAATGAACCATCAGTTTTACTGGTACTGGTAATAGATTCCAGATTTTGAGAAAAAATATTCGGCAATTGGGATTTGGCGGTAATAGTCATTAATTGAGTTGGATAAACAAAGGGTATCCGACCGGGATTTTACCAAAGCTGTTCAAATTTTGGCATAAATTTTTACAGCTTTTACATTTTTGATTGAGTATTTCTTGGTGTTTTGAAATTCAAGTTGGCAAACTTGACTTTTGTTAAGTAAGATTGACAGCTAATTGATGATTTCAATCGTTCCATTCACCGCGAGGAGGAACGGGAGTACGCACGGGGGTGCGAGTCAGTTCATCATCTCTTAGTATTTCGCCTCGCAACCATTGGCGAATTGCCACCTCAATCACTTTGCTGGGATCGTTAGTGAGATGTTGAATTTGCTCTAATAGCTCTGAATCTAAGCGGACGGCAATTTCTACCTTATCGGCTCGTGTTTTATCCGCGTCGGTAGGTTTGTGTTGCATATTCATAGGTTTATATACTCTGAATTGGTTTTGTTTAAAGCTTTGTAAAGTAGTTATATTCATATTTGGGCCGATCCACTTAAGAATCTTCGAGGGTATAGTTACATAGTTCCCCGAAACAGCACCAAAATAACAGCTTTAAATTTTAGGTCGCATTTTTCATATAACTGACTAGACAAGAGCTTTCTAGAAGTTTTGCCGGTGAATCAGTGACTCCGGACAATTACGGGTGGTAATTGCCCGCGATCCCTACATGTACTTATTTACATTTATTGTACGCTTCCAGCTGATGAATACTAGCACCGACAAATAGACTTTCATAATATTCTTAAATGTCCACCTATTTATATGCAAAGTTAAAGATGGGGTGAAGAGGGGACTATTGGGCAGGGGAAAAGGTTAAAGGGAAAAGGAATAAATTTCCCCTTACCCCTTTCCCTTTCCCCTTGTCCTTAGGCAAGGGAAAAGGTTAAAGGGAAAAGGGAAAAGGAATAAATTTAATCTTTCCCCTTTTCCCTTTACCCCTTTCCCTTTCCCCTTATCTTCTTCCTATGCCCCATGCCCATTAAAACTAGGAGCGTCTTGGCTAAGAAAGCATTAAAATACATTAAGTAAATTGGTCTTTTAACTTTGGTTGCTGCTAAGGCAAAGATAGTATATGACTGACGTTCCCGCAGTTCGCATTCGCAATTTCTGTATTATTGCTCACATTGACCACGGGAAATCAACCCTCGCCGATCGCTTGCTACAAGCTACTGGCACTGTTGAAGACCGACAGATGAAGGAACAGTTTCTCGACAATATGGATTTGGAACGGGAGCGCGGCATTACCATTAAGCTGCAAGCTGCCCGGATGAATTACACAGCCAAGGATGGTCAGCAATATGTTCTGAACTTAATTGATACTCCAGGACATGTGGATTTCTCTTATGAAGTCTCCCGTTCTCTTGTTGCTTGTGAAGGAGCGTTACTAGTAGTAGATGCGTCCCAAGGCGTCGAAGCGCAAACTCTGGCAAATGTATATTTGGCGTTAGAGAATAACCTGGAAATTATCCCAGTTTTGAATAAAATCGATTTGCCAGGGGCTGAACCAGAACGGGTAATTGGCGAAATTGAAGAAATTATAGGTCTAGATTGCAGTGGGGCGATTCTGGCTTCTGCTAAAGAAGGAATTGGTATTGATGAGATTTTAGAAGCAGTTGTCGATCGCATCCCACCACCGCCCAATACAATAAATGAACGCTTACGGGCGTTAATTTTTGATAGTTATTACGACAGCTATCGAGGAGTGATTGTATATTTCCGGGTGATGGATGGCACATTGAAAAAA
The DNA here is from genome assembly GCF_002368035.1 of Nostoc linckia NIES-25. Lineage (GTDB taxonomy): Bacteria > Cyanobacteriota > Cyanobacteriia > Cyanobacteriales > Nostocaceae > Nostoc > Nostoc linckia_B. The sequence continues at coordinate 518,515 of NZ_AP018222.1, read as the reverse complement.
GGCGATCGCATCCATTTAATGGCATCTGGTAAAGAATTTGACATTGATGAGTTGGGCGTTCTTTCTCCTACTCAAAAGCAAGTTGATGAACTCCACGCTGGAGAAGTAGGCTATTTGGCAGCGGCGATTAAAGCTGTAGCTGATGCACGGGTAGGAGACACAATTACTCTAAGTAAAGCGAAAGCAGAGACACCCTTACCAGGCTATGCAGAAGCCAACCCAATGGTTTTTTGCGGCATGTTCCCCATTGACGCTGACCAATTTGAAGACTTGCGGGAAGCCTTAGAAAAGCTAGAACTCAATGATGCAGCACTGCATTACGAACCAGAAACTTCTAGTGCGATGGGGTTTGGCTTTCGTTGCGGTTTCTTGGGCTTGCTACACATGGAAATTGTCCAAGAACGTTTAGAGCGAGAGTATAACCTAGATTTAATTATTACAGCGCCCTCGGTGGTTTATAAAGTTATAACCGTCAAAGGTGAGGAACTGTACATCGATAATCCCAGCCGTTTACCTTCTCCCAACGAACGCGAAAAAATTGAAGAACCCTACGTTCAAGTAGAAATGATTACACCGGAAACCTACGTTGGTACGTTGATGGAGTTATCACAAAACAGACGTGGGATTTTCAAAGATATGAAATATCTTACCCAAGGACGAACCACACTTACGTATGAGTTACCCTTGGCGGAAGTTGTCACCGACTTTTTTGACCAAATGAAATCGCGATCGCGCGGTTATGCCAGCATGGAATACCACCTGATTGGCTACCGCGAAAATCCACTGGTGAAGCTAGATATTATGATCAACGGCGATCCTGTGGATTCTTTGGCGATGATTGTCCATCGAGATAAAGCTTACAACGTTGGGCGATCGATGGCAGAAAAACTCAAAGAACTGATTCCTCGCCATCAATTTAAAGTGCCAATTCAAGCTTCCATTGGTAGTAAAGTAATTGCCAGCGAACACATTCCGGCTTTGCGGAAAGATGTGTTAGCAAAATGCTACGGTGGTGATATTAGCCGCAAGAAAAAACTTTTACAGAAGCAGGCAAAAGGTAAAAAGCGAATGAAATCTGTAGGTACGGTAGATGTACCTCAAGAAGCTTTTATGGCAGTACTGCGCCTCGATCAAAGCTAATTTAATTGTGCTTAATTTTCAAAGATGATTGGCTGCTTGCGGCTACATCTAAACTGCCAACAGCAAGCTAAACTTTAGGGCTTTCGGCTTGTTGTTGGCATTTGTTTTTAGGACTTAGAGTTTTTAGAACAGGACTTACGCAAAAGATAACGAAAGTAGCGGTAATTCATGAATTACCGCAACGCTTGAATAAGGTTTTCAATCACATCTTGCGTAAGTCCTGTAGAAGATACTCCCACGCTCTGAGACTGACTTATTCTTGGCTCACTGGTTATTGAATGTGCTTTTAATGCAAGATTTCTAACATTGACAATTATACTTGATTGTAGAAATTCAAAACATTATGAATCACAAGCAGGCGGGCGAAAAAGTCTCTGAGGCAGAGCAAAAGTACCGCACCTTAGTAGAACAAATTCCGGGCGTTGTTTACATTTCACCGCTCAATACTAGTGCCAAAGTTGCTTATATTAGTCCGCAACTGCAACAATTATTAGGCGTAGCCCCTGAAGATTGGAACCCTGGTTTCTTCAATAGTTGGTTAGATTACACTCATCCAGACGATCGCCATCGCCTTTGGCAAGCTGTAAATAATACAATCTCCACCGGAGAAACCCTGTGCATCGAGTATCGAATGATTAGGCACGACGGTAGAATAATTTGGGTACGAAACCAAGCCAATCTCATTGTCTGTGCTGATGGTCAAACTCAAGTACTTCAGGGTTTAGTATCTGATATCAGCGAACGCAAAGAAATAGAAGCAGCACTACACCAAAGCGAAGCTCGTTATCGTGCCATTCTCGAAGACCAAACCGAACTGATTGCTAGAGGCTTACCTGATGGCACTGTTACCTTCGTTAACGAAGCTTTCTGTCGATTTTTTGGAATCAAGCGAGAACAAATGATCGGCCAGCACTACGAACCAATTGTGTTTAAAGAAGATAAAGAATATGTGTTTAATTTAGTCAATTCCATCAGCGTAGAAAATCCCGTCGTCACTTTTGAAAATCGGGTTATAGCTTGCCAAGAAATACGTTGGGCGCAGTGGAATGTTCGAGGTATATTTGATAATCAAGGTAATCTTGTAGAACTGCAATCGGTAGGACGAGATATTACCGATCGCAAACTCGCAGAACAGGCTTTAACTAAAAATGAGCAAAAATTCCGTGCCATCTTCAATCAAACTATAGAGTTTATGGGATTGCTTGAGACCAATGGAATTGTCTTAGAAGTCAATCAAACAGCACTGGATTTTGCTGGAATTACACGAGAAGAAGTAGTCGGCCAATTATTTTGGGAAGCAAAATGGTGGACAATTTCTCCAGATACACAAGCACAATTAAAAAGTGCGATCGCCACCGCTGCCAATGGTGAATTTATTCGCTATGAAGTTGAAATTTGGGGACGAGACAATCTAGCGATCGCTATTGATTTTTCACTACGTCCCATACTTGATGAAACAGGGCGCGTGACAGTAATAATTTCCGAGGGACGAGATATTAGTGAATGGAAAGCCGCCTTGCGCGAACGCCACAAAGCTGAAGAAGCATTGCGCTCAAGTCAAGACTTTCTCGAAAAGGTTGCTAATACTGTACCGCATATTTTATATTTATTTGACCTGTTACAAGGAACAAGCATTTATCTTAATCAGCAAAGTTTGAAAATTTTAGGCTATTCTCCAGAAGAATTTTGTCAAGCAGATCCGCAATGGTTCGTAAATTGTTTTCATCCAGACGACCGACACTTGTGCTATGACGTACCAAGTCGCTTCACCAACCTCAAGGACAATGAAGTCCTGTCCACAGAATATCGATTTCGACACAAAAATGGTGAGTGGCGTTGGCTAAATACACGAGAAGTTGTATTTGCCAGAGATGCTAACGGTACTCCAACGCAGATTCTTGGTTCAGTGGAAGATATTAGCACTCGCAAGCAAGCTGAAGAAGTCCTGCGACAACAAGCAACAGGGGAAAGGCTAATTACTGAAGTAACTCAACAGATTCGGCGATCGCTTAATTTAGAAGATGTTTTAAATACAACTGTAAATAGTATTCGAGAATGTTTGCGTTCAGATTGTGTAGCTATTTACCAGTTAGCAGCTGACGGTAGTGGTTATTTTGCAGCGGCATCTCTGGCTGATGGCTATCCTCAGCAATTAAGACATACAATTTTGCCATTTTGCATTACAGAAGATTTTAGCCATTATTATCAGGGATTACCCACAATTTTAAATGATATTCAGCAGTCTAATTTTTCAGCCAATGTTTTTGAGTTATTGCAACTTTATCAGGTAAAGGCTGCGATGGTGGTGCCGATTTTGAATGGGCAGCATTTGTGGGGTTTACTGATTACTTATCAGTCTGCCACGCCTCGTAACTGGCAGCCATTTGAAGTTAATTTGTTGCAGCAATTAGCTTCTCAAGTTGCGATCGCTATTCATCAATCAGTACTTTACCAGCAGCTACAAGCCGCCAACGAAGAATTACAAAGATTAGCTACCTTAGATGGCTTGACTCAAATAGCCAATCGCCGCAGATTTGATGAATATCTCGAAACTGAATGGCATCGACTCAAACGCGAGAAAGTACCTTTGTCGTTAATTTTATTCGATGTTGATTTTTTTAAACCCTACAACGACACCTATGGTCATTTAGCAGGAGATAATTGTTTACAAAAACTTGCCAGTACGCTCTTAAGTATTCTTAATCGCCCTGCGGATTTAGTAGCCCGTTATGGTGGAGAAGAATTTGCTGTGATTTTGCCGAATACAGAGATCGTAGGCGCAATTCATCTAGCTCAAGCAATTCGACAAGCAGTACGCGACTTAGCGATTCCCCATGCTCAATCTAGCGTGTGCAACCATGTAACCGTTAGTCTCGGCGTAGTCAGCATTGTCCCAAATAACGAAATGTCGCCACAAGACTTGATTAATGAAGCCGACAAAGCACTTTATATAGCCAAACAAGAAGGACGCGATCGGGTTCGTGCTGTTTGTTGTTCGCGTCTTTAGTGGGCATGGGGAAAGGGAAGGGGAAAGGGGAAAGGGGAAAGGGGAAGGGGTAAGGGGAAAAGGGGAAAGATTAAATTATTTATTCCTTTTCCCTTTAACCTTTAACCTTTTCCCTTTCCCCTGCCCCCTGCCCCCTGCCCCCTGCCCCCTACCCTGCCCTGCCCCATACCCCATAGTTCCTATCCTTTGATAAGCTTTAACAAAATAACTATTAAAAAATCTAAAAATATGAGTAAATGCACTCAATTAGATTGGCAGACTTGTATTTTTAGATAAATCTAGTTTTTTAGATATTTGTAAAGTCTTGGGGAATCTAGCAGATGAAGATACTGGTACTGAGTTGGGAGTTTCCACCCAGGATAGTTGGAGGAATTGCACGTCATGTAGCTGAGTTGTACCCGGAACTGGTCAAGTTAGGGTATGAAGTCCATTTAATTACAGTGGAGTTTGGCCAGGCATCGATGTACGAGGTAGTCGAGGGAGTAAAAATACATCGCGTGCCAGTGGGACATAGCAATGACTTTTTCCACTGGGTGGCGAATCTCAACGAAAGTATGGGAGATCATGGCGGCAAGTTAATTTTGGAAGAAGGCCCGTTTGATTTAATTCATGCCCATGATTGGTTAGTCGGAGATGCAGCGATCGCTCTCAAGCATAATTTTAAAATACCACTAATTGCCACAATTCACGCTACGGAATACGGGCGTTATAACGGTATCCATACCGATACACAACGTTATATTAACGGTAAAGAAACATTACTGGCTTACAATGCTTGGCGGATTATTGTTTGTAGCGACTATATGCGACGGGAAGTAGAACGAGCGCTACACACTCCCTGGGACAAAATTGATGTTATTTATAATGGTATCCGAGCGGAAAAAAAACGACACCACGAAGATTTCCATGCTCTGGATTTTCGCCGCCAATTTGCCAGCGACGATGAGAAAATCGTTTACTACCTCGGTCGCATGACCTATGAAAAGGGTATACCTATATTGCTCAATGCCGCACCCAAAATTCTTTGGGAAATGGGTGGTAAAGTGAAATTTGTCATCGTTGGTGGTGGAAATACTGACCATCTCAAACGCCAAGCCTGGGATTTGGGAATTTGGGAGCATTGCTATTTTACTGGTTTTCTCTCCGATGAATATTTAGACAAATTTCAAACTGTTGCTGATTGTGCCGTATTTCCGAGTCTTTACGAACCCTTTGGAATTGTGGCATTAGAAAGCTTTGCTTCTCGCGTACCCGTAGTTGTTTCTGATACAGGCGGTTTTCCAGAAGTAGTGCAGCATACCAAAACAGGTATTGTGACTTGGGTAAATAACGCCGATTCTTTGGCCTGGGGAATTTTAGAGGTGTTGAGAAATCCAGATTATCGACAATGGCTGGTGGATAATGCTTATGAAGATTTAGAAAGGCGCTTTAGCTGGCCGAAATTAGCCAAGCAAACCGAACAAGTATATCAGCGAGTTGTGCAAGAGCGATCGCAAATTCCTTGGTAAATTTTCTCTGAATTTGCATAAATCCTCAATTAACCCTTGATAAATCTACAACAGGCACTACCCCAATTTCTGGAGTAGTGCAGATTTAATTTGGTTGGGGATGAGATTTTTTCAATTCCCTAATCGGTAAAACTAGTAAAAAAGCTAATTCATCAAGGATTTTCTTTTGTATGAAGTATAAAGTCACTTGTTTTGAGGCAGAAAACAGAAGAATAATTTGATTTGTAAGTTCTTGGTTCTCTACCTCATTAAGTTGCAAACTGCTGTAGTTTTTGTGGGGAGATGGTGTGGCACTTCCTAGTCATCTGAGATTCTTCCAAGATAGAAGTGTAAACATATATTTCTCTTTTGAAAAAGCAAAAATGAGCTAGGAATTGCTTTGAATTTTAAAATCAATGATTTTCAGCAAATCACGGTTTTTCCGCAAAAAACTTCTATTTTCTTCACATAATCTAATACCGCAAATAGACTAATCCTGCTAACATACTCCTAAATACTGCTCTAGTAATTTGTAGAAGTAAAACCCATAAAAATAGCAGGTAAGTATATTAAGTAGTCCGACATAAATAACTGTAATTAGAATAAATCAGGATGGATGGAGCAGGATTCAAGAGCTTTTCAACTATCTTGAGATTGATTCATACAGTTAAATTTATGTCTATCTTTACTAGTTAATATCTTTGCAGTATCAAATTAAATGAGCAATGTAAATTTCAGAACACCAAGAGCTTTTAATCAAGCCTTAAGTAGTTTTGTCTTTCGCCATTTACCTACTTAGTTTTAAAATTTATGCCTCGTTCAACTAGAAGTTTAGAAGTTCAGGGTGAATTGGATCGCGTTCGTCAACTTATTCCAGGAAAAGAGGTAACTCCATCTCCGATTGACTGGCGGGACCATTGGATTTATCTCCTTATGGTCGATCGATTTAATAATCCTGTAACGTTGCCTAAAGCGCCTTACAACGAAAATTTTGACGGTTTTCAGGGCGGGACAATTCAAGGAATCCAGCAGCAGCTAGATTACCTCAAGAGTTTGGGAGTGGGGGCAATATGGTTGACCCCGGTATTAAAAAACTGCCAGTTATTGAATGGTGCCCCCAGCGAAGGAACTTATCATGGCTACGGTATCCAAAACTTTCTAGAAATCGATCCGCGTTTTAATTCCAATTCAGGGGAGGACGTTGACCAGGTTTTACAAGATTTTATTCAGGAAGCTCATTCCAGAGGCATCTACATCATCTTTGATATTGTTCTAAATCATACCGGAGATGTTTTTGCCTACCCATCTGGATCGGAGGCGAACTATAGCGATATGCCTTATCCAGTAAGCTGGCGGGATGAGAAGGGGAATGCCCAATCTAATTGGAAAAGTGAAGAAGATATTCACAATCCCGATCTGGATGCAGTTGTTTTTCCAGATGAGCTTCGACGTAATGCCTTCTTTCGACGGCAGGGACAAGCCAAACCGGGTGGTTCAGAAACAATCGGCGATTTTGGTTCCTTGAAACAACTTCTAACTAGTAACTATGAATTAGGAAATGTCCTAATTCGCTGCTTCCAATACCTGATTGCAAAATATGACATTGATGGATTTCGGATCGATACGCTGAAATTTTTAGACCCAAACTTTGCTTTAAGGTTCGGCAATGCTATCCGCGAATTTGCCTTAAGTATGGGCAAAAAGAATTTCTTTACCTTTGGCGAAGTTTATGACAACGAACAGAAAATTGCTCAATTTATTGGTCGCAACGTATCCAGTTCAGGGGATCTGGTTGGGGTAGATGCCGCCCTTGATTACCCATTATTTTTCAAGCTTCCCAATGTTCTTAAGGGGATATCACCACCTAGCGATGTTGTCAATATGTATCAACAGCGCAAGGACATAGAGAGGAACATTATCAGTTCCCACGGGGAGGCAACTAGATTCTTTGTTACTTTCTTAGATAATCACGATCAACGGCAACGTTTCTACTATAGTTCTCAAAGTAATCCCCATCAATTTGACGAGCAAGCAACGATGGGATTTGCCTGTTTGTTCTGCCTGCCTGGTATTCCCTGTCTATATTACGGCACCGAGCAGGGACTACACGGCAATCAGTTTAATAATAGCGATCGAAGTATCCGTGAGGCTCTTTGGGGAAAACCAAATCCTTTTGATGTAACCCATCCTTTCTATACAACGATTCAACAGATTAGTAAACTTCGCAGCGAACAGCCACCCCTGCGATATGGACGATTTTACTTCCGCCAGATCTCTGGAGATGGATTCAATTTTGGTATCTCTCCCTATCCGTCGGGTGTGCTAGCATTCTCGCGCATCTTAAACGATCGGGAAGTTGTTGTTGTTGCTAACACCAGTACAACTTTTCAGTTTGCTGGGTTTGTAATTATTGACTCTGATATCAATTCTGATGGTCAAACCCTCAAGGTTTTATTCAGCAATAAATCAGATCCCATTGAGCCAGAAGTAGTTCAAACAACAGGATCGGGACTAAGAATCAACGAGGTAGACGGTGGAACTTCCACAGGTCCAGTTCGTGTACTTCGGGTAGTGGTGAAGCCTATGGAAATTCAAATTTTGGGAAGACCCATAGGTGCATAACACAGTCCCATTCTTAATCATCTCGCATCAATTTAGATACTCTTGACGAACTAATGATGTTTGAAGACAAGGATTCGATCCATGAATAAGTTTGTCTTAAAAACTCTATGCACGCTTGCAATAGTAGTTACCCTCGTTCTATTTCCCGGAGGAAGCTTACACGCTAAGGCTCAATCAGCCCCATCGAACGGAATTCCTTCTCCAGCCTGTAAGGAAGGGCCTGGCACGATTGATATTCGTCAGTATGCAGGTGCTGATTTTCAGAATCCAGATGAAGTGACTTCTAGCAATGGAGTTCTGAAAACCGTGCTGGAAGTAAAGTATGGGCAAAATAAGATCGCAGGATGTGATGTCGATCTTCGTTCTTACAATGGGAAGCTGGTCGGCCCAACCCTGCGGGTGAAGAAAGGAGATTCGATTCAAATCGCATTGAAGAATAGCCTGTCAAAATTGCCAACCGATACTGCAAATTTAGGTCTTAATGATTCGACTCAATTGCGTGGAACCTACAACGTAACCAATTTTCATACTCACGGTCTTCATGTGTCTCCCAAGGGCAATAGTGACAATGTATTGAAGCAAATGGTTCCAGGGAAATCCTACGACATTGCCATACAACTCCCCGATGTACATCCGGGAGGAACCAACTGGTATCATCCCCATTTGCACCACTCCACTGCAATGCAAGTTTCTAGCGGTATGGCAGGAGCATTAATTGTTGAAGGACAACTCGATCTATTGCCAGAGATTGCCCCTGCTGAGGAAAAGATATTTGTGTTTCAGCAGATTAGTTATGGTGAGGATGGCAGAATCAGGGATTATGGGCGGTTCGGCCCGGGTGGATGGGAAAAAACTGGCAGACAAATCACAGTCAATGGACAACTTGCTCCAAAGATCGTCATGCGTCCCGGAGAAGTTCAACACTGGCGATTTATCCACGCTGGTATCCGCGAAACCATTGACGTTCAATTACAGCAAGGAAGGCAAGTATTAGATCGAGGTGACATAACTCCTAAGGGGGAGACAACGATTCATCCAGTCAGTTCGGACAAGTTGATTAAGCTGAATGAAATTGCCGTTGATGGCATTCCCTTAGGACATTTAGATTCTTGGGATACCGTCGAACTTCAACCAGGGTATCGCAGTGATTTGCTAGTGAAGATCGATGAGCCAGGAAACTATCAGCTTGTGGATTTACCATCACCGATGGGTTTAACCGGAGCAGAAAAATATGGTCATCTTCTCGCTACGGTAGAAGTGAAGGGAGATCCGGTCACAATGTCATTACCGAGTGAGGCAGAGTTGGCAGCAGTCAAACTGGCAGAAGTGCCTCCAGAGATTACAACCGAGGAGGTCAAAGGAAACCAGAATGTTGTCTTCAATCTGTTTTGTAAACCCTCTACAGATTGTTCAGGAGAGATTCAATCTGTTGTTTTTGATGTTAATGACACCCCTTTTGACGATCCCAAAGGGCGAACTCGATTTCTAGAACTGGGTAAAACAGAAGAATGGAGTTTAGCAGTTGGTAAAACACCAGCATCTGTTCCAGGACATCCATTCCACATCCATATCAATCCCTTTCAGCATACCCGTTTAGGCCCCGATGGTAAGAATGAAACTATTTGGCGGGATACTTTACTGGTAGTGCAAGGTAAACCTGAAAAAGTGCGTACTCGCTACACCGATTTTGATGGTCAGTTTGTGCTTCACTGCCATATTCTCGACCATGAAGATGCAGGTATGATGCAGTTAGTCAATGTGGTCAAGCCAAACGAGATACCAGGTAATCCATTAGCCACAGCCGCACATTAAGCCTGCAACGGGGTTGAGAAATGCGAAACCAAAGGCTCAATGTCGTTGCTATCAGACAACGGATTCTTAAGGAGATTGTCAAAACTTCTTGAACCGTGCATTCCTATTCCACAGTCAACCATCGTGCTTGAATTTGGAGGCAACTAACTATGCCAGATACATCGTACAAGTTCGTCAAGACCAACGAGTTCACGCCTAATCCAGCAAACCCTAGCGATCCTGCTCAACGTTGGCAAACCATCGGTGATATCGTCACTTACAGCCAAAACGGCAACACCTTTGCTCTAAAAACAGCGACTCGTCCCGGGCCTGTCATCTCTTTCCTCTCCAAAACTGCTTTCCGGGTACGCTTCAGCCCTGACCCAGGTTTTGATTACAGCCAGGATAAGTCCTATGCCGTTGTCACTCAAGACCTGCGTTCAAAGGAAGAGCAGGATGCAAACCAGCAACTCAATCTAGAGGTGCAGGATACAGACGAAGCATTGATCGTTAAAACTGAAGTGTTAACCGTAAAGATCGAGAAAAAGCCCTACGCAATCTTGGTCTACCGAGGCACTCAGCTCATTCATCAGGATCAACCAGACTATAATCTTGTCTACCTTGCTGGACAAAAAGTCATTGCCAATTTTAAGGTTTATCCATCTACCGCAAAATATTGTGGGCTGGGGGAAAAAGCGGGAATCAATTTGCTCAAAAATGAGTTCACTCTCAGCTATTTTAATTACGATAATTTTAAGTATGGGGGAGGAGAAAACAATCCTGGCCCACTCAACCCCAGCGTCCCACTTTATGCATCCATTCCGTTTTTGATTGAAAATAACATTAATCCAGAAGGGGATTACGCAGGCTCGCCCTACAGCTACGGCATATTTTTTGATAACCCTTCACAGGCGTTCATTAACATTGGCACAAACGATTACTCTGACATGAGGGGCAAGTATTACTTTGGTGCCCTCTATGGCGAGATGAATTATTACTTCATGGCAGGGGATCGTGCTGCTGAAGTTCTACAACAATATACTACCTTGACTGGTCGTTCCCCCATGCCTCCAAAATACGTTTTCGGTTTTCATCAAGGAGGCTATGGCTATTACAGTCGCTATCTACTTTCGATCGTTGCTAACTCTTACCGAGCAGCCCGCATTCCTATCGACGGCTTGCACATTGATGTTGACTTTCAGGACAATTACCGCACATTTACCCACAGCGAGCTGAAATTTCCCAATGCCAGGGAGATGTTTGATAGCTTGCATAGCATGGGCTTCAAATGCAGCACCAATATTACGCCTTTATTGACCTTGAATCCGCTCGATCAGAATAGTGAAGTTACTCCCTACGAACAACTAAATGCGATCGCAACAGCGGGAGGCTTACTTTATGACCTGCGAGCTGGAGATCCCTTCCCTAGTGACAGTGAAGTTAACCTCTATATTGGTGAGGTTGGCTATGGAGAGAATCTTGGCAGTAACCCATTTCCTTCTCCTGGAAGACTTCCCAATGATAAAGGAATTACACCTCTGGGGTCTCCGGGATATTATCCCAATTTTGAGCTGCCAGAAGTACAGCAAGTCTGGGGTGAGCAATACAGGCATTTGATCGAAGATTTGGGCATGGATATGATTTGGCAGGATATGACCGATCCTGCTCAAAAGGGAGACGATCCCAGATATCCTAACAAAACATTTCCTCTTAATTTGCTGCAATTTAACGGTGAGAAATACGTCCCTCACGGAGTCATCCACAATGCTTATGCTCTCAACCTTCTAAAATCCACATTTGAGGGAGTGGATAAACTGCGTCCTGATAAGCGTAATTTCATCATTTCCCGTGGCGGTTATGCTGGAATGCAGCGTTATGCAGGATTATGGACGGGCGATTCTGGATCGAGCTGGCAATTTTTGCAAATTAATATTCCCGAAGTACTGAATATTGGTTTATCAGGGGTTCCGATTTCAGGATGTGATATTGGTGGTTTTGCAGAGGGCAACCAGTTTGAAAATGGTAACGGATCTTCGCCACCAGGGAATCCACAAGTGCAAAATGGTAAAGTAATCGGACAGGTTACAAGTCCAGAACTATTGACCCGATGGATGCACTTGGGGGCATTCCTTCCCTGGTATCGTAATCACTACAATGGGTATACCAAACAGTTTCAGGAAGTATACGCCTATGGTGAACCTGTCATTAGCAACTGTCGGAAGTATGTGGAGTTACGCTATCGCCTTCTCCAGGTTTTCTACGATGCGATGTATGAATGGACGCAAACAGGAATGCCGATCGCCCGTGCCCTATTCTTGAATGAGCCAACAGATTCAGGAATTTATGGCTTTTCCGATGCTCAGGGTATTTTTGGAAAACGATACTTCGTTGACGACGAATTCTTCCTGGGTAAAGACTTACTCATTGCTCCGATTGTGACTCCTTTCAATGCTCAGAATGGAGCCGTTCGCAAGATCTATCTGCCCGCTTCTAGCCAGTGGTACTCCTTTAAAAATAATCAGTCACGTCTGGAACCTCCAGTTAATGGCGGAACTGTAATTGACAACTACTACGCGGATCTCTCACTGGTTCCTATTTATGTGCGTGCTGGAGCTATCATTCCAATGCGGGAACTGGAACAGTACGTAGGCGAACTAGCTGAAAATCCCCTCACGATTAATATCTATCCGGGTTTTGACAGTAGCTATTTACTCTACCAGGACGATGGCATCACCACAGAGGCGGCATCCTCTACCGCAGCCTATCGCACAACCCGGATTAGCCATCAAAGCAAGCCAGATAAAAGTAAGCAGATTACCCTCAAACGGGAACACGATCTCTATCAACCTCCAGAAAAGTTCTACTACATTGCCCTCCTGGAGACGAATGCTAAGGCAGTAACAATTAATGGCAGCACAGCCCTACCTTACCTAAACCAACCAGGCAAAACACCAGGACAGTTAGCTGCGCTACTAGCCGCCTCGCCAATTGATGCTTGGTATTGGAATAGTGATATTAACATCACATTCATTAAAATATTTGATACGCAATCAGAAGCGATCATTGTAGCAAGTTAGTCCAAGTATCAGTAGAAGATACTAAGGAGATGCGGTTTGCATGTAACTCTTAACTCGTTCTCCTTGTTTGACTACCTGCCTTTTTCTCATTAATCTCCGCTTACTCTGTACTAGATTTGCAAGGAGTATATTATGTTTTCAGGTTTTGGTCTTGGAAAACCGGCTCAAATTACGTTTACTCTTGACTATCATGAGCTAATCACTGGCGATTTGAAACCGAACGTTAATTGTCACATTAGCTACGATCCGCTTCGGATTGTGCCCCAGGATGGAACCTATGTTCATGGCGATCCCAATCAACCGATTTTCGTTCATGTTCAGTTTCAAGAGAACGGGCCTACTGAATCTAAAAAACTGTACTCTCCCAATGGAATTATTAGCGATCCCCATATTAATGTAGCGGGTCAGGGATCGATGCTTTTCCAGGAGGTATTCATTCCCAGCGATGCTAAAAAATTGATTATCTGGTTCAGTTATCTAGATCCCAATACCAATGAAACTCTCTATGACAGTGATTTCGATCGCCACTTTCATTTTCGCTGGCCTTACCATGATGCTTGGATTCGCAAAGCAGAGGTTGTCAATGGCTCAACGAGTTCTACCAGTCGCTTTGAACTAGAAGTCGGTACCATCCCTAGCATCACAGAAGTGTCGGCTAATTGGAGAGTTATCAATACTAAAGAAGCATTAAAAGAAGTAACCCCTCTAACTGATACCAAGCAAACCGATGGTGATACCAAGATTTGGACATTACAGGCATCAGTTCCTAAGGGAGCAGTTGTCAGATTCAAATTGTATTATAAGGTGAATGGGGAGCGGTATAAAAATGATAACGCCAGCCAGTATTTTCTTGTACCACAGCCTAAACCCCTAAATGTTCCACCGCCACCAAAAGCATCCATACAAGTATAAGATGCCTAAATAATTTGTGAAATGCTTGAGAAGGGTGAGACAAACTGTATTCAGCTTCACAGCTTCCCAAACATTTCAGGATTATTATGCTCAAATTTCCATTACCATTTCTTGACTGTCTAATAAGTGTTTTAGGCTAAGGGACTTCCAAAGAATAAATTATTCCAAAAAAAACAAGCAATAGTTTTTTTACAGGAATGATAATTATTTTAAGAGGAAAAAAGGGTTATCGACGGGAACCCTTTTTTGCCTTTCATCTAGGGCGTATGGTTTCCAATTGTTGGCGATTATCAAGAAGAGATCCGCCGACAAAATAATTTAATCGGCGTTCCCAGTTGTTCGGAATATTGGGTAAATATTCCTAGCAATTACGGAAATATCTGGACAGTGACAACCAATACATAATCTATTGTAGTTTTAATTAGGCGAAAATTAAATGCTACAAATAATGTGGAGCTTTTAATAAAGTAACGTAGAGAACAAATGATTATTCTGCGTTATTTTGTGTGAAAAAACACTACAAGTCGTGTACGCTGGAATTTCACGTTCTCTGATGCGAAAGTTAAGCTAATGCGCGTCTAAATTGCTTCAAACTGTCCTTTGTCATTTGTCATTGGTTATTTGTGTTTATAAAGAACAAATGACCAATGGCTAAGGACAATATTCACGAATAAATAAGCAATTCAAATGCGTAACAGCTTAACAATAATTGGAGTCTGCATCAGAAGTTTAGTATGACAAAGGCATTCCCAAACGTACCAAGGCGCTTGAAGAGTAGAGCAATCAAGTTGTTTAAGATGGGAATCTTCGTTATAACCCGTTTTATAGCAAATTGGAAACGCTATTTCTTAGGCGACACTATTGATGTTCCCCCTTCGCCCTCTTTTGATGTCCGTTCTCCTTCCCTAGCTGGCCCGGTTCTTAGCTTGGGCGGGGGAGGCCCCGATGTCGATGATGCTATTCAGTGGATGATTAACGAAGTTAGGGGGGGTACTAACTCCGCCACCAAAGTCAACGTTGTCGTTATCCGCACCTATGGTAATCACGATTACAATCGCCTAATTTCTGCTATGAAAGGCGTAAACTCAGTAGAAACTTTGATTGTTAGCAATCGCGAAGAAGCGAACAAAGCTGAGATTGCTGAAAAAATCAGAAATGCTGACGTGATTTTCTTTGCTGGTGGCGACCAATGTCAATACGTTCGCAGTTGGAAAGACACGAAGCTGGAGGCTGCTGTTAAGTCAGTTTACCTAAAGGGAGGTGGTATTGGTGGCACCAGTGCGGGTGCAATGATTCAAAGTGAGTATGTCTATGATGCTTGTGCTTCTTCGGAAAAAGGCATTGAAACTAGAGATGCACTCGAAGATCCTTATCGAGACATTACTTTTACTTACAATTTTTTGAATTGGGGTTATTTGAAAGGAACCATCGTAGATACACACTTCGATAGACGAGAAAGAATGGGTCGAATTATGGCTTTTATTGCCCGTCAAATTAAGGATGGTGTATCTAGTAGTGTTTTGGGTATTGCAGTTAGTGAAAGTACGTCGGTAGTTATAGATAAATACGGTCTGGTGAAAGTTATAGGTAGGGGTGCAGCATACTTTGTACTGGGCGATCGTATGCCGGAAGTCTGCGAACCGCGATCGCCTTTGACATTCTCTAACTATAAAATTTGGAGAGTTCCCCGTGGCGACACCTTCAACTTAAGAAACAGACCAACTTCTGGATACTATCTCAGGAGTGTTAAAAGGGGACGGATTGATTCAAATCCTTATTGAGTGGTGACTGGGGTGATGGCTTCGCCAAGGGGAAACGGCAAAGGGCAAGGGGCAAAGGTCATAGGAAGAAGCAAAGACCCCTCCTTTTCCCTTTAACCTTTCCCCTTTTCCCTTTTCTTCTACCACGGAAGCACGCCATTTTCGTCAAAAAACCCTCCGGTAGAACCATCGTCGGGGAGGGTAGCGAGTCTGACTGCTGCTGTGGCTCCCTGTTCGACAGTGCGGTGACCTTGATTTTGATTGATGTCGGTTGCTGTGTAACCAGGGTCGGCAGCATTGACTTTTATGGGGGTATCTTTCAACTCAGCAGCAAATAAAACTGTGAGGGCGTTTACTGCTGTTTTTGATGAGTTATAAGCAACAAACTTAAAATCAAAAAATTCATAACTTGGATCTAAGTTGAGAGTTAGAGAACCTAAGCCGCTTGATACATTTACTATTCGCCCTGCTGTTGACTTCTTCAAAAGTGGCAATAGGGCTTTTGTGACTGCAAATACTCCAAAGACGTTTGTCTCGTAAGTGTGTCGCAGTGTTTGAATATCAACTTGACTGGGTGGAAGGCGATCGCCATCACTTACTATCCCAGCATTGTTAACCAGGATATCAAGTTTTCCGAATTCGCTTTCAATTTGTTGAGCCGCAGAGTCGATTGTTTTTTGGTCTACTACATCGAGTTGAACTGCTTTGGCTTCGATATTATTTAAACGAAGTTTATTCGCCGCTTCTTCACCGCGTCCGATATCTCTAGCACCAATAACCACAGTAGCACCCCTAGAACCTAGTTGACGTGCGATTTCATAGCCAATACCTTTGTTTGCACCTGTAATAAGTGCAATTTTGCCTTTTAAATCTTCTGACATATTATTCTCTGTATTTAGCTGACAACTGCTAGTATTTTCAAGCCACTCTAGTGTATATGTAGTATGTTCTCAACACAATATTTAACGTGAGTTCGACAGATGCCAAAGAACCCCTCTCCAAACCTCTCCTCGTTTCGGGGAGAGGCTTAGAAAGCCTAATTTTTCGTGCCTAATTCAGGATATTAAAGCCCCTCTCCGTCTCGGAGAGGGGTTGGGGAGAGGTTCATCGAACTCACGTAATATTTAGGATTGAGTAATCCTACACAAGTGTGATTAACTATAGTGTTTACACTAGTAGTCATTCACACCTGAGATAGCGGTTGAGACAATATTGGCAGCCTACACTACGAATTGACTCAAAAATTCTGGGAGAAAAGTAGATATGCAAACCAAACAGCTTGGGAATTCAGAGCTTCACATTACTCCAATTGGCTTTGGTGCTTGGGCGATCGGTGGAGGTGACTGGACTTTTGGTTGGGGAGCGCAGGACGACGAAGAATCGATCGCAGCCATCAATCGCGCTCTTGACCTCGGTGTGAATTGGATTGACACCGCAGCTATCTATGGTCTGGGACATTCGGAGGAGGTTGTTGCCAAGGCGCTCAAAGGTCGATCCGATCGCCCCTACATTTTTACTAAATGCTCGATGATCTGGGATGAAAAGGGCAAAATTGGTAACAGCCTCAAGGCTGATTCTATACGGCGGGAGGTTGAAGCTAGTCTGCGCCGACTGGATATTGAAACCATCGATCTTTACCAAATCCATTGGCCGAACCCAGATGCAGAAATTGAAGAAGGGTGGACAACTCTGTCCAAGCTAAAAGATGAAGGTAAGGTTCGCTATATCGGGGTTTCAAATTTCAATGTCCAACAGTTGCAACGCGCTCAGAAGATTGCGCCAGTCACTTCATTGCAACCGCCTTATTCACTAGTCAAACCTAATGTTGAAAAGGAAATTTTGCCTTTCTGCAAAGAAAATAACATCGGTGTAATTGTTTATTCCCCGATGCAATCTGGCTTGCTTACAGGAAAAATGACACCTGAGCGGGTTGCCAATTTCCCTGATGATGACTGGCGCAAGAACAGCAGTGAATTCCAAGAACCGCGTCTATCTCGGAATCTGAAGCTGGTGGAAGTGTTGAAAAATATTGGCGAACAACACGGCCGTTCCCCTGGTGAAGTGGCGATCGCTTGGACTTTAAATAATCCGGCGGTGACAGCGGCGATCGTTGGCGGACGCAATCCCCAGCAAGTCGAAGGAATCATCGGTGCTGGAGATTTTCGCCTCAATGAGCAGGAAATAGATGAAATTCAAACTTTCATCCAGGAAAATCCCTAAAAGAGCATGGGGCAAAGAGCAAAGGGCAAAAGAAAGATCCCTCCTTTTCCCTTTAACCTTTCCCCTTTTCCCAAGGCGTTGCCACCTCCCTACTCCCCAAACTCACAAAAGCAGAATTACGCAAACTTTGAATGGTGGCGATCGCATGTTTGGCTACAATATCAATTTCCTCTTGTGTATTAAACCTGCCAATACCAAACCGTATCGATGCATAAGCTAGCTTTGGCGAATGTCCCAGTGCTGTAAGAACATGGGAGGGTGAGGTATTTGTAGAGGAGCAAGCAGAACCAGAAGAAACTGCCATTACTGGCTGCAATCCGAGCAAAAGTGCGGCTCCATCCACCCCCTCAACGCTGATATTCAAGTTTCCGGCTAATCGCGCTTGGGGATGTCCGTTGAGATGAACTCCTGAAAGTTGCGAAAGTGGTTCCCACAAACTTTGTCTGAGTTCGGTGAAACGTTGCGTTTCTGTGGCTTGTTCCGCCAAAGCGATTTCTACAGCTTTACCGAAGCCGACAATTTGCGGTGTATACAATGTACCAGAACGCATTCCCCGCTCGTGTCCGCCTCCGTGTTGCTGTGGAGCCAGTTGTACTCTGGGGTTGCGCCTGCGGACGTATAAGGCTCCGATGCCTTTTGGTCCATATACTTTATGTGCTGTGAGCGACATTAAGTCAATTTTCATCGCTTGCACGTCCAAGGGAATTTTACCAATAGCTTGGGCGGCGTCGGTGTGAAAAATGATTTGGCGAGCGCGGCATATTTCCCCAATTTCTGCCAATGGTTGCAATACACCAATTTCGTTATTTGCAGCCATCACCGATACCAAAATCGTCTCCGGACGGAAAGCTTTTTCTAACTCAGTTAAATCAATTAATCCATCTTTTTTAACTGGCAAAATAGTAATTTCAAAACCCAGAGTTTTTAGATAATTACAAGGATCAAGAACAGCGCTATGTTCGGTAGCAACAGTAATAATATGTTGACCTTTTTTAAAATAAGCTTCTGCAACACCTTTAATAGCTAAATTATTCGCTTCTGTTGCACCACTGGTGAAAATAATTTCTTCAGGACTAGCGTTAATTGCTGCTGCTAATATTTCTCGTGTTTGTTTAACAGCTGCTTCTGCTTCCCAACCGTAAACATGGCTAATACTGGCTGGGTTACCAAAGTGTTCTGTAAAATAAGGGAGCATCACTGCTAATACCCGTTCATCTACAGGTGTGGTAGCGTGGCAATCGAGGTAGATAGGGCGAATAGACATAAATTAACTCAAAATTTGGCTCAATTTTTTTAATATACTTAGAACTTTATACAGTTCATTTTTCCGCTTAGACAAAGTAAATTTATCAGACAAAATATACTCAGGTTTATCTTGTTTTATCAGCTTGATAAATTGAAAATCTTCTCCACTAGTTACTAATACAAACACAGGTTTCTCAGAATTAGGACTCGCCAGCATATAAACAAGTGCTTGAGGGATGGTTTCTAACAGTGAAAAACTCGACCTCTTAGATTCAATTACTAACAACCACAATTTTTCTTGAATAACTAAAATATCAATCCTACCTCTAATAATTTCTCCTTCATCTTCAACAGAGATTTTAATTGATTCCTCGCTTCTAATATAAAAAGGCTCATCATAAAATCCAGCTAAATTGAGTAAAGGAGATAACACTACTAATTTTACTGTGTCTTCTGATAAAGGAGGACGCTTAGCTAAACGGAGGAAATTAAATTTTATTCTGTCTAAATCTTGCTTTTCTAAATCTGTAATTTCCGGCAAATTTTCAAACCATTCTGTGAAGAATGCGTCATCTTCAGCTAACTGGAGGCTAAATTTTTCCTGTAAATAGGCAAGTCCGACATTTTGTGCTTGGATAAATTGAACCATAATTTTTTTAAAAAATAGAGTAAAAATATTATGACATTTTTATCTTAACTAAAACAAAAATAACAAAGATAATTACATCAAAATTTGTCCTAATTTTTTTAAGATACTTAAAATTTTGTATAATTCGTTTTCACGTCTATATAAAGTAAACCTTCCAGATAATGCATAAATTGGTTTATTTCCTTGAATCAATTTTATAAATTGAAAATCCTCTCCATTAAGTACCAATGAATATACAGGATAATTAGGCTGAGGAACCGCCAAAATATAAGTTAATGCTTGAGGAATTGCCTTTGCCAAAGAAAAATTAGATCTTTTAGATTCAATTATCAGTAACCATAACTTATCCTGTAGAACAAGAACATCAATTCTACCTTTGATAATTTCTTTAGTTTCTTCAGTACTTTCGCGATCGCTAATAATTTCTTCGCTAATTTCTATACTTTCTTCTGTTGCAATATAAAAATGAGGAAGATAAAAACCAGCTAAATCGAGCAGAGGAGACAATACTACCAATTTTACTGCCTCTTCCAAAAGAGGAGCGTTTTCTAAAACATTGAGATAGTTAGTTTTAACTCGGTTTAAATATTGCTTTTCCAATTCGGAAATTTCAGGTAAAAACTCAAGCCACTCTGTAAAAAACTGCTCGTCTTCAGACTGGTGTAAACCAAATTTTTTCTTTAAGTAAGCAAGAGTGACATTTTGAGCTTGAATAACTTGAACCATAGTTCATGCAACTGGATATACTACTATAGCAATCCTAAATCATTTGTCAAAATTACATATCTCTTTCTTCTTTCTTCCCTTTGCGTCCTACCCTGCGGGAAGCGGCTCCGCGTCTATGCGTAATTTGCGGTAGCCTGCGGCAAGCCGCTGGCGCGTCTACGTTTCCTTCTCTATATTTTTCACAAATAAAATAAGACTGCTATATAGCGATCCTATCTCAGTTGTAAAAATTAACGCTGACCCCCAGCAGCTTGCTACAAGCTACCGCCAAGACGCCTTCTTTACGAGACGCTTTCACAAATAATTTAGGACTGCTATATTTGCATCCAGTTCCATTTATATGGCTGCTAATTCCCGTAATTTGCTTAAAACGGCTTGAGCATGACCTTTAGTTTTCACATTTGGCCAAGTATAGGCAATAATTCTATCAGGTGAAATTAAAAAAGTTGAGCGAGCGACACCCATATATTCTTTGCCCATAAACTTCTTTAAACGCCAAGCACCATAAGCTTCTATCAAAATATGTTCGGGGTCGCTTAAGAGGATAATTGACAAGTTATGTTTGGTGATAAATTTACAATGGGATTTACCAGAATCTGGACTCACACCTAAGATTTTGGCTTCGAGTGCGCTGAAGTCTTCATGCAATTCGCTGAAATCTTTGGCTTCGGTGGTACAGCCAGGGGTGTCATCTTTGGGGTAGAAATAAAGTACAACCCATTTACCGCTAAAGTCAGAGAGAGTTATTGGATTCTCATTTTGGTCAGGTGTGGAGAAATCTGGCGCTGGTTGATCGATTTGGGGAATGTTGCTCATGATTGCACTGTGAAAACCGCTTTAGAATTGTACATAGGTTAGGCGATCGCTCTTCATTAATTAACAATGAATCCAGATGTAGAGACTAGCAATTGCAACGTCTCTACAAAGATTTTGATATCATACACAATCGTTTTCAGACATGAAATCAGCCAGCCAAAAAAGTTATCTCATTAGGTTGAGAACAATTACTGGTGTTAATCCGCCATAATAATGATTTAGCCTACTGGTATTTTTAATTTGTCCATTCCCACCCTTCAAAATTCAAATGTCTAAAGATATGCGACGCGAATTTGCCAACCGCGATGAGTTGGTAGCTTACCTGCGCGAACAATTCCCAAATGCAACCGAACGCGATGACCACATCAGCGAAACTCTGGGAGGACGCAAAGCCGCAGAAAAAGCGCTGCAAAAAATCGACTCAGCACGCTACGCACAAACGCGCAATTTCTTCACAGGTGCAGTCACGCGACTTTCGCCTTACATCCGCTACGGCGTTTTGAGTTTACGAGAAATTCGAGATTTTGTCCTTGACCGGGTACAGCAACAAAATGATGCTACTAAATTAATCAACGAGTTGGGCTGGCGGGATTATTGGCAGCGGTTATATGTAAAGTTAGGCGATGGAATTTGGCAAGACCAGGAAGAATACAAAACTGGTTACACTGTGGCTGAATATGCATCGGAATTACCGCCAGATATTAAACAAGCAACTACAGGTAGAGTTTGTATTGACAGCTTCAGCCGTGATTTACGAGAAACTGGCTATTTACATAACCACGGACGGATGTGGATAGCCGCTTACATTGTCCATTGGCGGCGGATTCGTTGGCAAGCAGGAGCTAAATGGTTTTTAGAACACCTTTTAGATGGCGATCCTGCTAGTAATAATATGTCCTGGCAATGGGTAGCCAGCACCTTTAGTCATAAACCGTATTTTTTTAATCGCGAAAATTTAGAACGCTATACCAAAGGCATTTATTGTCAAAAATGTCCGCTTTATGGTCATTGCGATTTTGAAGGTAGCTATGAAGAATTAGAACAGCGACTTTTTCCAAAAGGAAAATTTAGCAAGCAACCTAATAGCAAAAGTTGGCGGTAGATTTAGCTATTGTCCTACAATTAAGCTGGCAGTCATAGCACCCTGATTCAATACTGTTATCATCCTGATTCAAACATTTTTCTTTTGAGAATGAAACAGTCCTGCCCTTTTTAAGGGGAGGCAGGGTGGTTTCATACAAGCAGAGAAAATGACAATACTCGTAGAAGGCGATCGCAATGTTGTAGTCGAACGTTCAGGTCAACGCGATCGCCAACCATTTCATGAGTGTCAGTTTTACATTTGTAGTCAACATTTGGAAGCTCAGCAATTACTTGGCTTAACTCAAGGTCATTGGGGAATTGAAAATCGGCTACATTGGGGAGGCAGCGCTGTGGGCGGGTTTCCCGACTTGAGGCGACTGCCGTTCAAAGATGTGACATTTTCCGTTGGCATAGCCTCTCGCAGAGAAGATTTTCCATTACGTCGTGGTGCCAATGCCCCTGTAAATTGGGCAATCTTGCACACCTTTTTCATCACGAGCGCCAGATTTTTTGGTTTCCGTACTATCCCTCAAGCACAACGCGCCTTATCCAACCAACTTCAAAAAGTTTTTTCTCTGTTTGTATGAAACCACCCTGCCTCCCCTTGCTAAGGGAAGGGTTGGGGCTTTCTGGGGCAGGTTTTTTTGATTAGACAAATTTTTGGGATTTTAAAACCAAAATCATTGTCTGAGAACTTAAAACTACGTTCAATAATTGAGAACATTCTCAACTATTTATCGAAAGCCTAAAAACCTGCCCTTGAAAGAAGGGTTGGGGAGGGGTGTACCTCATTTAGTTGCAAAACGCTGTAAAATAATCGCAGCGACTGTTAACACAACCGCTGCAACTACTAATGACTAATACTTCGGCTCCGCTCAGTACAAGTGACTAATGACAATTAAACTTGAATTGCCATACCTTTATCTTCATTCTTTGGCTGTGAACTCAATCGATCTAAAATTTCTAAAACTTCTTGTTCAAAAGCAACTTGGGCGCGATTAGTTTTACCACCAACATATAAGCGATCGCCTTTTTGTAATGCCCAAATTTGCGAGTGCGAAAAGTAACTCATCACCACACCCAACATTAATAAACCAAATCCTGAATAAACAATTGGTATGCCAGGATCGGCTTTAATTTGTAAACCTGTACTGCCAATTACCTCTATTATTTTTAATTTCACGCCATTGACTTGGGCAGACATGCCAGCGCGTATAGTATTAATTAATTTGCCACTGGCATCATAAATTAATACCATTCCTTGCAAATCTTTAGCTAGCACCGAGACACCCTCGCTCAAATCTGGTTTAATAGGAATCCAGGTTCCCCAAATTGCACCTTGACCGTTAGTGTTCAGCTTGACCATTGGTAGCTGGAAAATTGGGCTGTTATTAAATTGAACGCGAATAGCTGCAATTCCCCAATCAGTTTGGTAGAAAGTTACGCCATGATAGCGCAGAGGTTGGTTGACGAAAATCTTTTTGCGGTCAACTTCTTTCCCCTGATTATCTAAAACAGATAAATCTGAATAAAATTGATCGATGCTTCCAGTTGGAGTGTAATCAATCCAAAAACGATTAACTCGCACAGACCAATCTTTTGGCACTTGGTCTACTGCTAAAGGCCCAGCATCTATAACATTTTTAACCTGAAATGTATCGCCACTGGCAACCATTTCCTGGGCAATAAATCCGGTCATTGCCCCCCAAATTCCCCCTAGTAAAATAGCCACGATGCCAATATGAACTATAATTGGACCAATACGTCCGACTATTCCCTTGCGGGCATATAAAATATTTTCTTTTTCTGGATCTGAAAAAATTTTATAGCGGCGGTTCTGCAATATTTCGTGAAGAGAATTCAAAGAGCCAGTATCTAATTCTGCACTTAAAGCTAGTTTTTTAAATTGTCGCGGTTCTTCGTAATATTTCCAGCGTTGGGCTGCTTTTAAGGCTGGTAGCTGACGGGTAAAAGAACAAGCAGTTAAGCTAGTGCCAAATAAAATAAGTAATGCTAAAAACCACCAAGTACGATATACATGGTCTAAGCCAACTACTTGAATTACTTTCCAAGTTAAAAAACCAAACAATGCTGGATGTTCTGGATAGTTAGCTTGGTAAAATGCAGGAGACTGACCTTGCTCGATTACAGTACCGGTAGCGCTAAAGATGGCAATCAATAGTAATAGTGCGATCGCCAGTCGTAAATCTGTTAGTACAGGCAAAAACTCTCGGCGTAAATACTGCCCAGATACAGCCCACCAACTAATTTTTTTGGAAGTCGAATCTTCTAAAGTCATTACTCACATGTGTTAATGGGTGTACAATCTTGAGAATTCAGGAGTCAGAATTCAGGAGTCAGAAGTCACAAATTAAAAAGAATTTCAAATGATTTGTAGATTAATTTCAAATATTATTCTGATTCTTTAACTATTCTGCCTCCTGCCGACGCTCGCGGACTCCTAACGCTGCGCTATCCTCCCTCCTGCCTTAAAAACTACCAAGGGGAATTCGAGAAATTAAAGAAAATACACCGAATCCTACTAATAGCGCCCCACTCACTGGATTAATCCAACCAGACCAGCGGCGTAGTTCTAGTAACTTTTTAATTGAAGCAGTAAAAGTGCCCGCTAAAATCAATGGTGCTACATAGCCAGCTGTATAAGAAAGTAGTAAAACAGCGCCTAAAATTAAGTCTTGTGTATTAGCAATCCAACCAAGCAAGCTAGCTAAAACAGGTGTGCTGCAAGGAGATGCAACTAAGCCAAAAGTCAGTCCCAGCAAATAGGAACGCAACCCTGCTGGCAAATCTTGGGAAATCCAATTCGTTTCACCCAAGGATGGAAATTGCAGGGGTAGTGCTTCTAATAAGTTCAGCCCCATCAGAATGGCGATGATGCTCACAATGATTGGTAAACCGACTCCTACCTGACCGTAGACTTTTCCCACTAAACCTGCTAATATTCCTAAACCGGCGAGAGTAGTTGCTAAGCCCAGGGCAAACCAAGTTGATTGGGCAACGCCTTGGAGACGGCTTTTGGCTTCATAACCGCCGATATAGCCAATTGTAATTGGCAGCATGGAAAGCATACAGGGCGTTAAGCTGGTGAGCAAGCCAGCTGCAAAGATCACAGCAACACTCACCACGCTAATGTGCGTCAATTGATGAGAAACAAGGGTGTTGGCAAATTGTTCTAGTTCGTAAAGTCGCGTTTCCAAAGTCTCAAGCATGGAGTATTCCTAAGCGTGAAATGCTTACTCTGCTTGAATTTTAGCTTAAATTTAGTTATTTCGTCGCCAATGATGGGGCAGGGAGCAGGGGGCAGGGAGAAGGCAGGAGGTAAAACTATTGCCATTCCTAGCGTGGCTACAGCTATATATACAGATCGAGAAATACGATCTTACTCCAAAAGCGATCGCCCCATCCACTGGAAGACACAGTTAGGGAATCAGGGGTTATATTCTGCACCCCAAGATTTTTTGCCATTCAAACACATGTAGAGACGTTGCAATGCAACGTCTCTACCAACCATTTTGTGGGTAAACCAAAGGTCTTACCCGCATTCAATCCCCAACAAACCAGTTATTGTCCGTAGCAGATTGTACCTGGAGTATTTTCGGGTTTGAACTTGTTACATTCTCTGTTATTTGGACGCTCTAACGACCAACCATAGGATTTGTCGGAGGTAACGACGCCATCATTCAAAATTGTTAGTCGGTAGTTTGCCGCCCGAAAATTGGTAAACAGCAATTTGGCATCCTTTAAGTTTGCTGCTTCTAAATTAGCGCTCATGAAACCTGCATAGGACAAATCGGCTTTTTCTAGGGATGCTGATTTCAAGTTTGCACCCGTTAAAGAAGCACCAGTAAGATTCGCCGAATTGAGAATTGCACCCTCTAAATTCGCACCTGTCAGATCGGCATTCGTGAGATTAACTTGAGATAATGTTGCACCACTCAAGTTAGCCCCCCGCAAATTGGCTCTACTTAGATTCAGTTGAGTTAGGTCAGCACCACTCAAATCACACCTGGGGCAAACATTTGTCGCCTTTAACTGCTCCAAGTCTTGCAAGTTTGATGCAAAAGTCTGCCCCGCAAAGCCGAAACTAGCTAACAGGAAGACGGTGGCGACAATCTTAAGTTTCATATTTGTTACAGATATTTACAAGGATGACAACTAATGTACACTCGGTACTGTCATAATTACATATAGAACCTGCTAAGTGAATAACAGGAATGAAGCATTGATTAAGAAGCCATGAATATAAGATAAATTCTTGCGGTAGGACTACTCAAAGTTGAATCTAGGCTATACAATCGAGTCGTAAGGAACTATACCGAACTATTTATAGACTACCACATATGCGATCCCCCTAGCTCGATGAAAAAAACGACTAGGGGGATCTTGTTTTTGGCATAGGGAAATGGCTTCGCCAAGGGGAAAGGGGAAAGGGGAAAGGGTAAAGGGGAAAGGGTAAGGGGGGAAGGGGAAAAGGGGAAAGGGTAAGGGGCAAAGGGGAAAAAAGATCCCTCCCAGGACTTACGCAATATGTAACTGAAAACCTTATTCTTGCGTAGCGGTAATTCATGAATTACCGCTACTTTCGTTATATTTTGCGTAAGTCCTGCCTCCTTTCCCCTTTCCCCTTTCCCCTTTCCCCTTTTCCCTTTCCCCTTTCCCCTTTCCCTTTCCCCTTTCCCTTTACCTCCACCCCAAAAAACGTAACCCAGGGACAATTAGGTAAAAACTCACTCCTAACCAAAAGCTGAGAAACAAGCCTACAGAACCAAATAAAATCAAAGGCTTGTATAACTCTGACCAGCCTGGTTGAGTGGAAAATTCCAATATTGGAGGTGCTAAGTTCAAAAGAATCAAAGTTGCATAGGCGATCGCACTACCAAAGCCAGCGAACACTGCATAAACTACATGATGGCTGCGAAGTCCTAAACTAAGGGTGAGTAAGCAAACTCCCACCAAAATCATTGCCACTAAGCCC
The DNA here is from genome assembly GCF_002368035.1 of Nostoc linckia NIES-25. Classification (GTDB taxonomy): domain Bacteria; phylum Cyanobacteriota; class Cyanobacteriia; order Cyanobacteriales; family Nostocaceae; genus Nostoc; species Nostoc linckia_B. Next base: position 490,984 of record NZ_AP018222.1, on the reverse strand, counting down.
TCGCCGCTATTTCTTGGCGTTATGAATTGCAAAATCAACCAGCCGAAGCCATAACTAACGATCCCCATCAACGAGGCTACTAAAAATCGTCGCCGCTGACCAAAACACCCGGATACTGTCAGCCCCCATGCGGTTCCCCAACCCGCAGCCACAAAGACTAAAATATCTGCCCCAAAGTTTGGTTGGGTGTTTGGAACTAATTGGTTAACCTGAATCAAAAGAAATTCGACAATGCGAGGCCCTAAGCTGGTGCGATAGGCCAAAATAAAACCAGCGATCGCACCAAAACAAGCACCAAAACTAGTCAGCATCATCGCCCAAATTGTTGCCAAACAAGCTCGCACAATTCTCAGAATTGTCTGAATAATAAAAATAAGGGTTTGATTTACACCTTGGCCAAATTGACCTAAAGCTTGTTCGACAACTTGTGTTAGCTGTGTCAAGTTCTGGGAGGCTTGGGTTGAGGTTTGCTTGAGGCGATCGCGCAGTTGGTAAAATAACCCTGGCGATGTTAATGGTTGAGAAATCTTCGCTAGCCGTTTTTGAATTATTGCTGCATTTAGCGGACGCGATCGCACATCTTCCTGCACCATCTCATCCAGCAAGTCTGCTAACTGGGGGTTGACGTTGACTTGGGTTCGCCAGCGCAACTCGCCAGTTTGCTGGTCTTCTAAATCTGGCGGATATTTGCCCGTTAGTAGTTCAATCATCGTTCGGCCAAGGGCATAAAAATCGGCACCAGGCCCCACAATCCCTCCAGTCACCTGTTCTGGTGGACTGTAGCCAGAAGAAAATAATCGAGTGGAACTAGACCGGGAACCCACTTTTGAAGGGCTAACTTGTTTTGCTCCGCCAAAATCGATTAATACCAGGCGATCGCTTTTTGGTTCACCTCCCAAGGTATCCAGCATCAAATTAGAAGGTTTGATATCTCGGTGAATAATTTGACGTTTGTGTAATTCTTGTAAAATCTCTAGTGCTTGGGCGAACCAGTTTAAAACCAAATTTTCCGGACACCCTTGTGGATATTTTTGTAATATCTCTTCTAAAGTCTGCCCATTGATTTTTTCCATTATCAAACAAGGCAGTTGGTGAGGTTTGGGGTTGAACAAATTAAGATGAAAATACCCGTCAGCTTCAACTCTGGGCACACCGGGATGCTTTAGTCTCGATAAAACCTCTGCCTCTTGGGTGAATAATTCCAGTGCTTTTGGCGAATCTTCTACCAACACTTTCAGCACTTTCTCGGTTTGAGTTTTTTCATCCCAAACCGTGTAAATTTGAGCAAATCCCCCGGAACCCAACCGCTGAATTGGAACATAGCGGTCTAACAACTGTAGCGGTGCGCCACAATTGTTGCAAAACTTGTTTCCCCAAGGCTGAGGATAAGGACGTTGACAATCAGGATTTATGCAGTGAACCTTAGAAAAACTGTACATCAACGCTTTTGGGCATAATAAATGCAAAGATTCTCGTTTAATGCTCAAATACCCTACTTTTAGCATTGTTAAGTATAAATTATTGATATATTTTTATACTCAATAACCATGCTCAACTAATGCTCACCCTCTGAGGGAAGGCAGAATAAAAGCTTATATCTATCTTAAATGGTAGAAGTTCTCCATGCTCATCAATAGCTACCATGACTCAACTTATCCTTAAATTTAGCGGGTAGTATGTTACACCATCTACCGTCATATCATTGAGCTAAAGCAATAGGGATTAGTAATGTAGATGGAGCAGTCATGGTCTAATGATGAGCTAAGTAAAGAAATTACGCAAATAGCGAATCGTTTTAAGTTATTTGAGTGTGTCGATTGCGCTGAGGCTATTAAAGAGTTTTTGACTCAAAGAAGAGTCCCAGGAAAACATATTAAACTGTATACAGGGAAAGCCCAAGGTAAGTATGGCAATATTTACCATGATGTCCTTCAACGCAATATAGCTACAAACGGTCGCCATGAAGGGATTTTAATTAAAATTAAAGGACAAGAAATTGTGTTTGATAATATTCACCATGAAGGCATTGCTAGAGAAGATTGGATGGCAAATCTCTACTGTCTGGCAATGGATTTGGGTGGTGGTTTTGAGGTAACAGAGATTGAATTTTAAATAAGTTTTGGACTCCTATATTGAGGTTGAATATGTCTAATTTATATGAGATACTACAAAAAATTAAACAAAGACCAGCTTTATATTTAGGGAAGCGTTCTTTGAGTCATCTACAAGTTTTTTTAGATGCATACACATTTGCTCGCCGTGAGTTGGGAATAGAAGTGACAGAGCAAGAACGAGAATTTGAAGATTTTCAAGAATGGATAGAGCAAAGATTTAATCAGCCCGATACTCAATCTTGGAGTCGAATTATTTTGTTTTATTCGGAAGATGAAAGTGATGCTTTGGATAGATTTTTTGAATTATTTAAAGATTTTGTACAGCGCAATAATAGTTCAGAAGTTAATGAAATAGCTCATGTGAAGTCTGGAGTTTAAAATTCAGATCGGGATGAAATTTCAGCGCTACCTTACCTCAAGCTGTTGCTTCAGAATTATTGAACTGTCTAATAGTTTTTAATTTTGCTTCTTCCTTCAGAACATCATGCAATTCTCAATTATATTGGGTTATGATGCTAGCCAGCAATCACTACAACAATTCTGTGATGGAAAATAGCCGTTGTCTGTCTATTTTTTGAAGCTTAAGTTTTTCGGCATAAAAAGCCTGGTAATAGTATTGATACTTTTCTGGTTCGGTTTCGGGATCGGTTTGCTGCCATAGTTCGAGAAAGTGGCGATAGCGTTTTTCCAGCATTACCAAATCCATGCAAGCGATCGCAGCTTGAACCACCTGCGGAGTGCGAAGTATTTCTTTCTTCGTTTTCTCGTTCAAATGAAATAGATGCGATACTATTCCCAAGTCTTCTGATAATTCTAAATATTTATTTTGCAGAGTTGAAATTAAATCTATTTGTTCCACCGTTGTTTCTAAAATCTGCCGCCACAAAAATCGATGGTGGGAAAGGCTAAATTGCAAATCTCGTTCTTCTAATTCGTCAATAATTACTTGACGCTGTTCGGGACAATGCAAGTAAATTCGCAGTAATAAAGCTTCTGCATATTCTAAAAGGCTGCGTTCTGTAGGAAATGGGGAAAGTTTTTCGCTACCTCCCCATGCTTTTTTCGCCGAGACGGGTTTGGAATATGTAGGCGCAGGGGGAGCAATTTGAGTTAATAAATTTTCGACTCGTAAGGGTATAAGTCTGCTATCGCCTAAACTCAGTATTTCTGCACAATAAGAAACATAATAATTTCGAGTATCGCTGTTAGCAATATTTTTGAGTAATTTAACTAATTGCTGAGTTACTTGTTGAAAATCGGTAGCTTGTTTTAAGTCCCGGTTTTGAATAATTTGTTGAATTTGCCAGTCTAGCCAAAGGGGTGCATTTGCTAACAGTTGTGCATAATCTTCTGGTGTTTGTTCGCGCAAGTATTCATCAGCATCTTTGCCATTAGGTAAATTGAGAATTTTTAGCTGAACTTCTCCTTTATAGGCTAGATCGGCAATTTCGCCGATCGCTCTTTCGGCTGCATTCGTTCCAGCTTTGTCAGCATCGAAGTTGAGTACTAATTGTTTCGATTCACTGTAGCGTAATACTAGCCGCACTTGTTCTAAGCTTAAGGCTGTACCAAGGGAGGCGACGGCGTTATTAATCCCAGCGGCGTGGAGAGCGATCGCATCAAAATAACCTTCTACCACCACCGCCCGATCGAGTTGGGAAATTCCAGTTTTGGCGCGATCGAGGGCAAATAATGTTTTACCTTTACTAAAAAGCTCGGTTTCTGGGGAATTTAAATATTTTGGTTGTTCGTCAGTCAGGGTTCTACCGCCAAAAGCGATGACGCGTCCTTGAACGTCGCGGATGGGAATCATTAAGCGATCGCGGAACACATCATAATAACCGCCGCCTTCTTTGCGTGGTTTAATCAATCCAGCTTTTTCCACCAGTTGCACTGGATAATGTTTGTCTTCCACTAAGTAGCGATACAGAGTTTCCCAACCTGCCGGCGCATAACCCAAACCAAACTGCTGTATAGTTTCTTCTTGAAGTCTGCGGTTAGATCGCAAATATTCAATTGCCTTTTGCCCTTGGGATTGTCTGAGGGCGTGTTGATAAAACTGCGCCGAAGAAGCCAGAACTTCATATAATTGTTCGCGCAAAGACAGCTGACGCTGTAATTCTTGGCGTTGTTCGGGTTCTAAGGTTTGTACGGGTATTTGGTAGCGCCGTGCTAAATCCAGTACTACCTCAGCAAAAGAACGCTTTCCCAAGTCCATGACAAACTTAATTGCATTTCCCCCTGCTTGACAGCCGAAGCAATAATACATTTGCTTAGTCTGGCTGACGGTGAAACTGGGAGATTTTTCATCATGAAACGGGCACAATCCGACAAAATCTTTCCCTCGTTTGCGTAAAACTACGTACTCAGAGACGACATCGACAATATCAGCTCGGAGTTTAACTTCTTCAATTGTGTCTGGGTGTAAGCGGGGGATTTGCATGGGATTGGGGATTGGGGACTGGGGACTGGGGACTGGGGATTGGGCAAAGGGCAAAGGGCAAAAGAAAGATCCCTCCTTTTCCCTTTAACCTTTCCCCTTTTCCCTTGGCGAAGCCATCTCCCCAGTCCCTCGCCATCAACTTTGGAGAAATAACAAAGGACAAATGACTTTCGACTTCTGATAGCTATTATATTGTTGTTGCAAAGCCACCAATTATGTCTAAAATTGCTAACGCTTAATTTTAACAGAGGAAATACTGAAAGATGGGACGTATTTTTATCTCGGCGGCTCACGGAGGCAAAGAAGCGGGAGGAATCGATCCGGGTGCGATCGCTGGTGGTACAACTGAAGCTAAAGAAATGATTCTGCTGCGGGATTTGATTGTCACGGAACTGCGGGCGCGGAATTTTGAAATTTTAGCAGTTCCCGATGATTTGAGTGCGGCTCAAACTATCAGCTGGATCAATTCCCGCGGACGCCGGGGTGATGTGGCGCTAGAAATTCAATCTGATGCAGCTAGCAGTCCTTCTGTGCGTGGTGCTAGCGTTTTTTACATCACTAACAATACTGAGCGCAAAACCAATGCCGAACAGTTACTAGTGGCTTTGTTGCGCCGCGTACCCCAATTACCAAATCGCGGAGTTAAGCCAGATACAAATAGTGGATTGGGTAGTTTGGCATTCTGTCGCCAGACAACGCTTCCAGCTTTGTTAATGCAAGTGGGATTTCTCAGCAGTCCAGAAGATCGGGCTTTGCTGCAAACTCGTCGCCGCGATTTTGCTTTGGGAATTGCTGACGGATTGTCGTCTTGGAGTCGTCTAATTGACCCTACTGGAACTCCCACAGAACCTACTTATGCACCAATTAATATTAATATTAACGGACAAAATTATTCAGAACAAGGAATTTTAGTTAATGGTAATGCCTACATTCCCATTGATTTAGTAGACCGTCTACGAATAGATTTATCAAAAGCGCCGAATGTCAATCGAATTACTTATCGGAAAATAGTTTATGTCAAAGCGATCGAACTCCGGGATTTTAATGTTGCAGTTGGCTGGGATGCTGCCACTCGTACTGTCAGCTTGCGCTCGAATTTAATCGTTTGTGCTGGTAAATTAGACCGAGTAATGTCAAACGGTAATACTTCAGAAGTCCAGTTACAATTATTCCTCAGAAATAATAATGAAAATGCTTTGGTAAAGTTTCCTGATATCTCAAAACTTTATCGAGAAGAAGCAGGTATAGAAGGGGTAAATTATGATATTGCCTTTTGCCAAATGTCTATAGAAACGGGATTTTTAAGGTTTGGCGGTGATATTAAACCCGAACAAAATAACTTTGCTGGTTTAGGTACTATTGGTGGCGGTTCGGAGGCAGCATCTTTTCCCAGTGCCAGAATTGGAGTCAGGGCACACATCCAACATTTAAAAGCTTACGCTAGTTTAGAGCCTTTGGTACAGGAAGTAGTAGATCCCAGGTTTCGCTTTGTGACGCGAGGAATTGCACCATTAATTGACCAACTATCAGGACGCTGGTCAGCTGATTTAGATTATGGTACAAGAATTACAGCAATGCTTAAAAGATTGTATGAGTCAGCAGGACTTCTTTAAGTTTATTTTCATAAATTCCATAAAATTACCCTAAATAGAAGATTGGCATAGCAAGACTAAAATATTGCAATAAATTTTATTGTGGGATGGGTGTCCTCACCCGTCCGGGCGGGTAGGATGCCATTGGTGTCAAGTTAAAGCTTCAGCCCAGATGTCAAGCGACCTTGCGGCGTTTCGTCGGTGTCGTTGGCGAACAGCTTTAACCAAGCCCATAGACCGCTGATGCTCTACAAGCCAAGGAATAAGTTGTAGTTGTGAATTGTGCACTCGTGCGCGATGCCTACAGCGGGCATTGGTGTCAACTTAAGAAGATAAAGCCCAAATTTGTTGGGTGTAAGCGTCAATCTCTCGATGACGCTTACGTCTAGTTTTGACTAATCCAAAGAGCTTTTGATGTTCGACAAGATAAGGAACAGCCTCACTGGCATCACCACGGAGAACAGCTTGGGAAAAATGGTATAAACCACGAAACACCATTTCTGTAGAAATTCGGTCTAAAGCTTGGTTGAGAGCGAGAGTGCTTCGCACACGCTTCGCGAACGCCACATCAATACACAATTGGTTAAGAACAGCATCAAAAATCAGTAATCCACCAACTGGTAAGCGTTCAAGTAATTGATCGCACCAACTTTTATCATTGGCTTTGCTGTTTGTTGTATACCAGGTTGTGACTGGGCGATGGTTAAAGGCTTCCACCACCATCATGATTTTGCCTGCAAGTATTTTTTCTTGTTCTTTGAGTGCTTTTAACTTCCTTCGTAATGCTTCTAGGGTTGAACCGTCCGCAATCCAAATGGCTGTGAATTTGCGACATACTGGCTGCCAATTCTGTGGAATTGCCTTTACCGCGATGCTGTGTATACAAAAGACCATAGCGAGCAAACTATCGAAATTTCTGAAATTAATTCAATTACCTCCCCTAGTTTTACCCGATCGCTCTCTATATTCATAAACACAAGGGCAGAGAATATTGCCCAGTCCACACATCAAAATCAGGAAAAAACAATGAAAACTGTACAATCTAGCCAACCTAAAACATTGAAGAAATTTGCGATTCGTGAAGTTGAAACTCTAAAAACTACCGCTGCGGCTGCTTATGTCTGCTGGATATGTAGTAGTTGTTGGTAATTTGTGAAATTAATTCAATTACCTCCCCTAGTTTTACCCGATCGCTCTCTATATTCATAAACACAAGGGCAGAGAATATTGCCCAGTCCACACATCAAAATCAGGAAAAAACAATGAAAACTGTACAATCTAGCCAACCTAAAACATTGAAGAAATTTGCGATTCGTGAAGTTGAAACTCTAAAAACTACTGCTGCTGCTGCTTATGTCTGCTGGATATGTAGTAGTTGTTGGTAATTTGTGAAATTAATTCAATTACCTCCCCTAGTTTTACCCGATCGCTCTCTATATTCATAAACACAAGGGCAGAGAACATTGCCCAAAACAAACATTAAACTCTGGAAAAAATAATGAAACCTGTACAAGCTAGTCAACCTAAAACATTGAAGAAATTTGCGATTCGTGAAGTTGAAACTCTGAAAACTACCGCTGCGGCTGCTTATGTCTGCTGGATATGTAGTAGTTGTTGGTAAGCTAAAACAACCAATGAACTATTGAATTTCAAGTTGATATTGTAAATAGTTCATTGAGCTTGCTACACGTGGAATTAGTGGTGGATTGCAATCCACCATTAATTAATAAATATTTTTTGTCTTCTGCATTTCCCTTTAGGCATTTCCATAGGAATGTGTAGAGAAAAAGAGTTGAAAATTAGGAGTTTGGTAACAACAAGTCTATTGATTGTAACTCCTGAATTCAGAATTATTACAACATTCAATTAGGAAGGAAACTTGACGTGACCAGATATCCTGCTGACGCTCTGGTTTCTATTTATCCATTTACTCGCCAACCTGAAGGAGATGAATTCATTATTGGTAGAGTAGATACTAATATTTTTCTAGCATTGCCTTCTGATGCAATAGAGTTACTGGACTATTTGGCTGCTGGCAAAACTATCGGACAGGCACAATGGCTTTACGAGCAAAAGTATAATGAAGTTCCAGATATTGAAGGTCTGCTAGAAGTTTTAGAATCAAACGATTTTGTTAATATTCTATCTGCGAAACAAACAATTTTACCAACATATACTAAGCAACCAAAGCAAATAAATCACTTCACTTGGATTTCTCAAGATTTTGCCAAAACTTTCTTTAGTAATCAGGTATTAATTGGTTGTGGATTCATCGTCTTTCTGGCTTTAGTTGCTGTTTGCTTTAAGCCTACAATTATGCCTGGTTATCAAGCTCTTTTCTTTAAGAAGAATGTCACAATGATGGCATTAATTTTAACTGGAATTAATGTTATTGCAGTGTTTCTGCATGAAATGGCTCATTTATTGGCTGCTAAAGCAGTGGGTGTTTCTTCTCAATTAAGACTTAGCAATCGCCTTTGGATACTCGTAGCAGAAACAGATATGACGGGGATATGGGGTGTTCCTCGAAATCAGCGATATTTACCTTTTCTTGCAGGCCCTTTACTAGATCTTGTATCAGCTTCTATCTTGCTACTGGTTTTGTTTGCCGAACAACAAAAATGGCTAGCTTTTGCTCCTTTTGCTTTGCAGTTGATACAGGCGATCGCTTTGAGTTATTTCCTTGCTATACTTTGGCAATGTTATTTCTTTCTTCGTACTGATTTTTATTACGTAATCGCCAACTTTTTTAGATGTAGAAGTCTAATGAAGGATACAAAGGTTTTCGTACAAAACCAAATATTGCGATTATTCAGATTTTCTCATACCACTGACCAATCATCTATTCCTAAAGGCGAAATGCGAGTGATTCGCTGTTACGCTGTTATCTACGTTCTCGGTCACATCGCTGCATTTTGGTCGCTGTTCTTCATCGGTATTCCAACTATGTGGAATTATGCGTCCCTACTTTTAGGTACGTTGAGTGCAGGGTATGAATCTAATCCTTATGCCTTCACCGATGCCTTAATAATGGGATTGCTGGTTTTTGGAATTCAAGGTATTGGTATTTTTCTTTGGATTAATAGTTTACGTCATACTAAAAGGAGATAAATTATGAAGCGCCACAATATCGAACAAACTATTTTACAACAGCCAGAAATTGGTAAGATAATTTTACTAGAGGCAGAATCCAGTAGTGCCAGGTTAGAAATTTTGCAGCAATGGTTACAGGTAAGTGAAGAAAATAAAGCAAAAACTTGGCTCTTATCATTTAATACCCAAGAAGATGGATTATGGGCTGGATTAAATAAATGGCTAAATCAAATTTTACCAGATATTCAAGCAAAAGCACCACATTTAATTACTAAACATAGCTATGAATTGGCAATGATTTTGCCTGCTTTAAGGCGTCAAATATCGGTACGGAATCCGAATTTAACAGACAGTTCTATTGATGATGAAAGGGTACGTAATTATCCTTTGGATCGAGCTTATAGAATAATACATGGTGTCATCGATTTACTAGATTTCTGGTACGAGCGCACCGATGGTTCTCCTTGGGTAATTGCTTGTAATAATTACGAGCAAGCAGGATTTTTAGTACGCCGCTTTTTTGCTGAACTGATTCGTCGTCGGGGACAAAAACTAAAGTTAAGTTTACTCTTCGCTACTGCTCCTAATACTGGTGAAACTGCCATTATTCACTTAAATCAGAAGTTTTTGGCACAAAAAATTAGCTTGCAATTACCAGCAGAACCAGAAGTAGTAATTTCTACAGAAAAAATGTCCCAACTGGCACAAAAGTTGGAAGAACAAATTGGTAGAGATGCTATTGAACTGGAAATTCACGGACCGCGGCTGGTTTCCTATTGGTTAAAAAGCGACCAACCTGAAAAAGCATTGATTTGGCAAGCAAGAATTTTAGGAATTTATAACCATCAAGGTTTTTATGAAGATGCATTAGTTTACTGTGAATCTGTCGCTACTCAACTTGACCATCTTTGTGGAACGGACAATAATATGCGATGGAATATGGTTGGGAATCTTTTTAATTGCTACGCAACAACAAAAAATATTGACAAGGCATATCAAATAGTTCAAGAAGAAGCTCTCCTCAAACTTGATGCACCAGCACAGTTAGTTCGAGCTTATTACATAATGGCGATGTTCCATACTCGCTTTTTGCCGGAACACGACCACACTTTAGCTGAAGATTATCTCAATCGCAGTCTGAGCATCTTAGCAGATTCAAATGCGGATATTCCAGCTGATGATAGACATTTTATGGCAGCTTTCGATATGAACGGTTTAGCACTTGTTAAACACCGTCAAGGTCATCCTCAAGAAGCGATCGCACTTTGTAAATCTGCAATTGAAGAATTCAAAATTCATTTGAGTGAAGGTAAACATCGATTGCATCGCTCAGTTTTGGACTATAACATTGCTCAAGTATATGCAGCAATGGGTGAATTAGAAGAAGCTGTAATTTATTTTACTGCTGCTATTACCGCCGATCCAAACTACTCAGAATACTACAACGATCGCGGTAATGCTTACCAACGTATGGGTCAATTAGAAAATGCTTTGCACGATTATCACCAAGCTATTGAGCTTAGTCCGCCATACTATGAAGTCTGGATGAATATCGGACATTGCTATGCTTTAAAAGGTCTAGTCGAAGAAGCAATCAAGGCTTATTCAGTTGCTATCGATTTACAGCCTACTCAAACTCCAGCATTAATTGGTCGCGCTCAAGCATTGGAAGCATCGGGAGATTTAGAAGCAGCTTTATTAGATTATAATGCAGCACTTGATTTGAATTCACAGCAACCTTTATTATTAGCAAATCGGGCTACAATTCACTACGAAATCGGACAATTAACAGAAGCTTTGAGCGATTTATCAGCTGCGATCGCTTTATCGCCAGATAATCCAGACTTATATCAAAATCGGGCGATCGTATTAATTAGTTTAGGTCAGTCTGATGCTGCATCTGCCGACCTCATGACTTATCTTAGACTGAATCCCAACGCAACAGATCGTGCTGAAGTAGAAGAAAGTTTATCTAGTCTGGGCAAGAGATAACTATCAAATTTTTCTGGTGAAATTGAGAATATTTAGGACTTATCCATTGACAGAAAATACCAAATATTGATGATTGAAAAACCACATCTGTCGTAGGGGCACAGCACTGTTCCCTACACCCAGGGTCTATTTACCATCAAAGAATGATTAATAAAAGCCTGAAACGACCTATGCATATAAACGCACACCATGATTCATTTGTACAGTGCGTAAGTCCTAAATATTATTTGCTCGGAATTGATGGAGCGATATCCTAGACATCGCTCCATAATATTACAAATACAATTGCCAGTCTTTCAAACATAGATGATGCAGTTGGTATGTTGATGATACGCCGTTTATGAATGTTGAGCGACGAATTATTTGACCGTAGCGACTTTCTTGAAAGTTAAGTTTTTTTCCACTTACAAGCTTTACTGGAAGCGCGTCTAATTTTTAGGGTTTCTGCCATAAAGTTTTATAAAAACTTTGTTTTCACCAAAGTCAGGTTCTTTCTTTGATGTAAATCTTGCCTATGTATGGCGACAACAGCAAAAGTATTTATTAACTTTATTTACAATTTTTCGGTTAAAAGTTGATGTGCAATCTTATTTGCGTAACAGCTTATCTGCTTGCAACAAGCCCTGTTGGGCAATGTATTCTTATTCCTTTTGGGGGTCATGAAGTTGAAGCCTGAAAACTCGATCGCCCCTAGCCCATCTTAACTGCGGACATTAACGAACAGCTTTCAAGGTATCATAAAGTAATTTGTAGCGATTAAACGCTGCTTCATACAAAGGATTTGCCTGCGGCTGTACCAGATGACTAGCTGGCGATAGTATCTTGAGTGCAGCCTCTAAACTAGGGTACGCACCAACCCCCACCATTGCCAAAATAGCTGCTCCGTAAGCAGCTCCTTCTTCGGCTTTGGGAGCAATAAGTTCTGTTTGCAAAACATCCGCTAAAATTTGCAACCAAATATTAGACCGTGCGCCTCCACCTGTCGCCAAGAGTTGATGCACGGGAGCGATCGCGCTAATTACTTCTAAAGCTTCCCGCAAGCTGAATGCAACCCCCTCCAAAACAGCACGAATGACATCTGCTTGTGTATGAGCTAATGACAAATTCACGAAAGCACCGCGAGTCTCTGGATCGAGGTGGGGACTGCGTTCTCCGGAAAGATGAGGCAGAAATAGAACACCACGCGCCCCAGGTAGCGATCGCCCTGCCATTTCCATCAAATCAGTGTACGATATCTGCGGTACAAATGTATCTCGATACCAACGCAAAGAACCACCAGCCGCCAGGGTTACTCCCAGTAGATGATAGCCGCCATCCACATGACAGAACAAATGTACCCGACCTTGGGGATCGGGAATTGGGCGATCGCACGGTGCAAAGATAACTCCCGATGTGCCAATACTCAAGCTACCCAAGTTAAGGTTGCTCGATGAGATACCCAAACCAATTGCTGCTGCTGCATTATCGCCTCCGCCAGCAATTACAGGCAATCCCGCAGGTAATCCTACGCGGGCAGCGATTTCTGGTTTTAGCCCTCCAGCGATCGCAGTTGATTCGATGACTGGGGGAAACAACGCTGGCTTGATATCTAGAGCATCAAGAATATCTGTATCCCAAAGCCGCTTCGCCAGATTCAGACATCCAACACCAGACGCATCAGATGGTTCTGTCGCAAGTTCGCCCGTTAGCACGTATCCTAGATAATCTTTTGGCAAAAGAATTTGCCACAGCCGAGTATATGCTTCTGGTTCTTCAGTCCGCAACCATAAAAGTTTTGGCAATTGAAATCCCGTAATTGCCGGATTTCCAGTCCGCTGGATTAACTCCTGACGGGGAATAGTGGCTTCAATAAAAGCAACAGCTTTACCTGTGCGCTGGTCGTTCCACAAAATTGCTGGTCTGATGGCTTTTCCTTCAGCATCGAGAGGAACCATACCATGCATTTGTCCGGACAAACCCAGGGCGATTACTTTGTATCCGTTTAGCTGTTGAGTAACATCAGAAAGAGCAGCTAAACTTGCATCAATCCAATCTGATGACTTCTGTTCTGTCCAACCTGGTTGTGGAGTTAATAGGGGGTAGCTTCTGGTTGCTTGAGCGATAATTTGCCCTTGCAGGTCAACTGCGATCGCCCGCACTCCTCCCGTACCCAAGTCTAAGCCAACTACGATGTCGCTCAATTGCGCCTCCAAATCCTTAAATTGCGAACTAACCCAACTTCTTGAAGTATCTAGCGACTGGGAACAGCCTAAAACCCAGCTTTTCATAGGTACAACGAGCCGGGGCATGGCCCGGATCGCCTCCGGTTTCAACCATAGCAACGGACATTCCAGCAACTTTCATCCAATCAAGAGCGAATTCCATCAAAGCAGTACCAACGCCTCGACGTTGATAGTCTGGATCGACAGCAACCATATAGATTTCTCCCATACTGCTCTCAAAGTGGAGTTTTACAGCTACAAAGCCCAGAATTGAACCGGAGTCGATCGCCACCCACACCTTTGTGTCCGCAGCAGCACAGACTCCCTCGACAGCATGAAGCTGGCTGACACGCCAACCATCCGGATAGAATGAGCAATACACGTCAAGATCCATCGCTTCTTGAAGCGAATCAAAAACCGGAGTCCATGCCCGAATCGAAAGACTTTTGATGGCGTCAAGGTGGCTATCTTCGTATGGTTCAATTTGCATTTCGGTATGGACTCCACTTATAAGAGGAGGAAAAGGGGCAGGTAGCAGGGCATTGGTGTCAACTTCACGTAAAACCGCTGTCCCGCAAGGAACTGAAGTTCCTTGCTAATAGCTTAAGTCATCTCAAAGATGACTGAATTCTTTAATAATCTTTAGTCTACTTTAGTAGACTTGAGCTATTAGCTTGGGAATTCATTCCCAAGCGGGTGATGAAGCCAATAGTGAAGCTATTCCTAGCTTAAGTTGACACCAAAGAGGGCAGGGGGTAGGTGTAAGTTTTTAATCAAGCAATGAGTAATGACTGTAAAACCAACGAAACGATCGTGTTTTAATAAGCCCCTATACCCTTACACCATAAAAGCAGTTTTTTTGTCCAAGTGTAAAAAAACTACACCTGCTCCCTGCCTCAGAATCTACCGCGTACACACAAGTCTTTTAGAGTTGTTGGGTAAGATACAGAAAATTAATGGCGTTGCTGAATTTGAATATGAAATTCAAAAATCAACTCTTCTCAACTCTTACTCTCTGTGACTCTGCGCCTCTGCGTGAGCTAAATTCATATTTTCAATCAGCAACGCCAAATTAATTTTTGCTCTTCGATGCAACAAAGGTGCAAGACGATGCAACAAAGGTGCAAGCCAATGCAACAAAGGTGCAAGCCAATGCAACAAAGGTGCAAGCCAATGCAACAAAGGTGCAAGCCAATGCAACAAAGGTGCAAGCCAATGCAACAAAGGTGCAAGCCAATGCAACAAAGGTGCAAGGCGATGCAACAAAGGTGCAGGTCAAGAGACTTGTGTGTACACCGTAGGCCTCAGAATCGGGCTAATGTTTCTTTCGCTCCAAACTCATACAATCTGTGTAAATGGTTCGTAACTGCATCGACAAAAAGCGGTGACTGGGATAAATCGCCAAAAATCTCAGTCAGGTTGAGCAATGGTCTGGCATCAGAGCCACTGATACCAGCCATTCGCGTGAGAGTACTTCCTATTGGGTCATCAATGGGAATAGCGTTGCCTTGGTCATCCTTTCCGTTGAGGTAACGGAACCAAGCTGCAACTGTGAGACTCATGTAATCGATTACTCCACCTTGTTGCAGTGCATTGCGAACTGAGCCTAAAACAAATTTTGGCATTTTGGCGGAGCTATTGAGGCAAAGCCTGGGCAGTCGATCGCGTATCTTAGGATTAGCAAAGCGTTCTATTAAAGTCTGTTTGTAATTATCTAAATTAATCCCTGGTACGGGTTGCAGTGTGGGCGTGACTTCTGCCATTAAACGATCCACGGCTTGCCTAATTAAGGGATCGGCCATCACCTCGTGGACGTAGCTGTAACCTGCCAAGGTGCCAAGATAACCAATTAACAAGTGACTGGCGTTGAGCAGGCGGATTTTCATCATTTCGTAGGGATGAACATCATCAGTCATCTGAACGCCAACAGATTCCCAATCAGGTCTACCCGCACAGAAGTTGTCTTCAACTACCCACTGAAGGAACGGTTCGGCAACGACTGGAAAGGCATCATCAATATTAAACTGTTCCTCCACCATTTTGATATCTGCTGGGGTGGTGGCGGGGGTAATGCGATCGACCATACAGTTGGGGAAGGCTACCTGTTCGCCAATCCAACGTCCCAATTCCGGGTTCTGTATCTGGGCAAATGCAGCTAACATTTTCCGGGCAATGTTGCCGTTGCCTTGCAAGTTATCGCAAGACAACACAGTAAACGGTGCTATTCCCTGTTGGCGGCGGCGATCGAGTGCTGCTGTCAAAAAGCCATATACGCCAATTGGCTCGTGACGATGCTGCAAATCGTACTGAATCGTTGGGTGATTGGTATCAAATTCACCGCTACCTTCAATGTAGTAGTAGCCACCTTCGGTAATTGTGAGGGTGACGATACGGCATTTGGGATCTGCTAAGGTATCAATTACTGCTTGGCGGTTATCTGGGGCAAACAGATATTTTGTAATTGCTCCAATTACACGGGCTTTGTCTCCTTCTGGCGACCTTTCAACTAAGGTATACAAACAATCTTGCGAGTTCAGTGCATCCCGCATTCGTTGGTCAAATTCCAGTAACCCAACCCCGCAAATTCCCCAATCGCTGCCGGGATGCTGATGAAAGTAGTTATCGAGATATAATGCCTGATGTGCCCGATGAAACCCGCCCACACCAATATGGACAATACCGTTAGTAATTTGGTGGCGATCGTACTGGGGTATCTGAACGTTACTTGCTAAACGAGCTAAAGCTGCTTCATTCAGCTTGATTGCTGAGTCGGTGCTGATATTGTTCATGGGATTCATTAATAGTTAAATGGTGACGGCGAGCTTTGGGAATGGCTTCACCCTCTCGGTCGAACAAATGGCAAAGTTCGCCGTTAATGTAAATTGGCACGAAATCGTGCAATTGGGCGGGATTATCTCCATCTGTTTGTACTACGATGGTGTCGCCACCCGCAATTTTAATGTAAAGATAGGTTTCTCCGCCCAAGCGTTCTACTACTAGGACTTCGCCATTTATGCTGGGGTTATTGCGATCGAGCCGCAAATGTTCGGGACGAATTCCTAATGTGGCTCTATCCCCAACTGACAGGGTTCTGGGCTGCACGGGAATCATTACAGTTGCGTCGCCAGGAAGCCTTACGGTTGTCCCAGAGTCATTGACGGCTGACACGGTGACTGGAATAAAGTTCATTTTCGGCGAACCAATAAATCCAGCAACGAATATATTGCGCGGATGGTGGTAAAGTTCTAGGGGAGAACCGACTTGTTCGATGATGCCACCTTGCAATACTACAATTTTGTCAGCAAGGGTCATTGCCTCAACTTGGTCGTGGGTGACGTAAATCATCGTGGCTTGCAGGCTGTCGTGTAAACTAGCAAGTTCAATTCGCATTTGTACGCGCAAAGCTGCATCTAGGTTTGATAGTGGCTCATCAAATAAAAAGACTTTGGGATTTCGCACCAAAGCACGGCCAATCGCCACGCGTTGGCGTTGTCCTCCTGATAGTTCTTTGGGTTTGCGGTTTAAGAGTGGCTCTAATTGGAGGATGCGGGCGACTTCACGCGCTCTTTCATGGCGTTGGGGTTTGGACATACCTGCAAGGCGCAGGCTAAAGGCCATGTTTTCGGCGACTGTCATGTGGGGGTATAAGGCGTAGGTTTGAAAGACCATTGCCAAACCGCGTTTATCGGGGGGTATGTCGTTGACTTTTTGACCGTCGATGAGTAAGTCGCCGGAGGAAATTTCTTCTAGTCCGGCAATCATGCGGAGTAAGGTGGATTTTCCGCAGCCGGAGGGGCCGACGAAAACGACAAATTCGCGATCGCTGATGTCGAGATCTATGCCTTTGATGATTTCTGTGTCGGCGTAGGTTTTATGGATATTTCTTAAAGCAACTGTTGACATAGGATGTTTTGATTAGGGGTTTTGTTTTTTTCACGCAGAGACGCAGAGGCGCGGAGAGGAGAACGCAAGAGTTTGTTCTATTTCACTGCGCCGAAGGTAAGACCTCTGACTAGTTGGCGTTGACTTAGCCAACCGAAGATGAGGATGGGTGCGATCGCCAGTGTTGATGCTGCTGAGAGTTTTGCCCAAAATAATCCTTGAGGGCTGGAAAATGAAGCAATAAAGGCTGTGAGTGGGGCTGCATCGGCTGTTGTTAAGTTTAAGCTCCAAAATGCTTCGTTCCAGGACAAGATAATTGAGAGTAAGGCGGTGGAGGCAATTCCGGGCAGTGCTAGTGGTAGTAAGACGTGAATCAGTTCTTGCTGTGTGGTTGCTCCATCCATGCGATCGGCTTCGAGAATGTCTTTAGGAACTTCTTTGAAGAAGCTGTAAATCATCCAGACGACGATGGGCAAATTAATCGGGGTATAAATGATAATTAAACCGATGCGGGTATCTAGTAAGCCAGCGTTGCGACACAAGATATAGATGGGAACTAGTACGCCGACTGGTGGCAGCATTTTGGTGGACAGCATCCACAACAGAGTTCCCTTGGTGCGTTTGGTGGGGAAGAATGCCATCGCATAAGCGGCAGGTACGGCAAGCAGGAGGGCGACTATAGTCGAGCCGAGGGAAATTGCTACGCTGTTAAATGCATAATTGAAATAATTTGCCCGGTCTTGGATGGCAGCATAATTTTCCAATGTCGGGCGGAAAAATAACTGTGGGGGAGTTGAAACTGCGGCTACTTCGGTTTTGAAACTGGTAAGAAACATCCAAAAAATTGGGAAAAATAGTAGACAAGCGGCAAGCCAACCAAGTAATGTCCATAGCCACCGTTTTGAGTTTTTACGTGCCATGTTAGGTATCCAAATTACGAGCAACACTACGCATCAAGAAAATTGCCACGATGTTGGCAAGGATGACGGCAATTAATCCACCTGCTGAGGCACCGCCGACATCAAATTCTAGTAAGGCTTTGAGGAAGATGTAATAAGCTAGGTTGGTGGTTGCGAGTCCGGGGCCGCCGCCTGTGGTTACAAAGATTTCGGCAAAGATGGTCAAGAAGAAAATTGTCTCAATCATGGCGACCACGGAAATGGCGCGGCTAAGATGCGGTAGCATGACGAAACGAAATACAGCGATCGCATTTGCTCCATCCATTCGCGCTGCTTCTAACTGGTCGCGGTCGAGTGATTGAATGGCTGTCAATAAAATCAGCAAGGCAAAGGGCAGCCATTCCCAGGAAACAATAATAATGATGGCAAGCAGGGGAACGCTGGCAAACCAATCAATTGCCCCCAAACCCAAGCCTCTGGTAATTTGAGAGAACAGCCCATTCACTGGATGCATCAGCATATTTTTCCAGATTAGGGCACTGACTGTAGGCATCACGAAAAATGGCGAGATTGCCAGCACCCGCGCCACACCACGACCATAAAAGTCCTGGTCAAATAGCACTGCTAATAGTGTGCCAAGACCAATTGTGATTACCAGAACCGAGACAACCAGAATAATTGTGATGGCGATCGATGTCCATAACGCCGAGTCAGTCAGAATAAAGGTGAAATTTTCAATGCCGATGAATTTACGTGCATCTGGATTCAGCAGGTTATACCGTTGGAAGGAAAACCATATAGTCATCACCAGAGGCACAATCATCCACAGCAACAAGACAACGACCGAAGGCGCAACCAGAGGTAAGGTTGACGCTTGCCGTTTAGCCCGTTGTCTAGCGGGTGGCGGCGTTTCATGTTGAGGTTTGACCGCTAATGAAGAAGACATAAGCAATTCGTAATTCGTAATTCGTAATTCGTAATTAGGGTTTGGTATGGCTGTGGAACAGTTGAGAATTACTCGATATAACCTGTATGTCTCATAAAACGTTCAGTGAATCTCTGCGATTGCTGCAATGCCCCATCTATCGAAGTCCGATTCGTCAGTGCTGCTGCTAAGGTTTGCCCGACTGAAGAACCAATTGCTTGAAATTCTGGAATATCGACATATTGAACGCCCTTATAGGGTGTTGGTTCTGCGGATGGACGGGTAACATCAGCAGATTGAATTGCTTTCAACACAATTTCCGAAAAGGGTGCAGCTTTGCGATAGTTGGGATTTTCATACGTGGAAGTCCGAGTTCCTGGCGGTACGGCAACCCAGCTATTTTCTTTGGCAACTAGTTGGATATATTCTTTGGAGGTTGCCCAAGCAACAAATTTTTGTGCGGCTTCTGGTGATTTTGAGGTTTTAGGAACTGCTAAAGCCCAAGCCCAAAGCCAGTTTGAACCGTTGGGATATTTTTCAATTGGCGCACGAGCAAAGCCAACTTTATCGTAAACTTGGGATTCTTTGGGATTGGATAGCAGCCCAGCGGCAACGGTCGCATCTACCCACATACCGCATTTACCTGTGGAGAATAATGCCAGATTTTCATTAAATCCGTTGGAACTGGCTCCTGGCGGCCCGTACTTTTGCAGCAAATCGACATAAAAGGCGATCGCCTCTTTCCAAGCTGGAGTATTAATTGTCGGTTGCCACTTCATATCAAACCAGCGTCCGCCATAAGTGTTGACCAAGGTGGAAACAAATGCCATGTTTTCACCCCAGCCAGGTTTCCCACGCAAGCAAACTCCATAAATTCCACGCGCCGGATCGTGGATCTTGCTTGCCCATTCTCTCATTTGGGGATAGGTTGGCTGTTCTGGAACTGCAATCCCGGCTTTATCAAACAAGTCTTTGCGGTAGTACAGCATAGAACTTTCCCCATAAAACGGCACGGCGTAAAGTTTGCCGTTATGAGAAAGTCCTTCGCGGATGGGTTTTAGCAAATCGTTTACGTCGTAGTCTGCGCCTAAATCCAAGGGCTTTAACCAATCCCGCCTAGCCCAGATTGGTGTTTCATAAGAACCGATGGTCAAGACATCGAATTGACCGCCTTGACTTGCAACATCTGTAGTTGTGCGTTGGCGCAAAACATTCTCTTCCAGCACCACCCACCGCAGTTGAATATCGCGGTTGGCTTCCTCGAACTTGCGGGAAAGTCCTTGCATGACCACCATATCGCCATTATTCACAGTGGCGATCGTCAGTGTGGTTTTATCCGCGGCTTGGGATTGCCACGAACAAGCGTGTAGCAGTTGCGCCAACATCACTCCAGCGAGAAATGCCACCAGCACTTTAGCGAAGCGGGGGATACGCATCGCATTACTCCTTTGATATAAAAAATCGGACGGAGAAAATTTTTGATTTTATGCTCTAAGCTTGAGTAAAAGCTCAATAATAGAATCATACCAACCCCACTTCAATGACGGTAATTTGCAACAATTCTTCAATAAGAGGCTGAATTTATGGCAGTAACAGCAACCTATCAGTTTGCAGGTAAAAATATCTTGATTACAGGCGGTGCAGGAGATATTGGCAAGGCAACTGCACATCGTTTTGCGGCTAATGGCGCAGGTGTAGCGCTGTTAGATTTGAATGAACCGAAGATGGCAGATGTAGCAGAGGAACTAAAAGATTACAACGTTCCTGTGGGCACATTTCGCTGTGATGTTACATCTGCTGATGATGTAGCCAAAGCCTTTACTGGTGCTGTAGAGCAGCTTGGACGGATTGATTATGTATTTAATAATGCGGGTTATCAAGGAGCGTTTGCCACAACAGATGAATATCCTGAAGATGACTTTCAAAAGGTGATTAATATTAACATTGTTGGTGTTTTCCACGTTCTGAAGGCGGCTGCACAGTACTTGCGCGATATCGGGGGAGGTGCGATCGTTAACATGGCGAGTTATGCAGGCGTAGTCGGGCCGCCAAATATGTTAGCTTATGGCGCTTCCAAGTTTGCGGTGATTGGCATGACTCAGACAGCAGCTAAAGAT
Source organism: Nostoc linckia NIES-25 (assembly GCF_002368035.1). GTDB lineage: Bacteria > Cyanobacteriota > Cyanobacteriia > Cyanobacteriales > Nostocaceae > Nostoc > Nostoc linckia_B. The sequence continues at coordinate 469,726 of NZ_AP018222.1, read as the reverse complement.
TTGGCTCCCTACGGCATCCGGGTAAATGCATTGTCTCCTGCACTTATAGGCCCTGGTTTTATGTGGACGCGGCAAACAGAATTGCAAGCAGCAGTAGGTTCTCAGTACTTTGATGCCGACCCCAAAATAGTTGAACAACAGATGATTAATTCAGTCCCAATGCGGCGCTTGGGAAGTTTGGCAGAGGTAGCAAATGGGGTAGCGTTTCTGATGAGCGACGAAGCAAGTTACATAACCGGGTTTAACTTGGAGGTAACTGGCGGTCAATGAAGAGGGCAGGGGGCAGGGAGCAGGGAGCAGGGGGAGCAGGGGAAGCAGGGGAAGCAAACGCCGTTTAGCATGTGAACTCTTTCTTAAGCACTACCTTAAGAGCGGCAAGAGCGTTAGAGCTGCACTTTTTAGTTAAGGTGAGCAAAAATTATATCTTTGGGCATATACTCAAAATTATGCGATCGCTCTTTTGGTAGGTACATAGTTTTGGAAGGTGGGATATGGGAGAACCTTTATTAGAGGGGCGCGATGCCAATAAAGCTGGCTTGCCCCTTAAGTCCCGTAAATTAGATCTAGCTGCTCATGCTGCTTGGCTGTATTACATTGCTGGCAATACACAAGAGGAAATTGCAGCAAAACTGAATGTATCCCGACAAGCTGCACAACGCTTGGTGGCACTGGCGGTCACTGAAAAATTGATCAAATTTCGCCTCGATCATCCGCTGAGTGAATGTATTGCTCTGGCTGAGTCGTTGCGCGATCGCTTTGGGCTGTCGCTTTGTGAAGTGGTTCCAGCTGATGCAGGCAACGGCGATACACTCAATGGAATTGGTGTATGTGCTGCCACCCACTTAGAGGCTTACCTGATGGCGAAAACTCCCACCATACTAGCGTTGTCTTCAGGTCGCACATTGCGAGCAATGGTGGAGCAAATCCCCTCAATGAACCAACCCCAACATAAAATAGTTTCGATTATTGGGAATATGTCTCACTATGGGCGTGCAGGTCGCCACGAAGTAGTGATGCATTTGTCCGATCGCGTCGGTTCCCAAGCTTACCCAGTGCCGACTCCGGTTGTCGCCACTAGCATTGAAGAACGGGAATTATTGCAGACTCAGCGATCGTTTATTACCGTTAAAACTCTTGCAGAACAAGCCAAAGTCACATTTGTTGGTATTAGCGAGATTGCCTGGAATGCGCCGTTACATCAAAACGGCTTTATCAATGATGATGAAGTAGCTGAATTAATAGAACTGGGAGCAGTAGGAGAAATCGCGGGTTGGGCTTACGATCGCTACGGAGTATTGTTACAACAAGGAACGAATAACCGGGTTGCTAGCGTACCGCTTGAACAACCAGCTTCTCGGTTGATTGTTGGTGTAGCAGGCGGCGTGAAAAAGACAGAAGCTATTATAGCTGCTTTACGCGGTCAGTTAATTACAGGATTGATTACTGATGAAGCCGCCGCCCAAGGAATTCTGACTAAAATTTAGCTTAATCTGACACAAGCCCTACACCACTGGTAAAAAGTTATAGCGATCGCACATTTAAGCGTACCACTCCACGAGCGTCAAAAAGCGTTGAGAGGTGAATCCATCCATCACTAACCCATAATCAAAACGGTGTTGCAGTTGCCATCCCAATCCACTCTAAAAGTGCGGTAAGTGTCAAGATGAGTGATATGCAGACATCATTGGCAATGGGCTAGATGAGTAGACCAGTTTTCACCAAAACTCTTTACATATTCGGACACCCTGGCATATTATCTCCAAGCAGCAACCGTGCCAAACTGGGTAAAGCTTCACCATAGGTCGGATGGATGTGAACCGATCGCTCTAACAGCTGCCAAGTTGCTCCTGCTTCCATCAGGGATAAAAATACATGTACCAGCTCAGCAGTTTCGTACCCCACTAGGGTTGCTCCCAGGATTTTGTCTGTGTCGCAATCGATCGCCATACGATAAAATCCCAAATCATGCCCCCACTCGATGGCACGCGCAATTTGGCTCATGGGTAATGTGACAGCACGGGCGTTGATGCCTTGTTTCTGAGCCTGTTCTAACGTCATACCCACTCGCCCAACCTGGGGTTCTGTGTAAACCGCATAGCCAAGAACGCGATCGTTCCGCGTCCGGTTTTCTCCACACAAAATTGCTTTTAAACGGCGATAGTCCTCCCAGGAAACATGGGTAAAGGCAGGCTGTTTGGCAGCATCGCCAATGGCATAGACTCCAGAACAGGTAGTATGGAAGCGATCGTCAATTTTGACAAACCCTCGCTCGTCTAGCTCAATTCCGCTGGCGGCTGCATTTAAAGCATTTGTATTGGGTTTTCGTCCAATGGCAACCAGCAACGCTTCTCCCTGGAGTTGTTCGCCATTGCTCAGGGTCAGCCGAAACACATTATTCTCGTGGGCGACGCGATCCACATTGACGCCAAAGTGGAGTCCAATCCCATCCTGCTTGAGTGCTTCTGCTAAGACCTCGCTGACTTCAGACTCTTCCTGCCCAAGGACGCGATCGCCCCGCACAATTAAGTCAGTCTGACTGCCCAAACGCGCTAGTCCTTGTCCCAATTCCAAGCCAATATAGCCCCCTCCAATCGCCAATAAACGGGCTGGTAAGGCGTTCAAGTCGAAGAAGTTGCGGTTAGTCAGGTAGGGAGTTCCGGCAAGTCCGGGAATATCAGGAATCAGCGATGACGTACCTGTATTAATAATTACCAAAGGAGCCTGAAGGGTAACATCCCCACCTTTGACCGTCCTTTCGCCCACAAAAGAAGCTTCGGCACAAATGATTTTGACACCCCCACTCTCCAATCGCTTGCGAACCCCCTGATTAAAACTGCTGCGGATTCCCCGAACTCGCTCCATGACAGCGGGAAAATCTACTTCAACCTCTGTGTGGATGCCTAACTTCTTACTCTGGCGTGCCCGCCCTGCTGCATGAGCCGCTGCTAAGAACGCTTTGGACGGAGTACAGCCATAGTTGATGCAACTGCCGCCTAAAGCATCTCGCTCAAACAAGACAACTTTACGTCCCTCATTGGCCAAATCAGCCGCCAGTGGAATGCCTCCTTGACCGCTGCCGATAACAATGACATCTGCTGTTTCCATCAGTGCTAAACTCCTTGGAAATAATTTGCTTTCATCACCGAAAAAGGCAGAGGGCACGAGGCAAGGCAGGAGGCAGCTATGTATGTCTCCTGCCCTCTGCCCACGACTGAAAGGAGTAAGGGTCTGAAGCCCCTCCCAAATCAAAGATTTGGGAGCAACGAAATTGGTAAGGGTCACAATCCCCTTCCAATTGGTTCCTTCTGCCCTCTGCCCTCTGCCTCCTGCCTTCTTGAAACTCTCACATCAACGGGTAACTATAAAGGCAGCCAGAGCGATCGCTACCACATCCTCAGCAAGGGCAGCAGGAATTGAACCAATCTTTTCAATGGCGGCTATCCGTGCCGCCCGACCCCCATACGTACCGACCAGTGCGCCCACAACACCAAAGAGCGCTCCAACAATTGCAAAACTGCTGTTTGCTCCGCTGACTAGCCATCCCACAATGCCACCGCTGAGAATCCGAGCAATCAACGCCGGGGGACTGGTGCGAGACGGGATTTGCGGCAGCATATCGGCAATCAACTCACCCACCGCCAGTACAGCCAGAACGATCCCTATAATGCCGCCACGTGCCAGAAATAAAGCAGCAGGGGCTGTGAGCGATCGCAGCCCCGCAACTAACCCAAGGAAAAATGCAGAAATCAATGCCATGAGCAGAAATAGCCTTTCTGGTAAATTTGGATACCATCTTTAGTCATAATCGCGAGCAATGTCGTGCTCATGAGATTATTCTTCCTTCAATGGGTTTATAATATTGTGATTGGTCATTCGAGGGTTTCATTTTATTTGAAATAGAAAACCCCGAACCATATTTACTTGATGCTTATAAGCCTATAAAAGTCTATCCTAAGATAGGTTCGTTAATTGGTTTTCTTATTAATTTGAAAATTAATAAAAGCAGATTTTAGACAACCGAGTAATTATCTATCTGAGATCCTGTGCATATTTAGGCTCACTCAACGCTGGATGATTTTATCAATAAATCTTCTGTTGCTCATCCGCAAAACACCACAGCCAATCTTCTCCTAATTCTGCTGAACTAATTACGGGATGTCCTGTCTGTTCATAATGACGGCGTGCATGTTGATTTTTGGAAGAGTCGCAGCACAGCATCTGACCGCAGGTCTGGCAAATACGCAGATGCACCCAGCGTTCATTGAGGCGAATGCACTCCTGACAATGAAACACAGGATAGTTGGCTTTCGGAATTATGTTTGAGAGAGTAAGTTGATTGAGATGTTGACACGACATATAATTTTGCTGTGAGTAGATGAGTTGGAAAAGCTTCTTCAATACCAGATACAGACACTGTTACACGCAGAGATTGAACAACATCAACTATTTAGTTAATCTTAATTTAACCTAAAGATAATATTAACTTTATATAATTTGCTTTAACTTTATGTACTTTAATAATGACAGGACTTACGCAAAAAATAACGAAAGTAGCGGTAATACCCTGCGGGTTCGCTCTTAGCGTTCTCGCAGAGTAGCCGCTGTGCGTCTACATGAATTACCGCAACGCTTGAATAAGGTTTTCAGTCACATATTGCGTAAGTCCTGAGTGAATTATTTCAATATAAAAACATTTGAAATGAAACAAACATTTTTAAATTAAATGTAAATCATTTTAAATGCAGTGAGTAAATTTTCAACGCAGTAAAAATATTTTTAGTAAAAATTTTATATATAATAAGAGATTACTTAAATCAAATAGTATTGATATTACATAGTAATTACAATTAAAAATTTGTCATGCTTATACGATCAAGCTAAATAATAATAAAATGCTATATGTCAATCAATAAAACATGTTTCTTTATTAGCTTGTTTACTCAGAGTAAACAACTATCGTAACCTTATCCTCTTGTGTAGCTTCCTTGTTTGGGAGTGCGAAACTAACCAGCCGAAAACAAAAAATGAGTTCTTTAAACACCTCAACGAATATTCGTACATTTTCCACTACCCCCTTTGCGGATCAGAAGCCCGGCACCTCTGGGCTGCGGAAAGCAGTGAGTGTTTTTCAACAACCTCACTACTTAGAAAACTTCATCCAATCTATCTTCGACACGGTAGAAGGTATACAGGGACAGACATTAGTTTTGGGTGGTGATGGTCGTTACTATAATCGTCAAGCCATCCAAATTATTTTGAAGATGGCTGCGGCTAACGGTGTGGCTAGAATTAAAGTTGGTCAGGGAGGAATTTTGTCCACTCCTGCTGTATCTTGTATCATTCGCAAGTACAATGCTCTTGGTGGCATTATTCTGTCTGCTAGCCATAACCCTGGTGGGATAAAGGGTGATTTTGGTGTTAAATACAACATCAGCAACGGCGGCCCTGCGCCAGAAAAAGTGACAGAGGATATTTATAACCGCAGCAAAGTAATTGACCAATACCAAATCCTAGATGCACCAGATGTAGATCTAGAAGCTTTGGGTGAATCTCAAATGGGAGAAATGGTTGTCGAAGTCATTGACTCCGTGCAGGATTATGAAAAGTTAATGGAGTCTTTATTTGATTTCGATCGCATTCGCCAACTCTTAACGTCTGGTAACTTCAGGGTGTGTATCGATTCACTTCATGCCGTGACTGGCCCCTATGCCCATGCCCTGTTTGAACATCGCTTGGGCGCACCTTCAGGAAGCGTGCGTAACAGTATACCTTTGGAAGACTTTGGAGGCGGACATCCAGACCCGAATTTGGTGTATGCTCACGAACTAGTCGATATTCTTTATGGAGAAAATGCCCCGGACTTCGGTGCAGCTTCCGACGGTGATGGCGATCGCAATATGATTTTGGGGCGCAGGTTTTTCGTTACCCCCAGCGATAGTCTGGCAATTTTAGCTGCCAATGCCAAGCTAGTTCCAGGATATAAGGCTGGTTTGACAGGAGTAGCGCGATCTATGCCTACAAGTCAGGCAGTAGATCGAGTAGCAGCACAACTTGGAATCGACTGCTATGAAACACCTACTGGTTGGAAGTTTTTTGGCAATTTATTAGATGCAGATAAAGCAACTCTGTGCGGTGAAGAAAGCTTTGGCACTGGCTCCAACCATATTCGAGAAAAGGACGGACTGTGGGCAGTGCTGTTCTGGCTGAATATTCTAGCAATACGCCAACAATCTGTAGAGGAGATTGTCAGCGAACACTGGCAGATATACGGACGTAACTACTATTCTCGTCACGATTACGAAGAAGTAGATTCAGAGCGAGCCAATACCCTCATGGAGCAACTGCAATCGCAAATACTAAATCTGAAAGGAAAACAGTTTGGTAAGTATGAGGTTGAGTATAGCGATGACTTTAGCTACACTGACCCAGTTGATGGCAGCATTAGTAAAAATCAAGGCATTCGGATTGGATTTACTGATGGCTCGCGCATTGTCTTCCGTCTATCTGGTACGGGTACTCACGGTGCAACTTTGCGAGTTTATCTAGAATCTTATGAACCGGATGCTGCTAAACAAAACCTCGATCCGCAGCAAGCACTGGCAGATTTAATTGCGATCGCTGATGAAATTGCTCAAATTCGCACCTTAACAGGTAGAGAAAAGCCGACTGTCATTACCTGATGAATATCAGGGAACTAGATTTCTTTTTCCCCCCTTGACAAGGGGGGATTAAGCGGGGTAATTCCACTTGTGTATACACCGTAGGTTGCCTATTCCCTTTGAACAATGCACATCGAATCAACAGAAATTAATTTGCTCGCTCCATCTAACAAATTACCTCTACATAACAAGAGAATTTTAGTCACAGCGCCGAGAAATTATGCTTATAGGTTGTCTGAACAAATCATCAAAAAAGGCGGTTTACCTATTTTGATGCCTACTATCGAAACCTGTTCTTTATCAAACTATACTCAGCTAGACAACGCTTTGACCCGCATAAAAGAATTTGATTGGATTGTCTTCACAAGCAGGAACGGAATAATTGCATTTTTTCACCGCATGAATGATTTAGATATTCCTATATCTGTGTTAGAAAATTGCCAATTATGTGCATTGGGAAAAGATTCAGAAAGTTTATTCTCATTTACTGGCAAAGTGGATTTAATTCCGAAAGAATCTAGCCCAGTGGGAATTGTCGCCGAATTAAAAACAATTGTCCAAATTCATGAAAAAAAAGTGCTGGTACCTGCTCCAGAAGTTGTAGGTTTGCCGGAACCAAATGTGATACCGAATTTAATTACAGACTTAGAGAATTTGGGCATAAAAGTGACTCGCGTACCTGCATATATCACGCAGGGTTTAGATAAAAATATTTACAGTATTGAATTAGACTTGATTCGTCAAAAAAAGATAGATGTTATTGCTTTTAGTAGCACAGCAGAAATAGAAAGTTTTTTAAGAATGGTCAATTCTTCAAGGGATTATAGAGATTGTGCGATCGCTTGCTTTGGCCCCTACACAACAAGTAATGCTCAAAAGTTGGGAATGAATGTTTCTATCGTGTCTGAAAATTATAGTTCATTTGAGGGATTTGCTGAAGCGATCGCCACATTTTTTGCTCTGTGATTTTCCTGTCCACCTTTTGGTAGATGTAAACTAGCCCCACTGCTGCTTCTTGAATTTAGAACATTCAACCATAATTAACTCTAGACTAGCTGCACATAAACCCGTAGTATCGAAAATGGAGTTTATATTTAGTTAGGGATTTTTACATGGCAACTTACAAGGTCACATTAAAGACCCCAGATGGCGAACAAGTAATTGACGTTCCTGAAGATGAGTACATCTTAGAGATTGCTAACGAGGAATACAATCTGGACTTGCCCTATTCCTGCAACGCTGGTTCTTGCTCTACCTGTACCGGGAAGCTGATTTCAGGCGAAGTTGACCAAGACGATCAGAATTTCTTAGACAACGACCAAATTGACGCTGGATGGGTGCTTACCTGTGTGGCTAGGCCCCTTTCTGATTGCGTCATCCAAACCCATCAAGAGGAAGCGCTAAACGCTTAACTTAAGAAACTGCATTTAATAAAGAGCAAGTTTTTAGGGTGCGTTACGGACATTGTTCCTAATGCACCTCAAATCTTAAGCAGGACTTACGCAAAAGATAACGAAAGTAGCGGTAATTCATGAATTACCGCAACGCTTGAATAAGGTTTTCAGTCACATATTGCGTAAGTCCTGTTAAGTTGTGAGTTACCCTACGCGATAACAAAACACTTTTTGGGTGACGCTCCTTTGTCGCTAACGCTGCGTTAATACCAGTGGCTGACAAAAGAAAACCTTCTTGCAGTCCTGGTTCCCCAGCCACTACAACTTTTGCAACCAAAGCAACGTACTAGCTCAGCTACAAGATTTAAAATTTTGCACTTTCCTAAAAAACCTGCATAGGTTCAGCAAATCATACGAAAAAGCGCTCTCTAATACTGTTTCACTTTAAACTTGATACAAATACCTTGGTAGGGACGCACATCTGTCATTGGTGTCAACTTAACGTCAAACCCTTGTAAAGATGTGATATTCAGCTATCTCACTTACCATCAAGATCCGCGTTACCCCACCCCGGTTTTGTCTAAAGCCAAAACCTCCCCTCCCCTTAGCACCTACTGTGTATACACAAGTCGAATTACCCCCCTTAATCCCCCCTTATAAAGGGGGGAAAAAGAAATCTAGTTCCCTCACGCCACTTGCTTCTCCTGTCGGAGACGCTGCGCGAACAAGTCGGCAGAGCCGCCCAACGCAGTGGCTCCCCTTTATAAGGGGAGGGTTAGGGTGGGGTAAAACCAGGATTTATCAACTACTTGAGACTTGTATATACACCGTAGCCCCTTGCTAAGAGGAGGGGTTGGGGGTCGGGTAAAACGATTGTGGGGCAACAGTTTGAGCTTAAGTTGACACTAATGCACAGCTGTAAAGCCCCTACGGTAGATCCTGTATCAAAATTTTCGGGAAATGGTATAAGAAAGAGTGGTTTTTATTGCAAATCTGATATAATTACTTCTATTTTTGATTTTGCGTACTCCTGCAAAGAAGCAAGCTACGCGTAGCGTTTCCCAGACAAAAGTTCGATCGCAAGCAACCTCCAATCAAATTTTTCAAGACGAATTTTGGATTGAGAATTTCTTTTTGTTAAAGGGCAATACGATTCAGTTCAGGAACTTCCAAATCAAAAATATTCTTGCATTGAATTTTGGAATTTTTTTAGAGATAATAAAAGCCCTATAACCAACTGTTCGCAACAGATATGTCACTAAGTTGGATTTACCTCATTGCAGCAATTCTTTTTGAAGTTTCAGGTACAACTTGCATGAAATTATCAGAAGGATTTACTAAAATTGTCCCTTCAGTGTTAATATTTGTTTTCTATGGATTTTGTTTTACTTTTTTGACTCTGGCTCTCAAAAAACTTGAAGTCAGTCTAGCTTATTCTGTTTGGGCTGGTTTGGGAACTATCCTAGTCGCGATGATTGGTATGATTTGGTTTCGTGAATCTGCCACATTAACTAAACTCATTTCCATCGCCTTAATAATCATTGGAGTAATTGGTATAAATTCTAACCGATGATTAAAAAAGCTAAGAGTTTGTTTGAAAAGTTGTTATGAATACAGAAATCTTTGCTTTAGGAAAGTAAAGCCATACTTCTACTGCAAATCCTAGTAGGGACGCACAGATGTCATTGGTGTCAACTTAAGCCTGGGCGAATAGAATGAGACTGTTGGTCAATTTACGATGGGTTAAACCGCTCACCCCTAAACCCTTAGTTTTGCGTAACTCTCCCGTCCTGCAATAAATTGCGGGCTAATAGCTAAAGTGCGTTGAAACGCACTGAAATTCTAGAAATTAATATGGGTTGAAGCTGATGCGTTAGACCCCCTATCAATTCGCCAACAGTCTCATTGGCTACCAATACTGCTCGGTTAAGGATTTTAAACTGGAATTTGGTTTGGGGAAAAGGTTAAAGGGTAAGGGTTAAAGGTTTTTTCTTTCCCTTTTCCCCTTTCCCTTTCCCCCTTAACCGACAAGTATTGCATTGGCTACTATATTTTTGGATTCAGCAATTAAATGATTTCCTCAAAATAAAAATACCTCGTCTTTTAGAGGGACGAGGGAAATTAACCAAAACTCATCATTCTGCTTATTGCTGGTGTAGTCAATACATCAGCAATTTCTATTGTTCCCTTAGCATAGCAAACTTAACTGAATGTACCTAAAAGTATAGTAAACCTCGGTAAATATAGCCCACAAGTAATTGACTTTTATACTTTACCAAAGACAATCAAAATGATGCTGCCAAAATGGCAAGTTTTTTATACACTGAGCCAAAAAGAACATTCAGCAAGCGAAAAGCCAGGGCAAAAATTTAAACTTGCGTTGTCGTGCGAGTTGGTAAACTCACCTTTAATCGCTGAAACATTGCTTCCCGTGCTTGGAGAGCAAGATTATCATCTAATGGTTCTAGGGTAATTGCCTGTTGATACTTTAGCCGCAATGCCGTTTGAATTAACCAATCAGCTACGAAGGGATTTTTAGGTAACAAAGGGCCATGAGAATAGGTAGCGATCGCATTTTGATAAAACGCTCCCTCTGTCCCATCTTCACCATTATTACCTAAGCCGTACACCACCCGCCCCAAAGCTTCTACTTTTCCGAGTTTGGTACGTCCACCGTGATTTTCAAAACCTACCAAGTACGGTGTACTACCCGTCATCTCTGCTAAATCCTGTGCCAAACGTGAGGCTGTAACTTCAATTACTAAATTTCCAATACACCGCTTAGTATTTTCACCAGGATGTACGGAAACTAAATCGAGTATTCCCAAACCTTCAATACGTTGCCCCAAGCCTGGTTCGTAATAATGTCCCAGCAATTGGGGAGAACCACAAGTAAAAACTCCTGGTGTCCCATTTTCAATTTTCTCGCGCATCGCGTCAGCCTTCGCACCTTGCAAATCGCGCATGACAATTTCTTGCTGACGGTCTTGTGCGCCACCACCGACTATGACATCTACAGATTTGATATCTGCTGCTGTGGCATTTTGGTCTAGGGGTAATATTTTAACAGTGTATCCCCGCCACTGAGCGCGACGTTCTATAGTAATCACATTACCGCGATCGCCATAGGTACTCATCAGCGTTGGATACAACCAACCAATTGTTAATTCTAAATTTTCTAAACTCATAATTTTGGGGACTGGGGATTGGGGACTGGGGATTGGGGACTGGGGACTAGGAGATATCAGGAAGCAGAGGGAGCAGGCGAGGAGGGGCGAGGAGGGAAGTAGAGAGAGTAATAAACAATCTTTCCTTTGCCTCTTTCCACCTCTGTGTGCCTTTTCCCAGTCCCCAGTCCCCAGTCACCAGTCACCAATTTAAAGAATTTTCCGACCAGTGAGAACTTCTCGCACTTCTAGCATGGCTGAATAAGTAGGGAGAATGTGCAAAGTTTCATTCTCTGGTGTATGCTCTAGGGCAGTAGCGATCGCCTGCCGCAAATCTTCTTGGACAATTAAATTTAATGTACTTTCAGGAGACTTTTGGCTGTAACGCAGGCGTAGTGCCATATCATAAACGCGATCGCCACTTACTACTAAAGTTCCTCCACGTTCGACTAATTTCTCAGTATCCACGTCCCAAATCCAGGATACATCAGTGCCGTCGGGGGTGCGATCGTTTAATACTAGCAGTGTAGTTTTATCTGTACTTTGAGTCACTACGCGAATTGTTTCATTTGTGCCTACAGGATTTTTTGATAACAAAATCCGTACTTTTTTACCATTAATTACTAAATCTTCAGCGCGACCAAAAGCGGCTTGAAAGTTGTTAATAGTATCTTTAATTGTTGCTTCATCAACTCCTAACTCTTTAGCTGCTGTTACTGCTGCCAAAGTATTGTATTTGTTATATAAACCAACCAGAATTTGCGGCCATTCACTACTTTCCAGATTTGGTTTACTTTTACTAAAACCACACTGTGGACAAGTAAAATCTCCCAAATGCGACAAGTAAACACCTTTATAATCTAGTGAATGTCCGCATTTGGGACAATATATAGAATCAACAGCGTGAGGAATTGCTTCTAAATAATGTTCTGGTTCATTCAAGCCAAAGAATAACACCTTTTGGGGTAACTGCTGCCCCAGGTGAGATAAAGTTGGGTCGTCAGCATTAGGAATTACTACCGTTTCTGGCGGTAGCGTCGAAATTACCTTTGTCCAACGCTTACTAATTGTGTCTACTTCCCCGTATCTATCGAGTTGATCGCGGAACAAGTTTAGACAAAGAATAATTTGCGGCTGGAGTGGAGTTAATACTTTCGGAACAATATTTTCATCAACTTCCAAGATCGCGTAATCAACATCTAACGTTCCCACTAAATTAGTGCTTTCCAACAAAGCTGTCATCAAGCCGTTTTCCAGATTTGCACCTGTAGAATTATGAGCGATGCGATAACCTTTGTTTTCTAGTATCGTTTTTAGAAGCAGCGATGTTGTGGTTTTGCCATTAGTTCCGGCAATTAAAATCACTCCCTTTTTGACTTGCTGGCTCAATAATTGTAAAAGTCGGGGTTCAATGCGACGAGCAATCGAGCCTGGCAATACACTAGCAGCACCGAGACGCAGCGATCGCACCAAAAATGTGACGTTTTTTGCCACTGAAACCGCGAAACCCAGCCGCACTCTATCTATAAGTTGTATTTTGTTTCCCACATTCGTACCCTAGCCTTCTGGCGGTTGCTAATTGAAACTTTTTTAGTTGCAAATTTAATTTTGTGAGTTTAGCGAATCCTAGCTGAAAATGCCAGTGTCAATATTTAAGAGGCAGGGGGCAGGAAGTGGGGAGATGGGGAGATGGGGAGATGAGGAAGTGTTAAATTTGAAAGTTTAAAGTTTAGAAGTTCAACAAGGAACCTCTGAGGTTCGTCGTTGAATATCTGAGGTTCGTCGCTGAATATCTGAGCTTTAAACTTCTAGTTGTAACACTCCCTCATCTCCCCATCTCCCCATCTCCCCACCCCCTGCCCCCCGCCTCTTCAACTTCGCCTTTCACCTGGCACTGAATCGTCATACACTGATTTTGGAATAATCAAAAAGGTTGCCCTTAAAGGAACGATGAGCGAAAGTAAGATACCAGAGATCCTGGAAACTTTCGAGGCAGATATGCTGTCAGAGTGGACTCAAGAGTTAGCCGCTGTCAATCTTCGCAGAGGCTTGATTAAAGAAAGTGAGTTAAAGGAGGAGTGTCGGGAATTTCTTACCTTGTTTCGGCTCGCTGTTGGGCAAGGGAACTTGACTAATATTCAGGCAGCGACGTGGCTGGATATGCGAGAGATGCTGACTAGCATTTCCCGATCGCGATCGCAAAAAGGCTTCACACCCTCGGAAACAGCGACATTCATTTTTTCCTTCAAGCAACCCCTCTTCAATCGATTGCGTCAGCAATTGCATGACGCCACTGAGTTGGGTAAAGAAATCTGGCTAGCTACACAGTTACTAGATCGACTGGGATTGCTGATCGTGGAAGAGTATCAGAAGTGGCGGGAAGAGGTGATTTTCCGACAGCAGGAAGAGTTGCTGGAATTGTCTATCCCAGTGGTTAAACTCTGGGACGGAATTTTGGCATTGCCAATTATCGGCACTTTGGATAGTGCCCGCACTCAAATAGTCATGGAATCTCTATTGCAGAAAATTGTTGAAACAGGGTCAGAAATTGCCATTATTGACATTACCGGAGTTCCCACCGTCGATACTCTCACCGCTCAACATCTGCTTAAGACTGTTACCGCTGCTCGTCTCATGGGAGCCGATTGTATAATTAGTGGCATTCGTCCGCAAATTGCCCAAACCATCGTCTATCTCGGCATTGATTTGACTAATGTCATAACAAAAGCGACGCTAGCCGATGCCTTTTTGACGGCGTTAAAACGTATGGGAGCAAGCATTCGCTCTCGACCTGAATAGGTGGGCAGGAGAAATCAATGGAACGTATTCCCATACTCCAAATCGGCGATCTCCTGCTTGTAACCATCCAAGTGGATATGCACGATCGCTTGGCGATGACGCTACAGGACGACTTGACCAACCGCATTACTCAAACTCGCGCTCATGGCGTGCTGATCGATATTTCTGCATTAGAGATCGTTGATTCTTTTCTGGGGAGGATTTTAGCCAACATTGCCAAAATGTCACGGGTACTGGATGCACAAACGGTTGTCGTGGGAATGCAGCCTGCTGTGGCAATCACCTTAGTGGAATTGGGGCTATCGCTGACGGGGATTCGCACTGCCTTAAACGTAGAAAAGGGTATGGCACTGTTGCGATCGTCACTCGATGAAACCACAAATCATATCACTGCGACTAAATGGCGTGCAGATGACGATGCAGAAGACTGAAACCCTCGAAATTCAATCTTCTGGTGATGTAGTCTTAGTTCGGCAGGCAGTACGCCAGTTGGCTGTGGAAATTGGCTTTGGCTTAGTAGATCAAACTAAAATTGTCACCGCCGCCAGCGAGTTAGCCCGCAATACCCTCGACTATGGTGGAGGCGGTACAGCCAAGCTAGAAACTCTTGAGGAAGGAAAACGACGAGGAATTAAACTGACCTTTGAAGATCGCGGGCCGGGAATTCCCGATATTGAGTTGGCACTGAAGGATGGGTTCACCACCGGCAGCGGCTTGGGTATGGGGCTGAGCGGTGCCAAACGGCTTGCCAACGAATTTGAGATTCAGTCTGCGGTGGGAGAAGGAACGCGGGTAATAATTATACGATGGAAATAAAATGAGCGAATCTGTGGCCATCACAATTACTGAATCCAGCCAGACCGGGGAAGCTCGAAGGTTAGCTATGGCTTTGGTAACTCGGCTCGGCTTTCAGGAAACCCAACGCGGCAAAGTTGGCATTGTGGTGACAGAGATTGCTAACAATTTGGTGCAGCACGCTCGCGGTGGAGTCATACTGCTGCGATCGCTCAAGGAGCATTTAGCCGTCGGCATTGAGATTTTATCGCTGGATAAAGGGCCGGGGATGGTCGATGTAGATGAGTGTTTGCAAGATGGCTTTTCCACAGGCGGAACATCAGGCAACGGATTGGGCGCAATTCTTCGCCTCTCTCATTTATTGGAAATTTACTCGATTCCCAAGCAAGGGACAGCACTCCTGGCTCACCTTTGGTCGGACTCGACACCCCATCCGCCTCAAAAGACCTTAGAAATTGGGGCGATCTGTTTGCCCAAACGAGGGGAGCATATTTCCGGAGATGCTTGGGTATGTGAAATCGATGCTTCGCGCAGTTTGTTGCTAGTAGTCGATGGCTTGGGGCATGGGCCTTTGGCTGCCAGTGCTGCTTCCCAAGCCGTGAAAATCTTTCAAGAGCATCATCATCTTTTTCCAGGAGCGATTATCGAAGCTGCCCACGCCGCCTTGCGAAGTACGCGAGGAGCAGTACTGGCCATTGCCGAAATCGACTTTGAACAAGAGTCTGTCCGCTTTGCCGGAATTGGCAATATTTCTGCCAGCATTTTCTCGTATACTCAACAGCACAATCTCCTATCTCATAACGGCACGGTGGGGCATGAAATCCGCAAAATTCAAGAGTTCAGATATCCTTGGTATGCTAACGGACTTTTAATTATGCATTCTGACGGATTAGACACTAAGTGGCGGCTCGATCGCTATCCCGGTTTGAGTCAAAAACATCCCAGCCTGATTGCAGGCCTGTTATACCGAGACTTTAACCGAGAACGGGACGATGTAACGGTGTTGGTGGCTAAAGGAATGGGGAAATAGGCAGGGGGCAGGGCATACGTGTCAACTTAACGTCAAATCCTTGTAAAAATGCGATATTCAGCTATCTCACTTACCATCAAGATCCGCGTTACCCCACCCCGGTTTTGTCTAAAGCCAAAACCTCCCCTCCCCTTGCCAAGGGGAGGGGCTGGGGGTGGGGTAAAACGATTGTGGGGCAATTTGAGTTTAAGTTGACACCAATGGGGGCAGGAGGCAGGGGGGAAAGTGTGTTTTGATAGGGGGTTTAAAGTTTTGTAGTAGTTTACATTTAATTATGTCTGCCTACTTAGTAATTCGTAATTGAGGGAACAAGCCCTAAAGGAAGTGCAATTTTGAATTGGAGCAAAGCGACGTGACAATCCTTTTCAGCCTCAAAATCCACTACCAACAGGATGTTGTGCAAGCTCGGCAACGAACTAGGGAAATTGCCGAGCAGTTGGGCTTTGATGCTCAAGATCGGGCACGATTGGCAACGGCAATTTCCGAAATTGCCCGCAACGCGTTTCAGTATGCCAAAGGCGGAACGGTGGAATTTTGTGTTGAAGGAGAGCCGCAAGCGTTTTTGATTCGGGTTGAGGATAGAGGTGAGGGCATTCCTCATCTGGCAGACGTTTTGGCAGGACGCTATACCTCTAGTACCGGAATGGGGTTGGGCATCGTTGGCACCCGCAGACTGATGGATTTTTTTGAGATTGAATCGCTACCGGGACAAGGGACAACGGTGGTGATGAGTAAAAGATTATCGAAGCGATCGCCGACTTTCACCGATTCGCAATTACACCAAATTCGAGAAACCGTAATCGAGCGATCGCCCCAGAATCCCTATGAAGAAATCCAGCAACAAAACCAGGAATTACTCCAGGCAATGGCGGAGCTGCGGAAGCGGGAGGAAGAACTAATTCGTCTCAATCGGGAACTAGAAGACACCAATCGCGGTGTGGTTGCCCTCTACGCAGAACTGGATGAAAAGGCAGACTCGCTACAAAAGGCAAACGAGCTAAAAACCCGTTTTCTCTCGAACATGAGCCATGAATTCCGCACGCCCCTCAACTCCATTTTGTCGCTCTCTCGGATGCTGCTGGCACGGATGGATGGCGATTTGAGCGTCGAGCAAGAAAAGCAGGTAACATTTATCCAAAAGGCAGCGAGCGGATTATCAGAATTGGTCAACGACTTGCTGGATTTAGCAAAGGTGGAAGCGGGAAAAATTGAAGTGCGCCCCGCCTCCTTTGAAGTCAGTGACTTATTTGCCACGTTGCGGGGAATGCTGCGCCCATTATTGGTTCAAGACTCTTCTGTGGCACTGATTGTCGAGGAACCCAACGCCATACCTCCCCTTTATACCGATGAGAGCAAAGTCGCCCAAATTCTCAGAAACTTTGTCTCCAATGCCCTCAAATTTACTCAACAAGGAGAAGTACGCGTAACCGCGATGCAAACAGGTCATACTGTGACCTTCTGCGTATCCGATACGGGCATCGGCATTGCTCCAGGCGATCGAGAGCGGATTTTTGAGGATTTTGTGCAAATTGAGTCCCCTCTGCAAAAGCAGGTCAAGGGAACCGGCTTAGGGTTGCCGTTATCGCGCAAGCTAACAGAGCTACTCGGCGGCAGCATTTCCATGAGAAGCGAGGTTGGTCAAGGCTCCACCTTTACGGCATCGATTCCCATCGTCTACCCACATACAACTGAATTTCCCACCCTAAAGCAACCCGCCTCACTTGAGCCAAATCGCCTGCCCATTCTGGCGGTTGAAGATCATCCGGAAACGCTATTTATTTACGAAAAACACCTCCAAGAGTCAACCTATCAACTGATTCCGACTCGTACCTTAGCTCAGGCAAGGCTTGTATTACAGCAAGTTCAACCAACGGCGATTATGTTAGATATTATGCTAGAAGGGCAAAACGGCTGGACGTTCTTGCGAGAACTCAAAGCAGACGAAACGACTCGTACCATCCCTGTACTCGTCATTACTATCATTGATAACGAGAAACAAGCACTGGCGCTAGGAGCCGACGGCTTTCTAATTAAGCCTGTAGACAGATTGCCGCTGTTGAATAAACTCAATACGCTGATTAATAAGAATAGCCCTCAAAAAATTTTATTAATTGATGATGACCCTGCCTATCGATATCTAGTGAAACAACTGTTGATAAACACAACATTGAGTATTTTAGAAGCCCCGAATGGAGAAGAAGGATTAAATTTGGCACAAAACGAGCATCCAAGTGCGATCGTACTTGACTTGGAGATGCCAGAGATCGGTGGTTTTGATGTACTCGAACAGCTTAAAAACAATTCTGTCACTCAGTCGATTCCTGTAATTATCCATTCATCTGCTCAACTGGATGTAGAAGTGCAAAGGCGGTTAGCAAAACAAAGTATTGCCATTCTTTCCAAAGAAACAGGCTCTCAAACGGCAGCGATCGCCCAACTTCAAGATGCCCTCGTCAAAGCCGGAATTGTTCTGGATGCTTGGGGAAAAAACAATGTCTGAGCTACACGTAACGATCCTGCATGTTGACGATGACCCAGCCAATCGTTACGTTGTCACCCGGATTTTGCAAAATGCCGGGTTTACCGTGATGGAAGCAGCAACTGGAGCGGCTGGATTAAAGGCAGCTGTTGAGTATCAGCCTGCTTTGATAATTCTAGATGTCAAATTACCCGATTTGAGCGGCTTTGAAGTCTGTCGCCAAATTAAAGCAAACCCCGAAACGACTTTTATCCCGGTACTACACCTGAGTGCAAGTTTTATCCAAAGCCAGGACAAAGTAGAAGGCTTAGATAGCGGTGCCGATGCCTATTTAGCCCAACCAGTTGAACCCATTGAACTGGTTGCTACGGTGCGATCGCTATTGCGAATTCGACGGGCAGAAGAATCTGCTTTTTCCTCGGCGCGGGAGTGGCAAAGCACCTTCGACTCCATCAACGACGGCGTATGTCTGGTAGATCGAGAAGGTATAATTCTGCGCTGTAATCGCGCCATGATAGAGATGGTTGGCAAGCATCAGAGCGAAATTTTGGGTCGTCTCTACCATGAGTTGATAAACTCACAATGGGGAATCGGTGACGGCATTTGCTTTCGCCGTGCTAAAGAAACTCACCAACGGCAAGTTCTAGAATTTCAGTCTCAAGGACGGTGGTTTGCCAAAACCATCGACCCGGCATTTAATCAGCAGGGGACTCTCACAGGTGCCGTTTTCATCCTGTCAGAAATTACCGAGCGCAAACAAGCAGAAGCTTTGCTGCAAGAGCAGAACCATCGCCTCAATGAACTGATGGTCTCTTTGCAGCAACAGACAGAACAAGCACAGCAAGCCAACCGAATTAAAGATGAGTTTCTCGCAGTGTTGTCTCATGAATTGCGATCGCCCCTGAATCCGATTCTGGGTTGGGCAAAAATTCTGCAAACAACCCAGCCTGACACAGCCAAAAGTCAGTACGCACTCGAAACCATCGAACGCAATGCCAAATTGCAAGCACAACTAATTGAAGATCTGCTGGATGTGTCGCGCATTCTCCAAGGCAAGTTAAGTTTGAAGACAATTCCAGTTAGTTTAACTTTTACCATCAAAGCTGCCCTTGAAACCGTGCGCCTCGCAGCTGAAGCTAAATCTATTCAGATTGAAACAATATTTGAGCCGAACATTGGTCAAGTACTTGGCGATTCCGCTCGTTTGCAACAAGTTGTTTGGAATTTACTTGCCAACGCCATTAAATTTACCCCACCAGGTGGTCGAGTAAAGGTGCAATTGTCCAAGATAGTAGGGGAAGCAGGGGGAGTAGAGGAAGCAGGGGGAGTAAAGGAAGAAATAACTCAAATCCCCAATCCCCGATCCCCAGTCCCCAGTCACCAATCCCCAATCCCTAGCTATGCTCAAGTGACTGTAAGCGACACTGGTAGAGGTATTACTAGTGACTTTCTGCCCTACGTCTTTGACTACTTCCGCCAAGCTGACGGGACAACCACCCGAAAATTTGGCGGGTTGGGGTTGGGGTTAGCGATCGTGCGCCATTTGGTTGAACTCCACGGAGGAACCGTTGAAGCAGCGAGTCCTGGAGAAGGACAAGGATCGACCTTTACAATCAAGCTTCCACTCATCCCTGCGGCAAAACTAAATCAAGATGATATTGCATCTGATAATGGCTCAGACTTCAATCTCAATGGTTTGCAAGCACTACTTGTAGACGATGACACAGATTCACGGGAGCTGATCGCCTTCCTACTAGAACAGCACGGAGCGCGAGTGACTCAAGCGAACTCAGCTAGCGAAGCTCTAAGCAGTTTGGGGCAGGCAAAATTTGATTTGCTAATCAGTGATATTGGTATGCCCGATATCGATGGCTACACATTAATTCGGCAAATTAGAAAGCAGTCCCCCGATCGCGGCGGAGAAATTCCGGCCATCGCCCTTACTGCTTATGCTGGAGAAGGCGATCGACAACAAGCACTAGCCGCGGGATTTCACGACCATATTTCCAAG
This sequence comes from Nostoc linckia NIES-25, assembly GCF_002368035.1. Lineage (GTDB taxonomy): Bacteria > Cyanobacteriota > Cyanobacteriia > Cyanobacteriales > Nostocaceae > Nostoc > Nostoc linckia_B. Next base: position 449,392 of record NZ_AP018222.1, on the reverse strand, counting down.
CCAATTGAACCAGAAGTACTCATACAAGCTATTTTGACTACATTAGCCATTGAGCCAAAATATGTGTAGTTGACTGCAAGATCTTCGGATTCTGCGGTGTTTGGAATAGTGCCTTGCTTTCGATTCATCAATACGAGTTATCTTAAAAAATAGTGCGCGGGCGTAATTATATATCCAGCCCAGTTTGCCGATTTCAGCACAACTCACGACAAGTAGTAGCTTGCAAGGTTTCTTTTGATGAATAGCACAAAGTTTCTTTTTTTACATAAAAAACTTACTGGCTGGCGAAGGTTGCTGTCCAAATGCATGTTGTTGGTTGTTTGTCTGTTCATTATAAGTATGCAACCTGCGTATGCTGGTCTCAATGATGATAGATATGATGGCAACATGTTTGTGGTCTATGCGGGTAACGGTTCATTAGTTCCCTCCAAACAGACACTGGCACAAGCTTTAGCAGAACATAAACCTGTATTTTTGGCCTTTTATCTCGATGACAGCAGCGATTCCAAAAGATATGCCATCTCCATTTCACGAGTACAGGAATTATATGGTCGGGTAGTAGAGATTATCCCTATTAGTGTAGATAGCATCCCGCTCAAACAAACCTACGATTCTAAAGAACCAGGATATTACTATTCTGGGAGGGTTCCTCAGGTTTTAGTGTTTAATCGATCGGGTCAAGTAGTTCTGAATAAAACGGGTCAAGTAGCTTTTGAAGATATAGACGATGAATTTCGCAAAATATTCGATTTATCGCCACGCACGGAAACAGCACAGCTAAAGCGACGGGCTTTCAATGAGTTTAGTAGTGAGTTAGCTAAGTAACTTATCGGGTAGACCAATTGGTCTGCCCTAATTTTTAGTGCTGTCTGTTACTGCATTGTTTTCTATGCCAAAGCATAATCAGTAGAAGACAGGAGGCAGGAGAGATGATGCAGAAGGTTCTAAACTCAATTTTTTACCTATTCTCTTTTTCATTTGTGATTTGTCTGCATAGTTAATGACGGCTATTTATTGAAATATTCTGTATAACACGTTAGAAAGTTAATTCATAGTCTATAGTTCATAACTAATGGCAAATGCCTAATGCCCTGTTTGCCCCATGCTCAATAACCAATGACTAACTAAAGTTTATTCTGATGTCAAAGGTTTACACCACTCAAGAACTAATCCAAATTTTGGCAGATGAACGCCAAGCTTGCCTCAAAGGAAAACGTTTGAAATTAGAGGTAAAAGTTTCTGGTAATCCTGTAATTGACCAGTTTATCAGAACTGATGGGTTGCAAAAATTCACAGCCTATCAAGATTTCAAAGCGGCAATTCACGATTACCAAAGAGAAAATAAAGTGTCAGGTATTATCTGGCGGGAAATGACAGTCAAAGGTAAATACTTGCATTATCCCGAAGTAGATACCGAATTAATAGCGCTTACCAGTGATTTAGAGATTTTAAAAGCCGCTAAAAATTCGATTTTGGAATTTTGGTATGAAGTCACTACGGGGATGGACTTGTATTTAAGTTTCAACAATAGTAAACAACACCAACAAATTGCTATACCTGATGTTGAAAGAATTGCTAAAATAACAGAATGGGCAAGTTTATGGAAGTGGGAAAATTCTAACTTTTTAGAAATAATTTTGCAGCTTGGATGGGGTAAACCAGAAGAGGCTTATTATAAACGAGGAAGACCGCGATCGGGTAGTGAATATATTCATGCAGTCAATCCTGGCAATCGTCCCATTGGTTGACGTATGTAGTAGTCATAGTAGATTTCACATTAGTGAAGTACAGAAGCTCAATCGGCTAACTAAACACTATAAAACATCTTTTACTCGTAAATTCTCAATTGTGATTCTGCCTTATCAAATATTAGACTTGTCCTACCGTTAATACTTGGATTGCTGTCAAATTCAGCATTGGAAAAGTAGCCGATTTAATAATGTCTGTCCCCTGAAACACACTTTCTTCATACAATCCATCAACCAGAGTCAGTGGGGTAATTCTAGCTTTTTGGGCATCAACAATCCAGTATTCAGCGATACCTCGCGCTGCATACTCAGAACGTTTATAGCGTTAGTCTCTATCCTCATTGACTTTTCCTGGAGAGACAAGCTCAACTACCATTGTTGGGGAAGGCATATCTGGAGTGATTGTAGCTCGTCCTCCGGCGATCGCCTCTAATAACTCCTGCGTTAATATCATCAAGTCAGGCAATCGCACACGAGTCCGGTTGCCTATAACCACGAGTTTTGTATCTTTATGCCGGATAAGCTGAATCGGAACAAACTTGAGAAACTGGGAGAGTAAATAGAGAGAGATTAAGTTATTTCTATCGCTTTCCGGCGGCATTTCTACTAACTCTCCATCTACAAGTTCGTAACGAGCATCTGTGCCATCATCATAAACAAGATACTCTTCCAGCGTGAGTTTCTTGACTGCTGTGGTCATAAACCCCTTCATTTATCGTCACTTTCAACTGATATTTTACCTCCATTGTGCAAACCTAAATCATTCGCAAAAAAATCTATTGCCTATTGCCTGCTACCTATTACTTATTGCCTTTTATTGCTAAATTCTCACGTATATTTCGGTTTACCGAACATAAAAATGAGAGTAAGCCGTAATTTATCTTTGCCAATAACGTAGTGCGGCAATCATCAATTTTATGGTGATAATAACCGAATGTACAGGAGTTTTAACCATGCGTAATATTGAAATTAAGCACAAAAACAAGTGCAAAACTTATTAAACAAATAACTAATTAATTGCGAGGAAGAGTTATGGCATTAGTTCGTTGGAACCCTTGGAGAGAAATCGACACTCTACAACGTCAAATTAATAATTTATTTGAAGACACCAGAGTACCATCTGGATTGCTTGATAGAGATTTTATCAAAGTTCCATCTGCTGAACTTCAAGAAACTGATGATGCTATTTATCTGAAGCTAGAACTGCCAGGAATCGAAGCCAAAGATTTAGATATTCAAGTCACCGAAGATGCCGTTCACATCAGCGGCGAACGCAAGTCTGAAACTAAAACCGAAGAAAAGGGTAATACTAAGACAGAATTTTACTACGGTAAATTCCAACGTGTAATTCCTTTATCTGCTCGAATCCAAAACACCAATGTCACCGCAGATTATAAAGACGGCATCTTGCACCTGACACTACCTAAAACTGAGCAAGAAAAAAACAAAGTTGTCAAGGTCAATCTCTAATCACCTTTGGTCGATCGATCGCGATCGCACTAGTTTACCTCCTTTGATAGATTGAGATAGCTAAAAGCCCAGTCCCTCTTGAAACTGGGCTTTTTCACCGCAATTCTCTGCATATCTATATGGCAAGCGTGCGATCGCCTTTTCTCAACTTTAAATAAGTAAAGCTTATGCTTAACATAAGTTTTACTGTCTTAATAAAACTTGATTAAATTACGTAAAGCAATGTAAATTACATTCACAGGCGAAAACAAATCGCCTAATTCATCCGGTAAAAAAACAACCGCATTTATAAAACAATGACAGCAACCATTCAACGTCGCGAGAGCGCCAACGTATGGGAGCGGTTTGCAAACTGGATCACCAGCACCAACAACCGCCTCTACATCGGCTGGTTCGGAGTACTAATGATCCCCACCCTGCTAGCCGCCACCGCCTGCTTCGTAATCGCCTTCATCGCAGCACCCCCAGTAGACATCGATGGTATCCGCGAACCAGTAGCAGGTTCCTTACTGTACGGAAACAACATCATCTCCGGTGCAGTAGTACCTTCCTCCAACGCAATTGGTTTGCACTTCTACCCAATTTGGGAAGCAGCTTCCTTAGATGAATGGCTGTACAACGGCGGCCCTTACCAGTTGGTAATTTTCCACTTCCTAATCGGCGTATTCTGCTACTTAGGTCGTGAGTGGGAACTATCTTACCGCTTGGGAATGCGTCCTTGGATCTGCCTAGCGTTCTCTGCACCAGTAGCAGCAGCAACCGCAGTATTCTTGATCTACCCCATCGGACAAGGTTCATTCTCTGACGGTATGCCCTTGGGTATCTCCGGAACCTTCAACTTCATGATTGTGTTCCAAGCAGAGCACAACATTTTGATGCACCCCTTCCACATGTTAGGTGTGGCTGGTGTATTCGGCGGAAGCTTGTTCTCCGCAATGCACGGTTCTCTAGTTACTTCTTCCTTGGTTCGTGAGACAACCGAAAGCGAATCTCAGAACTACGGTTACAAGTTCGGTCAAGAAGAAGAAACCTACAACATCGTCGCTGCTCACGGTTACTTCGGTCGCTTGATTTTCCAATACGCTTCCTTCAACAACAGCCGTTCCTTGCACTTCTTCTTAGCTGCATGGCCTGTAATCGGCATCTGGTTTACCGCTTTGGGTGTAAGCACAATGGCTTTCAACTTGAACGGTTTCAACTTCAACCAGTCCATCATCGACTCTCAAGGTCGCGTAATCAATACCTGGGCTGACATCATCAACCGCGCTAACTTGGGTATGGAAGTAATGCACGAGCGTAACGCTCACAACTTCCCCTTAGACTTGGCTGCTGCTGATGTTGCTCCTGTTGCTCTAACCGCTCCTTCCATCAACGGTTAATTGTTAACCAAGTCAACTGAAAATTAAATAAAATCAAAAGCGCTCTCCCAAAAGGAGGGCGCTTTTTAGTGACTCCAAGTTATCCCCCATACCGTTTGTCTATACTGGGGCTTGAATTTTGTAGGGTAGCATAGCTAGCTGTGCTACCCTACTATGTAAATTATTTAAATTGCAACCCTATTGATGTTGTACTTTATGAAAGTACTGGTTGGGCTTCGAGTTTCTGGGCTTGGTTTTTCAAAACGGTTGGTAATTCGCTGTTGAAAGCTTCACCTTCTACCACTTGGGAGCGGAAACCGTCAACCCCAACTGGAACGTCGCCTGTGATGGTGGTGCGGTAGAGTACGCGCTCGACTTCTATATGATCTAGATCTTGAGGGGCTAAATGGGCGGTGGCGCGGTTGTCCCAGAAGGCAATATCACCATTATTCCAGCGGAAGCGGGTGGTGTAGGCGGGCTTGGTAATCTGGTTGAAGAATAATTCAAGCAGCAAGTCGCTTTCTTGTCGTGACACGTCAAGAATGTGCGAGGTGAAGCCAGGGTTCACGAACAATGCACGTTCGCCCGTCTCTGGATGAACCCGAACCACTGGATGGATGGAAACCAAAGGATTGGACGCGATGCGTTGGGCAATCTTGCTGTTGCTAGGCAAATTCAAACGCGCATTAAAACGATGTTCGGCTTTGAGTGTATCTGCAAGCGCTCGCACGGGTGCTGACAGACCCTCGTAAGCTGCAACCAAATTAGTCCACTGTGTGTCGCCACCGATGCTAGGAACGTTAACCGCACGCAAAATTGAACCCGCAGGGGGGTTGACAACTGCTGTCACATCGGTGTGCCAGCGGCTCTCGTAGCTGGAACGGCGTAGACCGTTGCGCTTTTCGTAGCGGCTGCGGTCAATAGGCAGGATTTGTGAGTAACCTTCGATAGGCTCATCTTCGTGGGGATGTGCGTAGGTTACTTCACCAAAACGAGATGTGAAGGCGATTTGTGCAGCATGGTCAATGTTCTGACCGCGAAAGAATACAACTTTCCACTTCAATAGTGTTTGACGAATTTCTTGGACTGCTTCGTCGTGCAGAGGACGCGAAAGATCCACGCCACTGATTTCAGCACCGATGAAACCAGCTACTGGTTTGACTTCAATATGCTTGTAGCTCATGTAGATTCTCCATTCAATCCATAGAGGAGTTTTCGCAAAGTTCGCTTTCTTTGGTTGCTATCTACGGTAATCAAAGGAAGCGATCGCAACTTTAAGTATTATACGGTAACTCGACTGATTTACCGTATATTAAATGTAAAATTATGAAAATAACCCAAAATTTAGCCTGATACTAAGTTGCAGCCAAAAATAGTAAGGTTGGGAACAGCGAAGCAAGCGATCGCAGTTTGCAAACAAAGCCAGATATCTCGATGGATACCCAAGTTATGACGAAAAATGACAAAAGACTAAATTATTTGAGCTTTACTCCCCGGACGCAAAGCCGCAACCACAGCCATCCGAACCCACTCCCAATAAAATAATAGGGAAAATCTGCCCAAGTGAAGACGCTACCAAATAACATTTTTCCCCACCAAAATGAACGTACCCAATTTAAAAATGGTTGATCCCACAATTGCAGAAATTCTAATAAGCAAGTAATTACCAATACCCATAAAGGGATTTGCCAAACTGAAGAACGAGTGGTGATAAATAGAAAGGCGAACAAGCACCAAAATATCTCATAAAAAATTCCTCCTACCTCTTGATTCAACCACCAAATAGAATAGCGATAGTGGCTGTATAAAAGCCCAATAGTAAGAATAATAGCTAGAGAAATAATGATTCGCTTCTTTAATTGTTTGTAATTCGTGGCATTATTTAGGGTTTCCAATCAATTATTTCCCCTTATCAAAAGAGACATTATATTTATAGGATGCAACGTGCTTTATACAGTAGACTTCTTGCAGAAGTCGGGAAAAGGGGAAGGGGAAAAGGGGAAAGGTTTGGTATTTTCGCTTTCCCCTTTAACCTTTTCCCACCTCTTGGAAAAGTGCTTTTTGCAAGAGGTCTAGTGTGTTTTGAATCAATTATCTGTCTCAATAGAAGCAGACCCACCAATTCTAAGCTCTGACACCACAAGCTGTCCATAACCAGTTTGCCAGGGTAGCTAAAGAAAGAAAATTGGAGGGGCGCAAAGCTTTGCGCCCCTACCTTGTACTTCACGCTTATCGAGAAATGCTATAAAATCTGTTGTAATTTTATATTCTTCTGAAACCTGACTGTTGAATTCTGAATTTTGAATTCTTTTGTATTTATAAACTTTCAATAATTTTTAACACTTCTGCTGCTGACTGATATCTTTGAGTAAAGTCATAATGTACCATTTTATTTAAGATAAGAAATAAATCATTTGTAACCTCAGCTAAGTCGCGCCAACTCTGCCAAACGTCTGTATTACCGTCAGGTTCAGTTTGGATAATTATTTCACCAGTATTTGCATCTCTGCGAAATACTCTTGGGTCTACTCCAGTTAAAGCTTGTATACCCATAATTCCCAATGCATAGATATCGCTGTTTAGTTTTGGTAACCCACTCATTTGCTCAGAAGGAGCATAACTTGGAGTACCAATTGAAATAGTTTGATATTCTTGTTGTTGGGGCTGAATTTGTTTAACAGCGCCAAAGTCAATTAAAACAATGTGCCGATCTGATTCTCGTCTAATTAAGTTACTAGGTTTGATGTCTCGATGAATTACACCATAGCTGTGAACAAAAACAAGCACTTGTAAAACTTCTTTTAGTATGTCCACAACTTCAGTTTGTTTGAGTCGCGCACCAGAAGTTAACTCTTTATCCATAGCGTGCCCCCGGACAAATTCTTGCACTAAAGAAAACTGACGATTTTCTTCAAAAAAAGCTAACAATTGGGGAATCTGTGGATGCTTACCTAAAGTTTCTAAAATTTCGGCTTCAGCGTCAAATAAGCGCCTGACAACATTTAAATATTCTGCATCTTGGCGGGGAGGTCGTAATTGTTTAACTACACACTGGGGATTACCAGGGCGCTTGATATCCTCAGCTAAATAAGTATTACTAAATCCTCCAGAACCCAAGCGTTCAGTAATTCTGTAGCGGCTGTTTAGTAACGTGCCTAGTGCAATTTCTTGCCCGATAGAATCAGCAATTACTGTTGGCGCTTCATTGGAAGCATCACCGCGTTGCCGTAAAAGTGCTTGTAATTCAATAATTAATTGTTGGTGTTCTTGAACTCTTTGTGTAATTTCTTTTTGTTCTTCTTTCGTTTTATAAGCGGTATATGCAAGGACACTCCCGCCAGTAAATACTAACCCCAACATTGGAGGTATTACTGGTAACCATCCAGCTTGAGTAAAAATTATAAAATTACCTGCAAATAAAACTGCTAGGGCTGTTGCTCCTGCCAATCCTAAAGCTAAAGGATGCTGAATTCGCCATACTAATAAACCACCAACTACAGTCCATCCCCATATCCAAAGAACTTTACCCCACTCAGGGATAAACCAAAATAGAGGCTGTTGATTAAGAACTACACTAAGAATTTGACTAACACTCTGGGCATGAATTTCAATTCCTGCCATTTTGCCAGAATTATCTGACTTACCACTAGCAAATGGCGTATTAAAAATATCAAGTAAACTATTTGCTGTTGAACCAATTAAAACGATACGGTCTTTAACTAAATCTGGTTTAACTTTATTCTCAAGTATGTCTGTAATTGTTACCTGCTGGGCAATTTGATGACCAGAACGGTAATTAAGCAGGATTTGGTAACCGTTGGTATCGGCTTTTTCATACCCGCCAGCATTACTTTGCAAGGGTTTAAATACAATATTTCGTAATTTTAATTCCTTATTTGGGGTAAATTCTGGTTGAATACCACCAACTTCTAAAAATTTGAGTGCTAGCTGTAAACTGAAGGAATATGTACTTTGACAAGGGTCAGATTCATCTGAACTTACTAATAATAAATTGCGGCGAATTGTAGAATCAGTATCTTCTACAACATCACTAAATCCTACTCGTTCTGGTTCAACACCTTTAGGAGGAGCATTTCCTGGATTTTTGAAACCAGAATGTTTGCAGATGGGAATGATGAGATCGCTCTGTTGTAGGCGTTGTAGTAGTTTATCGTGACCAGGCTGTACCGGTAAATCGCGAAAAATATCTAGACCAATGGCTCGCGGTTCGTATTCCTCAAGTTTACCTAACAGTCGATCTAAAAGTTCACCAGACAGCGGCCAAGTCCATTTTTGAAGATCTTGTTCAGTTAAAGCAACAATCAACAGACGAGAGTCTGGGCCAGGGTCAGCGCGTAATTGCATCATCTGGTCGTAGACTCTCATTTCTAGAGGTTCAAAAACCCCAAGTTTTTGAATACCTACTAGTAAAAGTGTAGCGATCGCACTTGAAAAAATAATCGGCTGTCTCAATAAACTTTTGAAGTTGGCAAACATTTTTTTACATCAGGGCATTGGGCATAAGGCATGGGGAAAGGGAAAGGGGTATGGTTCGACAAGCTCACCAACCGGGGAAAAGGGGAAAGATTATATTTATTCCTTTTCCCTTTAACCTTTAACCTTTTCCCCTGCCCCCTCCCCACTTAGTGCTAATTTACTACCTGTTTGAGATAATGCATGATCGCTTCTGCGGTTGGTACATTAGTTGCCAGTAAAACTTGATTAATAGTGCATAATCTCAGCAGTGCTTCTTCATTTGCTTGACCAGGCTGAGGTTGTAACAAATCTCTCAAGAAAATCACCGCTAAAATTTCTCCCGACCCAACCAATGAAGCAATTGTTTGAAAGCCTCCAGAAGTTGGCGCGGGGGTTTGTTGACTAATAGTTATACCTGCTTGTTGATGTAAAACTTCGCTAACAGATGGCCAGGTAATTGTATAGCTTTGGGAGAAAAATTCCTGATGCTGAGCAACCAATTCAGCAAGTTCCAATTTCTTGCTTTCGTGAGCAATTAGTACTATGTTTCTTTGAGCGATCGCTTTTGCAGGCTCACTTACAATCTCTTCTGAAATTTCCTCATATTCAATTGCTTCTACTTCAGATGAAATTTCCTCAGATTCAATTGCTTCTGCTTGAGAAACTTCTTCAACAGTTTGGCTGATGATTTCAGGAGTTTCGTTTTCTACTAATTCCAAAGATTGAATCTCGTCTGAACTAGAAACTTCATTTACATTGACTTCTTCTGTACTTGTATCAGTCAAATCAACGTATTGATTACTGAAAACTTCTGGAACATTATCATCAGATGCCCTCAAGCTTTCAGGAACTTCGCTGACTGTTTCATCAGTTTCTACTCGCTCCACATCTGCCAAGTCTTCTGAGTGAATTGGCGAGCTTTCAGGAACTTCGCTGACTATTTCATCAGTTTCTACTCGATCGACATTTGTGAAGTCTCCTGAGTAAATTTGTGTGTCTAAATTTACTAACTCTTCACTAGTTTCCTCTATAACTTGGCTGGATGTGTCCTGATGTTGAATGTCTACATCTTCACGAACTTCGCTAGTTTCTGGGATAACATCGCTCGCAACTTCATCAACATCTGCGATGTTTTCTGTAGCGATTGGCGTATCCAAGTTTACTACTTCTTCTTGAGTCGCTTCGGGAACAGCATTTTGGGATACTCGGTTGAATATGTCACGCGGCTGCACGAAAGTGACTTCTGCCTCTAGTGCGGCTTCAAATTCTGCATCGCGATCTTCAGTAGTTTGGAAAATTGCACCCTCAGTAAGATCGCGTGGCTGTACGAAGGTGACTTCTGCTTCTAGTGCTGCTTCCAACTCTGCATCGCGTTCCTCATTAGCTTGGGGAATGGCGTTTTCTATTTCACGCCGTTGTACAAAAGTAGCTTCTGCTGCCAGCGCTGCCTCAAAATCTGTAACTTCATCGTGCGTAGTTTCCGCAGGTGTAATTTCCTCCTCAGGAGCCTCGATAACATCTTGAGGTGTGGCTATTGCGTCATCAGAGTAAGCTTGGCTGGCTTCTGGAACTTCTATTTCCTCAACATCTAGGATAACTTCTTCGACAATTAATGTACGCAAATCGACAATATCATTACGGACATCGTGTGGAACTTCGCTGACAGCTTCTGGTGGCTGAACTATATTTTCCGCGCTAGTGATTTCAATAACTCGGATATCATCATCAGTTTGAGTAGAAGCAACTTCTGAAATTTCGCTAATTTCTGGGGAAACAGCATTAATTTCTGGTGTTTCTACTTCCTTAGTAATTGGCGTTGAAACTTCGCTGATTACCTCTGGGGGTGGACTAACAACATTGGGAGTGCTGGGATTTTCAGGCGATCGCGATCGAGAAAACAGAGAAGGATCTATAATTCTGAAGACAGTTTCTGGTAACTGCTCAGACAAAGGAGCGACTGCTTCCATAATTAAAACGTAATCTGCAATTCGGATCACGTCTCCATCATTCAAAAGATATGGTCGCTCTTTTTCAGCTTGTTTACCATTAACTATTGAGCCATTTCTACTGCCAAGATCGCTGAAGTAATAAGTACCACCTTTGACAAAGAACTTACCATGTTGCCGACTGACATCAGGACTGTCCAAGACTAAATCAGAAGTAGGAGAACGGCCTACTATCCATTCTCCCCTCGTTGTAGTGTCTATGGTAAGGTCAACTTCATTGATTTCACTTAGAGTTGGTGAATAGCTAACTTTTACTTTCATATTAATTTTTGGTTAATTTTATTGATTTCCGCTACCCAACGCTGACGGGTAGTATGTTCTAAATTTAAAATATCATCTTGTGACCAATGAAAATGATAAGCAATAAAAGCTACCTCCTCATATAAATTATCAGAGGGGTAGCTTATGACTCCCCCGCCAGTTCTAGCTCCACTGAAAATTCAGTATTGCAGTGTGGACATTGTGTCGGAATATGTGCATTACCTTGCTGGTTAATTCGATTATAAAATTCTCGCAGATAGGCAATATCATGTACGAGCAGTCCTTCAAGTAATTCCGGGCTAACAGAGTTGAGACTACCCAAGCGAACGATAACGCGTGCAAGCATTACCAAGACCCCATAAGCTGGATTTTCTTGAACTTTGCGTTCTTTTTGCACCAAAATTTCATCTTTAGCAGTGGCTAAACGCATCACTCCTTGACGATGTACTCGGTTTTCACCATCACTCAACCCTCTAGGAAGAGTGAAAGTAAATTCAGTGCAGAGATTATCCTTTTTACGGGGCATAGTTACTGGGGATTGGGGATTGGGGATTAGGGACTGGGGACTGGGGACTGGGGATTAGGGATTAGGGATTAGGGATGAGTGACTGGGGATTGAAAAAGGGGTTATTGAATCCAAATATGAAATTCTGAAATTTTACTTGTTTAACTCTTATTATTTCCATCTTTGCGCGATAAAAATTCATATTCTTAATCAGCAACACCTTAAAAACATACTATTTGTAATCCTATTTCCTAGTCCCCAGTCCCCAATCCCCAATCTCTCAATTCTGAAGCATTGGCTCAGGAGAATTGACTACATCTTCTGCTGAAGAAGTTTCGCCTTCCAAGCCATTAATTCGACGATAAAAATCTTGAAGATAATTTAAATCCTGGGCAAAAAAGTTTTCTACTATTGCAGGGCTAATATCAGTTAAAGCACCCAAGTGGGTAATCACGCGGGACAGGATAATAATTGTGGCATAAACTGGATTAGCTTTTACCCTTGGGTCGCGCAAAGGTGCAATCTCATCTATTGCTGTTGATAATCGCATTACACCCTTGCGGTGGAGGTTGCCTTCAGAGTCTAGATACCCTTTAGGCAGTGTAAATTCAAACTCTGTGGGAAACATATTTATCCTAAATTAATTAGACTTCTCGCTTTGAATGGGGTAAAGGGGAAGGGGTATGGTTCGACAAGCTCACCAACCAGGGGAAAGGGAAGAATCTTCATTTTCCCTTTAACCTTTCACCTTTTCCCTTTTCCCCTCCGATTTATTGCGTGCGTTGAAATTCTTCAAAAGCAATCTCCAATTCTTCAATTTCTATTTCATGGCTGTTAGCGTTGAGATCGGCAATTTTGTAACTGGTAGGCCAAGCACCAGCTAATTCAAATCTAGCTTCTTTGTTAGATGCCTGATCGTAAATAGATAAAGAAATAAACTCACGTTTTTGGGCCCATTTACCGTCTTCAACATCTTCAAACCACTTCCATAAATCTTTGGAAGCATTCAAACCTTTACGCAAAGTAATATTGCCATTTTTCGCATTACCAGGAAGTTTTGTTCTGACTGCTTTACCTTTTGAAGCAGTCCCCCATTTTTGAGAAGTGACTTCACAAATTTCAATTACTTCCTGGGTTCTTTTAAAGCCTTGGCATTCCAAAAAATAGCCATCGCTATCATTTTGACCTATGTCTAATCTTAAAAAGAAACGATAGTTTGTCAGAATTTCTGGTATAGCAGCCATTGTTTTTTATTCTAAGAGAGAATGGGGACTGAGGAGATGAGGAGATGGGGAGATAGGGAGGTCGGGAGAAAATTTCACCCCATCACCCCATCACCCCATCAGTCCCCAATCCCCAGTCCCCAGTCACTTTTATGCTCTGACTTCTTTTTGTTGGGCGATGATTTCATAACCCTCAATAGATACTTCAATTTTCTCTGTTGCCGGGTCATTTTTTGTCACATCAAATTCTGGGCCTGTATAAGATTCAGGGAAGCAAGCTTTTAGGTTATAACGGATAACTTCAGTTTTCTTATCTTGGGTATAACCAACAACTGAAATTGCTTTACGATTTTCATCCCATTGACGAGGTTTTCCATCTTCGCTACAGGCTAAAAACCATTTGTGTAGACTTTCGTCACCATTGTAATTCATGGTAATTGTGACATTATTAAACTCTGCCTGTCCGGGGAGATTTTGGCGTAATGTCTTACCATTTTTACTTGAGCCTCTAACGCCTTTGGTGGCATTATTTTTTGCACCCAATCCGGTGACTGATTGAACGAATTTTTCAGTGATGCCGTCTGCTTCAAAATAGAACACAGACGCGACTACATATTCCCCAGGCATATTTCATCTCCTAAATAAGTGAATAGTTATTCGTCATTGGTCATTGGTCATTTGTCATTTGTCAATGCCTTATGCCCAATGAGTTATTGCTGCTCGTCAAGTGCATTCCATTGACTGATGCGGAAGATGACAAACTCTGCTGGTCTGACGGGGCAAACTCCGATTTCGACATACAAACGACCTAAAATTATGGTTTCTGGGGGATTTAGTTCGGCATCGCATTTCACATAAAATGCTTGTTCTGGTGAATCGCCAAATAAAGCACCTTCACGCCAAATTCGTTCTAAAAAGTTGCTGACGGTACGTCGGACACGCGCCCATAAATCTTGGTCGTTGGGTTCAAAAACTACCCATTGTGTGCCAAGTTCAATTGATTTTTCTAGGTAACTAATCAATCGCCGGACGCTGATATAACGCCACTCTGTTTTATCTGGTTCGACTAAAGTACGCGCACCCCAGATGCGGATACCCCGATTTGGGAAGCTGCGAATGCAGTTGATACCAAGGGGGTTCAATAGTTCCTGTTCGCGGAAGTTGGTATCGTAACCCAGACCAATTACACCTCTGGGTACTTCATTTGCAGGTGCTTTGTAAACTCCTCTGGTTTCGTCGGTGCGTGCCCAAACACCCATCACGTGACCGCAAGGAGGTACTAAAATGGGATTGCCGCGATCGCGTGGATTTGGAACTTTGATCCAAGGATAGTACAACGCTCCAAACATCGAACGACGGTTAAATCTATTCAACCAATCCACCGCTTGTTGCGGTTTCACAGCATCGGGTGGTGTATCAAGTACAACCATGCGGTTGGGTGGATTGGGAATATCGCCACTGGCGGAACCTTCGCACATGCTAATCATCAGTTCCATGATGCCGTGGACTTGATCCAAATTCAGCACTTGCTCTTGATAAGCCCGCATCAAGTCAGGGCAAGCCAGCATTGTGATTTCATCAATTTCAAAAATACCGCGTACCCCGGTGCGATCGTCCCTTACCCCTTCTAAATCTCGTGAAAATCTGTCCGGTGTGGCAGCAACAATTGGCGGTGCTAGTTCGTACTGACCGTTAACCGGACGGCGAGTTAAAGGCTGTCCGCTTTGAGTCAAGTCTTCTACGGTGACATACATAGAATTTCTCAAAGCCGCCAACGCATAAGTCGCAACCTGACCTGGTTCGCGGTTCATGGTCAAGTTTTCGTATTGCTCTAAAACTTCATCTCCCCGACGAATTTGGACGGTGAAGTATTCTCCGGTATTTGGAGGAGCTTCTCCTTCAGTACCTTCAGGTAAAGCACGAGGAGAACCGTCAGTAATTATAATATTTACTAATCCGCCTGCTGCTTGTTCGGGGCGCAAAGTAACGCGTAAGGCTGGACGATTGCCACGAGAGTTGATTCGTAGATTAGCCGGTTCTGGAGTTGCGGGTTTGGGTGCGCCTGGTAATTCAGTACCGATGCTTGTTACCCAGCAGCGACCGCCACCATTCATGAAGTAGCCATAAACTGCAAAGGGTAAGTAGGCATTAAAATCGGTGAAACCATCAGAATTAGGACGAGCAAAATAATTGAGATATTGCGTCCAATTGGTCACCAACATCGGCTTAAATAGCTCAGCATCATCTCGAATAGCTTCTGTAAAACCTACAAATCCGGCAACTGCTGTGCTAACACCTTCAATCGGTCGGCTCCCTCGGTCAAATTCTTCGATATAAACACCAGGAGCAAAGTAATCAAGTCGAGCCATGAAAATGCCTCCAAGTCTGTAAAATCTTAATTATTCAGGAGTTAGAAATATTTCTTTGAAAGTATGGCTTTGGTCATCTACCAATGCATTAACATTCTGGGGTAAATAGCCAGGACAATCTATATTTAAAACATAGTTACCCATCTCAAGGTTTTCAAAAAAGAACAGCCCTTCTTTATTGCTTTCCATGAATTTTTTACTTCGCAGCAGAGTAACTTTTGTCCCCATTAATGGCAGATTTGTGGTTTCACTCTTGACAACACCTGCAATTACAACTCGCCGAGTCATAATTTGGGTGCTACCATTACCACTGCCGTGCATTTGATTTCGCAGATCGAAAATTCGTTCCCAAACTAAAGGTACTGTAGTTGCTTGGGTATCAAGAGGCACGGTAACTGTTAAATATAAAGCTGAGCGCAAAGGTACATTGAGAGCGCTCCATAAACTGCCCGGTTCGAGTGACGGTTGTAATCCAACCATCATTGGTAAACTACCGTAACCCCGCAATTCCGGAACTAAAAACTCCTCCTCTAAAGCTCGATGGCGCATAAGTACCGTCAATGCTTCACCGAGGAAGTGATGCTCGCCTAAAGTCGTCCTATCCCAAGCTGTTAATAGCAGCGAAACATCAAACCAAACAGGTGCCCAATTGACGATGCCGGCTTGCAAATGGCGTGTAATATTACGTTCAACTTGCCTGCCGGCCTGTTGGAACTGCTTACTCTCACGAATATCATAAATATATAAATTGAGAGTCGGACCGGCTCCTTCTTCCCTGCGATTACTGGGATGGCTGAAGTCAATCTGCTCCGTACTGGTAAGTGAAGTTCCTCCAGCTAGAATTTCCGCTAAAGTTTGAAGAACGAAGATAAGCATGAAGGTGTTGTGCTGGTAACTGAATCCAGATGCATCTAGGTTATCTGTATCACCCTTGTAAAGTAATTAGACTTTTGTCGATATTTTTTGATGGGGCATTTGTCATTGGTTATTTGTCATTGGTCATTTGTCATTGGTTATTTGTCATTGGTTATTTCTCCCGATCTCCCCATCTCTCCACCTCCCGCTCTCCCCACCTCCCCATCTCCCCATCTCCCCATCTCCCCGCGTCCCCGCGTCCCCGTGTCTTTGCGTCAGCCTTAATGATAAGTCTTCAACTTGATACCATATAAAAGGTAAATAACAGCTTTAAAAAACACAATTTCGTCACCCAAAAATCATCCTTTTGATATATTTTTTTTGATATATTAAGATGCTAGGTCAATCTATGAGAGTAGAGTAAAAACATCATGAACCGTTCCACTCCCATGAGTGACCCGGAGTATGCAGCGATTCGACGGAGCGAGGAGCGATCGCGGCTGGCAATTCGTATCGCTCAACTTGGGACGTGGTACTACGATCCTGGCACGAATATTGTCGAGTTAGACGAACGGATGCGGGAAATTTGGGGTGAATACGAGGATGCTGTGGTGTTGCCGCTGTCGCGGATGATGCAGCGTATTCATCCAGGCGATCGCCCGCGGGTGGCCAATGCCATCAGTGCTGCCCTCGATCCGAGGTCGTCGGGAACTTACGAAATTGACTACCGCATCGTTTGGGATGACGGTAGCGAGCGGTGGATATCCGCTAATGGGCAAGCAATATTCGTCGGTGAAGGAGAGTTGCGGCAAGCTGTTGAGTTTCTAGGAACCGTCCTTGATATTACCGATCGCCAACGAGCCAAAACCGCCCTGGAAGAAAGTGAAGCCCGATTCCGAACTTTTGCTGAGAACAGCAAGGATGTAATTTGGATTACTGATGCCCGTGAAAATCGGCTAATTTATATCAGCCCTTCCTACGAGCAAGTGTGGCATCGCTCGGCCGCGGAGATTTATACAGACTTAACTTGTTTCATTGAATTTATTCATCCCGACGATCGCCAAGCAATTCAAGCTGGATGGCAGCGGCGCATTCAAGGCGGATTGAGCCAGGAGTATCGGGTAATTCGTCCCGATGGATCGATTGTCTGGATTCGCGATCGCGGTTTTCCCATACATGACGCCCAAGGTGAGTTGCTGTATCTGGGCGGAATTGCCGAAAATATTACCGAACGCAAACAAACAGAACTGATGCTGGTGGAGCAGAAGAAACTGCTGGAGTTAATCGCATCAGGGCATCCGTTAGATGAATGTTTAAAAGCCGTGTGTGCTTCAGTTTCCCATCTCAATCCCCGTACCCGTGCTTGCATCCTTGTGACCGATGGTCAACGAAAGAGGTTTCAGTATTTTATCGCCCCAGACTTTCCCCCATCTTTCGGCCAGGGACTTCAGGATGCTCCCATTAATAACGTGTGCTTGGGCACCTGCACTCAGGCGGTCTTTAGCGGACAACCTATTATCTGTGCAGATATCGCCAACGACAAAGGATGGTCGCGGGAATGGGGGAACTTATGTATGGCTCATGGTGTGTTGGCGTGCTATTCTCAGCCCGTGCTGGATGCGAACAACGCCCCAGTCAGTTCCCTGATGCTTTGCTTCGACGAAGCGCGAATGCCGAGTGATTGGGAATACCAATTAGCTGACTTCGGCACTCAAGTCGCGAGCATTGTATTTGAACGCGATCGCTCTATCCTGGCGCTACAAGAAAGCGAACATCGCTATCGCATCTTGTTCGATTCCATTGATGAAGGCTTTTGTTTTTGCGAAATGTTATTTGACGAGAACGGTAAACCATATGACTATCGGTTACTTGAAGTCAATCAAGTATTTGAAAAGCTGACGGGACTCAAGGAAGTAGTGGGGAAAACAGCGCGGGAACTCGTTCCCAATCTAGAAGAGTCTTGGTTTGAGATTTACGGCAGAGTCGTACTCAAAGGCGAACCCGTGCGGTTTGAGGATCGCTCGGTGGCAATGAACCGGTGGTTTGATGTTAACGCTTTTCCTGTCGGCGACCCACACAACCGTAAATTTGGGATCTTGTTCGCCAACATTAGCGATCGCAAACAAGCAGAGAAAGCACTCTTGGAAAGCGAAGAACGCTTCCGCAACATGGCAGACAACGCTCCTGTGATGATCTGGGTCACCGATGCTACAGGTTATTGCACTTACCTCAGCCAAAGCTGGTATGAGTTTACAGGTCAGAGCGAGGAAATAGGTCTGGGGTTTGGCTGGACTAATGCTGTATATCCCGAAGACCGGGAATCCGCCAGAAACATCTTTCTGGGCGCAACCGACCGCCACGAGGCTTTCAGCTTAGAATATCGCTTGCGGCGTAAGGATGGTGAATATCGTTGGGCGATTGATGCTGCAAGTCCCTGGTTCGGGGTAGATGGTGAATTTAAAGGATACATCGGTTCGGTCATTGACATTAGCGATCGCAAACGTGCCGAACAAGAACGAGAACAGCTTTTGGTACTCGAACAAGCAGCACGGGAAGAAGCCGAACGAGCCAACCGCGTCAAAGATGAGTTTCTCGCTATTGTCTCCCACGAATTGCGATCGCCTCTGAGTCCTATTCTTGGCTGGTCAAAGCTGTTGCAAACTCGAACGCTAAATCCAGCCAAAACTGACCAAGCCTTGAGTATTATCACTCGCAATGCCACATTACAAGCTCAACTGATTGAAGACTTACTAGATATCTCCAAGATTCTGCGAGGCAAACTGAGCCTGAATTTTTCTTTGGTGGATTTAGCATCGACGATTCTAGCGGCAATGGAAACGGTGCGGTTGGCGGCGGAAGCTAAGTCCATTGAAATTCACACAATATTTCAACCGGATTTAGAGCTAACATTGGGTGACGCCAGCCGATTACAGCAAGTAGTTTGGAATTTGCTCTCGAATGCTATCAAGTTCACGCCAGCAGGTGGTCGGGTTGAAATCAAGCTGTCATCGGTAGCAGACGAACAATCGCAAATCACAAATGAAAAATTTGCCCAGATTATCGTCAGCGATACGGGTAAGGGAATTCACCCGGACTTCTTGCCTCATGTGTTTGAACACTTTTGCCAAGAGGATGCCGCTACTACTCGAAAATTTGGGGGACTGGGGTTAGGATTGGCCATCGTTCGTCAATTGGTCGAGTTGCATGGCGGAACTGTCCAGGCACAGAGTCTAGGGCAAGGGCAGGGGGCAACTTTTACAGTGAAACTGCCCCTGATGGTAACCTCATCCCAAATCCATCGGGATACTGGAGTGTCTGAGCCAGCTTTGGATTTGACTGGTATCACGGTTTTAGTAGTGGATGACGATGTTGATACACGGGAGTTTGTGGTTTTTCTCATTGAGGAGTATGGAGCAAAAGCGATCGCCGTTAACTCGGCAATAGAGGCGCTGATTGCTTTAAAGCACTGCCAGCCAGATGTGTTGCTCAGCGATATCGCAATGCCAGAGGTAGACGGCTATATGCTAGTGCGACAAATTAGAGCTTTACCAGCAAACCAAGGCGGACAAATTCCAGCGATCGCTCTGACTGCATACGCAGGGGAAATTGACTATCAACAGGCAATGTTAGCAGGTTTTCAACGCCATATTCCCAAGCCAGTCGATCCAGCCAACCTCGTTGAGACAATTGCAGATCTAGTTAGACATAAATATTAAACGGCGTTGCTGAATTGCGGTATACCCCGCATTTGAAGGCAGCAAACGCTCCCCTACCCTTGCTAAGAAGAGGGGTGTTAAGGACTTTTGCAAGAGGTCTAATGTGTCAACTTACAGCAATTTGCAGTTGAATAGACCACAGTAGGGGCTTTAGCATTGTTCATTGGTGTCAACTTAACGTGAATTCGACGGTGAGAAAAAGACACAAAGCTTGCTAGATATGAGGAAAGGTCAACTGGACAGGCATACAGTCCCGCGAACGCTAGGATTAATTGAATTTAACCCGAACACCTAACGTTCGCGCTCACCGGATGCAGATAACCTTTGCAACATAGCCAGCCATTTAGCAGTTCCGGTGCAGCGCGGTTGTTAGACACGTAACCACTGAAGCTCATAGGAGGTAATAGCGAGATTTATCAACGCAATGATTGCTTGGCTTCATGCTTTGCTCCAACCGTAGTTGTTGCATGTTTTTCAGGAGTATAGAGTTGGAATTCAAACGCGATAATATCTCCACAATTCAAGATTGTTCCATCAATGCCAGTAGAAGATGGCGAACCGTTGAGGAAAAACTCCCAGTAGAAATAGGGACTAGTTGACGAGGCGAACGTCTCGTATGTCTCGTTAATCATTACAACAAGATAGCCATAAGGGTTGAAGTACTGGAGTGCAAAAGTAAACGATTGCGAATTTTTGATTGCAACATAAGCCTCTTCTAGAGCTTGCTGAGCATTCATCCCATTCACCCAGGCAACATCCACGCTTGGGCCACCGACAATTGTAACAGTTACTATATTTTTATCCATTATTGCAAGCTTCTCCAGTCTTTAAATCTTCAATTACAAACCGTATCTGGTAGAGATCCGAAGCGCATTAATAGCTGACTTGTCATTGTGTTGGATCTCGTTTTTCTTCTGGCAGTGTCGTACGATCCATACAGGCTATTTCCATCTGTTTTGAGCTAGAGAAATTTGGCATCCGGGTGTATGAGCTGTCGCACCTATTCGTTCACAAGCTTCATAAGAAGGTAGACCTGGCATCGGCCAAGGAAAATGTAATTGGTATGACTGACATACAGGACTATCAGAGCTACAGTCAAAAGGCGGATCGACTAAGTTGGCACGTGCCTGGTAAGCCGTAGCAGGTCCAAAATAATAGGTTGTGTAGTTTGCACAGTCAGCTATATCAGGCCCACTAGCATCAGGACCCCATCCATCTAATATGAAGCTAAATCGACAATTAGCAGCTTCCGTAAAAACAATCATAGCTTGAGCTGGAACCACAAACGCTGTTAGACAAATGACTAATACAAGCAAGAACTTTATCACTTTCATAATGCAAGCATCCAAAATCATTACTTATTTTCGGAGGCAAGTAATTCTTACATCTCCATTAGAATCGCTTTCTAAGAGAAGTCTAACTATTTATTATGCGGAAACTTTCCATATAACTACCCCAAATCGGGTGATTATACGGAATTTTTCTGTGTAACTACCTTAAGTAAGCTGATTATATAGAATTTTTTCACATAACATCCTCAATTAGAATCTTTTGCAGAAAGTTTTTGAATATCAGTGCAAATAAAATACTTCTAGTGGCGTGTCAAGCCTTAAATGTTGCAATAAAATTTATTATGGGGTAGGCATCCTGACCGCCTTGGACGGGCGAGACGCCATTGGTGTCAAGTTAAGAAAATTAGAGTCAAGTCAAGTGGGTAAAACGCAATGGTTAAACTGAACACAATGGTGTTGAGAATAGCCATGACTAAGCCACGCAAGAAACAAGGAAATCCAGACTTTCGACATCGGGTAACTTCCCCTGCCCCAACAAGTGAGGAAATAGAATCGATTCAATCACTGCTCGCTTGCGTAAGAGAATTTTATCAATCAATTTGACTAAGCGATTTTTCATGTTCTTCTTGGATTTGGTAATTAATTCTAAACCTCGCTCATATAACTCCTCAAATAGTTTTTGAGAAATATATCCTCTATCTCCAAAAAGTTTACCAATCAAATCCTCTGTCATTTCTGGTACTAGCTTTCGGTCATCTACGTTCGCAGGAGTTAATTTGAATGCTAGCAATTCTCCTTGGTCATTGATTATCAAATGAAGTTTAAAGCCGAAGTGCCAACCGACAGAATTTTTGCCCCAATTTACCAATCCTTTAAAAACTTTATGTGCATGGGCGCGGCAATTATGGCACACATTAATCGGAGTTGAATCGATAAAACTAATCCCCGTAATTTCTCCTGTTCTTGTATGCAAAAAACAGCATAGCAGCATTAAGCACCAAGGCATCAATTCCACAAATCTGGTGTAGCTTACCAGGTTCGGAAATGCCTCTCGCCAACTAGGTAGTACATGCAATGTATAAAATTCCTTAAAGGTTCGATAACCACTACCATGAAAGGCTATGACTATTGTCATTACTTCTGAGATGCACATCCGTGACTTACTGCGACGTTCTCCTGTCGTTGATGGTAGTTGTGGTATTTGCTGCCATAAGTCTTCCCACTGCTTACAGAAGTCATCTACATCACAGAATATTTGTGTAATGTCGAGCCGAGATACAATTGTAGACATCGCCGAGACCTGGTTTTTCTTTGTTATTTTTAGTCTCGGTGTTTTTTTGTGACTTTTTTGCTGATTCTAAATCAATCTTAGCGGTCGCACTTCGTCTATCCAGTTAAGCAAATTCTTATCTAGCAAGCTTTTTGGGCTGTTCTATCCGTCGAACTCACGTCAACTTAACGTGAAACCCTTATAAAGATGTGATATTCAGTTCTCTCACTTCGCATCAAGATCCGCGTTACCCCACCCCGATTTTGGCTTTAGACAAAATCGGGGTGGGGTAAAATGCTTGTGGGATAAGTGTTTGAACTTAAGTTGACACCAATGAACATTGTTGTGCCCTTACGATAATTTAGTATTCAAGCATTTATTCTGAATTCTGACTCCTGAATTCTGAATTCTTAGCTTACTTTTTCACTAAAAAATATGCTGTAGCATAATCAGGTAATTGGCTGACATACTGCCCAAATTCTTTTTGATTCTTAAAAATGCCTGCCAAAAAATCGAGCTGATAAAGATTGGGTAAAAATGCTCCGCCTGTATCAGCCATTACTCCCAGTTGGAGATGTTTGCGCCCTCCCCTAGTCTGCTCAATTACAATCACTCTACCTAAACCAACATTTAGAACATCTCCTGCAAAGGTAACTCCTGGTTTGATGGAAATTTTGGCATCTATTTTGTACCCGTAGCCTTTAATGGCATCAACTTCTCTAAAGTACCAATAACGCTTTTGTGCTGTTGGTTTTAATCCGCGGATATAAGACATACCATTATTTCTGTCTACATTAAAAAATGCCTTATAACCATCTGTAAAATTAATCAGAACTGTTCCCTGCATCAGGGCTTCTTCTAAGCCAGTTCTGGTTAGATAAGCAAGACTTTGAACTTTGCCAAATTCTCTACCGCCTGGTTCGTAAATACCTGACAACACATCTTGCTTTGTGTATCTAGTGTAGAATTTATCGTTATTAGAGTTGTCTTTGAGGCTATAAATTCCTGTGTTGAAAGTAGAAGTTTTCTTCCGAGAACCAGTATGAGTAAAAACGGCGTATTTAGTAATTCTTAATTGTTTTTGTTGTTTATTTTTGGGGTTGTAGGCAGTCCATTTAATAACTCGAAAATTGGCATTGATAAACTTAGGATCTTGTAATCTAGTGGCTCGACCATTAGCAATATCTTCTTTTAAAATAGCACTCATGAAGTCCAAGGTTTTGAGGACATCTTCGACGGTAACTCCCTGAGTAGCAAGGACTCCTGTACGCTGAATATCTGGATCTTGGGAAGCGTAGTCTTGAAAATATTTTCTAGTATTTACAAGAACAGTTAATAAATCTTTTTGATTGAAGTTAACTTTATTACCTGGAAGTTGGACTGAAGAAAAAATTTGACTGGCTTGAACGCTATATTTATATTTTTTAAACTCATCAACAACTGGATAGGGTGTAGATGCGGCTAACAAATCTTCTGGAGAGGAAAGAGCATTTCGATTGTTTATTTTTTCTTGATTAACAAAAGAATTTGGAAACTTAGAGGTGAGTGCATGAGCAGTTTTATTTGAAGCCAAAGAAATATGTGGCTGTGAAGCCGGATTTTCTTGTGGGACTAGCTGTTTAGTTTTTGATTGAGTGTATAGATAGCTACTGGCTAAGCTGACAAGTATTAAACCAGCACAACCTACTGTCAGCCGGAATTTTTGGTTAAATAATACCATTTTGAGATTTGAAATTTGAAGTTATGCAAGAGTTAGCAAATCAGGTTTTTGGCGATTTATTTTTGTACAAGATATTCCTAATTTTGAAAATAAATTTTTCTTGTTTGTTACTATTCTCAACTTTTAATTTTGAGTTTTTTAGGTTTCTACCACCTCACGCACTAACTGTGCCAATTTATCGGCACTATCGGGAACTGCGATCGCCTTTGCTTTTTCCCCCATCTTGGCTAACTCTTGGGGCGATCGCAATAAATTCAACACATTACTTTGCAATTCTTGGGCTGTCAACTGCGATTGCTTGAGGGTTATAGCCGCACCAGCTTTGGTGAATACTTCTGCATTGTAGGATTGATGGTCTTCTGCGGCAAAGGGATAAGGAATCAAAATCGCTGGCGTTCCACACACTGCCAATTCTGTCAAGCTACCAGCACCAGAACGACTGATGGCAATGGTAGCTCGTCGCAACAATGCCGCCATATTGTTGTAAAAAGGTAAGGCAATGTATTGCGGATGCTTGAGAGTATCTGCTTCGGGATCGCGATCGCCAGTTAAGTGTACTACATAAGCACCAGCATCAAACCAAGCATTTGCCGCTTCGCGCACTAATTTATTGATACCAACTGCGCCCTGACTGCCACCAAACACGACAATTAAAGGAACGTTTTCGGGAATCGCTAAATCCAACGGTGCATTGATTCCACCATCGAGGAATTGCGCTCTTACGGGAGTACCAACGCACACATTTTTGGCACGGGGTAAATACTTAGCAGCAACTTCAAATCCCAAGGCTACCACACTACACCAAGGGCCAAAAAAGCGAGTTACTTTACCAGGCAAAGCGTTAGATTCGTGAAAGATCGCGGGTAAACCAACCGAACGCGCCGCAATTACCGCAGGGCCAGCAATATAACCGCCTGTGGTAAACACTCCTTGAAAATTTCCCTGTTTGAGAATTCGCCTGACTTGGAAAATCGAACCCGCGAGTCTGGCTAAAGTGCGAAGCGAAGCAATGCTAAACCCTTGCTGAAACCCTTCAACTGCAATAGTATTCAAGGGATACTCTTTAGGGACAAGTTCAGTTTCTAGCCGATTGGGTACTCCCAGCCATTCTATTTGATAATCTGGCAGTTTTTCGGCTAGTGCGATCGCTGGAAACAAATGTCCGCCAGTTCCACTGGCTGCTATTAATAATTTGATTGGTGTGTTTGCCATCAAACCTCTACCGTTTAGCGTCTAGGTTAACTAAGATAAAGCAATTTCCTTACCTTCTCTAATCAAATCAGTAAACTCTTACCAATGAGTAACATTTTAGTGAAACGCAAACTTAGATTATCAACCAGCATCGGGCTGATTTCATTCCTGCTGACACTTGGTTTAACAAATGCTTGGCAAACCACTCAAGCCAGTACACCACAGCAATTAGTCCAAGCAACTACAGCTCAAAATGCACCAGTAGAACTGAAAAACTTGCTAACACAAGTTGATGCTGCTGCAAGCAAAGGCGATGCCAAAGGCGTGTTACAGTTTTACGCCCCCAATTTCACTCATGGAGATGGGTTAAATCTCCAAACCTTGGAAAAGTCGCTGGTTTCACTCTGGCAACGATATCCAAAATTACAATACAGTACTAAACTGCTGTCTGCAAAATCTGAGGGTAACGCCATTATCGCCGAAACAGAAACCAAAATAATCGGCTCACCCTCGGCTAACAGTAAGAATTTGGCTCTTAATGCCACAATTAAATCGCGTCAGCGCGTCGTTGGTGGCAAAATTGTCCGCCAAGAGATTTTATCAGAACGCACGCAACTTACCTCTGGAACCAACCCGCCGCAAGTTGATATTAAATTGCCACAGCAAGTGAAAGTCGGAGAGAAGTATAATTTTGATGCGATCGTTCAAGAACCACTTGGTGATGATTTTCTCTTAGGAACGGCGCTAGAGGAACCCATTCAACCAGATAAATATCTCAGCCCTACATCCGTGGATTTGCAATTGCTTACATCTGGTGGAGTGTTTAAAGAAGGACAAGCGCCATCTATTCCTGGGAACCAATGGGTTTCTGCCGTGATCCTACGAGGTAATGGAATGACGATGGTAACTCAGCGCCTGCAAGTGGTGAAGAAGTAGAGACGCATTAGTTATCAGGGCTTATAGATCCCCGACTTCTTTAAGAAGTCGGGGATCTGAACACTCACAAGTCAGCAAAATTAATGTAATTGCCCATTGCCTGACGACTTCCAGAGAATAAATTAAGCAATTTATTTAGATAACTAGAAGGACTAGATTAAACCTAACTTGAAATTACCGGGTTTCGACTGCGCGGAAGTTGAATCTCGACTTCTCTACGAGACGCTACGCGAACGCTCGATTACCGCGTAGTCGAAACTCAACCCTCTTTTAGTCAAGCTACTGAGCATTGAGCGGAGCGATGCCCTGAGCTTGCCGTTGGCGAAGCCTCTCGTAGAGAAGGGTCGAAATGCGTCTTATAAAACCTACTTAATAGTTTTCTTTCTCCCCCCTGCTCCCTGCTCCCCTGCCTGCACAGCGATTAATTATTTTTTTAATTGGAAGCCCTTATTCCCTGCTATACCTGAGACTGTAACAATGTAACAATAGCGATCGCAACCCAACAAATCATCATCACCAGTGAACGCACCTACCAACGTCTCCGCCCAAACTCAAAATCGCAAAGCAGATCACATCCGCATCTGTTTAGAAGAAGATGTTCAGTGTCATGAAGTCACCAACGGACTCGAACGCTATCGCTTCACTCATTGTTGCTTACCCGAACTAGACTACAGCGACATTGACCTCAGTACAAATTTTTTGGGTAAACACCTCGGCGCACCTTTGTTAATTTCTTCCATGACTGGGGGAACCGAACAAGCAGGAACGATTAATCAGCGTTTGGCGGAAGTCGCCCAACACTACAAAATTGCAATGGGTGTCGGTTCCCAGCGAGTAGCGGTGGAAAAACCCCAGGTAGCTGATACTTTTGCTGTTCGCAAGTATGCACCGGATGTTTTACTATTTGCCAACTTGGGGGCTGTGCAACTTAACTATAAATATGGCTTGGATCAATGTCTGCGGGTAGTCGATATCCTAGAAGCTGATGCGTTGATTTTACATATTAACCCCCTACAAGAGTGCATTCAACCAAAAGGCGATATTAATTTTAAAGGTTTAATTGACAATATTTCTAAAGTATGCTCTAAAATGCCAGTACCAGTAATTGCTAAAGAAGTGGGTAATGGCATTTCAGCTGCGATCGCCAAGAAACTCTTAGATGCTGGAGTCACAGCTATTGATGTCGCTGGTGCGGGTGGTACTTCCTGGGCGAAAGTCGAAAGCGAACGAGCTGAAAATGCCTTGCAACGTCGCTTGGGGAGGACATTTGCCGATTGGGGTTTACCGACAGCAGAGTGCATTACGAGTATTCGAGCGATCGCCCCAGATGTGCCATTAATTGCTTCGGGTGGATTGCGTCATGGACTAGATGCAGCAATGGCGATCGCTTTAGGAGCAGACATCGCCGGTTTCGCCATGCCCTTCCTGAAAGCAGCAGCAGTTTCACAAACAGCAGTTGCGGAACTGGCTGAAGTATTAATTGCCGAAATCAGCACAGTATTATTTTGCACAGGCAATGCCACCTTGTCTGAGTTAAAACACTCTGACAGTTTACAGCGCATAAAATAATTCACGCATTATGTAGATTAGACGCTAAAACCCTTGATTTATCGTTGTAGAGACGTTGCAGTGCAACGTCTCTAGAGGGCTTACGCAAAATAATGAAAAACGAACCGCAAAGGGCGTAGCGAAAAGTCGGAGCGCCGGCTTCCGGCGATCTGAACTTTTCAAGACAAAGCACACAAAGAAATAAGAGTTTCAGAGAGTTTTTGCGTGAGTCCTAATTATGTAAAATTCTGCATTACTACTGCGATCGCAACGTAGTTGATGCTGAGTGTCCTGGTTTTCCATCGCCAGACAAGACAAGCTGCAACTTAAATGCTACTTATAAGACAATGAATAAACCAGTAGAACATAGATTTACGGGATATGACTAACTTTATTAAACAAACTGTTGCTAGTTTAATTGGCACCGTACTAGGGCTAATAGTTTTCTGCGGTTTGGGAACCACTGGACTGTTCCTGCTGCTGTTGGCTGCTACTTCCACCAAAGATACTGGGCCGGAAGTGAAAGATAAGTCAGTGCTGGTTTTTGACTTGTCGATGAAAATTACTGATGGCGAACCCAATTCTGGCCAATTCTTTCAGAATGCATTCTCCGGTGCAGGTGAAGAGAGAATAACGCTGCGTAAAGTTGTAGAAACTTTGGAAAAGGCGCGGCGCGATCCGCGAATTGTGGGTATCTATCTCGATGCTAGCCGCGAAAGTGCAACTAGTGATGTCGGCTATGCCTCTCTCAAAGAAATTCGCAAAGCCTTAGAGGAATTCCGCGCTAGCGGGAAAAAAGTTGTCGCCTATGGCAGTAATTGGAGCGAAAAGGAATATTATATCAGTTCAGCGGCAACTTCCATCGTCCTTAATCCCTTGGGATTGATGGAAGTCAACGGTTTGAGTTCGCAAATGATGTTCTTAACGGGAGCATTGCAGAAATATGGTATTGGGGTTCAAGTCGTGCGGGTGGGGAAATTTAAGGGAGCTGTTGAACCGTTGATTCTCACAAAGCTGAGTCCAGAAAACCGCGAACAAACTCAAAAATTATTGGATGATGTTTGGGGAGAATGGCGTGATGCTGTTGGTAGCAGTCGGAAAATTCAACCGCAACAGTTACAGGCGATCGCAGATAACCAAGCTTTGTTAGAAGCAACACAAGCAAAAGATAGCGGTTTGGTAGACCAAGTAGCATATCCCGATGAAGTGATAAGCGACCTGAAAAAGCTTACAAAGAGCGACAAAGACGACAAAACATTCCGGCAAATTAACTTGAATGATTACGCCCAAGTTTCCGGTAAATCTTTGGGTGTAGAACGCGACTCAAAAAATAAAATTGCCGTTGTTTATGCTGAAGGTGAGATTGTCGATGGTATAGGTGAAGATGGACAAGTAGGAGGCGATCGCTTTGCTAAAATCTTTAATAAACTGCGACAAGATAAAAATATAAAAGCAGTTGTGCTGCGAATTAATAGCCCCGGTGGTAGCGCCACCGCAGCCGAAGTCATGCAGCGAGAAGTGAAATTAACTCGCCAAGAAAAGCCAGTTGTAGTATCGATGGGCGATACCGCCGCCTCCGGTGGTTATTGGATTGCTAGCGACTCTAACCGGATTTTTGCCGAACCAAATACAATTACAGGCTCAATTGGCGTATTTGGGATATTACTCAATGGTCAAAAGTTGGCAAATGACAACGGTATCACCTGGGATTCAGTGAAAACCGGACAAAATGCTGATTTTCAAACAGCTTCTCGCCCGAAATCGCCCCAAGAATTAGCACTTTATCAGCGCAGCGTTGACCGGATTTACAACATGTTTCTCAATAAAGTTTCCCAAGGTCGCAAACTCCCAGAACAAAAAGTAGCAGAAATCGCCCAAGGACGGGTTTGGTCGGGTGTAGCGGCCAAGGAAATCGGTTTAGTAGATGAAATTGGCGGTTTGAATAGTGCGATCGCTTATGCTGCTAACGAAGCGAAACTAGGAGAAGATTGGGAATTACAAGAATATCCCCGCTTTAGTACCTTCGGAGAACGCTTTTTTGGCAAAGCAACTCAAGAGGTGCAGGATACTTTAGGAATTGAGCCAACGCAAGCCCAAAAATCTAATCCCCTCACCGCCGAATTCCAAAAACTGCAACAAGAAATCCAAACTCTGCAAAAAATGAACGACCCACAGGGAGTTTATGCCCGCTTACCTTTCAACTTGAAAATTGAATAGATGGGGAGGGGGCAGGGGGCAGGGGGAAAGGGAAAGGGGGAAAGGGAAAGGGGAAAAGGTTAAAGGTTAAAGGGAAAAGGAATAAATTTAATCTTTCCCCTTTTTCCCTTACCCCTTTCCCCCTTTCCCTTTCCCCCTTTCCCTTTCCCCCTTTCCCTTTCCTCCTTGGCGAAGCCATCTCCCCCTAAGACGGTCTGTCAAAGATTTTTTAATTATGTGGAGAATACCGAGAAGGGATTACTTAGTGTAAATTACATAAAAGTCTTAAATGGAGATTGTCGATGCAACTTCTCGAATGTCCTCGTGTTGCAGTCATCGCCGGAGAAAATGCGGTTCAGGTTTCTCAACTACCCGCTATATGGCAAGAGATTGCGAGAGGAACCACGAGTGTGGGACTTTCCGATCCCCAAAGTTATGTTGAGATGGCACAGTTATTTCTATACAAATTAGAGCATGGTGACGTTGATTTGTTTAGCGATCGCCCCCAACTAGCTCACTTAATACCGTCCTTCTGTCAAATCTTTGCACAACTAGCGTGGGAAACCCTAGAATTTTTTGGACAAGACTTTAAAAAAGACAGCTATCCGAATTTTGCAGAAATTCTCCAAGATTTAGAATCAAAGGGAATCGAGTATGCCGAGCAAGTAAAAGTAGCTCATATTGGTATAGATTTATTCAATGAATTTGGTTATGAACTGCCTGCCAGCTTCTATCACGTGCATTTAGCACCAATCTACCGGGATTATGTTTTTGAAGAACGTGCCTTAAGATTCGATCCCCGTGATATAGAACATAAGCGTTCTTGGGATGCCATGCTCCATGCAGGCAAGGTATTTGCAATCCAGATGAAGGTGCAAAGTATTGCCTCAAAATACGGTTTTACTTATCAACACGGCTGCGGTTGCAACTCTCACCTCTCTTCCATCGATCCTGCACGTGGCGCATTTGAATATGAATTGAGTCCCGAAAAGCGCCAGCGATGGATTCGCAGTTTCATCTGGACTGCTTGGTATGAGTATGCCTTCTTTGCGATCGTACCGAATACGAGTTACTTAGTCTAAGAGGGACTGGGGAGATGGGGGTGGAGATGGCTTCGCCAAGGGGAAAGGTAAAAGGGAAAAGGGGAAAGGGAAAGGGAAAGGGTTAAAGGGAAAAGGGGAAAGGGAAAGGGTTAAAGGGAAAAGGGGAAAGGGAAAGGGTTAAAGGGAAAAGGGGAAAGGGAAAGGGTTAAAGGGAAAAGGGGAAAGGGAAAGGGTTAAAGGGAAAAGGGGAAAGGGGTAAGGGAAAAAAGGGAAAGATAAAATTTATTCCTTTTCCCTTTAACCTTTAACCTTTTCCCCTGCCCCCTGCCCCCTGCCCCCTGCCCCCTGCCCCATGCCCTTTTACCCATTCTCATCCAAAATTGTCCCTTCTATATTGGCTCCCTCTAAATTTGCTCCGCTTAGATTTGCCTGGTTTAAGTCTGCTTCGCTAAGGTTTGCTTGAGACAAATCAGCTACTGTTAAATCTGCGCCACTCAAATCGGCTCCATTTAAATTGGCAGCAATTAAGCTTGCTTGCTGCAACTCCGCCTCGGTTAAGTTAGTATCAATCAGCTTGGCAACTGTCAAATCAGCCTGACTCAAATTAGCTCCATCTAATGTTGCTCCATCTAAGATTGCTCCATCTAAGATTGCTCCAGTTAAGTTGCTACCACTAAGGTTTGCATCACTTAAATCTGCTCCATTCAAGTCTGCACCCACAAAACTAGTTTGTGCTAAATTTGCGTGACTCAAATTAGCTCCGTCTAAGATGGCTTTATCTAAAATTGCGCCTTTGAGGTTAGCTTCCCTGAGGTTTGCCTCACTCAAGTTGACACCAGTAAAATCTCTTATGCCCGCGGCATAATTTTTTAGGAGTTGTTCTGCTTTCATATCTGTTTTATGTCTGTTGCTGTGCTAAAGAACGTTGAATAGAAGCTACCCAGACAGGCAGAAAACCGCAGCACGCGCTACATGAAGATCTATTTGGTCGGCCGATAGTAAATCACATTTATCTAGCTTAGCCATTCTCAACGGTCAGCGCTACTACCTAGAGTAATGAAATATTTTCATACTTCGGAGAGATGTTTAGGAATTATTTAAGCATTAGCGCAAAGCGATCGCTATACTCTATTGTGGTATTCGTCTAGCACAGGTTATGGCAAAACCAATTCGTATTCTTTTGCAGACTACGATTCCTACAACTGAAGATGATTGGAGCATTTTTCGTTTCTCGATGTTGCAAGATTACTTAGCATCAATTAAAGATGAAGCGGGAAATGTTTTATTTGAAGTTACGGGACGCGATTACGAGCCTAATGCATCTGGGGGTGACCCAGTATTAAGTACACTTGATAAATCAGATTTTGATGAACTTTGGCTATTTGCCTTAGATGTCGGTGACGGTTTAACCGATAAGGATATTGCCGGGATTAATGCTTTTCGACAACGCGGCGGCGGTATTCTAACAACACGCGATCATCAAGATATGGGTTGTTCGATGTGCGGTTTAATTGACATTGGAGATGTCCATTATTTCAACACAAAAAACCCCGACCCTGATGAATCTCGCTGGAGTCGAGATGATTCATATACAACTTATATTTCTTGGCCTAATTATCATTCTGGGGCTAACGGCGATTATCAAAAAATTACCATTATCGAACCCATTCACGAAGTTTTGAAAAACCCCAATTCACCTTCAGGATACATCGAATTTTTTCCCGCTCATCCCCACGAAGGTGGTATTGGCAAACCTTTAGCAAATGAGAATGCACGAGTAATTGCTTTAGGAAAAAGTTTAATTACTGACCGTAAGTTCAATCTTGTTGTAGTAATTGAGCATCATCAAGATGCACGGGGAAATGTATTAGGACGAGCAGTAGCTAATTCCAGTTTTCACCATTTAGTAGATTACAACTGGGATATTGAAAAAGGCTGTCCTACTTTTGTAGATGAAGCACCGGGAGATGGTATGAAAAAAGAGCCACGCGCTTTGGAAGATATCAAAACCTATGTGCGTAATGTCGCTTTTTGGCTAGCAAATTAAAAAACAATTTCCGATAAAAAGGTTTGAGAGGAAGCCGAAAAGACTAATTGTAGTTTGGGTTTAACGTCTGAAAACTCAAGCTGTGACTACGGCTAAGCAATAGCAAATTCGGTGTATTTTCTTTCTTCAGGAGGATGAAAGGCTAGAACAATATCATGATTAGAGCATTTTTCACTGCATCGTGGTAGATATATTTTGCAGGCATTCTTTTATTGATAATCGTCTACGTTGCTCAACCCAACCTACATCTACATCAGATTTTTCGTGAAATGGTATTAGTTATGGTTTTACCCAAAAAATGGCCAAATTCAGTAGACCGAAAACTTTTAGGATTTGACGAAAGAATAAGGGTTTGAACCGTCGGTTTTCGGACTACCAATCATAGCCAGTTGCGATCGCCAAAAAGTCCACCCAGAACAAAAGTTCTTGAAACGCTCCTTATAAGCTGATTTCGGCTTTTGATATTCCCAAGCGGAAATCAA
The DNA here is from genome assembly GCF_002368035.1 of Nostoc linckia NIES-25. Classification (GTDB taxonomy): domain Bacteria; phylum Cyanobacteriota; class Cyanobacteriia; order Cyanobacteriales; family Nostocaceae; genus Nostoc; species Nostoc linckia_B. Next base: position 415,680 of record NZ_AP018222.1, on the reverse strand, counting down.
GGACTGGTAAGGCTTCTGGAAAACTTTTTGGTCTACTGACAGTACATCGCCATACCGGAAGCGGCAGCTTGATGGTATATTATGGCCATGCATAAAAGCATCATAGCAGAAATCCAGGAAGCATTTGGCGGGTCGCTTGCCGCAATGGATATTGTCAATGTATCTGGTGTTGGCGATCTGGCATCGGTCTATGCTGTTACCGATTTGGCGATAGCATCACTTGCATCTGCTGGAATGGCGGTTGCCGAATTTATTGCCATACGCAGTGGCAAGATGCCGCGAATTCAGGTAGATCGACGGCTTGCATCCATGTGGTTTTCTAGATCGTTACGTCCAATAGGGTGGCAGTTGCCTCCGCCATGGGATGCAGTGGCCGGTGATTATAAGGCAAGTGACCACTGGATAAGATTACACACCAATGCAGTGCACCATCGCCGTGCTGCACTGCAAGTGCTTGGTTGTTCAGAAGATAGAGAAGCCGTAACGAAGGCTGTTGCGAGTTGGCAAGCAAATGAGCTTGAAGATGCAATAGTTTCTGCAAACGGTTGTGCCGCCGTTATGAGATCGGCAGAAGATTGGAGCAGGCACGCTCAGGGGCGAGCGGTAGCCACTGAGCCGCTTCTACACATTTCTGCTACGGATTCCGCTCATATGCCAAACTGGCTAATTCCGGCAGGGCGGCCTTTAAAAGGCATACGTGTACTTGACCTGACCAGAGTTCTTGCTGGTCCCGTTGCCACACGATTTCTTGCCAGTTATGGGGCGCAAGTATTGCGTATCGATCCGATAGGATGGGAAGAACCAGGTGCTGTGCCGGAAGTTGTATTAGGCAAGCGCTGTGCCCGGCTCGATCTAAAGAATGCCAACGGTATGGCCACACTGAAAAAACTGTTGGGTGATGCCGATGTAATTATACATGGATACCGAACTGGGGCACTGGCAAATCTTGGTCTTGACAGTGAAGAAAGACAAAAGTTGCGTCCAGGGCTGGTTGATATTTCACTCAATGCTTATGGCTGGAACGGGCCATGGAAATTGCGTAGGGGATTTGATAGCCTGGTACAGATGTCAAGCGGTATTGCACATACCGGGATGGTCAAAGCAAATAAAAACTGCCCATTTCCGTTGCCCGTGCAGGCTCTCGATCATGCAACGGGGTATTTGCTTGCTGCAGCAGCGATCCGAGGCTTAATTAGGCGTGTGACGAGCGGCCAAGGTATGGAAGTACGGGCTTCGCTTGCCAGAACAGCAGCAATACTTGCTTGTTATCCGCTTGAAAATGGTCTTGCTGCAAAGATTGAGGCGGAGAATAGGAATGATCTCGCTCCAGCCATCGAAGCTACAGCGTGGGGGGCGGCACAGCGTCTGAAACCACCTTTAGTTATAGAAGGTTGTCCGATGTATTGGGATTTACCGTCATCGCCGTTAGGTTCCTCATTGGCTGAATGGCTTTGATTTGCTCTCAATTTTGGCCACAAGAACAAACAGATTTCAGCACCAAGAAAAAATCGGCCACACGTGTCGGACAACGCAAACCTAAGCGAGATCCTGTTGGGGATGAGTCACAGTCAGGAGCTTCATAAGAATAATAATCATGCAAGAGAGGGTAGAGGCTGTCTACAGATGGCTCTTCCCTCTCTCTCTAATATTCCGATTATCATTCTCATGAAAGAACTCGTTGCTCAAGTTGTGAAGCATATTTTGTTGTGACTTAAAGGAAAAAATTGCCAAAAATTAAAGGATAAGCTTGCCGAACCTATAGCCAGACTGGTTTCGTGGTCAAATACCCGTCTTGCGAGAGTGCGATCGCCTCCGGCGGGCGGGTACGCCATCGCAAAGCATAAAAATGCTCCAAAAGCCTACATTTAGCGTGGGACTCACGGCAGACTTATTCTTGAATGAAATTTGACAATTAATTCAGAATTAATTGACATAACAAGAGTTTCAGCCTTTACTGCGGCAAGCTTTTACTTTAAAAAACGGCAATCTTTTCCTTTCAGTCACATTTGTCCTAACTGCTTTTGAAGTATTTCGTGACCGTTTGGTCAAATTATGATTCAAATCACATTAGTTCAAGCCAGGGAGAGGTTCGTCGAACTCACGTTAAATTTTTAAGCGATCGCTCTATTTTCTCAACAGTTAGTTAAACTAATTTTTGGCGAATTAGTAATTATTTTAAATTGCGTGCCCTTCTGCGTTTTCCTAGTCAGTTGAACTATGCAATTTAAAAACCCATCAGCTTATCAGCACCAACCCAATGCTTCGCTGATTTGTCCTGCCAGTTTCAGAGGACGAAAAGGCTTGGCAAAGACAGCAGCTACATCTAAGCCTGTAAAGCTATCCCGGTCTGAATCCTGGACTTTAGCAGTTAGTAAAATTACTGGAATTGACTGAGTGACAGGATTAGCCTTGAGTCGTTGCAGAGTGGCACGCCCATCCATATCAGGCATCATCATATCTAATAAAATAACATCAAGCTTAAAGTTGGCAGCTACATTCAACGCTTCCCGACCAGAACAAGCAGTCAACACGTTCCAACCAGCACCCATTTCTAATCCTAATTTTGCGATCGCCTGCACATCTTCTTCATCATCAACAATCAAGATACTTCTGTTCATTATGTCACTCTCGCATGATATGTGATGCTGGTTAGCTTGACCGTTCTGAAATTATTCTAAAATGCGATCGGGGAAAAGTAGGGTAATTTTGTAGTTTTTCATTTATAACTTAGCTAGTTAAAGGTAACAGCACATAAAATGTACTACCTTGCCCTAAAATGCTCTGAACCCAGATTTTACCGTTATGTTGCTGCACAATATTCCGACAAATGGCAAGTCCTAAACCCGTTCCTCCTTTGTTACGGGAATCAGATGCATCTACCTGCTGAAAACGCTCGAAGATAATTTGTAATTTATCTTCAGGTATTCCTCGACCTTCATCTTGGATGGTAATCAAAACGTAGTTGGGTGAGGAAGTAAGGGAATTCTGGCTTTCTTGAGAGTCAACGGTTTTAGATTCCGAGAGAATAGCACTAATCCACACGCGATCGCCTGGTTCCGAAAACTTGATAGCATTACTGAGTAAATTTGTCAATGTTTGTATTAGGCGATCGGAATCTGCCCAAAGTTCAACTGTCAAAGGATTGACAATTAGTTGGACTTGTAATTTATCAGCCATTGCTTGCATTGCTTCGGTTGCCGTAATTAGCAATTCGGCAATATTGCACTTGGCGCTTCGCATGAAGATTTTGCCCGATTTCATCCGTTCTAAATCGAGAATATCGTTCACCAAGCGCATCAGGCGTTCAGTATTAGTTGTGGCAATGCTCAGGACTTTTTGTCCTTGTGGGGTGAGAGTTCCTAATTGTCCTGCACCCAACAAATCTAATGCTCCCATTGTGGAAGTCAAAGGTGTACGCAATTCATGACTGACTAAAGAAATAAACTCGTTTTCTAGACGTTTGCGTTCGGTGATGTCATTGGCAATTAATAAACCACACGGAACTCCAGCTAAGTCAATCAACTCGATAGATATTAATATAGTTTTGACTTCACCAGATTTAGTAGAAAATTCAAATTCTTGATTGTAAAGCGAGCCAGTTTCCGGCAGAAGTTGGATTTTTTGGGCGAATGCTACTGTATTTTTCCCTAAATCAAGTTCAGTCGCGGTGTGTCCGATGACTTCCTCTAGAGAATAGCCGCCGATTCTTAAGAAACTGGCATTGACATCAAGAAAACGAGCTTCCGAAACTGTAGCGATGGCGATTGGGTTGGGACTAGAGCGAAAAACTATCGCAAACTTCTGTTCTGCTTTAGTGCGATCGTGGATTTCCTGCTGCAATTGCTGATTTTGGGCTTGGAGTTGTTGTTGCAATTGCCGAATCGTCAAATGATTTTCAATCCGCGCTAAAACCTCTTCTAATTGAAAAGGTTTAGTGATGTAGTCTACCCCGCCAACTGCAAAAGCTTTGATTTTATCTAGCACATCACCCAAAGCACTGATAAAAATTACAGGGATTTCACGAGTGCGATCGCTTGCCTTCAAATTTTGACAGACTTCATAGCCATTCATCTCAGGCATATTCACATCCAACAAAATCAAGTCTGGAGGAACTGCATTTGCTCCCCGTAAACCCGTAGAACCTTTAGTAACACTCCTTACTTTATATCCCTGCTCCGTCAGCATAGCAGATAGGAGGTTTAGGTTTTCTGGTGTGTCATCAATTACTAAAATGTCAGCTTTGGGAAATTTGAGCGATCGGTTAAGCATCACAATATCGACTTTCGCCAGAATGGGTTACTTATTATTCTTAGAAAATTTTATGTTAGTTCAGTTCCTTAATAATCAGTTACAAAAAAAATATCAATTATCCAATTGTCTCCCCTACTTCTCCCCTATCTATCGCTAATCTAATAAACATCAAATCAAGTTTGTAGCTGAAATCTACTAAATTACACAACAAGGAATAGCTTATATGCAAACTTCAACCATGCGTAAACCAATTGTTCTAACACCAGGAGAAGGCAACCAATTTTCAGTTCTTGGCGCACATTTTACAACCAAAGCAACCGGCGAAGAAACAAACGGAACTTGGGCAGTTTATGAAATTACAGATACACAAGAAAATGGCCCGCCACTGCACACTCATCCCTGGGAAGAAGCGTTTTATATTCTAGAAGGTGAAGTAGACATCCAAATTGGTACAGAAACAATTTTGGCATCACCAGGCTGTTTCGTTAACATTCCTCACAATGCACCGCACGCCTTCAAAGTTCGTTCTGCTACTACTAAATTCTTAGTTTTAATTGCACCCAAGGGAGCGAAAAAGTTTTATGAAGAAATGGGCGAAGTAGCAGATAGTCCACTAGTAAACATGGAAAAAGTACAGCCTGTTTTCAACAAATACGGATTGCAGTTTGCTGGATAAATTGGAAACTGCATCGAGTAAATACAAACAATATATAGAGCATAATTCAGAATTCTCGTTCATAAATCTATTCCTAAAAAGTCATATGTCAAAAGCTACTCGTCTCTTAGCTGCTAGTGTCCTCGGTTTAGGTCTCAATGCCAGCCTTGTTTTTTACCCAACCGCCAGTCACGCTCAAAATGATGCTGGAGTGCCTAACGAACTCCAAGGTGAGTGGCGCTATGGTCGAATTTCATCCATCCAATACCAAGACAGCTACACAGGACGCCCAGCAGCCCCGAACGGTTCTAGCGATGAATTTCAACTGGCCTCTAACGGTAACTACCAACGAAGAAGGCTGATTCAAATTACCACCTACAACTGCACATCTAACCTATTCATAGAGGAAAAAGGCAAAGTCAAAGTTGAAGCCGGTCGTTTGACTTTCCAACCTAGCGACAGCACCTCCCAAGGGCAAATCTGTAATAGCGGACGCACCTACTCCAGTCGCAATTCAGCAAAGCCTGAAACCTACCAGTGGTCGATTGAAACCAATGACTACGGACAGCAAGTTCTAGTGCTTGAAACTACAGACGGTCAAGGTAAAGCTCATTACGGACGACCTCAGTAGGGGTACTGGGGAAAGGCAGGAGGGAGGAGGGAGGGGAAAAGGTTAAAGGTTAAAGGGAAAAGGAATAAATTTAATCTTTCCCTTTTTCCCTTTCCCCCTTTCCCCCTTTCCCCCTTCCCCTTTCCCCCTTCCCCCTTCCCCTTTCCCCCTTCCCCCCCCTTCCCCCCTTCCCCTTTCCCCTATAACTGCGATCGCTGCTAGCATAGCTTTGGCAGAACCTTGTGAGAGATTGTTTGAAAATTCAGCAAGTATACTCAAAAGCTCTCGCTAAAGCTCTGTTAGTGAAATTATTAATTAACGTCCTATGAATTGGAGTGCTGCATTACCAACTTTTTTTATCACCTTAAGGGAAGGCGTTGAAGCCGCTTTAGTTGTGGGAATCGTCTTCGCGTGTTTACAGCAAGCTCAACAACAAAAATTGCAGCGTTGGGTTTATTTAGGAGTTCTCATCGGTATCTTAGCGAGTTTTGTCTTTGGTTTGCTAATTCATGTAGGACTACAAGGATTGCAGACATCTAAGCAGCTGTATGCACCTGTTTTCAAGCAACTTTTTGAAGTTGGATTAGGTGTCATTGCGATCGCCATGCTCAGTTGGATGCTAATTTGGATGACACGACAAGCGCGATTTCTCAAAGCTGAGATTGAAGGTTCTGTCAAAAGTGCTTTGGGCGGAACTGATAGCGCAGGTTGGGCAATTTTTAGCTTAATTTTTATTGCTGTATTTCGCGAAGGTTTAGAAACAGCTTTGTTTATCGTCGCTAAGTTTCAAGAAGGTTTGACACCTGTTTTAGGTGCAATGGGAGGATTAGCGATCGCTGTTATTATCGGTATGCTGCTGTTTAAATGGAGCATTCGGATTAATTTAAGCCGATTTTTCCAAGTGATGGGTGTGTTGCTGCTGCTGATTGTTTCGGGGTTGGTAATTTCTGTTCTGCGCCATGTTGATGCTGCGGCGATCGCTTTTAGCCAAATCAACCCCGAAGTCTTGGGTATTTGCGGACAAGGAAATACATCTTGCCTTCTAGGCCCCCAAGTTTGGGACTTTTCAACCATCTTACCCGACCGTCAGTTTCCCGGTATTTTGCTGAAAACTTTATTTGGCTATACCCAAAAACTGTATTTAGTTCAAGCTGTTGGTTATCTGCTTTTTTGGATAACCGTAGGCGGACTTTATTTCCGCAGTCTCAGTCAACCGACACAATTAAAACCAGCGGCCAAATCTAGTTAATCTCAGAATACGAATTTGTAATTCAGATGTTCCTGAATTGCGGTATGTAGAGACGTTGCATTGCAACGTCTCTACAAAAATTTTGGTATTTTCTATAATTACGAATTCTTTTGCCCGATGTCATTAATATTTATTCCTCCATTTGTACAACAAATCAACAGCAAAATTGACCGTGAGGCTGGTGTTAATTTATCTGTGCTACGCCTTGATGTAATGCACCAGTGGGTTAATGGGAATAAATGGTTTAAGTTGAAATATAACCTTTTGGAAGCCAAGCAGAAAAATTTCACGAGGCTGCTTACCTTTGGCGGTGCTTATTCCAATCACATCTATGCAACCGCAGCCGCCAGTAATCTTTTAGGATTTGATACCATTGGCGTAATTCGTGGGGAGGAAAAGTTACCGCTAAATCCAACGCTGAGTTTTGCTGTGCAGCAGGGTATGGAACTTGTATATTTCTCACGCCAGATGTATCGACAACGCAACACAGCAGAGTTACATGAATATCTGCGACAGCGTTTTGGCGAGGTGTTTATCATTCCTGAAGGTGGTAATAATTTAAACGGCGTGCGCGGTTGTACAGAGATAATTAGCGAAGTGATGGCCTTTGATTATATTTGCCTAGCCTGCGGTACTGCTACAACACTGGCTGGGATTGCGCTTTCGTTGCATCGAGGACAAAAAGCGATCGGTTTTCCTGTGTTGAAAAATGGAGGTTTTCTCGGAGAAGAAATCGAAAATCTTTTGACAAATTACCTCGCCTCTGGCTTACCTACTCCATATAATTCTCCAAGTTCTTGGGAATTAATGTGTGATTATCACTTCGGCGGCTATGCAAAAGTGAATCAGGAATTGCTACGATTCAGCCGAGACTTTAGCGAGGCGCACGGCGTACCTCTCGATTACGTATATACTGCAAAAATGTTTTATGGAGTGATGGATTTATTACAGCAGGGATTTTTTGCTAAAGGCAAAAGTTTGCTGCTAGTACACACAGGTGGCTTACAGGGTAATGCTGGTATGTTTGATGCCAAATAAACCAGTTTAGCTATCTCTTTACATCAGGACTTACGCACAGCTAACGGGAAATCGTAGACGCGGAGCGGCTTGCCGCAGGCTACCACAGAGGCGCAGAGAGAATAAAGAGATGGTTAATTACCTAAGGCACAATGTTATAAACAAAAGTCTGTTAAAAAATTGAAATAAGTTTCTTTACTTTGTAGCTATACCGATAATATGAGGACTGACAATCGGCAATCCGACTTGAAAATGCTCATAATTGACATTAGTAAAACCAGCTTTTTCTAAAGCAATGTCAATTTCTCTATCTGGATAACAATTATCGGCTAAGGTTTTCCAAACTGGACTAATTGTATTTTGCACTTTTCGCAAAAAAGTTCCTTGAGGTGCGGCGATGTGTTCAATAAATAAGAAACGTCCACCTGGTTTGAGTACTCTTAAAATTGCCTGTAATGTGTAGTTGATATTAGGCACTGAGCATAAAAGTAATGTAGTGACAACGGTATCGATGCTGTTATCTTCAACGTCTAGCCATTCACCGTTACCAAAGCGAATGTCCATGTTTAAACCAAGTTCTTTTGCTTGTTTGCGGAGATAGGAATGCATCTCTAGATCTGGCTCCATTCCTATTAATTCGATATTTGAAGGATAATAACATAAATTAGAACCATCTCGCGGACTAATTTCTAATACTTTACCTTGGAGATTGGCAAAAAGTGAGCGTTTGCGATCGCCTAGTTCCTTCTCATAAGTACTGCTACGTTTAGCCATCATCCAGGCAAAAAAACTTTTACCCAAGTTTACATAAAATTGATTTGGTAATTCTCCACAAATTTGGTTGACACTCATCATCCACGTCCTAATTGTTGAGGCTATAAATTGGTCTGTAATTTAACCATTTATAGCCTCAAGATATGATATTTATTTTTCTCGTACTTCACCCAGTTGACTCACCTGATTGGGTGATTTTCATCAATTTAGATGTATTTTTATTATAAACTACCACCTCAGGCATAACTGCAATTGCCTATATATCCGATTCCACTAAAAAGCTTCTTGTCTATTGACTTTTCAAATTTCACTCTTTTGAGATTTGTTGATATTTTGTCTTTCTGCTATCCACGTGAATAGAACAACACCGCATAAGTCAGCTGCTAAGTCAACTAAATCAAAGCTGCGATATGGTGAAAATAATTGCAGTATTTCGTCGAGGATACAAAAAAAGATAACAATAAATGGTGTTAATGGCAGTGAAATGTTAAAAATTTCAATCTTACGTTTGTTTAATGCTAAGTGCCCCAAGTATGCAGCAATTCCTAGCAACAAAAAATGCATAATTGTATCGAAATATGGAAATTGAGGAAGTTCAACTGGAATGATTTTTAAGTAGGCTGATATGGATATAGACATTAAAATTCCAAAGTAAAACCAAAACGCAAAAACCCAAATTCGGTTAGATTTCATTTTAATTATTTGAAACAGTACTGCTAGAATTCAGAATTAATCAGCTTTAAAAAGTTAATAAGCCGTAGCAGACTAGATTTTTCAATCATTCTGAATTCTTACATAATTACTACAAAAATAACAAAGAGCGTTCCGCAATTGGGAACGCTGGATTCTGGTAAATTCTGTTAAGATAATGTGAATTTTATGGATTTGAAAAAAGATTGCAATATTCAAGTTGATTAAACACAAAACAATAGTAGAGTGCGTTGTTGCCAAGCACCGCAGCATCTTGATATTGTATGTCGGGGTGCGTTAGCCTCCGGCGTAACACGCCACTACTGGCGTGACAAGGCTAAAATAGTGCATTAGTAAACTCTTGTGGGGTGGGCATCCTGCCCGCCCGGACGGGTGAGGACACCCATCCCACAATAAAATTTATTGCACCATTTTAAGCTTGCCACGCCACTACATTTACTGCACAATTGAAAATCCAAAATCCAAAATTGGATTACGCATGAAGGTTTGCTTGTTCTTGCAACCAAGGATCTACTGGTTGTCCATCTTTGCGGCGTAATTCAATTTCCACTACCATTACTTGTTTTGAACCAGGAGGTGCAGGTTTTTGATGGAAAATAATATCATAATCTAGTGGATTATGTTGGCGTTCTTTCAACCAGTCTTGCACTTTGGTTGTAGCAAATAATGATTGTCCCTGCTCAAACATTCGGGTAATCTGCATTTGCAGTGTATAAGGATTAATGCGACCCATTTGTTACCGCCTTTGTTAATTGCATAAGAATTGAGAATTCAGAATCAAGAGTGTGAAGGCCTCAATTTTAAGTAGAGATTGTAAAAAATTAGATGTCCCAAAAGAGGTAGTTACTGAGACATCTGATGCGACAGATGAACTCAATGCCTATCCTTTAGTATATTTCACCAGATTACTACTTAATTTTGTTATAGATTGGAGAGAGGCACGCCGCTTCAAGAACTGACCAAAAGATTGAGATGGTTGTTATGAAGAGTAAAAATCAAGCTATTTTCGCTTTATTTGTAAAAAGCGCTATTATCTTTTCACCTTTACTACTATCTGCTAGTATTGCCAGTGGACAATCTGCGCCATTATCCAAACCAGTAAGAACTACTGCTGCGGTGTTATCAAATCAGGAACGCGAAGAATTAACGCGACTACGAGCTGAAAAGCAAGTTCAATCTGATTTGAAGAGTGCTTTTAGCCGTACAACTATTTTAATCAATATTTGGCTAGTCATATTAAGTTTATTTCCGTTGGCTATCATTGCTTTACTTTGGCTATTGCGACGAGCCATTATCCGTGAGATTGTTGAGCGAGCAATGCAACAATTAGAGGGAGTAGAAAAATTACAAAGTCAGCTAACTAATGTTAAACAAGATGCGGAAAATCTGATTCAAGAAGCTAAAAAAATAAATTACGATTTACAACATGAAACTGCTGCTCTCCAAGAAAAAATTAAAAATCAATCAGAAAAATTATCTCTTGTAACATCTGACATAAATTTAGTTAAAACCCAAATATTAAATCGGTTAGAATCGGAAATTCAAGAATCTCAAGAAAATATAACATCTTTAGAATCAAAATTTGCTTCGGCGTTATCTAAGTTAGAATTGGAAGCTCAACAACAAAGAGATTTAGCACTGGAAAATCTCGGAAAACTAGCATCTAGTTTGTCTGAAGAACTGTCTACTTTAAATTTGGGTATACAACAACAGCAAGAATTAACAGTTGCCGATCTAGAATTATCAAAATCTGATTTCGCATCTCAACTGTCTGAATGGCAATCTGATACTCAACAGCAAAGGGATATAATTCTTGAGAGTTTAACTAAATTGCAGTCAGAATTTGTTTCGCAGTTATCAAATTTAGAAATAGATGTTAAACAGCAAAAAAATGTCGCGTTTGAGAAATTAGATAATGAATTGAAATCTCAAATATTAGAATTGCAGACAGATGCTCAAGAGCAAAAAAATAAAGTTATTGAAAATTTAAGATCGCTGCAATTAGAGTTTAGCGATCGCTTATCTCAATTAGAAGTAGACGCTCAAAAATCTAAAGAGTTAATTATTGAGAATTTAGAAAAATCTGGTTATGAATTTAGTTTGCAATTCTCAGAATTACAATTCAACGCCCAACAACAAAAGATTCTCATTTTAGAAAAGTTAGAAAAATTAGAAACAGAGTTTGTATCTCAGTTATCTGACTTACAATTGGATGCCCAACAAAGAAAAGATCTCATTCTTCAAGAATTAATTGAGATGACATCTGCATCCATACCGAAGGAAGTTGAAAAAACAAAAGAAGAACAGCCGCAAGAACCAGAATTCACAGTAGAGGAATATGTAAAACAGGCAGATGCGCTGTTTTCTGAAAAACGTTATCAAGATGCGATCGCCATTTACAACCAAGCAGTGAAAGCCCAATCTGATGACCCTGTTATTTGGTTAAAACGCGGCTTAACTCTCGGAAGATTAAAACGCTACAAAGATGCCATCGCCTCTTACGATCGCGCTATTCAAATTGAACCAGAATATCACCAAGCTTGGTGCGATCGCGGCGTTGCTTTTGGTTATTTACAACAACATCAACAAGCCTTTGCCTCATTTGATAAAGCTACACAAATCAAGCCTGACGATGCAGTTGCCTGGTTGAATCGCAGTCTTTCGCTAATAGCATCAGAACAATACGAAGAAGCAATCCCATCTTTGGAAAAAGCCCTAGAATTACAACCAAATTCTCCCAAAATTTTGGATAAATACGGCTATACCCTAGTCAGGCTGGGACGCGATGATGAAGCAATCGCCAGTTTTAATAAAGCATTAGAAATTAAACCAGATTATGCTAGCGCCTATTACAACAAAGCAGCCTGTTACGCACTCCAAAGGCAAATAGAACTATCTTTAGTAACTCTGCAACAAGCTATTGAACTTAATCCCAGATACAAAGAAGAAGCAGCAAGCGACCTAGATTTTGATGATATCGCCGAAGATCGGCGCTTTCAGCAATTAATTGGAATATCTGACAGAAATCAGAATTCAGAAGTCAAAATTCAGAATTAATTTGTCTAATTTATAGAAGCAGTGTTGACTGAAGAGTTATTCCCCCCTGCTCCCTGCCCCCTGCCCCCTGCCTCCCTGCCCCCTGCCTCCTGCCTCCTGTTCGCCAGACATCGCTTTGAGTTTCGACGTAAAAGACTCAGAGCGATCGCTTTTTTCTGGTGTAAATTGCCCTATTGGGGGACGAATAGCCGCAGGTGATAGCAGTTTTGGGGGTTCATGAGAGACTGATGATGCACTTTCTGATGAAGTTTGCCTTTGACTAACAGCAGGCGGTAGCCCGCGCAAAGAAGCTGAGTCAGTTGCAGTGGTAGACTTGAGGGCGCTTTTATCCTCCCTGGCTTGATGCTTGTCTTCTTCGGCTAGAGATGTCTTTTGTTCGCGGCCGTTCAGTTGTAGAGTTGTAGTATTACTTTTTTGATAACCATTGCTAACTTTTCCAGGTGGTAATTGAGGTTTTGTTACTTTCTCAAAAATCGGGTTTCTCTTCACTGGCGGTAAGGCTGGTGCAGCCAATGAAGTTAGGCTTTGGGGAAACTTGCTACAAACCATACGTTCAAATTCCATGTTGAAATGATATGTAGCCTGTTCCCGACGCTGCCAAAATACTAAAATTTGCTGCACAGAAACCGCTTTATAACGACCTTGATATAGTGCTTCAATCACTGCCAGGTGTAGCCAATTCAATGGGTATTGCGTTTGCCAACGTTCAACTAGCTCATTGGCAGTATACCCGCTGAGATCAAAACTATAGTGAATTAATAACGCGATCGCCAAATTGGCAGAGGTATCTGGAAGTGTTGTTAACATGAGGCTGTTAGCTTTTGGCAATAGGCCTAAGATTTTTCACCCATCGCATATAGCGTATCGTGCTTTTAAGTACATGGTTTTTTACCAGAGTTCTCAAGTCGATAGGCAGTGTTTCCCATTCTACTTGTCAACTGGTCAAATGCAAGAGTCTATAGAGTGATTTAACAGTTATCTTTATTACTTAGCTGTCTTCATCGTTAGGTAGGGGGCAGGGGGTAGGAGGCAGGAGGTAGGGGGCAGGAGGCAGGGGGCAGGGGGAAGACAAAAAAATATTATCTTAGTAAATTGGATAATTTATTTTCTGGAAGTCCTTAATACGTCCTCAATTAGGCAACATTATTTGATTTTGAATTCTCAATTCTCAACTGTGAATTCTTCTTTAATCGCAGGCGTTCGCCCAATGGCGACTAATGCCTGATAAACCATCGCGGCAACTTCGCCGCATGTTGCTGGACGTAAAGGTGCAAGCAGTTTTGGGTCTGGATAGTTGACAATTATTCTTTTATGTGTTGCAGTAGCAACAGCTTTTTCGGCATAGTCGGGAATAGTATGGCGATCGCTATATACTTCTAAAACATTGTTATCAGCCTGTGGGAGTCCCAGTCCGTTAACTAAAGAGACAATCACTTGTAGCCGTTTGACATTTTGATGGGGGTGGAAAGTGCGATCGGTAAATCCACCAACAAAGCCACCCCTAGCCGCAATTTGAATAGCATTATACGCCCAAAAATCTTTGGATACATCTACAAAATCCGCTGCTGGGCGTTTAGCAGTAGGCTTAAAAGCAACCGCCACCAAAGCCGCGTATTCAGCGCGAGTCATTGGTTTATCTGGCTGGTACGTATCATCAGGCAAACCGTGAATTAAATCCATACTCTGCAATGCCTGAATGAATGGTTCTGCCCAATGGCGATCTGGTTGAACAGACGCGCTTAAAGAGGATGCGGAGAGTGGGAGAGGCTCTGACGCAAAGACAGAGGAAGACACAATAATTGTTTGTAATACATTCCCCGCATTCTCTCTCCCCGCGTCTTTGTGTCCCTGTGTCTTTGCGTCCTCTTTAAGAGCAATTAATTCCACCAATCCTTTGACTAAAGCAGGATTCAACTGATTACCCACACAAACAAGCTTTTGTGTAGTGAGATTGTGTAAATCAAATTCAGTATTATCACAAAAAATATTGTCACCTGGATCTTCGCTACTACCTAAATCGGGGGTTGCATTGCCATTGACAAATAGACCACCTTGAGTATTTTTAGCAATGAGATTTTGACGCAGCACAGGATGGGCATTGCGAGAAAGTGCGATCGCTGTACGATTTTCTGATAATTTGTTATTGGCGATCGTTGGAGCCGCGAAGTCGCTAACTACTATCCCCAAAGGGTTTCTTTGAAATATATTTTCCAATACTTCGCCCTGGCTATGACCTGCCATCACTAAGCCACTGGCAGTATTTTGCACAAATACATTATCCAAAATTGTTGGTTTAGCAGCCCCAGTGGCAAACACGCCTTCTCGTCCACAGTTACTTAAAGTATTGTTGGCTAAAGTAGGCGCACCCGATTCAATCCAGATACCAGTACCTTTTGCTGAGGTATTCGTGACAGTTACACCTAAAATACTGGCATTTTCTAACAACAGCAGCGCGATATTTTGCATTCCGAAACTGGGACTTTGATACTGACCGCTTCCAGAAATTACAATCCCCGCTCCTTTGTTAGCTTCATTACCTACCACCTTCACCCCTCCACGGATAACTAGAGGAAATGCCTCGCCACTAGCCACGCTGTAAATTGCAGATGCTAAATGAATGATTGTAGGGATTTTAGTTACTTTTAAAGCACGAGTGAGGCTTTTAAACGGACTTAACTTGGAACCGATATTAGTATCATTCCCTGTCATAGGGTTGACATAGAGTGTGAGAACAAGGGTAGAGTTCACCATTGATGATTGAGGGTCAGTTGTTTGAATTATGACAATCATAAATAACACTACTTCTATCAAACTTTGGGGAGCTAGTATCCCTATGTGTACAAAATGTATCTGCTTTGCCCTTTGTCCAAGCAGATAAGCGTACACAAAAGTTATAGACTCTCATGCAACATTCCAAGTTCTCATTTGGGCGTTCCTAGTTCAGCAAAGAAACCCAGAGGGCAGGAGGCAGAAGGCAAGCCTCTTAAGCAATTATGTTTATGCGTCAATACAGTTGAGATAAAACCAAAACCCTTGTAGAGACGGCGATTTATCGCGTCTCATAAACCCACAATTTTATACAATTAGCCTTTAACCCAAGCGTATTGGTTTATGCATCGCCCCGCAATTGAGTTGCGTCGCCTCGCAATTGAGTTGCATCGCCCCGCAATTGAGTTGCATCGCCTCGCAATTGAGTTGCATCGCCTCGCAATGGGATTTCGAGGTATAGCTGATATGCAAGAAATGAGAGCTGATATGTTGCAAATGCAATCAGAAGTTCGCGGATTACAAACAGAGAATTGCCGCATTCTGGATATTTTACAGAATCGCAACTCTGAGGATGATTCTTTGGTGTAAGAAAAAGATGATTCTTTGGTGTAAGAATAAAGACGTTGCATTGCAACGTCTCTACATTAGCTAAACTGTTCGATAATTCCGCCACCTAAGACTTTTTCTCCGTCATACCACACCGCAGCTTGTCCGGGTGTGATGCTGAATTGGGGTTCATCAAACACCAAACGCGCGCGGGAGTTTTCTAGAGGAATTACCGTCACTGGTGTAGGTGTGGAACGATAGCGAATTTGCACTTCGGCATGAATTGGAGTTGATGGTTCGGCAATAGAAACCCAATTTACTCGGTCTACAGTACATTCTGGCTCAGTTACCTTAGTGCGATCGCCAACAACAACTCGATTATTCACCGCATCTAATTCAACCACATACAGCGGTTCGGCAGCAGCAATTCCCAAACCTTTGCGCTGTCCAATTGTGTAATGATGAACGCCATCATGCTGTCCCAAAACTTTGCCTGTGGTATCCACAATATCGCCTGGTTTTGGTGCTAAATATTTATCCAGAAATGCCCGCATAGAACCGTTACTTTCTACTAAGCACAAGTCTTGACTTTCGGGCTTATCAGCAGTTTGTAAACCGTATTCAGCAGCGATGCGACGCGTATCAGTTTTTTCCAATTCGCCCAAAGGAAATATACTCGCCTCTAGCAAATCTTGAGACAAATCGTAGAGAAAATAAGACTGGTCTTTGTTACGGTCAACAGCCCTTATTAACTGGTAACGTCCACTAGCTTCGTCATAGTTAATTCGGGCATAATGACCAGTAGCAATGCGATCGCATCCCAATTTTTCGCGGGCATACTGCACCATTGGCCCAAACTTCACCGTTTTATTGCACTGAGAACAAGGCAAAGGCGTGATCCCAGCACTGTAACCAGTCACCAAATAATCAACAATATTTGTTTGGAAGACATCCCGAATATCCACAACTTCGTGGGGAATGCCTAGTTGTTCACAGATAACAGCCGCGTCGATCGTGCCTTCAGAGCAACATTGACCTTTGCCTTTCATTAGCCAAAGAGTCAAACCAATTACTTCATAGCCCTGATGGTGCAGGATAGCAGCGGCGGTGGAACTGTCAACACCACCCGAAAGACCAACGACGACTTTTTTCATACAAACCCAACACGGTAGTTGCGTGGTTGTCCAATTGTAGCACAGACTCTTCAAAGCCTTGCCAGTAAAGCGCTTTGGTTAACTGTTGACTGTTGATTGTTGACGGTTAACTGTCAACTGTCAACGTGAAATTCCATCTCTTTTGAGGGTGGACGAGCTTAACAGCAACCAAATAGACATAGGATTCCTATTTGATTTTTGAACAAAACTCAGTACATCTAATTTTATTCCTTCTTCCCAGTCCCCAGTCCCCATTCCCCAGTCCCTTACCTCTACGAGTGATTCTCCAAATCAAATTGGATTGCTATAGTTGTCACTCACTTACTTATCTAAGATTAGTAACAGATGTATTGTTTAGAACCTAAATGAGGTAATTTAACACTAACGCTATCTAATTGCTACAACAGCAAACTAATTATTTCCTGAAGGAAATTGCCATTTAGATTACTTTCTAACTAATTATGTCTAGTGCAATACCAAGTCAATTTATTCGATCGCAAATCTTCTCCTTGTTAATGGGAGGATGTTTAGTGCTGATTCCTAACTCTACTCCAGCACAAGCACAAATCTCCAACAATAACCTGCTACTGGCTCAAGAATTTGAACCTTTACCGCCAGTTCCCTTTGGTCAACAATCCCCACAGTTACCACCGGCGGAACCAGCACAAACTTATCAACCAGCGCAGGATTTTCAGCCCTCGCAACCAGCGCAGGATTTTCAGCCCTCGCAACCAGCACAAACTTATCAACCTGAATCGAATTTTCAGCCTTCTCAACCAGCACAGTTTAGTCAATATAACCAAAACTTTGAACGCTACTTAGTTTTTGTGGATGCAAGCGATTTCCAGACCCTAGAACAAATACGCAGGCTAGAACCGAGTGCTTACGTTCGAGAATATCAAGGACGTAATGTCATTCAATCAGGAGTTTTTACCAGAGTATCTAATGCTCAACAACGGGTGAATGAGTTACAGTCGCGAGGCATTTATGGCGCACGAATTATCAGCTTTGCTAACGGACAAGAAACCGGCTATTTTGATGGAGGTAATAGAGGTAGCGATCGCCGTTCTGCAAATATCCCAAAACAAGTTTCTAGATATTTTGTCGCCATTCCCACCACTTCCCAAGAATTACCTGCGATCGCCGCTCAAATTAGACAGACTTTAGCCCAATTCAGCCAAAATTTAGGACGATCTGGTGGAGTCCTCGAAAGAACTCAACCACGAGGCCCACACGTAGCAGTAGGGCCTTTCGGTGACCGAGTACAAGCAGAAGAATGGAACAAGTATCTCCGAAGCATCGGATATAAGAATGCTAGGGTTTATTACGGCAAGTGAACAAGTTGAGAGTTTAGAGTTAGGAGTTAGGAGTTAGGAGTTTAGAGTTTAGAGTTTGGAGTTTAGAGTTTGGAGTTAGGAGTTAAGTGTCAAGAAAAGTTTAGTGCAGAAATTCTACCCACCTTGCCAGGGTTAAAGCTAGCAATTAGCAGTAATATAAAACTCATAACTCCAAGCTCCTATAGCAATCCTAAATCTTTCGTGAGAAACAAGATCCCCGATTTCTCAAATAAATCCGGGAGCTAAACACCGCGAATTCTCACAAATCAGATAGGATTGCCATAACTCCAAACTCCAAACTCTAAACTCCAAACTCCAAACTCCTAACTCTAAACTCCTATAGGACTACTATTTGATTTTTGAAAAGATACGTAGGGTGCGTTACGCTGTCGCTAACGCACGATTATTAAGACTTTGGTGTGTTACGTCTTACACCTAACACACCCTACAAATACTTAGATTTTTTAGAAATCAAATATGATTCCTATAACTCCTAACTCCTAACTCCTAACTCTTAACTTTTCACTCAGCACTAATGTCACATAGGCAAGAACAAATCTCACAAATAGTAGTAACTGCTGAGCAAATGCGCGATATTGAAGCGCGGATATTTGCAGCAGGAATGCCTGTAGTAGCTTTGATGGAAAAGGTAGCAGGCTTAATTGCTCGTCGCATTCAAAATATTTATCCAAATCAAAAGGATGCGGGGACATTGGGACGCGGGGACACGGAGACCTTTTTAATCTCTGCGTCACCGCATCTCGCACTCTCCACGTCTTCTTCTCCCTTCTCCTCAAATCTTCGTATTGGCATTCTCGTCGGCCCTGGTCACAATGGGGGAGATGCTTTGGTAGTAGCCCGCGAATTATATTTTCGCGGTTATGAAATTTGGATTTATTCGCCTTTTTCTAAGCTCAAGGAATTAACTTCACAGCACTTGCAGTATGCTCGGAGTTTAGGTATCCCAATTTATCAAGAAATTGAGCAATTGCCGAGTTCTGATTTGTTGATTGATGGATTGTTTGGATTTGGTTTAGAAAAAAATCTCACCGATCCCATCGCCTCTGCAATCGATCGCTTAAATGAATTGTCTGTACCAATTTTGAGTATTGATTTACCTTCAGGGTTGCACACTGACACGGGCGAAGTATTAGGAACCGCCATTCGCGCCACTCAAACGTTTTGCTTGGGTTTATGGAAGTTGGCTTTTTTGCAAGACCAGGCGCTGGAATTTGTCGGTAAAGCTGAGTTGATTGATTTTGATATTCCTTTGGCTGATGTTCAAGCTGTTGTGGGAGTCGCACCCAAAATTAAACGCATTACACCAGCAACGGCACTTTCGACTTTACCTTTACCGCGTCCAGCAATTACCCACAAATATAAGGAAGGACATTTACTGCTGATTTGTGGTTCGCGGCGCTATGCAGGTGGAGCAATTTTAACTGCTTTGGGTGCGCGGGGTAGTGGTGTGGGAATGCTTTCGGTGGCTGTACCGGAGTCTTTAAAATCTCTTTTGGTGTCGCATTTGCCAGAAGCACTGATTGTCGGTTGTCCAGAGACGGAAACCGGAGCCATTGGTCAATTGCAACTACCTGCAAAAACTAATCTGAGTTCTTTTAGTGCGATCGCTTGCGGCCCCGGTTTAACAACAGATGCTAGTCCCATTGTCCAAGAAGTCATAGAAAGCGATGTTCCTCTGCTTCTAGATGCCGATGGTTTAAATATACTTGCCCAAATTGCAACCATCCCCACTCTACAAAAACGTCAAGCGCCAACCATTCTCACACCCCATACAGGTGAATTCCAGCGATTGTTTCCCCATATCGCTGAGGCCAAGCATCACAGGGTGAAAGCAGTACAAGAAGCAGCAGCACAAAGTGGGGCGGTAGTATTGTTAAAAGGTGCGAGAACTGCGATCGCCAACCCCCAAAGTGAAGTTTGGATTGTCCCAGAAAGTACACCCGCCTTAGCGCGTGGCGGTAGCGGCGACGTATTAACTGGGCTACTCGGTGGATTGTTAGCCCAAGGGTTGACTAAACAGATCCCAGTAGAAGATATTGTTGCGACTGCCGCTTGGTGGCACTCCCAAGCGGGTATTTTAGCAGCCCAAGAACGCACCGAGTTAGGTGTAGATGCGTTTACATTGGCACAATATTTAATAAAAACTCTCAGTAGTTTTAAAAGGTAAAAACTAACAATAATCCTAGCTTGGACTTAAGTGAGTTATTTTGAATGTAAATATTATTACAATGAAATCATGTAAGAAATTATTATTTATAAGTAGAAGGACTAAATAAAACTTAACTTGAGATTACCGGGTTTCGACTTCGCCGAAGTTGAGCGTAGTCGAAACTCAACCCTCGTCTTCTCAAAGGTCGAGCATTGAGCGCAGCGATGCCCTGAGCTTGCCGTTGGCGAAGCCTCTCGTAGAGAAGGGTCGAAATGCGTCTTCTAAATAATTGTGTGCACTTACTTATAGTAATCGTCAATAATTCTCTATAAAAAAGATAGCCCACTTCTTTAATAAGATCGGCATCTAACGCTTTGATTATAACTTTAGTTATATTTCTATTGATTATCAATAGTCTTCAACTTGAATTTTACCATCATAAAGTATGAGCTATAGACCTAAAACCTCTTAAACCTCTTAATTTAATTCAGTCGCCAGCAGGATGAGATTGAGTCTAATATTTTTTAGACTAGCTGATAAAGATTAGAAAAAACTTGGGAACAGCATATGCCTCTTCATAAACTTGAACATTTCGACCCAAATTATCGAGAAACTTTTGGCGGAGATGATGTAAGAGCACTGGATGTTTATACTGAGGGTGGACAGAGAGTTGGCTTAGTTGATGATGTTTTAGTTGACGATGATGGTCGTTTTAGGTATTTAATTATTGACACCACCTTAGATTCTGTTAATAAAAAAATCTTACTTCCAGTAGGTCTTTCTCGGATAAATTATTCAGCAAGAACAGTTCATGTTGATGGATTGAGCAGAGAGCAAATAGAAAGATTGCCCGATCATCGAGAAATTGGAAATATTGATAACGATTACGAAGAAAAAGTACGTAGTGTATTTCGTCCTTCAACCAGTAACGTGACTTACGATCGAACATACAATTACCAAAAAGAACCAGCTTTATACGAGTTGAATGAGCAAGATCATCAAACTTTTAGGCTCTATGAAGAACGATTAATTGCTAATAAGCATCGCGTAAAAACTGGTGAAGTAGCTGTTGGTAAGCATATTGAAACTGAAACTGCACGTGTCACAGTACCTATTCAAAAAGAACGGGTTTTAATTGAGCGAGTTGTACCCACTGAAGCAGGAACAGTTGATACCAACGAGCTGAAGTTTCAAGAAGGAGAAATAGCACGCATAGAAGTCTACGAAGAAACACCTGAAATACGGAAAGAAGCCTTTGTGCGGGAAGAAGTCCGAGTTAAGAAAGTAATAGAACGCGACACTGTAGAAGCACAAGAGACGATTCGTCGAGAAGAGTTAAATGTTGATACCGCTGGCGATCTACATGTGCAAGAAACTGATAACATTAAACACGAAAATGTTTAATACTCAAGAGTTAGATAGCATTCGATCGCAATGAGATAGACAAGGGCGGGCAAGATGCCCACCCTCACAAAATTTATCATTCTAAAATGGTATTTTACTCACCTGCAAAGTGCGGGATCGCTTAAAAACACATCTGCTAACTGTTAACTATTTATGTTGGTGAATTAGACAAAATAGCTCTGATAGTTAGAGGATATTTGAAAAGTGGTTAGCTGTGATTTTAATCACCCCCCTTAATCCCCCCTTGTCAAGGGGGGAGATCGGAAATCTAGTTCGCTCCCCTTTCTAAGGGGAGGATTAGGGTGGGGTAAAAATATTTGACACATCAATCATGATTTTTTAAATATCCTCTTAGAGATAAAACTTGTTTTACTCTTAAATCTGCTGTATTTTTGCAATTTCTAACAGGCAAAGTTGATTTTTATCTTTGCCTGTATTTTAATTTATATTTTTACAATTTTAATTAAAAATTTAGAAAAATATACAACTTTGGATAATTGTTTTTGAAATAATTTCTTTCGGCAGAAGGAGGTAAACGAGTGAATAAATGTCTACCTTAGTAGCAAGGAAATGTAAATAAAGTTTTGAGGGGAAATAAAATGGTTCTTTACAAGTTAGAAGATTTTGAGCCTAACTATCGCGATAGTTTTGACGGTCATGATATTAAGGGACTTGGTGTTTATACACAAGGAACTGATGAAAAAATTGGTAGTGTCAACGATGTTTTAGTTGATGAAGATGGTCATATCCGTTATCTAGTTGTTGACTTAGGTTTCTGGATTTTTGGTAAAAAAGTATTACTACCAATTGGTCGCACTCGTATTGACTACAATAGCGATCGCATCTACACCATTGGTTTAACTAGAGAGCAAGCAGAAGATTTACCTGAGTTTAATGAACGCCTAGCGCTTGACTACGACTACGAAGAACGGGTGCGTGGAGTATATCGCAGTCCTGGAAACTACACAACTCCTGCTGAAGCATCAAGACCTGTAGAAGCATCAGCGCCATTAGATTCGACCTATTCTACTCCTAGTTACAACCGTGATAGTTACACATACGAAAATGAGCCTTCTTTATACAATTTAAACGAACAAGATCATCAAACTTTGAGATTGTATGAAGAACGACTAATCGCCGGCAAACAACGCCGCAAAACTGGAGAAGTAGCAATTGGCAAACACGTTGAAACCGAAACTGCACGAGTCGCTGTACCAGTAGAAAAAGAGCGAGTTGTGATTGAACGTGTAACTCCTGCGGATGCTGGTAGAGCCGTTCCTGCAAGTGAAGCAAACTTCCGTGAAGGCGAAGTTGCTCGCGTCGAACTCCATGAAGAAACTCCTGAAATTCGCAAAGAAGCAGTTTTGCGGGAAGAAGTTAGAGTTAGAAAAGTTGTAGATCAAGAAACAGTTGAAGCTCAAGAAACTGTGCGCCGTGAAGAACTAGACGTAAATGCTCCTAACCTTCCCATTGAAGAACGCTAAGGGGAAATAGGGACTGGGAAATAGGGACTGTTTTCCTAATACCCAGTCCCCAATACCCACTCCCCAGTACTCAGTCCCTTTTACTAATAGCTAACCGATGGTAAGAAACATTGGACAGGTAAGCTCGAATAATCACACTAACACCTTACTAGCAAATTTAAAACACAAGGTAAAAAATTTTGTTGTGTTTGATAGTCAAGGTGAGCTAGTAGGAAACGTTCAGGATTTGATTGTAGATAGTAATAATCGGTTAAACTTAGTTATTATATCTAACCCAGTGCATCAAGAAATCCTAGTATCTAATCAGGATTTAACCGATAAACATGCTTCTTTATTCTGGGTGCAGAGCCAGAGAGTCAAAAAAATCGATAATCCGACTAAATCTGTTTTCATAGACTTAGATAAATCAGAAATAGAGTATATGCCTGAATATTTAGAAGCAGAAACACCAGGCGAGCGCAGATCCGAACTATCAAACTCAACTAAAGAACTAGCTTATAATCAAACTACAAATAACTCTGTTGAGCCAGCAGAATTAGAAGACATTAGTGAAGAAAAGATTATTCGTTTACTAGAAGAACGGCTAGTTGTTGAAAGCAACAAGCATAGAATAGGTGAAGTAGTTGTTCGCAAAGAAATTGAAACTCGGATGGTACAAGTTCCTGTACGCCGTGAGAAATTAATAGTCGAACAAGTCAGTCCAGAACACAAGCAACTTGCAGAAATTGATTTAAGCGGAGGCGAAATTTCTGGACTAGAGTTGAATGAACTAGAAACAGTCGAACTTACACACTTTGACGGTGGTTTAACAGTCACTGGCGAATTTAGTTCGCCTAAAATTGCTAGTTTATTATTGAATGCGATCGCACTAGAGAAAAATCACGGATGTAATAAGGTGCGAGTGGCGATTTCTGTTGCAGATGAATCACATCAAAGAAAATATCAGGAGTGGTTTGACCGCTGTTCCAAAGGTCAACAGCCAAAGCCTGAATAATACAGCAGAACTCAGAAGTCAGAATTCACAACTAAAACAGATTTGAATGCTGATAAGGGTAATATTGTGTACTTCAGCAACTTCAAATCTGTTGTAGATAAGTCAATACAGTTCAGTTAAGACTCGATGCTCCCTAAACCTCCTTAAAAAGGAGGGAACTAAGCCCCCTTTTTAAGGGGTTTGGGGGGATCTTCCGGAGCGAAGTACTGTTAACTTAATCGTATTGGTAAATAAATAAGTTTCTAGCAGATAAATCATTAGGGCGAGCATTGCACGCCCTATTTTTTTGCTCATAATTTAGGTAGGTGTGATATAGTTCTATTCTGAATTCTGACTTCTGAATTCTCAATTCTATTCTAGAAATTACTCTGGGGTGTGTATCTTTTACGAGTCACTATTGCCAAAATTAATATTAAAAAAGTAACCGTTCCAGCTAAATATAATGGATAGCCATAGGTTTTGGGATCGGATTGATGAATTAGCATTCCTGCAATCACAGGGCCAATACCATTGGAAATACTCAAATAAGATGCGTTTAATCCCATTGCAGTTCCTTGATCCTCTGCTTTTGTATTCAAAGAAATTAACGTGCTAATCATGGGTTGTACTAAAGAATTGAATAGCGAAAAGAGTATGCTGACTGCTACAAAATAAACAATGTTAGGAAATACTGGCATTAAAACAAATGAAAAACTTCGGAAAAATATACCTAAAAATAATATAGTAACTACATTAATTTTCTTTCTGAGAATTGAAACTCCCCAAGTTTGCATGATTACACCTAACACTCCAAAAACTAAAAACAGAAGTGTTAAAGACTGGCTATTTTGACCTAAGACATGAATATAGTAAGGTTGAAAAGCATACGTAAAAATAGTAAAAGTTGTGCCAATACAAAAATTGATAATTAGAAGTACGCCAATTTTAGGCATAACTAAACCTCTAATTAAATTTCCTAAACCTAAATCAAAGATATTGTGTGCTTTCTCAGCTTTTTTGGGCAGACTTTCTGGTAAGAAAAAGATTGTAATTAACAAAGCGACGAATGCGACTGCACCGGAAACTATAAATCCAAATCCCAAAGAAATCTGCTGTGCCAACAAGCTAGTAACTGGGCCTAGTACAAAACCTAATCCTAGTGCTGCTCCATAAATTCCAAAGCCTTGGGCCCGCTTTTCGGGAATGGTAACATCTGAAATAATTGCTTGAGCTACGGAAGCATTTCCGCCGGTGATTCCATCTAAAAATCTAGCGAGAAAAAGAATAACTGCTGTTGTCGCTGTTCCAGCGATCGAGTTAGCTAACACAGTTCCGGCTAAACTGATAATTAGTAAAGGCTTGCTTCCAAAGCGATCGGAAAGTTTACCAATCACCGGAGTTGCAAAAAACTGAGCTATGGAATAAATCGAAAATAACAAACTCGTCTCAAAATCGCTCAGACCGAATTGTTTGCCATAAAGATAGATAATGGGAATTAAAACTGTAAAACTGAGGGAATTAATAAAAGCAATTAAAGCGGTAATCCAGAAATTTCGATCCATCACAACCTGGTTGTTACTTTGCAACTGCACTGTAACTGAAAACAGCGACTTTTAAACCATAGTAATAGTACTTACTTATCGTTATTTTAGCTACCCAGATGAAATTTCGAGTCAAGCGATTTTCACGCAAGCAAAAACAGCGTTTGCTCCCACGCATTCACATTCAGGTTCGAGATGGAAAGTTTGAGATTATGGGGATGGGTGTATGGTATTCCTACTGGCGCGATCCCTACCATCTGCTGCTGACCATTCCCTGGCCTGGGTTTTTAATACTGATTTGTCTATCTTATGTAACTATTAATGCTGTATTCGCCGTAGCTTACTTTCTAGGAGGAGATTGTATTGCCAATGCTAGACCCGGTTCTTTTTTAGATCTTTTTTTCTTTAGCGTCCAAACCCTAGCATCCATCGGCTACGGTGCGATGTATCCTAAAACAACTTACGCCAATATTATTGTTACCATTGAAGCGATGATCGGTTTGGTGGGAATCGCTGTGATGACCGGATTAGCGTTTGCCCGCTTCTCTCGACCAACCGCCCGCGTGCTCTTTAGCCGTGTAGCAGTGATTACACCTTATGATGCCAAGCCGACTTTGATGTTTCGCAGTGCTAACCAGCGCCGCAACATGATTTTGGAAGCGCAGATGCGAGTATATTTGATGCGCGACGAAGTAACGGCAGAAGGTCAGCATATGCGTAGAATCTACGATTTGAAACTGCTGCGAAACCAAACACCAAGCTTTTCTTTAAGCTGGTCGGTGGTACATGTGATTGATGAGTTTAGTCCTTTATATGGGATGACGGCAGAATCACTAATGCAGACAAATTCAATGCTGATGATTTCTTTGAGTGGCATTGATGAAACAGTTGCACAAGTCGTCCATGCCCGTCACAGCTATGGCGCTAAGGAAATTTTGTGGAATAATCGCTTTGTCGATATCTTCCACGAAACATCCGATGGACATCGCTACATCGACTACAATCGCTTTCACGATGTTTTACCTTTAGATGAAATTGAGTAAGAATTCAGAATTCTGAAACTATCATTAATATCTCTTTGCGTCCCCGCGTCTTTGGGTTAATCCTTTGGACATTGTATCGGTTTAACCACAACCCGACCATTTTCAACCACAGTACAATTTTCACCAGTATTCTTGGTGTCGTTAACTGGCATATCTTGACACTGCTTTTGGTGAGAGATATTTTCCTTTTGTTGTTGATTCAGGATAACAACACAAGAGGAACAAGAAGCGAAAGACATACAAAATATCTCGATCTATATATTCTATTATCGCTCTATTAAATGCTGTTTGGTTGAAAAATTTACTACTTACAGGGATTTTAACTGGGTAGAATACAGATGATTGTAGAAAGGTACAGCTAGCTAGCGATCTGCCAACCCAAAAATGTTAGGTGGAGGTTGGGTAAAGGTTAAAGGGAAAAGGGTAAGGGATTTAAAACCTTTCCCCTTTACCCCGCCAAGTGAACTTGGCGAACTACTAGCTGTACTTTTTTACAATAATTGTTTGGCAGGGTTAGACAATGGGTTTTTCTGATGAAAAAATTTTGGCGCTACCTGGGTTTAAGTTTTGTATCTACCTTTTTGACTGCTACTCCCGGATTGGCAGCCGATCGCATTAGCTTTTATTACCCTCCCTTCGGCGAATTCTCTTTGTCTGTGGACTCGCTAGAAACTTTTGCGAAAGCTGGCAAAATCGATGAAGACTTTTCCTTCTATGCTAGCCGCGCTACTCCCGAACAACTCGCCCAATTGCGGAATCTACTCCAGCAACGCTTCAATGTTAGTCCTACGGTAGTATCTCAGGTTACCTATTCCCCAATCGGTGAAGAGGTGATGCAACGTCTGGGAGAATTGCTTCTCACTGAGTCTCGACAAAACGGTTTCTATGCCATACGTGCAGCTTTGATCGTAGCTGCTGCCGATCGCGAAGGCTTAACAGTTGTAAATTTGCTACGGAGATTCCCCAGCAAGACTATCAGGATAAATTATTCAGAAGGGCTAAGGATTGTCGATAACTTGTCACAACTTATAGAAAAAAAGGATGAAGTTGTGGGTTTTCTCCAACAACAAGCGACGGTAGCCGCAGCCAATTCAAAGGTTGATTTCTCACAACAGCCAGATTTGCGATCGCCAGGAAAATTCACTTGGCAGAAAAAAAGCTTTGAGCTAAATGACTTTTCTCGCAATCGTCGTCTCCCAGTAGATATCTATTTACCTCAAGCCAATTCCCAAGCTGAACTAAAACCGCCGTATCCCCTAATCGTAATTTCTCACGGTCTGGCTTCCGATCGCTCTACCTTTGCTTACCTAGCTCAACATCTCACATCCTATGGTTTTGCGGTTGCGGTATTGGAACACCCTGGTAGTAATGCCGAACGCATTCAGCTATATTTTGCAGGTTTGGCAGGGCCGCCAGAACCAGCAGAATTTGTCAATCGACCTTTGGATATTAAGTATTTACTCAATGAACTTGAGCGTTTAGAAAAATCCGATACCTTCCTCCAAGGAAAACTTAATTTTCAGCAAATTGGGGCGATCGGTCAGTCTTTTGGTGGTTATACTGTTTTGACTCTGGCAGGAGCAAAGATTAACTTTGACCAACTTTACCAAGACTGTAATCCCAATAATTCCTTCTTTAATTTGTCGCTGTTGTTGCAGTGTCAAGCTGCTGAGTTACCCCTAAAAGATTACCAACTCAAAGACGATCGCATTAAGGTAGTCATGGCGATTAATCCCATTGACAGTTCGATTTTAGGTCAGGGGGGCATCAGCCAAATTAAAATTCCAGTAATGTTGGTGGCTGGTAGTCAAGATATTTTTGCCCCACCTGTATCTGAGCAGATTCTCCCTTTTACCTGGCTGACTGACTCCAATAAGTACCTTGCTTTGATTGAAAACGCCACCCATTTTAGTGCGATCGCCGAACCTACTCCTGAGAACAATGTATTACCTGTGCCGCCTGCTTTACTAGGCCCTAACCCTACTCCTGTTTATTCCTATCTCAACGCTTTAAGCGTAGCTTTCTTGTCAACCCATCTCCTCAACCGCCCAGAATACCGCTCTTATTTGCAGCCATCTTACGCCACATTCATTAGTAAAGAACCTTTGAATCTCAGTCTTTTGCAATCGCTAACACCAGAGCAATTTAATCAAGTCTGGAGTGGGGCAATTCCCCAGTCATTCCGGCCATCAAATCCTCAACTTACGACTCCTCAGGGACAAGAAGGAAAATAATATAGTAGGGAACAAGCAATAGGCAACAGGCTTAGAAGTCACCTACCTGACAACTGCTATAACTCCTAACGGGCTAAACGCCCCGCGATCGCTAACAACACTCTTGAATAATTACGTATATTCCCTTAAAGAAGCTTTTTCCAGAGTATTAGTAATTATGAATTCTGTTGGCTTATGTTCAGATCCCCGACTTCTCTAATAAGTTGGGGAGCTTCTTATTCATCAATAAATTATAATTGCTCTAAACAGGGTGACTCTCAAAGATTAATTAGATAATCTCAAAGTTAAACATAGATAAACCATCATCTTTACTAAATTTTTAGCAAATAAATATACTCTGTAATGTTGCATTTAAAATAAGCATTTACCCCTCTTATCCGATGAAAAAAATAAAAACCACAAACCTTAATTTTCAATCAATCAGTAAATATACTGACAGTATTACGGAAATTATTAATAAAATATAATTATTACAATCATAAGAAAAATGAGATGACAATCTTAAGTAATCCGTGAAAAACAAGGCACTACAATTTTTTGATAAGTCGGCATCTTCGCCTGGAAATTCTTACACATCAAATAGGATTGCTAAATATGTCTTTTTTATATCTAAGCTGTGGCTTAGATATAACAATTTTGCAAAACAGAAATTAATTGTCAGGGCTTTAATATATTTACACTTACGTATTCATAAAAACTTATTTAATAAAATCTTATATATATATATACTTGTGCTAACAAGTATTAAGAAAGTCTTATTAAAAGATGTTGCAATGACTTGATTTAATTGCTAACGTGTGTATGTCAAGGATGCTGATGAACGCTCAAATCGAGGAGAAGTAAAATCTATGAGCTATATTGATTCAGCCAAGTACGTTAGTAATTAAGAGTAAAAAACGAGAAATTTCTGCCTCGTATAGACAATTACGAAGGATTGCAGATTAACCAAGAAATAGCTCGTTGTTAAAGTGACTGGGAACTGGGGACACTTCGGCATGGTTCGACTGCGCTCACCAGCCGCTCAGTGCATCGCTGGTGACTGGGGGTTGGAGAGATGGTAATAAGTACTCACCAATGCCCTATGCCCACTTGCCCTGAGCGTAGCCGTTCGCGTAGCGTCTCGCAGAGAAGGGATGCCCAATCCCTAAGTTAGATTTTGGAGGATAAAACCAATGGAGATTCAAGGTAAAGTAGCCCTAATTACAGGGGCTTCTCGCGGTATTGGCAGGGCGATCGCGCTGGAACTAGCTAAACAAGGCATAAAGCGGCTGATATTGGTAGCACGCGATCGCCAGAAGTTAGTTGAGCTAGCGAACAAAATTGAGGCGATGGGTGTAGAGACTGCGATCGTTGCTTTGGACTTGACTCAGGTAATTGAAGTCAATGTTACTATTGCTCAGGTTTGGCGCAACTATGGCCCGATTCATCTGCTGGTTAATTGTGCGGGAGTCGCATACCAAAGCTCGTTTTTGCAATCTAAACTGCCCCAAGTTCAAGAAGAACTTTCTGTAAACTTACTGGGAATGTACAACCTCACAAGTCTGATGGCTCGACGCATGGCCAGCCAAAGGCAAGGAACAATCGTCAATGTATCGAGTCTAATGGGGAAAATTGCAGCACCGACAATGGCGACTTACTCGGCTACTAAATTTGCCATCTTGGGATTTACCCAAGCCTTGCGCCGGGAACTAGCCCAATACAATATCAGAGTGATTGCATTACTACCTTCTCTCACAGACACAGACATGGTACGCGACTTAAAATTATTTCGCTGGGTAATCCCTATGACTCCCCAGCAAGTAGCTCAAGCACTTGTCGCTGGAATGCGAAATGATTCACCAGAAATTTTAGTCGGATGGCAAAGTCATCTAGCACTGTGGTGTCAACGCCTCGCCCCTTGGTTGTTAGAACTGATTTTACAAATAGCAACTCCGCCAGCACCTAGAAGGCAAAAATTCACTGAAAAACCGGGTTTTTGAGTAAAAATACAGCGTTTGGCGATTTGTTTTTGTTGGGGAAAAATCAATGTCAGGCCAAATCGCTGTAACTGTTATCCCATCGACCATTGGCGGAGTGTCTGTGCCGAAAGTCGAAACATGATATGTAGGAGTTTGAGCGAAAAATTACATCAAAAGACTTTCAAGTCGGTTGCCTATTGCCGTTCCCTGCTACAAGTTTGGACGTGCAATGGCGTCATACCTAAGGGCCAACCCTAGTAACTTGCATACAGCCACGACCATTGTTGTAAACTTGCAAAATTGCATATTGATCTGAGCGAACTAACAAACCTACATATTGGGCTACACTTACACCGCTATCGCAGATGGTTGTTGGCTCACCAGACCTCAACGCCCGATCCGACCAAGTACACTGACCAGGTGATAAGCCTTGGGGCGCGGCTCCTGCTCCTGGTTGGAAATTGATTCGCACACCATTACCACCATCGTTTTGTATAGCCAGCGTACCACCACCACGACAGGTCATTGGATAGCTCTGTTGTGCAATAGCGGTATCTACACTAAAAATTGGCGTCAAGATAGTAACTACAGCAGCCAGCTTGGAAAGATTGGATAATACTGTCATCTTTTGACTCCCAGAAATAAAAAAATTAGTAGTAGCTTGTTTTCAATAGCTATTAGGTTTGATGAAAAACTTTTATGCAATTATGGCAAATTGTTATTCAGATAAATTTAGCTCTACCGCACTTGTTAGGCCAAATTAATAGTCTGTAAGAGGGAATAGGGAACGGAGTCAGCAGGCAATATCAGAAATAAGTTCATAAATTGCTGCGCGATCGCATAATGAGACATACCCTGTTTCGGAGCAACCAGAAATGCTGACACTACCAACTAATCTCTCTTCTTTGCCCGAAATTATTGATGGCTTGCCGAATATTTCTGGTTGGGAAACAGAAATCCTTTCTGTAGTTAACCATGATACGCCTGTATTTTTACCAACAACGAATATTAAGTTAGATGACGTAAATGCTGTATTTGCGATCGCTTTACACATGCACCAGCCTACGATCCCTGCTGGATACAGTGGTACATTCATCAGCAATTTGCAATACATGTTTGAACATCCCAACGAAGGCGATAACCATAATGCAGGGCCTTTTGCTTATTGTTACAGCCGCATGGGAGATTTCATTCCCGAACTTGTAAATCAAGGTTGTAATCCCCGTGTGATGTTGGATTACTCAGGTAATCTGTTGTGGGGACTGCGGCAAATGGGACGCAGTGATATTATTGATAACTTAAAACGTATTACTTGCGATTCTACCTATCAACCTTATGTAGAATGGCTGGGTACAATGTGGGGTCATGCTGTTGTTCCCTCCACTCCCATAGCAGACATTAAATTACATATAATTGCATGGCAACATCACTTTGCCGCTATTTTTGGTTGGGAAGCATTAGCACGAGTCAAAGGATTTTCACCTCCAGAAATGCATCTACCAAATCATCCTGATGTCCTCTTTGAATTTGTGAAAGCCCTCAAAGAATGTGGATATCGTTGGTTACTGGTTCAAGAACATTCTGTAGAAACAATTAACGGTGAATCTCTTGCCTACAAACATTTACCACATCGTCTCATTGCCCGCAATTCTCAAGGCGAAACAATTAGCATTACAGCTTTAATTAAAACTCAAGGTTCGGATACTAAATTAGTTGCTCAAATGCAGCCTTATTATGAAGCTAAAACCTTATCTAAACAACAAATAGGAAGCGTATTTGTGCCGCCAATAGTTAGTCAAATTGGAGATGGTGAAAATGGCGGTGTGATGATGAATGAATTTCCTAGTGCTTTTAAACAAGCTTGGTGGGATATGGTAAATCATGGTGGGGGAAAATCAGGCGTTGTTGGAATGTGTGGTACAGAATATTTAGAATTAATCGAAGCTGCTGGATGCAAACCTGAAGACTATCCGACTTGCCAACCAGTTGGACAACATCAGATTTGGCAGCGAATTTCACCAGAAAATTCTCAACCTGATGCTGTAGAAAATGCCATTCAAGAATTAAAACAAAACAACCCCAATTTTCACATGGATGGAGGCTCATGGACAAATCATATTAGTTGGGTGAAAGGATATGAAAATGTCTTGTCTCCCATGTATGAATTAAGCAGCTTATTCCATCAAAAATTTGATAAATTACAGCAAACTAATTCAGCAGAACCTATTACCAGACAATTTGAATACCGTAACCTTCTCCTACATAATCTTTTACTGGAAACTAGTTGTTTTCGTTATTGGGGACAAGGCGCTTGGACTGATTATGCAAGGGAAATTTATCAACGAGGTAAAAGCTTGCTGTAAAAAATATTTGATTTTAGAATTCACGTCTGATGTGAATTATCCAAATCAACGAAATATCAAGGATTGTGCGCCCTGTAGAGACGTTGCACTGCAACGTCTCTACAACGATAAATAAGGGTTTTTAGCGTCTAATCGACATAATGTGTAATTGAGAATTCAGAAGTAAAACAGGGTTTATACCTGGTTTGAGGGTGAATTTTTGTATACTTAACTGTAATATTTTATGCAAATATTTGAGAAATGAGTATCAAAAAAAATGAGCGCATTCAAATAAATTTAGATTTATCGCCAGAAATTTATGAAACAATAAGTAATTTGGCGCAACAGATTAATCGAGATCATGCTGAGGTGCTGTTAAAGGCGCTCTCACTTTTAGAAGTTACAGTAGAAGCTAAGCAAAGAGGTAAACATATCTGGATTGTAGATGAAAACCAAAACCTAGAAACTGAAATTACAGATATAGAAGATTTATCAAAAATTATTGCCACCAAAGGTAACAAGCCATTGGTTCTATCAATAGGCAACTCACGATCGCAAGAAGATGTAGAACTTGAGCGCAAGCTACGAGAACTCAAGTTTAAACAAGAACTTAGGAAAGATTGGATTATATTTATTGTTAGAGATGTAGTATTTTTTTCTGCTGCTATCCTTTTTATTTTTGCTGTCAGCGGTTATTCATTATTTATGCAAATTTATAGATAACCTTTCTGCTCATATACAGCAGATTGCAAAAAAGTGAGGTACAGATCGTCGTAGGGGCGCACAGCTGTGCGCCCCTACCTATGTATTTCATTTACCTGAAAAACGCTATAAGACAAAGGAGAGATATAGAATTAAAAAACAATAATCTTTGTATTTCTTTCTCTCTGCGTTCTCTGCGCCTCTGCGGTTATTAAAAAATCTTACAATTCATCTCCTCAGTAAAGTTGCGTAATTAATTTTACAGACGACGAAGCTAACTTGCTACAAGTAAACTCATTGTCATATCCAACTATTTGGATTATCCCATCAAAATAGTTGAATTCTCTTCTGCAAGTTTTATGGATTGAAATTTATGACTATCGGAGTTTTCATATTTGCTGTGGCTTTAGTTGCTACTGTTGCTCTAATTCTGATTAATGGCTACAACGATTTAGTAAAGTATCGCAACCGCTACAAAAATGCTTACTCTCAAATCGATGTTCAATTACAGCGTCGCTATGATTTAATTCCTAATTTGGTGGAAACTGCTAAGGGATATATGAAACATGAGCGAGAAACTTTAGAAGCTGTAATTGCGGCTCGAAATTCTGCGATGAATGCTAACAGTCGTGCCGTACAAAATCCTGGCGATCCCCAAGCGATGCAGCAGTTGGGTAATGCAGAAGCCGCGCTGGCGGGTGCGTTAAGCCGCTTCATGGTACTTTCAGAATCTTATCCAGAATTGAAAGCCGATCGCTCTATCAGTCAGGTGATGGAAGAACTATCTTCTACTGAAAACCGCATTGCTTTTGCTCGTCAAGCTTTTAATGATGCTGTGACACTTTATAACACCAAAAGCGAATCTTTTCCCAGCAACCTTGTAGCAAATACTTTTAATTTTACCCTTGCAGAATTGCTTCCCGAAGCAAATCCAGAAGTGAGAAATGCTCCTCGCGTGTCTTTTTAGGTGTCTATGAATTTCTTTGAACATCAGGATCGGGCACGCCAAAATACACAAAAATTAATCGGGTTGTTTTCTCTATCCATCGCAGTCACGATCGTAGCAATTTACATTGCTACTTTATTTCTGTTTCGGATGGCTCCTCGTATTTGGTGGCATTCAGGATTATTTCTCTGTGTGGCTGGGATTACAATAATTGCGATCGCTGTAGGAAGTGTCTATAAAATTGCCTGTCTCCGTGAGGGAGGAAGTGTAATTGCCCAGGAGTTGGGGGGAAGACTTTTACTCCCAGAAACCGCCGACGAACAAGGAAGACAACTATTAAATATTGTCGAGGAAATGGCGATCGCTTCTGGAATTTCTGTCCCAGAAGTTTATCTTTTGGAAAGAGAAACCAGCATTAATGCTTTTGCTGCGGGATTTACGCCCAATGATGCCGTCATTGGAGTTACCCGTGGGACTTTGCAACACCTCAACCGCGATGAACTCCAAGGAGTCATCGGCCATGAATTCAGTCACATTCTTAATGGAGATATGCGGCTGAATTTGCGTTTGGTGGGACTGCTACACGGAATTTTGTTTATTTATTTAACTGGGGAATTGCTATGGCGGCTTCGTGGTGGTTCCCGCGAAGATAAAGGTTTGCCTTTGTGGGCATTTGGTTTAGCATTAATGGCAATTGGCGGTATCGGCTTACTTTGCGGACGCTTGATTAAAGCCGCTGTCTCTCGCCAACGGGAATTTCTCGCCGATGCTTCCGCCGTACAGTTCACTCGCAACCCCAATGGACTTACGGGAGTCTTCCAAAAACTCGAACGAATGGATTCGCGTTTGATTTCACCGGGTGCAGAAGCCGCCAGTCATATGTTCTTCGGCAATGCCCTCAACCCTTCTTTCTGGGAAGATATGTTTTCTACCCACCCACCTTTAGCTGAACGTATCCGTCGTGTTGGGGGTGTGAACGTTAGCAATTTACCAACAATGCCATCTCGCCATCGCACCGGTTCCCAGGAATCTTTAGCAATGGGCTTTGCTGGTGGTGCTAACGCCACGCCACAACAGGTAGTCAACCAGGTGGGAACCGTTGCACCAGAGCATTTTACCCACGCTCAAGGGCTGTTGTCCCAGTTGCCAGAATCTTTGCGTTTAAGCGTGCGGGAGCAGGGGAGTGCAAAGGCGATCGCTTTTGCGCTAGCGTTAGATACGGAAAATCTGGAAGTCCAAGAACGTCAAATTGCTTGGTTGCGCCAAGTGCAGCCCACAGAGTTGGTAGAAAAAACTCTGGAATTGAGTAGCGAAATTAGCCAGTTAGATCCCAGCATTCGCTTGCCACTTGTAGATTTGACAGTACCCGCATTGCGCCAAAATTCCGCCAAGGAATGCCAAAGGTTGTGCAAATGCGTTCATGGTTTAGTGAAAGCCAAAGGCAATTTATCATTGTGGGATTTCGTGTTGCAATTAATACTATGGCATCGTCTCCAACCTTGTATTAATCCTACATCAGCCATAACGGTAGAATTCACCACTATCGAACAAATTTGGCCGGATAGCATCTTAATACTATCGACACTCGCACGTGTAGGACATACCGAACCCGATGCCATAGCTTATGCTTTTCGTTCTGGAGTTTTTCGACTTCCCAAAGCCGGAGAACAAGAAAAACCAGACACACCAGTTCCTTGTAATTTTTCTGAACTCAAGAAAAGTATCGAACGCCTTCAGCTTGCTAGTCCCAAACTCAAGCAAGCTATTATTGATGCCTGCGCCCACACAGTACTCTTAGATAATAAAGTTACTCCCTCTGAAGCAGATTTATTAAGAGCGATCGCCATGACATTAGACTGTCCCATCCCGCCATTTTTAAATCCTCAACGTGGCAATTCAAAACAAAAACAATCTTCTCCAAAGGTCAGTTAAAGCCCAATTAATTTATTTAATTATTACAATCAAAGAGTATCATATTGTACAAAAAAATCCTGACTCGTAGATATAGCAGAGCGAGCATAGTTTAGGACATAAACTGCTCGTAAAAGCCTGACATCAAAAGATTTTCTTTGCCTGTTGCCTGTTGCCCCAGCCCTGTTCCTTGCTATCAGTATTAATTTACTTAAAAACTTTGGACAAAATACCCGCTCCTTTAGCATTTTAGAAATTTGATTGCTATAGTAGATTACAGCGCTTTTCAAGTAATTGAACTACACCACTAGCCATGACCTCTCTCAACCGTGGCCAAATACCTGAAAACTGCTGTAAATAACTATTCTTGCAAGGATTTGAAAGCTGTGCGGGATGATTTACAGGGCTTGGAAATTAGTCACAATGAACTGCAAAATTTGACTAATTTACCTGTCAATGAGGATCTGTTAATTATTACAAATATCTTGCTAAAATTCGGAAAAACATATATAGATAAAATCAAAGGTTCCGAAGGCGCAACTGTAATATTTATTGGATTTTCTACATTTGTTTTTACTTATATTTTATTTGATTTAGTCCTCAAAATATTTGTTTCCTGGATAACAATCCCGTCTTGGGTATTCTTACTTGTTTTAGGGCTTTGGGTTGGTGGATTAACACAAAGTATCTTATATCTAATTTGGAAAGGCAGAACTAAATTAGTCAAAAAAAATATGAATAATTCTCTACGAATCCTTTTAAGCGAGGTGAATAGATATAATGCTATTATTAAAGCAATAGATATTAATGACCAAATAGAAGAAGCTGGTAACCCAGAAGTAGTTATCAAGCAAAGAGACAGCGTAATCGAAGCGTTGAAACTTACAAAAACTGACTTAGTTCGCGCTTTGAAGACAGAAAGGATATTGAGGGAAAATAAAAACTTTATTCTCAGTAATACAGAATTATTTGCCAATAATTTAGCAACTTTAACAGCCATGCAAGTACACGAGCAGGCTACCGAGCATGGAAGGTTACTCAACGAAGCATTACAAATTGCATTAGATGTACAACATGAAATGAAAAAATTACAGAGTCAGCGTTAAAAATATAGGACTTACCCACAGTCTACGATTCTTCTGTACGAGAGGCTACGCGTTCACCTAGTAGTTCGATAGCTTTTTTATTTGGAAGTCCATATACGCTGTTGCACGTTAAAGCCCCAAGGCTTTTTCGATAATCCTTCCCACGGTTGCAATCCCCGGTCTAACATAAATATTATTCGTGAAGCGATCGCTTATCGGCATGGACTGGAAAGAAGTTAGAGGTAACTGGGTAGTCATTCCCCGAAATCCCATAGGTATCATCCATTTTCTAGGAGGTGCTTTCGTCGCCACTGCACCGCACCTCACTTATCGCTGGCTACTGGAACAATTGGCAAGTAAGGGTTACGTTGTCATTGCCACGCCTTTCGTCAATACCTTGGATCATACAGCGATCGCCAAATCCGTGTTGCTCAACTTTGACCGCACCCTCGAACGCTTACATGACTCTGGGGCATTACGCAAGCTTTACTTCCCCATTTACGGCGTTGGGCATAGTATGGGCTGTAAACTTCACTTATTAATAGGTAGCCTCTTTGAAATTGAACGCGCAGGCAATATTTTAATATCCTTCAACAACTACGCTGCTAAAGAAGCCATTCCCTTAGTAGAACAATTCAATTCTACTTTTGCAATCGAGTTTACTCCCTCACCATTGGAAACTAACAGACTTGTTCTAGAGCGATACAATATCCGACGTAATTTATTAATAAAATTTAGCAACGACACCATCGACCAATCAGCAGCTTTAACCAAAATCTTGCAAGAACGCTTTGGTGAAATGGTGACAGCACAAACTTTACCAGGAAATCACACAACACCTTTAGGCCAAGACATCAAATGGCAAACTGGAACATCTTTCACTCCCTTTGATGCCTTGGGGCAATGGTTCAAGCAAGAAGCATACCGCGACTTGAATCAGCTAAAAACCAGCATTCTCCTGTGGCTGAATCCGCTTGCACCTCCATAATCTTTTATGACTTTAAAAAATCATAAATTCGACGGAAAAATCAAAATATGTTAGTAGTATTAATACAGCGATATTACTAATATATTACTAAATTTTGATTGCCATATTACCTATCTATTTTTTCGTCTTCGTTACGACGGCAATAGCTCATTTTAGAGACCAAAAAGACCGTACTGGCTGTTTTTTGCAGTTAGCGAACAAATTAGGTTTTCTTCGAGCATTAAAGAAGTAGTTCAGATGAGAGTTTATTTTTCTATATTGAGAGCAAATTTTTAATTAGTTGTTCCTGCAACGTTCTATGTATCAAATACTAATAATTGATGACGATCCTTCAATAAAAATACTCCTGAAAAGGATGTTGGAAAAACAGGGGTATGAAGTAATTGCTGCCAGTAGCGGCGAGGAGGGAATAGAAAAGGCGCTGGCTTGCCATCCAGCACTAATTATTTGTGATTGGATCATGCCGGGGTTGAATGGTCTGGAGGTCTGCCACCGTATTAAAACAGACCCTAAATTTTCCACCACATTTTTTATTTTATTAACATCATTAGATTCCGTTGCCGATTGTGTTAAAGGATTAGATGCTGGTGCTGATGATTTTATTTCCAAACCCATTGAACACAATGAATTGCAAGCAAGGGTAAGAGCAGGATTACGCTTGCATCAATTAAGTAGAGATTTGCAGACTCAAAAGTTGCTTTTAGAATCAGAAATGTCAGAAGCCGCAGAATATGTGCGATCGCTCCTGCCTTTTCCCATGACTGAACCCTTCAACATCAATTTTCGATTCATTCCTTCACGACAACTCGGCGGTGACTGTTTCGATTATTACTGGCTTGATGCTGATTATTTAGCAATTTATTTATTAGATACTGCTGGACACGGACTCAAAGCGACTCTTCCCTCGGTTTCCGTGATGAATTTGCTTCGTTCTCGTGCCCTCAAAAGTCTCAATTACTATCAACCTAGTGATGTCTTAAAGGCCTTGAATGATACCTTTCAGATGAATTATCAAAATGACAAGTACTTTACAATCTGGTACGGAGTTTACAACCGAATCAATCGCCAGTTAATTTATGCTAGTGCAGGTCATCCACCAGCAGTTTTAATCACCGGCGCATCTCCCAGAAAATCCGAAATTAAACTCTTGAAAACCCCCGGTATGCCAGTTGGGATGTTTCCAGAAGCAAAATATATTGATGCGTTTTGCAATATTGAAAAATTCAGTACCCTTTATATTTTTAGCGACGGTGCTTATGAAATCACTAAATCAGATGGCACACTTTGGAGTTTAGATGCTTTTATTCAGCTACTAGTTAGCTTACAGAACTCTGTTGATAGCCAACTCGAACAGGTACTGAGTTATTTAATCGCTCTCAACTCCAAAGATGGTTTTGATGATGACTTATCTATTTTGCAAGTTAAATTTGATTAATTAATTTTTGGACAATAAAACCTGATTAAAGGCTTCTTGGGTAGGAAATATTTCAAATATCTTATCCATATTAGTCAATTCAAATAGTATCCTGACTTGCTCATTAATTGAACAGATAACAAGCTGAATATCTGCTGCTCTCAAGGTTTTGAAAGCTAAGACTAAAGCTCCCAAACCCGAACTATCCATAAAAGTTACATCTTGAAAATCAAGTAAAACAGTTTTCACGCCAACTTCGAGAATTTTAGTAATATTTTGCCTAAATTCTTGTGAAGTTGTGGAGTTCAGACTCCCACTGAGTTTAATAACTTTGACTTCTTCTTTCATAATTATTTCACGCTGATTTGTGTAAATGTTGTTTGGATTTTGCTATTATATACCCATAGGAAGATTTTTTAACTATCTAAAAATAAAGAATCCAAATCAATGTTGCTAAATCGTTCATTTTTTGAAATTCATAACTGAAATTTTAATAAATATTGGCTGTTGGTTGTTTATTTAATCAAAATAGCGATCGCTCTAAAATGTCTTTGTATAAATTTTTATAAAAATATTAAACTACTCACAATTTAATAATATTATTTAGAAACATGTTGAATTTATTTAAAAGATTGATAAATTGTTATAGCTGTCATTTACTTTATTTATGTCTAATAATCTACATAATTCGATGAATTCAAGTTCCAATTTGAAAAACTAAAGCCAATAATTTTGATTTAGGTTAACGCCAAGCTCAAACATACAAATTAAATCGCTTTCTGCCATGAAGTTAGTAATTTATTTTTGGCTCAGAGGAATAGTAACCACAAATTCAGCCCCATTTCCTGGCTGCGAAATGCATCCTAAGCTCCCACCATGCTTTTGTGAAATAATTTGGTAGCTAATAGACAAACCCATGCCAGTGCCTTTACCAATGGGCTTAGTACTAAAGAACGGGTCAAAAAGTCGCTGTTTCACTTCCTTCGGTATTCCCAATCCATTGTCAGCAATGCGAATAACAACTTGTTTTTCCTTGGTGAGTTCAGTATGAATGCGAATCGTCGGAATTACGCATAGGGCATGGGGTACAAGAGGCAGAGGGGCAGGAGGCAGGGGGCAAGGGGGAGAATGAAAAATTAGCTCTTTCTCCTCTGCTAAGAACTCCCTGCTCCCCATCTCCCCACTCCCTACTCTCCATTCACCATTCCCTATTGCCTCCTCTAAAGCATCGATCGCATTTGCCAAAATATTCATAAATACCTGATTGAGTTGCCCTGCATAGCATTCCACTAAAGGTAAATTACTGTATTCTTTGACAATTTGAATGGCAGGACGGTTAGATGTAGCCTTGATCCGATGTTCCAGAATCATCAGAGTACTATCGATTCCCTCATGGATATTTACTTCTTTCATATCAGCTTCATCCATGCGAGAGAAATTACGTAAGGATAAAACAATCTCTCGAATTCGTTGGGCCCCAATCTTCATTGAGTTGAGGAGTTTGGGCAAATCCTCTATCAAAAATTCTAAGTCAATCTCTGCTGCTAATTCTTCAATTTCAGATATGGGATGGGGATGGAGTTGCTGATAGAGCCGAATGAATTGCACTAGGTGTTGAATGTAGTCGTTGGCATGGGTGAGATTGCCGTAAATGAAATTCACAGGGTTATTGATTTCATGAGCAATACCCGCTACTAATTGTCCCAAACCTGACATCTTCTCACTTTGGACAAGCTGCATTTGAGTTTGCTGGAGTTCATTGAGGGCTTTTTCTAAGTCTTGTGCCTGCTGCTTTAACTGAGTTTCTGCTCGTATACGCTCAGTGATATGAACCGTTGTTCCCACCAACCGATAAATTCTACCCTTACTGTCTTTGAGCGGATTAATCGTAGTTAGCGACCAAATTTCTTCACCTTTAAAATTCAAGCATTCTTCGTAGGTAATAGCCTTACCTGCTTCCAGACAAGTTATATATCTCTGACGAACTGCTGCACCCTCCACAACACCGAGTATATCGTCTGGTGTTTTACCTTTTACTTGTGCGCCGCTCAAACCAACGATACGTTCTGTGGCTAGATTCCAATCTGCGAAGCGAAAGTCACCATCTTCTAGAACATCCACTACAAATATCAGATGTTCAGATCCCTCGTAGACAGTGCGGAGAAATTGCTCTTTCTCTTGGAGTTGCAATTGTGCCAGTTTACGTTCGGTGATATCAGTAATTGCACCAACAAAACCAACGTTCTCACCTGTGGAATCTTTCAGAGAATAAGACCTGAGGAAAGTCTGCATAATCCGACCAGTAGCCGACTGTTGCTCAACTTCACCTATCCAGGGCTTGCCCGAAATAGTAACTTGCCATATCTCCTTGGCAACTGCCAAGTTAGTAAACACAGCAGAAAAGCCCCCAAATTTCATGAAGTCCTGCACAGTTTTACATTCATACAATTTGGAAAATGCCGAATTTTGGTAGATGTGATTACCCGCAGCATCCGCTATGCCAATAGCATCGCTGGAGCTTTCTAGGGCTTGCTTGTAAAGCATTAATTCTGCTTCTACTTGTTGCCGTTGAGCAATCTCAGCTTGTAGTGCCTCGTTAGTTTTGATTAATTCTTGAGTCCGTTCTTCTACTTGTCTTTCTAGTTGTGCATAAGCTTGCTGGAGTCCCTCGTGGGTTCGTTGAAGCTTCTTGATATCGTTAACAATTTGCAATAAAAAGGCAATAGAAACATTTTCCTGTTGGTTTTTAACTGGACAAGTGCTGACGAGTTCCCATAATTGATTGGGGAACTCATTTGTTTTGTTGTCCTTTTCCATACCCTAAGTCCTGTTTGTAACTGGAGTTTAGATGCACCTTCCCTCTCAAAAAAGTTATCTGAGGCATCGCTTCTGCTGTTTTAGTATTCCCCGTGTCTGTTATTTCTCAACAGACAATACTAAAACTGAGAATTTATGATTTATAACTCCCCACTGTTAACTTATAATTCCTGACTTGCTCAACAGACCGTGGGGAGTGGGGACTGGGGACTGGTGATTGGGGACTGGTGATTGGGGGCTGGTGATTGGGTACTGGTGATTGGGGAGTGGGCATGGGGCAAGCAGGAAGAGAGGATGGGGAAGAAATCTTTCCCCCCTCTGTTCCCATACTCCCCAGACTTCCCCAATTCCCAGTCCCCAGTCACCAATCCCTTTCACACAGGACTTACTTTGGCTCTATAAAGCAGCTTGTCACCTTGAAGGTAACCAGTGTAGCGTACCTTGACTATTTCCCCAGGTTGTGCAGTTCCGTCCATCAATTGGTGTAGTTGGGGATCGTAGGGTACTTGTGTTCCTACAGATGCGATCGCTTCCACTCCCCACCCTTGTAAAAGTTTTTCTAGGGGTTTTTGTACCAATGGCACTATTTTGACTGCTGCAAACTCTGGATTTTCCTGGGCTTTTTGTGCTGCTGTTGGCCATTGCAACAACAAAGACTCCAGCATCTGTAAAGTTGACTGCTGGAGTTCTTGTAGTAATATTTCACGCTGCTGTTCTAATTGAAGTTGCAAGCGATCGTATTCTATTTTTAAATTTGTAATTTCTTTTAATAATTCTTGATTAGCAGCTGGATTTTGTAATAATTCTACATTTGAAAAATTTGTGACTAATTCACTCAACGGCATCTCTAGCACCGACGACAGCTTCAGCAGTACATCTACTCGCATCTGCTCTAGCTTTCCTTGCCGTAACCGCAAAATTTGACGCTCTGAGACACCAGCAGCACGACTGAGCGATTTAAAACTAGAAATACCCACTCGCTGCATTAAATTTTGTAACTTTTGGGTGAAATCAATATTGGACATGGACATGGGGGATTGGGGAAGGGGCAAAGGGGAAGGGGGAAGGGGGAAAGGAAAGATCTCTGTTTTCCCTTTAACCTTTTCCCTTTTCCCTTTTCCCTTAGCGAAGCTAGCCCTATGCCCCATTCCTATTCTTCCAGCAAACTTCTCAACATCCAAGCTGTCTTTTCATGTACTTGCATCCGCTGAGTCAATAAATCGGCGGTAGGTTCGTCGTTAACTTCGCCCACTACGGGGAAAATAGATCGTGCAGTTCTGACTACTGCTTCTTGTCCTTCTACTAGCAACTTAATCATTTCCACAGCTTTAGGCACTCCAGGAGTTTCTGGAATCGAACTTAATTTGGCATATTCGCTGTAGGTTCCTGGTGCGGGATAACCAAGCGCTCTAATTCTTTCAGCAATTAAATCAACTGCTAGCGCTAATTCTGTATACTGGGTCTCAAACATCAGGTGCAATGTTTGGAACATCGGGCCGGTCACATTCCAATGGAAATTATGAGTTTTCAGATACAGTGTGTAGGTGTCAGCCAACAGCCGAGATAATCCCTCGGCAATTTTAGCCCTACTCGCCTCGTCAATGCCGATATTCACGTTTTTGACTGTTACTTGTGATGACATAATTTTCTCCTAATTGGGTTATATGTAATTGGGGACTGGCCAAACAGCGCATGGGGAAAGGGGTAAGGGGAAAAGGGGAAAGATTAAATTTATTCCTTTTCCCTTTAACCTTTAACCTTTTCC
The DNA here is from genome assembly GCF_002368035.1 of Nostoc linckia NIES-25. Classification (GTDB taxonomy): domain Bacteria; phylum Cyanobacteriota; class Cyanobacteriia; order Cyanobacteriales; family Nostocaceae; genus Nostoc; species Nostoc linckia_B. Next base: position 370,773 of record NZ_AP018222.1, on the reverse strand, counting down.
CCTGCCTCAAGAGCTTCCCCTGCCCATCCTCTATGCCAAGTGCATCTTCAAAACGCTACGGGGTGCTTTACGGACTCTGGCTAAAACGGTTTCTTTGCCTAAACGCTGGCAAGCTTCATACCGATGGCAACCAGAAAAGCCATAATATTGTCCATCTACTTCTAGAACATCTATCGGTTCTTGCTGCCCAATCTCGGCAATCGATTCCATTAAGGCTTCTACTTTATTTGGATCGTTTGCACGGGGCAACGGACGTTTAATCTGATTTAATGGAATTTCTTGGACTCTAACCATAAGGAGTTTATCAACTAGTTCTGTTTTGTACCTTTATATAAATCATAATCGTTATGACTTTGTTTTGCAAATAAGTGAGATTTATTTGGGCAAAACTGGTAATGGTATCATTGGAGCACTCATGCGACAAAAAGACCGCGTTACAAAGCAATTGGAAAATCAGCTCCAACGCCGCATTCAGGGGCAAAATCAGGGAGTTATGAAATTTTCCTTTTGGCGTTTTTCCTACACTATGGTGGCGACATTTAGCCTATCGGGACTGACTGCGGCATCGGCGCCTGAGAGCAACATCCGCGATGTAGAACTGAAAATTGGGATTGTGCAAAGATTTGGCGCCCAAGCCACAGCGAAGTTGCAACTGGAACCGACAAAAGGCGATCGCTTAAAGCTAAAATTTCAAACGGGTAACAAGCAGGAAGTTTTGGTTACTAGTAAGCCTGTCAAGCTGGAAACAGTTATGCAAGCTTTACCCCAGCCAGCAGTTGAAGAAGTGGTAGTCTTGGGTACATACCGCACCTTTGAAACTGCGGAGGATAGTGCAAAAAAATGGCGTTCTCAGGGAATGGAAGTGGAAATAGCCCAGCCAGAACGCTGGCAAGTTTGGGCGAAACGCGACGTTTACAGCACTCCTTTATTGCGACGGTTGTTGTTGCAGAACATCCAAGCTGCTAATCAAGAAAAAGCATATCTTGATACTAAAGTTAGCAAACAAGTGCCGCGAGTTAGTTGGGTAGTGGATGGTAAGCGCTACAGTCCGAATGAGTTAGAAATTAGCACTGAGAAAAACTTGATTCGGGTGAATAAGAGCGATAAACCACAGAATGCTCGTCTATATGCAGGGCGGCTAAATTTACAACCAAACGCTTATGGAACCTACACTTTAGTTAACCAAGTACCCTTAGAAACTTATTTGCGTGGCGTTGTACCTTATGAAATAGGCACTGATGCACCAACAGCAGCCTTAGAAGCGCAAACAATTCTTGCTCGTACTTATGCCTTGAGAAATTTACGTAGATTTGCGGCAGATAACTATCAGTTGTGTGCTGATACACACTGCCAAGTTTATTATGGGCTGAATGGAGCAGCACCGAAAACAGACCAAGCGATCGCTACAACTAGAGGTAAAGTACTGACTTATAAAAACGAACTAGTAGACGCCTTGTATTCTTCCACCACTGGCGGTGTTACCGCCTCCTTCAGCGATGTCTGGAATGGTGAGGATCGTCCTTATCTGCGTCCTGTAGTCGATGCTGCGACTAATCTTTGGAACTTATCGAAGCAAAATTTAGCTGATGAAAAGAACTTTCAAAAGTTTATTAACATGCAGCAAGGTTTTAATGAAAGCAAGTGGAATATGTTTCGTTGGCGCAGAGAAACCCGTATAGAGGATATTATCAAGGATTTACAGAAATTTTTGCGCGTAAAAAATAGCCCTCATGCCAAATTTAAGAAAATTCAGGCTATGGCTGTGGTGAAGCGAAGCGAGAGTGGACGCATCCTCGAACTCGCAGTCAAAACTGATAACAGCACCTTTATTCTTCATAAAGACGAGGTTCGCAGTGCTTTTGCTGCTCCCACAAGTACGCTTTTTTATATAGAACCCTTAAACAAAGGCAAACCAGAACTATGGGGATACGCCTTTATTGGTGGTGGGTTAGGACATGGAGTTGGCTTGAGCCAAACTGGCGCTCAAAATTTAGCTAAACTTGGTTGGTCGAATCAGAAAATTCTGCAATTCTACTATCCTGGTACTGAGATTAAAATGCTCAGTAAAGAAGTTAAGCTGTAAAGCTAATTAGCATGGCAATTTTCTTCAGAGGGAATAGGCAACAGGCAATATCTATGTTAATAAAGCAGGAACACAATAAATTTAATGTTCCTGCTTTGTTATAAAATTAGGCTTTTCGTCAAACTATCATGAGAAAAAACACATACTATTAGGAAAATATTTCTCCTAAATTCGCTGCTTGTATTATTTGAACATGAGTAACTCTTGCAAGAGATTTATTGTTGAAACGCCTAATTATTAGTAGAGTTCTTCTTCTTTGTGAGTTTCGATTGTTACATCAGAGGTTGGATAAGCAACACAGGTTAGTACATATCCAGCTTCTATCTGGTCGTCATCTAAAAATGACTGATCGCTTTGATCGACCGTACCTGAGATGAGTTTACCTGCACAGGTGGAGCAAGCACCAGCGCGGCAAGAGTAGGGTAAGTCAAGACCAGCTTCTTCAGCAGCGTCTAAAATATATTCATCATCAGGAACGTCAATGGTTTTGTTTAGGCCTTCGGCCTCATTGATTAGTGTGACTTTAAAACTTGCCATTGGATAATCCTCTCTTTTTGAAACGGCAGTATAAGTTATGCTAAAGCAAATTTCACGGCTGGTCTGATAGGATTAGCCGCCCTTTAATATTTGCTTCAATTCTGATACTACGAGAAAAATTAAACTATGTGACTTTAAATCGACCGCGATTAGTAATGAAATTTAGTTAGTTAATACAAATAAGTTTTGTTTATATATTCTTGTTGGATGGGGCATGGGGAAAGGGGTAAGGGGAAAAGGGGAAAAGGGGAAAGATTAAATTTATTCCTTTTCCCTTTTCCCTTTAACCTTTTCCCCTGCCCAATGCCCCATACCCTATGCCCAGTCATTAGAGGATAAAAATCAGAACTAGTGAGGATCGTGTATAATTCAGAAGCAAGTTTGGAAAAAGCAACAGTGCGTGTAGGTTTAGTAGGAACTGGATATGCAGCAAAGTTTCGGGCTGAGGCGTTGCTGAATGATGGGCGAATCGGGGAAGGGCAAGCTGCGCGATCGCACTTAGTCGCAGTTGTTGGTCATACAAGAGAAAAAACTCAAAGCTTTGCCAGAGAGTACGAAATTGAAGCTTTGAGTTCTTGGCAAGAGCTAGTAGAACGCTCCGATATAGATTTGGTGGTGATTTGCACAGTAAATCGAGATCATGGTGCGATCGCTCGTGCAGCACTTAGCAACGGCAAACATGTTATTGTCGAGTATCCGCTTTCGTTGGATGTGGCAGAAGCCGAAGAACTCATCGCCTTGGCTAAAGCAAAACAAAAACTTCTCCATGTCGAACACCTGGAACTTTTGGGTGGCGTGCATCAAGCTTTGAAGCAAAACTTAGCCAAAATTGGTGAAGTATTTTATGTCCGTTACAGCACCATCAATCCCCAGAATCCTGCACCCCGCAAATGGACTTATAATCACGAGCTTTTCGGTTTTCCGTTAATAGGTGCCTTGTCGCGCCTACATCGTCTCACCGATTTGTTTGGTAAAGTATTTACTGTTAACTGTCACCAACGATATTGGGAAACAGAATCAGAATATTACCAAGCCTGTTTATGCACTAGTGAACTCTCCTTTTCTAGTGGACTTTTAGCCCAAGTAGTCTATGGCAAAGGCGAAACTATTTGGCAATCAGAACGCAAGTTTGAAGTTCACGGTGAAAAGGGTGCTTTAATTTTTGATGGCGACACAGGAGTTTTCATCGAGCCAGGTGAAACAACACCTATAGAGGTTGGCCCCCGTCGGGGTTTGTTTGCCAAAGACACAATTATGGTGTTAGACCATCTTTTAGATGGTACTCCTTTGTACGTGACCCCAGAAGAGAGTTTGTATGCCCTCAAGGTTGCTGAGGCTGCCCGAAGAGCTGCTATCTCAGGGTTAACTATATTTATGAAAGATATCTAGATAAAAATTGATGAGAACTGAACTAATTGTTATTTTATCCCAGCGAGAATTAGACAAAATGCGTCAAGCCGGACGCTTAGCAGCCAAACTTCTACAACATCTCGAACCAATGGTGAAGCCAGGGGTTAGCACTTTGGAAATCAATGATGAAGCCGAACGTTGGACGCAAGCGCATGGAGCAAAAAGCGCACCTCTCGGTTATAAAGGTTATCCCAAGTCGATTTGTACTAGTGTAAATGAGGTCATCTGTCACGGCATTCCTAATCCCAAGCAAATCCTCAAGGACGGTGACATCATTAATATTGATGTGACGCCGATTGTGGAAGGTTACCACGGCGATACATCAAAAACATTCTTTGTTGGTACTCCATCTCCAGTAGCGAAAAAGCTGGTGGAGGTGACAGAAAAGTGTTTGCGCTTGGGTATTGCGGAAGTAAAACCAGGGGCACGCATTGGCGACATTGGTGCAGCTATTCAAGAATATGCTGAAGCAGAAGGCTTTTCTGTGGTGCGAGATTTTGTGGGACACGGAGTCAGTAACATTTTTCACACTGCGCCGGATATTCCCCACTATGGTACGCGGGGTAAAGGCAAGCGACTCAGACCAGGGATGGTTTTTACCATCGAGCCAATGATTAACGAAGGAACTTATGAAGTCGAGGTTCTGGGCGATAAGTGGACTGCTGTAACGCGCGATCGCAAACTTTCTGCCCAATTTGAACATACCTTAGCTGTGACTGAAGATGGCGTTGAAATTCTCACTTTACATGAAGGCGAGAATTACTGGGGTGTTGATGGTTGAGTTAGAGATGATTTATAAAGTAAACCTTAAATTGTAGGGTGCGTTATAGCAACGCTTAACGCACCGAAAGACATGGTGGCCTGCGGCTAATCTGTACTCTCTCAAAGTCCCAAATCCTTGCTCTTGCCGTAACACACCCTACCTTAATACTTACTTATTAAACTGCTCAAAGGTCATCCTCCACCCTATGCAACTTCAGATATTTTTGATGTGCGGAACCGTGGCAATGAGTTGTATAGCGTACTACGGATTTTGAAAGGTATTAGTCAATTGGCAGTAACTAATTAATAAACGGAGAAATATAAATTTGCCTGCCATTCAACTCATGAACGAAGAACTAGAAAGAGCAGATAATGATAGTCCGTGGAAAGAAATTTTAGAAGCTTACTTTCCCCAAGCAATGCAATTTTTCTTTCCTCAAACCGCAGCATTAATTGATTGGGAACGTCCCCACGAATTTCTCGATAAGGAGTTTCAACAAATAGCAAGAGAAGCCGAACAAGGTCGGCGATATGCAGATAAATTAGTCAAAGTTTGGCAAATTGAGGGACAAGAAATTTGGCTATTAATCCATGTAGAAATCCAAGCTAAATTAGAATACACATTTCCAGCAAGAATGTTTTCTTACAATCTGCGAATTTTTGATAGATTTGCTAAACCTGCCATAAGTTTGGCGATTTTGTGCGATTCAGACCCAACATGGCGACCAAACCAATATAGTTATAATTAACCCGATACCAGGCTTAACTTTGAATTTGGCTTCGTCAAGCTTTTAGATTATCAAAACCATTGGCAAGAATTAGAAGCCAGCAATAATCCCTTTGCAACAGTGGTGATGGCGCATTTGAAGACGCAACAGACGAGTAAAAAACTAGGCGAACGTAAAACTTGGAAATTTAGTTTGATTCGGCGTTTGTATGAATTAGGTTTGCCAGAAACAGATATCCGTAACCTGTATCGATTTATTGATTGGGTTATGATTTTACCAAAAGCATTGGAAGCAGAATTTTGGCAAGAGTTTAAAGAATTTGAGCAGGAGCGGACTATGAGCTACATTACCACAGGGGAGCGCATTGGCTACGAGCGGGGAAAACAGGAACAAGGGCAAACACTCGTCCTGCGACAACTGCAAAGACGGGTAGGAGAGTTACCACAAGAGGTTGACAGACGGATTCAAACTCTTTCTTTAGAAAAGTTAGAAGCACTTGCTGAGGCTTTATTAGATTTTACAGCTATTGAAGATTTACTCAACTGGTTGGAAGCAAATCAAACAGTATAGATATGTTGATAGCAATATGATGCTTTGGCAGAGCTTTTAAAAGCTCTGCTCTTGAATTCTTAGCTGATATCTATCGTCCCAATTTATTTGGAATACCTTCACAACCACCAGGAATGGTGGCTCTGGTTGCTTCGCCGCCCCAAGCACAACAATAGTATCTGACAGATTCAGACATTCTTTGCACGTCAGTGAAATCGGCTTTTTCCACCACAGCGCCTGTTTGTTCGCCTGTTTGATAATCTGGTGGTTCGCTACGACTGCGGGGCGATGCTTTTTCTACTACACCGTAGAATAGACGAACTCCGTTGAAGTCAGCCCCAGTGAGATTGGCATCATATAAAATTGTGCGGGAAAGGTTGGCTTTTACTAAGTCACAACCAACCAGATTAGCGCGGACAAGATTAGCTTCGCTCAGATCGGTCCAACGCAAATCGGTACCAGAAAGGTCGGCTGCTGCAAGCATTACGCCTAAATCAATGACGCGCACACCTTCTAGACGATCTTCGGCGTAACCACCCACACCATCGAGAATAGCTCTGCCTAATCGACTGTCGCGTTTTAGGGGTGATAGCAGCTTGGAACGCGAGAGAAAGCGGAGAATTTTGGCTTTACCACTGCCATCGACACTACTTAAGATTGCCGCAGTGCGTCCTTCAGCGATCGCTCTTTCTTGAGGCCAATCTTCTAATAATCCTTCTTCATCTAATACTAAGTCTGAAACGCCTTGGAAATAGGAATCAATGGTTTGCTGCTGGGTGATAATATTTTGCTGGACTGTCAGCAGATTTTGTTGAATTGTCAAGTCTTTAGAAATTACGTATTGTCGCCAAGCTACGTAAACGGCAATGATGGCGATGAGAATTTGTCCTAAAGCGCCAAACCATTCAGCTAGGCTTCCAGCGGTTTCCCAGTTAATCTGGCGTCCTAAAGCAAGCAAGCGATCGCCTATACCTGTAAACCTGATCGAGCCGATGATGGCTATTATTAGCCCCAAAAAGCCAACAAACAGCGTCCGTTCTTGGGGTGAAAACCACTCGTCAAACACTTCTAGGAACCAAGGCAATAATATTGCTAGGGATAACAGTAAAGTTACCAGGGTTCCCACAAGCCCGACAATCCAGTTATTGAGAATAATACCGAGCAGAGTGGCGGCGATCGCGACAAAAATCACCAGCAATGCTCTGGGTTTGACTGTGAATTGCTTGGCAAGGGTTTGTCTAAAGGCAGAACGAGCTTGTTTGAGAGCTGTTGTATGTTGCGGAGATTGCAAAGACGAAATAACAGCTAGGGCTTGTTGTGTCGCTAATGCTTCTGAGGTGAGATGATGCTCAGTTGCAGCACCATCAAAGTCATCTGGCTGCAAGTCCTGTTCTGGAATAGGTTCTGGGGTTGGTAGATTTGAGGAATTCGATTCATTCGTCATGTTTTCTATTTTGCCCCAGCAGACTCAGTTCAACATGTGTTTTATCAGAAATTTTCCGCACTTATAGTTAGTGGTGTCAAGTTTCCATTCGGTTGTAGAGTTGATTGGCGATCGCTCCATTGCTCATCTTATCAGTATCTGAAAATTTTTTTGTTACAAATATTTGCACGGGTTACATGCAATAGATTAATCTGAAATTCAACCAATCAAATATAAATCGGATACCTAAACAACAATGATATCAACGCAAATATCCCGAAAAACCATCACATTTTTAACACTACTAGCAGCAGTTGTTACTGTTGCTGGATTACTTTGGTTCAAATTTCAATCATCGCCAGGAACCCCAAAAACATCAGCAGCAACCTCGAAAAACGCTTTACCTTCGGAAGCTTGGCGAAATACTCAATTACTCCGTACTCTTGCTGAACCTTCTGGTCGTACTCAGTGGATTACTTCCCTAGCAATTAGTTCTGATGGCAAAATCCTTGTGAGTGGTAGCGACGATGGCACTGTGAACGTTTGGAGTTTGGAAAAAGGCGAACTTCTCAGCACCCTTTCTAAACATTCTGGTTCTATCAAATCGGTTGCTATTAGTCCCGATGGCAAACAAGCTGCTAGTGCTAGTGAAGATAAAACAGTAAAACTATGGGAATTAAGCACCGGAAAGCTGCTACATAGTTTTGATGACTATACAAATGAAGTTAAGTTTATTGCCTTTAATGCTGATAATCAAAGCTTAATTAGTGTCAGCGATGAAAAAGAAAAGGATAGTGATGCTAAGACTAAAAAAACTATTAAAATCTGGGATTTAAATACTCGTAAAATAGTCACAACTTTATCTGGAGGTGCAGGAACAGTTAATGCTGTTTCCTGGAGTCCAAAAAAGCAAATCTTAGGTATTGGTAGTGATGGAGCAAACACCGTTGACCTTTGGGACTTGAAAAATAAAAAACAACTAAATACTTTGATGACAGAATCTGCCAAAGTTGTGGCTCTTGCTATCGATATTGATGGTCAATTTTTAGCTGATAGTGGAAATTATGGTAGCTTACAATTGTGGAATTTAAATTCTAACAAAACAGAGATGGCTTTTGGAGGCGAAGATAATAAAGGTAACTATAATCTATCAGGAAATAGCGGTAGTATTCACAGTATTGCTTTTAGCCCAGATGGAAAGACTCTTTTCACTGGTTCTAGGGATTTGACAGTCAAAATGTGGAATATTAGTAACGGTGAATTGGTTCGGGTTCTGAAAAATCATGCTGCTTGGGTAGAAGCGATCGCTATTACTCCCGACGGCAAGACTCTTGTTACTGGTAGTGCATTAGGTGAAATCAAACTTTGGCAAACTTCTTCTCAAGCAGCTACAGTGAGAAAAGAGGTAGCTGAGAATGTGAGAAAGTTGTTAGGGACTAAAGATTGTCAAGAGTGCGATCTCAGTGGTGCAGATCTAAGAAATTTCAATTTAAATGAAGTCGATTTGCGATGGGCAAATCTTAGCGGTGCGAATCTTAGTGGTGCCAATCTCAACGATGCAAAATTGCAAAATGCAATTCTCTTTGACAGCAATCTCAAAGATGCAAATTTAGAAAATGCTAATCTAGAAGGCGCCAATTTAGAAAAAGCAAATTTAGAAGGTATAAATTTAAAAAATGCAAAAGTGGCTGGAGCAATTCTGCCTAATAAAAAAGTAACTCCAGATAAAAATCAGATAAAAACTGAGAAATCAGTTGAGTCAGTTAAACCTGATGAAAAGAATAAAAAAGCCCAATAAATATAATACCAATTTCCAAAAAAAGTGCGACACACAACTTGTAGAGACGCGATGAATCGCGTCTTCAATCGTCACAATCATTAATTGAACTGGTGTAGTTTTTTTCATAATCTGTGATAATTCATACAAATTTAAAATCAGAATCTGACAGATGTATGCTATGTCATTTATAAAGTAAATATTAAGTAGTGGCGTGGCAAGGCTAAAATAGTGCATAAAATTTAGCTCTTGTGCGGTGGGCATCCTGCCCGCCCGGACGGGGACAGTTAAGACCGCTAAAGCGATTAATCGTATATTTAGATATTTATAAAAATTTAATATAAGTTTTAATTATAAAAAATAGATAGTTGCAAATGCAGGGCTATGGGAAGAACACCTTGAAAAACTTGAAGTTGTGTTGCCTTAGCTTGAATAACTGGCAATTAATAAAATTAATCTTGTTTTTCCTTAACTGTCTTAACTGTCCTTGTGTAATTAAGGGCGATCGCTAGATAATGCAATCATGGTCTGCAATAAAGCCAAAGGTCAATTTATAGACCTATTGACGCTTCTCTTTAAGCATTATTGAGAAACAGATTTTTTGGTAATTGGCCTGAGTTAATTGATATATGTATTCAAGCAGGTAGAAAAATGGATCTTGAGAATATAGCTCAGATTTCTAAGCGAGATTTAGAAATCATTCAACTACATCAGTTTCAACAACCCATTTACTGTTGTAATGTTACTGCGATCGCTTATGCTTTGACTGCATTGGGATATCTAACAACAGTTGATGAGATTTTTTATGCCACCCAACTGCCAATCGCATCAGTTTTAGATGATGGCATGACCTTAGCAGAAACTTACGACACCTCTAAAACTTATATTGAAAAAAAAGGATTACCGCTGTCGATTCGGATGGAGCATTTTGATAAACCGAGTATGACACTCGAAGCATTCATCCGTGAAGTTGAAGCAGCCGTCTGTGATGAAACTGATGTTCATATTCTTAACTTCAACACTCGTATTGCCCATGAAAACCCAAGCCTAGAAGGAGGTCACTTCTCACTATTGGCAGATTACGATCCGAAAACTAAAGAAGTCACCATTGCAGATACAAATCCCAAACGATATACTCGATTTTGGAAATGCCCGATTGGGCTACTATATGCTGCTTGCGTCGATAAGGATTCCTCATCAAATCGCTCTCGCGGCATGATTGTAGTTTCCAGACAACAGAAAAATCTAGCCGAAAAGGGAGTAGTTCATCCAGCAGAAATCGCCTTGAAAGCTCTCCATTCTGAAGATGCTTCTGCTTAACTCTACTTTCGCTGAAGTTATACCAACAGGACTTACGCACTCAAATCGATTGTTGAGATTAGATGTAAGGGTGTAATAGCGTTTCACTTTAAGTTTGAAATAGTACGTAGTAGTAGCGTGCGTTACGCCAAAGGCTAACGCACCACTTTTTCTAACTTTTTACGGTATCTGGAAAACCTCTCTCTAAATCTCTCTCCTGCGAGGAGAGAGACTTTGAATTCCTGGTTTGGAAGTTAGATTTTCCGTGGACTTTTCCACATGACGTGAAAAGTCAGACCATTTTTAAGGATTTGGTGCGTTATGCTTCGCAACAACGCACCCTACACATACTTAAATTTTTTCAATAATCAAATCGGATTCCTATATATTTTTCACAAATGATTTAAACTGCTATAGCTTTGACAAAATTTCTGGTAATAACTGACTCGGAACTTTCGATAAAGCTAGATTTTGCCCCTGTATCCCTAATTCATTGTGAAAAGCACGAATGGTTTTCACCACATAATTGAAGGCTGTTTGATAAGCCTCTGGTTGTTTGCTAAATCCATTTAAAGCTTGTAAATGATTATCTAATGCTATTTCTAGATGTTGAGAACGTGTTGCTTTATCACCGTTAAAAGACTTATCTGTTACTAGCTGATAGTGTGCCAATCCCAAGTTATTATGAGAAGCAAACAAATCAAAACTTAAAGGATTGCCACTTAGCGAATGAGCTAAAGCTATAGCTTCTTCATAACCATTAATGCATAATTGTAGATATTTTTGCTTTGCTTCTTGAGTTGTTTGAGATAAATTTGCTAAATGCCAATAAGCAGTACCCAAATTATTTTGCGTGGCGGCGCAGGCACCAGGAACATTAGCTGGAGTCCGATATTTCAGAGCTTCGTTATAGACATCAATAGCGAGTTGTAAATTTTCGGGGGGTTGTTCGTATTGTGCCAGATTCCAATAGGCAGTACCGATGTTGTTTTGAATCATGCCATATTTGAGCGGTTCTTCTTGGGGATTGTAATGTACAAGTGCTTGGTTGTAAGCTGCGATCGCTTTCTTTAAATGCACAATCGGTTGATTATATTGCCCTAAATGCCAGTAAGCAGTACCCAAATTATTTTGGCAGGCTGCATACTTTAATGAATCCATATCCGCTGTACGATAATTGAGAGCTTCGCTATAAGCTAAAACTGCTTGTTGCCAATTTTCCGCCGGATGAGAAAAACGAGCTAAATCACCATAAGCTGTCCCTAAATTATTTTGCACGCGGACGTAAGTTTCTGGATGTGTCTGGGGTGAAATTGTCTCTAAAGCCAACTCATAAAATTCTATTGCTTGTTCTATGTATGTTTGTCCCTCTTCAGAATTAGGTGGTGTACGGGATAACATCCAATAAAGCGTACCCAAGTCATTCAAAATATCTGGGATTTGTGGTGAAGTTTCGTCATAGCTAATTGCTTCTTGATAAGCGAGAATTGCCACCATCAAATTTTCTAAACTTGACTCTCCTTGCTCAATCCGAAGGCGATATAAATTACCCAAACGATGATAAGCTTCTGCGAGAATTTCCCCAGGAACTTCCTGTAAATGTAATTCTTCAATATCCAACAAAATCTGCTGTGGTTGCCAGCGTTCTTCCGTATCTTGAATAATCTTAGTGTTGATTGATGCAAATACTAATTCCGTTAATTCGCTGCTAATATGAGATAAAGAAGACAGCAATTGGCGATCGCTTCTACTGCCAGATCTAATAGCGGATTCTTGCTGTTGTGCCCCAGCCTTTGATAAATCTACAATCGATGGCACGTCTTCTTGGCTTTTATCTACCTTCTTGTCTGGAAAATCAGAGCTATTCTCAAATTTTATTTCACTAACTGTTGGTTTTAGTTCTCCTTGGCTAACAGATTCATCTAAAATTGAATGCTCAAGATTCCCCACATCCAAATTTTTAGAATTAGAAAAACGTTCTGGATAGCCTGAATTTTGATTTGCTGGTGTCGGTTCTCCAGCAAACACAAATACGCCAGTACGCCAACGCCAAAACTGTGGCGCTGATTGTTGGATAGCAGACAGCCAAGGACGCGGTATCCACAACACCAAGTTAGATTCTAAAAATCGACTCGATTCTTGAGTAGAGAAATATTGCTCGCTTAACCGGAGATAATGTAAAAATAAACGCTGTGTTGCTACTGGTTGTTTGGTCAGCTGCTCCACCCCTACAATTTGAAATGCAGGTATTGGAGAAGGTCTTCCTGGAGTATCTTTTGATGCTCCAACAATTGGCGGTGGATAATTAGCCAACCATTGATTTATTTGAGCGAAGGGATTGGGATCGGTTAAATTTAAACGTAACGTAACTAATCGCGGATAAGCTGGAGTGCTATTTTCTTGGGTATTTGATGGCTGATATAGCACTTGCCCCACAGGATAAGCCAACGTAGAGTGCAAACGCGCTGCTACTTGGTTTCTTAAGTGTAAATCATCACATACTGCTAAAAAAAGTTGTCGCCGTAAACCAAGACTTAAGGCAAGTTTTAAGCGTTGGTAAACTTGCCGATTCCAAGCAGAGTTGTTGTTGTGTGCAGTGTCATTCACGCTCATGGCGGCTAAAGAGCCAAAATCAGAGTATATGTCACCTTTAGAGGCGCATCGAAGTCAAAGCCCTTCGGGCGGGGAAAAGGTTAAAGGGGAAAGGGAAAGGGGGAAAGGGAAAGGGGTAAGGGGAAAAAGGGAAAGATTAAATTTATTCCTTTTCCCTTTAACCTTTTCCCCTGCCCCATGCACCATAACTCTCCAAACAACACTATTTATCGCAGTTTTGTAGAATAATAAAGTCTGTAATTATACTTAATTACTATCTTAATTTTAACAAAAAATAAAAAAGCAGGTTCCTCCTGAAATCGGAACCTGAAAAACTACAAAAATGAAATTTTATTAAAATGTTTTACACTCAACCGTTCTAGGAAACTAAGAAAGCGACTGAAATTAAGCCACCAACCAAAGCTATACCAGCGATTCCTATTATGATATAGGTTCGCTTCTGCCCCTCTGTAGGAGGTTCTGCTTGATAAACCTTTGGTTCCCTAGCAAAATTGTTCAGGCGGCCGCCCTCTTCGGTTGTATAAGGCATGAATTAATTCCTTTATCTTTATTCTTCATTTAATGTTACATAAAATGGTAGATTCGCTCTGAAAATGCTAGACAAATCGTTACATTAATGGGCATTGGGAAAAGGGGAAAGATTAAATTTATTCCTTTTCCCTTTAACCTTTTCCCTTTCCCCTTTCCCATTCCCTAACTAGTAATCGTCCCAGTGAGGGGCGAACTAGCGCTGGCATAGTCTTTGATGGGCATTCTGCCTGCAAGGTACGCTAAACGACCGGCGACTGTGGCTAAATTCATGGCACGAGCCATTGCGGCGGGGTTTTGAGACAGGGCGATCGCACTATTAATCAACAAAGCGTCTGCTCCCAATTCCATTGCCTGGGCGGCTTCTGAGGGCGAACCAATGCCAGCATCTACCACCACTGGTATGCCCGCATTTTCAATGATGATTTGGATGTTGGCGGTTGTTTTCAGCCCTTGTCCAGAACCAATGGGCGACGCTAAGGGCATCACTGTCGCACAGCCGACATCTTCCAATCGCTTGGCTAACATCGGATCGGCGTTGATATACGGCAATACTGCAAAACCTTCTTTAACTAGTTGTTCTGCTGCTTGCAGCGTACCAATGGGATCTGGGAGTAAATATTTAGGATCGGGTATTACTTCTAACTTTATAAAATTGTTATCTTCCTGTCCCAACAATTTCGCCATTTCTCGCCCCAAACGCGCCACCCGAATCGCCTCTTCGGCAGTTTGACAACCTGCGGTATTGGGCAACATCCAGATTTTTGTCCAATCCAAGGCTTCTGCTAAACCTTCGTGTCCGGGCGCTTTGGTTTGTACTCGTCGTACCGCGACGGTAACAATTTCGCATTCACTGGCGGTAACGCTTTGCTGCATTTCTTCAATGTTGCGATACTTACCAGTCCCAGTCATCAACCTGGATTGAAAGCTTTTTCCCGCAATAACCAGCGGTGAATTTGTAGAGACGCGATTCATCGCGTCTGTGGATGTGGATATCGCGTCTGTAGGTAATGGGGAAGTACGATGTCCGTTAGAAAAATTAGCAGAGTGAGTGAGCATTGGGGTCGGGGTAGATTGCTGGGACTGGAACCGAGAATAATGGAAATCAGCAAGTAAGGAGTCAGATTTTTGTTCCAAAATAAAATCGGCTATCAATGCTGCTGTTACCGGCGCAAGTAAAATCCCGTTGCGGTAATGACCAGTGGCTAAGGTTAAATTTTGACAATGGCTGGCCCCCAGGATGGGTAATTCGTCGGGAGTAGCTGGGCGAAATCCCCACCAGAACTCTTGAATGGGATAATTCTTTAATTGTGGATAAACCCGGATGGCAGCTTGTAATAATGTTTGAATGCCGTCTGGGGTGTTATGGGGTGTAAAACCAACATCTTCATTTGTTGCCCCAATAATCAAGGAGCGATCGCGTCTCGGTACAATGTAAATATTTTGTCCATATAAAATCCGCTTCAAGGGCAATTCCGGTAACAATTCCGGTACTCTCAAACTTAGCATTTGCCCTTTTCTGGGACGTACTGGTAGCGGCAACAACTCATTCGACCAAGCACCAGACGCTAAAACATAGTGGGCGGCGCGAATTACCCCAGCATTCGTTTGCACGCCAACAACTTGTCCCTGTTGTTGTAAAAATCCTTCTACTGTAACGCCGTCTTTGAGTTCAACACCAACAGACTCCGCCGCTGTCCGCAGCACGTGAGCTAGAGCCTTATTATCAACTTGTGCATCCTCAGGATACCACCAGCCACCAACTACTTCTGCTGCCAATCCTGGCTGATATTGATGAATTGCTTCTTTGCCTAACCAGTAAGCGGGGGATGAGGGGGATGAGGAGCAGGGAGCAAAGAGCAGGGGGGAAACAGGTAATTTTTCATTCTCCCCCTTGCCCCCTGCCCCCTGCCCCCCTGCCTCTTCAAAAACGGGCGCCAGGATACCACAAGGCCAATAGTTCGTATTTAAACCGGTCAATTCTTCTAATTTACGCGTCCAGTCGGCATATAAAGCACGCGATCGCCAACACAAGGAACGCATTGCGCCATCCGGGATTTTTTCGGCATCGGGCGCCAACATCCCGGCGGCGGCATGGGTAGCAGCAGCCTGGAAATCACGACAAAGCACGGTGACATTTGTCCCGCGCAGTTTAAGTTCAATGGCGATCGCTAAACCAATAACGCCGCCACCAATAATTACAATTTCACTAGTCATTAGTCATTTAGTCATTGCTCACTAGCCATTTATCATTAGTGCATGACTAATAAATCATAACTAATAAAGGAATAACTAAAGACTAGTAGTCCGTCAAGCCAACTTTGCTGGGTGAGGGCTGGGGAAAGGGAAAGGGGTAAAGGGGAAGCGATTTAAAACCTTTCCCCTTTCCCCTTTCCCCTTTCCCCTGCCAAGTTCACTTAGCGAACTACTAGTAACCTTTACCACAAAGCTCGAATTGGCTCGGTACCAGAACTGCTGTTTGATGGTGTGTCTGTTCCAGAAGTGTTGGTATCAACTTCTGTTGTAGTGTCAGAAGGATTCTGAGCAACGCTGGTTCTGTTATCAGGTCTTGGGGCTACAATAGAGCGTCTGTTGCCATTTGTTTGGGTTGTTTCAGTTTCCTCAGTTGCGGTTTCATTGTTCTGGCTGCCAGCACCGCTATTAACATTAATATTAGCTGGCAGAACTTTCGCTGCTTTGCCGCCGGGATTGTTGGCGGTTTGTACGCCCATAGGAAAATTGATGCCTAGTAATGTACCAAGCAAAATGGCTAGACCTCCAGCCATTAATATTAGGGGTGTCCATCTACCCATCTTGTTTTACTCCTTTTTAACCTTTTGGTGTCCACACTATTCGAGAACCTTGTCCCCAAAATCCATCAAATTTTGTCACATTTACGTCGCCTAAAATCTGCGTTTGGCAAGCTAAACGCAAGTCTTTTGTAGGAGAATGGGGAGGAAGCGAACGACGCGTGCGATCGCGCCAATTCGCTGCTGATACTTCGCCCTCTACCTTAACCGCGCAGGTACCACAACTGCCAATACCCCGACAGTTTATTACCTTAGCACCGTCATTGTAGAGGTTAATACCATTTTGCAGCAAAATGTTGCGGAGATTGCTTCCTTGCTCGCACTCAATTGTTTTACCTTGAGCTAGTACCTTAGGCATTTTTTAAATTGCCAAACTGGCTTTTTGTTGTATATTGACATATTGCCTCGAAATTTGTCTCGTCGGCCCAAGTTTTATGACCACAAATTCCTCTCCTCAACTTTGGCTCTATGACACTACACTACGGGATGGCACTCAGCGCGAGGGGCTATCAGTATCGATAGAAGATAAGTTACGCATTGCCAAAAGACTCGATCGACTGGGAATTCCCTTTATTGAAGGCGGTTGGCCAGGTGCCAATCCTAAGGATGTACAATTTTTCTGGCAACTCCAAGAAGATCCGCTCAAACATTCAGAAGTTGTCGCTTTTTGTTCGACTCGACGCCCCAATACAACTGCTGCCGAAGAACCGATGCTGCAAGCGATTCTGGCTGCGGGAACTCGCTGGGTGACAATTTTCGGCAAATCTTGGGATTTACATGTTACAGCCGGACTCAAGACGACATTAGAAGAAAATTTAGCCATGATTCGCGACACAATTGAGTACCTCCGTTCTCAAGGGCGTCGCGTCATCTACGATGCCGAACATTGGTTTGATGGCTATAAGCAGAATCCAAGTTATGCTTTACAGACATTAGAAGCAGCGATCGCATCTGGGGCTGAATGGCTTGTTCTGTGTGATACCAATGGCGGCACTTTACCCCACGAAGTTAGCCAAATTGTGGAAACTGTCATTAGTCATTTGTCATTAGTGAGCCAGTGCGTTGCGGAGGTTCCCTCCGTTGAAGCAACTGGCGTCATTAGTCAAGAACCAATGACAAAGGACAAAGGACAACGGACAATCCCTCAAATTGGAATTCACACTCATAATGATTCAGAAATGGCGGTTGCTAATGCCATAGCAGCTGTGATGGCAGGGGCAAAGATGGTACAAGGGACAATTAACGGTTACGGTGAGCGTTGCGGTAATGCTAACCTCTGTTCGTTGATTCCTAATTTACAACTTAAACTGGGTTACAGTTGTATCACAGAAGACCAGCTAACACAACTTACAGAAGCAAGTCGTTTTGTTAGTGAGGTGGTTAATCTTGCTCCTGACGAACACGCCCCCTTTGTTGGACGTTCGGCTTTTGCACACAAAGGTGGTATTCATGTATCAGCTGTGGAACGTAATCCCCTGACTTACGAACACATCCAACCAGAACAAGTCGGGAATCGTCGCCGCATCGTAATTTCCGAACAGTCGGGACTCAGCAATGTTTTAGCCAAAGCCCGCAGTTTTGGCATTGAATTAGACCAATTAAAGGCAGAGGCAAAACAAATTCTCCAGCGCATCAAAGATTTGGAAAGTGAAGGATTTCAATTTGAAGCAGCAGAAGCCAGTTTTGCACTGTTAATGCATGAAGCTTTGGGAAGACGCCCCAAGTTTTTTGAAGTCAAAGGTTTTCAAGTCCACTGTGACTTGATTGAGGGGAAAGAAGCTAGCAACGCCTTAGCTACAATCAAAGTCGCTGTTGATGGTAAAAATATTTTGGAAGCGGCGGAAGGTAACGGCCCGGTTGCGGCGTTGGATGCAGCTTTACGCAAGGCTTTGGTGAACTTTTATCCCCAAATTGCAACTTTCGATTTGACGGATTACAAAGTGCGGATTCTCAACGGACATACGGGTACTGCGGCCAAAACCCGCGTGTTGGTAGAATCGGGCAATGGTCATCAACGCTGGACTACGGTAGGAGTTTCTACCAACATTTTGGAAGCTTCCTATCAAGCGGTGGTGGAAGGACTGGAATATGGTTTGTTGCTGCACTCCCAAGCCGAAGCAGCTGTGAAAGTTTCTAGTTGACAAAAATAGCTATGTGGTGTGTTGGTGTTTATGCTTTGTTGTTGATGAGAAGGGAGGCGATCGCCTCCCTTTATTGTTAGAGCGTATTTCAGGTAAAAAAGAAGTACATGGGTAGGGGCACAATATATTGTGTCCCTACAATTATCTGTACCTCACAAAGTAGCAATCTGCTTTCACAGAACGTGAATTCGATGTATAGGATTTTGACCTCACCCCCTGCCCCTCTCCTTCAAGGCTACGGTGTACACACATCTGTGTAGAAAACCAAAATCCTGTAGATCCTCCTAAATCCTCCTTAAAAAGGAGGACTTTGAGAGATTTTTGCCCCCCAATTTATCGGGGGGTTGGGGGGATCAAAAGCCTGTGGCACAACTTTAAAAGACTTGTGTGTACACCGTAGCTCCTTCAAGGAGAGGGGAGTAAAAAGCCTAATTTTTCGTTACTCCTCCCTCTCCTCGAAGGAGAGGGAGGCTGGGTGGGTGAGGTCTTTATAATTCACGTTAACAGACAGCGTAAGTCCTAGTATTGCTAACCATAAAGATTGGCAAAAAAAAGACCCTAGCCCAAACTAGGAGTCCTTCCCCTTAAGAAAGTTTAAAAGCGTTATAGGATTCTTTAGCAACCTCAAACTTTGATATTGTTGATTTGGTTGCTTGTGAGCCGTGAATCCAAAGTAGCAAGCGAATCCAGACAGATAATTATTCTCATTTAATAGCGAAATGTGTAGGTGTAGCCCAACCCAGGCATCGCCAATTTCCAATATTTATATCCTCAATTGTGAGGCGCTTTCATTCTAAGAGAACTTTTCCCACGCTTGGGCAACTAATTGGCTCAACCAGCGGCGTTGTTGCTGATCTAGCAGAGGATCTTCCGCTAACACCTGAGCAGTTAATTCTTCCAAAGATTGACCCTGAGCGCGGACAATCTTAATAACTCCAGCGATCGCACTGGCAACTAGTTCCTCATCAATCGGCTGTTGTCGGAGAGCTACAATTTCCTGGGGGCTGTCTGGAATGGGATAATTCATGGCGTAGGTTTACAGTTTTACAAAATGAACAATAAATTTGAGCAAATATTAAAATTTCTTCACTGAATCTTTACGTAACTAACTAATAGGGCGGAGTTTACCTTATTTTGTGCCTTCATAAAATCTGTCATTGTGAATAGATCCATCGGAGATGTCAGGAAAAGATGAAAGAAATCCTTTATTTAGAAGTTCCAACTGCGGATATCGCTGCTGTGCGTCAGTGGTTGCAAACAGATTTTCAGCCGGGATATGGGGAAAAAGTGCTGACAACAGAAGGCTTCCGCCTCAAAATTACTACCGCTACTACAACTGCTGGCGCGGCGATTTCTGAAAACTTGCCTGAAGAACTTTCTGTATTTATTTGGTCAGTGCAACGAACTACCTACCTAAAAGTATTTCGTTGGGCAGAACAACCCTTTCCTCAAGAAAAAGAAATCCTGCAACAGCTGAGCAAAGAAATCAGAAGCCGTTTTCCGCATCATTATCCGGAACCCCCAGCCATTGATTTATCGCAGCAATCGATTTTTGAGGCTCTAGCCCCTTACTATCCCCTCACCGTCAAGTATTTTCAGAAAATGCCCAACGGAGAATATGACCTCAAACGCGCCTACTGGTGGGAACAGCGATGGCGGCAAGGGGTACGAAATCCGCAGCAGCCGCGACAGGTGGTGTTTTCTAGTCAAGGGGACTGGGGACTGGGAACTGGGGACTGGGGAAATGGAGACAAGGGAGACAAAGAATTCATAACCGATGCCCAATGCCCCATGCCCCATGCTCAATACGACATTATTTACATCGGCGGCGCACTAGGCGTCATCCATGCAGCAGTGATGGCAAAACTTGGATATAAAGTCTTGCTGGTGGAAAGAATGCCATTTGGGCGGATGAACCGAGAATGGAATATTTCCCGCGATGAGATTCAAAGCTTACTTAACTTGGGTTTAATCACCCCCGCAGAGTTAGAGACCATCATTGCTAGAGAATACAAAGATGGATTCAATAAGTTTTTTGATGCTAATAATCCAAGGAAACTGCGATCGCCTGTATTGCACACACCCACAGTGCTAAATTTAGGCTTAGATTCCGAAAAGTTGCTGCAACTATGTGGGCAAAAGTTGCAAGCGGCAGGCGGAGAAATTTGGGATGAAACAGAGTTTATCCGTGCAGATATAAATGAATCACAAGTTATCCTAAAAGTCAAGCACCTATGTAGTGAAATTGAAAAACAAGTAAGTGGTAGATTGCTAGTAGATGCGATGGGAACAGCTTCCCCCATTGCTTGGCAATTAAATGGCGGCCGTGCCTTTGACAGCGTGTGTCCGACGGTAGGAGCAGCCATTGAGAGGGGATTTGAACCAGGGGTATGGGATTCTGAATTGGGAGATGTTCTTTACAGCCACGGGGATATTTCGCGGGGAAGGCAGCTGATTTGGGAATTATTTCCTGGAGCAGAAGATGAGCTGACGATTTATTTATTTCATTACCACCAAGTCAATGCTGAAAATCCTGGCTCTTTGCTGGAGATGTACGAAGACTTTTTTACAATATTGCCAGAGTATCGCAGATGCGATGTAGACAAATTGGTATGGAAAAAGCCGACATTTGGGTATATACCGGGGCATTTTAGCGTCGGGAGTGGCGATCGCAAAGTTGCCTTCGATCGCTTGATTGCCATCGGTGATGCTGCATCGCTCCAATCTCCGCTGATTTTCACAGGTTTTGGTTCCCTGGTTCGCAACTTAGAGCGGTTAACAAAGCTGTTGGATATTGCTCTCAAACATGACTTATTGAGCTTCCGACACTTGAATCGAATTCGCGCCTACCAAACTAACGTTTCAGTCACATGGTTATTTTCCAAGGGCATGATGGTACCCACAGGAAAATTTTTACCACCCCAACGAGTGAACTCCATGCTTAACACCTTCTTTGGACTGTTAGCAGAAGCACCTCCAGAGGTGGCAGATAATTTCATCAAAGACAGGTGTGATTGGTTAACCTTTAACCGTTTAGCACTCAAAGCAGCCAAGAAAAATCCAGCCTTGCTTTTATGGATTTGGGAACTTGCTGGATCTAAAGATTTACTACGATGGCTTGGTAGTTATTTTACTTTTTCTCGTCATGCCCTAATTAGCACTTTACTGAGTGCCTGGTTTCCACAGTTTTTGAACCAGGTAGGTTCTTGGCTAGAACCCCGCAATCCCGCATTGTGGCTGCGCCTGCAAGCGATTAACTACGCGATCGCTACAGGCAAACCGCGATCGGCCACTCAGGTGGCAAAAACTAGCCCAGAAGCCATAATTGAGAAATTTAGTCATTAGTCATTGGGGAAAGGGGAAGGGGTAAGGGGAAAAGGTTAAAGGGGAAGGGGTAAGGGTAAGGGGAAAGATTAAATTTATTCCTTTTCCCTTTTCCCTTTTCCCTTTTCCCTTTTCCCTTTTCCCTTTCCCCTTTCCTCTGCCCCCTCATCCCTTCGTCCCCTTGGGCGGAAAATTCGGCAGTTCTACAGATGCCAATGACTTGCGCCCTTTAGGTGGACGTTGGGGATAAACTACGGGCGAGGGTGAATTGGCATCATTGGCATTATCACCTGATGATTCTGACGGCAAATCCAACTGTGTCAATTGTGGAACCTCTGACCAGTAGTCTTCAGTTTCTTCAACAAATATTTTGGGGGTAGATGAAGTGGGTGTAGTTGTAGGCGGGTTGATTTCTGTCTGCAACTGCTCCTGTTGGGGATTTTCTACTGCCTCATCGTCCTCTAGAATCGTTGCTAAAGTTTCCCACACAGGCGGATCGCCCACATTATTATCCACATCTGTCTTCGCTGGAGCGGGTGATGATGTAGGTGCAGGCTGGGAGGTGAAGAACATTTGGATGAGACTATCCAATTGTTGATCTAAGTTTGGTGATTCCACAGGTGAAACAGTTTCTGTTGTATCTGAGGAATCATCAATTTCTGGAGAGGAAGGTGGTTGCGCTGATTTTGGCACTTCTTCCTTAACCGACCAGTTCCAAGAGGATGAAGTCGGAGTGGGTTGGTTTCTTTGAAATGGCAGCGTTGGTGAGGGTTCTGCCCAAGAATTATTGGGATTATCGCTCAAGGATTCTGATTCTGCTGACCAAGGTTTAATTGGCTGTGCATTGGGAAACAAAGACCGAGCTTTGCGAGAAAATCTTCCTTGTGTGGAAGTGATGTCTTTAGGATGTTTTGCGGTATCTTCTAGGGAATCATAACCAGGAACGGGTGTGTCTAGACATTTTTCCAGAGCCGCCTTAAATTGCAGGGTCTGGCGTTGTTGGCGCATGAGTCTAGTGCGTAACTCGCGGCAAGAATTTTCTGATTGCAATAACTTCTGAGACTGTTCGTCGTTATTGGTGTGTAGTAACGTACATTCTCTTTCCAGCTGGGCAAGGCGTTGCTGACTAATTTGTAGCTGTGCTTTGTGAGTTTCGATAAAAACTTCCTGGCGTTGAACAGTTTGGACGGCGGTTTCTAATTGTTGAAATAGCGACTTTATCTGTTCTTGAGCGGCAGCTAATTCCTGAGCTTGTTGGTTGAGCATCGACTCAGTGACGCTAGAACGCGTTTTCTGCCATTGCAAAACCTTTTCAGATTCGGCTAGGTTGTCTTTTAGCTGCTCTACTTCTTCGTACAACTTATTGTTAGCCCCACGCAATTCTTCGTTCAATGCCAGCAACTTCTGAAATTCTGAGTCAAGAAGTGCTTGTTTACCGCTGTCAGGCTCTGCAACCCAGTCCTGCTGGGCAGTATCTTCCGAAATTTGTGTATCTTCAGCTGGCATGAGCAGTGGCAATTTGGAAATTGCCATATTGTCATTAGGCATAACAGAGTAAAAGGGGCAATTCGCCTGCTTGGATTGTGGCGAATTAGCAGAATTTAGGGATTCGATCGCAGTCCCCTTATTTGAGATGTCAGCTTCATTCATCACTCTTGACCCACTCGCTTAAAAATATTCAGCAGTGCTGGCGTTAGCATTGCCGATCGGCCACAGTCGATCGGGATTTGCTCTAGAAGCTAAGTTTAACTCTCTCTATGGAAGAGTAATTAGTCATCAATCGCTACTACCTATTTTCTATCTAGATTGATGCCGTTATAACACTATGAGCCTCTTTTCCGTCAAGAACAGTAGAGCCTGGGAAAGCGGTAATGGTGAGATAGGGGAGACGGCAAACGCCAAATTTGAAAACCAAATTGTATTGCTTGATTTAGTTTTTTATTTCCACAAACTTCACTACCTTGTTTTTGCTTATAATTGCATCTATCCAAAGATATACTTTAAATATACTTAAAGAGACGTTTTTCTATTGATTTATTTTTTACTGGAGATTAATGCCTGTATAAACATTTACTATTTCACCGGAATTTTTGAGTTCTGGGCGATCGCTATTTAATCTCAGCCAACGACTAAGGAGTATTTGTGAAAACCATTATGTCAGGAAATTTTGATAAATACGCATAAATACTCTAAGCTATTTTTAATACAAGTAAAAAAAACTACAAGTATAATGTAAAACTTTTTTGAAGATCGATCTCAACTTAGTAGAAGGTTTTTCAGGGAGAAACACATTGCTGGTAATAATTCTAGGCTTAGTTAGCCACAAACTTTTTGTATCCAGTTGCATTCAATTTGTGAAGTTTATTTATTAACTACAGGAAACTTAGCTTAAGTATAGTTAATTACATAAAATTATTTATTACAAAGTATAAAAAAATTAAAAAATACCTGTTACTTAAGTACTAATACTGCTTACAATTCTTAATTATTTATTAAACAATAAAGGAAATCACTGACTTTACTTTCGATAATTCAGTAACTTCAAACACCATAAACCCTAAAGTGTAATTTGATTATTCTGCGAAAGAAAGCTTTGTGTTGTTAAGCTTGTCAAGAAATAAAAAATTTAGAATAAAGGTGCTAAAAATGACCGATATCTTTACATTAAACGCAAAAATCAAGCAAACAAATGCTCAGTTACCAATATTTGCAGAAAATTTTGATAGCTTTTGGGACAAAGAAATTAAACCGTTATTTACGGATGAATCTCTGTCCTTTAAAGTGAAAACTTTGAATGGAAAATATGTTAAGTACGTCAATTTAGATAATGGAGCTACAACCACTCCCTTTGCAACTCTCAAGCAATATGTAGACGAAATGCTCGATACTTACGGTAGCGTACATCGAGGTTCTGGGCAGAAATCGGTCATCACTACACGAGAATATGATGCCAGTCGCAATATCGTTCGGGACTTTGTAGGTTCGTCTTCACAAAATTATGTAATCTTTGCGAAAAATACTACAGAAGCAATTAATGGAGCCGCTACACTCTGGGCAAAAAAACCCGGAAAAATCTTAGTTTCTGATATTGAACATTCATCAAATTTGTTGCCTTGGATAACTAGAGACGAAGTTGTGCAGTACAGAACCCAGCCAGATGGAAGCGTCAGTCTGATTGAAATTGAAAATATTTTCAAGGCACATCAAGATCTTCCTCAAGCTGAGCAAATTAAGTTACTTACCATTACAGGTGCTTCGACAATTACAGGCTACAGACCTCCGATTTACGAACTTGCAGCTTTAGCACATCGGTACGGTGCGAAGATATTCGCCGACGTGTGTCAATTAATTCAGCACGAACGAGTAGACATGCGTCCAGATGATGACCTATGTCATTTAGATTTTGTAGCTTTCTCCGGACACAAAATGTATGCGCCTTACGGAACCGGTGTTTTGCTGGGGCCTAAAGAATTTTTTGATAGCTCCTACCCTTATCAAATCGGCGGTGGAAACCTGCCTTATATCACTAGAAACCTAGAAATCAAGCGTTTTTATACAGAACGCGCCCACGATCCTGGAACGCCAAATGCGATGGGTGCGATCGCCATTGCCAAGGCAATTCAAATTATAGAAGAATTAGGACGTTCGCGCATAGCTCAGTACGAACATTCGTTAGTTGAGTTTACATTTACACGACTTGCGAGTATTCCTGGTGTGAAAGTACATATTGCAGGAGATAATTTAGCCCATGTTATCCCCTTCGATATCGACGGGTTTGACGGACGTTTAGTCGCAGAGATTTTGGCACAAGAATACGGTATTGGGGTTCGGGCTGGGGCTTTTTGCACATACGAATACATTCGCAAACTCAAGAATATTTCAGACGAGCAAGACCTTGAGATTGCCAAGGAAGTAGACCAAGGAATTACCCGCAACATTCCTAGTATTATCCGAGCCAGCTTTGCTGTATATAATACATTGGAAGATTGCGATCGCTTTATTAGTGCGATCGCTCAAATAGCCAAAAACGGATTTGATTACTATTTACCCTATTACACACAAGATGAAACCACTGGTGTTTGGACAGTGGTAGACAGATAGTCTTTTGACTGTTCCCTGTTCCCTGCTATAACAAATGGCAAAGGACAAAAGACAAATGACAAATGACCAGGAGGATTATCTACAGGGGCGGGTTGAAGAGTACATTTGGCAAAAAAGCGCGGATGCAGGTATTTCGCGGCAGCGCTTTCTGCAAATACTAGGCACTATGGTTGGTGCAACAGCCATTGGAGGGGTGGCTAAACCAGCGCCTGCTTATGCTAACGCGGATGCCAAAACCAAAGAAAGTAAAATACTTAAGCCATTACCACCAGGATATATCTCTCACGGCCAAGGCACATTAGAGATGAACTGGGAAGCGATGTATGGGCGTGGTTACATAGTACCAAACGATTGGTTTTATGTTCACAACCGCAGTACGCCTCCTCCCTTTGACCCGTCTACATGGCGCTTGCAGATTCATGGAACTGGCGTTTCTAGTCCTTGTGAGTTCACTTACGATGAAATCATCGCCATGCCATCCATTTCGGTCACTTGCGCCATTGAGTGTGCTGCAAATGGTCGGCGCTTCTTTGAAGAAGCTTACAACACACCACTCTCTGGAACTCGGTGGAGGCTTGGGGCGATTGGTGTGGCTGAGTGGACTGGTGTACCACTTGGATTATTATTAGAGCGAGCTGGACTCAAATCCACGGCAAAAGATGTACTCGTTGAGGGTGCAGATTTAGATTCGCTGGATTCAAAGGCAACCAATAAGTCCAAGTTCAACAGTGTAGTTCCGATTAGCAAAGCATTAGCAGATAACTCCCTCATCGCCTACGCAATGAACGGAGAACCATTACCCCCAGATCATGGTCAGCCATGCCGTGCCTTATTTCCTGGTTGGGGAGGAAACGCCAATGTTAAATGGATTGAGCGGATTGAAGTTTCCGAAATGCCGATATACACTCCGTGGGTGACGGAGCAAATGGTATTGATTGGTGCAGACTATCAAGCTATTGCTCCGTATAAAGGCAAACTGATTACATATCAAAATGTTAAAAGCGCCTTTGAATTGGCTTGGCCAGCTACACTTTCTGCCGGAAGTTACTTACTGCGCGGACGTTCTTGGTCTGGAAAAGGAAAGATTGTACGCGTGGAAGTCAGCCTTGATGGTGGCAAAACTTGGCAATTTGCACGACTAAGAGAACCAAATTTTCCATTTGCATGGATACGTTGGGATATTGAATGGAACCCAGTTCCCGGCAAATATTTTCTGCAAGCTCGTGCTACTGACAATTTAGGTAACACACAACTAACGACAGTTCCGTGGAATGACGGTGGGTTACTCTATGGAGGCGTTGTTAGTCATCCGGTGATAGTGGGGTGAGTGGGGAGATGGCTTCGCCAAGGGGAAAGGTAAAAGGGAAAAGGTAAAAGGAGGGATCTTTCTTTTCCCCTTTGCCCCTTGCCCTTTGCCCCATGCCCCATACCCTATTCACCTATATGAGTTTTCTACAAAATGAATTATTTATGAATGATTTTAGTTGGTTGATTTTAATGGCTGGGGGTTTGATATCTGGAGTTATAGCTGGACTTTTAGGAATAGGTGGGGGTATTATCACAATTCCTCTGTTAGTCACGCTAGGTTATACTCCCGTTCAGGCGATCGCTACTAGTAGCCTTGCTATTGTGATTACCTCAATTTCTGGAAGTTTACAGAATTGGTCGATGGGGTATTTTGACTTTAAACGAGTATTTTATTTAGGAATTCCAGCTTTTTTAACTACCGGAATAGGTGTATATTTCGCTAATAAAATTCCATCTTATATAATACTTTTTACATTTGGAATTATACTAATTGCTAATATCTATTTAATTGACCTACGCAAGCAACTATCTTTAAAGGAAAAAGAGGATACAGTACCAATATTTAACCCGTTAGTTTCTAAAATTAGTACTGGAGGAGCAGCAGGAATTTTAGCAGGTTTATTTGGCTTAGGTGGCGGTACGATTATGGTGCCGCTGCAAATGTTACTTTTAGGAGAAGAAATTAAAGTAGCAATTCAGACTAGTTTAGGCGTGATTGTTATCACTGCTTTAGCTGCTTGTACGGGACACACATTAGAGGGAAATATTCTGTTTATTCAAGGTCTAATTTTGGGATTTGGAGGCCTTTTAGGCGTTCAAATGAGTACTCGCGCATTGCCAAAATTACCAGATTATACTGTCAGTTTAGTACTTCGTATTTTCTTAGGAATACTATCAATTTATATTTTTTGGGAAGCTTGGGCAAATTATCAATTGATGTAAAAGGGATTGGGGATTGGGGATTGGACAAACAAGGCATGGGGAAAGCGGTATGGTTCGACCCTTCTCTACGAGAGGCTTCGCCAACGACAAAGCTCAGGACAGGCAAGCTCACCAACCGGGGAAAAGGGGAAAGATTAAATTTATTCCTTTTCCCTTTTCCCTTTAACCTTTTCCCCTGCTTCCCCTGCCCCTGTGCCCCATCTCCCTAAGGCAGCCACCGGGGACGAAATCCCGCTAATGGTAGTTGTTCTGGTCTAATTTCAACGGTTGCAGCGTCGGCGATGGGTAATAGTGGCATTAACCATAGGCTACTGGTAGCGATCGCATCTCCGTCATCTGTTTTCAAAGTGTTTGTAGGTAATGTTGTCGCCGGGTTTGTCTGCGGTACTACTTGGTCAAATAGCAAGCCCAAACCATCAGCAGATAAACTCATTTGCACATTTCGCTGTTCGGGAGGGAGTAACAACAGTGGTTTTTGTTGCCCGCTTTTCAAGTCAATCGCCACAACATAAGGTTGTTCTATGTATTGTTCCTTGGATATTAGCTGTGTCAACAAACAGTAGAGGGTAGGTGAGGCGGTGTCAAATTGACAGCTGACTATTGACCCTGTTGTTTTTACTAATTGTTTCTGCACGCCTTGATTTGTGACTAAAAACAAATCCCGCGTGTAGTCTGTATTGAATTTTACCATTGCTGCTTGGGAACCATCTTTAGAGAAAGCCTGTACTAAGCCAAATTGCGGTAGAAAATCTAAGGGTTTACTGGCATCTCCTTGCAGTGGTAAAATTGCTGCTCCCTGTCCTTGGGCAACTGCTACGGCTTTACTATCTGGGGTAATCGTAAAGTCTCCCCCCGGTTGGCTTTGCAAGCGTTTAGGGGTGGGTTTTTCTCCCGAAGCGTCGCTGGTTGCTGGCATAAACCATAGTCCAAAGTCGCCGGGATTAGCTTTGTTTCCCCGCTGGATGACAATAGTTTGGCCGTCGGGTGATAAGTCAAATTTCAGGTTTTGATAATCTTTACTATCTAAAATTAGGTCAACTCTGCCAGCTGGTTCTACTTCTCGCCCAGATTTACCAGAAACCCCCGTTGTTACTGTGTACAGTTGGGCTGAAAGTAAGTCTAGGTTCTTGCTGGTACGAGCCGAAAATAAAATTTTCTCGCCATCTGGAAATGACTCAAAGTCCATTACTATTAAGTCTTTGGGGGTAAGTACCCTTTTTTGCTCTTGGGTTAAGTTGTAGAGAATTAATCTTCCTTGTTCTTCTTGCTCGGTTCCTATGTAAAGAATGACGCGATCGCGCGTGCGGAAGCTACCCACAAAGGGCTGGATTGTGCGGTTTGTACCTTCTTGGTCGGCAAACTTATCTTTGGCTCCCTGTAACTGCACTTTATAGTTTGTGCCATAGGGTGCTGGTGTGAGCAGTGTATATACCATTCGCCGCCCTGCCCAACTGAATTTACCTGCTAGAGGCGGGTCGATTTTCAACTTATCCTCTACACTTTTGGTATCCATTGGGCGACTAAAGGTGAGAGTAAAGGAATTATCTTCTGCACCGATTTGTTGATTTTGCCAGGTAAAATCTCGGACGCGAGCTGTTACTACATCACCTTTCAACATTATCAACCCAATCAGCACACTCAGCAGTAGCATCAATGCGATCGCTATCCGATCCAGTGGTTGAATAAATGCTTTTGATTTAGTCATTTGTCCTTTGTCCTTTGTCATTTGTCATTTGTCCTTTGTCCTTTGTCATTTGTCAGTTGTCAGTTGTCATTTGTCCTTTGTATAAAACTAATGACCAATGACTAATGACTAATGACAAAGGACAAAGGACAAATGACTAATAACTATAAGGATTCTGTGGTTGAGGAATTTTTTTCAGAGAAGTAGCTGCAATGGTGAGTTGACGTTTACCTGACAAATTCTCTGTTATCATTTGCCCTTCTACTTCTAGCCAAGTGTCGGGAGAGTAACGTTCTTGATTATTTGGGAGTTTGACGGGCAATCCTATAGGATAAGCGTCTGCTGCACAGCAAGTTAAAACAAATCGTGCTATGAACAAATATTCTTTTCCCAGATCTGGCGGGTGAATGACAAATCCCTGCACCTTGACTTTTTGTCCTGTATATGAATCTGGTTCTGGATAAACATTTACGGTGCGTACCCAGTCTACAAGCGATCGCTCCTCTGGACGAACAGTTACCCGAAAGGCTTGGGGCTTAACGCGTGTGGTTCCCAATAAATCAGCCGTTACACCCCTTTGCAGTGCTTTGTCACTAGCAAAAACTTGGGGTGTAATGATGAAACCCAAAATCGCTGTCATCAATAATAATGTACTGCCCCAACCAGGGGGAAATAAACTAATATGCTGGGTGTTTGGTACGACATCGCGGCGGCGTCCTTGCCATAGTTCCAGCATTTTGAAGAAACCAATAATAATCAAGCTAATGCCAGATACAATTACCAGCCAAAAATAATTTGGATGAATTAATAAACTCAGCTTGTTAGTTAGCCAATATCTCAACATCAAAATGCCCCAACCTGTAATTGCTAGAGCATCCAGCCAAGGAAATAAAAGAATTGGAATTTTAGGTTTGGGATTTTTTTTAGTCATTGGTCATTGGTCATTGGTCATTAGTCATTAGTCATTAGTCATTGGTCATTGGTCATTAGTCATTGGGCATTGGGTATTGGTTTTATACAAAGGACAAATGACAAATGACGAATGATTTTTAAAAGACGTGCAAGTTTAGGAAAAGTGTGAACAGAAATGTTAATTGTCCTGCTAAGGCAAATAAGTAAAAGACGGTTTTGGGTTTAAAAATCGATAACATCAAACCCACACCTTTGATGTCAATCATCGGGCCAAATACCAAAAATGCCAGTAATGAACCACTGCTAAAAGTTGAAGCAAAAGACAGGGCAAAGAAAGAATCAACTGTAGAACAAATTGACACCACTACTGCTAATATCAGCATGACTACAATTGAACTAATGGGGCCAGCGCCCAAACTGAGAATTAATTCACGGGGGGCTAGGACTTGAATAGCTGCGGCGATCGCACTTCCTAAAACCATGACTCCGCCTAATTCCCGCAATTCTTGAACGCTATTATCTACCACTAGACGCAGTTTATCTGCAAAGGGTTTTTTAGGAGCTGAGATGATGGTAGGCGGTACTGAATTCGGATCTATCCGCAGTGGTATACCTGCTTTTCCTCCTAAAATATAAGTCCCTGATTGCAAGATATTGGGTACTGTTGATTCCTGTTGCACTTGGTAACCTTTACCACGCCGTTTAGTTTCAGGAGGCGCGGGAGGATTATATTTCATATACCGAGCGATCGCAGGTTGGACTATAGGATTTAAGTCCTTTTGAAAACTGAAAACAAAGCCGATAATTGTGGCAATTAATAAGGAAAATACAACCCGTAATACTACTATTTCTGGCTGATCTCGAAAGGCTGTCCAAGTTGCCCAAATCACAACTGGGTTAATTGTTGGTGCGGCTAGCAAAAAACCAATTGCCACTGGTGTGGGTACTCCTTGAATTAGGAACCGCCGCGCTACCGGTACATTCCCGCACTCACAGACCGGAAATAAAAAGCCGATTAAACTGCCAACTAAAGCACCCAACAGCGGATTCGTGGGCATTTTTTCTACTAATTTGCGCTCATCAACGAAAAACAGCAGCAAACTGGAGAATAAAACCCCAAGAAGCAAAAAAGGCATCGCCTCGACTAGCAGACTTAGAAATAGCGTAAAACCATTGTTGAATTGATTCATGGGCGTCGCTGTCAAAAGCGGTTTTGAGTTTTAGGGTTCTGCCTAGTCATTCTATCGAAATGGGGATCAAAAGCAGTTCGGAAAAATTAAATATCATTTAAATAACAAGCTGTCGTGCGGTTTTTATTATCGCTTAAGCGTTACAACCCTTGCTTTTAAAGCATATAGTGATATTTCTCTGAGTGCATTTACTGATGATAACCATTCCTAAGATTGTTTAAGTTCAGAAATTGTTCCGATTATAGGGGGCAAGTAGCTGCATAGATGATTTGAAATTTCCCTATGTTTATACTGACAGTAATTTCCTGAATCAGATATTAACTGGGCTATATTTTCATCAAGGATTTACAGTTATTCAACATTTGGGGATCGCTCTTTGGATCGCTCTTTGTCATTTGTCCTCTCTTACAAAGTTCTGTACCTTGGGAGATGGCACAGCTAGAAGTTGGCAGACACGGCAAATCGCTATTTTATCGCCAAAAGCCGACGCACTCTGGAGGATATTGCTACAGACTTTGCGCTTTTTCCTTTGCTAATGCCCCTTGCCCAAATATCATTTGAGCTTTGGTTGAATTTTTACTACAAAAACTTTAAAAAGGCAAGAGCAAATTTCAGCAGATATGAATAAAAGATTTCTTCCTCATCCTCCTACGCTTCCAATGCTCACTTTCCCCATGCCCCATTCCGCACTCCCCACTCCCTTTTAAATAATGACAGAGGCTAAGATATTAGCTTATTGTTGACTTGTTTTAGCCAAAATCAGGGTGTCTAGTGCCAGAAGAATTTAGTTGTTGTCATATTTCACCGCCATTTTTGTCTGTTGGTAGCGATCGCGATCTCAATTTAGATTCAACTCTCCAAGAACTACCAATGTACAACTTCCCCGTGGAAATTAGTTGTACAGCAAGGGAAGTGGCTCCTTTTTTGGAAAAATATCCGTTACTACCAGGAATAATTTTGGTAGAGCAGGGAAAGTTCGTGGGAATGATTTCGCGGCGACGACTTTTAGAATTTTTGATTCGCCCTTATGGAGAGGAGTTGTTTATTCAGCAACCATTAGGGGTTCTCTACGGCTATGCACGGACACCGATTTTGCTGCTCGGAGAGACGACATTAATTTTAATTGCGATGCAACTGAGCTTAAAGCGATCGCCAGAATTATTATCAGAACCAATTGTAGTGCAAACTGCTTGTGGTGCTTACAGATTATTAGATGTGCAGGAATTAAATTTTATTTCTTGGCAAATTCGCGGCATCAAAAATTTTGTGCGATACGAACGCAGCCAAGCCCAAATGATTCAAAATGATAAGATGGCGAGTTTGGGACGTTTGGTAGATGGGGTAGTACACGAAATTTTAGACCCCGTGGGTTTTATTTGGGGTAACATAACTTACGTCTCAAATTACAGCCAAGATTTACTCAAGTTGATAGCAGCTTACGACACAGAATTATCATCATTTTCTCCGAAAATCGACCAAATAAAAGAAGAAATTGAATTTGATTTTTTAGAACAAGATTTATTGCGATCGCTTGCTAGTATCCGCACTGGAGCCGAAAGATTAAAAAGACTTGTCACCAGTTTACAAAACTTCTGTCATCTTGATGAACTTTATCCCAAACCCGTAGATTTACATGCCTGTATCGATAATATAATTTTATTAATTAATAGTCGGATTCAAGGAGAAATTGAAATCGTCAAATGCTATGGGCAACTGCCACCAGTGTATTGTTTTATGGGGCAGTTAAATCAGGTTTTAATTAATCTTTTAAGCGAAGCTGTAGATACTTTACTCAATGAAGCAGTACGACAGCAGTTGCATCTAGAAGATACAAAAACTATTCAAAAACCCCAAATTAAGATTACTACAGAAGTTATTTCACAAAAGCCAAGTAAACCACATGCACCAGATTCTCGCTGGATTTTAATTCGGATTGCTGACAATGGCCCTGGAATACCTCAAGAATTGCTAGAGCAAATTTTAGAATCTTTTTCTTTGGAAACCAAAAATAGTAAAGAAACTAGTTTAGCAGTCAGTTATCGAATTGTAACTGTGAAACATGGCGGTAAATTTAATTTACGTTCTCAACCAGGTAAAGGTACTGAATTTGAAATTATTTTGCCCTTGGTTTGATTCAAGTCCCTTCGGGAGAGGTAACAGGTAACAGTGGGGTTTGTGTCAATACTTGCCGGGTTTTGGGGAAAAGGGGAAGGGGAAAAGGGAAAGAAAAAACCTTTACCCCTTCCCCTTTAACCTTTTCCCCAAACCAAATTCTGAGTTCAAAATGCACAAAGCGAGTAGTATTGGGGTTTGTGTTTCTTACACTTTCTAGTACTTTTTTAACAGACCCAAGAAAAACCTGCCCGTAATATTAAATCATCCCCAAATTACAGGCAGGTTGGAAAAAACTATAAAAATCGATAGATGCAATTTTCAACTAACCGGAACAGGTTGACCGCTAGAGAGAACCAAAGGAAAATTATGGACATTGGGAGCGTGCATTGCACTGATACCAAGATTGGCACGGTTGAGTATATCAGCGTCGGTTCTAATGACTTCACCCCGACTATCTAAGATGGAATGATTAAAGTTGAAGCCATTGATATTAAATGCCATCGAACATACACCCATCGCTGCAAACCAAATACCCAGCGTTGGTAAAGCTGCTAATAAAAAATGGAAAGCACGATGATTTTTACTAGCAAAGGTAGGAATTAACAACCGTCCCAAAAAGCTATAGTGTCCTGCTAAATAATTGTAGGTGAGTTTCTGCTGACTCAACTTATATCCGGCATTAATTGATTTATTTTCATCAGTATTCCGAATTAGTGTTGAAGTCACCAGAGAACCATGCAAAGAACTCAACAGTGCGCCACCGAATACACCTGCTACACCTAACATGTGGAACGGGTGCATGAGGATATTGTGGTCGCCTTGGAAAGCCAACATAAAGTGGAAAGTCCCAGCAATTCCAAAAGGTAAACCATCAGAAAAACTACCTTGACCAATGGGATAAACTAGCAAAACGGAAGTAGCGGCGATAACGGGTGCAGAATAGGCAATTGCTATCCAGGGTCGGATTCCCAAACGATAACTCAATTCCCAAAGTTGCCCTAAAAAGCACCAAATACCAATGAGAAAATGCAGCACAATTAACTGATATGGCCCGCCATTGTAGAGCCATTCATCCATTGATGCAGCTTCCCAAATAGGATAAAAGTGCAAACCAATAGCGGCGGAAGTCGGCACAACTGCGGCTGTAATAAAGTTATTACCATCCATCAGCGAACCCTTGATTGGCTCACGTATGCCATCCATATCTACGCTGGGAGCGGCAATAAAAGCCAAAATAAAACAGGTGGTGGCAGTTAGCAATGTAGGAATCGACAACACGCCAAACCAGCCGATGTAAATCCGATTTTCTGTGCTAGTAATCCAACTACAAAAGCTATCCCAGAAATCAAAAAAATTAAATTCTTTTTGCCGTTGGACAATGGTACTCATGATCTGTAGCTCCTAAGCAATTCCAAGTTAAAAATTTTGGCGTTGCTGAATCAGAGTATGAATTGACTTTTTTGAAGATGACTAAACAAAACAATTCTTTGCGCCTAAGAAAGCGGTAGCGCTTAAAGGCAAATGCGTGAGACTAATTCATACTTTTAATCAGCAATGCTGTTTTCTCAGGCAATGCCGCTGATTGTATATGTTGTATATAGCGCATATAGCAAAAATGCTAGTGATAATTACGACCAATATACAACACGACTAGTATGGAAAAGTGCTGAATTCTCAAGGTACTTCAAGCAATAGTTAAACATCTCTATCTTCAAGTTAGAACAAAAATTTGAGGAACTTGTGAAGAAATACACTGCTTATTAAAACTTAAACAAGTATATAAGTAGATGCTATTGGGAGGAGAGAAATTGCGCGATCGCCATCAATATGGTATGTGAATACTTAGGCTTAACCTTGCAACGCTGGCAGGAAAATTACAAGGGAATTCATGCGGCTTAGTTACGCATCTGAGTTGTGAGAAAATTGGTTTTTATTTTATCTAGTTTTTTAGCAAAAATTTGCATTCAGATATTATTGCCGAATTCCTTTGAGAAACTCAGTTCTTGCCTCAATTATCGAAGGCATTAAAACACAACATGTTAACAAATTTATATCTAAATCTGGTAGTAATTTGCTTTGAGTAGTTTGCTCATAATTATTATTAGTTAAGTGATATACAGATATCTCATTATTTTCCCAAAACCAAACTTCAGTAATATTAAAACGCTTATATTTTTCTAGTTTATCTATACTGCCACTAGTAATATTGACTTCAATTGCTAAATCGGGATTTTCTTTTTTTTCTCCTAAATAATAAGATTCATCAGGTTCAAAGGAAGCACCCTTTTCTTTAGCACGACGAGTAGCGCTGCCTACAGGGATAAAATTTATACCTAATTCAAAAAGATATAGCGCTAGCAATATAGCTATAATGCTTTTAATAGTCTCGTGTTGTTCGCCAAGAGTCATAAATTCCACACACCCATCAAGATAAGTTATCCGCAAACCTGGCGCATCTCCTATTAAGATTTCAAGTTTCTCAAATTCTTCCCAAGTATAATGACCAGGTAAGAGAAACCGCTGTTCTTCAAGGGTAGTGATTTTGTCTAGAGTTTGTGGAATCATAGCCTTGTATGAAATCATAAATATATGATAGTTGGTTATTGAGCGTGACTTACACAGCCTGGAAGTTCAGGAACCTCAGCAACATAGCCTTCATATTCTGAATCAAAAGTAAAAAGTACTTGAAATTTCATAATAAATTAATCTTGTATATAGCGCCTAGAATAAATATAACGCTCAAATCGTCATTATTGGGGAACTTGTCAAGACTTATCAATCTGTTCCTATGTCTTTAGCTGATGCTTGTTTAGTAAGGATGTCTGAACAGTATATAGATAGTTTTTTGTTAACTTTTGATAGCGATTTTCTTATCTACCGCCGGAATAAAAATCAAATTATCCCTACAATTATGCCACAGTAAAAACTTTCTCATTTCCCATGAGAATAAATTATTTTGATTTGCGAAAATCGAAAGCCACAGAAATTTAAATGTAGGATGCGTTGTCGCCAAGCGCAACGCACCATCAACAAATCAAGGTGCGTTAGCCTACGGCGTAACGCACGCTACTAAATAACTGCTAGATACGGTTTACTATTTAAAATTATGAAAATAGCGAAAAAATAAAGTCTAAGCCATAACCTATTACACCACCTATTGTTTCACCTATTGTTTTACCAACCGAACCACCAAATATGGAACCAATTGAGCCGCATATTTTTTCTAAAATAGGAACAGTGCTAAATAATTTACTTTTTATTTCTTCCTTTTGTTGCACATTAAAATTAAATTCTGATTCTGTATCATTTTCTTCAGAATTTTTCGATGTATTTTTTTGTTGACTAGATTGAGATTTTTTTGTTTTTTTACTTTTTTTATTTATTCTTGTAACAGTTGCCAATAAAAATGGTACAGCACCTCTATCAGCCATTCTTTTAAATACTTGTGTATACAGTTCCTCTAACCATCTTTTACCATCTGGGGTAGTTTGACTCTTATTATCTACTGCAACTGATGGAATATTACTGGCTACTTCATCACCTGTATACTTTGCTATTTCATTTTTGATACGCTTTGTTCTCTCCTGTAAATCTATTACATAATCATCTGCTTTGTTTGCTCGCGTAAAAATAATAACAGCGTATTCCCATACCTCTCGCGTAAATGCCTCTGAAATAAGTTTTATACCTCGCATTTCATCGGAAGTAACTCTTGAATCATCAAGACGAGTTACAAAACATAATGAATCAATTTGTTTTACCTTGCTTCGTATAAGTTCTATGTACTTTTGGTCATTACCTTTTTCTGGAATATCGTCACAAAGACCTGGGGTATCAATTATAGTAAATTTAATACCATTAATTTCATGCTCGTAAGACTGAACTTCCATTGTGGTTGGATCGTAGTTACCTATTTGACAAATTGGTTCACCCATTAATGAATTTATAGTGCTTGACTTCCCAACTCCTGTACGACCAACTAAGAGAAAGACAAATGATTTATTACGAGAGTTTTGTAAAATTTTAATTAAAGCAAACAAATCATCTATAAATGATGGATAAATTTCATTATTTATAGATGAAAACAATTTTTTTAGATTATTCAATAAATCATTATCTTTTAATATATTCATTATTTTTACCAAATCAGATAGATTACTATATCTCATTAAAAATTAACAAAACATGAGGAATAAGAAAAACCGCAGATACACGCATCAAAACGCTAATCATGTGCATTTATCTGCGTACATATGCGGTTAAAAATTTAAACTATTCTATCTACAAAACCCAGTTTAATCGACTCATGCGATCGCACTTTTCCTCAACCCTCCACAGTTAACCCATTAAACACCACATTTTCCATAAAATTATCGCGCTCCTAGCTTGGAAATTAAATTTTTGACTCCCAAACTAACTTTTGCGACTCCTAAATTAAATTTTTGACTCCCAAACTAACTTTTGCGACTCCTAAATTAAATTTTTGACTCCCAAACTAATTTTTGCGACTCCTAAATTAAGTTTTTGACTCCCAAACTAATTTTTGCGACTCCTAAATTAAATTTTTGACTCCTAAACTAATTTTTGCGACTCCTAAATTAAATTTTTGACTCCCAAACTAATTTTTGCGACTCCTAAATTAAATTTTTGACTCCTAAACTAATTTTTGCGACTCCTAAAGCTACTATTCTCAAATAATTTCAGCAAATATACTCACATTTATTTTATGAACTAATCCCAATGCCTTAAAACTTCTCATAAAAAAACGCAAATATACGCATTAAACGCAATTTCAGCATTTCCATACGTATATTTGCGCTAAAATTAGGGGCATCGCACCTTTAATGCACTAAAGCGATCGCTCTTTTTGTCAACGCCTCAACAGTCAATCCGTTAAACGCCATCAACTCTCCAGCACTGGCTGTAGTTTCGCCACGTTTCCAGGCAAAAGTATCGCGCTTGGCTGTACTCCGTAACAAAATTGGTTCCAGCATTGCCGGCGCACCACCTGTCACAGCAATTAGCGCATCGCCATCAAAAAATTCGGCAAATTTCGCATCATCTAAGAAATCGCCATCGGGTTCCGAACAGGTATCCCAAGCAGTATCATGAGGACGATATAAACGTCTGGGGTTAATTACAGAAACTATCTTCGCACCAATACCTTCATTTTCTAAGAAAGTAGCCGCTTCAAATACTGGCATTAATGTCATATCGCCAATGACAGCGAATACAACTTGTTTTTCGCCAGGAACTTCATGCAATACCACCGCACCATCTTGTAAACCTTGGCGACTTTGTTCTAAAGTAATGCGAATTGGTAACGGTGATTTACTGGCAGTAATCACAATTCCCTTATTTTTAGTTTGCAGTGCCCAGTCATAACAAACTTGGATACTGTTAGCATCGGGAGGAAATAATGGGAAAACATTTCCATTTCGCATTAATGAAGCAAAGTAAGCTTCAATTTCTGGACGTTGGTGAGTCCAACCGTTACGCCCTTGCTCTAATGCACCAGCTGTGAATAAAGTAATAGTCGAAGGAGTTTGACGGCGCAATTCTGCCATTGCTTGGATTACAGTTTGCCAAATTGGTAATCCGTTGATGGCAAAAGATTCGTAAGAACACCACAAAGTCCTCGCACCCATTAACGACAAACCAGCTGCTAAACCCGCACAGGCATCTTCACTCAAAGGTTCGTAAACTTGTCCGTTTGGCGCTTGGTTATATAAATCGTCGGTTGTCGGGTGGATAATTTTTAATGCTTGGTTGATGTTAGCAATTCCTGATGCTTCGTTACCGTCGGCGTTGGTGACGAGGAAATTTTTATCTTTTTGTCCAACTATTCCTACTAATCGTCCCATTGCAGTTGTAGAAACTTTTGGTTCGCCACCGACTGCATATTCTTCTAAAGGTAATTCGCCTAATTCTGGCAATGGTAATTCAAATTCTGTTACCACTGTTTTGGCTGCGGGGCCTCCGCCTGCACGTTCGGCATTTTCTCTGACTAATTGCCAAGCTTCGGCAGATAAGGCGCGAGTTTGCAATGCACTGACAATATGGGGTGCATCCAGCGTATCTTTAGGATAAAGGTTGTGAGATTTTGCACCCCGCGCGTGGACTCCTGCACCTTTAAGTTGTTTAATAATAAAAACAGTAAGCTTGCCACCAAGTGCCGATCGCGCTGCTTTATCTACACCCTCAAGTACTGCTTGGGTAAATGCTAGGCGTTTTTCAAAGGAAAAAGCGGTACTATCAACGTAATCTCCTGGTTGATTTTGGTCGTCAAAATCTTTAGCATCCACTAACACCACTTCTTCAAAACCGTTACCTTGCCAATATGCTTGCATTTGTTGGTTGGTTTTGAGGGAAACCATGCTGTGATGTTCTTGGCTGTAACCATTCCACACCAATATCGGCAAGAAATTAGTAGCAGCAGGATAAGCAGTATGGAAATGTGCGATCGCACTGACAATATAAGGTTCGCCCAATCCACCATCGCCAACTGTAAAGGGAAATAACTTATCTTTGTGCAACAATGCAGCCGCCATTGCAAAGTGTTGTCCTTGTCCCAAAGGCCCCGCAGGTGCGAGAATACCGGGTATATAACCAGAAAGGTGTCCTAAAAGACCGTGCTTTTCACGAAAGCGATCGCGCAATTGTTGGACTGTATAAATTCCCATGTCTTCTAAAGAGCGATCCAAGAACATGGCACTATAAAATCCGGGGGCGTGGTGTCCGACTTCGGTGATAATGTTCTTGTGTCCCAGCATGACAAGAGATGCGTAAGCTTCCGCTTGGCTGGCGAATCCGCCGGGATGTCCAGAGGCTTTACTACCAGTAATTTGTAAAGTTAGATAGCGTAGGGCATCGGCAGCGAGTAAAGTTTGATATACTGCTGCTGCATCGGTAGGAGATGCGATCGCTACATTGCCCGATTCTATCGCAGGGGTGACACCATAAGTTTCAAAATCTGGTAGTGCTTCGCCAAAATATTGAATTCCTTCAGAAAAATTGGGAAGCGCAGAAGAAGCCTTTGGGGTGATTGCAGTCATGCTGAGTACCTTATGACGATGAAATGAAACTGTAGATGCTCGTTGAATTCAACAAAAATTCTACATCGTTTGATGTTGTAACAGTTTATTGCTTTTTTGCAACGTCAGGATAAGTACTTTAAATGGTTCGTAACCAAAAATTTCGTTAGTTTCGATAAGAAAAATATAGCGATTCTCGTTTCGATGCAACACCTGTAGGGGCGCACAGCTGTGCGCCCTTACGAATCGCCGTATATTACCTAATCGAGAACCGCTATATTTTTAAGTAGCAAAAAAATAGTAGAACATAATAAAAGCACCCCATTAAGGAATGCTGTGATGGGATGCCGTCAATTGAGAGATTACCTACCGAGTAGTGCTATCACCTGTTCAAGTTTCATTTTCACCAAATGCCAAGCTAGTAACTCTTCCTGCTTGTATCTATCTGGGTAACGCATTCTTTTACCTTCCAGGGAAATTCTAATTAACGCTATTTGTTCTGCTGTCGGAGAATTCATTTCATCTATCGCTGAACCAAACACCTGAACAGAAGCAAGTGTTGGTGACTTTAATCCTCTCCCTTCCTCCATTTGGTTTACGGCTATCAACGGGAAGGATAGGAGGGAAGTAATGTAGCTAACTTTGTATGCTGTACTTCCTGTAGGACGAATACCATATCGACGGCATAAATCCTGTAATTCAGGAACAGTCTTTATTTCGAGTTCTGAACGTGTAAACATAGAATTACCTCTTGATAAAAGTGGTATCGGTGGTGAACCATTTTCGCGAGTGATAACACCACCGATTTAAAACTCTATGCCGACGCTTGCGCCGACTTCAAGCTATATTTACGTTTCTACATAAATGTCTAAGTCCAAAGGTAAGCCCGAAAATTTCGATAATCCACCAAGCAGAGATTTAACCGAGAATGTTACTTTTAGAGCTACCAAGGAAATGAAGGAAGAGATACAGAAACAAGAGAACCCTGCACAATTCTGTAGAGATGCTATTCAAGAAAAGTTAGATAGGAATAAAAGAAAACTCGACAAAATCTAGAAATTGCTGCTGTGCATTTTCTGGAAAGCGTCCTAGTTTTTCTCAAATCTTTGCTTTGAGAAAATCCATGATGATTTCTATAGTTTTGCCTAATACCATTTCACGAAAATTTTGATATAGCAGAAGGCAGAAGGTAAAACTATTGCTATTTCTAGTATTCACGTTTTCAAAATGTCCTAACATATCTGGCTACGGCTATAAATATAGATCTACCGTAGGGGCTTTACATCTGTGCATTGGTGTCAACTTACAGCAATTTGCAGTTGAATAGACTATAGTAGGGGCACAACAATGTTGTGCCCTTACGATAATTTAGTATTCAAGTATGTATTCTATCCAAATGAAAAGCGCTGTAAGTTGACACCAATGACAGCTATAAAGCCCCTACCAAAGTATTTGTATCAAGTTGAAAGTGAAACATTATAAACCCTAATCTAATCGTAGTAGACTATGGTTCAATACGGTTCAGATAAGACTAAAACCTTTATCCTGCGAACAATGTAGAGACGTTGCAATGCAACGTCTCTACAGGTTTATGGTTATCCAAAAAATCTTTAACTGAAGCGTATTGGACTATGGGTTTTCCTTGCTCAACCCAGCCTACGATATTTCAATTTTTGATTTAGTCAAAGTTGTTAGAAGTTAATTTAACTCGCCAAACTTAGGACTCCACCAACCTTTTTGTGTAGAAAAATAAGCTACTTGCTGATG
This sequence comes from Nostoc linckia NIES-25, assembly GCF_002368035.1. GTDB lineage: Bacteria > Cyanobacteriota > Cyanobacteriia > Cyanobacteriales > Nostocaceae > Nostoc > Nostoc linckia_B. Next base: position 327,736 of record NZ_AP018222.1, on the reverse strand, counting down.
TTTTTTGTCTTGGCGAGATTGGGGGTTTGAACAACGTAGCATTGTTTTGTTCTGCCCTTCCTTAATGTAGCTGTATTCTTCTAATGGTTTTTTACATACTGGACAAGAGTATGAAGTTAGCTTAGCTGGAGGTTTAGCAATACTTTCATCCTTGGATACTTTGTTTCGAGGTGATTCCCAAGTTTTGCTGAGGTCACTCCAAAAAAGGACGATGTTTTCACAGCCGCTAACACATTTGAGGAAGTATTTCTTTTTAACTTTGCTACTGGGAATTTTAGCTAAACAATTTTTGCATTCAGGGCAGCGAGTTTTGGATGTTTCATATTTGCGTTCTCGTCCCGGTGAAGCTTTGTTTCCAGATGCAGAACTCACAGCAACAGTTTTGGCTTTTGCTAAAGCTGGCGCAAAATATTCTTGATTCCAAGTACTTAAATATTGTTGCCAGCCTTGTTTACCAATGGCGATCGCATCTAGAGCATCTTCCATCTTAGCGGTGAATTCTGCCTCTAGTAAATCCGGCAAGGCTTTTTGTAAAAACGCATCAACTTCTAAACCCAAAGCCGTTGGTTGCAGATGATCCTTGGTCAACTGCACGTAATCGCGCTTTTTCAAGGTGGCGACGGTGGGAGCATAGGTACTGGGACGACCAATACCTTTGCGTTCCATTAGTTGCACTAGTTTTGGTTCGCTATATCGAGGCGGCGGTTGTGTTTGTTTCTTTTCATGCTGTGCATCTTTTAATGTTAGTATCTGTCCCTGTTGCAACTGCGGTATGACTGTATCTTTACTGATATTATTCCAGTACCGAGCATAACCGTAGAACTCAACTACTTGTCCGTTACAAAGCCACAGCAGATTTCCAGATTGAGTAACTATTTGAGTTTTGCGGAGTTGGGCGGCACGACATTGAGAAGCGATCGCCCGTTTCCAAATCATTACATACAGGTTAAAATCATCTGTCGGCAGTTCTACTCGTAACTCGGCTGAAGGACGGAAAACATCTGTTGGGCGAATAGCTTCGTGTGCTTCTTGAGCTAATTTAGCACTCCGATGTTTGGCTAAGGACTGCGGTACGTTCTGCGGGTCATTTTGCTCTAACCATTGACGCGCACTAGCACAAAATTCAGGACTCAACATCACTGAATCTGTTCGCATATATGTAATCAACCCTGCCTCATAAAGCTTTTGGGCAACTTGCATGGTTTTGTCTGGAGAAAATCTCAGCTTGGAACCAGCTGCTTGTTGCAAGGTAGAGGTGGTGAATGGAGGAGGTGGTTGGCGTTGAACTATTTTCCCTTCAAACTTAATCACCTGATGAGGATGGCGGCGTGCTTCTGCAACTAACCTGTTTGCTTCGGCTTCCGAAAGAATACGTTTGCTTTCTGGTGCTTGTGTTGTACTGGTTGCGGCATCATCATTCGTTTCAGCTTTTTGTTCTGGCGTGTCTGCGTCAGAATTCGCCGTTCCTTTGTAGAAAGCGCGGAATCCTTCGGCATAATCTACCCAGACACTCCAGTAGTCTTGGGGTACAAATGTTTGAATTTCTTTTTCGCGCTGACAAATCAAGTGCAATGTGGCGCTTTGAACTCGACCGACGCTTTTTGCCCCGTTGTTTAATGCCCAAACTAGGGGACTTCCCTTATAGCCGACTAACTTATCCAGACAATCGCGGCACAGTCCCGCACCTACCAAGTTTAAATCTAGTTTTCTCGGTTTGGCGATCGCTTCTCGAACTGCTGGTGCTGTAATTTCTGTATAAATTACTCGTTTTGGTTCTTTTAATCCCAACACTTCCTTGATATGCCAAGCGATTGTTTCTCCCTCCCGGTCTGGGTCGGTGGCGATGACAACTTCATCAACCTGTTTAACTGCGGCTTTTAGTCGCTGAATGGTTTCCTTGGCTCGTTGGTCGCGGGGAATATAATTGCATTTGATCCGACTGCCATCCATACTGAAACCCAACGAATCTTCACCTTCGTCGCTGAGTTCGCGGATATGGCCGCAGCTAGCTAGAACTTTCCATTCTGAACCCAGAATTTGACTGAGTTTTTTGACTTTTCCGGGAGACTCTACCACGAGGAGGCGTTTGGGCATAGCACCTGCGCTGAATATTCCTTGATATCAAAAGGGGCGATCGCAATAGGCAACCACACATTTTAGTATAAAAGTACTATATTAATTAACTTTTTTAAGAATTATTACACTTAGTTGAAGGTTGTTCTAAAAGTACGAAAGATGGCGTAAATATCAGCAATTGTGCTGATTTAGAGGAATTTTGCATGAAGATACCTTATAAATGGGGAATATAGGCGCTAAATAAATATATACGCTTACTAGCAATGCAGAACCTACAAGTTAGTAGGTAAACGAACTCAAAAAATTTGGCCCAGCTTCACAAATAATTAGTATTAAATTAAGCTTTGTTTAAAGAATTTTTGTAAAACATTCTAATTGAGCTATTGTATGAAAAAATTCTACCTATCCTCTTTTTTTGGAGACTAAATATCATGTTGAAGAGTTTAGTAAAAGGTATGATAGAAAACACTCCTATTAAGAAATGGGAGTATATCGATCGACAGCTTGAGTTACGCAGAAAACAAAAAAGAATAGAATTTATAGAACAATTTTTGCCTAAGGATGGAATCGGTGCGGAGCTAGGAGTATTCAAAGGTCATCTGTCCCCCACTCTGCTGGAGCATACCAAGCCAAAAAAATTGCATCTTATCGACCCTTGGTATTTCTTGGCAAGCCGTTGGGAATGGGCAAACGGCAATCAAAGTACAGTTGATGCTCTAATAACAATTCTGCAAAACTTCAAGAAAGAAATTGAAGATGGACGTATTTTGGTACATGTGGGCGACGATCTTCAAGTAGTTGCCACATTTCCCGATCGATATTTTGATTGGGTTTACATCGACACGTCTCATCAGTACGAACATACTAAACAGGAGCTACACTTACTAGATAGCAAAGTGAAGGAAGATGGTATAATAGCTGGCGATGATTGGCAGCCAGACCCAAATCGTAGGCATTATGGAGTTTATAAAGCTGTAAATGAATTTGTAAGTTCGGGAAAATATACCCTTATATACTCCGATAATGACAATAGGCAATGGGCAATAAAAAGGAGCTAAAAAGCCGCTAACAACAATTCTAATGTGCCCTATTACGGCCGTTGACTTTGGTCGTTATGCTACCTAGTACAGCTGACTATAAAAAAGGTTGGAAAAAAGGATGATGAAATACAAAACGTGGCTCTTTAATTAACCAAAATACCCTAGCATTTCATTCCAAATACTTCAGACAAATCTGTGCATATTCTCGTTTTTTACTACCATTAGAGAAATATCTCCTCCTATTTCCGACCTTTTTTAAGATGCCATTTACTAATGCTAATGTTGGGTTTGGCGTTCATTGCTCAAAGGCCACTTAACTATATTCTAGGTTCTTTGAAGGATTCGCAAAACCCGACGTTCCCCTTGCGTCGCCACTCCGTTTCAATGCATCATTATCTAAATAAATCCCCATATTTAATTATGGGGTATCAAACTGTTGCCCGTTCCCTGTTCCCTTTTCCCTTTTAATAGAATTAATCACCAGCAGCATAATCAGGCAATGCTATCAATTCAGAACTCACAGCATTAAGATAGTTTCGATCGTCCAAAAGTTGTGGTTCTAACTTCTTAGCATTTACCGCAGCTATGACTAAATCTTTTGCAAGAATATTGCTACTTAGAGTTTTAAATACTAGTGTTCCACCACTGGGAATACCATGTTGTAAGAGGCCGCCTTGATAAGCATAAACAACAAGATCGAAAGGTTCAAGGTGACTAATGCTACTAAAATCATTGGGTAATTTGTTCGAGTTTCTGACTATTGCTTGACTAGTGTTAGTAGCAACTGTTTGTGCAGTACTGATTCCAGGCATCAGAGTTATTGAAGTAACAATTAGTAAAGAATCTATTAAGATAGAGAATTTCATAGGGGAATCCTGAATTGAGATAAAGAGTTATTAGTTTTAGTAAGTTTTAGTAGTCTAAAAACACAAAGGGGAGAATTAGGGGAGAAAGAAAATAAATAAGCTGTTAAGCATTTAATTTGCACATTGAAACCGCAGGGGTGCATACTTCGACACTTCGACAAGCTCAGTAACCATACTTCGACTGCGCTCAGTAATCAGGGAGCAAGGGAGAGGGTTTGCAGCTTTTATTACCATGAAAATGATGCAATTTAAATGATGATTAGCTTAAGAGAATAGGGGCTAGAAAAAATCCTATATTTCAAATACCCAATCACCAATCCCCAGTTACTAAACTAGTTATCCTTAATCGAATAAGTCAAAAGGGAGACAAAATTACGATCGCCTACACGATTATCTGGGAGATTTTGATGCTATAAAAAATTGCGATCGCCTGCAAAACTATCTGCTAAATAATCCGATTTTTAGCCCCAAATATAATCTTTTATTCTGTTATCATTGAAAAATGATAATTAGTTAAACGCTTGTATAACCTTAATTACTATGATTAAACTCGACCAGTTCTTAAAGTTGTTGGGTATAGCTCCAACTGGAGGCCAAGCCAAACTGATGATTATTGATGGTAACGTTAAAGTCAATGGCACAATTGAAACGCGGCGAGGGCGGCAATTAATATCAAGCGATCGAGTAACAGTAGCAGGACAAACTTTTAAGGTTGGTGATGTAATTGAATAATTGATAATGGTTACAAGAAACCCGGTCATTTTCATAACCGGGTTTTTAGCTATTTCAATCAATCAAAGGAGGTAGAGTAATTTATTCACAATTACTTAAGCGGTGGGTTGTTCCAGATTAATTTTGACAACTTTGTTCCTTTCTTTATCGGCTTTAGGCAGTCTCAGGCTCAAAATGCCATCTTTATATTCAGCAATCACTTTGGTATTTTGAACTCTAGCTGATAAAGGAATTACACGTTGAAATTGGCCGTAATAAAATTCGCTCTTAATAGTACCTTTTTGTTCAGTTGGAGTTTCAGATTTACGTTCACCGCTAATGTGAACAGCATCTTCTGTTACTTGAATGTCCAAGTCTTTAGCTGACATTCCCGGCAGTTCTAGCTTCAGATGAATAGCATCTTCAGTTTCTTGTAATTCAGCAGCCGGAACTCTAACTAAGTTTCTTTCAAATGAGTTAGATGGTGCGATAGTGTCTTCAAACAAGTTATTAATTTGACGTTGTAGAGTATCGATTTCTCTCCAAGGATTCCAACGAACTACAGCCATAACTCTTCCTCGCATTAATTAGCTTTTGTTTATTTTTTTTTGCACTTGTCTGTGTGCTTACTTTTGATATTATGCCGAGTTAAAAATGCTGTAAATTCGGTTATTATCACCTAATAAATGAGGATTACCGCACCAAGTTAGGCATGAAAAAAGATTACGGTTTGCTCTACTTGTCCAGTTCGGTAAACCGGAACAACGATTACAGTACAATTGGTGAATTCACAACTAAAATTTAGGCAAAACGTTGTGTACTTTACCAAATTGAATGAATGTTGTATCAGCAATTCACTTTGGTATTTGCGAATTGCGTAGCTTGCTATTGCGAATTGGCGTGATTCGGTGTGGCGATCGCTCTTTGAATGCGGCATAGTTTATGGGGTATGATTGGCGATCGCACCATCACTCATCATGTAACCCTGAGCTACCCAGGCTTAGCCCACCTTGGACATCGCAGTTTCAGTAAGGTTACCTTAAGGACTTCTTATAGAAAAGACTTAGCTAATAAATTATTTGGCGTTGCTGAATTTGAATATGAAATGAAAAAATTAACTCTTCTCAACTCTTACTCTCTGCGACTCTCTCTTGAAAAGTTCAGTTCGCGCTTCGCGTTGCCGAAGGCATCGCCGGAAGCCGGCGCTCCGACTTTTCGCTGCGCCTCTGCGTGAGCCAAACTCACATTTTTAATCAGCAATGCCAATTATTTACTGTTCTATCAAATTAACCTTGTTAAGTTACTCAGCAGGTGCAGTTCTCACCTGATATTGTGACACCCCACAGGAGTATAGATTTGCTCAGGCTTTCTTCAGAATCTCCTCTATTTATTGTATTAATTATTATTAGTTTTTTAGTAGTAACTTTTTCAACTTGGTTATCATCTCAACCATTTACTTTCAGACCTTTTGGACTGAGTGATATTATACAACAACTGACGCTGCCATTATTTATATCTTTGTTGCTAGAGCGTTCTTTAGAAGTGTTTATAACTACTTGGCGAAGCCCATTTATCGAAGAACTGGATATTGAAATTCAGCGACAAAAAATTATAGTTGATGAAAAGTTAAAACTAGCCAAAGAGCAAAATCAACAAAGTAATATTGCTGACCTTAAATCTAACCGAGCCAGTATTCTCCCGCCAGAAGGAATGAGCTTAGAACAACAAATTATCCAAAATTTTATCCAGAGTCAAGAAGAAGTATTATTAGTAGCCAAACCAGAACTCGATGATTTAAATACAAAAGAACGCCAAAGAGCAGCCTACAAAGCCGATACGCGAACAATTGCGCTCTGGACATCGCTTTTAGTCGGTCTTTTAATTAGTGCGATCGGTGTTCGTTCAATCGAACCATTGGTAATTACTGATTCAAATAATCAAATACAGTTAGTTATTTTTCGTTCTTTAGATGCCTTATTAACAGGAGGCTTAATTGCAGGAGGTAGCGAAGGAATTCATAAGATAATACAGGTTTTCATCAACTTTATGGAAGCTACATCTCAGCAAATAAAAGACAATAGATTGCCGTAAAAGTGACTATTTACAGCGTTTTTCAGGTAAATGAATTACACGGGTAGGGGCTTTACAGCTGTCATTGGTGTCAACTTAAGCTAAAACTCTTGCCTCACAATCGTTTTACCCCACCCCAACCCCTCCCCTTGGCAAGGGGAGGGGCGATTTTGGCTTTAGACAAAATCGGGGTGGGGTAACGCGGATCTTGATGGTAAGTAAGTAGAACTCGCTCATCACGTTTTTATCAGGGTTTCACGTTAAGTTGACAGATCGCGGCGATCGTATTGTCATAAAAAATACAATTATTTGTGGATTATCCTGAGCCGCTATATGGTTTTAGTCGAGCAAACTAGCTGTATAACCGTTGAACAGGAGTCAATTTATGCTTCGGAAAAGACAAGTATCTCGCGTTTTAGACAAGGCTGAGTTAAGAGCTGCTGGATTAAAGAAAATCGATCCAAATTTAGATTTTGGGAATGGTTGTAGCTTAAAAAACTTAACAGAACTAATTGAAAAATTACGCAGCAAAATTGATGAGTATAATAAGCTTTTAGAGTTGATTGATGCTTCGCGAATTCAGATTCTTGAGTCAGAACAAAAATTAAAAGAGATGGGTGAGAGAATGCTGTTGGGAGTGGCTGTGAAATACGGCAAAGATAGCTGTGAATATATGATGGCGGGAGGCGTGCGTACAAGCGATCGCATCCGCAAAAGCAGGAAAACCCGCATACGGAATGCAGTCAAAAAATTAGCACAGGGCACTCCAACCGCTTAGTATTACTAATATTGCTTTGAGTAAAACAATTTGTAGGGGCGCACTATGCACCCCTAATTTTTTTTGTAAAATACAATACATAAACTTGAATTTAGTAGTGAAGGAACCAAAAAGCATGGTTGTTTATAGCCCTCAAGCCATCCGTCATATATTGATTGGACTGGGATATTTAGCTCCTGAGATCGATCCTAATCCCGATCCTCAATTTGCTCCTTGGAAACGGAATAATAACCCCTTAACGGACGATCCTACCGAAGAAGCCATTAAAAAGTTTCAAAAACAGTACCCACAAAAACTTGTAGTTAATGGTAACGCTGATGCTCAAACCAGAGAAATAATAGAGGATATAATCAAAGGGCTTCAGAATAGATTGAAATTTCACGGCTTTGCAACCAATACTGAAATTCCTTCAGATCAGCCTTTTTATGGCCCAGCCACTTATAAAGCCGTAAAGAAATTTCAAAAATCTCAAGGTTTAACTGAAAATGGTATTGTCAATGTTGAACAGCGTCAAATTCTCCAGCAACCGGCTCTGACGCCAAATAAGCCCCAGCCTCAGCCGCAAACCAAGCTGATAGATTTGTGGTTGCAATTTAAAAAGAATCCTCAAAATCCTTCTTATATTGCAGCACTAAATAACTTACAACAAAATCTTCCCAAGGATGTTTTACACAAAGTTACTAATAAATGGAGGGGGACAAACGATCAAAATCCTGAAATTGTAAAGCTGACAAATGTATTCACTTATTATGATGACAACAATGCCAACCATCGCGATGCGCTTAATCACTTACAAAGTCAGGTAACCCCAGCCATCTATAAAGAATTTATCGCTCTGTGGAATAAAAAGTAAAGAAATAATATGGTGCGCTATGCTTTGAGCCTAACGCACCTTAATGAATAAATTAATTGTAAAAAATATGATATTTAGGCGTTTATGAAAAGTGCGATCGCTGCTCAAACTGCATTCTTATTCTTATCCTCTATATTACTCATCTCTTGTAGCAAAACTAGTAATCTCAATCCAACAAATGCATCTAATGTGATTCCCATCGGAATCGCTTTTGCCCAAACAAGTAATATTGCATTACTTGGTCAAGAGGGAACCGATGGAGTAAAAATTGCTGAAAAGTATTTTAATCACATAGGAGGTATCAATGGTAAACCAATTAAATTAGTATTTCAAGATACTGGTGGCGATGAAGCTGGAGCCATTAATGCTTTTCAAACTTTAATTAATCAAAATAAAGTCGTTGGTATAATTGGCCCTACCCTATCACAACAAGCTTTTAGTGCCAATCCCATAGCAGATCGCAACCGAGTTCCCGTGATTGGAGCATCAAATACAGCTGAAGGTATTCCCGAAATTGGTGATTATGTTGCTCGTGTTTCTTCATCTGTAGCTGTGGTTGCTCCTTATTCCGTGAAAGCTGCACTCAAACAAAATCCTAAAATCAAAAGAGTAGCTGTATTCTACGCTCAAAATGATGCTTTCAATAAATCAGAAACTGAAATTTTTCAAAAGACAGTTAAAAATGTAGGATTGGATTTAGTCACAGTACAAAAATTTCAAACTACAGATACAGACTTTCAAGCTCAAGCCAGCGATGCTATTAATTTAAAACCAGATTTAGTAATTATATCGGGGTTAGCAGTAGATGGAGGTAATTTAGTTAAACAATTACGGGAACTTGGTTACAAAGGAATAATTATTGGTGGCAATGGTTTTAATACATCGCATATATTTTCTGTCTGTAGAGCGCTTTGTGATGGCGTGATTATTGCTCAAGCTTATAGTCCTGTATATCCTAGCGAGATCAACACGATCTTTCGTAAAGCTTACATTGAACAATATCAAAGAGAACCACCCCAAGTTAGCGCCCAAGCTTTTGCCGCAATGCAGGTATATGTGGAAGCTCTCCAATCTTTAGATAAAAAAAGCCAAATTAACAAATTAACGTTGCCACAGTTGCGTACACAATTGAATGAGGAACTATTAAAAGGAAAATATCAAACTCCCCTTGGGGAAATTGCTTTTACACCAGCAGGTGATGTAATTCAAAAAGAGTTTTATGTTGCACAATTGAAGATGGAATCAAACGGCATTAAAGGCAAATTTTCATTCTTAAACATAAAATAAATGTTGAATAATAACGTCCTATGAGCTATGGACAAAAACGAAAAACAAATTCTCGATTCATGGGCACTGAACGCCAAACCCTGGACGCGTGTAGTTCGCGACCAACTTCTTGAAAGTCGTGCTTTAGTCACAGACAAAGCGATTGTGGAAGCCGTAATTGAACTTGAACCGCAAACCTTTTTAGACATTGGATGTGGCGAAGGGTGGTTGTGCCGCGAACTGTTCCGTCGCGGTTTTCATGGCTGGGGAGTTGACGCTATTGCCGAACTTGTTGAATCAGCGCGAAGCCTTGGCGATGTCCGTTTTGCCGTATCTTCCTACTCGGATCTCCCATTACAGAAATTTGGCAGCATTAACCAGTTTGACTGCTTCATTTGCAATTTTTCACTCCTTGGGGAATCTGCTGTGAGCGAGATAGTTCAGGCAGGTAACAGTTTGTTAGTCGATAAGGGAAAAATAATCATTCAAACACTTCATCCTTTGATGGCTTGCGGTGACTTTCCATACTCTGATGGGTGGCGACAGACTTCTTGGCAAGGAATCGGATTAGAGTCATTTCATCCTGCTCCTTGGTACTTTAGAACAATTGAATCATGGATTTGTGAGTTTCATCTGAAAAATTACCGTTTGCTGAAGTTAATCGAACCCTGCCACCCAAAGACTAAAAAACCAGCCTCAATTTTATTTATCTTTGAACGACAATATAGCGATCGCCTTTAATTTTTAAACTTATTTGTGTAGGCAGGGAATATTGAACAGTGAATCAACGTTTCTAATTTGTGGGTAACTTTATTCAAAAATCAAAGTAGATTCTGGTTTACCGAACTAATAATGTTTCGGTTTTCTACACACATGGGTCTACCTAGCTTCTCTGGCGGTAATCATCATTAATTAGATGTAAAAACCGAATTCACAAGCTTGTTAGTTTTCAATAATATAGCAATTAACGGAAGGATTTAAATCTTCATTGATTCTATTAGAAGGAATAAGCTGATATGCTAGTTCGTTACAGCCCCTGGCAAGAATTGAATGCTTTAGAACGTCACCTCAACGGTTTACTTGGAGATACTAAAGTACCATCTGCACGGTTTGAAAAAGCCTTAATTAGAGTTCCCGCTGCTGAATTGCAAGAAACTAAGGATGCTATTCATCTGAAGCTAGAATTACCAGGAATGTCAGCTAAAGACCTGGATATTCAAGTCACAGAAGATGCCGTGCATATCAGTGGCGAGCGGAAGTCAGAAACTAAAACAGAAGAAAAAGCTACTAGCAAGAGTGAATTTTACTATGGTAAATTCCAACGTGTAATTCCTCTATCTACTAGAGTCCAAAATACCAATGTGACCGCTGAATATAAAGACGGCATTTTGAATTTGACACTGCCTAAAACTGAGCAAGAAAAGAACAAGGTTGTCAAAGTAAATCTCTAAACGTTTGCTAATGGTTTGAGATAATTTACTCTACCTGTTTAGATAAAGTGAGATAAACAAAAGCCTGGTTATAATAAGTATTAACCAGGCTTTTTTCAGCTAAATAAAGCAATATCTTAGAGTGTGGATATCATAGCGATCGCATCGCACTTTGAAGATAGTCTTTATGATGCGATCGTTGCAAATATACGTTAGCTGGCAACGAATGAATCGATCTTTCCCTAGTAGTGATATTTTATTGATAATTAATCAGCAAATGACTGTAATATTTCTTTTTTCTTTAATTGGTATCCCATTTATATAAATTTTTCTAGAATTATCTACAGTGTTAATCTTTTGATTACTAAAATTGTTCCGATCTGCACCTTCATCCGGATTTTTGGGTTTTTTCATACCTTCAGTGATATTGATTATATAACCACAGGGATGACTCTCCTGAGTTTCGCAATATCCACCTAATATAGTCTCTGCTTGAGCGATCGTTATCTCTTGCAAAAATAATTCTGTATCCATCGTTTTCAAATTTGATATCTTAGCCATTTCCTCAATCTCCCATATCAATGCTTATCTCTTCATTTATAAGAGCATTTGATAATTATTAAATTCGGCTCAAGTTCTAAATTAAAATATTTCCTTTCTTACTTCCGATAGAGGTAATATAAGACTCATATCAATACTGCTCGCCTTGTGCATTTTTAACTCGGAATTGGGTTTTGGGAAAAGGTTAAAGGGTAAAGGTTAAAGGTTTTTTCTTTCCCCTTTCCCCCGCCCCTTATCCCCAGAGGGGGCCCCACCTTCCCCTTTTCCCCTTAACCAACAAGTATTGATACTCATATTTGATTTTTGAAATATACGTAGGGGAGCCAGCCGCATGGGCGGGTTTCCCGACTTGAGCGGACCGGGGTTGCGTTATTCCAAAGGCTGACGCACAAGCTAAATGTTTTGGTGCGTTAGGCTACGCCATAACACAACGCCAGTTGCACTCAACGAGGGAACCTCCGCAACGCACTGGCTCCCCTACATATACTTATATTTTTTCAGAAATCAAATCGGACTGCTATAATTTACAATCATCAAAATATGCTTTGAGATATAATCACCTCAAAGCATTTTATCTAAATATTTGTCAGTAATATAATGTCCGTTTGATTACTTATTAAAACCGCAGAACCTCAAAGTTTAATTTTTAACCGCCAATGTCAGATTGCAAGTCTTGTTCTAATTGCAATGCTTCATTTAAGATTGCATTTGTAAATTTTATACTTTTCAAGTAAGTATAGTAAGCTGCTACTGGTACTGTTAATACATCACTCCAGGCTTGTTCTGCTTTATGAAAATTTTGAATTTTTGGGTTGTTTGCAGAGTAGAAATTCTCATTTGTGAACCCTAAGTTTTGGATTTCCGTTATTGCTGGCAATTGAGAAACCAACCCAGAATGATAGTCTCTTACTGTTAGCAAATAGTCATAAATCTGGCGAGATAGTCGTTTTCCAACTGGCTGTAGTAAGTTACAAGCCAGCACAGGAATAATATGCCAAGTTTCTGCCAATAAATCTCGATCTAAACCTGATATTTTGGCGGGAATCAGCAAATCTAAGTTATTGAGAAAATCTGTTTCTACTGATAGCAACATCACATAAACAACTAACCACTCTTCTTCTATGTTTTCGTCTAGCTCAGGTTCTTTGACAATCATTACATAGCGCGGTGGTGAATTGCCTAGCAAAAAACTTTGTGCTAAGTAAGAGTACAAATTATGTTGCTCTTTACTAAGGAAATCTAGAGGACTCCGTACAAAGCAATTCACTTTCCAAATTTCTCCAGGCTGTGGCGTTGAGATATTACACCTCTGCTTATTTAAAAAAATGAATTTACTCAAGTTTAAACGCATAATTTTTTTATTTAATACAACGTTCATTGACAACCAAAGATTCAATATAGGATAGAACTCCATCCATATCTAGTTAACGATTGAACGCTTTTCACTATGATGAATTGTTCTATTTTTGATAATCAATCTGTAATTCAACATTTGATTTGCTTACCACTGCTTTGTTGAGCGATAATTTGATGTTTTCTGCTGGCAATTTTTCCGCAGTTTATCCTTAATATCTTTAATTTCTAATAATCCTAACAACTCTGCAATCCGCCTTAAAAGTTCTTGCCATCGCTTGGAAACTTCACCCTGGCTAATTCTTAATTCAGTAGCAATTTGAGTTTGTGTTTTACCATTAACTTTTCCTTGCCATAATTTCAGATAATTTAAATGTGGATAGCATTTATCGAGTTTATAAATAGACTCTAGTGCTTGCAGGATTAAATCTGTACGCTCTATTGCATCCAATGTATTAAATTCATCAGGAATTGTCTCTAATAGAGACATATCTGTTCCTGGGAGATTATCATCTAAACTCTGATACTTCCGCAGGCTTTCCTTCCGAAGAAAATCAATAATTGCACATCTAGCGACAGCAACAGCCCAGTAATAAAATTCTTCTACACTCCCTTGGCGAAACTTTCCTGCTTGAAAAGCTACGAAAACTTTTAAATGAGCAATCTGAAAAGCATCTTCCCAAGATAAACCTGTTCCTCTAGTGTATTTGCGGGCAATCTTTTCTAATCTCTGACGATAGTCCGATCTGAGCAGAATTTCTTGATAAGAAAACAATGATTCTTGTTGTAATAGCATAAGTTATTAAGTAAAATTAATTTTCTAGTAAAAATGGGTTTACACTTTGAAAAAAGACTAACTATATAGTGATAACTTTCTGTGCTGCTATTATGTTTTCAACCTTATTTACTGGGATTTTATGGAAAAAATTAGGTAAATTTCTGCTAAACAGACTCAGCTTTATAAAATAAATTTAAACGAAAATAAATAAAATAATAATCTTATCAAACGAGGAAAAAAGACAATAATACAGGTATTATTGTTGTATCTTTTTAATCAAGACAGAAAAAAATGATAAAAATATCTATTAATTAGAATGAAATATTTTGAAAATTTAATTAGAGCTAAATTATTGGCAACATTATCAGTAATTATTTAAGCTTTAAAGAAAATTTATAAGACAATATTTAAGGAATTTAGTCTATGATATTTCATTTTAAAAACTATATGTATATAGGACTTACGCACGCTCTACGAATTCTTGGCATTCTTCTCTACGAGACGCTGCGCGTACCCTTCGGGATCTTGCTACGCGTTCGCGCAGCGTCTCGCAGACAAGCGTTCCGCAGGAAAGGCGTCTTGGCGGTTCGATAAATCAAGCCCTCTAGAAATTTTGATTTTGTATTTATAAAATTGAGTTATTAAGAAAAAACCCCAGCGAATTCGCTGAGGCTTGGTAAAGCAAGTATTTTAGGAGTAAATCACGGCAGAAACCGATATCAAAAAATTTTAATTCAGATTCTAGGCAATCAAAGCTAAATCTATCTGTGAATTTAATGATGTCTTTTTCTTCCGTTGTTATTTTCTTTAACGAATACCCAATCGAAAATATTCCTAAACTAACAACAAAAATTTGAGTAAAGCTGTAACTAAATCTGGACAAGAGTTTGGAATACGATCTAAATCTTTAGCGTAAAGTTTTGCCAACTTGAGATAAAATCACCAAAACACGACATAAAGTCTAAACCCCTTGTTGTGCAAAGGCTTTTGAGAGTTAAATAACGGCAAATGGCAGGCTCGTTGAACTTATGCCAACTTGGCGATCTGATTTTGGAATATTTTGCATCGAGTCTTCGTTAAAGGAAATAGGAACAGTTCACAAATAGACAAAGAAGTTTAGCGATCGCCAAACAATTTACTTGGATATTTACCTTGAGTGAACTGTAACTGGAAACAATGTGCGTACCTTTTCATGATGAGAAAGTACCACTTTACCTTGACCCTAATGCTCTTAATTAAACAATATGCTGCAAATTATCGATCTCGAAAATAACAAACTCTTCAGCGAAATATCCAGCGAAGAATCTGCTAGCGTTAGTGGCGGCGGACTTGAATCTTTTGGTGTGGCAAGTATCCTTGCAATAGCCACTGGCGTTTTTAAAGACCCAGTTGTACAAGCCTTGCTATTATTTACCGCAATTAACCCCTCTCTTGAATAAGCTTATTTGTATGACTTGAGGAAAATAACGCACCTTTATTCGATTCTAAAAAATTGGATATCCACCGCTTAAAAGGGAGTCAAATGGGTGCGTTGTTAAACCTTTCATGACCATAGATATTTGCCTCTTTAACTGTTTACTCTCCCTATCTTTATACGACGAAAAATTAAGTTTGTCGAAAATTTTTCAGATAGAGGAGAGTGAATAATTACTAAGTTTTTAATTGGATATTTACCTTAATACGATTTGTGCCTGGAAACAATGTGCGTAGCTTTTCGCTATAAAAAAGTGCTACTTCACTCTTGAGGTTGATATACATAATATGCTGCAAATTCTCGATCTCGAAAATAACGAACTATTTACTAAAATCTCCAGTGAAGAATCTGCTACTGTTAGTGGTTGTGAGGTTGCCCCTTATGTTTTCGGAGCAGCTGCACTAACCGCTGGGCTTTTTGCTGGGTTACTTGCCTTTGGAATTAGCTCTCTGATATCAGAGATGGGGAACCCAACCGCTGCATAGATTTCGGAGCTTTAATCTTCAGATTTTGGCTATAAATTATAGTTCGTGTCAGAAAATAAAGGTTTAAAGCTTAATTAAACGAAAGTTTTTCAAGAAATTAGTCGGATGCTTCCCGCTTAAAAGGGAGGAGATAGACGCGTTATTAGACTTTTAATGGAAATAAACAGTTTTCTGTAACAATTACTTGCATATTTATCTGAATGCAATCTGTGATTATAAACAATGTGCGTCACTTCACTCTTAATCTTGATGCTGTTAATTTCACAATATGCTACAAATTCTCGATCTCGAAAATAACGAACTGTTCGCTCAAGTCTCTTTTGATGGATCTGCCACTGTATTAGGAGGTGTTATTGGTGTTGATTTGGCTAACATTCAGGATGGTATCAATAACATTTCAAATAGCTTTAGCCTGTTTTCTATAGATGGTAACAAGCTTTTTACGGTTGACTTTTCAAGATTAACTGTTAATTTCGTAATCATGTTACCTATAGGTGCACCACAAGTTTTAACTTTGACTAACGGGACTTAAACATTTTTTATTTTCACTAAGTGAAGTACAAATTTTAGGGAACAAAGTCAGATATCAAATTTGTTTTTATCTTAAAATTTGCTGTAATTTTTGGGGTGAATTAAATGCAAAATCTTTACAAATTAACTTGGAAAAGATAATTATGGTATACAAACAAAGGCAGCCATTAACAAAACCTGTAAGTTGGTATTTGATAATATTGTCAGCTGCTATGGCTGTAGTTCCTATCACACTTTCTTTCTATAGCTTTTCACGATTTCAGTTGACCTCTAAACTAGACTCACCTACTCCTAGTAATTCTCCTACAATTACTGCTGTTACTGCTTTAGGATCTTTAGAACCTGAAGGAGAAGTTATTCGTTTATCTGCCCCTAATTCTCAAGGGGGTGTTCGAGTAGCGAAACTTTTTGTCAAACAAGGAAGTTGGGTGCGTCAAGGACAAATAGTTGCTGTTCTTGATAGTTATTATCCCCGTCTTGCAGCCTTAGAAAAAGCACAAAAACAAGTTTTAGTAGCCCAAGCTAATCTAAATCAAGTAAAAGCAGGAGCCAAAGCTGGAGATATCTCTGCACAGCAAGCAACAATTACTCGTTTAGAAGCTGATTTGTCTGGAGCCATATCTGCACAACAAGCCACAACTGCTCGCTTAGAAGCTGAATTACGTAATGCTGAAAGCGAAAATCAGCGCTATCAGCAACTATACAAAGTAGGTGCTATTTCTGCTTCTGAGTCAGAAGCTAGGCGTTTGCGAGTCGAAATTCTTCAACAGCAGTATAACGAAGCTAAGGCTTCTCACAATCGAATTGTAGAAACTATTCAACAGCAGTTGATGGAGGCCAAAGCCAAGTTCGCAAGTATTACAGAAGTCCGATCTACTGATGTGCAAGCAGCACAGGCTAATGTCGAGAGTGCAAAAGCTTCAGTTAAACAAGCTCAGGCAGAATTAGATTTAAGTTCTGTGCGATCGCCTATTGCCGGTCAAATTCTTAAAATTAGTACTCGCCCTGGAGAAATTATTGGCGCTACGGGAATAGCTGACTTAGGTCGCACACAACAGATGTATGCAATAGCAGAAGTTTATGAAACTGATATTAAAAAAGTACGTCTAGGTCAGTCAGTCGTTATTACTAGTGACGCTTTACCAAAGCAATTACGGGGAACAGTCACAGATATCGGTCTGCAAGTTGAGCAACAAAATATGTTTAATAATTTGCAAGCCGATACAGATAACAAAGTAATTCAGGTAACAATTCGCATCGAGAATATGGATAATAACAAACAAATTGCTGCTCTTACTAATTTACAGGTACAGATACGCATTGACATCTAAACCTATAGGCACAGCTTAATTTTTTTGAGTAAGTAATCTCATATTTATCAATTTAGGTTTATCAAATGATTATTAATATATCTCTAGCTTGGCTACAGCTAGCCCGACAAAAAGCTCGGTTTTTTGTCGCTTCCACTGGAATTGCTTTTATTGCAGTACTGATGTTTATTCAAGTTGGTTTTCAAGATGCTTTATATACTAGTGCTACGCAGTTACATAACAATCTCAAAGGTGATTTATTTATAATCAGCACTCAATATCAATCTTTGACGTTCAATCAAAGCTTTCCGCGTTGGTATTTATATCAAATATTAGGATGTGATGGAATAGAATCAGTCAACCCATTATATATGCAGTTCGCCAAGCTAAAAAATTTAATAAATGGGATAAAGTTTCCCATATATGTACTAGGCTTTGAGCCGAATAGACCAATTTTAAAATTAGCAGATATTCAGCAAAATCATAGTTTGTTACAATTGCCTAATATAGTTTTATTTGACAGTAAATCTCGGTCACAATTTGGGCCAATTCCTGAAAATTTTGAACAAGGTAAACCTGTAACACTGGAAATATTTAACTATACTTCATCAATTGGCTATAAGGTAAAAGTTGGTGGATTATTTAGTCTCGGCCCATCCTTTGGAGTTGATGGAAATTTAATTGTTAGTGCTTCCACTTTTTTCCAAATATTCCAAGGTCGTTCAGCACAAAATGTAGATATAGGCTTAATTAACCTCAAAGCCGATGCTGACCCCCAAAAAGTTTTGGCTATTTTGTCTGCGAAATTACCTAAAGACGTAATAGTAATGACACGCGAAGATTTTATTAATTTGGAAAAAAGCTATTGGACGCTCAGAGCGCCTGTTGGTTTTGTGTTTCAATTGATGGTTACTATGGTATTTATTGTTGGTGTAGTAGTCGTCTATCAAATTCTTTATAGTAATATCGCTAGCCATTTAGCTGAATATGCAACTCTCAAAGCAATGGGTTTTAAAAATAAATATTTACTCATTGTAGTTTTCCAACAAGCTTTAATCTTAGCCTCTTTTGGGTATATACCTGGCTTTGCTATATCTATAGGTTTGTACGATGTAGCTCAAGGTATTACTAACTTACCAATTAGCATGAGCGTAGATAAAGCAGCTATAGTATTATTATTTATAATTTTAATGTGTTTAGCATCTGGATTAATATCTACAAAAAAACTACGTAATGTAGATCCAGCCGATTTTTTTTAGTCTTCTGTAATTAACTTAATTATTTTTTATCTAGTCATGACAGACTTTATTGTTAGCGTCAGAAACCTTAATCACTACTTTGGCAGACAAATATTAAAAAGTCAAATTTTATTTAACATCGATCTTCAAATTAAACATGGCGAAATTGTGACTATGACTGGCCCTTCAGGCTCAGGAAAAACAACCTTGCTGAGTTTAATTGGTGGGTTGCGTTCCGTTCAAAAGGGAAGTTTGAAATTTCTCAATCAAGAGCTTTATGGAGCCAGTAACGATCGCTTAGTAGAAATACGTCGTCATATCGGCTATATTTTTCAATCTCATAATTTACTAAATTTCTTAACAGCCCAGCAAAATGTTCAAATGCCTCTTGAATTAGACAACAATATTCCTAAGTCTGAAGCTAAAATAAAAGCAGAAGCTATGCTTCATGCTGTTAAATTAGGGAATCGAATTAATTATTATCCATGCGAACTCTCTGGTGGTCAAAAGCAACGAGTAGCAATTGCCCGTGCTTTAGTAAACCATCCGAAATTAATTCTGGCTGATGAACCTACCGCAGCATTAGATAGTAAATCAGGCCGAGATATTGTTAACCTCATGCAATTATTAGCTAAAGAACAAAATTGTGCAATTTTAATGGTTACCCATGACAATAGAATTTTAGATATATCCGATAGAATAATTCATATAGAAGACGGTCGGCTAGTTAAAGAATTTTACTAATGATGCCAAAAAACTTATTATAAAAAATGATTTCTAACTATCCTAAATCATTTGTGAAAATTATATATCTCTTTCTTATTTATTGCCTTTGCGTACTTTGCGGTAGCCTGCGGCAAGCCCTTCGGGTTCGGTAGTTGCTTCAAGTCGGGAAACCCGCCCAATGCACTACCTCACCGCTGGTGCGTCTACGTTGCCTTCTCTATATTTTTCACAAATTCAATAGGACTGCTATATGTTTTAAAATATCAATGTTTTTTTTGAATACAAAAATTATATATAATAGTCGAGATTTTTATATTTATCAAAAAAATTTAAAGTAAATTGTATTTTTTGAGGAAAAATTAAAACAATGGCTAAAATCGTAATCTATTATTGCCACCCTACTGACTTAGGGGTATTCATACACAACCTAACTCCATCTCAAAGTCAGACTGTATTTGGAGGTTATATGTATATTAATTTATTCAATGGAACTGGTGGTATAAACAACATTGAAAATACCTACTACCTGGGTTCTTATGGGATTAACTTCCACGATAACAAAATCTATACAATAGACTATTCAAGGTCTATTTTAAACTGGTTCTATCTTTAGTTGGGTTAATTTGCTTGCTAAAATCTTTATTTAGTGAAGCCTTACTACTCTAACAATAGATTTTTTTAGCGTGTCTTGCTTGTGTATTTATTGAGTGGGTGTAATATTGATTTTACTCAGAGTGGCGATCGCTATAAACAGAATGGTAAGTGTGGTAGATAGGGAAACACAGAGAATAATCAATAAGCGATCGCTAATGACTAATCACCATAGATATATTATTTTTTACAAGCCTTACGGAGTTCTCAGCCAATTTACAAAAGAAACTCCCACACATAGCACTCTCAAAGATTATATTGATGTGCCTGATGTCTATCCTGTGGGACGCTTAGATTGGGACAGTGAAGGTTTGTTGCTATTAACCAATGATGGACAATTGCAACATCGCCTCGCCCATCCGCGTTTCGCTCATAAACGCACCTATTGGGTACAAGTAGAACGAATTCCTGACCCAGAGGCGATAAAAAGATTGCAAACAGGCGTCGAAATTCAAAATTACCGCACTCAGCCAGCAGAAGTTAGGTTGTTACCAGAAGAACCACAGCTACCAGAACGCAACCCACCAATTAGATTTCGCAAAAATGTACCAACAGCTTGGCTGGAAATAACTTTGACAGAGGGAAAAAACCGCCAAGTACGTCGCATGACTGCGGCTGTCGGGTTTGGGACTTTACGATTGGTCAGGGTCAGCATCGCACACTTACAATTAAATGAACTACAACCGGGCCAATGGCGCGACCTCACTGCATCTGAACTGAAATCTCTGCGTAATTTCAGTAAATCAAAAAGTTTTTCCCGCATTCCTGATTCTGATTTCAGTTGAATAGACCTCTTCCAAAAGTAACTTTTGCAAGAGGCGGAAAAAGGGGAAAGGTTAAAGGGGAAAGGTTTTTTTATTCCTTTTCCCTTTCCCCCTTACCCTTTTCCCTACTTCTACAAGAAGTCTAATGTTGTGCGGCTTCAAATTTATCATAAAATACACTAAATCTATCAAATTACCGTATTTTATGTACGGTTCTTTGTTAAGCTTGGCAGTAATGGTAACAACTTACAATTAATATACGTATGCAAACTATTCATAATCGTAAAGTTAAGGGCGGAGACTAAACGTTGGGAAAATTGCAAGTAGAACCTCTGGCTTTGTCAGGCTCTCAAAAAAATTGGGTTTTAGTTGGTGTGGGACTTGGGGTGTTCATGTCTACTCTGGATGTGGGCATTATCAATGTTGCTTTACCTACATTGGTACAAGCTTTTAACACCACTTTCCCCATAACTCAATGGGCTGTATTGAGTTATCAGTTGGTCAGTTCCGGTTTGGTATTGGCAGCAACTCGGCTGGGGGATATGTGGGGCAAAAAGTCGTTATATCAAGGCGGGCTTATTTTGTTCACTTTCAGTTCGCTGTTGTGTGGTCTTGCACCTAGTATCGAGTGGTTAATCGGCTTTCGGGCACTTCAAGGATTAGGTGCTGTGTTCATCTCCGGCCTTGGTTTGGCAATTATTACAGAAGTTTTTCCCTCTTCCGAACGAGGTCAATCTGTAGGCATCATCGGTAGCGTGGTGTCATTGGGTATTGCTTTTGGCCCTTCGGCTGGCGGCTTACTGCTGGGTTGGTCGGGCTGGCATAGTATATTTTTGATCAATGTACCGCTGGGGATCGTAGCTAGTTTCTTAGTCGCTCGCGTAGTGCCACCTTCCGTAATTCTTGAGGGGAAACAGAAATTTGACCCTTTTGGAGCAATATTGGCCTTATTAACTTTGGGTAGTTTTGGGCTAGGTATGACACTAGGGCAAAGCCAAGGCTTTAGTAGTATTAATGCATTGATATTACTAGCGATCGCCGCCGTTAGTTTGACGATTTTTTTGATAGTTGAAACGATGATAGAGCAGCCACTACTAGAACTGCACTTGTTTCGCAATCTTCAGTTGAGTATGAGTTTGCTTAGTGGTTGGCTAGCGTTCATTGTCATTGGTGGTTCGCTACTGATCGTCCCATTCTTTTTAGAGGGAGTAAAGCAATATCCCACAGTAAAAGTAGGGCTACTACTAGCAGTATCGCCAGTACTGAGTGGGTTCATCGCCCCCTTAGCTGGAACACTTGCAGACCGCTTTGGCGCTCAATTGATTAGCTCAATTGGGTTGGGGTTGATGATTGGCGGCTGTTTGGGGATTAGCACCTTTGATGCCCAAATCACTGAATTGGGGTATATCTCCCGTTATTTTATTTACGGTATTGGGCTGGGTTTATTTCAATCCCCCAACAACAGCGCCGTTATGGGAGCAGTACCTCGCGAACGGCTAGGGATTGGCTCTGGGTTGCTGTCTTTGTCACGCACCTCAGGTAACACCGTAGGTGTTTCTCTGTTTGGGGCAGTATTTGGAGGGTTAATCGCTACTATGGCTGGAGGTGCAGATGTGTCCGTTGCTCCTCCTGAAGCAATTGTTGTCGGCTTCCAAGGAACTTTTCGTTTTGCCGCCCTAGTATTGTGTGGGGCAGCAATGGCATCTGTTTTGAGATTGAAGAAGGGGTAGGGGGATGGCTTCGCCAAGGGGAAAGGGAAAAGGGAAAAGGAGGGATCTTTCTTTGCCCAATGCCCAATGCCCAATGACCAATGACCAATGACCAAGGACAAATAACAAATGACTGGTAAATTACAAGATAAGGTAGCAATTATTACGGGAGCTTCTTCGGGAATTGGAGAGGCAACAGCGATCGCCTTAGCGGCAGAAGGGGCAAAAGTAGTCCTGGCTGCTAGGCGTGGCGAGCTGCTTGAGGCATTGGCAGAACGCATCAAAGCTAGTGGTGGTGAGGCTTTATCCGTTGTCACAGATATTACTGATGAAACTCAGGTAAATAACTTAGCGAGCAAGGTCAATGCAGAGTTCGGTCGGATAGATATTGTAGTTAATAATGCTGGTATTGCTTTGCTCGGTACTATTGAGACAGGAAATCCGGCGGACTGGCGGCGATCTTTTGATATCAATGTTCTAGGGGTGCTGTATGTTACTCACGCAGCTTTGCCGATTTTGAAACAGCAACAATCGGGGCATATAGTTAACATTTCCTCAGTTGCAGGGCGGACAGCACGGGCTGGTGTGGGTGTTTACAATGCTACTAAATGGGGTGTAAATGCTCTCTCGGAAGCATTGCGTCAAGAAGTCTATAAGGATAATATTCGCGTCACCATCATCGAACCTGGCTTAGTTGACACAGGTATTGACGACCATATTACCGATCCCGTTAGCAAACAACGTATTCAAGAACGACGCAAATCAATTACACCTCTCCAAAGCGAAGATGTTGCTGCTGCGATCGTTTATGCTGTTACTCAACCGCCGCGCGTAAATGTCAACGAAATTCTTATTCGGCCAATCGGACAAGAAAACTAACATACAGGTATTTCACGTAAATGATTTACACGGGTAGGGGCACAACAATGTTGCATTGGTGTCAACTTAACGTGAAACCCTTGTAAAGATTTGATATTCAGCCATCTCACTTACCATCAAGATCCGCGTTACCCCACCCCGGTTTTGCTGGCGCAAAACCTCCCCTCCCCTTGGCAAGGGGAGGGGTTGGGGGTGGGGTAATTGTGGGGCAACAGTTTGAGCTTAAGTTGACACCAATGAACAATAGACCTCTTGCAAAAGTAACTTTTGCAAGAGGGGGGAAAGGGAAAAGGTTAAAGGGAAAAGGGTTTTTATGAGCCGCTTTCCCCTTTACCCCTTACCCTTTTCCCCAATAAAAGCAAGAAGTCTAATGTTGTGTCCCCTACAATAATCTTTGCTTCAGCAAGGTGCAATCATGACCTCTTGCAAAAGTAACTTTTGCAAGAGGGGGGAAAGGGAAAAGGTTAAAGGGAAAAGGGTTTTTATGAGCCGCTTTCCCCTTTACCCCTTACCCTTTTCCCCAATAAAAGCAAGAAGTCTAATGTTGTGTCCCCTACAATAATCTTTGCTTCAGCAAGGTGCAATCATGACCTCTTGCAAAAGTAACTTTTGCAAGAGGGGGGAAAGGGAAAAGGTTAAAGGGAAAAGGGTTTTTATGAGCCGCTTTCCCCTTTACCCCTTACCCTTTTCCCCAATAAAAGCAAGAAGTCTAATGTTGTGTCCCCTACAATAATCTTTGCTTCAGCAAGGTGCAATCATGTGTAATTATTTAGAATTAACAACTGGACATTTACCTGTGAGCATATCTTTGAGAATTACTAAATATTCAGCGAATGAAATATACACTGTGTTTTCTGGTAAAACATTTGTCTGAGGAAATGGTCGAGTGTAAGTATTAGACATAGAGTGATGTAATGAATGTTCTAGACAATGGTTATGGGTAATAAACAGAAAAAGTTTTTCTAAAATACCACAAGATTTCAAGTTTCTAGTTTGTAAATTACGCTCTTTTAAGTCTCCTTCTACAATCAAGTTTCCATGTTCGATGAGTTCACAATGATGAACTATAAAAGATCCCATCCAACAGGTTATAAAATAAGAAATTACAATTTCTCCTGTAGTTACTCCTAATAGAAAATGTGAAGTGTAACCAACTCCACCCCAAATAAAAATCCGCATCACAATAGAGATTATTAATTTTTGTAAGGAGTACTGTTGTTTTAGTTTTGGATGCTGCAATATTTGAAAGTTTGCTACTATTAAAACAAATATATTTCCAAAACATATTTCTAATAAATTGTAAATAATTCGCAATGGTTTATTTTTAATCTCTCCTAATGGATGAAACTCGATATCGTTGTAAGTATTTACTTGAGAGTGATGAAAAGGATGTACTATATCAAAAGTTTGTGGATCGAGAAAAATTATCCAAGATAATATTAAGTAAAAAAGCTTATTGTCGATACGTGGTAAATATTCATGCCAACATTCATGCATAAACTGTGCCAATAAACAAAGGAGATAAACTCCTGGGAAAAGCATAAACAAAAGTGAAAAGATATTTAATGAAGCATAGATATAAGGTAAAAAAAATAGATATGCCAGCCAAAGCAGTAAAGTAGATACAAGCTTTATCGTTTGTTTTTCAACTATTGAAATGGTAGTAATAGCCGTCATATCGAATTCCTCGTAATAGTTAGTTCAGCAAGAATCAACACACCATTAAATAGAAGATTTTTCGTTTTTGCCGTTCATTAGATATTAACCAGAAATTCCAAAAATTAGCTATCTAAATTCAACAATAGTTGAATATTGTTAGACATAATACTTAATTCTTAGGTTAGAAAATATGAGCTTGAATTCTGACAAGACCTTTCTAAACATAATCTTGAGGCGATGTGTAAAAAGTGATATTGTATTAAATACTTGATATCCCTCTAAATCCCATTTCCTAATAGAGGTTTTGAGAATGTGATTTTATTCCCCTTCACTAAGCAATACTCATGTAGAGGGTTGGCGATCGCGCTGCTCAGTGAGAGTAAAGTAAACAGGACTTACGCAATATGTGACTGAAAACTTTATTCTTGCGTAGCGGTAATTCATGTAGACGCGGAGCGGCTTCCCGCAGGGTATTACCGCTACTTTGGTTATTTTTTACGTAAGTCCTGGTAAATAATGTTACCTATTCTGATTACATTGATGGTTAGCCAGAGGGCATCATATTTATCGGTGCGTTAAGCGTTGCTATAACGCACCCTACGATTTAAGGTTTACTTTATAAATAACCTCTTAAAGTGGAGTAATGCTGATACCACGCACAAAAATATTTACGCAAGTTTCAATATAGTCCTCACAGCTATAGTTGCCTTGATTGAATTTTGCAGTACGACATAGCATTCCAGCTAACAGCATTCCTGTAAACATATCGACTGCTGGAAATGGATCGACATCTGCTCTCACGATGCCTCGTCTTTGACTACATTGCAAGTAAGCTACTAGTTTTTCTCCTAATGGTTTGGCAGCTTGTTGAATCACTTGTCTGGCTGCCTCAGGATGACGCTTGGCTTCTCCAATGAAGGTGCGAATTAAGTCTTCATGCCCCTCTAACATAGTATTGTAAAGTTGGGCATAGCGTTTTAAGTCAATTTTCAAATCCTGTGTCCACGCTTGTGGGTGTGCAAGAGCTTCTATCTGGAGTGCCAAAACATTTTCAATTACTGCTCCCAAAAGTTGTTCTTTGCTAGCAAAGTGGCGAAATAAAGTCACTTCATTCACACCAGCAACACGAGCGATTTCACGGGTGGTTGCTCCTTGAACCCCTAAACTAGCAAATACTTGTGAGGCTGCTTCAATTAAACGTCTACGGGTAAGGGCTGATGAACGGATGGCTTTATTCATTTATGCTGGCAAGTACTCACTAATATCACTAGGTTATGTTGAAAAGGATAATTCATGATGCAATTCCTAAAATTTATAACAGTTTTCAATACCCTGAAGGATCTTAATTCCTATGGCTAAACTCACGAGTAACTGTTACATGTAGGCGTATTCATCAATGAATTCTCCTTTTCCTCACAATTTAGGATCGAGCTTGCAAAAAAAACTCTTCTTCACTCTTCCCTTTTGTCCTTTTCTCCTAACATTCGTAGCAATTTTCTTGCAACTAAAACACTAACTACTCCTGCACCAACTAACTCTACTGCTTGTACTACTTTTTTACCTGTATCTTGAGGGTCGAGGTGGTGATGAAAAATCTCTTCATCCAGCCATTCAGTTGTAGCTTTAAAGTCATGAATCGGGGTTGGTAATAGCGTTAAATAAGTGGCTTGACGAATTAAGTGTGCAGGTTCACCTACAACTTCAAAAGCATTGAATAAGTTAGCAGCAGCATCATTTAATCCTAGCTTTAAGAGAGTTCCTCGGATATTAACCCGAAGAGGTTTGGGGTCTTCTCCTGTGGCGATCGCTTTCAAATTATTGGCAATATTAGCTCCTTGTTGATAAGCTACTTGGGCTGTTGGTGGTAAGGAATTATCCCGAACAGCCGCACAGTCCCCGCCTGCAAAAACTTCTGGAAAATCGAGCAATTGCATATTATAAGTAACTAAAAGACGATTGTGGCGGTCTCGATTTTCTTGAGGAATTGGTAAGTTTTGAATCAGTGGATGAACAGAAGTACCAGCCGTCCAGATTGTGGTGTATGTCGGCAGTGTATTGACTTGATTATTACTCTTATATTCAACTGCGTTCTGGCGAACAGCGGTGGCTTCTGCTCCTTTAATAATTTCAATTGGTAGAGTGCGTTTTTGCAATTCGTTTTCAGCAATTGGGCGTAGCGGATCGTTAATATCGCCATCGAGAATTTTTTGCCCATGATTGAGTATAATTACACGAATTTCAGATGCGTTACCTCCCAAAGCGCCGTACCAATGAGGGAGAAAATCTGCTAAAGTAGCTGCCATTTCCACACCAGAAGCACCACCACCAACTACAACTACTGTTAATAGTTTTTGACGTTGTTCTGCATCTTCGGTTTTAAGTGCCTTTTGGAAACATTCGCGTAAATGACGATCTAGAGCGATCGCATCTGCTCGCGTCCAGAAAGGAAACGCATTTTCTTTGGCACCTTCAACGCCATGATAGCCAGTAATACTGCCTAAAGCTAATACTAAGTTACTGTATTTGTAGGAGTCTCCTGAAGCTAATTGGACTTGCTGTTGATGCAGATCTATCGACTGCACCGTATCTTGCACAAAGATAACACCGCTACCTCGAAGTAATTCTGAAAAACGCGGTACTACTTGAAAGGTATCCATCTCGCCATCGAAATATTCATACAGCAAGGGCTTAAAACAAAAATGCTCATCTTTATCAATCAAAATCACAGAGCGAGGATAATGTTCGTGAGCTAGGTTTAATGCCGTAAATAATCCGGTAAAACCACCACCGAGAATTACAGTTTGGTAAACAGGGCTGTTCATAAATTTAGGGGATGGGGAGATGAGGGGATGGGGAGATGGGGAGATGAGGGGATGGGGAGTGTGGGGGAAAGATTTCTTGCCCATCCTGCCACACTCCCTGCCTGCCCCATGACCAATGACCAATGACTAATTTGTTATACAAATAACAAGATAGCGATGAGAATGGCACTCAAAATAACAGCGAATATAATAGCGTATTCGACTCTGCGGCTCAAAAATCCGACAGCAGCAATTAGAGCGATCGCTAGTCCGATAATGCCAACGTACTGTTCTTTTTGTAAGTTACGTGCAATCAGTGGATCTTTTGTAGCAGGTGGCGGAGTTTCTTGAATTGCTCTTTGAGACGGTAATTCTTGTGCTAATAACTTCATAAATTTCCTCCTGAAAAATTTTTAACTTTTTGAATATTTTTATGCTCGCCACAAATAGAGAAGTGAGAATAAAAAGACCCAAATTACATCAACAAAATGCCAAAACAAGGTAGTTGCGCTGACGCCAAAGTGACCTTTGTTGTAATTCCCCCGAATAAATGAGCGAATGAGCATAATTATTTGAAGAATTACACCAGTAAGAACGTGGAGGCCATGAAAACCTGTTAATAGATAAAATGTTGAACCCAGTAGCCCTGTCCTTAACCCAAAATCGAGTTTGCTCCACTCAATTCCTTGAGCAATTAAGAAGTAGCTTCCCATTGCGATCGTCATCAACCAAAGCCACCGAAATCTGTTTAAATTACCGCGCTTAAGAGCATTTTCGGCTGGTTGAATCACAAAGCTACTAGAGAGCAAAACCACCGTGTTAATAATCACAAAATTAGATAATTTTACTCCCGAAATACCCGGTGGCAACCAATTTTCTGAGTGGGTCAACCTCAAGGCAACATATGTAAATATAAAGCTCACAAAAACTAAGCTTTCTGATAGCAGAAATACACTAAACCCGAACATACCTTTGCCATGATGGTCTTCAACATTTCCGCCCCCACTTGGCAAAAAACGTTGCAACCAATTTGGTAAGTATCGCCGCCACCGTTCAAAACGGATAGGACTTTCATCTATATGAATGATACGACGGGTCATAAATTAGTCATTAGTCATTGGTCATTAGTCATTGGTCATTGGTCATTGGTCATTGGTCATCGGGCAGGCAGGGAGTGTGGGAGGTGTGGGAGGATCGAGAAGAAATCTTTCCCCCCACACTCCCCATCTCCCCATCTCCCCATCTCCCCATCTCCCCACCTCCCCATCTCCTCATCATTGTGCTGATTCACCGTTGTCAGAATTTTGAATCACAGAGTATTTGGGATCGCCATAGTCGTAAGGGGGTCTTTTCACCACCGGAATATTCTCAAAGTTATCTCGCGGCGGCGGTGATGTGGTTGTCCATTCTAGTCCGGTGGCGTGCCAAGGATTATTTACTGCTTTTGTGCCGTATAGCCACGAACCTACCATGTTGGCAATAAACGGTAATATAGATACTCCTAGTAAAAAACTTCCTAGACTAGCGATAACATTCCATCCTTGATACTGTGGATCGTAAGAGGAAATGCGGCGCAACATTCCTTGTAAACCCAATGGGTGCATGGGGAAGAAAGTTAGGTTTGCACCGATAAAGGTTAATAAGAAATGCAACTTACCCCAGCCTTCAGCATACATCCGTCCAGTAATCTTGGGAAACCAAAAGTAAATGGCTGCGAAAATTGCCATCGTGATGGTGTTGAAGACAATATAGTGAAAATGACCTACCACAAAGTAAGTATTGTTGACATGAATATCAAAAGGTGTGGCGGCAAGCATGACACCAGTAACACCACCAAAAATAAACATTGCTGCGCCGCCCATTGCAAATAACATTGGTGTCTCTAGATGTAGCTTACTTTTCCACACTGTGGCAGTCCAACCAAATGCTTTTACACCAGTGGGTATAGCCACCAACATTGAAGTCACCATAAAAGTCATCCGCATCCAACCAGGGGTAGCACTGGTGAACATATGATGCACCCAAACAAAAATGCTTACTAAGGCAATGCCCACGGAAGCGAGTGCTAACGAACGATAGCCAAATAAAGGATTTCGGGAAAAGGCGGGCAAAACTTCTGCAAAAATCCCAAAGGCTGGCAGTGCCATGATGTAAACTGCTGGATGGGAGTAAAACCAGAAAAGATGTTGATAAATTATCGGATCGCCATTTTCTAAAGGTTTAAAAAATTGTGTTCCGAAAGCCAGGTCAAATAATAGTAATACCAATGCACCTGTCAAGAAAGGCAAGTTAATTAGCTGCAATAACTGGGCGCTAAAGACTGACCAAATAAACACAGGCATCCGAAAAAATGTCATTCCTGGTGCCCGCATCCAAAAAATTGTAGTAATAAAATTGACTGCTCCCATGATGGAAGAAATGCCAATCAATACTAAACTTACAATCCAAAAAAATTCACCGTTAATCGGTTGGTTGGGGGGAAATTGCAGACTAACAGGTGGATAAGACCACCAACCAGCTTTTGCAGGGCCGTTGGGTAGCAAAAAGCTAGACAGTAAAAAAATACCAGCTGGTGGAATAATCCAAAACGAAATGGCGTTGAGCAAGGGAAACGCCATATCTCGCGCTCCGATCATTAAGGGTACTAGGTAATTAGAAATACCTGCATTGAACGGGATAATCCACAGAAAAATCATGATTGTCCCGTGCATAGAAAATAAGCTGTTGTAGAGGGGGCGATCGACTACATTTAATTCAGGAGTAAGCAGTTCGGCACGAATAAGCATTGCCAACAACCCGCCTATCAAGAAGAAAACAAAAGTCGTTACTATGTACTGAACGCCGATAACTTTATGGTCGGTGCTAAAGCTGAAGTATTGTCGCCAGTTATCAGCAATGTCGTTTGCAGAATTTTCCAAATTAGAAATATTATCATGTGTCATTACTGACTTTCCTTTGATTTGCAACAGCAGATTGAGCAGGTGCGACAGTGTACCAGCTAGTTTTAAATAATGTCTTCGGCGGTTGGCTATATTCAGCAACAGCCTGATTTTTTATAGTCATTGGTTCGCTAGTTACTTGAGTTAGCCATTGGTTATATTTTTCAATTGGTTCGACATATACATCTGCATCCATCAAAGCAAAATAAGTACCGCTAAATTGCGAATCTTTTAACTTATATTTACCAACACGAATGGGTGTAACTACAAGGTCAATGTCCCGCCCAGGAATGATATCCTGCTTTAAACGAAATTCCGGGACGTAGAACCCGTGAATCACCTCCTGGGCGTGCATATTTAGACGAGTGCGGCGATTAACAAGAAGGTGTAATTCATTACTATTAACATTATTTGGATAGCGGAAAGACCAATCCCACTGTTTCACAAAAACATCAATAGTTTCGTCAGCTGGTTTGGGTACATCGCTAACTTCTGCGGCGGAGGCTGTTTCAAATTCTAGAGGTGTATGCAAATGAACAATTTGCCTTAAACCTAAAATATCTAATTGCTGATAAATATTGAAGCCTTGAAAAGCAATCCACATTACTAACAAAGTTGGCGTTGCCGTCCAGAGAATTTCTAACCTCGCATCGCCTCTAGATGGATGCCCTTCGCTGTAGTCTTCCTTGGATGCCCGGAAAAAAAGCATTGAGTAAATCATCATACCAACAAGGCCAAGAAAGATGAAGGCTCCAACTGAGACTAAAAAGCTAAACAAACTATCTACTTTTTCTGCTTCTGCTGTAGCTTCCGCAGGCATCCAAGAATATGCTTGCTGCCCAATCCAATGGCTGGCGACTAGCAACACTGCTATACACCCAGCTATCAGTAAATATTCTAAAAATCTCACCATAAAATTTTTGAAGTAGCGAAATTGGGTAATTTATTTTTTGGAATTTCCATCACCAATGACTAATGATTAATACAAATTTAAATTTGTGCCCTTTTGGATTAACTTGGCCGCAGTCACGTGAATTCCGAATTCCTCCCCCAATTGCGCCCCTAAAGTCCCGTGAACATATAAAATACCTAATATTGCGATACCTACTAATAAGTAACTCCACTGAACTTGTCGGGAGGCATCCTTGCGCCAGCGATCGCGTTGCAAACCTCTCCATACAGTCATAGCTACAACGATTCCCAACAACAAAATACCACCCAAACCATGCAATAGCATTGTCCAACCAGGACTCAACCCCCAATCGCTCTTTTGATTCGCTGGCGGGTTTGCCAGCAGTAACTCGAAAAAACCAAATGCAACGGTGAAAAATGTCACAACCGCAGCTCCTATAAGGTTGTACCAGCCAACATCGAAGAACCCAGAACGGATTGCAGGAAGACCCAGAAATTTGAAAATTGGTCGCCCTAAGTGAAAAAATGCTCCTGCGATGTCAAACAAGATGGCGATAATAAACAAGCCCAGTGTTAGATGTACCAATTGTGGATGTATGGGAATTTCGTAAGGTAATCCGTTAGCGCCTAACCTCAATCTCAATTGTTCGATTAGTTGCGAGTTCATCGCCAGACCCCCTGCTTGGTTGCTTCAACAACAGGTTCAACATGCAACCCGTATACCCAAAATAGTTTGCTTCCCAGATATACTTGCAAGCAGACTAGACAAATCAAAAAAGTTGCGACACCAAGGTAAGCTGGCGGTATCTTTAAGGAATTCCGATTACGAATTACAAAACGCCATGCTGTAATACCAGCTATAATCGCCGCTAGCGACCAACCCATAACAGTGTGAAAATTTAATGTTGGCTGAACTGCTTGATAATTGTTTGCCAGACCTGCTTCAAACTGACCAAAGATAACTGCTAAAAAAATAGCCACCGAAGCAACAAACATATTCCAAAAACTTACTTCAAACAAACGCGCATTATGGGTAAAATAACCTACTACGTCGCAGAAAAATGAAAAAAACACCATCGCGATGACAAAGTGGACGATGATGGGGTGTATAGGATCGGGGTAAGGAAGATTTTGGCTATTGAGAGGCAGAGCAGGCATCATTATTTTCCTTCAGTATTGAGGCGCTATCATCACTTGCTGCGTTAAAAATAAAATCATATTTTTAGCATTTTATGTATTTATGCTTATAAAAATTTAATTTTTTGATCTACTCTTTTTAAAATATGTCTGAATAAATAGTTTCTGAAAGTGGCAAACAAAAACACTATCTTTGGAATGATTTACGTAAAATAAACAATAAACTATTTTACTGATATGTAAGTGTTTAAATGTTCATTGCATTGTCACACTAACTTAACAAGTTTCTCGCTAACTATCTTGACAAATTCTGTTTTAAATGCAATGAAACAGCCTGCTAGTTGAAGGTGAAAAATGTCTAGACATCAACTTCAACAGTTTGGACAGTAACTTGACAACCAAGTATCTCCAAGCGTTTTTTAACACTTTCGGCGTTGGAACAAAAAGATCCCCGACTTCTTCAAGAAGTCAGGGATCTGAAGCCCACTGATGGAGAGCAAATCAAATAGAATTGCTATATAAACCAAACTGTTTAAAATTCCAGTTTTCAACTCTCATAATTAAGCGATCTAGCTAAGGCGATCGCTTAATTATGATTGTGAAATTGATTTTGAACCAACAAAGACCGTTGGAATGGCCATCACCATCAACATTACTAAGTTAGCAACCCAAAATAAGACAACAACGCCAAAACCCACCAATGTCAAATAGGAAAATGTTAATTGCGTAAATCCATCCAGCAGTTGCCACAACCGAAAAGCTGTGTATAAAAAACCAATCGGTATAACAATACTTGGCACCAGCCAACGACTAAACACACGTTCGCAGATGAGTTGCACCACTACTATTAGTAGGTAACTCCCCCAGAATACCCATGAAGATGGTTGCCTCCAAGCCAGAACTAACAAGCAGATAGGTAACAAAACTCCAGCAACCAAGGCTAACTTGACCCACCATCGGAGAAATTGCAATTGCTTCTCACTAAACCCAATTTCTGCTGTAAAGGGTAAACGTTGAGCTTTAACGCCAAAACCATAGCCAAGAGCTAGACTTGTTGTAATCAGAATAAAAAGCGTAAGAATCAATCCATTATTAACTGTCATCTGCTCTTACACCTAACACACTTAATTCTACGAGTACCAATACTCATACCTCTAGTTTAATCTGGCCCCTAGTTTAATCTGGCTATGGTTAGGGCTGATATCGTGTCCGGTTAAAGACTTATCATTAAGACCGCAGGGGAGCAGGGGGCAGGGGGCAGGGGGAAAGAGGTTTTCGTGGTTTTTGCACAGATGCGGGAATTATAACTAATTACGCGGACATGATACGACACAAAGACGCGGGGACGCTCAGAATTAAGTAATTAAGCGATTCAAAATTCAAAATCCGATCGGTTTGGCTCGACTGGATCTGCATAAGTATAGGTTTTACCTGCCCAATTTCGGACTGTAGCTGTACCGTTTTCATAAGCAACTAAAGTTTCAGCTTGAATTGGCACTTTCCCACCACCGCCTGGGGCATCAATTACATAAGTTGGTACAGCGTACCCAGTTGTATGACCGCGCAATTTTGAGATTAAATCAATGCCAGTTTGCACACTTGTTCGCAGATGTGCTGTACCAACAACTGGGTCGCATTGATAAAGGTAATAAGGGCGCACCCGCAGTTTGAGGAGGCCGTGAAATAGATTCTTCAGTGCTTCTTCGGAATCATTTACGCCTTTTAGTAGCACAGTTTGGCTGCCTAAAGGAATACCACCATCAGCTAGGCGATCGCAAGCTTGTGCTACTTCCGGGGTAAGTTCCCGCACATGGCAAAAGTGCAAGGACAGCCACACGCGATGCTTACGTAGCAAAGCAACTAATTCCGGTGTAATTCGTTGTGGTAAGAAACTCGGCACGCGGGAACCAATTCGGATAAATTCCAAATGCCCAATACCACGCAGTCGCCGCAGCAAATTATCTAAAGGTTCATCAGACATCAACAGCGGATCGCCACCGGAAATTAGAACATCACGCACCTCCGTGTGTTCTTCTAGATAAGCAACAATCGCATCCAATCGTCGGGTGACTGGATGCATCTCGCCTTGGCTAACCAAACGAGAGCGAGTACAGTAACGACAATAAGCCGCACAACTATCCAAAGCAAGTAATAATACGCGATCGGGGTAGCGGTGTACAAGTCCCGGAACTGGGGTGTCGCGGTCTTCTCCACAGGGATCTATCAAGTCTGTGCTGCTGACAATAAGTTCTTCTTGCCGTGGAATCACTTGTAACCGTAGCGGACAAAGGGGATCTTTTGGATCGAGCAGCGATGCAAAATGTGGTGTTACGGCTACAGCAAACTTTTCTGGTGCTATTAAAAGTCCTTGTTCTTCGGTAGGAGTCAGTTGTAATAACTGCTGAAATTGTTTTAACTTAGTCAGCCTATGCCGCATTTGCCAGCGCCAATCGTTCCAATGTTCTTGGTTATAAGTCTCGCCTAAAATCTGACAAATTTCTGTACGCTGAGTACTCGTTACTAAAGGATCTAAAACAGTGTTTTTTACCATAATCGAAATTAAATTGAACTGACAATCATCAAATAATCCGCAGCAATTTTTTTTACATACATTTCGTAGGCAAAAGCAGCTAGGAAGTAAGTTGGCGCTAATATTTCAAGGCATGTTAATAAACGTAAATGTAGGGTCTGTTATGCCATGGCTAACACACCTTCAAAAATTCAAGGTGTAGTATTTGACCACAACACACTCTACATTTACATCTACATTTCGTAGGCAAATATTTGCCCCTACTGTTGTAGTCTATTAAACCATAAATGGCTATAAGTAGTCGCCCAAAATTAGATTGATTGATGGAGAGAGGGAATAAGATTAGGGGTTAGGGAAAAAAGGAACAGAAAAATACTGTATGTAATTAATTCTACTTAAGTACTTATACCATTTCTTTGTAAGGTTGCAGCAAATTTTTTCCTTGTTATTTGTTTGTTTCTTTGCTTTGTTTGCGGACATAAACTAATGGCAAAATCTTCAGACTAAGAGGCTTTGTTTGGCTCAAAATTGAAGGGTAGTTGATAAACCACCAACTACCCCATCAAATTTAAGAACTTTTGCAAAACTAATGCACTCTCTGATTCTTGAAAATTAAGAGCTTAATGCTACATTACATAAGCAGTGAAATTAACTAGATTATCCTGACCAAATTTCAGCGAATCGCCGTTAAGTATGCGATATTGCATTCCAGGAGTTAGAAGATTGTTGTTTAAATAAATACCATTTGTACTCATATCAACAATCATATATGCATTTTGCGACCAGTCCCAATCGACTCGCGCATGACGACGAGAGACTATTCCCTCATTGGGAATACCGGTTAAGTCAATCTCTGGGGGCGCTATTCCTGGGCTTTGACTGCGACGACCAATAAAACCTCCCTCACCAACGAGGTGAAATTCTCTACCAGTGCTATGAATCAGCTTTAAAACTGGCGCTCTTTGAGGCGGGGGGGTGTAAACAGGAGGTGTTGCTGGATAAGAAACTCGTTGCTGATAGACTGTTGAATAATCTACAGGGGTTTGTTGAGGAACTTGGTAGTTGGGTTGGTCTGTTCGCTGATACTGGTTAGGTGGCTGTTGAATTGGTGGTTGTTGAATGGGCGGTTGTTGAATGGGCTGTGACTGAATGGGTGGTTGACTGGGCTGTGACTGAATAGGTGGTTGTGATGTAGAAGTTACTACATTACCTATGGGAGTTGAGCACCAGGGACAAACCTTAGCATTGTTAGGCAGGGCGCGGTTAAAATATTCGCAACTAGGATTAGGGCACCGATTTGCAGGCATAGGAATTTATATCATCAGGCATAGGTTGTAAAGCGACAAGACCTACTTTGCTAAGTAAACACTGGCCCTGACGAGTTGTTAGCATCCGGGCAAATGTAGAACCACCAGCCAAGCGGTTACTGTCTTGAGGGTACACTACAAAAATAGGGTATCCCAAAGGATAGCTTTGGAAAGTAGTAACATCAACATAATAATCATCATGCTGACACAAGTCATCTGAGGGATTAATGGAGCGCCGATCGCGTTTTTGAAACAAAGGTTGGCTAGGGTTGTTACCATTAGCGATCGCTAGGGGATAACCGCTACACTGTTTCCAGGTTTTACTGATAATCCCAAAACTGATAATCCCGGTAGCTCGTCCCTCTAAAGTCTCCCTACGTATCTGGTTTTGGGTTTTTGTGGTGTCTTGTTTCGGAATTTTCGCTGCAAATAAAGCTTTATCCTGGGGATTATTTTTCAAAACTATTTCTTGAAATTTAGCGATCGCTTCCGGTTCGGTGGGAGCAAAAGGTTTGATTTCTAAAGAATTTGGCAGTTTAGTATTAATTTGTTGCCAATTAGTAATTTTACCTGTGTAAATTTGCCGCAATTGCTCAAGGCTGATTTGTCCTCCCAAAGCATTAGCCAGATTGGAATCTCTCTTATTAAATGCAACAAAGATAATTAATCCATCATAAGCAATTTGTTCTTTTTTTAGTTGGCTTGTAATCTTATTTTCTAAACTAGTAATTGCAAAGTCTTTTTTCCCTGTTTGTACTTCTTCTATACTTTTAATTGGATTATTTACATCCCCTGATAAAACCGATTCATAGTTATAGATTGCTGTTGCATCCAATCTGGGTTGAGCCAAGAAATTACCTAAACGGTTGTCGTCTACTGGTTGCGTCAAAATAAAACTCCATGTACTTTCTTTTTCTCCTGTGTAAGTAAAATTTCCTGAAGGAAGATTGGGAACTTCTGAAAAACTTCGTACAAGTGTACGCCATTGAGCCAAATTAGGTTCATTTGTTTTCTTACCCGAAAGCCAATACCAAATGCCTCCACCTAGTAGTAAAAAAGCCAGGATTCCTAGCAATAAAATTAAAGGCATTGGTAAACGTTTTTCGATTTCAACAGAAGTAGAAGAACGTACTGAACTATTGACATTATCTTGTTTGGGAAGTTGCAACAGTGCTTGACGAGCAGCTTCTGCACTTGTAAAAGGAGTTTCCAACCCCATTAAACGATAGATAAATTGTTTTAAATTATTATCTGTATCTGGCCATTGTCGATCGTCTCTAGGATCTAAAGGCTGATTAGAAGGTAAATTAGTTGTTCTTCCCACCCATAAATAAAAAGCTACCATTCCTAAAGAGTGTAAATCTTGTTCGGGTCTAGCGGGGGTTGGTTGGGGAATAATGGGGGGAATAAATAAGTTTTCCCAGATAGCTAAATCGCAAAAATATATAGAAAATTTTTGATGCCCTTGTAATTTAATTAAAATACTATCTAAATTGATGTTGCCGTGAGTTAAACCGATTTGTACTTGGTTGGAAGGAAAACGCAGCTTTTGGGTGTGGAGAAATTGGAGAGTTTGTAGTGCTTGATTGAGGAATTCCCGCACTTGGGTAGGTGTCATTGCTCCTTTTTCAATGATATATTTATTTAAACTTTGGGATGAGTCTATTTCTTTAGCGATTAAATAGCAGCGTTCTCCTTTATCATCAGCGATCGCTTCTTTAGTTTCCACAAGGCGAAAATTTTGAATTCGACTATCAGCTAAACTTACTCCACCTACTCTTTTAAAAGTTTCTTTGCATTTTATCGTTTCGTTTTCATTAAAAGAACGACTGGGTAGTAAATATTCTTTGATGATTACAGGCTGTTTATCTTTAAGTTGGATACCTGAGTATAAACGGCCTAAACCCCGCACGCCCAAATAACTATTTATTTGATAAGTACCCTGAGTACCTTTAATCTCAGCCTCCTGTGGTAAAGTTGCCAGAAAACCACATTCTAAGCAAAATTTAGCACCCTTGATTTGCTGCGCCGTTTGGAAAGGGCGATCGCAATTTAAGGGAGAATTGTAGGAACAAGGGTATTCTTGATAAAAAGATTCTAGTGAAGGCATAGAAAAATTTCGTGAATTGCGCCGACTACTTTCGTTGCGCTCAACCTTTTACTAATCCTAACTTGAGTGCAGCCACAATAGCTTGAGTACGGCTAGTAACCTTCAATTTTTCAAAAATACTAGTGAGATGCGCCTTAACAGTAGCAACCGTCACATATAAATGCTTAGCAATTTCTTCATTAGAAGCGCCTTGAGTTAACCAATGTAAAACTTCTTGTTCTCTTTCTGTTAAATGCACTTGATTACATGCTCTGACAGAAGAATCTGAATAAGCTTGAAAAAACCGAAAAAATCGACTTGCAACTTCTGAAGGTAAATAAATTTCCGATCTAGTAACAGTATTAATCGCTTCACATAATTGAGTCGCCAAACGATTTTTAAACACATAACCAGAGGCTCCCGCCTGCATTGCGCGGAAAATCCAGTCATCTTCTTGATGAGCAGATAATACTAAAACCTTACCAGAAAAAGCAGCTTCCTTTAGACGTGCTAGAACCGTAATCCCATCACATCCTGTTAATTGCATATCCAACAAAATTAAATCTGGACTTTTCTGGTGAGTGAATTTTAAAACTTGCTCTACACAATCTGCATCGCCTACAATTTCTACAGGTAATGCAGAACTAATATTATAAAAATTGAGTAGGGTACGTAACCCTTGACGAAAACGTTCTTCATCATCTACCAGTAAAACCGAAAGCTTTTTATTATCATTACTCATTTTTTTAATTACGAATTACAAATTGTCTATCCACTTCTCGGCCTGGGCAAAATTACCGAAAATTGTGCCCCGCGTTCCGATAAAACTTGTGCCCAAATACTTCCTTGATGATCCAAAATAATTTTTTTAGCAATGGTTAAACCCAGCCCTGTACCTCCTCGACGGCGGGAATAAAAAGGGGTAAATATTTTTTGTAAATCCTCTGGAGATAATCCTGGCCCTTGGTCAGAAATTTTGATTAAAACTTCTTCTTGAAAAATCTGCCAGCTACAGCTAATAATTCCTGAATTCGGACTAAAATGAACGGCATTGCTCAGAATATTATCAAATACTTGCTTCATCTGTAGCCGATCTATTTTCAAAGTTGTAGATGTCTCAGGAATGTTGATTTGAAGTTTCTTTTCATTAATCAAAGGTTGTAAATTGGTAATACTTTCGACAACAATACTTCTTAAATCTTGAAGTTTAACCCTTAATTTTACACTTTGACCGCAATCAAGAAGCTCGTTTAAAT
Source organism: Nostoc linckia NIES-25 (assembly GCF_002368035.1). GTDB lineage: Bacteria > Cyanobacteriota > Cyanobacteriia > Cyanobacteriales > Nostocaceae > Nostoc > Nostoc linckia_B. The sequence continues at coordinate 287,557 of NZ_AP018222.1, read as the reverse complement.
TAGTATCTAAATCTTGGATGCTTTCGCTGATGATTGTTGCTTGCTCTTGCCAAGGATTTTCCTTTAAACCCAAGCATAAATTATGTGCATATAATCCAATCAGCCCTAAGGAATTACGCAACTGATGGCCGACTCGATGCAAAATATCTTCTAAAAGCTGAATTTCATTTTTTTGTCTTCCATAGTCTAGGTAAATATCTACATACTTACTCAAAAGCATGGCAGAATGTTTTATGTATAATTCCAAACTTTTTGAAATAGGTTCATCAGTAATGATTTGAATGTATTCCGGTTTTTGATTTCTATAGCCTATGGGGCAAATATAACAAATGGATGAAAAATCTTTCAGTTCAAATTTATTCACAGTAAAAACAGGCGGAAAGTCTGTTAGCCATGCTTCTGACCGCAAATAAGCTAAAGTTTTTTGAGAAAAAGGAGATTGATTTTGACGATAATTGATAACTTCCTGATGATTTTTCAGCAAACAATCATGATAGACGATCCGAGCGAAAAAAATTGGCTCTTGACTAGTTAATTGCTCAGATTCAAGTTGACAAAAACTTTGGATATCTGAAGAACTCAAACAATTAGAGCCATTTTCTAGTTTGTGTAGAGAAAAGCCTAGTGTCATAGCTTCACTCGCTTTTTGCAGCAAATATTTTTACTCTTCTGTTGTCTAGTATAATTTTATGCAGTCTCAGCAATGTTTATTTTTTTATTAAGTTATTTTTGTAACATAATTCTTACGAAGAATTATTAAGCTTTTTTCGCGATCGCAGCTCGCTTTTGTAGATATATTAAGCAATAGGCAATAGTTCAAGAGGCAGGAGATAGGAGGCAGAAGGCACGAGGAACCCACGTTTTAAAACGTGCGATTGAAGCGTAGACTAATTTTTTTGACTCATTCGACAGAAAAATATAGTCTATTCAAATCAAAACTGCTCCAGTCTAATCTACACACTAGAGTTGCTGTATTTCGGATTTTTTAAGAAATGTTTTTGCCAAACATCAAACTTTCTGCTTGATATGCCTTTTAACTTGAAATCGGGTAACAGTTAAAGGGGAAAAAGTTTTTCTTTCCATTCTCCCTTGCCCTTTTTTCTCCTGTCTTCCCTTTCCGCTCCAACTTCTCCCCAAGTAGAGCAAGTGGCGTTAATCTACCGGAGTCAGGAACTGGCTTCGTAAACGCAGAGTCGCCTAGCTCTACCGCACGCACTCGTAAAACTGCGGGTAGTATCGGCAACTGGGGGCTATGAAGCGTTCAAAATCTACAAATAGCTTCACAAAAAAAGAACTGGGGGATGTAGAAACCCACAGTTCAGGCGAAGCCAACTGTGGGTAGTTCATCAAGAGTGTAAGGGACTTCCAAAGAATAAATTATCCCAAAAAAATCAATAAGCCAGATTTGTTTAATAATGATAATCATTTTATAGGGGGATATTGGGTTGCCGACGGCAACCCAATATCCCCCAAAGAGTGTGCATGATAAATCTGCACTCAGCGTCGATGAGTGGTATGATTTTTATTAAATATTTTCTGATTTTCTGTATCTATGGGTTTTTTTACTAAATAATTTAGGTGACTCCATAACAGATATCAATAAACCAATTACCTAGATTCGGAAAATCCTTATTATTGGAATTGCTTAATCGGTTAATTTGTTTCTCAATTTGAGACATGGCTTTTTTTGTAAGCTTTACTCCAGTTTCATAGGTTTGATGTACTAACTTAACCACTGGATATTTTCCTTTCCATTTCATACTAGTGGCATACTTTAAAGCTGTTTCTACTTCATCCAGAATACTTCCGTTCCAATGGTTTTCTAATACAGCCCAAGTTCTCTCAATAGGATTATATTTACTGTGATATGGTGGATAATAAGCTAAACGTATATTAAGTTCATATTTGTGAGCAAATTCAACTATACGTTTCATAAACTGGGTACGCCGAGAACTATTATCTGGCCCATTATCTTGATTGAGAACTAATGTTTTAACTTGAGAAAAACGATGTTTCTCACAAGACCAAAAATCCTCTAAAACATCAACTATAAAATCGCTTGTAACTTTCGACTCGGTAAAATATAAAAACAGTTGATCGAGCTCTGGAAGAAATATCCCATAAGGAGTCACGGTGGTTTTCGGATGATAATCATGGTCATCAGCTTTAACCGTAGCCCGGCTTTTACCTCCTCGGTCAAATGAACCAATTTTGACGCGAGCTTTCCCATCCATACTCAGACGTAAAATACTTTTATCTTCAATTGCGTTTTGGTTTACTATATCTAGTTGCTCAAAGATTGCGTCGGTTTCCGGAATTTTTTTTGAGGTTGAACTTTCGCTACTCGCCTCAAGTTATAACCCAACTCATTCAATTTAAGCCGAATTGTTTCTGCGATGGGTAAATCTTCGTCATCATAACCATACTTTTCTATTAATTGTTTTCTGACTTCGGCAGCAGAAAGGCGAGTATATAGCCTTTTACTTTTGAAACTAGGGTCAGTTTGGCTTTGAGAATCTACTAAATTTTTTATATCTTGTAAAAGATTTGGTAAGTGTAATTCTGCTTTATAGCGTCCTTTCGCGCTCATATTATCAACGCAAGTAATGCCACTAGTTAATTCTTTGATTCCTTTACGAATAGTACCTCGATTCCATCCTAATTCTGATTCTGCTAATCTTTGCCCTCCTAGACCCAAACCCTGCACTGTTGACGCTATAAATTTACGTTTTGCAGCACCTTTTAACTGAGATGCTGTTTGTCTCAATAGTTGTTTCAGTGAAGAAGTTAATGCTATAGACACCCAAGTTGCACCCAAAAATTCAATCATCATTACTGAATTTACTACAAAAGGGAGGGGAGAAAGCGGCAGGCGATGCCTGCCGCTTTCTCCCCTTGTACAATGATTATCATTATCTTCGATGGGATGTTTTATTTTTTGGAAGTCCCTAAGTTCTACTTTAAGTAGTGCTAAACAAGCTCAAATTTGTAACATTTCACTATAAAAGTGTTAGTGATTTGGGAATACTAACCCTAGAAATCATAAAAAAGTAGTCAGTATGATCGGTACTCTTATCAAGATTCCTGAATATAGCCTCACAGAAGAACTCTACAATGGTTCAAGAACTTTAGTTTATCGGGGATATCGAAAGGCAGACTCATTAGCTGTGGCAATCAAACTGCTGAAAAATCCTTATCCCAGCTTCAACGAACTGGTACAGTTTCGCAATCAATATACAATTGCTAAAAATCTTAACTCACCCTTAATTATTCAAACCTACAGCCTAGAAGCTTACCAAAATGGTTATGGGTTGATAATGGAAGACTTTGGCGGAATTTCTCTGAAACAATGGATTTGTCAAAGAAAAGCCGCACTATCTATGGGGGAATTTTTACAACTAGCGATCGCTATGTGTAACACTTTAGAAATCCTCTATCATCAACGGATTATTCATAAAGATATTAAACCAAGCAATATATTAATTAATCCAGAAACTCAACAAATTAAATTAATAGACTTTAGTATTGCATCTTTGCTACCACGAGAAACTCAAACTCTCGTTAATCCTAACGTACTGGAAGGAACGCTAGCTTATATTTCTCCAGAACAAACCGGAAGAATGAACCGGGGAGTTGACTACCGCAGTGACTTTTATTCTTTGGGTGTTACTTTTTACGAATTACTCACTGGTGAATTACCCTTCCAATCAAATGACCCGATGGAGTTGGTGCATTGCCATATTGCTAAAATGCCTACACCTTTGGAAAAGAAGAAAGAAATTCCCAAGGTACTTTCAGATATTGTAATGAAGTTGATGGCAAAAAATGTTGAAGACCGCTATCAAAGTGCATTAGGACTGAAGTTAGATTTAGAAAATTGTTTAAATCAACTCGAATCAACAGGCGAAATTAAGAGTTTTCCTATTGCTCAACGAGATGCGTGCGATCGCTTTATTATCTCTGATAAACTTTATGGTCGAGAAGTAGAAATAGAAACCCTTCTACAAGCCTTTGAAAGAGTTAGCCTTGGTGCAACAGAAATTGTGTTAGTGGCAGGTTTTTCCGGAATTGGAAAAACAGCAGTAGTCAACGAAGTGCATAAACCAATTGTGCGGCAACGCGGCTATTTTATCAAAGGCAAATACGACCAATTTCAACGTAATATACCCTTGAGTGCTTTTGTTCAAGCATTCCGAGATTTAATCGGGCAATTATTAACAGAAAACAATCTCCAACTTCAGCAATGGAAAAACAAGATATTAGCAGCAGTTGGCGAAAACGGACAGGTCATTATTGAAGTTATTCCAGAACTTTCAAAAATTATTGGTCAACAACCGCCTGTGCCAGAATTATCAGGAATGGCGGCACAAAATCGCTTTAATTTATTATTCCAAAAATTTACCCAAGTTTTTACTAGTGCCGAACATCCATTAGTAGTATTTTTAGATGATTTGCAATGGGCAGATTCGGCATCACTGATGTTGATGCAGTTATTAATGGCTGATACAAAACATCTTCTATTAATTGGAGCTTATCGCGATAACGAAGTTTCTCTATCGCACCCCTTAGTGTTGACTTTGAATGATATTCAAACAACAAAAGCCACGATTAATACAATTACTTTAGCACCACTAGGTCAAGGTGAAGTTGAGCAATTAGTTAGCGATACACTCAAATGTCCAGAAAATTCGGCATTACCTCTGGCTCTACAGGTATATCAAGAAACTGAAGGTAATCCTTTTTTTGCTATACAGTTTCTTAAAGCATTGCACCAAGATGAATTAATTAAATTTAACTTGGAGTTAGGGTATTGGTCATACAACATTACACAAACAAATCATCAAGGAATTACAGATGATGTTGTGAAGTTTATGGTAGCTCAATTACAACGACTGCCTCAATCAACTCAAAGAGCGTTGCAATTAGCCGCTTGTATTGGCAATCAATTTGACTTATCAACTTTGGCAATTGTTTTGGAAGAAACAGAAATTGAAACGGCAGCTAGTTTATGGAAAGCTTTGCAAGAAGGTTTAATTTTACCGATTAGTGATGTTTATAAATTTTATCAAGGAGAAGCTCCTGATACGGTAGCTCAGTCAAATGAAAATCTCGGTAAACAACTAGCTAAATATAAATTTCTACACGATCGAGTTCAACAAGCTGCTTATTCTCTAATTCCCGATCGCCAAAAACAAGCAACTCATCTCCAAATTGGACAATTGCTGTTGCAAAATTATTCCTTGACAGAAAAAGAAGAAAAACTGTTTGATATTGTTGGGCATTTAAATCTAGGACAAGAGTTAATTACCGAATCGCAAGAGCGAGAAACCTTGGCTCAACTTAACTTAGCAGCAGGGAAAAAGGCTAAAAATTCTACTGCATACACCGCGGCCAGAGCCTATTTTCAGACCGGGATAGAACTACTGATAACCAAATGCTGGCAAGAACAATATGAATTAACTTTAAATCTTTATGTAGCCGCCGCCGAAGCTAGCTATCTAAATGCTGACTTTGATGGGATGGAAAAAATAGCGCAAGAGGTGTTGCAATCAGCCGAGAGTATTTTAGATAAAGTAAAAATTTACGAAATTCAAATTGCTGCCCAGACAGCCCAAACCAGACATTTAGAAGCGATCGCAGTGGGTAGAGATGCACTCTTACAATTGGGAGTGGCACTACCTATCGAGCCAAATGATGCTGAGATTGGTAAAGCTTTACAAATTCTCGCCAGTCAACTGGCAGGTAAACGAATTGAAGAATTAATTGACCTACCAGTAATGAGCGATCTGCAAGCGCAAGCAGCCATGCAACTGTTAGGAATGTTGTTTGCTCCGGTTTTTCAAGGAATGCCTGGTTTATTGCCATTAATTAGCTCTACAATGGTCAGTCTATCTCTACAGTTTGGTAATGCGCCCGCCTCTACAGTAGGGTATGTGCTTCACGGTATGGTGCTGTGTGCCTTTTTAGGAGAAGTTGAGACAGGCTATAGCTTTGGACAGTTGGCATTGCATTTACTAGAGCGTTTCAATCTGCCGGAATTAAAATCAACAATTTTAATTTTGTTTGGTGGTTTTATTCAACATCGTCAAGAAAGCTTTTTGGCGACTATCCCGACGCTAAAAAATGGTTTTGCGTCTGGTATGGAAACTGGCGATTTTTTACACGCTGGTTACAATGTCTGCTGTTATAGTTATGCAGGCTTTTGGAGTGGTACGGAACTCAGCAGTTTAGAACTAGATATAGCCTCTTACAATGCTGCCTTAACTAACGCCAAGCAACATTCTGCCCAAACTTATGTAAGCTTAATGCGGCAGGCGGCAGAAAACTTCAGGGAACCCCGAATTCAGCCGGATTGTTTGAGTGGCAATATCTATGATGAAACTGCAATGTTGCCCAAGCACCGCCAAGCTAACGAACTGACGGTGATTGCCGAGCTTTATACCTACAAACTGTTGCTGGCTTATTCTTTTGGTAATTACAAAGCCGCAATAGAATATATTGACGAAGGTAAGCAGTATTTACTGGCAGTATCAGGATTAATTTTTATACCGATTTTCTCTTTCTATACAACTCTGACGTACTTGGCAGTATCTCGCACTCTGCCAGAAATTGAAAGAGCCGAAATTCTCGCCCAAGTGGAAATGCATCAAAAGTCTCTGCACCAATGGGCGCAATCTGCTCCTATGAATCATCTGCATAAATGGCATTTAGTTGAGGCAGAAAAACAACGAGTGTTGGGCAATAAAATCGAAGCAATTGAAAATTACGATCGCGCCATCTCTCTAGCTCATACCAACGGCTACATCCAAGAAGAAGCACTAAGCAATGAACTTTGCGCTCAATTTTACTTCGACTGGGGTAAAGAAAAGGTGGCTCAAGTATATATCCAGCAAGCATATTACTGTTATGCTCGTTGGGGAGCAAAAGCTAAAGTTGTTGAAATTGAAAAACGTTATGCCTCATTACTAGCTCCTATTATCCAGCAGGCTTCTTCTTTCTCAACTAACCAAACACTCTTTACTTTGGGGAATAATACCGCCATCACTTCCTATACTTCCAACAGTAGCAGTGTTTCTTCAGCTTTAGATTTAGGTACTATTCTCAAAGCTTCTCAAACTATCTCCAGCGAAATTGAACTTGAAAAACTGCTGTCATCATTGCTGCATATCGCAATTGAAAATGCTGGAGCAGATAAGTGCGTATTAATGTTGGTAGAGTCAGACAATTTATTGATTAGGGCATCAGCCGAACTGAATGTTAGTGCTATTGAAGGCAAGGAAAATACAAAAGTCAAATTTTCTTCAATGTTGCTCAACTCAGAGCTTGTTGAAGAGTCGAAGGATCTACCAATTGGCTTAATTAACGCTGTCAAACGCACTTTAGAACCAGTAGTAATTGTGGATGCTAACGAACATTTGCAATTAATTAATGACCCCTATATTCAGCAACAGCAACCTAAAAGTATTTTATGCAGTCCGATATTAAATCAAGGAAAATTGCTCGGCGTATTGTACCTAGAAAACAATATCGCGGCTGGAGCATTTACTCACGATCGCGTTAAAGTACTCAATTTGCTGTGCGCCCAAGCCGCCATCTCATTGGAAAATGCCCAACTCTATCAACAAGCCGGGAAAGCACTAATTGATTTACAACAAGCCCAATTACAGATAATCCAAAGTGAAAAGATGTCTGCACTAGGTAATTTAGTGGCTGGGGTAGCGCACGAAATGAATAATCCCCTTGGTTTTATCGCTGCTAGCCTCAAACAAGCTAAACCTAGTATTAACGATCTGATCGAACACTTAAAACTATACGAGCAAAGTTTCCCCGCACCAGGAGATGAAATCAACGACCATGCCGAAGACATAGATTTAGAGTATACCTTAGAAGACTTACCTAAAATAATTGATTCCATGACTATCGCGTGCGATCGCCTCAAGAATATTAGCACTAGTCTCCGTACTTTTTCTCGTGCAGATAAAGATTATAAAGTCCAGTTTAATATTCATCACGGTATTGATAGTACAATTCTCATTCTCAAACATCGCCTAAAAGCTAACGAACAACGTCCGGCTATTGAAGTTATCGCTGAGTATGGAGATTTACCCCAAATAGAATGTTTTCCCGGACAATTAAATCAGGTATTTATGAATATTCTTGCCAATGCTATTGATATTTTTGAAGAGTCAAATATTGGTAAAAGTTTTGCAGAAATCCAAACCAACCCTAACCGCATTAAAATTACAACATTGATTGAAGATAAATCTATAAAAATCTCAATTGCTGATAACGGCAAGGGAATGAGTGAATCCGTAAAACAGAAAATATTTGACCATCTATTTACTACCAAAGCTGTAGGAAAAGGAACGGGATTGGGACTGGCGATCGCTCGACAGATTGTGGAAGAAACTCATGGCGGCAAGTTGAGTTGTTACTCTATTTTGGGCGAAGGTACAGAATTTATTATTGAAATTCCAGTCTGAGCTTTCAAATTTTACATCCCTAATAAGTAGCTCAACCTAAAAAAACGTAAGACGTAAATGTATATAAATGTAGGGCGTGTTATGCCGTAGGCTAACGCACCTCCATAGACTCTACATCAACTGAGGTGCGTTGCGCTTTGCGACAACGCACCCTACGTTTTATGTTTAATTAAGTTGACCTACTTAATTCTTCCTGATGGTTAGCCCTGTTTTGTCACTTTGGGAGAACCTAATTGCCCAAAGGCTTTCAGGGCTTTAATTCCAGGCTTGGCTACAAATTTTAGTTACTGTTAAAAAATAGAGGTTCAAAGCCTCGCTCAATCAAAGTTTCAGAATCAAGCTTCGATTATTAGACTTCTTGCAAAAGTCCTTACTTTGCGTTCTCTTCTCTGCGCCTCTGCGCCTCTGCGTGATACAACAAACGTGGACAACCTCGCCCAGCTTTCGTTACTTAAGTCTCCTCGGTTCATCATTATCACAAAGCGATCGCATCTTTTTTAGGATACAACGAGTTTGAAAACACGCCCTAGTCCTACAAGTTTAAAGTGAACAGGACTTACGCGCAGCTAACGGAAAATCGTAGACGCGGAGCGGCTTGCCGCATGCTACCACAGAGGCGCAGAGAAGCCAGTGCGCCCTTGCGGTTAAGAGACTTGTTCGCGAAGCGTCTCGTAGAGAAGCAACTGGCGCGTCACGGAGAAATGAGAGTTTGACAAATATTTTGCGTAAGTCCTAGTGAAAAACTATTAGCAATTGATTAACTTTTGTAAAGCAGGTTTTTTAGCCTCTAAATAAATATGCCTTAGTCCCAAACTCAATTTAAGGGTGGGGCTGTTTGAAGAAAGATTAAATGTTAAATGCATTTGTTTTCTTCACAACTACGTCAAATTCTTTTGCTATAAATATAACTATCAAACTAAAAAGTTTCAGGAATTTAAAATTCACAAGTTACGAAACTGACACTCCGCATCGGTTGTTTCACTGCAATTCTTGTAGTGTTAGCACTGCACTGTTATTCAAAATACTTCAAAATGTCAGCAAACATAGCAGATAGGTTGCTCATTTATAACAATCCAGCATCTGCAAATCCCAAATCGTAAAGGCCAATTAATTACCAATAGAACTGGGGGTATATATGTTTAAAAAGATTTTAGTTGCATTAGATCGGTCGGAAGTAGGTCACAAGGTTTTTGACCAAGCGTTAACTTTAGCACAGTTAACACAAGCTAGCTTAATGCTACTGCATGTCCTATCACCAGAAGAAGAAGGTAGCCCTTATGTACCTATGGTATCTAATTTTGACTACTATCCGGGATTAAACAGTCAAAACTTCGAGTTATACCAAAAGCAGTGGGAGACCTTTAAAACTCAAGGTATCCAAATGTTACAATCTTTCTGTGCCCAAGCTAATACAGCAGGCATTACTACGGAATTTACACAAAATCTTGGGAATCCCGGTCGCCTTATTTGTGACTTAGCACGTAGTTATGACGCCGACTTAATTGTGATGGGGCGTCGCGGTCGTTCTGGGCTGACCGAATTCTTTTTGGGTAGTGTGAGCAACTACGTTCTTCACCATGCTCCTTGTTCAGTACACATTGTACATCTTACCGTTACCGCTAAAAAAGATGAACTTGTTAAAGAAACTACAAGTGCTTCAAGCGTTAACTAAGTATTAAATTATGTAATATCATGTGCGGTTAATTACTTAATAAACCCGAACAACGCCACCCCGCTTGCTCTTAGGCAGGGTGGTTTCATACAAGCAGAGAAAAACTAAAACGGGTTTCAAAGCCTCTCCCTCCGTGGGGGAGAGGTTTGGAGAGAGGGAAAAAACCTGGACACAAAACGAGAAATCAAGACTTATTTATTTTCTTTTTTCGTGTGAAACGTTGTACGCCTTTACAACTTATTGGTGTGTTACAAATATTTTTAGAAATAATTATTATGGAAGCGATTGCTAGCCGCGCCTACTAGGTAAAATTGGGACAACGGCAACGCTTTTGGAGTGACAAAAAAATTAGATTTTAAGGCAGAAAGTGGATCTAAAAACAATGGAACAAGATACTACAGAGATCGTTGGTTTTCACGCTCATGTCTACTTTGATACCCCAACTCGTGATGTCGCCGCCCGCGTGCGTGAAGGATTGGGCGCTAGATTTCACGTAAAGCTTGGACGCTGGTTTGACCAGCCTATCGGCCCTCACCCAAAAGGAATGTATCAAGTTGCTTTCTTACCAAATCAGTTTGATAAAGTCGTCCCCTGGTTAATGCTAAATCGTCAAGGTTTGGATATTCTCGTTCATCCTGAAACAGGCGATGATTTGACAGACCACACCGATCGCGCCCTATGGCTAGGTAATAAACTAGATTTGAATATAAACTTTCTTCGGCAAATTACAAAAACGCAGTAATTTTGGATTTTGGATTTTTTATTTAAAGGTTGTTTTAAAAGTATTTGGCTGTGATTTTAGGCACTTATCGATCCCCCCTAACCCCCCTTAAAAAGGGGGGAACCGGAATCAAAGTCCTCCTTTTTAAGGAGGATAATGACGGAACTAGAACTTTTTAATATAGGAGTCCGATTTGATTTGGTGAAAAAATCTCAGTATCTGTAGGGGAGCCAGTGCGTTGCGGAGGTTCCCGACGCTCGATGACTCGCTACCGCTTCGCTATCCGTTGTAGCAACTGGCGTTGTGTTATGGCGTAGCCTAACGCACCTAAATCATTAACCAGTGCGTTACGCCAAAGGCTAACGCAACGCCAGTCCGCTCAAGTCGGGAAACCCGCCCATGCGGCTGGCTCCCCTACATATATTTCAAAAATCAAATATGAGTCCTATACCGACAGAGGACTTTTAAAACATCCTCTTAGCTCGACTTTATCCATTTTTAGCTTCGGGTCATCACAAGGATAGGCGATCGCTAAAAAATGCGGGTTTTGCTGCATACATAACATTTAAATACAGTCTTGGTGAATACTGGTGACTCGCGCAATAGACTGAGACTGGAACTGCGGTTTGGTATCACACAGGTTTACCTGTGGTTCCTATTCGTTGGGTATTAGTACGTGACTCTCTGGGTAAATTTGAATCACAGGCTTTGTTATCTACTTTTCAAGAATATTCTCCTAAACAAATCTTGGAGTGGTTTGTACGTCGCTGGCAGATTGAAGTAACTTTTGAAGAAGTGAGGAAACATCTAGGAATGGAAACTCAACTTTGTCTTTGGTCAGACCAGTCAATTGCTCGTACAACACCTACATTGCTGGGATTATTTTCCTTGGTCGTGATTTTGGCAGACCATTTACAAGCTAATTTTTCTTGGACAATTCAGCAAACAATCTGGTACTCCAAAGTTTTGCCTACTTTTTCGGATGCACTGGCTTTAGTTAGACGATTTTTATGGGCTAGCACTTTTTCCACATCTTCCGAAACCACTCAAATGATAAAAGTCCCTCGTCTTTTATTTGAGCGTTTGAGAGATATTGCTGTTTACGCTGCTTGATTGAATCAAAAATGGATAAAGTCGAGCTTAGAATCAGCCGGAAATTTTATTGTCTTGCGATCGCACCCTTAATTTCCCCCGTATTAGGCAAGCTGGTGTCAGACATCGCTGTAGACAATGAAAATCTAAAATAACTATTTTCACCTTATTTTAAATTACTAAATCACCCTAAAGGTTGATTATTGATAGTTTTAGGCTACTAATAAAGAGCAAAATTAACAAGCAGAATACATTTCAGACATCATACCCTGCGATTGAGGAGATCTTTCACTTCTGTAGGTAGACTATTTATCAATTCCGATTTGCTGAAATTAGTTTTAGTAGATTGGAGCGATCGCGCTGTTAAAGTCCGAAAAAAATACTTACTTTAAGTTGCCCGCCTCAAGCTTTAGGAAACGTTGGAGTAGGGAAAATTTGGGTAAGCAAAAAAAATATAATTACTACTTTTGCAGTAGTAAAATATTGAAAAAACTAAGTCTATTGAAAGACAATTAATTTCCAAATAAAAGTTTAAAAAATATATAGACAAATTTGTTCAAACTTTTATATAAAACAACCAAAAAATATATAACTAGCAAGTACAAGAGGTAATGATGGCGAACCAAAAAGTCAAAGTTGAAAAGACTGTAACGATTAACAAACCAGCAGAAGAACTTTACCGATTTTGGCGTAACTTTGAGAATTTACCGCGCTTCATCAAGCATCTCAAAGAAGTAAAGGTGTACGACGAGAAGAAAACCCACTGGATTGTTGAAGGACTCTTGGATAGAACCTTAGAGTGGGATGCAGTCATCGTTGAAGACAAAGAAAACGAAATAATTTCCTGGGCTTCAGTTCAAAGTGCAGAAATTGAAAACTCAGGTGTAGTTCAGTTTAAGCCAGCGCCAGGTAATCGCGGTACTGAGGTCAAGGTAGTTAGGGAATTTAACCCGCCTGGTGGTGCGATTGGAAATGCAATTGCCAAACTCTTCGGTGAAGACCCAAAACATAACCTGACAGAAGATTTACGCCACTTCAAAATGCTGATGGAAGCAGGCGAAATTGCCACAACAGATGGTCAACCAAGAGGTAAAGGGTAATACCAATTAAAAATTCAAAATTCAAAATTCAAAATTAAGAAATCCTGATTTGACAAGGGTTTATGAATTTGGATCTGTTTCAAACTTTTAGGAAATTGGTATAAACTATGAAAGCTGTTTGTTGGTATGGCGCTAACGATGTGCGGGTGGAAACAGTGCCAGACCCCAAAATACTTAACCCCCGCGATGCTATTCTCAAAGTCACATCGTCAACAATCTGCGGTTCTGACTTGCACATTTACGATGGCTACATCCCAACGATGGAACCCGGTGACATTATCGGTCACGAATTTATGGGGGAAATCGTTGAAATTGGTAGTGAAGTCAAGAAATTGCAAAAAGGCGATCGCGTAGTTGTTTCTTCAATGATTGGTTGCGGCGGTTGCTTCTACTGCGATCGGCAAATGTGGTCATTGTGCGATAACTCTAACCCCAACGCTTGGATGGCAGAAAAAGTCTACGGTTATTCTACATCAGGCATTTATGGCTACTCCCACGCTTTTGGTGGCTATGCAGGTGCTTTTGCAGAATACGTGCGCTTACCCTTTGCTGATTTGGGTGCAATCAAAGTTCCCAAAGATATTCCTGACGAAAAGCTGCTACCAATTTCTGATGCCTTCCCCACTGGCTACATGGGTGCAGATTTATGTAATATCAAGCCTGGAGATGTCGTAGCAGTCTGGGGCTGCGGCCCGGTTGGACAGTTTGCTATGCGTAGTGCTTATCTGTTGGGTGCAGAACGCGTCATTGGGATTGACAGATTTCCCGAACGGCTACAACTAGCTAAAGATTTTGCCAAAGCAGAAGTCATCAACTATGAAGAAGTTGATGCTGGGGAAGCACTCAAAGAAATGACCGGAGGACGCGGCCCCGATGCTTGCATTGATGCAGTGGGGCTAGAAGCCCACGCCTCTGGTCTACAAGGATTCTACGATGAAGCCAAGCAAGCAGTTCGCTTAGAAACAGATCGCCCCCACGTACTGCGGCAAATGATAGTAAGCGGTCGCAAAGCTGGTACTCTCTCAATCATGGGTGTTTATGGTGCATTTGTAGACAAGATACCAATGGGTGCTGCCATGAACAAAGCTATGACCTTCAGAATGGGACAAATGTTCGGTCAGAAGTATATGCCTATCTTGCTGGATTACGTTTTGAAAGGTGAAGTCGATCCATCTATTGTATTCACACATCACTTGCCCCTCACAGAAGCAAAGCAAGGTTTTGAGTTATTCAAGCACAAAAAAGACAATTGCATAAAAGTTAGATTGCAGCCTTGAATTAACTAGGCTAATGCGCTTACATATTGCGCTATTGTCATTAGTCATTAGTTATTTGTCATTAGTCATTTGTTACAAAGTTCTGATAGTGGGAAACCTCCGCTCAAGGCCACAAGATTCCGACGCAGGGCGACAAGAACGCAGTAGCTCGACTTTGCACTTTATTATTTATCCAAAACTAATGACCAATGACCAATGACCAAGGTCAACCAAAGGGAGGTTAAAGATTATGAAAGCAGTTTGCTGGCACGGCGCTAACGATGTACGAGTTGATACAGTACCCGATCCAAAAATCATCAATCCGCGTGATGCGATTGTTAAAATCACGTCAACGGCGATTTGCGGTTCTGATTTACATCTTTATGACGGTTACATCCCCACGATGGAAAAGGGCGACATCCTTGGTCATGAATTTATGGGGGAGGTCGTCGAGCTAGGTAGTGCCGTCAAGAATGTGAAGATAGGCGATCGCGTTGTCGTCCCCTTTACCATTTCCTGCGGCTCGTGTTTCTTTTGTCAAAAAGATTTGTGGTCGCTGTGCGATAACTCCAACCCCAACGGCTGGATACCGGAAAAACTCATGGGTCATTCCCCATCTGGTCTTTTCGGCTACTCCCATATGATGGGTGGCTATGCTGGAGGTCAAGCTGAATATGCCCGCGTTCCCTTTGCCGATGTCGGTTTATTCAAGATTCCTGATGGACTAACAGACGAACAAGTCCTGTTTCTGACGGATATCTTCCCCACTGGCTATATGGCAGCGGAAAACTGCGATATCCAGCCAGGAGATACTGTAGCGATCTGGGGCTGCGGTCCAGTCGGACAGTTTGCCATTAGAAGTGCATATATGCTAGGTGCCGAGCGCGTCATTGCAATCGATCGAGTTCCCGAACGCCTACAGATGGCGAAAGACGGCAAGGCAGAAGTCCTTAACTATGAGGAAGTCGAGGTGGGTGAAGCATTGAAAGAAATGACGGGTGGTCGCGGCCCCGATGCTTGCATGGATGCTGTGGGAATGGAAGCCCACGGTACGGGTCCTGATGCGTTTTACGACCAGGTAAAGCAAGCCGTGCGTATGGAAACTGACCGACCCACTGCCCTAAGGCAAGTGATTGTTGCCTGTCGCAAAGGTGGCACTGTTTCAATTCCTGGTGTTTACGGCGGCTTTCTAGACAAGATACCGATGGGTGCTGCCATGAACAAAGCTTTGACGTTTAAAACCGGACAAACGCACGTTCATCGTTACCTGCGCCCGCTACTCGATCGCGTCCAAAATGGCGATATCGACCCATCTTTTGTAATCACCCATCGTCTACCGCTAGAGAAAGCACCGCACGGCTACGAGATTTTTAAACACAAGAAGGACAACTGCATCAAGATCGTGCTCAAGCCAGGTCAGGCTGCCTAAAACCCCACAAGAACACGAAAAAACCAAGTCTAGTAGTCTGCCAACCCAAAATTGTTAGGTGAGGGCTGGGGAAAGGGGAAAGGGAAAAGGGTAAGGGATTTAAAACCTTTCCCCCTTACCCCTTACCCTTTACCCCGCCAAGTTTCCTTGGCGAACTACTAGCCAACACTTTAGGAGGTAGAGATGACAGAAGAACTCACAAATAAAAAAGTTGCCATTCTGGTTACAGATGGCTTTGAGCAAGTTGAAATGACTCAACCAAAGCAAGCCCTTGAGTCAGCAGGTGCTCAAACCCACATTATTTCACCTAAGAGCGATCGCGTTCAGGGCTGGAACCATTTTGACAAAGGGGATTTTTTCCCGGTAGATGTCCCCCTCGATCGAGTAAATCCAGCCGACTATGATGCCCTCCTGCTTCCCGGTGGTGTTGCCAATCCAGATCAACTTCGGACTCAAGCTAAGGCGATCGAGTTTATAAAGTCCTTCTTCGATACCAACAAGCCGGTAGCGGCGATCTGCCACGGACCTTGGACTCTGATCGAGGCAGATGTGGTGCGCGGACGAAGGCTCACCTCGTGGCCGTCGCTCAAGACCGATCTCCAGAACGCAGGTGCCCAGTGGGTAGATCGGGAAGTTGTAGTTGATAACAACCTCGTGTCGAGCCGCAAGCCAGACGACATCCCAGCCTTCAACCGGGAAACGATCGAGCTGTTCAGCCATGCAGGGCAGGTACGGCAGATAGTCTGAGGACTCGGAGCGTTAATCAGGAGGACAGGTATGGAACAGCATCGATTTGGTTCCACGCAGCGCGAGGTGGCAGCGATCGGTCAAGGAACCTGGTACATCGACAACGGTGACCGCGCCTCTGCGATCGCCGCTTTGCGCCAAGGACTCGATCTCGGTATGACCCATATCGACACGGCCGAGATGTACGGCAGCGCCGAGGAGGTAGTCGCCGAGGCGATCGCTGGACGACGCGATCGGGTTTTCCTGGTTTCCAAGGTTCTTCCTGGAAATGCTTCTCGCAAAGGGACGATCGTAGCCTGCGAGAAATCCCTCGCTCGACTTCATACCGATCGGCTGGACTGTTATCTGTTGCACTGGCGCGGTCAACACCCACTGGAGGAGACGATCGCTGCCTTCGAGCAGCTTCAGCATGAGGGGAAGATTCTCTGCTGGGGCGTGAGCAACTTCGATGTGCCTGACCTTGAAGCAGTCCAGAAGATCGCTGGCGAGGGTTCTCTCGTCTGCAATCAAGTCCTTTACCATTTGAAAGAGAGAGCGATCGAACACGCTGTGATGCCCTGGTGTGAGAAGCATGGGGTCGCCGTAGTCGCATACAGCCCCTTCGGTCATGGGGATTTTCCCAGCTCGCGCACAACCGCAGGTCGCGTACTACAGGAAATCGCCGCCGCCCATAACGCCACCCCTCGCCAAGTCGCGCTCCGATTTCTGGTGCGGCATTCCTCGCTCTTCGCAATCCCCAAAGCATCCAACCCCGAACACGCCGCTGAAAACGCGGGAGCCGGGGAACTCAATCTGACCCAAACCGAACTCGATCGAATCGACGCAGCCTTCCCGACCGGATCTCGTCCCCACGTGCTTCCCATGCTGTAAGCCTGATTGGCTCGCCTGCTGGCTGCCTGCCCATGAATTGAAGGCACCGCGCTGATGGAAAAGACTTCCGAGCTTTTTGCCTAGCCGCCCACCATTGAGGAGGTTGACATCGTTAGCTAGTCAAGCTTCCTTGATGGGGGAAAGTAGCGAAGATACCATTGGCGAATTCATTGGAAGGGTGGTTTTTGGAAACTTTCGTTGGCAGGCTTCCACGACAGCACAAGCATTTCCAGCATTAAGAAATATTTCGCAAACGGTGTCAGTCAACACTCAACCACCTAAACCTATTATTTATTTTTTCCAGTTCCCTTATTTACTCACGAACGATCGCCAAACCCAAAGCTTTGTAAGAACTTACTATCCGATCTGATACAGTTGGTGCAGTTACCAGGTAAGTTAGGGCATGAATCGATTCCACAACATAAGGAGCAGCAGTGTCTAACTTCTCCTCTGTGGCTAATCCAACTACCTCCGCCGCACCAGCAATCATCGCTCGTTTGACATGCGCTTCGTCCAAGTTCTGTACGCTAATTCCAAATTCTGGATGTACGCTACACACTCCCAACATGCACAAATCTGCACGAATCATCCGTAATGCCTCAACTGTAGTAGCACCGACATTTACCAAAGCTTTTTTGTAGAGTTTTCCGCCTAACATTACAACTTCTATATGGGGATGTTCTGCTAAGGCTACAGCAATGGGAGGGCTGTTTGTGACAATTGTCGCTTGCAATTCCAAAGGCAAATGACGGGCTACTTGGAGAGTTGTAGTGCCTCCATCTAAAATTACCACCTGCCCTGGAGAGACTAGTTTGGCAGCTGCACGGGCGATCGCTTTTTTTTCTTGCGGCGCTTGCTTTTGGCGATCGGCATAAGAAGCGATCGCTGGCGAAATTAGAAGTGCCCCCCCATGAACGCGTTGCAATAAGCCTGATTCGGCTAATTCCCGCAAATCCCGGCGAATCGTATCCTCAGAAACCTTTAAAACCGCACTCAGTTCCGATGACAGCACCTTTTTGTCACGCCGCAGAATCTCTAGGATAAATTGTCGTCGCTCCGCAGTTAGCATAATTTATTTTCCGGAAATTGCATATTTAATCTTGAAATTGCACGTTTGTGAGTTTATACTCATAGGTATGCAGGTTAGTGCATGTTTCTCACAAATTTTAAATAAATTCAAGCACATTCGTGCAAGCGAGATTTAACAATCTTAGCTGCATTTTCAATGACTTTTCATAGCCTGCTTTATTGAACAAAAGCGGTCGGATTGCTGTCAATACGGTTCGGTTAAGATCCCCCCGCCTACGGCGACCCCCTTTTTAAGGGGGTAAAAGAGGGTTGTAAGTCCCCCAATTTATCGGGGGGTTGGGGGAATCTTCGAGGAATAAACACGTTAACTGAACCGTATTGGGATAGCTCTTGCCTCAATTTCTGATTTTTTGCAAGTTTCCAAATGCCATTGCCCTTTCTAAATTCCCAGGAATAAATTATGACTGTTACTAACGTTCAATTTCCCATTAATTTGAGTGCTTACAAACCAGTAGTTCTCGATCTGGCAAATGCAACTCTTACCTTGGAGCAACGAGAGAACCTAAAAGCAAACATTCAACTGTGCCGTGATGCGATCGTGTTTTTTACAGCCACCGGCGCTGCTACGGGGGTAGGCGGCCATACTGGGGGGCCTTATGACACAGTACCAGAGGCGATCGTACTTGATGCCTTGTTTAATTCAGTACCCAATAAGTTTGTGCCGATTTTCTTTGATGAGGCTGGACATCGAGTTGCAACTCAGTATCTAATGGCAGCTTTGCACGGCGACTTACCAAGCGAGCAACTCCTACACTATCGCCAAGCACACTCCGGCTTACCAGGACATCCAGAATTAGGGCTAACTCCTGGCGTCAAATTTAGTTCTGGACGACTAGGACACATGTGGCCTTACGTCAATGGTGTGGCAATGGCAAATCCAGGTAAAGTAGTTTTCTGTCTTGGTTCCGATGGTTCCCAGCAAGAAGGCAACGATGCTGAAGCTGCTCGCTTGGCTGTCGCTCAACATCTTAACGTCAAACTCATCATTGATGATAACGATGTGACGATCGCCGGACATCCTTCAAAATATCTCCCTGGTTTCAGTGTCGCCAAAACCTTACAAGGACATGGATTGAGGATACTCGAAGGAAATGGGGAAGACATAGACGACCTATACCATCGGATTTACGAAGCTGTGAATACTCCCGGCCCAGTTGCCATTATTAATAAACGCCCCATGTGCCCTGGTATTGCAGGGTTAGAAGGCTCTACTCACGGTCATGATGTGATTTCTGTAGATTTAGCAATTCAATATCTCGAATCACGGGGACAAATTGCTGCTGTCGAGTACATCAAGAGTATTCAAAAACCGAAACAAACCTACACTTTTCTCGGTTCGAGTGACAAATGGGATGCTAATCGCAACGTGTTTGGCGATGCGATGGTTGCTGTCTTAAGTCGCCTCAGTGAAGTAGAGCGCAAGGAAAATGTCAGAGTCATCGATAGCGATCTTGAAGGTTCGTGCGGACTGAAGAAAATTCACGATGCATACCCAGAAATTTTTATTTCCTCTGGCATTATGGAACGGAGCAACTTTTCTGCTGCTGCTGGATTTGGAATGGAATCAGGAAAACAAGGTATTTTTGCAACCTTTAGCGCTTTCTTAGAAATGTGTATTTCAGAGATTACGATGGCGCGGTTGAACTACTCGAATGTGCTTTGTCATTTTTCTCATGCAGGTATCGATGATATGGCAGATAATACCTGCCACTTCGGTTTAAATAATATGTTCGCTGACAATGGTTTGGATGATGGTTATCAAACACGTCTTTATTTTCCCTCTGATGCTAATCAGATGAAAGCCTGTGTAGAATCTGCGTTCTTTGAGCCTGGGCTGCGGTTTATTTTCTCCACCCGTTCTAAAGTACCATTAATTCTCGACAATAATGGTCATGAATTTTTTGGTAGTGACTATAAATTTGTTCCTGGGAAAGATGAAGTAATTCGAGAAGGAACCCAAGGCTACATTATTAGCTTTGGTGATGCTCTATATCGCGCCCTCGATGCAGTTGAGCGTCTCAAACAAGAAGGTTTAGATATAGGTTTAATCAACAAACCAACTTTAAATGTCATTGATGAAGAAACGATGGCAAAAATTGGTAAAGCTCCCTTTTTACTTGTGGTCGAGTCCTTTAATCGTCGCACTGGATTAGGCAGCCGATTTGGTAGTTGGTTATTAGAGCGTGGTTTTACTCCCAAATATGCTTATCTTGGTACTCATAAAGAAGGCTGCGGCGGTTTGTGGGAGCAATTTCCACATCAAGGAATTGACCCAGTGAGTATTATGAACAAGGTGAAGGATTTAGTGAAATAATTGGCGATCGCCAAAATTCATAGATACCCCAATACTGCACGCTTTGTGGATTTTTAACTCGGAATTTGATTTGGGTAAAAGGTTAAAGGGTAAAGGGTAAAGGTTTTTTCTTTCCCCTTTAACCGACAAGTATTGACAGATACCTTACTTCTTAAATAAGTAGGGTATCTTGCATCTCACGAATTACTTAAGATTGTTATATGATAATGAATGATGAAAATATCTTAATAACTATAAATTTTAATGATAGAAACTGTACTGTTAAATTCTTTATTATTACTTTCTCAGGCAACTACCCCTGAACAAAAATTTCTCGATTTAAAAAATCAATTAGAAAAATTTGGGTTTCAGGTAATAATTCAGCTACCGCCTAAACGGGGTGCTTATGGATTATTACAGGAAGCTAACAAAAAAATTTGGATTAATCCAGTAGTATTTGACCTACAAATCGGTACTCAAACCATAATTCACGAAGCTATTCATGCCGCACAAGTATGTGCGGGAAAAGGAAAAATAAAAACCTTAGGTTTAGATATTCAGCCTATCAATTATGCTCGACCGTTTTTTATGCACTATAGCGATATCCACAGGCAAGATTTAGAAAGAGAAGCTTATGCAGTACAAACTCAACCTAATAGTTTTAAACTGGCTACATCTCTTCTTAAAAAACACTGTAAATAATCTACGAGTAAAAATTAGTACAAATACTTATCTAACTGCCGATTCAGCGACCAAATTGCAATTCTACTTGAGCTGCATTAAAGTCGGTGGAGAGCGATCGCACTAACAGGTATTTCGTGAAATAGTATGAAAGGGGATGGGATTTGGCATTGGCCGTTGAGGGTTTGATTAAATTTAATTAGCAATTAGCTATATTACTAATAAACTATTAAATAACTATTGTGCCGATCGCTAAATCATCCTATGCCAAAAACTAAGCCACCCAAGGCCGATCCAGTTGTTCTCGTGGCGGTTGCTGACTACTTCAAGGTTTTATCAGAAGCAAGTCGCTTACAAATTTTGACCTGTCTCAAGTCAGGTGCGATGAATGTGATGGAAATTGCCGAGGCTACTGGCTTAGGACAGGCAAATCTATCTAAGCATTTAAAAGTTTTAACTCAAGCAGGGATTTTATCTCGTCAGCCCAAAGGCACTAGTGTCTATTACGAGATTGTCGATCCGATGATTTTTGAGCTTTGCGAGCTAGCGTGCGATCGCATTAGCGAACGCTTCCAACAGCAGGCCGAAAGCCTAAAAACTCTCCGGGGCAAAACAGCAATTTTTTGAACAAGAGAATACCTGGTTTCCAAAGTGCGATCGTACCCGATGGTACGATTCATGATTGAGGATGAGCGATCGCTTCAAAAAGCTAACGCACAGTCTCCCGCAAAGCCTCAGCATCAATGGGTTTGATGAGGTAAAGTAACAGTAGATTCCAAACAATTGCTGCAATCAATGGTAGTTTGCGAATCAGCTTCACCAATTTTGGTGCAGAACTGCGCTCAATCTCTGCAATTTTCAAGTTGTAGTTCGAGCATCGTTGCAGACGCGGGAAAAACTGGGGATGTTCGGTATTTAACATTACAGGAAAAGCCCGTCCCGCAGTTTCGTTAGTCTTGCGAACTACTTGGCGATCGAATTCCGTTGCTTCGAGTCCGAGAGAATGGTAAAAACTAGCGCGTTCGTGAACAGTCAGCGTGTGGGTAGCAAATACTGATAACAGGAAAAAGCGACTCCATAGCCTAGCTTTCCAGGTTTTCCATAGTTGCGGTTGAGAACGTAAAAGCGCTTTGAATATATCCCCGTGACGGTTTTCGTCCTGACACCAACTTTCAAATTTACGGAAGATAGGATAAAACTGGTTTTCTGGATGCTTTTGTAAATGGCGGTAAATAATAATGTAGCGCCAGTAACCGATTTTTTCTGATAGATAGACTGTATAAATCACCCACTCAAGGGGAAAAAACGTATAAGTGCGAGTTTTCGTCACAGTCGCTAAGTCGAGGGAAACTTTGAAGTCCCCCATTGCTTTGTTGAGAAATCCGGCGTGGCGGGCTTCATCACGCGCCATCAACTGAAATATTTCTGCCAAAAGCGGATTGCGGCCTTTGAGTTTTCGGGATAGTTCTTTAAACAGCAAAAACCCAGAAAACTCTGAAATACACGAACGTTCTAGATATTCAATAAAAGCTCGGCGCGATTCTCCACCAATATGTTCCCACGATTGCTCAAACGCCTCATCCCGAACGAAATGGTGACGGTTGTAGTCCGATCGCATTTCTTCGAGCATTGCTGTTAACTCAGTTACCTGAGCAGACAAATCCAGATTTGCAGCGATTTCAAAGTCTGTGGTGTAAAACCGGGGAGTAAGTATAGTTTCTTGGCTTGGCTCTTTGATTGCGGCTTTTGGTTGCTTGGGGGCAGACTGAGGTAGGGTATTAACCATGATTGCACTGTTAATCAATTATTTGTTTTTATAACTATAAAGTTATAATAATTAAAGTTTTTTGACTAGACCCACAAGCAAAATTTATAGATTTCTTCAGGAAAGCTCACCATTATCGCCTATAACTGTTGTATTGCAGCCATAAAGCCAAAAAATGAGTTTATTAAGTTTTGAAAAATTTTAGCTTTTAACAGATTTATAACTATAAAGCTGTTAAGTGTAATTGCTCTTAAAGATTAAGAGTTATCCACTATGGCGCATCATTCAGAGAATCAAGCGCAATTACTTACACCTTTAGGCAATAGACTTCCTGCGGATTCACGCCAGCGCCAATTTCAGCTATACCGTTGGGGTCGTTATGCTTGGAATTATCTGAATTTTGAACTTGAACAGGACTTACGCAATATGTCACTGAAAACCTTATTCAAGCGTAGCGGTAATTCATGAATTACCGCTACTTTCGTTATCTTTTGCGTAAGTCCTGTTGAAATTGAATTTGAGGGATGCTTACAAACCCCACGGATGGGTGGCGTTTGATAATTTTGAATTTACCAAAGTAGTTGACTTCAATTAGTATGCTGGATGATGTCTATGTGCGGAATCATAAACCTTTGAAAAATTACGATCGGGCGATAGACAGCGATGAATTGCCAATTGAAAGGTAAGTCATACTCGATGTCGATGACATTATTCGCCACACAGCGATTATGGAATTTAACTGCCAATTTCAACCATCACCAGATGAGATTCAATAAAGATATTATCTGAGTTTTAATTGTGATTTTACAAAATATTTTTCACAAGAACAATGTCAACTACGACAGTTAGAAGGCGATGCCTTGATTAGACTTTTTGCCAATCATATTGAAGTCGCGCCTGCCGGACGATTACTCATCGTCAATATCGCTGCTGTATTCGATCGCTATCTTCGCGATCGGGTATTTAGTGGCTTTTCCAGAGCGATTTAAAGTTGTAGAGGGGATTGTGAATCAGAAGACAAGGGAAACTTTTTCGCTTGCGTCTTCTATTCCCAATCCCATAAAAGTACATAAACTTAGCGTCAAATCCAGCCCGGTATAAATACTGTTTAACTTCAGAATTCTATTATAGCGTTTCCTAGTCTGCTAAGGTACAAATCTCTGCGTAGCTCTGCGCTTTACTTTGC
The DNA here is from genome assembly GCF_002368035.1 of Nostoc linckia NIES-25. Classification (GTDB taxonomy): domain Bacteria; phylum Cyanobacteriota; class Cyanobacteriia; order Cyanobacteriales; family Nostocaceae; genus Nostoc; species Nostoc linckia_B. The sequence goes on along the minus strand of NZ_AP018222.1, from coordinate 263,173 downwards.
GTTCCTTTGCGTTTCAAAATATTATCTGTACCTCACTTAACTGGGAATCGCTATAGTAGCAAAGAAGATGCGATCGCTGTGTTTAATCTAATGAACCATTAACATACTGAGACACCCAATAGATGATAAATATAAAACATTATGCATCAATTTTTTATTTAGAAATTTATCAGTATTTATTTAACGAATTATGACGATATTATCTTGAGAAACTTAGAATAAGCGATACACTAAGAAAAATTCCTTGAGGAAACATTAATGGCACGGGCAAACGGGGCTAAAAGTGAAACTTCTGCACAAGAATTGCCTACAACTTCAGACAAAGATACTGTAACAAGTGAAGAAGAACTTGAGTCGGTGGAGGGTAGCCAGGATATTGATGATATATTAAATTCGCTAAAAACCTTACTGAGTTCCGTAGAAAAGCTCCAAAAAGTCCGCCAAGAAGTGGGGGACATCAAACCCTTGATTGGACGGATGCTTGATGGAGAACTGGTTACTGGCGAAGAACTTGAGCAACTCAAAACAGGTATGAGCAGTCTTTTTCGCCTTGTTCGCGCTCATAGCGACCATCAAGCAGCCTTAGCTAAAGCGCAACCTGCAAGAGACTTGCTAGATCGGGTACTCAAAGACCGTAAAGCTAATTGATATTGGGCATGGGGCATGGGGCAAGGGGCAAAGGGGAAGGGGGAAAGGGGAAAGGGCAAGGGGGAAAGGAAAGATCTCTCTTTTCCCTTTAACCTTTGCCCTTTTCCCTTAGCGAAGCCATGTCCTCATCGTTTAAATATTTAGTCAGCTATGAATTTAAAGTACTAATTGAAGAATTCGTAATTTGTAATTCATTAATGATGAACGTTGCACCCGCCATTATAGTATTAGGTCAAAATAGCGTGGCAGTAGCACGCAAAATAATCAGCGTCCTACCAGGCTCGACATTATATGGTTTAGAGGGTCGCACGTCTGGGGTTGATGTCAGCTTCAGGAATTTTGGCGAGACGCTGCGCGAGTTATTTGCTCAAGGAACGCCGCTGATTGGCATTTGTGCTGCTGGTATTTTGATTAGGACGCTAGCTCCGATGCTCTCTGACAAACGACAGGAACCACCAGTGCTAGCTGTGGCTGAAGATGGTAGTGCTGTTGTCCCCCTTTTGGGCGGACTTGGTGGGGTCAATGATTTGGCACGCCGCACTGCCCAAGCTCTTGATATCAAACCTGCAATCACGACTACGGGGGATTTACGTTTGGGCACAGCGCTGTTGTCTCCTCCCCCCGGATATCATTTAGCGAACCCAGACGATGCCAAAAAATTTATCTCAGATTTACTTGCCGGGGCGCAAGTCAAAGTAGAAGGCACAGCAGCTTGGTTGAGCGATAGCAAACTGCCCATAGATGCAAATGGAGATTTGTCCATCCAGGTTACAGAACGTTTGGTGACTCCTGCGCCCAACTGCCTTGTCTACCACCCTGCAACTATAGCGATCGCCATTGATGGCATCATTGATGCAGACCAAACACTAGTCCTAGTACATCAACTATTAGCCGATGCCGCACTCACACCTGCATCAATCGCTGGCATATTTGCACCCATCACCACCGCTGCCGATCCTGCCATCCACGCTGTAGCTAGCGCCTTGAAAGTGCCTGCTAGATTTTTCACCTCAAATCAGCTAGAAAAGTTCCTTTCACAAGGTTATAGCCCCGTACAAGCAGCAGCGATCGCCGCCACAGGCACATCTCCCATATCTTCTGGCGATGGGATTGCGATCGCCATTGCCCAGCAGCCCATCGACCCCAACAGCATTGGTCAACCACGCGGACGGTTAGCGATTATTGGCACAGGCCCCGGTGGCCAAGAGTGGATGTCTGGGGAAGTGAAGGAAATACTCAAGTCGGCAACTGACCTTGTAGGTTACAAAACTTACTTAGATTTAATCAGTTCTCTGGGAGATGGCAAGCAACGGCATGAGTCCGATAACCGCGAAGAAGAAGCACGGGCAAAGATGGCGCTGGATTTAGCTGCATCTGGGCGATATGTAGCCGTGGTTTCATCTGGTGACCCCGGTATTTATGCAATGGCAGCAGCGGTTTTTGAAGTATGCGATCGCTATGCTAAACCAGAATGGCAAAGTATCGAGATTCATGTGGCTCCAGGCATCTCAGCGATGCAGGCCGCCGCCGCCGCCATTGGTGCGCCTCTTGGGCATGACTTCTGTGCAATTTCCCTTTCTGACATCTTAAAGCCTTGGTCGGCGATCGCCCAACGAATTGCCGCTGCTGCCGAAGCTGATTTCGTAATCGCTTTCTACAACCCTGTTTCCAAAGACCGTACTTGGCAACTGGCAGAAGCGAGAAATATTTTGTTGCAACATCGAAAACCAAATACACCAGTAGTCTTAGGACGGAATCTCGGCAGGCCAGGACAGAGTGTAAAGGTAATAACACTTGAGGAATTAGCACCAGCTACCGCCGACATGCGAACTATTATTCTCGTCGGTTCCACAAAAACCCGAATTATCAAGCGCAACGATGGTAATGTTTGGGTTTATACACCGCGCCGCTATACCGAAGAATAGACTTCTTGCAGAAGTCGGGAAAAGGTTAAAGGTTAAAGGGAAAAGGAATAAATTTAATCTTTTCCCCTTACCCCTTTCCCCTTACCCCTTTCCCTTTTCCCCTTACCCCTTTCCCTTTTCCCTTTCCCCATGCCCCATCTCTTTTGTCCCACCATTTGGTAAGTTAGTACATAGTCTGAAACAATAACAGTTATCACAAGAGGGGATTACGTTGAGTCACCATCCAGATGCCATTGCCCCCCACGGTGGACAGTTAGTTAACCGTATTGCCACACCAGAACAAAGAGAGGAATTTCTCTCAAAAGCTGACTTTTTGCCGCGAGTGCAGCTTGACGATCGCGCCGTTTCCGATTTAGAAATGATTGCGATCGGTGGTTTTAGTCCACTCACAGGTTTTATGAACCAGGAAGACTACGATCGCACTGTAACAGAAATGCGACTAGCTAACGGTCTTGTGTGGTCAATCCCAATTACACTATCGGTAGCCGAAGAAGTAGCTTCCCCTCTCAAAGAAGGTGGCTTGATTCGCCTAGATAACCCCGCAGGGCGCTTTGTTGGAGTTTTGCAACTCACCCAAAAATATCACTACGATAAAACCCGCGAGGCAATTAATGTCTACCGCACTGATGATGCAAATCATCCTGGGGTGCAGGTACTATATAACCAAGGTTCAGTACATCTGGCTGGTGACATCTGGCTATTGCAACGGGAAGCGCATCCCCAGTTTCCCACTTACCAAATAGATCCCGCAGCCTCACGGCAAATTTTCCGCGAAAACGGCTGGAAAACTATTGTGGGTTTCCAAACTCGCAACCCCATCCACCGCGCCCATGAATATATCCAAAAGTGTGCCTTAGAAACAGTGGATGCTCTGTTTTTACATCCATTAGTCGGCGCAACCAAAGATGATGATATTCCCGCCGACGTGCGGATGCGCTGTTATGAAATTTTGCTGGAACACTACTACCCTCACGACAGGGTAATTTTGGCAATTAATCCAGCAGCAATGCGTTATGCTGGGCCTCGCGAAGCAATATTCCATGCCCTAGTCCGCAAAAACTACGGCTGTACTCACTTTATCGTTGGTCGGGATCATGCCGGCGTTGGTGATTATTATGGGACTTATGATGCTCAATACATCTTTGATGAATTTGAGCCAAGTGAATTAGGCATTGTGCCCATGAAATTTGAACACGCTTTCTACTGCACCCGTACCAAGCAGATGGCAACGACTAAAACCAGTCCCAGCAAACCAGAAGAACGCGTTCATCTATCCGGAACCAAAGTCAGAGAAATGCTGCGACGCGGCGAATTACCTCCACCAGAATTTTCCCGCCCAGAAGTAGCCGCAGAGTTGGCGCGGGCAATGCGGATACAGGTGTCGGTTTAGGGCATTGGGAAAATAGGGCAGGGAAAAGGTTAAAGGGAAAAGGGAAAAGGAATAAATTTAATCTTTCCCCCTTACCCCTTACCCCTTTCCCCTTGTCCCCCCACCTCCCCACCTCCCAATCTCCCCACCTCCCCCTTTACACTACAGGCCTCAAACCTTTAAGCTGCTAGCTGGTAGGCTGAGAACTGATGGCTAATTATGAAACGGCGCACGTTTTTAAACAGAATTGGCTCAATACTTGCCGTATTGGGGTTAACTGAAGCTGAGTGGTTGAGTTTGGGAAACCGCTACTACTACGCTTTGGCACAACCCAGTCCGCGGAAGTTGGCATTATTAATAGGTATTAACCAATACCCAAAAATTCAGTCTCTCAGTGGTTGCCTCACTGATGTGGAACTGCAAACAGAACTTTTAATTCATCGCTTCGGCTTCCAAAGGTCAGATATTCTCACCCTAACCGAGGAACAAGCTAGCAGGGAATTCATTGAGGCGGCTTTTTTAGACCACCTGGGCAAGCAAGCTCAAGCTGACGATGTGGTTGTGTTCCACTTTAGCGGTTATGGCAGCCGGGTAAAATTGGAAACATCGCCAGATACTATGCAAAATGCTCTGGTGTCAGCTAATGAAATTCAAATCACACAAAATGAACAAATAGTCAATTGTTTATTAGAAGAAAGTTTACTATTATTATTGCGATCGCTCCCGACAAACCGAGTCACAGCAGTATTAGATACGAGTTATTCTGCTCCTAGCTCAGCCATCGGATTAAAAATTCGCGCCCTCCAAGAATTACCAGAAGCCAAGCTGATAGCAGGGGAACTCGATTTTCTCAAAGAACTGAAAACTCAAAAATCACGCAGCACTCCTGTTGTGTTAACTGCTACTTCAAATTCCAAGCAGTCAGCCAGGGAAGCAGTCTTTTCTGGTTTTAGTGCCGGGTTATTTACCTACGCCTTGACTCAGTATTTATGGGAAACTATACCAGCCACTAAAATTCAAGTTGCTCTTTCTCATGTGGCAAATTCTCTGTACAAACTGGGTAGCAAACAGCAACCAGATTTATTAAGTACACAGAAAAATCAACAGGTAGAGACGTTACATGTAACGTCTCTACTGCCAGACAGCGACATTGGTGGAGAGGGCGTGGTTAGAGCCGTTGAAGAAGACGGCAAAACAGTGCATCTGTGGTTAGCAGGATTACCGCCTCAAGTGCTGGTATACTACGGAGTGAATTCTCGATTGACTCTACCAACATCAGAGCAATTGGTATTGCGATCGCGTAGTGGGTTAACAGCAAAAGCGCAACTTTTCAAAATTGAAGGTGCAACTCCGGCGCAAGTCGGGCAACTTGTCCAAGAAGCAGTCCGCGTTTTACCAAAAAATATTAATTTAATAATTGCTCTGGATAGTCGGCTGGAAAGAATTGAACGAGTAGACGCCACAAGTGGCTTTGCCGCTACTGCTCGTGTGTCCACCGTAGTAGCAGGAGAGCAACCAGCTGATTATATATTTGGTAAGCTCCAGCAAGCACCGAGTCGCTATGCACTATTTACTCTCGATGGCGAGTTAATTCCCGACACCGCAGGCGAAGTTGGGGAAGCGGTAAAAGTTGCAGTACTGCGGTTAGCACCGAAATTATCCACTTTGCTAGCAGCTAAATTATGGCGACTCACAGAAAATGAAGGTTCTTCCCGGCTAGCCATCAAAGCAACCCTAGAGATAATTAGCGATAAATCACCTCAGGCGTTAACGCAACGCCAAACACTACGAATCACTTCTCAAAAATCACTTCCCACTCCCCACTCCCCACTCCCTACTCCCATTGTCCCTATTGGTAGCCGAATGCAATATCGGCTGCAAAATGAAAGCGATCGCCCAGTATACTTAATTTTGCTAGGTTTAAAAAATAATCAGACCGCAACTGTCTTCTACTCTTGGGAAACTCCACAAGAACCAGACACTACAGACAATAAACCGCTTTTCCGAGAAGTTGTCATCGCCCCAGGTGAAACCCTCACCTTACCCCAAACTAATGCTGGTTCTGAATGGGTAATTTCAGGGCCAGCCTTCTTTTCCGAACAACAACTAATTTTTAGTATTGCTCCCTTGAGTGCGACTCTCGCTGTCTTAAACACCGCAAACTATCCCACACCCGACCAGCATCCAATTGCTCCGTTGTCGAAATCGTTAGATGTTGTCCAAGCCTTACTCCAAGATTTGCATAACGCCAGCTTCATTAAAACTGAAATGAACGGCACAGCAACCGACTCATATATATTGGATGTGAATAATTGGGCAAGTTTGAGTTTTACTTTTCAAGTTGTGTGAACGCAAATGGGGCATTACGAGTGTTGACTGATGACTACTAATGGTCTGACTATCTTGTGAAACAGCGGACTTATTTATCAATTTAACCAACTGGACTTTATATCGAGATAATTATTTTAATACTTGGTTAATAGATGTTGAATATCAATCATTTTGCTACCAAATATTTTTAAATTAAGACATTTTTTTGTTAACTGTCTTAACTGTCTTAACTGTCCAAAAATTCTTTCTTAACTGTCTTAACTGTCCTTGTGTTTTTGTTTTAGTACTGAGAATATTTGAGTTAAGGATAATTTCACCTGTAATAAACATATAGATAGGATTTAGGCACTGAAGCTTGAAACCACCCTGCTAACCCTTCTTGGCAAGGGGAGAACGTCTAAAGCCACGCCACTTGCTCCAAGCCACGAAACCCGCCCACCGCAGTGGCTCCCCTTTTTAAGGCAATACCGTTCAGTTAAGCTTTTTCTACCTCCCTGCTTCCCCTGCTTCCCGTCCCTGCCTTAACAGATAAATTTCCTTAACACCAAGCGTATTGTTTTTTAAGGGGGTTGGGGGATCTGAGTGCGTAAGTTCTAACAGAAATTAGTAAATAGAGGTAAAGCTCATGTCTGACATTAGAAAACTTGGTCAATCTTGGGTATTTAATTGGTTCTTTGGCTTTAGCGATATCCCGACAGATGAAGATTGTTCCATTTATCTGAAATCAGTTTTAATAGCTGCTAAAGGAGATGGAGTTCTCGCAAAGGAAGAAAAAGATTGGGCTATTGGATTCGCTGCATCCTGGGGAATAGCAGACTGGGTAATTGAAGAACTAAAAGCATACGAAGCAGATGAAGATATACAAGAAGTCATTGCTCGCTCTCCTCAAGTATCCATAGCACAAAGAGATTTACTTCTCACAGCAATTAGAGCTTCTGCTGCTGATGGAGAACTTCATGAACAGGAAAAGCAAAAAATTCGGCAAATGGCTTCTATTATAGGAGTCAAAGAAGAGATAGTAGAGCAGTTAGAGCAGCTACACCAAGAAGAATTAGCATTACGGCAAAAGCGTGTGAAGCTGTTATATCCAGAGAAAAGCCCCTATTAGTAATCTACAAGTAACTATATTCAACCCCAACGCTAAACAATTCAAAATTTGCTTATTTACTTTTTAAAAAATTAAGAATATTTAGAAGTAATAACTTTGAATGAAAGCAAAGTGTATGGGGTGACAATTTTGGGCGTTGTATAAATATGGCATGGTTTGGCGATCAAACCCTTTGAAAACTCATTCAAATGGAACTAAATTATTCTATGATTTTGCAACGCCTAATTTTGAATTTGATAATTTGGGCTAAACGTTAGACAAATCTATCCAAGCCTTGGATTTTAATAATTTTGCCTATTGCTTTGATTGCAGTTTTGGGATTGATATTTGCAGTTCGTCACATTTATCTAAAAGGTTTTGATTGGTGGCAAGCACTTCAGATATTAAAAATGTCAATTCCTCGGCTATTACTCAACATAATTCTTTGGGCAGGTTTGGACAGTTCGGTGGTCAGTACGTCCCTGAAACCTTAATGTGGCCATTAAGTGAGTTGGAGGGCGCCTTTTATCAATATCGTAAAGAGCCGAGTTTCCAAGCTGAACTCCAAGATTTATTGCAGGACTACGTGGGACGACCCAGCCTCTTGTATTTTGCCGAACGCCTCACAAGGTATTATGCCCGACCAGATGGCACGGGGGCGGAAATTTATTTAAAGCGTGAAGATTTAAATCATACAGGCGCTCATAAAATTAACAATGCTGTAGCTCAGGTTTTACTAGCAAAACGGATGGGTAAACAGCGAATTATTGCAGAAACTGGTGCAGGACAACATGGGGTTGCTACTGCAAGCTTGTGTGCGCGATTTGGTTTGCAATGTGTGATTTACATGGGTAGCCACGATATGGAACGCCAATCCCTAAACTTGTTTCAGATGAAGTTGATGGGGGCAGAAGTTCGTGTAGTGAAAGCAGGAATGGGAACCCTCAAAGAAGCAACTTCCGAGGCAATTCGGGATTGTGTGACAAATGTAGAAACAACTCATTACATCATGGGTTCTATTATTGGGCCTCATCCCTACCCAACAATGGTGAAGGATTTTCAAGCGATAGTTGGCAAAGAAACTCGCACTCAATGTCAAGAAAAATTGGGAGGGTTACCAGATATCCTTCTGGCTTGTGTAGGTAGAGGTTCCAATGCCATCGGATTGTTCCATGAATTTGTAAACGAACCTTCTGTACGCTTGATTGGTGTGGAGTCCGCAGGTGAAGGTATAGATACAAAAAAACACGCTGCAACTTTAGCGCGAGGAAAAGTTGGAATTTTACATGGTGCGATGAGCTATCTACTACAAAATGATGATGGTCAAGTAGTCGAAACGCATTCGATAAGTGCTGGATTAGACTATCCTGGCGTAGGGCCAGAGCATAGTTATTTGAAGGATATTGGTCGAGCTGAATATTACAGCGTGACCAATCAGCAGGCACTAGAGGCATTTCAAAGACTTTCGCAATTAGAAGGCATTATCCCAGCTTTAGAAACCGCTCATGCGATCGCTTATTTAGAAACTCTGTGTCCTCAATTAAATAATAGCCCTTGCGTTATCATCAACTGCTCTGCAAGAGGTGATAAAGATGTCCAAACTGTTACCTTACTCCACAGTCAATAGCCAACAAGCCAGTTTAATCCAATTAAGTTGAACTACCCACAACTTCATCAAAAGCAGTATTTAGAGACACTTCTTTCCAAGCATCTAGTTCTGTTTTCACGGACTCCAGTTTGCCATTAATAGCATAAATAGCGTCTTCTCCTAACGCCAATCTCAGTGGCGGATTCTTGCTATTAACTGCTTTAATAATTGCCAAAGCTGCTTTTTTCGGATCGCCTGGTTCCTTAAATTCCAATTTATTATCTAATATATCTCGCGCACCTTGACGCATTTCACCAATCGCTGTTTCGTAGTCTTTGATTTCGCTATCAGCGATAACAAGAGAACGCGTGACAAAATCTGTACGAAAAGCACCAGGTTCGACTATTGTGATTTTAATACCCAGAGGTGTAACTTCCTGAGCCAATGCTTCAGAAATACCTTCTATTGCAAATTTTGTACTATTATAAATTCCCGTACCCGCATAGCCAACAAATCCCCCCACCGATGAAATATTAACTATGTGTCCATTGCCTTGCTGTCGCATATAAGGTAGCACCGTCCGTAGCAATTCTAAAACACCAAAAAAGTTGGTTTCAAACTGACGGCGAACTTCTTCATTATTGACTTCTTCTATTGCTCCTAAAATTCCATATCCAGCATTATTAACAAGTACATCAATACGCCCAAATTTGCTAATTGCTTGTTTTACTGCTTCTTGTACTTCTTCACGTTTGGTAACATCAAGTTGCAACGCCAATGTATGTTCTGGAAACCTTGCTGCTAAATCTTTTATTAACTCTGGATTCCTTGCAGTTAACACTACAGTGTCACCCTGCTCTAACACCGTTTCTGCTAATGCTCGACCTAAGCCTTTTGAACTACCAGTAATAAACCATATTCGTCTCTTAATCATTGAGGATGCAATCATAAAAATTCTCCATTTTTAATAAAAAAATTCAGAAGTCAGCTACACATAATTAAAACTGGAATTATGTGTAACTAGCATATTAATCGCCATGCTAAAACAATTAGTCCCAGGCATGAATTTTTTAGCTTTTTGTTATGACTTCTGAATTTTAAATTCTTTTTTAAATGCACATCTACTTACTAGATGTTCCCAGATGTTTCCTGCATCTTTTTCCGGAGACTAAGCGGCCTCATGTCAGTCCAGACTTCTTTAATGTAATCCAGACATTCTTGCTTCAAACCATTTTTACCAACATCCTTCCAACCAATAGGGTTTTCCCGGTCAGATGGCCAAATGGAATATTGTTCTTCATGATTGACTACAACTTTGTAAATTGTTGTGTCTTCTTTGTCATCTTGATACATAATTCACCTCTTGATGTTAATTAATGTTGGTTTATACTTTGGTCATAATGTAATAATGAACATTAGACTTCTTACACGAATGTTGAAAAGAAGAATTTTTTATCTCACGCAGAGGCGCAGAGGCGCAGAGAGTTACAGAGAAATAAACTGTTTAGTAGTCATAATCTGATTGATGCAAGAGGTCTATTAATATTTTGTTGTTTCAACCTTGAGAGAACTTAAAGATTTAAATTCTAAAATTGTTAATATTAATACAATTAACATAAATACAATATCTGCAAATAGCATACCAGAATATATGCCTCTGACGCCTGCAAATCTTGAAAATAATAGAACCATTGGCACAGTCAAGATTATGCTTTTTAACAAAATTACTACTAATACTGTTTTACCTTTGCCTATAGATATAAAAAGAGTATTACTAAAGTGTGCTAAAGGCCATATTGGCATTAATATGCTGAGAAGCCTAAAATTTAGCACATCGCCTTCTATAAATCTAACATCTGGCAGAATTATTTCTAAAAATGTTCTGGGAAATAATTGTAAGGGAAGCCAAATTAATATTAATAAAATAGTTCCGATAGTTGCAAAAGTTAAATATGCTTTTTTTATCCTTCCGTAATTTTGTGCGCCATAATTCATACCAATTATGGGTTGTAATGCTTGGGAAAAACCAAAAATAGGAATAAATATAATTGAGATTATTTTTCCCGCTGCTCCAAAGAAAGCAATATCGGTATTTGTTCCATAGTTAGAAATTGAATTAAAGACTACAAAATCTTGGAGTAATATGGTAAACGGATAAAAAAGTTCTGATATGCCAACTGATAAAATTGCGGGGATTAAATCTATGGCGATCGCAATTTTTTTTAAATTAACTGGGATAGAACTTTTACCAACAATAAAATAACCTAAATTAGCAATACTATAAACAACCATTGCCATAACTGTAGCTAGAGCAATCCCTTGAGTTCCCCAATGAAATGCACTAATAAATATATAATTTAATACAATATTAACAATAACAAAAATCCAATCAAATATTGAAGTTAATTTAATTTCCCCTTCTGATTTTATCAGATTGCTACAACCTTCTGCTACTATTAAAAATAGTGAACCTAGTATATAAGTATTAAAATATTGTACGCCTTCTAAAGCAACTTCACCAGTTCCTCCCATTAAAAAAATTAATTCTTTGCCAAACTTATAACCAATAATAGTAATGAAAAGTGAAATTACACCACTCATAACTATTAAGTTACCAAATATTTTGGACTGAGTTTTAACATCTCCAGAACCAATAGCTCGACTGAGAACAGAAGCAGAACCTACCCCAATACAAAAAGCAAATCCATTTATTATAGCTATAATTGGCAGTGCCAACGAGATGCCAGCCAAAGCATTTTCACCAATAAACCTCCCTGCAAATAAAGCATCAATAAAAGTATTTAAACTCAGCATCAATATCCCTAAAGTACTAGGAATTGATAGCTTTAACATTAGTTTGACAATGTTTCCATCAAGGATTTCATTGGTAATTTGAAATTGTTTTTGCGAAACCATTTTTTAGTTTTCTGATTTACTGTTTACTCAACCTTAACCAAACGACTAACACGATACTGCTTCACTGCTTCTAACTCCATCTCTTTTGCTGAGTTAAATGCACTCATCACCTCACCACAAACTTCTATTTTGGCTTCATAAGCACCTGAAATACTGCCGTCTGGAAGGGCAAAATCAATCTGAATTTCTGCCCAGTCGCCATCTTTTTCCATCGCCACTACTTTGCCTGCTTTCAAATAATTTAGCCAATTCCAACCAGACTTTATCCAAATTTCGCGCTCAACAATTTGCTCAAATTTGCTTAAACCAGTCCATCCTCGGTAATATTCACGCAAACCACAAACTGAGCCATTTCGCTGTACTAATAAATCCAATATATCTGGCTCTAAATGTCCCCATAAACAGCCAGTTGGTAAATCAATTAATGTCGGAGCAAATTGATGGCCGCCAAAGTGAGTTGTTTGCCAAACCCGTAATTTACCATTAGAAATAGGAGCGTATTCTTTACGCAATTGTCGATAGATGGGAGTTCCAAATCTGCCACAAGCAAGGTCAACTTGAGCATGAGTGCAAACCATCAGTTCGCGAATGTCGCTTGTTTGTTGTTGATATTGCTGAAATTGCGATAAATTGTTGGGTTGTTGTAGCAACTGCTGAAATATTGCTGTTAACAAATCAGCGGCTTTACTTTCCGGAAGCACAAACTCTTGTTTCTCAAACTGTGAAAAAAGTTTTCCAGGGCGATAATAGTAGAAAATGCGGGTAAAACCAGGATGAGAATATTCGCGGTCAGGGGCAATTATTATCGGTTTTAAATTAACCCTATGCTGAAAAATTAACTCTTGGAATAAACTTATTACTGACTTAATAGTTGGATTTTCTTGAAAAATTTCTTGCGGCCAAGGTTGCGGAACTTCCATAATCAACCAATGTTCGCAAGTACCTGCTGTCCCAATTAAATCTTCTCCATTAGCTTTGGAAACCAAAGAACAAAAACGACAGTCTCTTGCCAGAAGTTCTTTAACATGTTGAGTTGGCATTTTTACTTTCTGTATTTTATTTACTTAAAAATAATTTGATAGAGAAGTTATTTTTGATTTTTGAAAAACTTAGCATAGTTTAAAAAATCAAAGCCAATCCCTACAGCAACAAATTACTAATCAAGTTCCATTCCTTTTCGCATATCCTGATAAAAATTGTCATAAAAATATTGGTGCGGTACTAATCTTTTAAATAAAGCATACATATTCAGACGCCAGTATGATTGCACAACAAAATATTGTCTTTTAGGTTTACGAGCTTCCAAAGCCTGAAGAATCTTATTTGCCACTTTCTCAGCCGGTAAACCTCCGCTGCGATTATCTTCTACCGAGCCTTGCATATAGATTTTGTAATTCTTGCCATATATGGCTTTAATTTCCGGTGACATATTCGCTAATGTTTGCTGATAGCTAGCTTCTACTTTGTCAGCCTGCTCCGGGGTGATTATTCCTGCTGGTAAAATGGAAATAACTTCAACTCCAGTAGAAAATAATTCCATTCGTAAAGAATCTGTAATTGCTTCGATCGCAAATTTGGAAGCAGATAAAAGACTTCTATAAGGTAGAGCTAACCTACCACAAATTGCACTAATATTAATAATGCGTCCTTTGGCTTGCCTAATCAAGGGTAAAAAGGCTTGTGTGACAGCAATTTGACTAACAACATTGACTTCAAAATTATATCTAATATCATCTATTGGAATACATTCTAAAGGGCCATCAACGGCTACAACTGCATTATTAATTAATGCGAATAAGCCTTTATCCCCAACTGCTAGCGAGACAAATTTAGTAGCAGATTTAATTTCTTCGGCTTTTGTGATATCCATAATAATTGGTGTCAAATTACCAGATGCACCTTGCTTTAGCGAGTGTGCATCTTTCTCAGTGCGGACTCCAGCAAAAACCTGATATCCTTGTTTGGCTAATAAAAGCGCAGTTGCTCGACCCAAACCTGTGGATGTTCCTGTAATGACGACTGCGCCTTTATAACTCTGATTCATACCGATTTCCTCCTAAATTAAATATATTTTGATGTTGCGTATGTCAACTGAATAAACAACTAAAACAATTTAGAAACAAGCGGTTTTGACTTTTCTAGTTGCTGACGCCGACCATGTATAACCATCTTTACACCACTTGCAGGAGAACAAATCAAACCAGCAAATTTTGGACGTTCTGGACGCTTACTTGTTAACTCTAATTCATAGCCTGAGAGGATAGTTGCTAATATTAGTTTCATTTCAAATAGGGCAAAATTCGCACCAATACAGACGCGAGATCCGCCGCCAAATGGCAAGAATTCGTAAGGAAGAAATTGTTTTTCTAAAAAGCGTTTTGGCTTAAACTCTTTCGGATTTGGATATAAATCTTCGCGCTGATGGGTGGAATAAATATTACCAATAAGTATTGTACCGGGATGTAGTTCGTAGCCCATAATCTCTACGGTCGATTCTACTAATCTAGGAAATGTAAATAATTGAGTTGGATAAATTCGCAGAATTTCATTACAGACAGCACTTAAATAAGGTAGTGTAACAATACTCATTGGGTCTGGATTTTGACCAAGACTATCAAGTTCTTCGAGTAATTTTTCTCGAACATTTTTTAAGCTATGAATCCAATACAAAGCCCAACTAATAGCAGTTCCAGAAGCATCACCGGATGCAAATATAGGTGATATTAAAAGGTCGCGTACCTCTTCATTGGTTAATGATTCGCCTGTTTCATCACGAGCTAGTATTAAATCGCTAAGTATATCGGTATGTGAAAAATCTGCTTGCTGGCGACGTTCTTCAACCTCAGTCAATAGTAATTGGAAAAGTTCTCGCCGTAGATGCAGAAAATATCCTTGTGGACTCCATCGACCTAAATCTTTTTCTCCAAAAAGATTGGTAATAATTTTAAGTATAAGAGATTGGCGATCGCGTTTAAGTAAAGATGCAAATAAATCTTTAATTTTGTTGTAACGCTCTCCTTGATTCAAACCAATTACACGCTCTATACCCACTTTAAAAGTAATATCTTCAATGACTGGGTATGCAACAAAAGGCTTGCCAATTAGTTGTTTACTCATCATCTTTTCTGTGAGTTCGCAGATACCTTGTCCACAGGCTTGCATCCGCGCTCCATGAAAAGCTTGCATTAAAAGTTTACGCCGATTTTTGTGAATTAAACCATCAAGCTGTAGAACTCCTTGATTTCCTGTGATAAAAGCAAAGTCTTCGTTTAATGCACCCTTGGCTACAATTTCTTTAGTATTCGTGAAAATTTCTTTTATGGCTAAAGGATTGCTAATATAAACAATTGGTGTAGAACCAGACATGATAGTGACAATATCACCATAACGCTTGTAAATAGCATCCAAATAGCTAAAAGGATTAGACTCAAATTGTAGACCTAACAGCCAAAATGGTGTTTTCGGCCCTGGGGGTAGTTTCATCAGTTTCTTTTACTCCCATTATTTAGATTGCACGCAGCATTATCAATACAGGCTCTCAAATTTTTGGCTAATTCTTGAATATGAGGTTCTACGAAAATTGAGAAATGATCCCCAGGAACTTCTATAACTTTAATAGGTTGCCTAGAACATTTACCCCAACCTAGTAAAGGATCGTCAGTATGAAATTCTGGGCTTTCAAAATCATGAATAATCTCTTCTTTAGCTCGAAATAAAGTCATAGAATGAGGATAAACGAGTGGCACATAATCCCGCATTGCTTGGACATGAGCCTTGAAGAGTTTGTAATAACGGAGAAAATCTTTAATCTCTGTATCAGTAAAGATAAACTTTGCTTTTTGATTAATCAAATCAAGTTGTTCGTTGAGCGATAAATCTCGCAGTTCTTCAAAAGAAACTAAAAAATCTATATTACTATCGGTTTTGATTGATTCAGCCATGCGGAGTAAGAACTTGGCATCATCATCTTTTGTAGGTTCAATGCGTGTTTCTGAAAGTATGGCATCAATTACAACTAACAAATCTACTCTTTCACCCTGTCTTTGTAATTGCTGCGCCATTTCAAAAGCAAGTACGCCACCGTAACAATGACCGCCTAAAAGATAAGGGCCATTTGGCTGTATTTTACGAATTTCTTGCAGGTAATAAGTTGCAGTTTCTTCTACTGAAATAATTTCAGGTTCCTCCGTATCGGGATTATGTTCTAAAGCGTAAAATGGATAATCTTCACCAAGCCTTCGAGATAAATTAATATAGTGATTAATACCTCCGCCAGCGCCATGTATACAAAAGAAAGGTAGCTTGGAATCAGAAGAGTTAATTACTACCACAGGAGAATTAGAACTCTCACGGAATGGCTGACTAACAATTGCAGCTAGTTTCTCAATTGTGGGGTTTTCAAAAAGAGTAGATAGGCTCAGGTTATGACCAAATCTGTCTTGAATTTGAGCCATTAACCGTACAGCTAAAAATGAGTGACCGCCCAAGTTAAAGAAGTTATCTGTTACCCCGATAGGACTAGTATTTAGAAGATTTTCCCAAAGTTTTACTAAAGATAACTCTGTAAAATTCCGGGGAGCAATTAAAGTTTTAGTAGTATTTGTTCTGGTAACTTCATCTATAGGAAGAGAACGTTTATCTACTTTACCGTTAGGTGTAAGTGGTAGTGCATCTAATACCACAAAGGCAGATGGGAGCATATAATTAGGCAATTTTTGTTGCAAATATAACAACAATTGTGTGGTTATATCCTGTTTGTCTGTGACAATATATGCAATTAAACGTTGATTTTCTTCAGCATCATTAACCGCAATTACAACAGAATCTTGCACGTCTGCATGTTGTGTAATAACACTAGCGATTTCACCTAATTCTACTCGAAAGCCTCTAATTTTTACTTGTTCGTCATGACGACCCAAATATTCAAGATTACCATCAGATAGATAACGCACTAAATCGCCTGTTTTGTAAAGCTTTGTTCCCGAAATAAATGGGTTATCAATAAATCTTTCTTGGGTTAATTCCGGACGATGTAAATATCCCCTCGCTAAACCATCACCACCAATATAAAGTTCGCCAATAATTCCTACAGGTGTTGGCTGTAAATTGCGATTCAACACATAAGCTTGAGTATTGTCGATAGGACGGCCGATAGGGACGGTGTTTGCTTGGTCTTGTAATAAACTGGTGTCGTAGTAAGTGGCATTAGCAGAAACTTCCGACGAACCGTAAAGGTTGATTAGTTTTGCAAATGGCATTACTTCTCGGAAAGTTTTAGCTAAGTTAATAGATAGTGCTTCGCCGCTAGTTATCCAGAGTTTTAGTTGTGATAATTTCTTAATCAAATGATGATAATTATCTAAAAGTAAACGTAGTAATGAAGGTACAACTATAATCCGAGTAACTTGGTGATGCGCTAAAGCTTCTATAAATAACTGCGGGTCTAGTAGAGTTGCATTGCTAATAATTACTGTAGGAATTCCCTGAAGTAAAGGAGCAAAAATTTCCCAAACAGAATCTACGAAACTAATAGCTGTTTTCTGACAACAAACTTCTTCTGGGGTGAAAGGATAAGTTTTCCATAGCCAGTGTAAGCCATTTACTGTTCCGCGATGAGTGCCAAGAACACCTTTGGGTGTTCCAGTTGAGCCAGAAGTGTAAATGATATAGGCGAGATGTTCTGGTTTGGAAATGTTAATGGGGTTTTCTGGACTTTGTTGAGCAATTTCGTCTTTGTGGATATCGAGACAAATATTTTTAGGCGAAGATAATGATAGTTTTTCTAATATTTCTTGATTGCTGATTAATATCGATGTTTGCGAATCCGAGAGCATAAAATTTAAACGCTCAACTGGATAACTTGGATCTAGAGGAATGTATGCGCCGCCAGCTTTGAGAATAGCTAAAATTCCTACTACCATGTCTATTGAGCGTTCTAAACATATAGCAACTAAGGTTTCTTTGGTTACACCCTGCTTTTGTAAATAATTTGCTAGCTGATTAACTTTATAGTTAAGTTGGTGATAAGTTATTTGCTCAGACTGATGAATTAAAGCTATAGAATTAGGTGTTAGTTCAACTTGTTGTTCAAATAGTTGGTTGAGAGATAAATGTTTATATTCTGTACTAGTCTTATTGAATTTTAATAATAATTGCTCTTGTTCAGTATCCGTTAGTAACGATAACTCACAGATACATTGCTCTGGATTTTCAACGATGTTTTCTAATAAATTTTGGTAGTGATTGATAAGTTGGGTAATGCTTGTTGCATCAAAAATATCTGTATTGTATTCCAAACAACCTGTTAAACCCTCTTGGGACTCAAACATCGACAGGAAAATATCTAGTTGAGATGTACCGCTATCAAAGTCTAAAGTACGTAAAGTTAATCCAGATACTTCTTGCACGTTTGTTGGTGTATTTTGCAGAACGAACATGACTTCATAAAGTGGATTTCGGCTTAAGTCGCGTTCGGGTTGCAATTCTTCTACAAGCATCTCAAAAGGCAAGTCTTGATGTGCATAAGCATCGAGAGTTACCTGACGGACTTGGTATACAAGTTCGCGGAAGGTGGGATTACCACTAAGATTATTACGCAATACTAAAGTATTAACAAATAAGCCCAACATTCCTTCTAATTCGGCTCGGTTGCGGTTGGCAATTGGAGAACCAATTATGATATCTTCTTGGTCTGTGTAGCGATATAACAATATATTAAAAGCTGCCAGCAAGGTCATAAATAATGTGGCATCTTCTCGTTTGCTTAATTGTTTAAGCGCATTAGTTAAGGTTGTGGAGAATGTGAAATATTGCTTGGCACCTGCAAAAGTTGTGACGCTAGGTCGCGGACGGTCTGTAGGTAGCTGGAGTGCGGGAAGTTCGCCGCTTAGTTGTTGCTTCCAGTATTTTAACTTGGTTGCGAGGAATTCTCCTTGAATGCGATCGCGCTGCCAAATTGCGAAATCTGCATACTGAATTCGTAGTTCGGGTAAGGGAGAAGGCTGATTTGTGGAGAAAGCTGCATACAAGGTTGACAATTCGCGCAAAAATACGCCGCAAGACCATCCATCGGTGATAATGTGATGCATGGTCACAAGCAAAACGTGTTCTTGTTCGTTTAAGCGTAATAAAGTTGCTCTGACTAAAAGTCCTTTAGCTAAATTAAAGGGTTTTGTTGCTTCTTTGGCTACAATTTGTTTAACCTCGGATTCCCAATCATGATTTGATAAATATTCGAGATTAATAATGGGTAAATCCCAAGTGAAATCAAGTGTAATTTCTTGCACTGGTTGTCCATTTACAAGTCTAAATGTTGTGCGCCAACTTTCGTGACGTTTGAGGATTTCATTTAGGCTTTGGTGAAGTGCGGTAATATTTAATTTTCCTTTTATATGAAAAGCGATGGGAATATTGTAGAAGGAACTCCCGTGGTAAAGTTGGTCAATAAACCATAGTCTTTGTTGGGAGAAGGATAAGGGGATATTGTAAGAGATTTGGCGTTTGGGAATAGTATCAGATTGAAATTTACCTCGTTTCCATTTTTCTAGGAGGGCTTTTTTGGCTGGGGATAAATTAGTATTATTCATTGATAGTATTGAGAGGTTAAAGATATTTTGCACGCAGAGACGCGGAGGCGCAGAGAGGAGTAGGGAGAGGAGGAATTTTTTAACTCCCTAATCACTATTCCCGATTCTCTGTATTAAGAGAGGCTTTTTGACAAACAAAACAAGCTATGTCTTCGCTTTCTCCAAAGTCTCTGGTGTTATAGTAATTAAATTGGTTGAAGCCGGCATCTTTTAAAGCTGATTCAACTTGTGCTAAAAAGTGATCTTTTCTTAACCAAATGGTGTCTGAACGCTGCCAGGTTTTATCTATTAATTCAAATCCTGTGACTTTAATTTCCCAAAGCCTGTCTTCGGGTTTGTAGTAGAATAACTCTATTAATGAACCGCGATCGCTAATATTGACAATATTAAAATTATTGTTTTGAGCAGCTTCATGTAGCCACTCTGTTATGGGGATATTGAATACAAATAAACCACCATCTTTAAGAGCAGTATATACGTTTTTAAATGCTGCTTTCAAATCTTCTTTGTTATGGATGAAATGAAAAACATCATTGCCCAAAGCCGCATCAAAGATGGGTGGTAGATCAAACTGACGTATATCACTAAGGATAAATTCACTTTCAGGCGCGTTTTTTCTAGCGTAGTTTAGCATACCTTCAGAAGCATCTATTCCAGTAACTTTAAATCCTCTGATGTTAAGCTGTTGCGCTAAATATCCCGAACCGCAACCAAGTTCAAGAATATGGCTTTCTGGAAAAAGTTGTGATAATAATACTTGGTCTAAAGCAGGTAATATACCTTGTAGTAAAACTTCAGGTGTATTCTTGAATTCGTTCTGCAAACTAGCGATGGTGTCATAGTTGGGAAGAGCATTTAGTAAAGACATAGACAATTTTTCCTACTGTTGGCTAAAGTTTTGAATGAAATACTTTATTAGTTACTTAAAAAAGCTTCTACTTCTTCTTCAGATAATTCTTCTATTTTTTCTAATAGAAGTTGCTCTATCATTTCTGCTTGTTTGGCTGGTATCATAGCTTGCGATAAAAGGTCGCGTAGTGCTAAATCTATAGGAAATTTTGTACGCAATCGAGAAACCAATTGAGTAGCAATGAGAGAGTCTCCTCCTAGTTCATAAAAGTTGTCATAAATACCAACTTCTGTAATTCCAAGTACCTCTTGCCAGATTTCCGTAATTTGTTTTTCTAACTCATTTGTCGGAGAAATATATGAAGTAGCCAGTTGCGGTCTAGAATAGCGTGGAGATGAATCTAATTGATTAGCTGATTTTGAATTTGCTAAATAATCAAGGTTCAATACATAATTTTGTTTACCTTTATTGTCTACTGTAGAAATAACAATTTGAGTTGGTTGTTCTAGAGATAATATTCTTTTAAATGCTTCTATAGCTTCTGCTGGAGTAATGCCTAATTCTAATCCGCCTACTTGTTCTAAGGGTTTTGACTCTTGCGCGAAATCTAATATTGTTAATTTAGTATTTAAAGAAGTCGATGAAGATTTAGCATCAATCCAGTATCTTTGTCGTTCAAAGGGATAGGTAGGTAAAGGTAAACGATGACGCTGTTCGTGGGTATAAAATCCCGACCAATCTATATTTACACCAAAAAGCCACAACTTACCTAATGTTTCTAATAAAAAACTCACATTGGATTTTTGCTCTTGTACGTGAGGTAAAGAAGTCAGTACATTTTGTTTAGCATTGATATCTAAATGTTGCTTGGTTAATGTGCTTAAAGTTCGCCCCGGCCCTACTTCTAAAAAAACACCTTCAAACTGGTTTAATAGTTGAGCTATGCCATCAGAAAATTTTACAGTTTGTCGTAAATGTTGGCTCCAATAATTAGGATTTGTGGCTTGTGTGTCTGTAATCAAATTACCAGTTACGTTGGAAATAAAGGGTATGCGTGGTCGATTCAGCTTAATTTTTTGGAACGATCGCCCAAATTCCTCTAATATTGGCGACATCATTTGAGAATGGAATGCATGGGATGTATGCAACAAACGGCATTCAATTCCTTGAGAGAATAATTGCTTTTCTAGCGTGGCGATCGCTTCTTTTGTTCCAGAGACTACGCATGAAGTTGGGCTGTTAATCGCAGCGATTTCTACATTGGAAATTAGCGATCGCACTTCTTTTTCACCAAGCCTAATTGCTAACATACTCCCTGGCGGTAACTGTTGCATCAACTGTCCTCTTTTTGCCACGATAGATAGGGCATCTTCAAGGGAAAATACAGATGCGATCGCAGCTGCAACATATTCCCCAATGCTGTGACCAATCATCGCCGCAGGTAGGACACCCCATGACTTCAATAACTTAGCCAAGGCGTACTCAATTACAAATAATGCCGGCTGAGTAAAGGCTGTTTGTTGGAGTTTTTCGTTAGCTGCGGTAATTTCTTCTGATTTTGGAAAAAGTAGATCGCGGATATCAAGACCGAGGTGAGGTTGCAAAATCTCGGCGCAAGTATCGACATGTTTGCGAAATGTTGCTTCGACTTCGTAGAGTTCCCGACCCATGTTTGCATATTGCGATCCTTGCCCGGAAAACATGAAAATGACAGGCTGTTCTCTATACTCTTGATATACAGTAAAAGTCCGTTCTTGCTGCTGTGTTTCTAATGCAGTGACAGCATCTCGAACATTTTGACATACCAATATCCGGCGATGGTTGAAACCTCTACGACCAACTTGTAAAGTATGAGCAACATTAGCTAAGTTTACTTCTGGATTTTGTTTAAAAAACTCCAATAAATTTGCAGTTGCACTTTTTAAGGCTGTGCTAGTTTTTGCCGACAATAATATTAATTGCCAAGGTCTAGATTTATTAGAATATGTAACTTCCGGTGCTTCTTCCAGAATTACGTGGGCATTGGTTCCACCAAATCCTAAGGAACTAATTCCTGCTCTGCGGGGAGTATTATTAGTTTTCCAATCACTCAGTTGAGTATTAACATAAAAAGGACTATTTTCAAAATCAATTTCCGGATTGGGAACTTCAAAATTGATACTAGGAGGTAGTTTTTTATATTTTAATGCTTGTACAGTTTTGATTAGACTTGCTATGCCAGCAGCTATATCTAAATGTCCGATATTTGGTTTAACTGAACCGATAGCGCAAAAGCCTTTTCTTGGTGTAAAAGCCCGAAAAGCCTTAGTCAACGCTGCAATTTCCACCGGATCTCCAGCAGCGGTTCCAGTTCCGTGAGTTTCTATATAAGAAATATCATCAGCATCTATTCCAGCATTTGCTAAAGCTTCTACAATAACTTCAGCCTGACCATTTACACTAGGTGCGGTATAGCTAACTTTTAAAGAGCCATCATTATTAATTGCTGAACCTTTAACAACTGCATGAATATAATCTCTATCTGCTATGGCATCTTGTAATCTTTTTAATACAATTATTCCTAGTCCACTGCCAAAAATAGTACCCTGCGCTTTAGCATCAAAGGCTCGACAATGACCATCAGGAGATAAAATTCCATCTTGTTCGTAGTAATAACCGGACTTTTGTGGAACGATAATTGTAACTCCACCAGCTAATGCAATATCGCACTCTTCATCAAGTAAACTTTTGCAAGCTAAGTGTAAGGCAACTAATGAAGTAGAACAGTAAGTCTGAACTCCTATACTTGGCCCTTTTAAATTTAATTTATATGAAACATTTGTGGTCAAAAAATCTTTATTAAAAGTATAGTTGTTAGAAATAATCCTGGAATTAACGTTATTATATATATTATTAAAAAAGTAAGTATTAGTGCTGACACCACCATAAACACCAATCAAACCATTGTATGTTTCTGGGTCATATCCAGCATTTTCTAGAGCTTCCCAAGCGCATTCTATAAATAGACGATGTTGAGGGTCAATTAATTCGGCTTCTTTTGGGCTGTAGCCAAAGAATCTAGCATCAAAATGTTCAATATCTGGTAATGTAGACGCGGCTTTAACATAATTTGGGTCGTTTAAAACTTCCGCTGCTAAATTTAAATCTGCTAAATCATCATTCGAGAAAAATGAAATAGACTCAACTTTATTTTGGATATTTTGCCAAAATTCTTCGATATTGTTCGCACCAGGGAAACGACCAGACATTCCCACTATTGCTATATCTAGATTTACTGTTGATTCTTCCATAACATTATTAACCAGATAAATTAACTTTGTGTTTTAGTGAGTTTGCATTTTTATCTGTCTTCTCCTTTGTCCTCTACTTAGCCTTTGTTCAAAACTATTTTTATCAGATTCTTCAGCAGGACTAAAAATATTTGTCATAGAGCTTATATTCGGACATTCATAGAGCTTGGCAACAGAAAGATTTGAATCAAATTGCTTATTTAAGATAGCGATGAGTTGAATACCTATCAGTGAATCACCCCCAAGCTCAAAGAAGTTATCATAAATTCCTATTCTTTCAATTCCAATAACTTCTTGCCAAATATCAACCAGCTTTTGCTCATTTTTATTGCGCGGTGCAACGTAATCATTACTTAGCTCAGGTCTGGGATATTTTAATTTGGATGAATTGACGGTTTCAAAAAAATCTATTTCTAGTGTTTTATTGTTATAGTTGTAATGTTTAAAGACTTCCAATAAATCAGAGATAGATATTACAACTTGAGGCATTGTATTTTCTAAAATCCGCTGAAATACATCTACACCTTCATGGGGTAATATACCTTGTTTAAGATTTTCTAGCCGTAATTCTTGGAGTCGTTCCGGCAATTCTGTGTTTACTGCCATGCCAACTTCTTGCCAAGTATCCCAATTAATGCTTGTAATAAATCGGTTTTGTTTTCCAGCATTACAGTGAGCATAAGCATCTAAAAAAGCATTCGCGGCAGAATAATCTATCTGTCCAAATTCTGCTACAATTGAGCTATTTGATGAGACTAAAACAAAGAAATCTAATTCAATATTTTTGATAATTGTATCAATAACTATTGTTCCCTTTACCTTGGGAGCCAGAATTTTTTCTGCTTCTTCTGGAGTTTTTCGTTGAATTGCGCCGCCTCCAGGAACTCCAGCGGCGTGAATAACACCATTGAGTTGGCCAAATTGTTGTTGAGCTTGAGCGATCGCACTTTGCATTTGTTCTATATTACTGACATCAGCCGCGATCGCCAAAACTTCTGCACCCAAGTCTTCAAGTTCTTGAACTTTGCGAATCTTACAGCTAGTACTATCAGTTTCATCGTGAGTAGATAGCCATTGAAAGCACTCATTTTTATTGGGTAAAGTAGAGCGTCCTACTAACAGTAATTTTGCTTGCACAGTTCGAGCTAAATATTCTGCTAAAACAAGTCCAATACCTCCGAGTCCACCTGTAATTAAATAGACTCCTTTTTCTCGTAGGCGAGGTTTTTCAGTTTTAGTTTTCTCAAAACGTACTGGCTCAAAACTCTGTACCCAACGATTCAAACCTCGATAAGCAATTAAGTTTTCCGCTTTATTAACTGTCAGTTCTGCGAGTAAATTTTCTATTAGTTTTTCCTGTTGCCAACTGCCATCCTGAGGAAGGATAACATCAATACTACGACAATTGATATTTGCATATTCTTGAGAAATAACTTTAACTGGTCCGAGCAAAGTTGCTTTTTCTGGAGAAAGTACTTCAGTTCCCGTTACTGGCTGTAGGTTGTTAGAAATAACTGTGATTTCAAAATCATTAGTTGTTTCGCGTCTCCCTAAAATTTGGACAATAAATAATAAACTATAAAATCCCTGATTTTGCGCTGCTTCTAGTTCTGCAATATCTAATTCTCGGTCACCGACGGCTGTAACATTCCATAAATGGAGTATTTTTTTCGGCAACCTATTTTGTTTGAATAATTCTTCAAATAAAACATCATAATCATGATGGCTTTCTGGATTGATAATATATTCAGACTTGTCTAGTATGGTATAGCTGTTACCTACTTTGACTTTAACTACATCTAGGTTTTGTTTTTCTAGTTGTTTTACTAAATTAATACCGAAGTCGCATCCATCGATAAATACCAAGATACAAGATTTTTCAGCTAATAATTCTTGGCTATCGAGTTTAGCTGGAGGTAAAGAAGGTTTCCAATAAGGAATATAAAACCAGTCAGCTAGATCGGGTTGTTTAACAAGTGAAACCGAACTATGATTATTATCTTGCCCTGGCTTTTTCGCCTCAATCCAATACCTTTGTCTTTCAAAAGGATAGGTAGGTAAAGGTAAACGATAACGCTTTTCTTCGCTATAAAATTCTGACCAATCTATATTGACACCAAAAAGCCATAGCTGCCCCAATGTCTGCAACAAAAATCTGACATTTGATTGTTGATTTTGAGGTAAACAAGCTAGTGCATGTTGTTTGGTATTAATATCTAAATTTTCTTTAATTAATCTGCTTAAACTTTGTCCAGACCCTACTTCTAGAAAAACGCCTTCAAACTGCCCTAATAGTTGAGATATGCTATCAGATAGTTTAATATTTTGTTGTAAGTTTTGGCTCCAATAGTTAGGATTTGTGGCTTGGGCGTCTGTAATCCAACTACCAGTTACATTGGAAATAAAAGGAATGCGCGGCGGGTTGAGTTGAACTTTTTTTCCCTTGTTTGTTACAATTGCTAAGGCATCTTCTAAAGAAAATACACCTGCGATCGCAGCTGCAACATATTCACCAATACCCTCACCAATCATTGCTTCTGGTAGCACGCCCCATGACATCAATAACTCAGCCAGGGCATATTCAATTACAAATAACGTAACGTCAGTAATGTTAAATGCGGGAATTTTATCTGAGTTGCAAAACAGGAAATCGCGAATATCAAAACTGATGTGAGATTGCAAAATTTCAGCACAATCATCTACATGTTTGCGATACGTTGCTTCAACCTCGTATAATTCTTTTATAATATTATAATTATGCGATTCTTGCCCAGAAAAAATGAACATCACAGGGCAACGATTTGGCTGTAAATGATAGTCAAAAACATCTTCCTGGTTATGATTTTGAAGTAATTTTACAGCCTCGTTCAAGTCTTGGCAAACTATCACACGCCGATAGTCAAAAGCTCGGCGACCTACTTTTAGAGTGTAAGCTACATCAGCAAGATTTAAATCTGGATGCTTTTGGAGATGATTAGCGAGGTTTTTTGTAACAGTTTCTAATGCTGTATTCGTTTTAGCTGAAAGTAGCAGCAATTGATACTTTCTCCCCTGCTCCTCTGCTCCCCTGCTCCCCTGCTGCGTTGGAGCTTCTTCTAATATTACGTGGGCATTAGTTCCACCAACACCAAAAGAACTTACGCCTGCTCTACGAGGTAAACCGTTAGTTTTCCACTCTGATAATTTCGTATTTACATAGAAAGGACTATTAACAAAATCTATTTCTGTATTTGCTTTTTCAAAATGTAAACTAGGCGGTATTTGTTGATATTTTAATGCCAAAACTGTTTTAATTAAACCTGTCACACCTGCTGCTGTATCCAGATGTCCAATATTCGTTTTTACTGAACCGATAGCGCAAAAACCCTTTAGATTTGTGGTAGTACGAAAAGCTTGTGTGAGAGCCTTAATTTCAATCGGATCTCCTAACGGAGTTGCAGTTCCATGAGCTTCAATATAAGAAATAGTATCGGCTTCAACACCAGCTAAAGCGAGTGCTTCTGCAATTACTTCTGTTTGACCGCGAACGCTAGGTGCTGTAAAACCAACTTTTAAAGAGCCGTCATTATTGATAGCCGAACCTTTAATTACAGCATGAATAAAGTCTCCATCAGCAATAGCATCCTCTAATCTTTTTAACACAACAATTCCCAAACCATCGCCAAACACTGTTCCTTTGGCGTTAGCATCAAAAGTCCTGCAATGTCCGTCAGGAGAATGAAGAACTCCCTCTTGATAGTAATAACCAGATTTTTGAGGTAACTTGGCTATGGAAACACCACCAGCCAAAGCAATATCGCTTTCTCCATTAAGCAAACTTTGACAGGCTAAATGTACAGCTATTAATGATGTAGAGCAGTTATTCTGAACATTTATACTCGGACCCGTAAGATTTAATTTATAAGAAGTTTGTGTACTTAGATTATCTTTTTCATTACCAATAAAAATATTTAAAGCATCTACCGATTCGATTAATTCTTTATTAGAAACTAAATTTGTAAATAAATAGCTGCTATTAGTGACGCCAGCAAAAACCCCAATTTTGCCTTTATAAAACTCGGAATCATAGCCCGCAGATTCTAAAGCTTCCCAGGCAGATTCTAAAAACATCCGATGCTGGGGATCTGTGATTTCGGCTTCTCTGGGAGTATATCCAAAAAATGCAGCATCAAATAACTCAATACCTTCTATTATGCTGCCTGCTTTTACATAATTTGGGTCATTGAGCAAACTTGGCTCTACACCCGCAGCTAGTAATTCCTCATCTGTAAAACGCGAAATTGATTCTACTCCATCTCGCAAATTTTCCCAAAACCGATTGACGTTATTTGCTCCTGGAAACCTACCATTTATCCCAATAATAGCTATTTCATCTCTATCATAAAAATTATCAAATTCTTGAGAGTTATCCATCTTTTTTCCCAATAACTACACATCCTCTTGCCTTCCTCTCCGCGACTCTGCGCCTTTGCGTGAGACATTCTCTTCAACAATCTAATATCTCCAAATCCAAAGCAATTTGAATTTGGTCATTTAAAACCGCATCAATATCATCTTTAGTCGTCAACGGATTAGCAATTACGGCACGCAACGCAGTTACAGAAATCTCTTTTTCTAAACAACTAATTCTCTTTATTGTCCGTGAAATAAAAGTACGACCAGCTTGACGCTGATTTTTTTGCAAACGTTCATTAAATATATTAATTTCTTGATTCTCGCTTTCTGTTAATTCATTTTTAACTGCAACTTCTCTTAAAGACTGTGGAATATAACGATAAAGAAGTAGATTGATATCCGGTTCCGATAGTAACTCAAATTCTGGCATAACATTAATACAATCGGCCATATATTGTGTCTTCTCGATACCTGCATCAATCAAAAATTCATAACCTTTCAAACCTATCAGATGTAGCCCAGCATGTAAAAATAACGCCATACCAGGACGAGAACCTTCTAAAGCGCGTTTTCCTAAATCAAACGAACCCTTACGCATGGTATAGCTAGCATTTTTTTCAATCGATGCGGCTAGGTGTGGTTCGCGCATAAACACCATGCCAATACCCATAGGTAAATACAGCTGTTTATGCCCATCAATTGTGACGGAATCAGCGCGTTCAATACCAGCAAGTTTTTGTCGATGTTGTTCGGAAAATATTAGCGGCCCGCCCCAAGCTGCATCTACATGAAAATGAACATTTGCAGCTTCGGCTATATCTGCAATATCTGAAAGTGAGTCTATATTACCAGAATCCGTAGTACCAGCAACGCCAGCGATCGCAATAATATTCAAATTTTTGGATTGACAGTCTGCAACAGCCTGGCGTAAGGCTACTAAGTCCACTTGATTGTTTTTATTAGTAGGAATTTTAATCAAACTATGTGTACCTATACCTAATAAATCTGCTGCTTTTTCAAAAGAAAAATGCATCAATTCAGAACCAATTATTACTGCTCCTTGATAACCGTAGTAATCTAAAGCTGCTGGTAAGCCTGCCTTTTCTACACCTGGAAAACTATTTTTTGCACCCAAAGATTTATTACGAGCGCACCATAATGCGATAATGTTTGCTGCGGTACCACCAGAAACTAATATGCCTAAAGTACTTTGACTATTTTGGATATGCTCGCTATAAAATTCATCAGAAAAGTTATAAATTAACCTATGAATCATTGCCAAAGCCTGACGCTCATAAGGGCTAAAAGCTTTTGCTGTTTCTATTTTGACAACATTCTGATTCATTGCTGTCATCAATTTTGCCAGAGGTCGTACAAAACAAGGCAGCGCAGAGGTCATGTGACCTATAAATCGAGGCGAAGATGTATGTATTGAATGATTAATAACATTATTTGCTAAATATTCTAGGTAGGTATCAAAATCAGCAGGATTAGTAGGAACTTGGCTATCAGCAAAGATTTCTATTAATGAATTAAATTGAATATCTGAATTAGTGTTAACAGCATTTAAAAAATTATCAATCAACACATCAGTTTCAATAGCCATCCTAGCTTCTTTAGAGACTAAGCTATTAGATGGTGCAAATAATTGCATCACTTCATTGGCAACTGCATACTGTGGCGTTAGCTCATTCTCTAAAAATAAATTTTGCTGAGTTTTTTCTTGTTTTTGCTGACTTAATGCCATTTTATACCCCACAAAGTATTTATGCTTTTGACTATTTACTTTTGACTGGCTCGGCGATGATTTTGTCTGGCTTCTTTGCGACGCTTCATCGAAGCAGACCTTACTTGAGGACGGTAAGAATCTTTTTGCGAAACAGCTTCTTCATCGCTAGTTAAAAACTCGGCAAGCGAACTGATAGTTGGTCTTTCATAAATACTGATTATTGGAATATGAGTATTTAATTCTTTTTGTAACTGGGAGATAACCTCAACACCAATTAAAGAATTGCCTCCCAAATCAAAGAAGTTATCATAAATACCAATTTTTTCAATTCCTAAAACTTTCTGCCAAGCTTTCGCAACTATTTGCTCTACTTTATTACTAGCTGGAACGTACTCGCTTTTTAAGTTTCCTCTAGAATGGAGCGATAAAGTATCTGCATTATTTTGTAAAAATTGCCGTTTTATCCATTGCTCAATTCTCGGTTGCAACTCTCCCGCAGAAACAACAATCTGAGGAGTTTTATTTAAACATAATACACGGCTAAAGACATCTATACCTTCCTTCCATGTCATGCGTAATTTTTCTAAAGCTACTCCCACAGTTAGGTCTTCGATATCGCTTTCTTGAGATTGCCAAGTATCCCAGTTCACGCTAATACAAGGAAACAAATTTATTTGGTTTTGCTTATGAGCATAAGCATCCATGAAAATATTAGCAGCAGAATAGGAAGTTAACCCTAAACCTCCTAAAACAGATGATGAGGAAGATGTGAATAAACAAAAATCTAGCTTTTGACCTTGCAAAACTTTTTCTAAAACAAATAGTCCATATACTTTAGGACTAAATTGTGCTTGACTTTGAGCTTTAGAACTTTCTTCAATAGTGTAATACGCGTCGTCATTAATTCCGGCGGTGTGGATGACACCATGAATTTCACCAAACCGTTGTTTAGCTAATTCTATAGCTTTTTGCATTTGTTGTTCGTTAGCTACATCAGCACTAATCGCTTCAACCTCAGCGCCTAATTCCTCAAGCATCATTACTCTTTTCAGTTTTTGGCTAACTTCATTTGATTCATCATGAGTTAGTAGCCATTCAGACCATCGATGTCTTTCTGGTAAGGCTTTTCTACCGATTAAAATTAGTTTAGATTGTACTGTTTTTGCTAAGTATTCTGACATCGCTAAACCAATGCGGCCAAGCCCGCCAGTGATTAGATAAACACCCTCTTTTCTCAACTTAGTTTTGCTAGTGATACTTTCATCTAAGCGTATAGCGTCATAAGTTTTAATCCAGCGATGATTGCCGCGATAAGCAATTAAGTTATCAGTTATTGGTGTTGTAAATTCTGTCAACAGTGAATCTATTAGTGTTGGTGATGGCTTAGTTTTAGAGTCTGCAAGTACGATATCAAAGCAACAACAAGTTATATTGAGATATTCTTGTGGAATTACATTACACGGCCCCAATATAGTTGCTTTATCAGGGCATAAACTCTCGCTACCAGTAACATCATGTATATTGCTGGTGACAACCATCAATTTTATTGGTTCAATGATATTCTGTTTAGCTAAGGCTTGTGCTAAGAACAACAGACTATCAAAACCGAGATTTTGGTAATCTTCAAAAAACTGATATTGTGTTTCTGGGTCTAGCTCATGAATCGGTAAAATATCGTTAGGAGTTACACTCCAAAAATGCGCGATTTGCCTTACTGTGTTAATCCAATTGTGTTCTTTTAGTGCTTTAAATAAATTATCATAATCATCCTTTTGTTGGGGATTAATTACATAATTCGAGTCATCAAGTTGAGCAAATTTATCTCCAACACTGACAAAAATCACATCTTGATTTTGTTGTTTGAGTCGTTGGGCAATTTCTGTTCCGACTCCATAGTTATCAACAAAAATTAACCAAGATGACTTTTCTTCTAGTAGCTTTTCTTGTTGAAGAAGTTCAACAGGTGTCGATTCTTTCCAGCGAGGAACATAGAACCAGTCAGCAATATCTGGCTTTTTATCTGATTTTTTTGGCGACATCATTGCCAAAGTTGCATTTCGATTTACCTCAATCCAATAACGCTGACGCTCAAAGGGATAAGTAGGTAAAGGTAGGCGATCGCGTTTTTCATTTGCATAAAAACCAGACCAATCAATTTGCAGCCCTACTAACCAAAGTCTACCCAAGGTATTAAGTAAAAATTCTACGTCTGATTGTTGCTCTTGAGGATGTCGTATAGAAGTTAATGTTATTGCATCTGTTTGATGTTGTTTAGCCAAACTAGTTAACGTCCGTCCAGGGCCGACTTCCAATAATACTTGTTCTGGCTGTTTCAATAACTCAGAAATTCCTAAGCTAAAGCGTACTGGTTGCCTTAAATGTTTTGCCCAATATTTAGGATATGTTGCTTCAGTAGCAGTAATCCAAGTTCCGCTAACATTGGAAATAAAAGGAATTTTAGGAGGATTAAGTTTTACTTTTTCTAATGACTGAATGAAAGTCTCAATGATGGGTAACATCATTTCGGAATGAAAGGCGTGAGATGTATGCAAACGCCTACAATTTACGCCTATTTGTTGCAGCTTCTCTTGCAATTTATCTATTGCTGCGTATGAACCAGACACTACACAAGAAGCAGGTGCATTAATCGCAGCTAAAGAAATTCCTTTTTCTAGAAATTGTTGTATTTTTTCTTCTGGAAGCTGAACCGAAAGCATAGCACCGCCAGGTAACTCTTGCATGAGTTTTCCTCGCGTTGCTACTATCGCTAAGGCATCTTCTAAAGTGAAAACTCCGGCTATAGTTGCAGCTACATACTCTCCAATACTATGACCAATCATCGCCTCAGGACGCACGCCCCAAGACATCCATAACTTGGTCATAGCATATTCAATGACAAACAATGCTGGTTGAGTAATTGCTGTTTGTTGTAATTTTTGTGTTGCTTCTGGAATTTCTTCTTTGCTGGGATAAAGAACTCTACGTAAGTCTATTTGCAAGTGAGGTTTTAATAGTTCGCAGCAAGAATTAACTTGTTCTCTAAATACACTTTCATTTTCATATAATTCTCGACCCATATTTACATATTGCGAACCTTGTCCGGAAAAGATAAACACAACCGAACGATTACAAGGTTCTTGATAATAAGTAAAATTTCTTTGCGGGTCTTGCAATGCGTTAATAGCATCTTCTTGGTTTTGACAAACTACCATGCGGCGATGCTTGAAAGCCCAGCGACCTAATTGTAAAGTATGAGCAACATCAGCGAGATTTAAATCTGGATGTTTTTGTAGATGATTAGCCAGATTTTCTGTAGCAGTTTCTAGTGCTGTATTCGTCTTAGCTGAAAGTAGCAGCAATTGATATTTTCTCCCCTGCTCCCCTGCTCCCTTCCTCCCCTGTTGCGTTGGAGCTTCTTCTAAAATTACATGAGCATTTGTGCCACCAAAACCAAAGGAACTAACACCCGCACGGCGAGGAGTACCGTTTGTTTTCCACTCTGATAATTGATTATTTACATAAAAGGGACTGTTAGTAAAATCAATTTGAGGTGATGGTTTTTCAAAGTTCAAACTTGGGGGAATTTGTTTATGTTTTAGGGCTAAAACAGTTTTAATTAAACCTGCTACACCGGCAGTTGAATCTAAATGTCCGATATTGGTTTTTACAGAACCAATGGCACAAAATCCTTTTTTCTGAGTTTTAGTACGAAAAGCTTGTGTTAACGCAGCGATTTCAACGGGGTCGCCTAATGAAGTTCCGGTTCCATGTGCTTCAATATAGCTAATAGTATCGGGTTCCACTTCAGCCATCACTTGGGCTGCTCGAATTACTTTTGCTTGACCATTGACGCTGGGTGCGGTGTAGCTAACTTTATCCGATCCGTCATTATTAATAGCAGAGCCTTTGATAATAGCATGGATGCAATCTCCATCTGCGATCGCTTCTTCTAATCGTTTTAAAACTACAAGACCTAAACCTCTTCCTTTTACGGTTCCCGCAGCCTTAGCATCAAAAGCACGGCAATGTCCGTCAGGAGATTCAATTCCTCCCTCTTGATATAAATAACCGTCTGCTGTTGATATTGAAACTCCTCCAGCTAAAGCAATATCGCACTCACCACTAAGCAAACTTTGACAAGCTAAATGTACGGCAACTAACGAACTCGAACAAGTAGTTTGAACCGCATAACTTGGGCCTTGCAAATTTAATTTATAAGAGACAAGTGTCGTAACGTAATCTGGAGAAGTTCCTTTTTCTATTTGCTTATCGCCCACAGAGGCAATCAAATCGTAATTAGAATAAATATTAAGTAGATAGCTGCCAAAACTCGTACCAGCGTAAACTCCAATAGGTTTTTTATATATCTGCGAACTATAACCAGCATCCTCTAGTGCTTTCCATGAATACTCTAAGAAAAAGCGTAGTGAAGGCTCCATAACTTCAGCTTCTCTAGGGCTAAAGTCGAAGAATGAAGCATCAAACAAATCTATACCTTCGACTCGACCTTCTGCTTTCACATAATTCGGGTCATTTAGTAAGGCTGCATCTACACCTAAGTCTTTTAATTCTTGGTCGTTAAACCTATGAATTGACTCCACTCCGTCTCGGAGATTTTGCCAAAATTGCTCGATATTTGGAGCTTCTGGGAAACAGCCACTCATGCCAATAATGGCTATTTCCAGGCCAGTTTTATAATTGAAATATCCTGAATCTTCCATAATTAATTTGGCACTTATTCGTTACACTTTCTGTTGTCTTTTTTGTAAAAAACGTTGCCTTAATCTGGCTTTTCCCGCTTCTAGCTGTTCGTTTAATTCATTGCTTTGATTTTCAAAGCTATCATCTTCTTCTTGACTCAAATATCTAGATATGGAACTGATTGTTGGATATTTAAACAAGTCAGTTATTGCTAAATCTGGTTTAAAAATCTCTCGTAGTTTGCTGTAAACCTGAAGCACATTTAGTGAATGACCGCCAAGGTCAAAAAAGTTATCTTGAATGCCAACTTTCTCCACCTTGAGAATTTTTTGCCAAATATCGGCAATTGTGTGTTCCATCTCATTTCGCGGCAATACGTAAGCTGTTTCTAGTACTGGGCGAAGATTATCTGGTTTTGGTAAAGCTTTCCGGTCTACCTTACCGCTAGGCGCTAGAGGCAGATTTTCTAGCATCACAAAGGCAGAAGGTAACATGTGATCGGGTAACTTTTCTTTTAAGAAATTACGCAATTCACTAATACTAGGAACTGGTTCTATCTTGGTAACTACATAAGCAACAATTAGCAAGTTACCTGGTTGATCTTCTTGAACTATGACTACATTTTCGCGTACATTGGGATGCTGATTTAAAAATGTTTCAATTTCCCCAAGTTCAACTCGGAAACCACGAATTTTTACTTGATGGTCAATGCGTCCAAGAAATTCCATATTTCCATCAGCTAGCCACCTGCCTAAATCTCCAGTTTTATAAATTAAATCCTGGCGATTTGGTGGTAACTT
This sequence comes from Nostoc linckia NIES-25, assembly GCF_002368035.1. GTDB lineage: Bacteria > Cyanobacteriota > Cyanobacteriia > Cyanobacteriales > Nostocaceae > Nostoc > Nostoc linckia_B. The sequence continues at coordinate 227,958 of NZ_AP018222.1, read as the reverse complement.
CTTCCTATTATCGGGATACGGGTTGGGGACAAAATTTAAATTAGTTTTTTCTTCATTTTTCCAATACCCCGCGCCGACACCAATTCCCGATACACAAATTTCTCCCGGAGCGCCAATAGGTAATAGTTGCATTTGCTCATCTAGAACATAGATATTCAAGTTGGCTAATGGTTTACCAATTGGTACTTTGCGCTGATTTTCACCAAAAGGCTGGTTAACAATAAATTGAGTAATATCGTCAGCAGCTTCGGTAGGGCCGTAAGCGTTAACAATTTTGATTTCAGGATATATCTGGAGCCATTTATTTACCCAACTTACCGATACTGGTTCTCCTACAACCATCATCCATTTTAAATCGGGTAATTCTCTTTCATGACTTCCTAGCTGGGAAGTATATTCAAGTAAGCCGCCAAATAATGCAGGTACTAATTCAACAACTGTAATTTTTTGTGATTTGAGTGCCTTAAATAGTTTATCAGGAATTCCAACAGTTTCTACATCTACTATTACTGTTTTTCCACCAATTAAAAGCGGTGCTAAAAATTGCCAGACGGAAATATCTGTCGATGAAGGAGCGCTTTGGAGAAAAGCAAATTCTTCTGTTAACTGCAATTCATCAAATTGGGCAAAAATATGATTAATTGCACCATCATGCCTGACAATTGCTCCCTTTGGTAATCCTGTAGACCCAGAAGTATAAAGCATATAAGCTGGGTCGCCAGCATTATTAATAGGTTCTATATTATCATTAGGCAGATGTTCAAAATCTAACTTATTATATATCTTTAATTCGGAGCGATCGCCATCGAATGTCTGACCGTTAACTAAGCTATCTAAACAAATAATAGATGATAGCTGCGAACAATCTTCTGCTAAGTCTGGTAAAGCATTCAATAACGAAGTATCTGTAAATAAAAACCTCACTTCGCTATTAGCTAGCATATATTTAATTCGGTTCGGTGGATAAGTACTATCAATAGGTACATAAGCTCCACCTGCCTTGTAGATAGCAAGGATAGCAATGAGGAAATTAATATCGCGGTCTTTGAAAATCCCTACAAACTCTCCTTTATTAAGTCCTAATTTCCGCAATAAATCAGCTACCTGATTAGCTTTATGATTTAGCTCTTGATAAGTTAATTCCGTTTGGTAGTGAACTACAGCTATGTTGTTTGGAGTCTGAGATACTTGCTTTTCAAATAATTGGTTTATTGTCTGCTCAACTGGATACTCTTTAGTATTTTTGTTATAGTCGTGTAATAATTTGTATCTATCAAAATCTTTTAATAAAACAACATTAGAAATTTTACTATCAACTTGATTCAAGCAACTTTCTAGAACATTGACATAACATCTGCTCATAAATTTAATATTTTCTTCTTCAAACAGATGTTCGCTATATTCTATATCAACATTAATACTTTCACCATTAACCTTAAAAGAAATTGTAATGTCATTATTGAGTTGGTTTAACTGGCTTTTTTGATGGATATTTTCTAGTAAAACTACTATATCAAAAATTGGAGAACGATTAGGAGTTGTTGGGATTTCTAATAATCTAGTTAATTCATTAAAATCATAGTTTTGATGACTATAAGCACCTATGGCAGCATCTTTGACTTGCAAAACAAAATCTTGGAATGAAAGCTGAGGTGTAACTTGGGTACGCAAAGGAATCACTTTGCTATTTATGCTATTAATTTTTTCATATACTGGTATGCCAACGATAATATCATTGTTTCGCGTATATTTTGGTAGCAATATTTTCAAGGCAGATAGAAGTATTAAATAAATTGAAAAATAAGAACTTTTCCCAAGTTTAACGATCGCTTGAGATAAATCATTTGATAAATCAAAACTCAGAGATTTTTTGCCATCACTAGGGAATAAAGGTCTTACATAGTCCAGTATTAAATTTGTTTCTGGCAATTCTCCTGATAGTTTATTTATCCAATAAATTTTTTCAGAGAATGTATCATGCGAGTGTAGATGTAAACCCATAATCTTTTCCTGATAATCAATTGTTTGACGAATTAACTACTACGTAAATCTAATTGGCTATGCAATCGTCAAAAGCTACTTTGATAATTGAACAACCCTTTTGCAAGCTGGACATATCAATTATTAGAGGTGGCAGAATTTTAATCACGCTATCATTTCTGCCTGCTTTTTCAATGATTAATCCTAGTTCAAAACAACGTGATGCGATCCGTTGAGATAAAGTGCGATCGCCAAAATCTTTTACATCAATTCCCCAAATCATTCCAATGCCGCGGATTGCAATTTTTTCACTAATTGATGCTATTTCCTGAGTGAGAAAATTTTTCAAAAAAAGCTCTTTGGCTTTCACATCTTGTTCAAAATCATAACTTTCTCGATACTCTAGAGCCGCTGTTGCTCCAATAAATGCTAATTGATTTCCTCTAAAAGTACCATTATGTTCGCCCGGTTCCCAGATATCCAACTCTGGCTTAATTAATAATAGCGACATGGGGAACCCATACCCGCTAATCGATTTCGAGAGTACTACCATATCGGGAACAATATCTGCTCTTTCAAAAGAAAAGAAAGACCCCGTTCTACCGCAGCCGACTTGAATATCATCGCAGATTAATAAAATATCATTCTCATTACACAACTTTCTTAATCTTTGCATCCAGTCAATGGGAGCTACAATAACTCCACCTTCGGCTTGCACTGTTTCAAAGATTATTGCTGCCGGTTTTTCAATTCCAGAATTAACGTCATTTAAAACCGATTGTATATATTCTATTGTGTCAAAACTCTCCATAAATCCATAAGGATAAGGCATAAATGTTACATTACTTAATGTACCAATTGCGCCTGCTCGAATTCCGACATTACCACTAATTGATAAGCTGCCTAAAGTCATTCCATGATATCCTCCCATAAAGGAGAAAATACCAGGTCTTTGTTTAACTTTTCTGGCTAATTTTAAAGCAGCTTCTACTGCATTTGTTCCTGTTGGGCCGCAAAATTGAATGCGATAATCTAGTTTTTTTGAACTAAGTACGACTTCATCAAACTTCGCTAAAAACTTTTCTTTAGCCGAAGTATACATATCCAGTCCATGTGCAATTCCATCAGCATCTAAATATGAAATAACCCTTTGTTTTATATAATCATGGTTATGTCCATAATTTAAAGCACCTGCTCCAGCGAAAAAATCAATATATTCTTTCCCTGATTCCGAATAAATTATAGAACCTTTAGCTCTATGAAAGATATCCGGAAAATTATGGCAATAGCTTCTGACGTTGGATTCGCGCTTTTCAAATATGTTCATGAGATTTTTAGATTTGAATTAAAAACCAAGCGTATACTTCTTAAGAAACATAATTGAGATAAGATTTATAAAATTTGAAAATTATTTGAGGAGGTACTTTAAATACTAAGCCCATCGTTAATAACCAGTTATAATAAAAATTTTGAACTGGCATTCCTTTTTTAACGGCTGCTAAAGCAGTGAGTGAACTTTTTTGAGTATGCCAATCGATATTAAAAGAAATTGACATATCTAAACTTCTAACATGATGCAGCGTTCCAGGAGGCATATATAAAATCTCCCCAGGATTGACAATAAATGTAATCGGTCTGGCGTTTTTGTAATCAGGATATTTATTAAAATCTGGATTTTCTGGGTTAACATTAAACCATCTCCAGCCTTGGCGATAACAATATTTGGCATCTTCAGCTAATAAGATGGTAAATTGTTTGCGTCCGGCAATTTGGAAAAAAATATTGTTGGTCAGAAGACAATCAAAATGTAGCGGTGTAATACTATTAGAAGAACCTAAGAAAAACTGGCAGTAACGCCACCATTTGTACCAATACCATTCAGGCAAATATTCAAAAGGAAATGGTTTAACGTCGTCTATTAGTGAAGGAATTAAGCTAAATAAAGGTAAGTCATGGCAATATGGTGGTAGAGGATAATTTTCACTATCTTTTTCATAGCTTTCTATTAGCTCTATATATTTTTTCATTGTCAAACGGCATATTTCGATTTCCTTATTGCTAAATCTCTTGGCATAAATATTTAGAGATGGTGAGATTGTTTTTAAGTATTTTAAAGACCAATTATCAAACCCACTCCAATTGGAAATTACTCCAGAAATTATGACTGGTTTACCTAGTTCAACATAACTTTTTTTGAATTCATAACTTGATAGTTTATATCTTCTTTCTATTGCAGAGGAAATAATCATGCTTTAATACCTTAAAATGTTGCAGCTAATTCCCAATCAAATAATGCTTCTTTTTCTAAAGCAGTTAATATTTGCTGTTGTTGTGGTGTCGAAAGTGATAGTTCTTTGATTGGAATATCAGGATTATTGATGATTTCTTGGAGGAGTACTTGGAAATCTCTAATTATCCCAGTAATTGTAGGAATATCAAATCTAGAAGCATTGTATGAAATTGCTACTATAATTTCTGATTCGGGATAGATAACTAAATTCAAAGGATAGTTGTTTCTGTAATAAGTTCCAGTCGGTTCAAATTCTATATTGCCTTTCCAATTTCTGACAAATTGGCTAACAGGAAGGTTCTCAACTACAACAATTGTTTCAAACAAAGGTAAATTTCGGGGTACTTCACTCCAGCCTTGAATTTGTGTTAGGGGAGTATATTCATGATGACGTGCTTCTACTAATTGGGTCTGAAAATCTTGTAGCCATGACAACACTTGTTGGTTAGGATTTAACTTGACATTAATTGGTAAGGTATTTATAAACATACCAACCATTGTATGTACGTCGGCTAAGTCTACTGGTCTTCCTGTAACAGTACATCCATACATGATGTTGTCACGACAAGTGTAACGACTCAGAAGAATAGACCAGATTCCATGAACTAATGTGGCAAGAGTTAGACGATTTTTTGTAGCAAAAGATAGCAGCGTTTTTGTAGTTGCTTCTGATAATTGAATTTTTTCTTCGTCGTACCTTTCTTTTTGGTCGGGTAGTTGATTATTTTCTATATAAGTTAAGGGAGTTGGTGCTTTTACTCCTTGTAGTGCTTGCCGCCAATAACTTTCGGTCTTGGCTATATTCTGCTGCTGTAACCAGTCGATATAATTTCTAAAAGGGCGGGCTGATGGTAAGTTAGGTTCTTTATATTCACAAAGTGCTGCGTAAATCTGTAGACATTCTTCTAATATTATTGGAGTTGTCCACCCATCTATAATTATATGATGATTGCTCCAAATAAATTCATAGCAATTATCAGCAAGACGGATTAAGGAAAGACGCATTAAACATGGTTGAGAAAAGTCAAAACATAATTGGCGATCGCTCTCTAAAAATAACTTCAAATTCTTTTGTTGTTCTGCTTGCTCAATACCACGCCAATCATATTGGTTGAGACTAATTTTTACTTGTTTATAGACAACTTGTAATGGATTTTCAATGTCTTCCCAATAAAATCCTGTACGCAAAATAGTATGTCTATCTACTACTTGCTGCCATGCTTTTTCAAAAGCCTCTATATTTGGATGTCCATGTAAAGTTAAAGTATGGTGGAAGAAATATAACGCTGATTCTCTCGCATACAAACAATGGAATAGCATCCCCTTTTGAACTGGTGTAAGTTCATATATATCTTCTACATTTTCTGGTTTCATTATGCTTTTTTCTCACTTAATCGGTTGATTTTTGCGAACAACTTGTCTAAGTCTTGTTGGTTCAAGTTAGCTCTGGGAAAATCAGAGGGTGTATATTTTTCTGCTGATAATGACTGACACTCACGATCCTCAGTGGGTGTAAGATAAACTTCTCCATCTTTGGAATCATTTTGCTTAGTCTCATTTAAATTTGCTGCTATTACTAATTCAGCAATAGTTTGGTGCAGAAACATTTGTTGAGAAGTTAACTTGAGGCCTAATTGGTTAGCTTTGGCAACAATTTGAATTGTAATAATTGAGTCTCCTGCCAACTCAAAGAAGTTGTCATGAATACCCACCTTGTCAATTCCCAAAAATTGTTGCCAAATATCCGCTAGGGTCTGCTCGACTTCGTTACGGGGGGCAACATAAGCATTTGATAAGTTTGGACGTGGATGCCTAAATTGGGCAGAATTTGTTTTTGATGTCTCTGATAAAAGACTTAAATCTTGGTCTACATAATTGAAAGAATTATTCTGTTCAATTACTTGTTGAAAGTCTTGGGTTGAGACAACAACACGAGGCAAACCACTTAACAAAATACGATTAAAAGCTTCAGCACCTTCTTGAGGTAGTATTCCTTTTTTAATTTCTTCTTCACGTTGCAGCTTTAATTGTTCTGGTAGTGTTGTTTCTACTGCCATTCCTACTTCTTGCCAAGTATCCCAGTTGATTGACACTGTGAATTCGTCAGATTGAGAAGCACGATAATTTGCATAAACATCTAGAAATGCATTGGCGGCACAATAATCTACCTGTCCAAATTCACTCAAGATAGAACTTTGGGATGAACAAAGCACCAAGAAATCTAAAGTAATATTTTTGGATTTTAAAATCTCCTCTAATACTAATGTGCCTTTGACTTTTGGTGCCAAAACACTGTTTGCTACATCCTCTGTTTTGAGTTGCATCATTCCACCGCCAGCAATACCCGCTGCATGGATGACGCCATTAATTTGGCCAAATTTTTCTAAAGCTTCACTAATAGCCACCTGCATTTCTTCGTAGCTGGCGACATCAGCACTTTTAATCTCAATTTCCGATCCTAACTTTTCAAGTGCCAACATTTTTTGAATCTTACGGCTAGTAGAATCTTGGCGATCGTGAGTTTCTAGCCATTGTTGCCATTGCGATCGCTCTGGTAATCCTTTCCTAGCAACTAAAATTAATTTAGCTTGTACTGTCTTCGCTAAATGTTCCGCCAGCACCAAACCTATACCGCTAAGTCCACCAGTAATTAAGTAAACTCCTGCTTTTTTTAACTTAGCTTTACCTGGGATATTTTCATCTAAACGCACATTTTCAAAGGTTGGAATCCAGCGAGAAAATCCCCGATAAGCAACAATATTTTCGGTTTGCTGAGTTGTTAGTTCTGTAATCAGATAGTTGACAAATTTATGGGAGACTTGAACACTAGGAATTATTACATCAATAAGAGAGCAATGAATATTTGGATATTCCTTAGGAATTACCTTACAAGCACCCAATATCGTTGCTTTCTCTGGGCGTAGCTTTTCATCGCCGATTACATTATATAAATTATTAGTTACAACTTTGACCTTCAAAGAATCACTGATATTTTGCTTTCCTAATGCCTGCGTCAAATACAATAAACTCCAAAAGCCGAGCTTCTGACAATTTTCAAAAGTAGGTAAAGTATCATTTGGCGTAATGCTCCAAAAATGAGCTAATACATTTGGAATCAACCTTTGCTTTAGCAATTTTTCAAACAAAGTATCGTAATCATTTTTATGCTGTGGGTTAATAGTATATATATATTTGTCGATCTGAGTAAATTGCTCAGCGATTCTAACTTGAATTACATTTTGACTTTGCTGTTCGAGTTGTTTAGTAACTGCATCGCTAACTCCATAGTCATCTATAAAAACTAACCAGCAGGTATTTTTTTCAATTGTTTTGAATAATTGAATTGGTGTAGATTGTTTCCAGCTTGGGATATAAAACCAATCAGCAATATTTGGCTTTTTACCTAATGATTTTGGCGATATTGTTGATAACGCAGTTTCCGAATTAACCTCAATCCAATAACGTTGACGCTCAAAAGGATAAGTAGGCAAAGGAATGTGTTTGCGTTGCTCACAAGCATAAAAGCCCGCCCAATTTATCGGTAATCCTGCTAACCAAAGCCGAGAGAGAGTATTAAGCAAAAATGCCACATCCGAAACTTGCTCTTGGGGATGTCGCAGCGAAGTTAGCACCATAGTTTGTGAAGCTAACTGTCGTTTAGCTAGGGTAGTTAATGTGCGTCCCGGGCCGACTTCTAAAAATATTCGCTCTGGTTGTTGCAGCAGTTCAGCAATTCCCTCGTTAAACAATACCGCTTGTCGTAAATGTTTAGTCCAGTAGTCAGGATTGGTTGCTTGCTCTGCCGTAATCCAGGTTCCGGTAACATTAGAAATAAAAGGAATTTGAGGTGCTTTCAGATTGACTTTTCTAACCTGTCGTACAAATGGCTCTAAAATCGGCTCCATCATCTGAGAATGGAAAGCATGAGATGTATGCAGACGCCGACAATCTATACCTTGCTCAATCAATTTATTTTGTAATGTTTCTATGGCATTTGTAGCACCAGAAACCACACAAAGAGATGGTGCATTACTCGCTGCTAAAGAAAGTTCTGAACCCAACATTGGTTGTATTTCTTCAGCAGAAATAGAAACAGAAAGCATCGACCCAGGTTCGAGATTTTGCATTAATTGTCCGCGAATTGCGACTAAAGTTAGTGCCTCTTCTAAAGAAAAAACACCGGAAATGCAAGCCGCTACATACTCGCCGATGCTGTGACCAATCATCGCTTGTGGATGCACGCCCCACGACATCCAAAGTTTAGCTAGGGCATATTCAATTACAAATAATGCGGGTTGGGTTAAGGAAGTTTGTTTAAGTTTTTCTTCTGTAATTCCTAATGTTGACGGGTAAAGTATATCTTTAAGGTTCAAATTTAAATGCGATTGCAAAAATTCACAACAATCATCAACTTGTTGGCGAAAAATTGATTCTGTTTCATATAATTCCCGTCCCATGTTGACATACTGCGCTCCCTGTCCGGGAAACATAAATACAATTGGATGGTTACGGGTTTCCGAACAATTGCTAAAAATTCCTTGTTTATCTGCCGCTGTTAATGTTTTTATCGCATCTGAAAAATTCTGACACAATAATACTCGACGATGGTTAAAATTTCGGCGACCAACTTGCAAAGTATAAGCTACATCGGCAAGATTAATCTGAGGATGCTGTGCTAAATAATTAGCAAGATTAGTTGTAGCAGATTCCAATGCTGTTGGAGTTTTGGCAGAGATAGTCAATAAATGCCAGGGACGAGAAATACTTTCTTGATTTGTAAAAATTGGAGCTTCTTCTAATATTACGTGGGCATTAGTACCGCCAATACCAAAAGAGCTAACCCCCGCCCGTCTAGGATATTTTTCTACTTTCCATTGCGAAATTTTATTGTTTACATAAAAAGGACTGTTGGCGAAATCAATTTGAGAATTTGCTTCCTCAAAATGCAAGCTAGGAGGAATTTGTTTGTGTTTGAGAGCTAAAACTGTTTTAATTAAACCTGCAACACCAGCGGCTGCATCTAAGTGCCCAATATTTGTTTTTAAAGAACCAATCGCACAGAAATTTTTATTGTTTGTATTACTTTGAAAAGCTTGTGTTAATGCAGCAATTTCAATCGGATCTCCTAAAGAAGTTCCTGTTCCGTGAGCTTCAATATAAGTGATGGTTTCTGGCTCTACTTCTGCAACAATTTGAGCCGTTTTAATAACTTTAGCTTGACCTTCTATTCGGGGTGCTGTATAGCTAACTTTGTTTGAACCGTCATTATTAATGGCAGAACCTTTAATCACAGCATGAATAAAATCGCCATCATTTAATGTATCTTCTAATCTTTTTAATACAACGATTCCGACACCTTCACCACTTACAGTTCCCTGTGCTTTGGCATCAAAAGCGCGGCAATGTCCGTCAGGAGATTTAATACCTCCCTCTTTATATAAATAGCCAGATTTTCTTGATGCGCTGATAGAAACGCCACCAACTAAAGCAATATCACATTCACCGTTGAGCAAACTTTGGCACGCTAAATGTACTGCTACTAATGAACTCGAACAAGCTGTTTGAACTGCATAACTAGGCCCAGTTAAATTAAGTTTATAAGAAGTACGTGTAGCCAGATAATCTTTATCAGCAGCAATTGTTAACTGATGTTCGTCTATTGAGTTTCTAATATTTTGATTAAAATAAATGTTTAGTAAATAACCGCTTAAGTTAGAACCAGCAAAAACACCTATGGAACCATTATAGGTTTCCGAATTATATCCTGCGTTTTCCAACGCTTCCCAAGCACATTCTAAAAAAATTCGGTGTTGCGGATCGGTCATTTCTGCGTCTCTGGGATTAAAACCAAAAAAGGCAGCGTCAAAAAGTTCTGCATCTTCTAAAATAGCATTGGCTTTCACATAATTGGGATTACTAATAAGTGCCGAATCTACTCCTGATGCTAACAATTCTTCGTCACTAAAAAAAGAAATTGACTCTACACCATTTTGGAGATTATGCCAAAATTCTTCAAGATTTTTCGCTCCAGGAAATCTTCCTGTTAATCCGATAATTGCGATTTCTGAACCGTTATTAGAATAAATTTCAGTTCGACTATTCATAATTTATCAATTCCTTAATTATTTTCAACTGATTTAAGTTTTTGCAAACGTTTTCTTTGTTGCGCTTTACCAGCTGAAATTTTCTCTGTTTGGATCTCAGTTTCCTGTAAAGATACCGTTTTATTTGCAGATGAGCTTAAATACTCCGCTAAAGAATTAATGGTGGGATATCTAAACAAATCAAGGGTTGATAGTTCTGGATTTAATATTTCCTGCAATTGGCTGTGAACTGTAACTAAAAGTAATGAATGACCGCCAATTTCAAAGAAATTATCGTGAATACCTATTTTTTCAAGATTTAAAGCTTTCTGCCAAACTGAAGCTATTGTTTTTTCTACTTCAGTTTGTGGCACCACATAAGCAACTTCTAATTCTGGGCGTAAAGCATCTGGCATTGGCAATGCTCGACGGTCTACTTTGCCATTAGATGTTAATGGAAACGCTTCTAATATCATAAAGGCTGTTGGTACCATATGGTCAAGCAATTTATTTTGTAAGAAGCGCCGCAGTTCAGAAATTGTTAGTGTTTTGTCTGGATGAAGAGTTATATAGGCTGTTAAATTTTGATTTCCTGGTTTATCCTCCCGAACGATCGCTACACTTGCAGATACTGATGGATGCTGATTGATAACGGCTTCAATTTCTCCCAATTCAACACGGAAACCCCGGATTTTTATTTGGTTATCAATTCTACCGATATACTCAATATCTCCACTCGGTAAAAAGCGAACTAAATCGCCAGTTTTGTAAAGGCGATCGCCTTGTTGTTTGCTAAAAGGATTAGGAATAAATTTCAGTGCTGTTAATTCAGGTTGATTTAAATAACCCCTAGCTAATCCAATTCCGCCAATATGCAATTCACCTGCTACACCTGTTGGTACTGGTTGCAAATATTGGTCTAAAATGTACAGTTGAGTATTAGCGATCGGTTTACCAATAGGTATGGAACCTGAAGTATGTTTTCCTATTGGAACTTCATAAATACAGCAGCCTACTACCGTTTCTGTAGGGCCGTATTCGTTGATTAATATCGTATCTGGTGCTACATCTTGCCAGAAAGTAATGCTTTCAGCTAATAAGTTTTCCCCACCAATAATAAACGCTCTTGTTTTATTTACTATCTCTTCTTTAGATAACTGTTGTTTCAGCAAATCCAAGTGCGCGGGGGTTATTTTCACCAAACTTAAATTCGAGCTTTTCTTTAAAGCTTGAGAAAGGGTTTCAATTCCTTGTTCTTCTGATAATAATTCTACTGTGCGACCAACTAATAAAGGTGATAATAGACTGGTGATTGTTAAGTCAAAGCCCAGAGGCGAGTGGACTACAGTTCCTACTCCTTGTTCTACTGTATATCTTTGAGTAGCCCAACAGAGGTAATTAACTAATCCTTGATGGGAGATTAGAGTTCCTTTAGGTTTACCAGTGGAACCAGAGGTGTAAATAACATAAGCTAAATTTAATGTAGTCGCTGTAGTAATTGGGTTATCAATTTTTTGTTCGTTTATAGTTCCCCAATCGCTATCAATACAAATTACTTTAATTTCATTTGTAGCTAAATCTGCCATTAAATGCTGTTGAGTCAATAGCACTGGCATTTGAGAATCTTTTAGAATAAAAGCCTTTCTTTCTAATGGGTAGTTAGGGTCAATCGGTACATAAGCACCACCGGCTTTTAAGATACCTAAAAGTGCAATCAACATTAAGGGCGATCGCTCTACACAAATCCCCACTATTACATCCGGTTTTACACCTAATGTTTGTAGGTAATGACCTAGCTGGTTAGCACGATTATTTAATTCTTGATAGGTAAATTGCTGCTTTTGATAAACAACAGCAATATTGTCTGGTGTGCGTTCTGCTTGTTCTGCAAAAAGTTGATGAAAACATTTATTTGCGGTAAAACCAGTTTGTGTATTATTAAACTCAACCAAAAGTTTTTGTCGTTCATGCTCGCTGAGTATTTGTAATTCACTTAGTAATGCATAAGGGTAGTTAATTGCACTTTCTAAAAGAGCAGAAAATTGTCCAGATAACCGTTCGATATCTTCTGGTAAAAATAATTCTGAATCATAGTGCCATTGAGCTTGAAGAGAATTTTCTGTACGGATAAATAACAATTTTACTTTGAATTTATCAAAACAGACATATTGTTGTAGTAGAGAAAATTTAACTGCATTTGTAGTCAAAATTTCGCTATTTTCTTCTATAAACTCGAAACATAAAGGTAAGAAGGGTATATCATCTAACCCTGAAATTAATTCCCAATTAAAACAATCTTGCCATTCATAAGCTTGATTTTGATTCAAACTAATTTGCTCTAAAGCTTCGCTAAACTTTAAATTACCTTGCAGATAGCAATCCACTGGTACATATTTGGCAAGTAGTCCCAGCATTGCTTGGAGTTCTTCTTCCGATCTACCATCGCAATAAGTACCAACAACCATATTTGGTACATTAGTCAAACGCCATAATAGTATTTGCCAGCATGTTAGTAATACTGACGATTCAGTAGTGTTGAAATTTTCGGCGATCGCATTTATTTTAGCTGCAAATTGAGGCGGAATTACCTGAGTAAAAATTTGTGGTTTAAATTCAGCTTTACCAGACAACAAATTTTCATTTGGCAGTTTCAAGTTGAAAATATGATTAATATCTTTTTCTCGCCAATATTTTCTACCAATTTCCGCTTCTTCTGACTCTAATAATTCATTTTGCCAGTCTGAAAAAACGATGTATTGCACTGGTTCATCATCATGTAAATTCCCAGTGTAAGCATGAGTTATTTCTGTTACTAGATTATGAAGTGAAGTTCTATCTGCGTATAAAGCAGGTAACTTTAACAGTAATACATATCTAGATTCTGACAGGATGACTAGAGATATCTGTAATGATGATTTCTCTAAATCAAATTTTTGCTGTTTAATAGATTCAATTAATAATTCAACGCCATTATTTTGTTTTTCAGGGTTAATCGATCTCAAATCATGTTCTTTTATTAACAAATCGCTATGGTCGTCAATTACTTGTAAAGGAATATTCATTCCTGGTAAGCAGCAAAAATTAGTGCAAAGTATTTCATGTCTCTGGACAATAGTTTTTAAGCTATCCTTTAACGCCTCTGTATTTAAATTACCTGTAATTTCCACCGCAGTAAATGAATAATAGGCAAGGCTATTGTTAGCTTGCTGTAATAACCATAGATGTTTTTGTTGTGGTGAAAGTTGAAAACCGTGAATTACTTGATTATTCATGATAACGAACCGCAGAGACGCTGAGGACACAGAGAGGGGAGAGAAATTGTCTAGTCTATGGATTTTATGAGTGGATAATTATTTAAAAATAATGCTGGAAAGGTTCGCCCATTGCAGTTAGAATTTTTCTCGAACCAGAGTAGGGATTACGTGCGTGGGCTGTCAACATATTATCGAGCATTAATATATCGCCTTTCTGCCAAGGATAAACAATCATTTCTTGTTGATAAGCTTCACGAATTTCTGCAATAACTGAGTCTTCAATAGGGGAACCATCGCCATAAAAAGTGTTATATGGTAAATCTTCTTCTGTAAACTCGCTGAAGAATTTTTCTCGAAATTGTGTTTGTAAACTCGATACATGCCAAAAAACAACATGGTTAAACCAAACCATTTCACCTGTTTTTGGGTGTTTTGCTATGGCTGGACGAACTTGACGAGTTCTTAAACGGTTGTTATCTTTCCACTCGACTTCAATACAAGCATTACGGCAATATTCTTCCATCACAGTTTTGTCTGTTGTGTGATAGACTTTTTGCCAAGTTAAACCAAATCCATTTCCATAGTTGCGAACTAACATCCAGCCTTTTTCTTGAAAGCGTTCTCTAATGCGAGGATGAATACGTTGAAATACTTTTCTCACATCAGCAATTGGAGTTTCTCCTCCTTGGCTTGCAGGTTCTATACAACAAAACCATATCTTCATCGGATAGGTATTGGCATAGGATGACTCATTATGTAAGGCAATAGTTTGGTCAGCAGGAAATTCGGTAGAAGTATAAACTTTTTCGCTTAATTTAGTACGAGGTGTGGAAGATTCTGTGTAAGGCATTAATTGAGGACATACGGCGCTAACGAATTGTTCAAAATCCTCTTTTTGATTAATAGCAAAATCTCTAAATAAAATTCCTCCATATTTAAGCAAGTTATTAATAATGAATGCCTGATTCTTTTCAGCCCAAATTGGCAAATTTAAATCGCTAAATTTAGACGAAATAATTAGAGGTAGTTTACCTCCAGATTGTAAAAAAGATTCCGTAATTAATTCTTCTGGGGATAAGTTAATTACTTTAGGTTTAGGTTGCGATTTAAATGCTTTAAATTTTTGACTGCGGGCTTGTTTAAATTCTTCTTGTTTTGCCTCTTGCCTTTGCTTGTCTGCTGCTGCCAATATTTCTTTTATGCCCGTAAATTTAATATTAGGTTGAGCAACAACGGCACGCAAAATTATTTCATAATCTGTAATAAATTTAGCGATCGCAGTAGCATTAAATAAGTCTGTGCTATATTCCAAACTACCACTCAACCCTTGTTCAGTTTCCCACATAGTAAGTAGTAAATCAAACTTAGCTGTGCCATTGTCAATCTGTTCGACAATTTTCAACTTCAAGCCTTCGAGTTCTAGTGGAAGTATTGGAGCATTTTGGAGAACAAACTTAGATTGAAACAGAGGTGTACGGCTCAAATCTCGTTCTGGTTTCAAAGCTAATACTAACCGATCAAATGGCATATCTTGATGTTCGTAAGCAGCCAATGTCACTTCCCGAACGCGTTTCAATAATTCCTGAAAAGTTGGATTACCTGCCAGGTTGGTACGTAATACTAATTGATTAACAAAAAAACCAATAATATTTTCTGTTTCTGGGTAATTACGGTTAGCAACATCAGTACCGACAACAATATCATCTTGCTTTGTACAGTAATGCATTAAGGTTTTAAATGCTGCCAATAGAGTCATAAATAGAGTGACTCCTTCCTTACGGCTTAATGTCTTAATTTCTTCACAAAGTTCTTTTGATAGTTCTAGATGTTGTGTACTACCGCGAAAAGTTTGGATTTCAGGACGCGGATAGTCGGTAGGTAATTCCAGCAGGGGTAAGTTAGCAAGTTGCTGTTTCCAATAAGATAAATGTTTCTCCATCACTTCTCCTTGCAGCCACTGATTTTGCCAGTAGGCGAAGTCTGCATATTGAATTGGCAATTCTGCTAAAGATAAAGGTTCTTTTTTGGTGAAAGCTGCATAAAGCGCAGATAATTCACGAATAAGTACGCCAATTGACCAACCATCAGAAATAATGTGGTGCATTACTAACACTAATACATAAGACTCTTCAGCTAAACGCAATAAATTCACTCGCAGCAATGGACTTTTAGTTAAATCAAAAGGGCGTTGGGCTTCTTCCAAAATTGACTGCTGCACCGTAACAAATTGCTTTTCTGCTGAAATTTCGCTTAAATCTATGATTGGCACAGAAATAGAAACAGATGAAGCAATTATTTGTACGGGATTTCCATTTACTTTTTTAAAGCTAGTGCGTAATACTTCTTGGCGGCGTAAGAGTTCTTTAAAAGTTTGCTCTAAAGCACTTATATCTAAACGTCCGTTCAGGTAAACGGCAGCTGGCATATTATATGTAGAACTTCCTCTTTCCAATTGTTCTAGAAACCACAATCTTTTTTGAGCAAAAGATAAGGGTAGTTCTTTCTCTCGTGAAACTCGTTCAATTGGTGGTAGTGAGTTAATATCTAGCTGTTTTGCTTCTAGACTTTTGGCTAATTTTGCGATTGTTGGTAGTTCAAAAATTCGCCGTATTGGCAACTCGATATCAAGATTTTTATTAATACGAGATATCACTTGGGTTGCTAAAAGTGAGTGCCCGCCTAATTCAAAAAAGTTGTCGTTTATTCCTATCTGCTGTAAGCCAAGTACTTCCATCCAAATCGTCACTAATTGTTTTTCCATAGCGGTTTGAGGTGCAACAAACTTTTCCTCAAATTCTGGAAGTACTTTATCAAGTGCAGGTAGCGCCTTACGGTCAACTTTACCATTAGGTGTTAGCGGTAGTGCCTCTAAAATTACAAAATTTGTTGGCATCATGTAGCTTGGTAATTTTGACTCCAAAAAGCTACGTAGTTCAGAAACTGTTAATGTTTGTTGGCTTTCAGGGACTAAATAAGCGACTATTCGTTCAGAATCTAATGAATCTTTACGTACTACAACTACGGCTTCTCGGACTGCGGAATGTTGGGTGAGGAGTGCTTCAATTTCTCCTAGTTCAATACGAAAACCACGGACTTTTACTTGGTGGTCAATTCGACCAATATATTCGATTTCTCCATTTGCTAAATAGCGGGCTAAATCTCCTGTTTTATATAAACGCGTAGCTTTTTCACTAAATGGATTTGGTATAAATTTCTCTGCTGTCAAATCAGGACGGTTGAAATAACCTCGTGCAAGTCCGTCGCCACCGATATGCAATTCCCCTGCTACTCCCACAGGAACTAACTGGTTGTATTGGTCTAAAATGTAAAGTTGCGTATTAGCGATCGCGCCACTAATCGGTATAATTTTCCTATCACTTCCTACCTCAGATGTTGCTGACCAAATCGTAGTTTCTGTAGGGCCGTACATATTCCATAAAGAGGCACACCGATGTAATAATTGATTGGCTAAATATCCAGGTAAAGCTTCTCCCCCACAGAGAATTTTTAATTGATTATTGCCACTCCAGCCCGCTGTTAAAAGTAATTGCCAAGTTGCTGGTGTCGCTTGCATAACTGTTGCTTTGGACTCTGTTATTTTTGCTAACAACTGTATTCCGTCTGAGGCTATTTCTCGACTAGCAATTACCAAACAGCCACCAACTATAATTGGCAGAAAAAGTTCTAAGGCAGCAATATCAAAAGAATAAGTCGTAACTGCCAGCAAAGTATCATTTTCGGTTAATCCTGGTGTTTGTTTCATGGAGTACAAAAAGTTGCTCAAAGCGCTGTGAGGAATTTGTACGCCTTTCGGTTTGCCTGTGGAGCCAGATGTATAGATGACATAAGCTAGGTTATTAGTAGTTAGTTCAGAAAATAAATTCTCCTGACTTTGTTGTGCAATCTTCTGCCAATGTGCATCTAAACAAACAACTTGAGTTTTGTATTGTGGTAGTACTTCTAAAAGCGAAGTTTGAGTTAGCAATACTGGGGCTTGGGCATCTTCTAAAATAAATGCTAATCGTTCCTTTGGATAACTCGGATCTAGTGGAATGTATGCTCCACCTACTTTGAGTACGGCTAATAATCCGATAAGCATATTCAGGGAACGTTCTACACAAATCCCTACCAAAACTTCCGGCTTTACTCCCAGTTGTTGTAAATAATGCGCTAATTGATTCGCTCTGGCGTTGAGTTCGCCATAGGTTAATTTCTCGTTTTCAAATACTGCTGCTACTGCATTAGGTGTTTTTTCTACTTGCGCTTCAAATAACTGATAAATACACTTTTGAGGATAATCAAGTTGGGTATTATTCCAATCTACTAATAATTGGTGATGTTCTTGTGCAGTCAGCAACGGCAAATCTTTAACACGATGTTGGTGGCTGGCTGTCATACCCAATAATAATGTACAAAAATGCCCCAACATCCGAGCAATTGTACTTGATTCAAACCGAGAGCTTTCATAGAAAATTTCTAATAATAATTCTGAATCCACCTTCACCGAAACAGTGAGTGGATAATGAGGATGCATAAAACTACAAATATTAGATATTTTTAAATTGCTGACTTGTTGTAATTTAGAAAAATCTATTGGGTAATTCTGAAAATTAACTATACTTTCAAACAAAGGTTGCCCAGTTGGTATATCACTCCACTTTTGAATTTTGATTAATGGGGATTGCTCATACTGGCGTGTTTCATTTTGCTGTATTTGCAGTTGCTTTAACCAAGAAATAAGAAATTCTTCTGGATTTACACGCACTCGCAGTGGCAAAGTGTTGATTAATACCCCCACCATTGATTCAGTTTCAGCTAAATTACCTCGACCAGAAACAACAGTTCCAAAAACAACATCGTTTTCGCCACTGTAACGACTCAAGAGAATAGCCCATGTGCCCTGTATTAAAGTATTTAAAGTTAGCTGTTCCCGTCGTGCAAAAGACTGCAATGCTAATGTTTCAGTTGTTGATAGTTTAATTTGCTGTTGTTTATATTCTTTATTTTCATCAGGCAAATTACTAGAGGTGTAGTCTACACCCAAAGGAGTATTTACTGTAAACTGTTGCAAATACTGTCGCCAGAAAGTCTCACTTTTGGAAAGATTCTGCTGTTGTAGGTAAGCTATATAATCTCGGTAAGGGCGAGGTTTTTTTAAAGAGAAATTTTGATTCTGGCTAAATGCTTTGTAAAACGCAAAAACTTCATCCATCACCAAAGATGAAGACCACCCATCCAGTAACAAGTGATGTTGACTCCAAACAAATTCATAGTTGTTTTCGGCTAATTGAATCAGAGTTAACCGCATCAACGGTGGTTGGGAAATATCAAAACTGCGCTGTTGTTCTGCGGCTAAAAAACTTTCGATACGCTTTTGCTGCGTAATATTTTCGATTCCACGCCAATCTTGTTTCTCCCAAGGCAACTGAACTTGCTTATGTACAATCTGAGCAGGTTCTTTTAAACCTTCCCAAACAAAAGACGTTCGTAAAATCGCATGACGTTCTAGCAATTGTTCCCAAGCTTGCTTAAATGCTGAAATATTCAGTTGTCCTTGGATATTACAACTGAAAACTTCGCAGTAAACTGCTGAGTCTGGGGCATAAAGGCTGTGAAATAATATGCCCTGTTGGATCGGAGAAAGTGGATAAAAATCTTCAATATTTTTCATTTTATCAATATAAATATTATTTTTATAATTTCGTAGGATCGTCAATTATTGGAAAAAATAAACCTAATTCATGGGCTGAATCTATACCGATTTCTTGTAAAAATTCTGGTCTTAATACGTTGTTTTCCATCACATTTCCTGGTTCCGCGTTATTTCCTTTATAAATAAAAATTTGATTGCGATAAAAATGTATACCAACAATATGTTCATCGAAATAATTAGGTAAATATCCAGGATGGAAAAATTCCTGATGGCTTAAACAGTCAACTAGTCTTTTAAAAAAATTTATCATGGTTTTGGGGTCGTATAAATCTAAGCTTCCCCCATATTGCGACCATTCGGGAGGCTCAGGATCGTCCGAGAACTTAGACCAATTTTCGTAACTGGGTATATAAGAAGTATGAGTATCTTCAATTATATAAATTCCACCATCATTAAGTTCCGGAAACAGAACTTTGAATGTTTTAATTACATGGTCATTATGATGACTACCATCATCAATTATGATGTCTAATTTTCCTGTTTCTTTGACAACTTTTTTCAAAAAAACCTCATCGTCTTGGCTTCCTTGAAAAATTTTAATTCTGTCTGACTCTAAAGCTCTTTTATCTACAATATCAATACCATAAATCATACTATTAGTAAAATAATTTTTCCACATTCTTAAAGATTCACCACCAGAATATGGATCGTCGGCATAACCACCAGATACGCCAACTTCAAGACCACCTATACCTATTTCCAGAATTTTTAATTTTTTAGTTCTTAAAGGTGCAAAATGAAATTGATAACGCTGACCAAACAAATGAGGGTTCCATTTACAGTCATACAATGATAATAATTTACTTAAATCCTTACGGTGGAGAAATAGCATTAACTGATGATATAAATTTGAAAAAATTGTTTTATCTAGTTTCACTACGATCGCTCCTATAAATCATGAGTAAACATTTGTGAAAAAACGAATTTTAAGAATTATCAATTTTTGCCAAAATATTATCAATATCAGCCTGACTCCACTGGCTGGATTTAAATTCTGCAAAATCAGAAGGCGTGTAATTTTCTAAGGCAGAAGATTGACAATCATTAATTAGCGATCGCAAAGTTTCTACAAAGTCTTCAGTCAATTTTTTAACTGTCTCTGTTTGATGCATATTTGTGCTATAAATCCAATCAACTTTTAGGCGATCGTCAACAATCAAAGCATTAATTTCTAATAAATGGCTGCGCTTTCCTTGCAAACTAACAACATTTCCGCAAGATTTTTGAGATAGCTTCCACAAAGAAGATTTTGGCAAGGTTTCTTGCAAGTTACCAAGGTAAAGAAAAATAATTTCTGCTCGTTGTAATAAACGTATTTTTTCAGTAACGATTAAATCATCACTCAAATATCGCAGCACGCCATAACCAAGACCTTGATTTGGAAAATTCCGTAGTTGCTCTTTCACTAATTTTAATGCTTCCCCTGGCCGATCGGTTTCCTCAAAATCTAAAAATGCCGGAGCAATATTAGTGAACCAACCGACAGTCCGAGCTACGTCTATATCATCAAAAATTACCTCTCTGCCATTTCCTTCTAAATCAACCAACAGTGATTCTGTCCCAGTCCATTTACTAATTACTTGTCTTAAAGCAAATAATAGAATTTCCTCCATTTGAACTCGATAGGTTACTGTCACTTCTTCTAGTAATCTTTGGGTTTCTGCAACACTCAGTGTTATTGATATCGTTTCTGCTGATGCTACAGTGTTTGACCCTTGTGGATAATCTACGGGTAACGGTGATACCGACTCACGAGAAGCTGACAACCAATAAACTTCTTCCCATTGCAATTCTGTAGATTTGGCATATTTAATTAACCGTTCCGCCCACTGTTTGAAGGAGGTTGTTTTGGCTGGCAATTGAATTGCTTTGCCTTCATTTAACTGTTGGTATGCTGTTTCTAAATCATCGAGTAAAATTCGCCAAGAGCCAACATCAACTACTAAATGATGAATCGCAAATAGTAATCGTTGAGGTTGCTTAGTTCCTAAGTCAAAAAGAGCAATCTGTAAAAGCGGCCCTGATAAAAGATTCAGAGATGCTTGCAACTGATTAGCAGCTGATTCAAAAGCAGATTCTTGCAACAAATCTGGTACTGCTGACAAATCTATTTGCACAAAGGGCACAAATTCATCAGGAAGGGTATTAATTTGCTGGACGCCAGATTCATTTTCGACATAACGTAAACGCAAGGCATCATGATGTACGAGCAAATATTGTATTGCCTGGGTCAATAAAGCTGGAACAATAGGTTGTTGTACTTCTAGTAAGATAGCTTGGTTCCAATAATGTTTATCGACTAAATTCTGTTCAAAAAACCAGTGTTGAATAGGCGTTAAAGGTATTTCTCCTTGTACTAATCCTTGTTCGCTCAAAACATTCTGAGTTCTGCTTGCTATTTCTGCTAATTCTGCAACCGTTGGATATTCAAATAAATGTTGATTGTTAAGACGTAACCCCGCTTTATTTGCTCTAGCTGTAACTTGAATGCTGAGGAGAGAATCTCCTCCTAACTCCAAAAAGTTATCGTATATACCTACTCGTTCAAATCCCAAAACTTCTTGCCAAATGTTAGCGAGAATTTGCTCAGTCTCATTTCTCGGAGCAACATAAATATTGTGTAAGTTTGGTCTAGAGTGTGCTGGCAGCGAAGATTTAGAATTTTGTAATGATTCACGCCCAACCCAGCGTTTTATTCTAGCTGGTAAATTAGTGGTTGAAACAACTACTTGAGTTAGATTTTTTATAGATAATACACGTTTAAATACCTCTACACCTTCGCTAGCTGTCATAAATACATCATTTGCACTTTCTGATTTGCCAGCTAATTCTTCAGCAAGTTGATTGGTGAGCCAATTATCCCAATTTACACCGAGCCAAAGTGTTGGGTTTGTTTGATTATGTTTATAAACAAAGGCATCAGTAAATAAATGCGTTGCTGGATAAGCTGCCATACCTAATGCACCCAACATTGATGATAAAGAAGATATCAATATACAAAAATCAAGCTCTATTCCTTGTAAAACTTTTTCTAAAACAAATAGTCCCTGACCATTTGCTTGCAGTTGCTTTTCACATTCACTGCGATTTATTTCTCGAATGGTTCCTAATAATTTAATGCCTGCTGCATGGATAACTCCGTTAATTTTACCAAAGCGATCGCCACCTCGATCAATTACTGCTTGCATTTGTGCTTCATTGGCAACATCAGCGCTTTCTGCAATCACCTCTGCACCCAGTTTTTCAAGTTCCTGGATTTTCAATATCTTCCGGCTGACCTCATCTGTCTCACCATGAGTTTTTAGCCATTGTTGCCATTCATCGCGCTGGGGAAGAAAGGATCTTCCAACCAAAATCAGCTTTGCTTTTACTGTTTTTGCCAGGTATGCAGCCAGTTCCAGACCTATACCACCCAAGCCACCAGTAATTAGATATACGCCATCTTTAAGACCAAAATCCAAGTCGGATGCAGAATCATCTCCAGAAATTGGCTCAAAAGTCTGTATCCAGCGATGATGTCTGCGGTAAGCGATCGCTAAATCCGATGATTCGTTGCATACCTCCGCTATTAGTTGGTCTATATTCTCTTCAATACTACCGATATCTATACTGCGGCAAGTAATATTTGCATACTCTTGGGGAATGACTTTACACATTCCTAATATAGTTGCCTGTTCTGGATTTAAGCTCTCAACACCTGTCACGTCGTGTATATTATTTGTGACAACAAAAATCTTTATTGGTTGAGTAATTTCCTGTTTTTCAAGAGATTGTGCAAGGAATAATAGACTATAAAAACCCAGATTTTGACACTTTTCAAAATATTCTATTCTCCCCTGTGTCTGCTCGTATGCTGTGATACTCCACAAATGAATAATTCTGTCGGGAATTTTACCTAATACTTGTAATTGTGTTAGTAAAGTATCATAATCTTCTGGCTGCTGGGGATTAAGAGTAAATTGGCGATCGCTAATTTGATGAAACTGTTCTTTTAGCTCTACAGTAACAACATCATGACCGCTATCTTCCAGACATTGAGCAATTTTTCTGCCGTATTTATCTGCATTTCCAAAAACCAGCCAACATAATTTTTGCTCTACTGATTTTGCTGATTTTACCCTTGGAGGTAAAATTGCTTGTTTCCACGTTCGAACGTAAAACCAATCTGAAATATTTGGGTTCTTACCATCGAACTCAACCAAATTATTGGCAGTTTTCTCACGTTCAATCCAGTAACGTTGGCGTTCAAAAGGATAAGTTGGTAGGGGAATTCGGTAACGGCATTCATTAGTATAAAAGCCAGACCAATTTATCTCAACTCCAGCCAACCACAAACGACCTAATGTGTTTAATAAAAAAGCAACATCTGACTTTTGTTCCTGGGGATGACGTAATGAAGTTAATAATACTTGTTCGGTAGTTGGTAGAGCGCATTTTTTAGCAAAGGTATACAAAGTCCGCCCCGGACCCACTTCCAATAAAATACGATTTTTTTCTCGTAATAATTGGGAAATTCCACCGCTAAAGTTAACCGTTTGCCGTAAATGCCTCGCCCAATAATTTGCATCTGTAGCTTGTTCTGCTGTAATCCAAGTTCCTGTCACATTCGATATAAAAGGAATTTGTGGAGGATTTAATTTAATTTTTTTAACTTCCCGAACAAATCGCTCCTTCAGCGGTTCCATCATTTGAGAATGAAAGGCATGGGAAGTATGCAGACGGCGATATTCTATACCTTTAGCTGTCAGTTGTTCTTCAAGTGCATCTACAGCTGCATAAGTTCCCGCAACTACACACGAACCAGGAGCATTGATGGCAGCTAAAGATAAATTTGCATTGAGTAAACTAATAACTTCTGCCTCTGGTAATGAAACCGCAAGCATAGCTCCTGGTGACATTTGTTGCATTAGTTTCCCACGCATCGCCACCAGGGCTAAAGCATCTTCAAGAGATATCACATTTGCCAGAGATGCTGCTACATATTCCCCGATACTATGACCAATCATTGCACTAGGAGAAATACCCCAGGATATCCACAACTGAGCCAAAGCATATTCAATTACAAATAGTGCTGGCTGAGCGATATCAGTCTGTTTTAATTTTTCTGCTGTCGCCTCAACTTCACTTTCCTCAGGATAAAGTAATGAACGTAAATCTAGACCCAAGTGAGGTTTTAAAATTGAGCAACAGCGGTCTACTTGCTCGCGGAATATTGCCTCATTTTGATAAAGTTCTTTACCCATATCCACATACTGAGCACTCTGGCCAGGAAACATAAAAGCAATGGCCGGATGGGTATTTTGTTGGAAGTTTGTAATAACTCGTTGGGAAACCTGCTCTTGAAATGCACTCAGCGCATCTTGACTATTTTCACACACTAATATCCGACGATGATTAAACTGCCTGCGGCCGACTTGCAGCGTATAAGCCAAATCTGCAAAGTTAATTTCTGGGTGCTGTTGCAGATGTTGTATTAAATTGTGTGTGGCAATTTCTAGCGCTGACTCAGTTTTTGCAGAAAGTACCAGTAATTGATACTTTCTCCCTTGCTCCCCTGCTCCCTCCGAAGTTCCGATCGGAGGAAGCCTCCGCTCGGACTTCTCTCTGCTTCCCTGCTTCCCAGGAGCTTCTTCAAGAATTACATGAGCATTGGTTCCTCCCATACCCAAAGAACTCACACCAGCACGGCGAGGGGTTATTCCCTGTTTCCACTCAGTGAGTTTTGTATTTACGTAAAACGGACTATTGGCAAAATCGATTTGTGGGTTGGGTTGCTGAAAATTTAAGCTAGGTGGTATTTCCTTGTGTTTGAGAGCGAGAACGGTTTTGATTAACCCTGCAACTCCGGCGGTAGCATCGAGGTGACCGATATTGGTTTTCACAGAACCAATGGCACAGAAACCCTTTTTATCGGTACCTGCGCGAAAAACTTGCGTGAGTGCAGCTATCTCGATGGGGTCGCCCAAAGGTGTGCCAGTACCGTGAGCTTCAATGTAACTAATTGTATCAGGTTCAACTGAGGCAAGCATCATTGCTTCGGCGATCGCCTCTGCTTGACCATCTACACTCGGCGCTGTAAAGCCGACTTTTGCAGAACCATCATTATTAATAGCCGCACCTTTAATTACAGCATGGATGCAATCGCCATCGGCGATCGCTTCACTCAGTCGCTTGAGGACAACAATTCCTACACCATTACCAATAGTTATACCCTGCGCCTTGGCATCAAAGGCATAGCAGTGACCATCAGGCGATAAAGTTCCTCCTGGTTCATGTAAATAACCGGTTTTTTGCGGAAGGTTAATAGAAACTCCCCCTGCCAAAGCCATATCGCATTGATAATTCAGCAAACTTTGGCAAGCAAGAGAAACCGCAACTAATGAGGTAGAACAAGCTGTTTGAACAGTTAAACTCGGCCCTGTTAAATTTAATTTATAAGATACACGTGTAGTGAGAAAATCTTTTTCATTCCCAATAGAAGTTTGATAGCATTTTGCCGAACCAACACTATCAGTATTTAAATTGAAAGATAAATAGTGACTTTGGCTTGCGCCTGCATAAACTCCAATGCGGCTTTCACATCTAGTGGAGTCATAACCAGCATTTTCTAGAGCTTCCCAAGCACATTCTAGAAAGACGCGATGTTGTGGATCGGTAGTCTCAGCTTCTTTAGGATTAAAATCAAAAAATGCTGCATCAAATAATTCAATATCTTCTAATATAGAGCCTGATTTTATATAGTTTTTATCATTTAGTAGTGCTGGATTAATTCCGGCAGATATTAGCTCATCATCCGTAAAAATAGAGACAGATTCCACACCAGATTTTAAATTTTCCCAAAAATCTGCAATATTTTTAGCACCAGGGAAACGCCCCGCCATCCCAATAATAGCTACCTCTTCTATTGATTCACTAGTTTCTACCCTACTCATCACTTTCTTTTTCCTTAGTCAGCACTTCTAAAAATTACCTATAACTTACACAAAAAACTCTTAAACTCTTATTCCTCCGTGTCCTCTGCGTTCTCTGCGGTTCGTTCCTCATAACTTCCTTTAATATCACTAAGTAAAGTCACAATTCTCCGACGTTGATCGTTAAAAGACTTCCGCCCATGTAAAAATCTCGAATTATCAATCATCACCAAATCTCCAGGCATCCAGGGAATCAAACCAATCAAATCATCCATAATTTTCTGGATTTCATTGATAACTTTTACAGGAATTGCAGAGCCATTAGCAAAAGTTACGATTCCTCTAGGATTTCTGTATTCTGAAATTATACTATTAGCAAATGCATCGCGATCGCCATACTTGGTTTTGACCACAGCAGAACATACATATTCTAAAATAAGTGACTCATCTTGGTTTATTTTGTAATTTAAACCTTCGATACCTTCTAGTGTATTCTTAACATTATCTATCGTAGCATCTGCCCCTAAAAATTGCTGCCAATGAGAAGCCAGGAATTTTTGGACATACCGAATTTTTTGCCCAAGAAATAATTGTTTCAATTCTTCACTCATTGCTTTCCATACTTCAACACCATCCCAAAATAAAGTTTCACCACCTTCTGCTGCTGGCACAGCACAACAAAACCAAACTACATCAGGTCTAAAAGGTGAATTAGCATTTTCACAATGGGGGGCAATATAATGCATTCCTGAGTCTACTAACGTAATAAACTTGTTGTTTAAATCAACAATAGGTCTACTGTATTGACCCATGAATGTAGAACTAAATTGCTCGGCAAATACTTTCATCTGTTCGTAATTTACATTAAAACCTCGAAACAAAAGCATCCCCAAAGACTTGAAATTCTCTAAAGTTTTTGATACTGGTAATTGCAAAATATCTTGCCCTGTTTCATTAATAATGATATTTTTACTACTATTTTTTACTAATTCTGCCGCGCTCATTTTAGTTACCTTATCAATCATTGAATTTAGCCAAATCTACTCAATCAGTCTATTTACGTAATTTATAAGCTTGTTTCTGTCGATTTAAAGCAAGTTTTTGTTTCTCAGATCGGTTATGAACTTCTTTAAAAGCAGGTTGCTCCTGTTGCTCTTGACTGAGATGTTTTGCTAACAAATTGATGGTAGGATATTGAAACATTTCTACCACTGAGATATCGCGTTGCAGCTGTTCTCGTAGTTGTGCGTTTACCTGAGAAATCAGTAAAGAATGTCCGCCCAGATCGAAGAAATTATCATTAATACTAACTTTCTCGATACCGAGTACTTTTTGCCAGGTACTAGCAATGGTTTCTTCTAGCTCTGTTTCGGGAGCTACATAAAGGTTGTTTTGGTTAGAGTAACTCTCTGGTAACGGTAAGGCACGACGATTAACTTTGCCATTGGGGGTTAAAGGAAGTGCATCTAAGAATATGAAAGCCGTCGGCACCATGTATTCAGGTAGTTTTTCTTTGAGAAAACTCCGCAGTTGAGGCACTCTTTCACGAGCTAAGCTTCCTTGCCAGGGAGTATTAGCGTAATCGCGCCAGGGGCGGGACAATGAAGATGCAGCACTAGTAGTCTGCCAACTCAAAAATTGAGGGCTGGGGAAAGGGGAAAGGGAAAAGGGTAAGGGATTTAAACCCTTTTCCCCACCAAGCTTACTTGGCGAACTACTAGGTAAGGAAAAATACTGTCTCACATTAGGCGTAGAACGCTTGAAGATAACGTCATAGCTGCGTGCATCATTCCAAGTAATATCGACTGAGTAAGGTAGGTCTTTTTCTAATGCCCAGAAGACTTCTGGCTCCATACCCTGACCTTCAAAGGAGTTTAAGACCTGCTTTATCTCACCTACAGTTTCCGGTGGCTCATTATTTGTTAACCACTGCACAATCTGAATGTCTGCAATGACGCGAGCATTAGGTACATGGGTAAGACCTAAAAATTGGGGTGCAGTTTCTTCGAGCATTTGGCGGACAGAAGAAAGGGTGACCTCTTGTTTGCTCCAATCCAACCAAGGGATATCTGCCGTTGGAACTGGTTTATCGTCCACATGCAGAATCACGTCGTAACGGAATTTAGTTAGTTCATTCTGGGAGCAACCGCGCTCTAACAAAATATCAACATGACTAATTTTAGGTAGATGCTGTTTGAGAGCAGTAAAGAAAGCAGGATCGATGACTAATTGTTTTTCTTCAAATAACTGTTTCTGGACGCGCTGTTGCAAGGTTTCTCTAGAAAGAGTCTCTGGTGCCCGATAAAGTTGAACTGAGGCGTGGAATGCTTCTAATAAAGGCAGACTCCGCACATCTCCTAGAAAAATGAAGCCCCCTGGTTCTACAGTTTTGACTGCTTTTTCCAAAACCTGGAGTAAATAGTCAATGCTTGGGAAGTACTGAGCCACAGAGACAATTAACACGCCATCAAAGCTATTTTCTGCCACATCGTCAAAATCTAAAGCACTTCTTTGGCTGAGTGTGACTCCTGGTAATGGCTGCTCTAAAGTATTCAACTGGTGTTGGAGAATTTGTAGGGCATTTTGTGAGGGGTCTGTTGCCCAGTAGTGTTGGCAATGAGGGGCAATGTTGAAAAGCATCAGACCGCTACCCCCACAACCGATTTCTAAAACTCGGCTCGGCTGCAAACCTAAGATGCGCCCGGTGGTTTGCTCCATCCACTCGCGCACTTGTTCGTCCGGAATAGATGCTCCTGTGTAGCTGCTTTCCCAACCTTTGATGTAGAAGCCGGAGTTTTGAGAAGTATCAAACTTTTTATAGAGGCTATCGAAGACAGTTTCCCACTCCAAGGTTTGTTGAGTGTCTAGGGCTTCTACTGTTTCTAGCTGATACTGACCAACGACATAAGCAATCAAGCGTTGGTGGTCTGAGCCATCATTATGAGCAACAACTACAGCTTCTTGTACAGCCGGGTGTTGATTGAGTAAGGCTTCTATTTCTCCTAATTCAATGCGAAAACCTCGAATTTTGATTTGGCGATCGCTACGTCCAACAAATTCCAAGTTACCATCCTTGAGGTAGCGAACTAAATCGCCGGTTTTGTAAAGACGTTCCCCAGGTTTTGAACTGTAGGGATTAGGAATAAACTTTGCTGCTGTTAAGTCCGATCGCTCCAAATAACCCCTAGCAACACCAACACCCCCAATATACAATTCCCCAGGAGTTCCTACAGGCACGAGTTGGAGATCCAGGTCGAGGACATAGGCTTGAACTTGGGGAATGGCTTTGCCAATGGGCACCTCACCAGCCGTCTGTAGTGATATGTCACAGAGTGTAGCCACAATTGTTGTTTCTGTAGGGCCGTAACTGTTGACAAGGCGTACCCGTTGACCTACGTGTTGCTGCCATGTTGTTAAGTGTTTTCTGTCGGCTCTTTCACCTCCAATAATTACTAATCGCAGAGTATCAGGAAGTACTAAATTTGTTGTTGCTAATTCAGCAGTCAGTTGATGCCAAAAGGCGGTAGGCAAATCTAAGACAGTTATCTCCCAATCGCGGCAATGCTGTAAAAATTGAGGCATCGAAGCGATCGTCTCATCTGTACGCAGTATCAGAGCAGCACCGCAGATCAGACAGGGAAAGATTTCTTCGGCAGCGGCATCAAAGCTGATGGAAGCAAATTGCAGCACCTTGTCGCTTGCTTGTAGCTGGTACTCTAAACAAGCAATCTTGGCATAACTGGCTAAAGAACGATGCTGAATCGTCACACCCTTGGGAGTTCCCGTGGAACCAGAGGTGTAAATAATATAGGCAAGGTTTTCTGGTTGGGTGCGATTGACAAGATTTTCTTGACTTTGTTGGGCGATGGCGTTGTCTGTATCCACACACGCGATTTGCGACTCCAATGCAGGTAGAACAGCCAGCAGTGATTTCTGAGTCAGCAGCACCGACACCTGAGCATCGTTCAAAATTAGGGCGAGGCGTTCTTTTGGATAAGCCGGATCTAAGGGTACATAAACTCCTCCGGCTTTGAGGATTCCTAAAAGTGCGATCGCCATTTCTAAAGAACGGTGTATACAAATACCAACTCGCACCTCTGGACTCACTCCCAAGGAACGCAGATAATGTGCTACTTGATTCGCACGCTGATTCAATTCTCTGTAAGTTAAATGCTGGTTTTGAAAGACTACTGCAACTGCGTTTGGCGTGCGTTCTACTTGGGCTTCAAACAATTGATGAATGCATTGTTCGTAGGAATTGGGAATTGGAGATTGATTTCTACTCAGTTGTAATAAATCCTGACAATCTGCCGCGCTCAATAATGGTAAGTTGGATAGCCGAGCTTGAGGATTTGCAGCAATACCTGAAAGTAAATTCTGAAAATGCCTCAGCATTCGAGTAATGGTAGAAGCATCAAATAGATCGGTATTGTAATAAAAGGATGCCGCAACTTCTTGCTTTGTAATTTCAATGGATAAACTCAAATCAAACTGCGCTGTTTGAGTTTCTATTTTTACCAAGCTCAATGCCAAACCAGGCATTTCTGGTAACTGCGAGTAATCTTGAACATTAAACATCACTTGAAACAGTGGTGTCCGACTCGTATCCCGCTCTGGTTGCACTGCTTCTACCAGTCGATCGAAGGGCAAATCTTGATGTGTATAGGCTCCTAAAGCTACCTTTTTTACCCGCGTCAGCAACTCATTAAAAGTCGGGTTATTGCTGATATCTGTACGCAGTACTAAGGTATTGACAAAAAAGCCAATTAACCCCTTGATTTCATCGCGATTGCGATTAGCAATAGGCGAACCCACAGCAATATCATCTTGTCCTGTATAACGGTAGAGGAAAGTTTGAAATGCTGCCAATAGCAACATAAATAAAGTGACACCCTGTTGACGAGCGATCGCTTTGAGTTCTTTAATAACTACTTCAGGTAATTCAATGGATTGTTGAGCGCCGTTTGAGGTTTGTACTAGAGGTCTTGGTCGGTCAGTAGGTAATTTTAATGCTGCGGGTATACCTGCAAGTTGCTGCTTCCAATAAGATAGTTGGTTTTCGAGAATTTCCCCTTGTAACCATTGTTGCTGCCAGTGTGCAAAGTCTTTGTATTGAATAGAAATTTCCGCTAAAGGTGAAGCACTTCTGGTTAAAAATGCTTTGTAAAATAATGCAGTCTCTTGTAAAAATACTTCAGTAGACCAACCATCAGAAATTATGTGGTGCATCTCTAGCAAAAGAATATGCTCTTGCTGTGCTAGGCGCAAAAGTTTAGCACGTAACAATGGCCCTTTGGTGAGGTCAAAAGGTTGTTGACCTTGTTGAGTTAAGAATTGTTGGACTGTAACATCGCCCTCTGATTCTAAATTGATTAATGATAAAGATAAATTTAGGGAATCAGCAATAATTTGTACTGGCTGCCCGTTGACTGTTGTAAATGTAGTTCTTAAAGTTTCATGTTGCTTGATAACTTCATTCAGACTTTGTTCTAGTAAATTAATTTCAAGCTGACCTTTAAGTTTAACAGCTAAGGAAATATTATAAGCTGGGTTGCCCGGTTCTAATTGGTCAAGAAACCATAGTCGCTGCTGGGCAAAAGATAGGGGATAAACTTCGGTTGGCGGGATTTTGCTAAGAGACTTTGAGGATATGAAAGCCTTTGTAGTGATTTGAGCGAGTATTTTGGTTGCGAGCGATCGCCCACTCATTCCTTCAAAAAAGTCTGCTACCAATACTTCTATTTCTAAGTCAACTTCAATGCAATTTTTTAACTCAAATACTTTTAAAGAATCAAGTCCCAGTGTGGTTAATGGTTGTTTTATATTAATATCATCTGCGGAAATTGAAAGTACTGTTGCCAATATTTCAATTAAATAAGCTTCTAAAACTCTTTGACATTCTCTTGGGGAAAGTGCCAATAATTCCGAACGCTGTAAACGAGTTTCTGTTCTGGCAATATCGCTAATTTTAAGAATATTACTTGCAACTACATTCAGTTCGCCATTCTCAAACTGAGCGCGGGTTGCACGACGTTGAATTTTACCGCTAGAAGTTTTAGGAATACTACCTGATTTAATTAAAACTACGCCATAAACTTGTACTTCATGTTCTTCAGTAATCGCTTGTCGAATTGCACTAGCTACTTCTACTAAATTTGGCTTGGCGCGAAACTCTAATTCTTGTACAACTACTAATCTTTCTTCGTTATTAACTTCTACTGTAAATGCTGCATTAGCACCAGAACGTAATGATGCATGGCTGCATTCGGCGGTTAATTCTATATCTTGCGGGTAAAGATTGCGACCGCGAATAATAATTAAATCTTTGGCTCTACCTGTGATGAAAAGTTCGCCATTGTCCAAGAAACCTAAATCTCCCGTCCGGAGAAAAGGGCCTTTGCCTGTGTCTGCTAAATAAGCACCGAAGGTTTCTACTGTCTCTTGAGAACGATTCCAATAACCTCGACCAACACTCGGCCCGGATACCCAAATTTCCCCGATTTCATTTGGCTGACAACTATTGAGTGTTTCGGGATTGGTAATTACTACTTCCTGTTCTGGTATGACTCGGCCGCAACTAACAAAATGATAAATATTGTCATCTTGAGGAGATGATTTAACAACGCGATCGCATTCTAATGCAGACTTTTGGACTGTTGCGATCGTCGGTGCTGTTGCTTTTTCAACACCAGAAACCATCAGAGTTGTTTCAGCCATCCCATAACAAGGATAGAATGCTTCTTTACGGAAGCCACACTCAGCAAAAGCTTCTGCAAACCGTTCTAAAGTATCATGGCGAATCGGTTCCGCGCCGTTAAATGCCACACTCCAACTACTCAAATCGAGAGTTTGTTTTTGTTCGGGAGTAATTTTTTGAGTACATAACTCATAGGCAAAGTTAGGGCCGCCACTCGTTGTCCCTTTGTACTCAGAGATAGCCTGCAACCAACGATATGGACGTTGGAGAAAGGAAGTTGGAGGCATGATGATGCAAGGAAAACCTCCATACAAAGGTTGCAATATTCCCCCAATCAAACCCATATCGTGGTACATCGGTAACCACGTCACGAACTTACTTTCTGGGGAATGTTCCATGAATTGGTAAGTCGTAGCTGCATTGTGCAATAAATTCCCATGACTAATCATTACACCCTTGGGCGTGCCTGTAGAACCAGAGGTGTATTGCAGAAAAGCTAAAGTATCTCGATGAATAGAAGGTTGTTCCCAAGTGTCTTCTATTCCTGGTGCAAGATTATCAGTAGTTAACCACAGCAAAGATTCCAAATCGGTCTTTTGTGTCATTAAAGACCGGACTGTTGGTAGGATTTCTGTTGTTGTCAGCGCGATCGCTGCTTGTGCATCTATGGAAATTGCCTTGATTCTCGGCGTGTTGCGCTCATTTCGCGGTGGATATGCAGTTACAGCTACAACTCCCGCATACAAGCAACCGAAAAAAGCAACTAAAAAATCTAGTCCTGCTGGATAAAGTAGTAAAGCGCGTTCCCCAGCCAAACCCAATGCTTGTAATTTAGCAGCTACTCGACGCGATCGCCTATCTAATTCTTCATAGGTTAGTGTCGCTTTTTCGGTTTCCCCATCTAACAAAAATGTAAAAGCATCTCTATCTGGCTGTATACAACTTCGCAAGCGCAGTAGTTCGACAACTGTAGAAAGATTATTTATCGTATCAAACAAATCAGGAAATTTATTCATTTTTATATTCAACTCAAAACTCTATGAAATTTCTCTTAATTTCAGAAAATAAATTTTCTAGAACAATCCTATTTCAGTTGTGAAAAATATCGACAAGCCTATGTAATATTTCCCAAATTATTTGGATTGCTTCTCAGAATTTAAAGAAATTCAAAAAACTGAAATTACCAGCAAAAATTGAATGATATAAATAATGAGGTGCGGTGTGAAAAAAAACTGATAACATCTTTTTTTGCCAGAAAAAATCTTCAATTTTAACGCCGTACCAAAATGATAAGGAAATATTATCATCTACTGCGGTTAGATGATGCCACCAAAAAGGAGGTAGATAGAGCATTTCTCCCGGTTGAAGTACAAATTCTATTTTTTCTTGCCAAGGAAATTTCGGAAATAATTCCAAATCTACAGCATTTGGATTTACCTTACTACCATATAGTGCGCCAGTTGCATCTTCAAGAGGTGGATAGAATGATAAATAATCTATAGGCGGATATAAAATTATTCTTTTTCTTCCTCGAATTTGAGCAAAAAGATTATGTTCGGCGTCAAAATGAAGGCTGCTACTTGAGGAAAAAGTTTTACTTACTAAACCAAACCACAACCTAACAAACGCCTTACAATTGAAGTATTCTGGATAATTTACATCTCCAACAATTTGAGGAAAACGCTCTTCAAAAACTGCCTCGTTTAAATAACACTCTACATTATGCCCATTATTTATATATTCCTTCAATGGAATTTCTTGATGAGGTTGGTAACTCCGTTCATAAGCAAAGTTCTTATAATCATTCCAAAAATTTTCCTGAAAAAACCTTACTGGAACTAAATTATCTCCACATTTTTCTATCAAATAATCATCTGACCAATTTTTATAAGCGTCCCAATATTTAACAACATCTTCAATTATAAAAGGCTGAAATTTTTTCGCTATTTTTGAAAATTCCTTTTTACTAGGATTGTTGATTCTTAGAATTGATTTACTAGCTTCAACTTTCATAAAAACTCCAACATTTCTCCTGGTTTACAATTGAAGGTTAACGTTGTTTTATTTTTGACACATAGAATAAATGTTAATTTTTAATTTATCGCTCGATACTCCGAACAGTTTATTTAACGTCTGACTTTTGAGTCATAATGAGTATTGTACATGTATCTCATCAGGCATTTTCATAAATCAAATCTTTCGAGGCGATCGCTTATCTAATTTCTCATCGATTAATGTCAGCTTTTATATTTCGCCAATCTTATTTTCTCATCAGACAATCAATTAAACATCGTCTTCAGAAATCCCATAAATTCCTGGAATTTTCCTGAAGAAATTGCATAGGAAAGATAATGAGGTGCAATGTTCAAAAAAACTGACAACATATTTTGTTGTCTGAAAAAATCTTCAATTTTCAGATCGTACCAAAATGATAATGATATGTTCTCATCTACGGCTGTTAGATGATGCCACCAAAAAGGAGGTATGTAGAGTATTTCTCCCGGTTGGAGGATAATTTCTATTTTATCTTGTCGAGGAAACTTAGGAAATAATTCTAAATTGGAGAGATCCGGATTTACCTTACTATTAAACCCTACGCCAGAAGTACCATCGAGAGGCGGATAAAATGACAAATAATCTGAAGGCGGATATAGAAGTATTCTTTTTCTGCCTCGAATTTGAGCAAAAATGTTATGTAGCGGATCGAAGTGAAGGTTAGTAGTTGAAGCAAAATTTTTACTTGAAAAACCATACCAAAATGTAACAAATGCTTTCCTATCGAAATATTCTGGATAGGTTATATCTCCAACAATTTCTGGAAATCGGTCTTCAAAATATGCTTCAGATAAGTAACATTCTAAATTATTTTCCTGAACTGTTTTTTCTATGTGGTTGTTGATATATTCATGAAATTTTATTTCTTTTTTAGGTTTGTAACCATCTTCATAAGCATAGTTCTCAGAATTATGCCAAAAATTTGGATGATAAAAACGGACAGGAACGAGATTATTTCCACATTGCTCGATTAGATACTGATGACACCACTTCTTAGAAGCGTCCCAATCTTTAGCAACATCTTCAATTACAAAAGGCTGATGTTGTTTCCATAACTCTGAAAATTTTTTTACGGTAGGATTTTTGATTCTTAAAATTGATTCCCTCACCTGAACTTTCATAAAAACTCCAACATCCTTACTTGGTTTCACTGGAAGTTTGACGTTGTTTTATACCTATTTTCATCTCCAATGAATGTTAATTTTTCATTGATGAACGATTTGACTTAGTGTCTAATAAGGCATTTTTACCAGTCAAATCTAATGTTTGTAATTGAGTAGCTGTTTGATGCGATCGCTTATCTAATTTTTCAGCAGAATTCAGGAGTAAAAAGGCTGTTAATCTGGCTTGCAGACCAAAATACTGAACCTCACTAACTTGCAATCAACTGTAATTAACTAAGGCAACCACTTAGACTGTTTCAACGCTAAATAATAGTGATTTACCTGGATAAACATCTAAATTATTGCGAGTAATTTTTATTTATCCTTGATTACACTAACGAGAATGAGTTGCTTTAGCAAGAGTACAGTCATAGATATCTTTTTTTGATTTACAAAATAGCATCACTTTTATTTATGAAAAGTTTATCTTATAGAGAAACCATCGCTTTCACCTCATGACAATGAATTACAAGCTGTTTGCCCACAATTAGGGCATGGAAATCTCTTGGTCTAAACTTCCCATGCACCACTGTACGCTAAGTCCCAATTTCAGCTTATTTGGTGAAATTTGCTAATTAAACTAGTTATTTTGGCTTATTAAAGTATTGTCGATCGAAGTATTTTTAACTACTAGGGCTATGCTTACTTAACTATCAAGCAAATAAATGTTTAAAAATAATTATTGATTGTTATCGAAATTAAATAAAAAAGATTATGAATTATCTTGTGTCTGGTATCACTTCATAATATGATTCAACTAATTTAAATGACAATCTTTTTCAAAGTTCGTCATTGCGTCTTCAGATGCCCTCAAGTAGTGCGATCGAGTGTAAGCGGATAAATGAAGTTAGATAGATTTTTTCAAACCCTGTTGCTGACAGGTGCGGTTGTTGTTTTTATAAGCACTCCTGCTAAAGGTAAGCAAGTACCAGAGGATGTTCAAGGCGAATCTCCTACCCAGAGGGTAGGGAAATCTAGATTAGATCGGAGGCTGAGGGTTGCAGTTACAGATAAACAATTTGTCATTAGCAAATCTCAAGTATCAGCCCCCAGTACCAGGAAACCGCGACTCTTAAAGTTTGAGCTTGGAAGTCCACTACAACGAGCAAAGTCGGATGAAACAACTAAAAATATTTCTGAACTAAGTGAAATTGAACTTCCTGCTACTAGCGCCCAAATGCTGGTACAGTCACCAACACCTACTAATCCTCCGAACCCACAACAAACAAGTGGGGATGGAGTCGTACCAATCGCGGGAGTGAAAGCAAATCCCACGCAGACTGGTGTGGAGGTAATTTTAGAAACACCTCTTGGAGAACAACTGCAAGTTACAAATCGCAGTACGGATAATAATTTTATTGCCGATATTCCTAATGCTCAGTTGCGTTTACCTAACGGCGATGCTTTTATATTTCGTTCCGAAAAACCACTTGCGGGAATTATTGAAATAACGGCTACGAATCTTGATGCAAATACTGTTCGCGTCACCGTGATAGGTGAGAATGCCTTACCAACGGTTGAGTTATTTGATGATAATGCAGGGCTGGTTTTTGGTATAACTTCTCCTGCTGCAACAGCACAGCAGCCACCAAACCAGACACCGCAACAGCCCGAAACACCACAAGCACAAGAGCCACCAAACCAGACACCACCACAGGAATCAACAGCACAGTCAGATGAGCCAATTGAGTTGGTGGTAACAGGAGAGGCAGATGCTTATCGGGTAACGGATACTACGACTGGGACGAAAACCGATACACCTTTGCGTGATATTCCCCAATCGATTCAGGTTGTACCACAACAAGTATTGCGCGACCAGCAGGCTACTCGTTTAGAAGATGCGCTCAGAAATGTTCCTGGTGTAGTTCAGAGTTTTAATAGCTCTCGTGCATTGACCAGCTATACAATTCGCGGATTTGAGGTGAATGAAAGAACGGGTAACAGTTTTCTTCGGGATGGACTACCCGATCCTTCAGCAGGACAAGCTGTTGAACTTTCCAATATCGAGCGAGTGGAAGTCCTCAAAGGGCCAGCATCAGTATTATTTGGTTTGGCAGATCCGGGGGGAAGCATTAACTTAATAACCAAACAACCCCTAAGTGAGCCTTTTTATGGTATTGATGCAAGCGTTGGCAGTGATAGTTTCTATCGAGGTGCGGTTGATTTTTCGGGGCCATTAAATGACTCGAAAACAGCCTTGTATCGTATCAATGCAGCCTACAGAAATTCCGGCAGTTTTATCGATTTCTTAAATAGTGAAAATCTGAGTATCGCGCCTGTTTTCAGTGTGGCTATTGGTGATAGAACCAATCTGAACATAGAGGGAGAATACGTTGAGACAAGAGATTCTTACGCATCTGGAGTACCCGTCGTTGGCAGTGTTTTACCTAACCCAAATGGGAAAGTAACCCGCAACCGCAACTATGGCGAACCTTCTGATGAAATCGAACAAACAATTACCAGGCTTGGATATCGACTAGAACACAAATTTAGCGATAAGTGGTTGTTACGCAATGCTTTTCGAGCAACTTTCCGCAATTACAATGACAAAATTACGCTTCCCACAAGTTTGGATGAAGATAATCGAACTTTCAATCGTTTCTATCGGGAATATGATATTCAGTATGAAGACTACACTTTGACAACAAATGTAGTAGGTAAATTCTTTACAGGTTCAATTCAGCATCAGTTACTATTTGGACTTGATTGGAATCGGTTTAGTAGCAAAACACCAAGATATGTAGATTTTGCTGCTGTACCGATTGATATATTTAACCCGGTGTATGGTCAACCGATAGGTGAGCCTTTTACGACTGATGATAGAGAGAAAGTACTGACGGACTCATTAGGAGTTTATCTTCAAGATCAAATTGCATTTACAGATAACTTGAAGTTATTGTTAGGCGTGCGGTTTGATACTTTCAATCAGAAATTTGAAGATTTCACCGCAGGTACAGAAACCAGCCAGTCAGATAGTGCATTTAGTCCTCGATTTGGGATTGTCTATCAACCCATCCCCGCTATTTCGCTGTATGCCAGCTATACAACTTCATTTACACCAGCAAGAGGCACAATCTTTTTCAGTAATTTTGACAGTCTCTTCGATCCTGGACGAGCTAGTCAGTATGAAGTTGGGGTTAAAGCAGATTTGAACAATCAGCTCTCAGCGACCCTTGCATTCTATGATTTGACCCGTACTAATGTGTTGGTAGACGATCCCGTTAATCCAGGTTTTCAAATCCAAACAGGGGAACAACAAAGCCAAGGTATTGAACTGAGTATTGCAGGTCAAATTTTGCCGGGATGGAATATTTTTGCAGGCTACGCTTATATTGATGCACGCATTACTGAAGATATTAGTTTTGCAGGAAATCGATTGCCAAATACACCCGACCATTCTTTCAACTTATGGACAACTTATGAAATCCAACAAGGTAAATTGCAAGGTTTAGGAGCGGGGATTGGCTTGTTTTTTGTAGGCGAGCGTGCTGGAGATTTAGACAATAGTTACGAGCTACCTAGTTATGTCCGGACTGATGCAGCTATTTTCTATAACAGAGATAGATTCCGAGTTGCCCTCAACTTCAAAAATCTATTTGATGTAGACTATTTTGAAAGTGCGCTTACTCCTAGCCGTGTTTTCTACGGACAGCCATTTACTGTACAAGGAACCATCTCATGGCGGTTTTAATAGTCGATTTTAGATAAAGTCTGTTGTAATCCACAGATATGTAGGGTGTGTTAGCGATAGCATAACGCACCAAACCTTTAAAAATGGTGCGTTACTAGACTTCTTGCATAAGTCGGGAAAAGGGGAAGGTGGGGCCCCCTCTGGGGATAAGGGGCGGGGGGAAGGGGAAAATGTTCTGTATTGTCCCCTTCCCCTTTAACCTTTACCCTTTTCCCCCTCTTGCAAAAAGCACTTTTGCAAGAGGTCTACTGTTCTGTTACATGAAGCAGGCAATAATGCGAAAATTTTTCTGTTGGCTAATATTAGGTATTTTAGGATTTATTCTGATTGCAGCTTGCAGCTCTAAAGTTCCTAAAACTGTATCTTACCTTCCTCATCCGTCAACCGCCGAATGCCACATAGTTAAACATACAATGGGAGAAACCTGTGTTCCCAATAAACCCCAGCGTATTGTTACTCTATCTTTGTCTACTTTAGGGAATGTGCTGGCACTTGGTGTTAAACCAATTGGCACCACGAATGAATATTACCGGGAAGAAAACTTTCTGAAATCCTCATATAAAATAGATGACATAAAATTACTTGGATTTGATAAACCAAATTTAGAAGCAATATTATTACTCAAACCAGATTTGATTATCGGTGTAGATTGGTTCAAGTCAATTTATCCCCAATTGTCTGAAATTGCTCCGACAGTTTTGGGCGAACTTGAGTATTCAAGCTGGCAGAAACATCTGAGTTTTGTGGCTGAAGCATTAGGAAAGCAAGAGGCTGAAAAAGCCCTTTGGGAGCGTTACGATCGGCGAATAGAAACGCTGAAATCAGCATTAAAAACTCGCTATCTTAACAAAAAAATATCTTTGATGTATGTTAATGGCAATCAAATATTAATTGATGTCAACAACTCATTTGTTGGTTCCATTATGAACGATGCTC
Organism: Nostoc linckia NIES-25; assembly: GCF_002368035.1. Lineage (GTDB taxonomy): Bacteria > Cyanobacteriota > Cyanobacteriia > Cyanobacteriales > Nostocaceae > Nostoc > Nostoc linckia_B. The sequence goes on along the minus strand of NZ_AP018222.1, from coordinate 187,185 downwards.
ATTTGCAGCGTCCAGCTTCACAAAATATCGAGTCACCTTATGGAGCAGTCGGTATTTCCTTAGAGGAATTAAAAAAAGTTGATGGCGATATTTTATTTGTGGCGACTTTTGCCAATGGTGCAAATCAATTTCTGCAAAAAAAACAACAAAGTCCTCTTTGGAAACAGCTAAAAGCTGTCCGAGAAAATCATGTTTATCATGTCAACATTACATCATGGTCTGCGACACATATTATTGCCACTGATGCAGTAATTGATGATTTATTCAAATACCTTGTCAACACTCCTTAACTTTATGCCTAAACACACCATATTTGTATGTAAATCTTGCCATCGTTCATCTGAAGACAGACCAAAAAATCCGCCTTTTGATGGTGAGATTTTACTCGATAAATTAAACAGTTTATGTTTAAGACAATTGCCCAGCGACGAACTTAAAATTCAGTCAGTTGGCTGTTTGTGGGCTTGCGATCGCGGCTGTGTTGTAGCTGTATCTAGTGACGAGAAACCGACCTATCTGTTTATTAATCTTTTCCCGGAAGAAAGCGCAACAGCCTTACTGGAATTTATACAACTTTATATCAAAAATCGTAAAGGCGTTGTAGTTTGGGAACAGCTTCCAGAAGTTTTACAGTCTGCTATTTTCGCGCAAATTCCATCTGTAAAGTCATAGCTATAATTTCATTTATTTTGGTATTAACCAAGCTTGTAAATCAGCCAAGCTGGTAAAATCTAACAATGCCTCACTTAAATTTTCTAGAACAGGTAAAGATAAACCAGAAATTGAGGAGCGGATTTCTTGGGGGAGTTCTCCAAGCCGCTTAGTCAAGAGTCGGATAATCAAGTTAGCAGCCTCTTCTTCTCGTCCTTCTTGTCTTCCTTCTTGTCTTCCTTCTTGTCTTCCTTCTTGTCTTCCTTCTTCCTTAATTTCGCGGTAAACCCTCGTTTCCTTGAGCGTGATTCCTAGCATAGACTCTACCTCTGTTCGGCTTAATTGTTCAAACTTGTACACCATTATCGTCGTGACTAACTCTATTATGACGCCAGTTGATGGTTGAGGTTGTTCTTGGCGCGATCGCTCCAGTAAATATCTAGCTTCTTGTGGTGCTTGTTCTTCTTCCACTGTAGTTAACACCATCAATGCTACCCATAGAGGTAATTGGCGAATATCACCCAATTCATCCAAATACACCCGATGCACTTGTCCACCATTGAGCAATGAACGATGGGGATTAGTATCACCCTCCGGGTTCAGCAGTTACTCCACTTGGGGAGACCCCAAGACCGTACTGCTTCACTTTGTTCAACACTCCGAGATGGATAAATTATCACTGCTTCCCAATCGCTGAATCTGTTACGATTGCGATAGAAATATAACGAGGACTCTGCAAATACTCTTTCGTAAAGTTGTTCATCTTTCTGAAACTGTACTTCACAGAAATATACAACTCCTACACCTTCGTTTTCTGGTGGTAAGAATACCCCATCAATTTCAAATTTTGGTTCTTTGACAGCTACCGAATCAAATCTATAAGTATCTGCATTTGTCGGTGGATTTGTCAAGAGTTCAAATAGCAAAGTAGGGTATTGCTGAAAAAGTTTGTAGAAAATGGAGTCTCGCCGCATAATTATTATTCTTTATTAAAACTCTATCCTTTTGTGGGTAGAGTTTTAACCAATTCTGAATTCTGTATTCTTCTTCAACTAAATCATTTCACACCCGATTGCACTTGCCATAAACCAGCATAAATGCCATTTTTATTCAACAATTCTTCATGGGTTCCCGACTCAATCAACTTCCCATATTCCATTACATAAATGCGATCGGCATTGCGGATAGTGGAAAGACGATGAGCGATCGCTATTGTTGTTCTATTCTCAGTAATCCGTTCTAAAGAACGCTGGATAGCAGCTTCAGTTTCATTATCCACCGCTGATGTGGCTTCATCTAAAATGAGAATTGGTGGATTTTTCAAAACAGCCCTGGCGATCGCAATTCTTTGGCGTTGTCCGCCAGATAATTTTTGTCCTCGCTCCCCGACTATTGTCTCATAACCTTGGGGTAGCCGCATAATAAAATCATGGGCTTCGGCAATTTTTCCAGCAGCAATTATTTCTTCATCCCTAGCATCAAAAGTACCATAGGCGATATTTTCAGCAACGGTACCGTGAAATAAAAATACATCCTGACTTACCAAGCCAATAGTGCGACGCAAATCATCTAAATTTAATTCTTGGATATCAATACCATCAATAGTGATTCTTCCAGCAGCAATTTCATACAATCGCAGTAATAATTTTACTAAAGTACTTTTACCAGAACCTGTAGAACCAACAATGGCGATGGTTTTACCTGCGGGTATATGTAAAGATAAGTTTTTAATTACTGGTTCTCTATTCTCATAGGCAAAAGTGACTTCTTGGAAATCAATTTCACCACGTGCTTGTTCAACAGGTAAAGATTTTTTTCCGGGAATGATATTAATAGGAGTATCTAATAAATCCATGATGCGATTGGTAGAAGCCATTGACCTTTGATATTTGTCAAATATTTCCCCTAATGTTACCAATGGCCACAACAATCTTTGTACTAAAACCAATAAAACACTGTAATTACCAATAGATATTTTTCCACTGTATGTTGCCAGACCTCCCCAAAATAATAGGGCTGTAAACCCTACTAAAATTAGCATTCTAATTAAAGGAGTAAATGCGGCAGAAAGTTTAATTGCTTTGGTGTTACTTTTTCTATATGCTTCGCTTTCTCCAGCAAATCTAGCACTTTCATAAGCTTCAGCAGTGAAACTTTTAATTGTGGTAATTCCACTCAGATTATTTTCCAATCTGGAGTTGAGAAAACCTACTCTTTCTCGCACTTCGGCGTAACGTTCTTCTAACAGCTTTTGATAAGTAAAGGAACCCCAAAGAATAAAAGGCATGGGCAACAATGTTCCCAAGGTAATCGAAGGGGGTAAAATCCAGAAAGCACCACAAGTTAAAATCAGAACTGAAGTGATAATTTGGATAATTTCACTAGCTACAAAATCCAAGAAATCTTCCAATCTGTTGATATCATCATTCAAAATTGACATCAAACCGCCAATAGTACTTTCTTCAAAGTAAGCTGAATCTAATTTTTGTACGTGGTTATAAGTATCTACCCGTAAATCATGCTGGATATTTTGGGCTAAATTACGCCAAAGTCTAGTATATGCGTACTCAGAAGCTGATTCTAGTATCCAGATAACGATCGTGGCAACCGAAAGCAACAGAAACTGCCAAATTATATCTTTGACACCTAATTTGGCAATGAAAGAATTTTGCCGTTCTACAAGAATATCCACCGCAACACCAATTAACCACGGCGGTGCTAAATCTAAAATTGTATTAATGATACTAAATAATGTTGCCTGCCAAATTTGTATGCGGTATTGGCTGCCATAATTGAGCAAACGTTTTAGAGGATAACTTGGCTTTTTAGACTTTTGAGATACTCTTTTCACCACTGGTTTATTTTTTGTAATTAAATAATTTGAGTAGATATTGCATGACGAATTTTATCCGATTCGCGGATGATTTATTTTCCCTTTGCGTCCTATTGGTACACACATAGGAGTTTCCACGACAGGATCGAGAATAATACGACACTCCAATCCAAAAACCTCCAGAACCATTTCTTTTGTCATCACTAACTTTGGTTCGCCAGCAGCAAAAATTCGACCATTTTTCACAGCAATTAAATAATCAGCGTAACGACATGCCTGATTTAAATCGTGCAGCACCATTACAATTGTTCGTCCTTGAGTTTGGTTCAAATCGTACAATAAATCTAAAATTTCTATTTGATGCGCCAAATCCAAAAAAGTAGTCGGTTCATCTAAAAGTAAAATATCTGTATCTTGGGCCAGCGCCATAGCAATCCAAGCTCTTTGTCGTTGTCCGCCAGACAAAGTATCTAATGCTCTATCTGCCAACTTCAATAAATCTGTAATTTCTAGCGCCTGTTGTACGATTTTTTCATCTTTTGCCGACCATTGTTGTAACCAATTTTGATAAGGATAACGTCCTTGTGCTACTAAATCTCGTACTGTTAACCCTTCAGGTGCTAGTGGCCCTTGGGGCAAAATACCCAACTGTTGTGCTACTTCTTTGGTGGAAAGATTCAAAATAGAAGTCCCATCAAGATATACTATACCGTCACGGGGTTTGAGTAATCTTGCCAAGCCTCTTAACAAAGTTGATTTACCACAACCATTAGCACCAACTAAAGCACTAATTTGTCCGCCGGGAATTGCCAAATTTAAGTCACGGATAATCGTAGCACCATCATAAGCTAAAGACAGACTTTTGGTTGACAATCCTTTCATAATAAAACCATTTTGGATTTTAGATTTTAGATTTTAGATTTATAAAAACCTGGTTTTTAGTTAATAAAATATCCTTTTTACCCAGTCACCAGTCCCCAGTCGCCAGTCCCTCATTTCTTCCGATTACGAATTAATAAATACAGAAAATAAGGAGCGCCAATGGCAGCAGTTACTATTCCACAAGGAAGTTCGATAGGTGCAAACAACGTTCTACCTAAGAAGTCTGCCATCACAACGATCGCTCCCCCTAAGAGTGCGGAAGTAGGAATCAAGGCTTCATGGGTGCTACCTACTAACTGTCGTCCTAAATGGGGCGCAATTAAACCCACAAAACCGATATTGCCTGCGGTGGCGACTCCTGCACCGGCTAAGGCTACCCCCACCAGTATGAGTAAACCACGTTGCCATTCCACTCGACTACCTAAACTTTTGGCAACATCATCTCCCAAGTTGAGAGCGTTTAAATGTCTTGCTGATGTCAAAGCCATTGGGATAAAAATAACCAACCAAGGTAATAAAGAAAATACTTGCTCCCAAGTGCGTCCATAAACACTTCCAGCTAACCATACCAAAGCATTGTTAACGTTATAAATTTCGCCAAAGGTAATCATTAAGGTGGTTATGGCACTGGCGATCGCAGATAACCCAATACCTATCAAAATTAATAGAATCGGCGAACTACCGTTATTCCAAGCCAGGGAATAAATTAAAATAGCCATCAGTAAAGCACCACTAAAAGCCGATAGCGGCAAGGTGTAAATTGGTGCTGATGGAAATAAGACAATTACACTAACTGCCGCTAGACTCGCCCCAGCATTGATGCCAATAATACTGGGATCTGCCAATGGATTGCGCGTCAATCCTTGAAAGATAGTGCCAGAAATCGCCAGCGCCGCCCCCACCATCAAAGCTACAAGGGTGCGGGGTAGACGCAAATCGTAAATCACGAATGTATGGTCTGGGTTTCCCGTATCTAAACGCAATAAAGTTTTCACGATATCTCCAGGCGAAATCGGATATTCACCCCGCCCTAAATTCATCACCATTGCCACTGCGATCGCTACTGCCAAACATAGCACCATGATTGGTACGCGCCGATCTATACGAAAGGATATCGCCTGGGAGCGAATGACTAGCCAATCAACTTTCATTTTTTCACCTTTGACTTAGCTAGGTAGACAAAAAAGGGCGCCCCAACAAGTGCTGTCATCACACCTACAGGTAACTCCTGTGGTTTGAGCAACACACGAGCGCCAATATCTGCAACCAAAAGTAAAATAGCCCCCAAAACTGCACAATGAGGTAGTATCCAACGGTAATCGGCTTTAATATAAAATCTCACTATATGGGGAACGACTAAACCAATAAAGCCGATTGGCCCTGCCAAGGCAACGGAACTTCCAGCCAGTAAAACTACGCTAATGGCAGTCATAATTTTGACCCAGACTGTTTGTTGACCTAACCCTTTAGCTACGTCTTCACCCAAACTCATGGTAGTAATTTGTCTGCCAAGGGCAAAAGCTATGATTAATCCAATGAGGACGAAGGGCAATGCTTGGAAAAACGTATCCACATCGCGGCCAGCTAGCGAACCAGCTAACCAAAATCTCATTTCTTCTAGGGTGCGTTGGCTGACAATTAGAGTACCTGTGGTGATAGAAGAGATCAGAGCAGTTAAAGCTGCACCTGCTACCGTCAAATTTAACGGAGTGGCTCCTCCCCGTCCTAAAGAACCCAGGAAGTAAACTAATATTGCCGTGGCTGCTGCTCCCAGAAATGCCACAATCGCATACACATCTTGGGATGCGCTACCAAATACAAAAGTCGCCACAACCACCGCTACTGCTGCACCCGACTCAATACCCAAAATCCCTGGATCTGCTAGAGGGTTGCGTGTTAAACCTTGCATTAACGCTCCGGAGACTGCCAAGGAAGATCCTACAAGAATAGCAACGAGCGATCGCGGTAATCTCACAGTCTGAATAATTAAGCGATCGTAGGAACCATCAAAGACTGTAAAAGATGACAAAACCCGATCTAGAGGTATTTCTGATACACCCAGCGCCACACTGCACACCAAGCAAATTAGCAACATCAAAAGTCCCAAAACCAGACCAAAAAAACCCGACATTTGCCGCTTTTTCAATCCTTTCAGTGACACTATAGTGGCTTTGATCATTATCCTGCTGTCAGTTGAAAATATTACGCTCTGCTGGTTATGTGTTTTTTACAGCTATTTTCGGCTAATTAAAACCTCTGTAGGGACAGATGTGCATTAGTGCCAACTTAATATGAAAGCCGAGTCTGATAAGCATTTCAAAGTTTTTCGATGTACTACCTAGATTTTAGATCCCCCCTAACCCCCCTTTTTAAGGGGGGAACTAGAATCGAATGCCCCCTTTTTAAGGGGGTTGGGGGATCTAAAACCACGGTAAATTGAGTGTTTGAGCTTAAGTTGGCACGTATTATATGCGCCTCCACAGCGAACTGCACTAGATGAAAAAGTCTCTAAATTCCGGCTCTCAATATTTAGCAGCTTTCTAATCATTAAATTGATAATCTTTCTTGATAAATATATAGATTACATTATCATGCAAAGATTACACCATTTTTCCAACTAAAAAATATGCTCAGAAACTTTTGATATATTTTCTCAACAAACTGGTATTGTTTAGATGAACCAAAATCTAACTGGAAAAAGAAAGTGGTGAGTAGGGGCGAAGGGGCAGAAGCAAAGGAAGACAAATGCCCAATGGCCAATCCCTGAAATAGACTTTATACCTAACACATGGTGGTGTTAATGAGGTTTGATATTTTACCAAAAACTTACAGAAGAAAATCAATACGGGTTTTTCCCTTAATACTCAGCTTAATACTGGTTTTATTTATTGGTAGCCAAACTATAGCTACACCAACAAAATCTACAGAGATATTATGGGATACCTATGGTGTACCGCATATCTACGGTAAAAATGACCAAAGTGCCTTTTATGCCTTTGGTTGGGCGCAAATGCAAAGTCACGGAGATTTGCTTTTGCGTCTTTACGGTCAAGCGCGGGGACGTGCGGCCGAATACTGGGGTGAAGAATATCTAGACTCAGATCGTTGGGTGCTGAGTATGGGAGTACCAGAACGCTCTCGTGCTTGGTATCAAGCACAGAATCCAAGTTTTCGGAAGTATCTAGATGCTTTTGCTGCTGGGATTAATGCTTACGCTTCTCAAAATCGAAACTCCATCGACGATCGCTTTGAGGTAGTGCTACCAGTCAACGGCGAAGATGTGATGGCTCACTTACATCGGGTACTCAATTTTACCTTTGTGGTCGATCCCGGCCCGGTATTCGATTTGAGCAAAAAAAAGTTGCAAGCAGGATCTAATGGTTGGGCGATCGCACCTTCCCATTCTGCAAGTGGCAATGCCATGTTGCTAGCTAACCCCCATCTACCTTGGTCGGATTTATTTTTGTGGTACGAAGCCCAGATAACCGCACCGGGAATTGATGCTTATGGAGCGACACTTGTAGGTATTCCCGTATTGGCGATCGCTTTCAACAACAATTTAGGTTGGACTCACACCGTTAACACATACGATGGTTGGGATTTGTATGAACTTAAACTGGCAAATAATGGCTACCTCTTTGATGGCACAGTTCGCAAATTCCTTTCCAAAACCCTGCCTTTGAAGGTGAAGCAGAAAGATGGCTCTTTGCAAGAACAACCATTAGTAGTCAAGAGTTCCATCCACGGGCCTGTGGTAGTTGAGAAAGATGGTAAAGCCATAGCACTGAGAGTTGCCGGTCTTGACCGACCAGGTGTACTCCAACAGTGGTGGGATATGGCACGAGCAAAAAACCTCAACCAATTTGAAACCGCACTCAAACGCCTGCAACTATCGATGTTTACAGTGATGTATGCCGATAGAGAAGGACATATTATGCACCTATTCAACGGTCAAGTGCCGGTACGTCAACAAGGAGATTTTGCATATTGGCAAGGTGTCATTTCTGGCGATACATCCAAAACTTTATGGACAAAAATCCATCCATACCAAGATTTACCTCGCGTAGTCGATCCTAAAAGCGGTTGGTTGCAAAATACCAACGATCCACCTTGGACAACTACATTCCCAACTGCGATTAAAGCAGACAATTACCCGGCTTATATGGCACCTCGTTTCATGGATTTCCGATCGCAACGTTCTGTAAAGATGTTGGCTGAAGATGACAAAATCTCTTTTGATGAAATGATTGCATACAAGCACTCGACTCGGATGGAAATGGCCGATCGCCTTTTAGATGATTTAATTCCTGCTGCCCGCAAGTATGGTAAGGACTTGGGGCAAAAAGCAGCTAATGTTTTAGAAACCTGGGATCGGCAAGCCAATGCAGATAGTCGAGGGGCGGTACTATTTGCCTTTTGGGTTCAAAAGCTGGACTTAGATAAAACATTTAGTAAACCTTGGAGTGAAAACTCCCCACGCACCACACCCGATGGTTTAGCTAATCCAGAAAGTGCAGTTACAACACTCGAAGCGGTAGCAGCAGAAATAGAAAAGACGTATGGAACTATAGATGTGCCTTGGGGAGATGTTTTTCGACTGCGTTATGGCAATATCAATTTACCTGGCAATGGTGGTGCAGATCCCCTTGGGATCTTCCGAAGCCTCTATTTTTTACCGGAGTCAGATGGGAAGTTTAAATCCGAACTTGGCGATTCCTATGTTGCTGCTGTTGAATTTTGTAATCCTGTACGAGCAATGGCACTCACCAGTTACGGCAATGCAACTCAACCGGGATCGCCGCATATTGGCGACCAGTTAAACATGTTCGCCAAGAAAAAATTGCGTCCTGTGTGGCGCGATCGCTCTGATATCCTAGCCCATCTAGAAGGACGAAAAGTATTCTAGATCGAGGGCATGGGTAAAGGGAAAGGGGTATGGTTCGACAAGCTCACCAACCGGGGAAAAGGGGAAAGATTAAATTTATTCCTTTTCCCTTTTCCCTTTAACCTTTTCCCTTTAACCTTTTCCCCTGCCCCCTGCCCCCACTCCCCATTTTCAAATCATGAAAGATCGACTGACTGAAAACCCTATTCTTTTAGTACAAGATTTAGGGCGAATAGTTGAACAACGCTGGATTTGGAATCACCTTAGTTTTCAAGTATTTCCAGGGGAGCGAGTAGCGGTAATAGGTGCTTCTGGCTCTGGTAAAAGTTTGCTGCTACGAGCATTAGCTGGTCTCGATCCCGTACAAGCAGGACAAATTATTTTTCAGGGACAGGCGATAAATTCCCACTTTATGCCCAGCTATCGTTCCCAAATTATTTATCTGCAACAAAGACCAGCCCTTTGGGAAGGAACTGTGGAGGAAAATCTCCAGCAAGTTTACAGATTAGCTGTTCACCGCTATCTAATTTACAACCGCGAGTTGATTTTAAACTATCTACATCTTTTGCATAAAACACCTGACTTTTTGCAGCGTCCGGTTAGCGCTCTTTCTGGTGGAGAAGCGCAGATAGTCGCTTTTCTCAGAGCTTTGCAACTTTCACCTTCGATACTGCTACTAGATGAACCTACTGCCTCGCTAGATGTTGGAACTGCTCAAAGTTTAGAGGCTTTAGTTGCAGCTTGGCAATACGAACACCCACAACGCGCATATCTCTGGACAAGTCATGACCCTAACCAGTTGGAACGCATTACCAACCGTCAAATTACTTTAAAAGAGAATTCAGAAGTCAGAATTCAGAATTCAGAATTCAGAATTTAGAATTTAATGAAACGTGAATTCGATGTATAGGATTTTGACCTCACCCCCAGCCCCTCTCCTTCAAGGAGAGGGGAGTAAAAAGCTTAATTTTTCGTTACTCCTCCCTCTCCTCGAAGGGGCTGGATGGGTGAGGTCTTTATAATTCACGTTAATGAAGTAGGAGATTGACGCGCCACTGATATATTAATGCTTTGTTAAAGGGAAGAAAGTGATGGAAACTAAGTATATCCAGATTAGTTATGGACAATTGTCTTTAGCGACTTTGTTTATTCTGATCAATGTGGGGCTTTCTTTTGGTCTGCGGTTGGGGCTTGAACAAAGTTTAGCGATCGCTTCGTTACGGATGGTAGTGCAGCTGTTGATGGTGGGATACATATTGCAGTGGGTGTTCACTCTCAGCAACCCTGTGTTAATCATACTTTTAGCTTTGGGGATGACGGTTATTGCTGGTATATCGAGCGTGAACCGGACGCGGAGACGATTTACTAGTATTTATTGGAATAATTTTATTTCGCTGTTGAGTGGTTCGTTTTTAGTCACGGGGATAGTAGTTAGCGGTATTTTGCGCGTACAACCCTGGTACGAACCTCAATATCTCATTCCTTTTTTGGGTATGGTGTTGGGTAATGCGCTCACGGGTACATCCTTGAGTTTAGATCGGTTTATGGAAGACTTGACCAATCGTCGCGGCGAAATAGAGGCCTTACTGAGTCTGGGTGCAACCCGTTGGGAAGCCGCGCATCAAACTATTAAAGAAGCCTTGAGAACAGGCATGATTCCGACTATTAATTCAATGATGGTGATGGGACTGGTGAGTTTACCGGGAATGATGACTGGTCAAATTCTGGCTGGGGCAAATCCGACTGATGCCATACGCTACCAGATTGTGATTATTTTTGCACAGGCATCAGGGACAGCGATCGCCATCATCGGCGTTATTATCCTAGCTTTCTTTGCTCTGTTTAATCGCAATCATCAGTTGACAGCTTCGTTAATTCAGAAATCACCAAAGAAGGCAAAAGTCAAAGGCTAAAAGAAAGAGAATTCAGAAGTCACAAGTCAGAATGACCGTTGCTTGAAGCTGATATCATTGCCTCTTTGTCTATCTAGTAAAATAACTTAACGTGAATTATAAAGACCTCACCCACCCAGCCTCCCTTTCCTTCGAGGAGAGGGAGGAGTAACGAAAAATTAGGCTTTTTACTCCCCTCTCCTTCAAGGAGAGGGGCTGGGGGTGAGGTCAAAATCCTATACATCGAATTCACGTTAACTTAGCAGCTCAGCAAGGAAAAGGTTCAGTATCATGCCTCAAGCTAGTATCGGAATTATCGGTGGTAGCGGTCTGTATAAAATGGATGCGCTCAAAGATGTTGAAGAAGTGCAAGTTCAGACTCCTTTTGGTTCGCCATCTGATGCTTTGATTCTAGGAACTTTGGATGGGACGCGGGTAGCTTTTTTGGCGCGGCATGGCCGCAATCACACGCTTTTACCTTCTGAGTTACCGTTTCGCGCTAATATCTATGCGATGAAGCAATTGGGTGTGGAGTATTTAATTTCTGCTAGTGCTGTGGGTTCGTTGAAAGCAGAGGCGAAACCATTAGATATGGTGGTGCCAGATCAGTTTATTGACAGAACCAAAAATCGCATTTCAACGTTTTTCGGTGAAGGAATTGTAGCTCACATTGCCTTTGGCGATCCGATTTGTAAAAATTTGGCTGCTGTGTTGGCAGATGCGATCGCTTCTCTCAATTTACCAGAAGTGACTCTCCATCGCGGTGGTACTTATGTATGCATGGAAGGGCCGGCTTTTTCTACCAAGGCAGAATCAAATCTTTACCGCAGTTGGGGTGCAACAATCATTGGGATGACGAATTTACCAGAGGCGAAGTTGGCTAGGGAAGCAGAAATCGCCTATGCAACTTTGGCGCTGGTGACAGATTACGATTGTTGGCATCCAGACCATGACAGCGTGACGGTGGAAATGGTAATTGGCAATTTGCTGCGGAATGCGGTGAATGCTCAAAAGGTGATTCAAGAAACTGTGCGGCGATTAAGTGAAAATCCACCACCAAGTGAAGCGCATTCGGCTTTGAAATATGCGATTTTGACTCAATTGGATAAAGCACCAGCAGCAACGAAAGAAAAGTTAGGGTTATTGTTGCAGAAGTATTTGTAATAAGGGACTGGGGACTGGGGATTAGGGATTGGGTGCCAAATTTAAAAAATTATAATCCCTTCCCTGTTCCCTCTTGAAAAACTCTAGTTCTCGATTTGGAAGAAGTTTAAGTTATGGCAGTCGAGGCATAGTTTACAACATAAACTGATGATAAAACCTTGACACCAAAGGACTTTCAATTCTGTTGCCTGTTGCCTGCTATAATTCGTCGATTGGTTGCTCCAGCATTTCCGGTGCTAAAGCTGGGTTACCTTTGCGTTCTTCGGGTGATTGCTCGCGAATCACATCGTCCATTTTGGGAGGGTGTTTGATTTTGTCAAGTACCTCCGGACTTAATTGTGAGCGATCGCCTTCTGGATTCATCTTTTCAGCTTGACTAGGAACTGTTTCCTTATTCATAGTTATTTCCCCTAACTCATACGCCAAGCTTAAATTTTTTAGTTGCAAGACATACACTACCTTGGGGCTTAAATTGCTATTTATGCTAATTGGCAATTAAGAAGATGTTTTAAATAATAAAGTCTAATTAATAACATTAGAAATTAAGTAGTTTATGTAAATAATTCGACTGATTCAAATTAGTAACTTATTTTACAAAATTGTATTTAAATTCAGTAAAATTACTGCATATAACTCTTAACATATGCCTTCTGTTTCAGGCATTTGTGTTTTAATAAGTATACTTATTTACTATATTTTGCATTAAATACTTAAATGAGCTATTCGGGCAGGAATAGACAACACATGCTAGAATTATATCAGATTATGGCAATTATTCAAGAGCAATTTAGAATAATTTTGCGCTGTGTCGAGTAAAAAAGCTAAAATCTACGATTTTTGGAGATTTTTAGGTTATGACAACCTCACAGGAGAGGATTATCCCGACAGACTTGCGAAACGAAATGTCGCAGTCTTATCTGGAATACGCCATGAGCGTGATAGTGGGTCGGGCGCTGCCAGATGCGAGGGATGGTCTAAAACCTGTGCATCGTCGCATTCTCTACGCAATGCACGAGCTAGGTCTGCTGCACGATCGCCCGTTTAAGAAATGTGCCCGTGTGGTGGGGGAAGTGTTGGGTAAATATCACCCCCACGGTGACACGGCTGTGTATGATGCTTTGGTGCGGATGGCGCAGGATTTTTCCATGCGATCGCCTTTAGTTGACGGGCATGGTAACTTCGGTTCGGTGGACAACGATCCCCCAGCGGCAATGCGATATACAGAATGTCGCTTGAAAGCTTTAACTAGTGCTGGGCTACTGCATGACATCGAATCAGAAACCGTAGACTTTGCGGATAACTTCGACGGTTCCCAGCAAGAACCGACAGTACTCCCAGCCCGGATTCCCCAATTGCTGCTCAACGGTTCCTCTGGGATTGCCGTGGGCATGGCAACGAACATTCCGCCCCATAATTTGGGCGAATTAATTGACGGCTTGGTGGCACTGATTCACAATCCAGAAATCACCGATCTCGAATTAATGCAGTATGTCCACGGCCCCGACTTTCCTACAGGGGCGCAAGTTTTGGGGACAGCTGCCATTCGGGAAGCTTACACCACCGGGCGTGGTTCCATTACCATGCGCGGCGTCGCCAACATTGAAACCATCGAACAGCGCGGACGCCCAGATCGAGAAGCAATTATTATCACCGAATTGCCCTATCAAACCAACAAAGCGGCGCTAATTGAAAAAATCGCCGAAATGGTGAACGAAAAGCGGTTAGAGGGCATTGCAGATATCCGAGATGAAAGCGATCGCGACGGGATGCGGATTGTCATCGAACTCAAGCGCGATGCTTATCCCCGCGTTGTTTTGAATAATCTCTACAAACAAACGCCACTGCAAGCCAACTTCGGCGCCAACATGCTGGCGTTGGTAAATAGCGAACCCCAGGTACTCACCCTCAAGCAGTTCTTAAGCGTCTTCTTGGATTTCCGCATCGAATCCATTGCCAGACGCACCCGCTACGAACTACGAAAAGCCGAGGAACGCGACCACATTTTACAAGGGTTATTGATAGCCCTGTCGCACTTAGATGCGATTATTAACTTGATTCGACATGCGCCGGATGCGCCCACAGCCAAAGGCGAGTTGATCGCGACTTACGGACTTTCGGAAGTGCAAGCAGATGCCATCTTGCAGATGCAATTACGGCGGTTGACTGCCTTAGAAGCAGATAAAATTCGTCTGGAACACGAAGAATTACAAGCCAAGATTGCCGACTTGCAAGATATTTTGGCACGGCGGGAGAGGGTGCTGGAAATCATTGAAACTGAAGTCAGCCAGCTGAAAACTAGCTTCGCCACGCCCCGGCGCACAGTAATTTTACCAGGGGAAGGCGAAATAGACGAACGTGACTTAATTGCCAACGAAAAAGCGATAATTTTACTGACAGAGCAAGGCTACATTAAACGGATGCCCGTTAACACCTTTGAAGCCCAAAGCCGTGCTACCAGAGGCAAAGCGGCAGCCAAGGTGAAAGATGATGATACCGTCGAGCATTTCTTAACTTGCTGCGACCACGACAGCGTTTTATTCTTTAGCGAACGCGGTGTAGTTTACTGCCTGAAAGCCTATCAAATTCCCGTGGGTTCCCGCACCAGTCGCGGTACGCCCATCGTCCAAATGTTACCGATTCCCAAGGAAGAGAAAATTACCTCTATTGTCCCCGTTGACGAATTTAGCAACGAGGAATATTTGGTGATGCTCACCAAAGGCGGTAATATCAAGAAAACCGAATTGGCAGCCTTTAGCCATATTCGCGCCAATGGCTTGATTGCCATTTCTTTAGAAGAAGGCGACCAACTCCGTTGGGTACGACGCGCCAGAGTAGAAGACAGCGTGATTATTGGTTCTCGTCATGGAATGGCGATTCACTTCCGGTGTAACCACGAACAACTGCGTCCTTTAGGTAGGGCGACTCGTGGGGTGAAAGCCATGAAGTTGAAAAACAAAGACGAATTGGTGGGTATGGATATTCTGCCTGCGGCAATTCTTGAGACTTTGGATACCAGTACAGAAGCCGAAGTTGAAGAAATTGAAACCGAAGAAATCGAAATCAATGAAGAGTCAGCAGAAGTACCTGGCAATGGCAGTGTCGGCCCTTGGGTGTTGGTAATTACAATGGGAGGATATGGGAAGCGCGTCCCAGTCGCCCAATTCCGCCTGCAAAACCGTGCCGGACAGGGTTTAATGGCAACCAAATTCAAAAACCGCAAAACCAAAGACCAATTAGCAACGTTACGCATTGTGAACAACGATGACGACGAAATTATGATGGTCACCAATCGCGGTATTATCATTCGGCAAGCGGTAAATGCAATTTCCATACAATCGCGATCGGCAACTGGGGTAAGAGTGCAGCGTTTAGATGAAGACGACGCTATTACCGGAGTGGCGATCGTTCCACCTGATAGTGTTGATGCAGAAGAAGCAGAGTAAAAAGCAAGGGGAGCAAGGGAAGCTCTTGAGGCAGGGGGAGAAATTAACCTCTTTACTTCCTTGGTTGATTGGCTTAGGCAGTGGCGTTTTGATGGGGGTGACCGTCGCCCCCGTCGGCGCATGGTTCCTGGCTTGGATTGCCTTAGCGCCCTTGTGGGTCTTAGTGGTTACTTCCTCCAAATCCAAAAAGCAATCCTTCCCCTTCCTCCCTGCCTTCCTCTGGGGTATTGCGTATCACGGTATCGCCCTTTCGTGGATTATGGGAATTCATCCCATGACTTGGTTAGGCGTTCCTTGGTGGCCGAGTTTGGCGATCGCACTTTTTTGTTGGGGATTCATCAGTGTCTTGGGAGGGATACTGCTTAGTATTTGGGCGGCTGTGATGCTTCGCTTGGGCGAACAAAAATCTTGGCTGCGCGTACTAATTGGTACAGCAGTGTGGTGTGGGTTAGAGAGTCTGTGGAGTGCTGGGCCTCTGTGGTGGAGTTCTCTAGCTTACACGCAAAGCCCGCATAATCTCGTAATTGTACACCTTGGTCAACTTTCTGGCCCGAATACTGTGACTGCGGCAATAGTCGCTGTGAATGGGTTGATTGCTGAAGGATGGACGAACCGCAGAGGCGCAGAGAGCGCAGAGAGAATTTTCTCTGTGTCGCGCCAGTTGCTTCTCCTGTCGGAGACGCTGCGCGAACAAGTCGGGGAACCCGCCCAACGCACTGGCTTCTCTGCGCCTCTGCGGTTCGTTAATAAATACTTAGCTACCGCTACCGGATTATTAATTACTTTACATTTAATAGGTTTCATCTTATACAGCCGTCCCATCGCCCAACCACCAGAAGCGGCGTTGAAAGTGGGGATTGTTCAAGGTAATATTCCTAACCGACTTTTGCGGAGTTCCGAAGGGTTTCGTCGGGCTGAAGAAAACTACACTAATGGCTATATAGCTTTAGCAAATCAAGGTGTAGATGCAGTCCTCACCGCAGAAGGGGCTTTACCTGTTTTCCAGCGTAACTTAATGGCAACTGCTTTGGTGGCAGCAGTGAAGGAAAAAGGCGTAGTCGCTTGGATTGGGGCTTTTGGGGAAACAGGGCGCAGCTATACAATTAGCTTGTTTACTTTTAACAATCGAGGTGAAATTGTCAGCCGCTACGACAAAGCGAAATTAGTGCCTTTGGGAGAATATATTCCGTTTGAAGAAATTTTAGGCCCGATAGTTCAGCGTTTGTCGCCTTTAGATGCACATCAAGTTGCGGGTGCAGCAAATCAGGTATTTGACACTCCTTTTGGTAGAGCGATCGCTAGTATATGTTATGAGTCTGCTTTTCCCGAACAATTTCGCTATCAAGCTGCGGCGGGTGGGGAATTTATTCTCAGTTCTTCTAATGATGCTCATTACAGTCCGTCCATGCCGTTCCAGCATCACGCACAGGATATCATGCGGGCAATTGAAACTGATAGATGGTCAGCACGAGCAACTAATACTGGATATTCAGCTTTTGTAGATCCTCATGGGAGGACTTTGTGGATATCTGGATATAATACCTACGAAACTCATGCCGAAACAATTTATCGGCGACAGACAAAGACTTTATATGTGCGTTGGGGTGATTGGTTGACGCCGTTGTTGTTAATATCCTCTGGAGGATTGTGGCTATTTCAAAAGAGGTAAAAAATGCAAACCAATTCATTATTTACTAATCGGATAGCAGTATTGGCAACAATGCACGGCAAAGAAAAAGTGATCGCCCCAATTTTAGAAGCATTAGGCATTAAAGTTATCGTTCCTCAAGATTTTAATACTGATGCTTTTGGTACATTTACTAGAGATATTAAACGTCCAGGCAATCAAATTGAAGCTGCTAGATTGAAAGCACAAAAAGCATTAGAATTGACTGGCGAAACTTTAGCATTAGCTAGTGAAGGTAGTTTTTTACCTCACCCTAACATACCTTTTATTTCTAGTAATCGAGAAATTGTAATTCTTTTAGATACAGACCATAATTTAGAAATTATTGGAGAAGAATTTTCTCTAGAAACTAATCATAACCACATTGTTGTAGAAAGCGTTGAGCAAGCATTTAAATTTGCTAAAAAAATAGGCTTTCCCGAACATGGTTTAGTCGTCATGTTTAGCGAATCTCCTCAAGATAGTAAGCAAATCATTAAAGGAATTACTACAGAAAACCAACTTGTAGAAGCTGTGAATTTTGTTATCAAAAACTCGCCGACGGGTAAAGCACATCTGGAAACAGATATGCGGGCAATGTATAATCCTACGCGTATGAATAACATCGCTAAAGCTACTCAAGATTTAATCAGAAAAATTAAAAGTTGTTGTCCAGAATGTTCTACACCCGGTTTTGAAGTCATTGAAAGGATTCCCGGATTACCTTGTGCGATGTGCGATATGCCAACTGCTTTAACTTTGAATGTTATTTATCAATGTCAAAAATGTGGGTTTAGTCAAGAAAAACTATTTCCTAATGGAAGCGAATATGCCGATCCCGCACAATGTATGTACTGCAATCCTTAATTGGGAAAAATTTCCAGCAGATTGCAGTTATTGTAGGGGCGCACAGATGCCATCGGTGTCATATCAGGTTCGGTTAAACACTTATAATATCTGTAGGTTGGGTTGAGGAACGAAACCCAACATTCGATCTGTGTCGATGTTGGGTTTCACTGCCGTTCAACCCAACCTACATTGAGAGATTTTATTATAGTAATCATCCGAACTTGATATCAACTTAACGCGAAACCGATGTCCCGCAAAGAACTGAAGTTCGTTGCTTATAGCAAAAGTCATCTCAAGATGACTGAATTTTTTTAAAAGTTTTTAGTCTACTGAAGTAGACTTTAGGTATAAGCAAAAGAACTTTAGTTCTAGGCGGGTGAGGAAGCCAACAGTTAATACCAATTCTGTATGAAGATGCGCCATATATGAAGAACGAACCACAAAGAACGCAAAGGGCGCAAAGAAACAAAGAGATAAGAAGTCAAAATTATATAGTTAGGTTAAAAAGGTTATAAATACATATTATTATTAAATTGACAATCATTCATAAGAATGAACTTTTCATATATAATTTCATACCAAATTGAGTTTAAAAAAAAGTGTATGAACGATAATTACTGATTTTAAAGTGTTTTAATAAAGTTATTAGCGAAAGTTTAGAGAAGCAAAAACATGAAAGGTTTCAGGAAGCTATCCTCGATAGCACTATTGCTATTTGCCTTTGTGTATCCGCCTTCATTAGCACAAGCGAAAGATATTTCTCTAAGTAATGGTTTTAACGAACAAAGTGCGGCATCAGAGGCTAACCTAGTTGGAGATCGAAAAGGAGAGCTTTTAATTGCTCAACGGCGGTCAGGACGATATCGAGAAATCCGACGCCAGCCTTTAGGGTTAGGAAGATATCAAATAATCCGACGCGACCCTTACGGAAGAACTCGAATAATTCAACGACGCCAGCCTGGACGATATCAAATAATCCGACGCGATCCTTACGGAAGAACTCGAATAATCAGACGAGGCGACCGTTTCAGAAGAGATCAAAATATTCGACAGCAGCAATTGAGACAACGGGAGTTGAGGCGGCAACGATACTACAGGCAATGGTATTAATCTCAGACAAGTAAGTAATTAATTGGCGTTGCATATTTGCGGGATGATTTTAATAGTTTTGTCGGATGGGTGTCTTGCCCGTCCTTTTTATTTTCGGGCGGTTATGGATGCCCACCCTAAAAGAATCATACCTATTTTATGCAACGCCAATTAACTGATTAGTGGTTTTTGATTAACGACTAACCATTAGACCTCTTACAAAAGTGCTTTTTGCAAGAGGTGGGAAAAGGGAAAAGGTTAAGGGGGAAAGGGAAAATACCAAACCTTTCCCCTTTTCCCCTTCCCCTTTTCCCGACTTCTGCAAGAAGTCTATTAGCTATTGTCAGATTTTAATGACTTGCTACTGGCTCTGTTTCCAGGCGAGCCAATCTGTCTGCTAAAAGTTTTTCTAGGTCTTCTAGTGCTTTGGTGAAACCTTTGATGCCCTCGTCTAGTTTATCAGTTGCCATGCGGTCAGCAGCGTGCATCTTGTCAAAGGTAGCTTTATCAATGGATATTTTTTCAATTTCCAAGTTTGCTACATTAGCAGGGTCGAGTTTGCGTGGCAGTTCTCCGATGGTTGCTTGTAATTCCGCCAAAAGCGATGGTGAAATTGTCAGCAAGTCGCTACCTGCAAGTTCAGTAATTTCACCAAGGTTACGGAAGCTAGCTCCCATAACTTCGGTTTTATAGCCGAATTTCTTGTAGTAGTTGTAGATTTTGGTGACTGACAAAACTCCTGGATCTTCTGCTGCTGGGTAGCTATCGCGTCCGGTATCTTTTTTGTACCAGTCGAGAATCCGACCGACGAAGGGAGAAATTAGAGTAACACCAGCTTCTGCACAGGCGATCGCTTGGTGCAAACCAAACAACAAGGTAAGGTTACAATGAATACCTTCTTTCTCAAGAATTTCCGCAGCGCGAATGCCTTCCCAGGTGGTGGCAATTTTAATTAACACGCGATCGCGGCCAACTCCAGCAGCTTTATACTGAGCAATTAATTCCCGTGCCTTAGTAACCGTAGCTTCAGTATCATAAGACAAACGAGCATCCACTTCCGTAGACACGCGACCGGGGATAATTTGCAAAATCTTCAATCCAAAAGCCACCGCCAAACGGTCAAACGCCAGAGTAACTATCTGTGCTTGGGTAGCTCCAGCTCCAGCATCTTTTTTTGCTTGCAGTAGAGTTTGATCCACAATTTCTTGATATTCCGGCATCTGCGCCGCAGCAGTAATCAAGGAGGGATTTGTGGTAGCATCTTGGGGTTTAAACTTTTCGATTGCTTTGATATCCCCTGTATCTGCAACCACAACAGTCATTTCTCTCAATTGTTCTAGTAAACTTTTAGACATAAAATACTCCGTGATGTTTGTTTAGGATTTACTTAAATTCCCAAGGAAGTGGGGAGTTAGGAGTTAGGAGTGAGGAGTGAGGAGTTAAGAGTTAGGAGTGAGGAGTTAGGAGTTATTCTCCCCCTGCTTCCCCTGCCTCCCCATCTCCCCATCTCCCCATCCCCCCATCCCCCCATCCCCCCACTCCCCTCCAGAGTCACAGCCTTATTCTAGAGGCTTATGCAGAAATTGGCTGTCCAATGGAATGCACTTTGATTAAGCTAGTTGTTCCTGATTTACCAATTGGGACACCAGAGGTAATTACCACCTGATCTCCTTTTTGCGCTAGACCTCTTTCTAAGACTTTGTTCACCACATTTGTAAACATTTCTTCAGCATGGTGGACTGGTGGAGTCAGCAAAGGTTCGACTCCCCAGGAAAGTGCTAGCTGACGGTAAGCGGTGGCATCGGAGGTTAAGGCAATGATTGGAGAAGTTGGTCGATATTTAGACACCATTCTCGCCGTACTGCCTGAGGTTGTGTTACACAGAATTGCTTTTGAGCCGGTTTCGTAGGCAATGCGACACACTGCTTCTGCCACCGATTCGGTAACGCTGAGACTACCTGGTTCGTGACACCAAGAACGTCTGCTGCCCTCATCTAAAGCCTGTTCTGTTCGCACAGCAATATTGTGCATCATTTGGACTGCGGCGATGGGATATTCTCCCACGGCGGTTTCACCTGAAAGCATTACCGCATCTGTACCATCCAAGATGGAGTTAGCAACATCCGTTGCCTCGGCGCGGGTGGGGTCGGGGGCGCTAATCATCGACTCCAGCATTTGCGTGGCTGTAATTACGGGCTTGCCAGCTTGATTGCAACGGCGGGTGATATCTTTTTGAATTAGAGGCACTTCATGAATCGGCACTTCCACACCTAAATCGCCGCGGGCAATCATGATGCCGTCGGCAACTTTGAGGATGGAGTCAAATTGTTCTACTGCCTCAGCTCTTTCGATTTTGGCAATTAAGCGGATGGAAGCGCCAGCGGCTTCAATCATCCTTTGGGCGGGTTCTAAATCTTGTGGCGATCGCACAAAAGACACTGCCACCCAGTCTACACCCAACTGAATCCCAAAACGCAAATCTAGCAAGTCTTTTTCGGTGATTGAACTCACAGGTAAAGGAGTTTGTGGCAGGTTAACTCCTTTGTGGGTGGAAATTAACCCGCCAATTTTCACCTGTGCGCGAATGCGATCGGCATCGCGATCTGTAACAATCAGCTTGACGCGACCATCATTAATTAAAATTGGTTCGCCCGGTCGCACCATTGCAAACAAAGTCGGCAATGGTAAAGGCAATTCGTCAATACTCTCACCCTTCTCTTGCAAAACAAAGGTAACTTCACTCCCAGCTTCCACATTTAACCCTTCTGGTGGTAAGATACCCAAGCGGATCTTTGGGCCACACAGATCTTGCATAATGGCGATCGGTTTTTGCTGCTCAGCACTAATCTGCCTGAGGTATTGAGCCGTTTGAGCATGGAATTCATAGGCTCCGTGAGAAAAATTCAAGCGTGCCACATTCATTCCAGCTTCTACTAAGGCTTGCAGCTTTTCAGGTGCAGATGTAGCAGGCCCAACAGTACAAATGATTTTGGTTCGACGCATAGGGATTAAGGGTTGAGGGAATAACCTGCGACTTGGATGCTTGAGACGAATTCGTAATTCCTAATAACAGACTTCAGATTTTATTTGGGTTTTCCGGTTTAGATCTTTAGCCTGCTTTTGGAAAATTGGCATTATGTGATGCCTAAGCTCATTTTTCCTAGACATCGCATAGGGCATCCAAATTCACACGTGCTTCATATTACTCGTTTGCTAAGTAAAGATACTAGATTGCGTTTTATTTTCGGGTATTTACCATTTGACCCAAATCCCAAAGGCCAAAAGGCAAGAGTCAAAAGTCAAAAGTCAAAAGCTAATGACTGATGACCAATGACTAATGACTATTGTACAGACGCGATTAATCGCGTCTCTACTAATGACTATCGTACAGACGCGATTAATCGCGTCTCTACTAATGACGAATCAAACCACAGCAGGCGTCGGCGCGAGTTGCTCTTTTTGTGACATAGATAACATCAAGTCAACTACGCGATTCGAGTAGCCCCACTCGTTGTCATACCAGGCAACGACTTTGAAGAAGTTGGAGTTTAACTCAATACCAGCACCTGCGTCGAAGATGCTGGAATGGGTATCACCTTGAAAATCTGTGGAAACTACTTCTTCGTCTGTGTAACCCAAGATACCTGCCAATGCACCGTTGGCAGCCTCTTTCATGGCAGCACAGATTTCCTTGTAACTGGTGGCTTTGGCAGTTTTGAAAGTTAAATCAACTACAGAGACATCAGGAGTCGGAACTCGGAATGCCATACCAGTCAACTTACCCTTCAATTCTGGTAAAACCAGTGCTACAGCCTTAGCTGCACCTGTGGAAGACGGAATAATATTTTGGGCTGCGCCTCGACCACCCCGCCAGTCTTTTTTGCTGGGACCGTCTACGGTTGGCTGGGTAGCAGTCATAGCATGAACTGTGGTCATCAAGCCTTCAGTCAACCCAAAGTTATCATTGATGACTTTAGCAATGGGAGCTAGACAGTTTGTCGTGCAGCTAGCATTGGAGACAATTAGATCCTTGCTGGGGTTAAACAAGTCATGATTAACACCCATTAATAAAGTAGGAACTGTATCTGGATCTTTGGTAGGAGCGGAAATAATTACTCGCTTTGCACCCGCTTTGAGGTGGTTTGCTGCCCCTTCATAGCCGGTGAACAGTCCCGTAGATTCCACGACATAATCAGCGCCTAGTTGTCCCCAAGGTAACTCTGCGGGATTCCTAACGGATACGCAAGGAATGAAGTGGCCATCAATGACGATACCATCGTCTTTGGCTTCAACCTTTCTCGTCAATCTACCGTGGGTTGAGTCGTACTTTAATAGGTAGGCCAAGTTATCTGATGGTACTAGGTCGTTAATGCCGACAAACTCGATGTTGGGATTATCTAGACCAGCGCGAAGCACAAGTCGCCCGATTCGACCGAAGCCATTGATACCAACTTTCAATTTACTCAAGATTAAACCTCCCGTTGTGGAAAGTTGAACAAAAGGAGAAAGTTAAAAGTCAAAATAGATTGCCTTTTACTCTTTACTTATTAAGATCGTGACAGCCCCAGTCAGCGAAGGCATATTTACTTGGCATCTTTTAAGAATTGGGGCATGGGAAGGGGACAGGGGGACAAGGGGAAGGGGGAAAGGGGAAGGGGGAAAGGGGAAGGGGGAAAGGGGAAAGGGGAAGGGGAAAAGGGGAAAAGGGGAAAGGGGAAAGGGTTATTGTAAATTGTCTCCTCATCTCCCCTGCCTCTTTCTATGCCCAATGACTAATGACTAATGACTAATGACTAATGACTAATGACCAATGACTAATGACCAATGACCAATGACCAATGACTAATTCTTTTGATACCTCATTCCTGGTAGTTGGGAGAGTAAACCCATAAGTTCTAACTGTAACAAAGCGCTGGAAACTGAGCCAGCAGCCATACCGGTTTGTTGAACTATTAAATCAAAGGGTAAAGTATCAAAGGCGATGCCTTCGGCAACGTCAACGACGAACGCATCCATTACTTGTTGCAATTCGGGTGATAAAGTTGGCAAATTTAACTGTTGTACTGTTGACAATTGCTCAACTCTATCTATTTGTGGTATTGCTCCCAGCATTGTTAATAATTCGTCTAATTCTTTGAGAATCAAAGAAGCGCCTTGAGTTAGTAATTTCAAACAACCTTGGGATGGATAATCGTCCACTCTTCCTGGTAATGCATAGACATCTCTACCAAATTCATTGGCGTAGGTGGCTGTAATTAGGGCGCCAGATTTTATTGGGGCTTCTATGACTAGGATGGCGCGGCTCATGCCTGCAATAATACGGTTGCGCCGGGGAAAGTGAGTGCGATCGGGCGGGGTTTTTGTGGGATACTCACTTACAACTAACCCAGCAGTCAAAATTTGCTTGTACAAATCTCGATTTTTTTGCGGATAAACAACATCAACACCAGTTCCTAAAACTGCGATGGTTCTTCCACCAGCTTTCATGGTGGCGGCGTGGCTTTCTGTGTCAATTCCCTCTGCCATTCCAGAAACTACTGTAAAGCCATTTTTAGCCAAAGCTGTGCTAATTTGACGAGTCCAACGAATGCCGTATTCTGAAGGGCGGCGGGTTCCGACAATACCAACTAGAGGTTTTTGTCCGAGATTTTCCTGGAGTTCCACTTCACCGCGATAGTACAAAATCGGTGGGGGACTGGGAGTTTCCAGTAGTAGGCGGGGATAATTTGCATCTGCTGGAGTCCAGAAATAGGGGTTTTCCTGTTGGTGTTTGGTGAATAACTGTTCTGGATGTAGGCGCGATCGCTGTTGTATTATTTTTTCCAGCGTTTGAAAACCAAAACCCTCTACTTCCCCTAACTCTACCTTACTAGCGTTCCAAGCACTTGCCAGCGTACCAAAATGCTGTTGCAGCCGTCGCAGTAATACCGGGCCAATCCCCGAAATTTGCGACCACGCTACCCAATACGCACTTTCTTCTATCACTTTTCTATCCTCGCGCCTACTCGTTTGAGTATTCCCAAAATCAAGTATTAGGGACTTCCAAGTAAAAAAATATTTTATTGCTATTGTTGATTGTTGACCGTTGACTGTTGAGAGTTAACAGTCTAAACTCCAGTCATATCCTAAGCACTACTGTCCTGTTGGCTTTGCATCCAATATGGTTTCTATAATTTCAAATAAAAATCAAATCTTTTTTATTAACAAATATGGCAACTGAACAACAAGATATCTTAACAATCGCTAAGAATTATCTCCAAGCAATAGAAGAGGGCAAAACAGGAGATGAACTCGCTATTTATTATTCGGAATCAGTAGAGCAAATAGAATACCCGAATCGCTTAATACCTAATGGAGCCAAAAGAAATATAGAAGATTTAAAAGAAGCGTCATTAAAAGGTAAAAACATACTAATCAGCCAAAAATTTGATATCCAAAAATTATATGTTGTAGACAATACAGTAATTTTAGAAGCAATCTGGACAGCTAAGATTGCAGTTCAACTTGGAAAAATTCCATCTGGAGAACAGATAAAAGCTTATTTTGCTCAATTTATTGAATTTGAAAATGGCAAAATAGTCCGCCAAAGGACATATGATTGTTTTGAACCATTTTAAGATAGAATACCCTCTATTGCACTATTCATAACTACGGTTGATTTCTTGGTTAATCATTAATGCCATTAGTTGTGGTTTCTTACACATATAGCAAATTGCTCTCGGAGTGACGTATAGATAATTGTAGGGACACAAGATGTTTTGCCCCTACCCGCGTACTTAATTTACCTGAAATAAGCTATATCGATCGCTTGGTCAGTCGATCTGTCGCTATTGAGTATTACTATTAAATATTAAGTCTTTCACTTATTAGCTTTTTGTGATGAAATCTTTTTATCGTCTTTTACTAAGCCTATCTGGTTACTCAATATTTCCACTACTGCATAGTATTTTTGGTGCTTCGCCTAGTTTGGCAGCCGAAAATGTTGTTGTTAGATACGGTTTATTTGAGCAAGCGATCCCTGTAGCAGATATACGCAACTATAGCGAAACGCAAAAGGTTTCTGCTAATTTGCAAACTATTTTAGGTCGTCTCAGTCCTGAAGAAAAACAGAAGTTTCAAGATGCGCTGCAAGTGAAGATGTCACTTGATATTGTGGCTTTAGACAAGCTGGTAAATACACCAACGGGCAAACAAATTTTATCTTTTGTTTCCCAAGCGATCGCCCGTCGGGATAAAGCCAATATCCAAGCGCTACGATCTGCTATTATCCTGGGTGCGAAATCATCAGAAGGTTTAGGACTTCTTACATTTTTAGAAGCCTATCCCAGTGAGGAAATAGTAATTGATGTGTCAAAAATTTCCCGATTAGTTGGTTTGGCAGATTCATCTTCTGGTTCTGCTGATGCACCGCCAAAGGACAATGTAACTTCTGCTCCTTTAGGGAAAATTGCACTCCAATATCAGACACTAGCCGCCCAAGATAAACAGTTTTCAAGTTGTTTATTCGGTGATTCGATTTCGGCAGGACTTGGCAATACTCTTGGCACTGGTACTTTTAATTTTGGGTTAAATGGTTTAAGTACTATTTCCTTAATAGAACAACTGAAAACTTTAATTCCTACTAAGGTTAAATGCGAAAAAGCCATTATTGCCGTAGGTGGAAATGATGCTTTGTATGGAATTAGTGATGAGTTATTTAGCAAGAATCTGCAAGAGGCGATCGCACTTGTTCGCACAATAGGAGCTAAAGAGGTTTTTCTGATTCCGGCTTTTTATTCAACGGTTGAGGCTAGCTCAGATCCAACTGTTGCAGCACCCAATTCTAGAGTAGAACAAATCAATGCTCTAATCAATCAAGTTGCCCAAACAGAAAAAATACCAGTTGCCGCAGCAGGAGTAGCCCCATTATATGAAAATAACGTTTTGAAAAAGGATTTTACCAGTGATGGCGACCATTTGAATGCAGAAGGACTAAAGATTTATCGACAAGCTTTGTTACAAATTATAGGGAAGTAATATTAAGAGCGATCGCAGTTGAATTATTTCAAGAATAATAACTGCGATCGCTTTTGGTTTTGTCTTCAGCCATAAACATAAAAATTACTAATGCTTTCATGCGTCGAGACTCAATCTTTTACAAACTATTCCAACAATCACCGAGTTTACTATTTGAATTATTGACAAATCCTCCGATAAATGCAGAGCTTTATCGATTTGATTCAGTCGCCGTCAAAGAACCAAAATTTGAAATTGATGGGGTATTTTTACCACCAGAAAATGAAGGTGCTGGGGTTGTTTATTTTTGTGAAGTGCAGTTTCAAAAAGCGGAAAGTGCGGTCTTGGGGTCTCCCCAAG
Source organism: Nostoc linckia NIES-25 (assembly GCF_002368035.1). Taxonomy (GTDB): domain Bacteria; phylum Cyanobacteriota; class Cyanobacteriia; order Cyanobacteriales; family Nostocaceae; genus Nostoc; species Nostoc linckia_B. Next base: position 159,476 of record NZ_AP018222.1, on the reverse strand, counting down.
TAGAGCAACTTTCCAAGACAGATGAACAGCTTTATGAAAGGGTATTTGCAGAATCATCATTATATTTCTATCGCAATCGCGCTAGATTTAACGATTGGCAAGCAATAATTATTTACCCATCGCGCAATATCGAACAAACCGATATTCATCCCCATCGGGGATTGCTTAACAGCGAGCAAATACATCGAGTGTATTTAGATGAATTGGGGGATATTCGCCAATTACCTATATGGATAGCGTTGATGGTGTTAACTACACTGGATGATGAAATTGCACCACAAGAAGCAAGATATTTGGTTGAGCGTTCCTCTGTTGAACAGCCTGAAACTGCAAATAAGGCGATAATTGAGTTAGTAACTACAATAATGGTGTACAAATTTGAAGGATTAAGTCGAAAGGAGGTTGAATCGATGTTAGGAATAACACTTAAAGAAACGCAAGTTTACAGAGAAATCAAGGAAGAAGGACGAGAAGAGGGACGAGAACAGGGACGAGAAGAGGGACGAGAAGCAGAAGCGCGATCGCTTATTGTTCGTCAACTAACTAAACGTGTAGGAGAACTACCTCAACAAGTGCGCGAACGTATTGAAAGTCTCTCTCTAGAACAATTAGAAAATTTGGGTGAAGCACTGTTAGATTTTACTAGTATGGCTGATTTACAGGCTTGGTTAGGTTGAATAGATGTTAGGAATAACACTTAAAGAAACGCAAGTTTACAGAGAAATCAAGGAAGAAGGACGAGAAGAGGGACGAGAAGCAGAAGCGCGATCGCTTATTGTTCGTCTCCTAACTAAACGTGTAGGAGAACTACCTCAACAAGTGCGCGAATGTATTGAAAGTCTCTCTCTAGAACAATTAGAAAATTTGGGTGAAGCACTGTTAGATTTTACTAGTATGGCTGATTTACAGGCTTGGCTCTCAGCAGAACGATAAAAACAGTATCATACTCCTGAAATATTCTTTTACCCTGACAAATATTCATCGGTTGTCATGTGAAACTTGCAGTTGAAGGCAAAATTACTTCAAATAAATTAGCAAGTTCAATCCGGGAATTGTGCGCGAGAGTGTCCACAAAACTAGGGTAATGTATATTAAACCCAGGCTCCATTGATACCAAGCAAGTGCAGAAATAATACCTGGTAAATGTTCGTCTCGCAACCGAATATCATTAAATCCTAATCTCACTATGTTATTGAGACTAAAATCATAATAATTGAGCCAATTCCAACGGCGATCGCACAACAAAGGCATGTATCTTTCGCGAAATGTTTGATTTCTAGGAATGACCGGCAAACGTCCAATTAACAATCGTAATTGCCTAAATGTTCCGTCTTCTGTAAAGTAGGAAATATCCATTAAATCATGATAACGGCCTTGTTGGTAAAGTTGAATTAATAAAGCCACCGGAACAGGAACAATGATGATTAAAAGACACCCCAATGTCAGCCAAGGTTGTTCTGCATTGCGAAAGATAGCTAATAAGCTCAAGAATTCTAAAACGCTAAAACTGATTAATATAGAAATGGTTTCGTAGGATGTAGGAACAATTGGTATCGGACGCAAACGGCGACACCGATCCACTAGCCAAAATAGCAAACCGAAGTAAGCGATCGCCACTCCTCCGACACCAAATACTAACCAAAAATTTGTACCATAACCACTCAACAACAACAGTACGCTTAATGCTAACCAACTCCAAGCTTGGAGTAACCATGTACCTATTGAAAGAGGTTCGCCAACACTCAAGCGATCGCTTAATTTAGTATATGTTTCTAAATTGATATCTGCTAAAGTAAGTAACTCAGTGGTATTGCGAAATGGTTTTACTAAACGACGTTCAGCAATGGCTTCCGATTCAGTTGTAGAAAAACCTAACTTTATCAAACTTGTCATAGTTGCACTATTAATATTTGTAGCCGTCAATTTCCGGCTTAATTCTATTAATCTCAATCTTTGTTTTGTGTACTCTAAATCATTAGCATCTGCAACTTGCTGTTGTTGACGGAAATTTTGCCCCAAATTCCGCAATATATTTTGGTTTCCTTGGAATGTAGGTACATAAAACATTTTCCCAATTTCACCAGGATTACCTAAAATTTTCGCTTGGTTGGAATTAAAAGTTAGACCTGATACATTTAAAAAAGCTTCTATGGCAAATCTAGCATCGCTAAAGTCTGCTTGGTTAAGAATACTCGCGCCTTGGAGATCGACCGATTGGTTAAAATCCACTTCTCGAAATATCACAGCTTGTTCAAAAGTGGTTTCTTTGAAGAACAGTAGCTGATTAAAATTGCCTTTATTAAACTGTGCTTGGTTAGCAAAACGCACATAAGAAAAATCAACATTTTTCTGCCACTGCACGTTATTAAATTTAGCTAATTGCTTAAAATTTGCGCGATTGAAGTTGGCAGTTTTTTCAAAAATACTACCTTGAAAATCAATACTTTCCTGAAATTGAGCTTGTTTAAAATTAGCTTTTTCAAAAAAAATACTGCCAAAAAAATTGCTTGGTTGTCGAAAGCTAGCATTGCTAAAACTAGCAGGACGAGCAAATCTCGTTTCAGTCCAGTTACTGGCTTGGACAAATGTAGCGTTTTGTGCGTCTACAGACTGAAGAAAGAATGTATTAGAAAACTTTACTTCTCCATTAAAGCGAGTTTGTGCCAGTATCAAAGCACCACGAAAAACAGTAATTTCGCCTGATTGGGTTGATGTTGCCAAAAGCGATCGACAATCTTTAGAGTTTGGTAAAGCTATTGCTAATAATTCCAAACAAACAAAGCGCAAACGTTCTAATTCTTCTTGTTCGCTAGCAGTAAAAATCGGAGCGATCGCCTGAGCATACAAAGGTGTTCTTAAACCCAAATCACTGCCGACAAAATCTCCTAAAATCAAAGCATAACTCAAGTCTAAACCCAGAGGTTTTGCACCCAATTCTTTACGCAGTAATTGGTAAAAAGCATCGCGAAAACTAGCATTTTCTGGGCGTAAATCGATCGTCATCTTCTGCAAATCCACCGTCAAATTACCTTCGCGGAGTGTCGGTGTACGCAGTCGTTCTTGTAATAATTCTAGAGTTAAAGGCGTGCGTTCTGGCTGTGGCGCTGCCCAAGTCGGTAGGGGGAGGAAGAGAAGAATTAATAAAACGCAAAGGAACGCAAAGGTACGCAGAGAAAAAACTTTGCGTACCTTTGCGTTTAACCTCTGTGTGCCTCTGCGTTGAAAAAATAATTTATGCAAGCTCGATCGTTCAATCCCTAATCAGCAGAACAATTTTACCCGTTACAGAACCACTTTCAAGTAATTGATGAGCTTTAGCCGCTTCTTCTAACGGAAACTCGTGGCTAACATGAATTTTTAACTTACCTTCATCGATCCAAGTGGCAGATTGTTCGAGAATTTCTGCATGATGATGGAGACTCTCTTCTAATCCGAGCAATGCTGGTGTCAGCATTAATTCTAAGCCGATGCGGAGATTACGCAATCTAGCAGTTTTCCAAATAGTATTGGCATCTGGTTCGAGAATCGTCACAATATCGCCATACACTCGGACTGCGGGGAAGGTTTTGTGGAAGGTTTCGCCGCCTACGGTATCAAAAGCCAAATCTACGCCTTCGCCATTTGTCCAATCTAATACCGCTTGTACAAAGTCAGTTTCTTTGTATAAAATTGTGCGATCGGCACCTAATTGTTTGACGAAATTAGCCTTTTCTTCAGAACCTATGGTGGTAGAAACGCTAGCACCTTTGAGTTTTGCTAATTGAATTGCTACATGTCCAACACCACCCGCACCGGCATGAATCAGAACTCGTTCGCCAGGTTCCAACCGTCCGCGTTCGTATAAAGCTTCCCAAGCTGTGATTAAGACTAAAGGTGCTGCTGCTGCTTCGGCAAAGGAAATAGACGCGGGTTTACGTGCCACAAACCGCTCATCGACAACGGTATATTCAGCATAATTGCCTTGGTGTGCCCCCAAACCACCATAGCAAAAATATACTTCATCACCTGGGCGAAAACGTTGTACGCCAGCACCTACAGCTTCCACAATACCTGCACCATCACATCCTAAAATACTTGGCAGGCGATCGCTGTAAAAAGTGCCTCGGCTACGAAGTTTGGTATCAATGGGGTTAAGACCAGCCGCCACTAAGCGAACTAAAAGTTCCGTATTTCCCACAGGGACACCAGGGTTTGGCACGTCCTGTACTTGCAGAACTTCCGGACTGCCAGCTGCTGTCATCAAGACTGCTTTCATGACTCTTTCCTCCTGGTAGATGCACGTTTATTTGCAACTTTACCGCAATCGGGTGGATGGAGAGCTATGTTTGACAGTGATATTTTCAGTTTTTGCTAGGTTTATTTAGGATACCAATTACTGAAGAACCTAATTTTTGTAAGCTTTATACCAATTCAAATAATGTTTGCGACACATCAATTATCCGTAAGGGCACAACATTGTTCATTGGTGTCAACTTAACGTGAAACCCTGATGAAAATGTAATGAGCGAGTTCTACTCACTTACCATCAAGATCTGCGTTACCCCACCCGGCTTTGCTGACGCAAAACCTCCCCTCCCCTTGCTAAGGGGAGGGGATTGAGGGGTGGGGTAAACCGCTGTGGAACAAAGCTTTGGGCTTAAGTTGACACCAATGAACAATGTTGTGCCCCTACCCATCTGTCGCATTTTTTTTCAAATTGGTATTAGTACTTTACTTTGCGCTCTTTGCGTCCTTTGCGGTTCGTTTAATAAAGATTTATCATTTACAGCAAATTGCAACAGACGTGAGGTACAGATAATTGTAAGGGCACAACATGTTGTGCCCCTACCCGTGTACTTCATTTATCTGAAATACGCTGTATTTTACAAATAAATAGTACAAACTAAAACCCATATTTCATAGTCAATAGTTGAGACTTTATCAACTATTGACTAATATCTTAATGAGATACAGCCACTTTTTCATCCACTATCTGAGCATTTTCAGCAACAATTTTGCGGAATAAATCACCTTCAATTGTCTCTTGTTCTGCTAGCAAGTCTACTAAACGCTCCAAAACTACGCGGTTTTCTTGCAATAGTTCTTTTGCTTTGATGTAGGAATTGTTGACAATTTCGCGGACTTGGGAATCAATTTTGGCGGCAATTTCCTCGGAATAGTCTGATTTATTCATCCAGTCACGTCCCAAAAATACTTCTCCACTCTGATTTTCTAGGGACAAGGGGCCTAATTCTGACATCCCAAACCGCGTAACCATTTGGCGTGCCATTCCTGTTACTTTTTGCAGGTCATCTCCTGCGCCTGTGGTGACTTCTGGCTTACCAAAAACAATTTCCTCAGCAGCCCGACCGCCCAAAGTCGCAGTAATACGTGCTTTGAGTTGGGAACGGGAAATCAATCCTTGTTCTTCGTTGGGAGTAAACCAAGTTAATCCCAGTGCTTGACCGCGGGGGATGAGGGTAACTTTTTGCACGGGGTCGTGGTCTTTGAGCAATGTGCCGACTAAGGCATGTCCGACTTCATGGTAAGCAATTAAGCGCTTGCTCTTGCTGTCTACCAAGGCGGTGCCTTCCATACCCGCAACTACTCTATCTACAGCGTCATCGATTTCTAAGATGGTGACGGCTTCTTTGCGTCTCCTAGCTGTGAGAATGGCAGCTTCGTTGAGTAAGTTGGCTAAGTCTGCGCCAGTAAAACCAGGAGTGCGGCGAGCGATCGCTTCTAATGATACGCTAGGGTCAATCTTCTTATTCCGGGCGTGGACTTGCAAAATTTCCAGTCGCCCTTTGAGATCCGGTGCATCCACCATCACTTGTCTGTCAAAGCGTCCTGGTCTCAGCAGTGCTGCATCTAAGACATCCGGGCGGTTAGTGGCAGCAATAATAATGATGCCTGTGTTACCTTCAAAACCATCCATTTCGGTCAACAGTTGGTTGAGGGTTTGCTCTCGCTCATCGTTTCCGCCACCGATACCAGTACCCCGTTGTCTGCCTACGGCGTCGATTTCATCGATAAATATCAGGCAAGGTGCATTGTCTTTGGCTTTTTTAAACAAATCACGCACGCGGGATGCACCCACACCAACGAACATTTCCACAAATTCCGAACCGGAAATGCTGAAGAATGGTACGCCCGCTTCACCAGCGATCGCTTTTGCTAGTAAAGTTTTACCTGTACCAGGAGGGCCAATTAGCAATACTCCTTTGGGAATACGTGCGCCCACAGCGGTAAATCTTTCTGGCTGTTTCAGGAAGGTAACAACTTCTTGCAATTCTTCTTTCGCTTCTTCGACCCCAGCAACATCTTCAAATTTCACCCCAGTTTTTGCTTCCATTTGGAAACGAGCTCTGGATTTACCGAAATTCATCGCTTGGCTAGAAGCATTAGTAGAACGACGCAGGAACAATAGCATTAAAGCTATCAACGGCAAAATCCACATGAGATTAATCAACAAGCCAACAGCAGCCCGACTGTTCGCAGAAGAAATCTCACCAAATTCAACATTCTTATCTTTGAGGATGTTAATTAATTCTGTATTTTGCGCTAAAAGTCTCACCTGTTGCGGTGGTGTGTTCTCTTTTTGCCCTTTGAGATAAACCCTTGCTATTTGTTCGGCTTCATCAAGCTCAACTTTTTCGATTTCTCCCGCCTTCGCTTTCTTAATCAACTCACCATAATTTAAAGAGTTGGTCTCTGGTTTTTGTGCCAAAACAGGAGTACTTCCAAAAATTCCTGGCAACATCATCAAACTAGCTGCTAGCCCACCAATCCAAGCAACGCGCTTTGACGACTTCTGTTTTATCAACGCTTTGTTTCGCAAATTTGTCATAATATTTACCCTTTGTCTGCTGGCAGAAGTTGAGCTGTGGTTTTATGCCTATTCTTCTAGCAAAAATCCCAATAACTGGATATTACAGTTTTCTTATCTAGTCTAACTTCCAGCATTGGGCATGAGGTATGGGGAAAGGGAAAAGGGTAAGGGTAAAAGGGGAAAGATTAAATTTATTCCTTTTCCCTTTAACCTTTAACCTTTTCCCCTACTTCCCCTACTTTTTTTCGGTTATGAGCCATAAGTTAGAAGACCTGCTGCAACTGGCTCCTGAATCGTTGGCGAACCATCACCCTTGGTAGGGGAAAAAACCAACAATTTTTACCAAAATTTTAATTTGACACATTCTGATACAAATCGCTACAATAAACGTAGTCATAACGATTTCGTTTTAAATAACTTCGCGATCGCAGGTAGTTAGTAATTTGTGAGTTAATCATGGTAAAAATTGTTGGTATTGGCGGTAGTTTAAGACCTAATTCTTATACCCATCTTGCGTTGCAGGTTGCAATGCAAAGAATAGAAGCCTTAGGTGGAGAGGTAGAGATTCTCGATTTACGAGAGTTGCAGCTACCATTTTGTACTGGTGCAAAAGAGTATCCGGAATACCCAGATGTGAAGCGGTTGCAGGATACAGTTAGTGACGCTCATGGGTTAATTTTGGCGACACCAGAATATCATGGCGGGGTTAGTGGTGTTCTGAAAAATGCTCTGGATTTGATGAGCTTTGACCAACTATCTGATAAAGTGACGGGGCTGATTAGTGTGTTGGGGGGTCAGCCTAACAGTAACGCGTTGAATGACCTCAGGCTAATTGTGCGTTGGGTACACGGTTGGGTGATTCCAGAACAAATTGCGATCGGACAAGCTTGGAGTGCTTTCAATCCTGAAGGTAAGCTATTAGATGAGAAGCTTTCCCAAAGATTTGACCAATTTGCTCAGAGTTTAGTTGATAACACTCGCAAGCTACGGGCTGTTAATTAATTGTAGATTGAGCATAAAATTATTGGCGTTGCTGATTTCATGTATGAAAATGATTCTGCATGACATCAAAAGAGACGTTGCAATGCAACGTCTCTACATTTAAATTCTGCTAAGATTCAGTTGGATTAGATATTTATACTTTGGGGAATTTGAGAAGGTAACAAGAATTTGTAAGGCATTATTCTTGTACGATTCCTTTTAGTAATTTCTTGCTCAATTGCTTTGAGTTGATTTTGAAAAGTTGCCAAGGCTGAACTAATTTGGGGCTTGGATTTAAAGTATGAGTTCGAGTATTGCCCTAACTGTGTATAGTAAACTGAGCCAAGCAAATAAGTTACCTTAAGTTGGGTTCTGGCTTGCTCTAGGGAAGGTAGCATACTCATAAAGTCGCCTTGTTCATGGGGATTTGTCGGCGCTGGGGAGTAACTGGCTAGAGGAAAAGCAGGTGCATAACTCATGAGTTCGCCTTGGGCAAAATTAACCGCAGCGTGTTGAGCGCTAGCTGTAAAAATAATGGTGGAAACAGCGTCAACTAGATAATCTAGGGTTTTAATTCTGCCTGAAGCATCTTCACCAAAATTCTGGAGGCGGCCTCCTTGTTGGGAGATTAATTCCTTCGCCCAATTTTGTAAAGCTTGGTCTGCTAATATTTGTTGCTCGCTAATATAGTAACTGCTCAAATAAGCACGCACCCATTGATGAATGGCGTTCCAAATTAGCAGTCCGTCATCTCTATAAGGATATTCAGGTAATTGATGAGTATTATCAACACGACGACTTGCTAAGATATTGGGAAACATTGCATCGTTGAAATGATGCAAATAATCTTGGGCAGCTTGAACAGTGAGTTGGCGATCGCTCTCTATTGTACTAGCTAAAAGTTCATCAACTTGACGGCGATCGGCAACTAAGATTTTATGAGCGCCGTAATTGATTAATATAGTTCCCTCAAAGTGAGGTTCCAGTAAAATCCTTAAATGATGGTTCGCTGGTAACCGTCGCTTAGTAGCAATTACGAAAGGTTCGATAAATAAGTGAGTGCGACCAAGATGGCTAACTAGTTCATGGTAATTGCTATCGGCCATTTGCACAATGCTTTTGGCGATCGCCCAATTCTCGCCATCAAGAGGTGTGAACACTGGATGTTCAGACTTGCATTGAATAGCTAGCGGTACTAAAGACCGAGATGGGTTGCTAGCTGGGGGTACTACAAATAATGCTAGAGGCGAATAGATATACTTTTGCTGATTTGGAAAACTGCCATTTTCCATGTTTTTCAACTTAGAATAATCAGCTTTATAAAGCCGACCTTCCTGCCTTGCCGCCTCCAGAGAATCATTAGGAATACCGACAATTCTTTGGTATTGTTCGTTGCTAATTCCTAAAGTTTTTTCTTGTTGCAATACCTGTTCCAGCATCAGCGGATTTGGCCCGGCGACCTGCATATAACCAAAAACTAAGTCCTCTTTAAATCTAGAGCTAATCTCTGGTAGAGGTATTTTCGCAAATAATTTATTATAATCTTCAATACTTGGATTCATTGCCGATGTGCCTGTAGAAAAGTCTACTTCCATAGGCAATGGTTGATTGTTTTCTAGTTCCAACAATCTCGCATCAGAATTAATGATTTGCTTGAAAGCATTACTTAATAAGTCTGTGAGTGAATCTTCTAAACTAAATGACGATAAAAACTCTACATTTCCTGATTCATTATTGAATTCAAGTAACTCAAACTGCTCGTCAACGGCTTGAAGCTTTTCTTCAAATTCAGATATTTCTGCTACATCAAATGAAACAATATTTGATGGGTCGGCAGCAATAATTTCATCAGTAATATCTTGAGTAATTGATGCTATAGTTAAGGCAATTTGTTCTAAATCATGGTAACTCTCAGCATCTTTAATTTTTTGCTCTATATTTTTTAAAGCTTCTACTTTATTATCTAGGACTGAGGTATTATTTTCAGCATCATCTATGTCGAAAGAAATACCGCCCCTGAAGAAGCCCGAAAAGTTACTAATAGTATCATTTACCAAAATCAGCGTGATCTTTTGAGCTACTGCAAGTACCCATTTTAAATTAGGTAACTCTTGAATTGGGAGTTCTATTTTAATGGCTGGTAATGGCAGGCCACCTGTCATTGCCAAAGGAGGTATATAACTGTAATTGTATTCATACTGCATGTATTGTAACGATGCTTTACTAAGTTTGACTAACTTGTATAAAAGCACCAAAAGGCTTTGTAAATCTCCTTTAGACAGACCTAAGGAAGAAGATATAACGTGAGAAGTGAGAGACATTTTTGCTCCTAATTTTTAAAATCGCAGACATCAAATAAACGCATCTAGCCTTAGATAGATTTTTGAAAATCTGGAATCTATCAAACATAGCATAAGACTTAAAAATTCAGCAAACAAAAGTGATTTTTTCTATTAAAAATTATTAATTTTTTAGTTTAATTATTTATATTTATAAATAATTTCTATTGGTAATAAAACTAATTTGTTATATTTAGAGTTACTGCTTTTATAATTATTTTTTTGGGTAAAATTAGCGAATTTACGACTTAAGCGCAAATAGATGCTGTACGACAAATTCAGGAATTATCATGAGATGATAATTAGAGTTGCAGCTATTTATTGCCTCAGTCGTATCAGTTTAAGATTGATTATTGAATAGTGCCGATACTATCGCACAAATGCTTATCATTTTCTGGTATATCTTGGTTATATGTGAGATAGTTTCGTGCCCAATTACAAGCACTATCTAAGAGTGGATTTAAAGCCAGCCGATCTAAGTCCCAAACAAATATTGTAGCTTTTTCGTCGCCAGAAGCTGTAGTAAGTGTAATTAAGTTTTTACCGTCGGGGCTAAAAATTACATTAGCTATTTGTTGTTCTTGCTTAATAGTTCGTAATTCATTGCCTTTTAAATCCCAGAATCTAATAGTTTTGTCTCCACTAGCAGAGATAAGGATTTTACCATCTGGGCTAAAGGTAATACTATTTACCCCTGCTTTATGTCCTTTGAGGGTTTGTAATTGTTTACCGTTTAAATCCCAGAGTTTAATGGTTTTATCTTCACTAGCAGAGGCAATGATTTTTCCATCTGGGCTGAAAAGAACCATATTGACATTTCCTTGATGTCCTTTAAAAGTTTGTCGTTCATTACCATTTAAATCCCAGAGTTTAATGGTATTGTCATAACTGCCAGAAGCGAGAGTTTTCCCGTCTGGACTGAAGGCGACACTATTGACAGATTCTTTATGCCCTTTGAAAGTTTGAGATTTGTTACTATTTAAATCCAAAAGTTTGATAGTTGCGTCGCTATGACTAGAAGCCAGAGTTTTACCATCTGGACTAAAAACAATATTATTTACAAATTCCTCATCTTCCCTAAGGATTCTTGATTTATCACCGTTTAAACTTGAGAGTTTAATAGTACTTTTTGTCTTGCCTTTGACGAAAAGTTGAACTGTGGTAGAGGCGATAATTTGACCATCGGGGCTAAAGGCCATATTCATGACACTAGAAAAATCTTCAGGGCTAAGAAAAGTTTGTAGTTTTTTGCCACTTAAATCGCGAATATCAATGGTATTATTGGAGTTCCCAGAGGCAACAGTTTTTCCATTAGGACTCAAAGCAACACTTTGGAAATCACGATTTTCCTCCGCTGTGAGGGTTTTGAATGTTAGCGATCGCTTTTCTTTTAAATCCCAAAGTTTGATAGTACCATCATAACTAGCAGAAGCCAAAGTTTTACCGTCTGAGCTGAAGGCAACACTTGTCACACCTTGGTCGTGTCCTTTAAATATTGCTAATTTTTCACCATCTAAATTCCGGAGTTCGATGGAACTATCCTCATTAACAATAGCTAGAGTTTTACCATCAAGACTAAAAAAGACTTGTGTTGTGTCGCTGTCAGTTTTATTCTTTTGAAAGCTCTTAAATTCATTACCGTTTAAATCCCAGAGTTTGAAAGTTTTATCTTCATATGTAGTCAGCAGAGTTTTACCATTGGGACTGAAAGTAATACTAGTGATAGTTTCCTTATAACCTTTCAAGGTTTGCAATTGCTTGCCATTTAAATCCCAGAGTTTGACAGTATTATTTTCACCAGGAGTTGCCACAGTTTTACTATCAGGGGCAAAAACTATGTAGGTTTCCTCATATTTAATCTTTTTTACTTCCCGACCATTTAAATCCCAGAATTTGACAGTATTATCTACACCAACAGCCGCCAGAGTTTTACCATCTGGATTGAAAACAACACTTGTGACCTCTGATTTATTGTTAAAGCTTTTTAGTTTGCGGCCATTTAAATCCCAGAGTTTGACAGTCTTGTCTTGAGCAGTAGCGAGAGTTTTACCATTAGGGCTGAAGACAACGCTTGTAACCTTTTCTTCATAGTTGAAAGTTCGCAATTCCTTACCGTTTAAATCCCAGAGTTTAACAGTTTTATCATCACTAGCAGAGGCAAGAATTTTCCCGTCTGGACTAAAAACTACGCTATTTACCCTATTTTGATGTCCAGTCAAACTATTACGTTCTCTGACGCGATCGACTACTGTTTGCAATGCTTCTAGAACCAAGGGTTGAGTGAAGTTTTGCTCTCGCAAGATTTTTGCTGCTTTAATTCCTTGGACTAGTGCTTCCAAATCTTGATGATAATCAGAAAGTGATAAGGAATATCGACCTAGAGCCTCAGCTTTAGTTTTTTCAGCTTGGTGTTTTTCAGATAAAGCCATGAACCCCAAGGCAGCAGTCACAATCAAGCCTACAATCGAACTACAGGCTACTCCCCAAGCTATCGTGATTTCTCGACGGCGACGCGCTTCTTTTTCTTTTTGCTGGCGCTGGCGCAGTTCCATACAAGCGGTAACATAGTTAGCTTCTAACTGATTCAAAAAACTAGTATGTTTCGCCAATACCTGAGCATCTTCTAATCTTCCTCCGCGATGCACCAGATAGTTTTCATCTTTTTGCTCCTTTTCCCAATCTAAAGCTGCTTGACGGATAGTTTCGCGCAATTGTAAGTTAATTCGGTTCTCATCTAACCACTTGAGCAACCGCGGCCAGTAGCGAATTAAGGCTTCATGTGCCACCTCGACTTCTTGGCGGTTTGTAGATTCGTCTACACTGGTAACTACTAATCGCGCTCCTTCCCCAGCCAACTGTTGCACCAACTGTTTAGTACTTGCTAAATCACCACCAGCTGGTACTAGTTCGTCGAGCCAAACTCGCCGTCTTGTATCTCGGCGTTTTTCGCCTTCCAGGGCATTTTCATCCAAGCGAGTTAAGCGGATAAAGATATTCTTAACTTGGTCTTGTTGTGGGGGTGATAAGGTATTGTAAAAATCATCGGCAGTTTGAGCGATCGCCATATTCACACCACCGATGGCTTGATACTCGCTACACCGCAACCATCTACCATGTCGCCGCTTCCACATCTCCAACAATGCATGTTGCAAAAGTGGCATTGCTCCCGGTTCGCCTTGCACGTCATCCAAAATTGAGTTACTCAAGCCTGCTTCAAAGCGCAAACCCACTTGGGCGGCTTGCATCTCCATCGCTTTCCGCAATTCCCCCGCATCCATCGGCCCGATGAGTTTTTGCTTAACTTCCATCAAATCTTTTAAATGGCGGTAGCTAGCACACTCGCCCCAAAAATCTGCCCGCATGGTGACGATGACTTTTTGATATTCAATCAGGCTTAACAATTTTTCGATGAAAGTCGCCCTTTGAGTTTCATCGGCACATAGAGTAAATAATTCCTCAAATTGGTCAATTACTAATATTGAACATTGCCCTTGTACTGGCGAAAGACTAGTTTGCAGTTTTTCTATGGGATGAGAGCTTGGTGTCATGTAGGCTAACTGCAAATCGGGTTGTTTTTCCTGTAGCAGCGGTATTAAACCCCCTAACACTACCGATGATTTACCGCTACCAGAAGCACCTAACACAGCTAAAAAGTTGTGTTCGGTCAGCTTTTGTTGCAGTTGGGTAATGAGTTGTTCTCGCCCAAAGAAAAATTCCCGGTTTTCCACCCGGAAAGGATACAAACCCCGGAAGGGACAACGAGAATCATAAACTGGAGGTTGGTGACCTAACGCCAAACCATGAAAGTTGATGTCTAGTATTTCCTCGCAGAGATTGTTAATTTCTTCTAAAGCTTGTTCTCGTTCTTTGAGGGCTTCTTTGCTCAAGGCTGCGGCATCTGCACCTAAGATATTTTCTAGCTTTTGGGCAGGAATCTCGAATTTTGGTTGCAGTGTTGGCGCTCTTTGTGGTAATAATTCAGCCAGACATTGTAAACCATATTTGATTTCGGCGTTGGTTAGTTGGCGATCGAGTTGGTCAGTAAATAAAGGTCGCCCGCCCAAACGGCTAAACAATGCTGGAACTGTAAGATCGCCGCGCTTTGCTAAAGTGGCTGTTGCTTCATGCAAAGCAGAATCGACTTCTCCCGATGCTCTGAGTTGTTTATAAAAGTTTTCTATTAGCGTTTCGGCTGTTTTAATGGTGACTTTATCAGTCATTGCGACCACCGCAGGCATTCCCAAATCCCGCACTAATCTTTGCCCTAAGCCTCCTAACGATCCTTCGGCATCAGGGCTGGCGCTCTCGCAAGTACAAAGAAAGGTAAAATGAGGTAGCCCTTTGGCTCCACGTAATGGGCGTAACCGGTCTAGTAACTGTGTTGCAGGGATGGCTTCCACTGTATTATCAGCTTTTGACCAGTAGACAATGGTTTCACCATTATCCATTACCCTACCGTGACTGACAAAATGTAGTATTGTATATTGTTTGTTGCGATCGCTCAGGTGAGTACACAGTTCGTCGATTGTCGGTAAACCAATGGCTCCATCAACTGTTGCCAGGACATCGCAAGGTATTTCCCCCAATGCAGACTTGACGCTATTGACGCTGGCTGCAACATCGAATTCAGCTAATTTATACTTTTGGGAATCGCTGGGACTAGCAACTAAAACTAACGCCCGCAAGTCTCGGCGCCCAATGGGGGGAAAGCGGCGGTCAGTAATTGCCGGAATGTAGAAAGAAAATGGTACTCGCTGGTTTAGTGCTAATAACTCCCATTCACCATCGATAGGGGCGCAGAGTTTTTCCCAACGTAAAGTTCTTAATTGTGGATCTGATGCTTCAATAAACAGCAACATTCTCAGTGGTTCGTCACTTTCGCGCATCGCACCAACAAAGGCATCGCGTACATCATCTCGAAATAAATTTTTTCCTAGCAATTTACCGTAGTCTTTGGGCTGTCCGAGAGAACTAGTTAGCTGCTGAAATTCTTCAGGAGTGAGTTCGAGAGTACCTTCGGAGCGTAATGGCAGAAGTTCGCCAAATCGGGTGTGTTCTACAACAATTGGCCAGTTATTTTCTGATTTCCGCTGGATAGTAATCTCGAAGGTGTTCATATTTTGGAAATGGGGAGATGGGGAGATGGGGAGATAGGGAGATGGGGAGATGGAGAGATGGAGAGAGGAATTTTTCCCAGTCCCCAGTCCCCAATCCCTAGTCCCTAACTCAATTTCTTCAAAGTTTCCAGCAGACTAACTGTCGCTGAAAGTGCTGCTTGGAGCTTTTGGGTACGGTCACCTGAAGCTTGGTCAACTGTTTTGGCAAATTGTTCTAGTGCTTGGTTGAGGCTTGTCTGAGCTTGTTGGATGGCAGATGTATCAGATATCTGGGGCGTTGTGGGTGCAGTCGGTAAATTTATTGCTGCGATAACTGCGCGATCGCCACTTGAATTATCGCTCACAACTAACCGAACTGCGGGGTCGCCAATAATGGCATAACCACGGGCGTCGTTGTTTGCTGTCCACATATCAGACAAATTCATCGGATCGGGGATTGCGCCATATTTAACTTCTTCGAGTTCGGTACTCAAATCAGATGAAAGTTCGGCGTAACGCTCGTTGAAATATTCAACAGCTGACCCCACAGGATGACCTTCTAAAAGTCTCTTGAGGGTACTTTGGAAAACTGCCAATTGTTTGCCAGTGCGTCCCCAAACAAAAGAGCAACCCCAAGCCCGTTCTACGTGACCGATGACAGCTAAAGCACCACCCTTGGGATGGCTCAGGAGGCGACGGGGTAAAGGAGCAACAAAAGAATTAGGAGCGATTTGTAATCTTTCATTGGAGCCTTTTCTATGAGCAAACTCATCAAATCGAGGCGTACCGGCACCATAACAAGCAAAGTGAAAGGCAATTAGCCCTAGTAACTTAGCATCATCGCCAACATCGTCCGCAGAGAAGTAAAAATCTTCGGGAATTGGTTTTTTACCCCACTCTCTACCAGGCCAGTCCTGACACAGCAAAGCACCCTGATGGCGTAGTTGTCGCTCATCACCGTTGGGAAAGCCCATACCGTGACTAGCAGTGAACAACAAAGCAGGTGTTTCTTCACCACCTAATATTTTCGCTAACCGCGCCTTTGTAGCTTCTTCTGCAAGTAAAGTTTGTACTGCCCAACTATTATCTTTGTTCTCGTCAAGCATCCAGTCAGCTAAGGGCTGAATCAAGTTCTTAGCACTGAGTTCAGTGGCCGCATCGCCTTTAGTACACACGCCAAAAAAGCTAGCTTTACGAGCCAGATTTAAATCAGTAGTTTCAGCCTGTACGACACTGCGAGCATACTGAGCATATTCTTGAGGCGTATCAAAGTAAATCCGACCTACAGCATACTGGACATCAAGCTGGTACTGGAAGCGATAAGGAATAGTTTCCGGATCGCCAACAATCAACAGATAATAAGGCATTTTATCTGGGTCAGCAGGGCCAGGGCCAACTCCATGACGCGACAAAAATTGATTCTTCGATTCCCCTGGACGATAGCCCTTGGCTCCGATATATTCCTGATAGTAATTTTCCTGATTTTTCGTCGCTTGCCTTTGCCGATGTTCTAACAGTTCCTTGAGTGCTTCTCTGATTGCTGGGTCAGCATTATAAGCGAAGATGACTCCCCAACCCGTCTCTGCGAGGTTTTTCGGATCTACACCTTCTATCGGCGCAAAGTCGGGTTCTAAACCTTTAACATGGGAATCCTTTCTTTTGAGTTCGCTGATTTCTGTAGGGTCGAACTCTTCACCCTGAGCAATTTTAGAAACCTGCTCTGGTGTCAGAGGAGGCAACAAATAATCTCCCGATGCACCATCAATTCCATTGAAATATAGCTCTTGTGTCAGTTGTTCAATGCTCATCTTATGCAATCCTTCTATTTCTAATTCGCTGGATAAGGGAAAAGAAAAAAATGGTTGCGATCGCCCTAATTTTTTTGATAACGAAAAGGCGATCGCTGAAAATTTCCTAATATTAATTACAGAAATTTTCTTTTTGTTTTTACCTTTTAATTTTGACTTTTAACTACCAAAAGCTGCTGACCACACAGCATGAGCTACTTCTGGTTTGTCAATGGCATTGTGAGCGCCTACAAACTGATCTAGTAAGCTAGGAGGAACATAAATATAATCATTACTGTTGAGGTTGTAAATTTTTCCTGGTTCAAAGTTGTAAGGTTTGTCCAGAGGTTGCATGTATGTTATGTCGGTGCTGATGTTCAAACCATCACCTTGGATTCCATAACAACCAACGCCACCAACACCAGGATAAATTGAGGTATCAACGTCAAAGTTTATATCTTGACCGCCAAGTATTCCCAGTGTCCCCGCCATAGGATAGGCATTCTTGACAGCCTTATCATATATAGATTGGGTAGTAATAATTGGCCCTGCAACTTTATTACCAGTAATAATAGAGCGGAAGTAACCATGACAATTGTTTCTATAGGGGACATTTGCACAGAAACCCCAGAGTGAAAAAGCGCCTTGTATTAAAGCAAGAGAATTAACCGGACGGAGTAACTTTTTATCGTCAGTACCTGCTACGATGGCTGAGACAAAAATACATCCAAAACTGTGCCCCATCAGATGAAATCGCACGCTATTATCTGTCACCTGTTGGAGTCTATTTAACAAATTGAAGCCGCTGGTTCGACCGATTTTCCTAGCTCGATCTTTCATTTTCCAGAAAGATAACAATCTCGGAACGTTCAAGAATGCATCAGCCGCTGATTTCACACTTGTCTCAATTCCGAAGCTGACATCTCCCTCTTCTTGTGCAAGGCTAGCTTCATATACAGTATCAGGATCTAAATTTAAAGATTCGCTTTCACTCCAGCCATCTGCATCTTCTCCTTCACTGCTTGAAGATGCTTCCTTAATCAAAACCTTATAAGCTTCACGTACTTCAGATGGTAATGTATCGGGTGCAACGTCATATTCTGTTGCTGCTGAAAAAATTGTTCTGAGGGCATCTCTAGCAGCTTCAGTATCAGCAATACTCTGAGAATACTGATTAATTAACTCTTCCTGAGAATTATCTGTAACCTCAAAAGACACAATTGTTTTGTCTGTGGTGACTGCATCCAGGTTTTCATCTCCCCAAGGCTTACTAGGCCAATGCAGACCAATTAACAATGGGCGAAATCCTGGCCTTAACTGTTGCATTTTTTGAATATCAGCTTCGTTTTTAGCCATAGCTGCAATCCATCTGTCATATTGATCTTTTGCCGCAGGAATGTCACCTTGCCATCCGTGGCTCATCAAAAAAACATCTGTGATTGGCTGCCCAGATTTCCTAGATTCAGATATTATATTTAGTACTGTTTGGCTGATTAACTCTCCATTATTTGCGCGTTCTTTGCCATTAGCGTCAAAAGCGATTAAGTAGTAGGCTAAATCAGTTCCAACTAATGTTTCCGGCATGTGTAAATCCTTCTATTTCAGCATTGGATTTAATAAAAAAACAAAAAAAACATTGCATTCATTCCACAAAAATGTGGCTGCTGTTTGATAACAGCACCCCTATTTTTTGGATATTTACTGGACAAACATTTCGCTACCAAATCTTTTTAGATACTCAATAAGGTAGCGAAATTATGGTTTTTTCCTAATCTCTTGATATTTGCGTCGGTCTAAACTTTCATCGCCATTACTAAGATTTTGGCGCATTTTTATACACAACTGGTATAAGATAGTTAACGCCAAAATTTGCTGTGTGACTGGTCATATCATGTCCCGTTAAACACTTATCATTGTGGGAGACGCTCTGACGCACAGCGATTTTAATAATAAGCGATCGCCTGGATTTCGATATCAAGAGATTGTAATCTTTTAGTACCTAGCCAATGTGATATTACTGGTTACAGAATAACTTTAACAATGCTAGTTAACCTGAGTGATGATACTGAGTTTAAAGGGAATCTTACTTAAAATGAGATGAAAAAAAATAATTGTATCTCAGTATTTTGGTGCAGACGTAAATGAACGCTTGAGGAGTATCTGCAACGGTGCGATCTAAAGACTTGAACTGTATCTGTGCTTGAAACTAAGCATCAATCTGGAGTGGGCAAAGCTTTGCCCACCCTACAAAATTAAACTTAATGGTGGTGATGATGGTGATGGTGATGGTCGGCTAATTGGGGATTAACTGCCACAGCTTGCTCTGACAATAACTGTGCAATATGAGCATCAGCCCATTGAGCCGCCATCCCTAAAAATTCTGGATGGTCGTTGACGCAAGGCATTTGTACGTAATTTATACCAGAATGCTGTTTTTCCAAAGCATGGATGATGTGATGTACATCCAACAGAGTTTCGTGGTTTTCCGTAGCAAAACCTATTGGCATAAATATCACTATTTTTGCACCCAACTGAATCAAGTTACTTGCTGCTTGTTGTGCATTTGGCTGCGTCCATTCAATCAAAGGCGTGTCGTGATTGAGCCAACCTACGGAGATTAGAGGATAGCGGTTAATCAACTTATCCCGTACTAAATCGTATAGCGCCTGACTTTCGGTAATTCCAGAGGTAAATCCTTTGGCTTTGTGCGGACAGCCGTGATTCATCAGTACAATCCCGATTTGGGAAGGTAGGTAAGCTGCTGCTAAATCAGCGTTAATTTTCTCCTCAACTAAATGAGCCATCAAATCGATGTAGGCTGGTTCGTTGAAGAAAGAAGGAATATAGCGCTGTGCTTTCACCCAGTGTTCTTCACCATCAGCCAACTCAACAAGGGCATTATTAACTTGCTCGATCGCAATCCCACTAGTAAAAATAGAATCAACAACTAGCAGTGGATAAATTAGCAGCTTATCAAAGCCTTGGTTTTTGATTTCTGCCAAGACTTGTTTGGGTAAGAAGGGGGCGCAGAAGTTGAAAGCTTTGAAAACTTGGACTTTATCACCCCATTTTTCTTGTAAATTCTTCTCAATCCCAGCACGCTGTTGTTCAAAGATGGCGTTGTGTGGAGAAATGAAATCGTGGTGTGTGTGTCCCCACTCATGACGGTCAAATAGCGCCAAAAGTTTTGCCAGCGGCGGATAAATCCAGGTTGGTACTGGTGCGAATTTGGCGGTGAGTAGATTTAAAGCCTGTTCGTTATAGTTAGCGAAATCTTCGTAGCTTTCGACTTCGCCATAGCCCATAAGCAGTACAGCTACACGGTCTTTACTTGATAATTGCTCGTGAGTATGTTGTAGTTTTTCCGGCGTTGCAACCACAATAACTTCCTCAATATAACCAGAGTGCAGAGAATTTAAACTTAGGGGATTAGCTTGAACATTTCCCCTACTAGTAATTTATTATCACATCCCCCCGGATGGGATAGGTGGAAAAATCAAAATAATACATCAAAAGTAATACTTACGTAGGAGTTTATGTGTAAAAAATTGAACCAATCCACCATCTGACATATTGCTAGAGTAGCGAAAGCAACTAAAATGCCAAAAATCTCCTTTCTCAGTGAAATTAAGGGATTTTAAAATTAACAGGACTTACGCAATATGTGACTGAAAACCTTATTCAAGCGTTGCGGTAATTCATGAATTACCGCTACTTTCGTTATCTTTTGCGTAAGTACTGATTAAAAAATATTCAACTACTTCTTGTGGGGTGGGCGTCTCGCCCGCCCGTATTACTATTTCTTTGTAAAGCTGTGCCAAATCTTAACTTTTTTTCAACGCAAAGGTACACAGCGAAAAGTTTGAGCGTCGGCTTCCGGCGCTCAAAGCTTTTCAAGACAGAGATTTTCTTGCATATAATTCGCTGTGTCTCAATATAATTAGGCGCATCTTCATAGAGAATTGGTATAAGCAAGGGCGGACAAGATGTCATTGGTGTCAACTTAAGCTCAAACGCTTATACCACAGTCATTTTACCCCACCCCCAACCCCTCCCCTTACCAAGGGGAGGGAGGTTTTGCGCCAGCAAAACCGGGGTGGGGTAACGCGGATCTTGATGGTAAGTGAGTAGAACTCGCTCATCACCTTTCTATCAGGGTTTCACGTTAAGTTGAGACCAATGACAAAATGTCCACCCCACAAGATTGAATAATTTATTTCTTGGTAATCCCTAATTTGGTGGAGCTTTTTGCCAAATGTGTTTATCAAGATTTAAGTCTTCAACAATTCCCAGCATCAAGTTGAGAGTTTCAAAATATTCTCTTAAAGGCGCAAAGATTTGTTTTACAATGCCCAATGCCCTATGCCCATAATCATTATTTGCCCTGGAATCCACGATCGCACCTTCACTGAATCTTTTATATCGGGATTGTTCGATGGCTCAATAGACCAAAATCAAGCTAATATACTCGTTTTTCCAGGAAAAGACTTTTTAAATTTATCCGCTCTGCACATTTTAGAGTTTTTGCGCCATCGCCTAAATAACTCTTTGGAATCGCCACTAATATTTATTAGCTTTAGTGCTGGCGTAGTCGGGGCGATAGGTGCGGCGCATTTGTGGCAACACTTGGGTGGTCGTGTGAAAGCTTTTATTGCTATAGATGGATGGGGGGTGCCATTACAGGGGAATTTCCCGATTCATCGGATGAGTCATGATTATTTTACCCATTGGAGTTCTAGTTTGCTTGGTACTGGGCAAAATAACTTCTATGCAGAACCAGGAGTCGATCATATGTCAATTTGGCGATCGCCTGAAACTGTACGGGGTTGGTGGGTAGATTCATCCATTGGAATTTTTCCCCCCAAAGGTCATCTGAGTGCAGCTGCATTTTTGCGTATGCTGTTAGAACGCTATGAAGCAAATTAATCCGGACAATGGAGTAAGTAAACAGGAGTTAGGAATGAGGAGTTAGGAGTTAGGAGTTAAAAGTGCTGAGTGTGAAAGCCTGGGAAGATGAAGTGATGAGGTAATGGGCGTAGTTTCCCCCCACCTCCCCACCTCCCCACCTCCCTACCTCCCTCTCTACCTCATCCCCCATTCCCCATGCCCCATCTACCCAAAGTAACTGATGTTTCCAACAGAACCTGCCGCTGTTAATAATGGCTTTAGCGCATTGCTAAAAAACCGTGGTTTTATGCTGCTGTGGATTGGGCAATTAGTGTCCCAGTTAGCAGATAAAGTCTTCTTTGTTTTGATGATTGCTCTCTTGGAGAACTACTCACCGCTTCCTGGGTTGGCACAAAACTCGATGTATTCAACTTTGATGCTGTCGTTTACAATACCAGCGATTTTGTTTGGTTCTGCCGGCGGTATTTTTGTTGACCGCTTCCCAAAAAAGCTGATTATGGTCGGCTCAGATGTGGTGCGTGGAATATTAACCCTGTGTCTTCCTTTGTTACCAAGGGAGTTTTTGATTCTCTTAATCCTAACTTTTGCAATTTCCACAGTCACACAGTTCTTTGCCCCAGCTGAACAAGCATCTATTCCCTTGTTGGTGAAGCGAGAAAATTTATTAGCAGCCAACGCACTATTTAGCAGCACCATGATGGGAGCTTTAATTGTTGGCTTTGCCATAGGAGAACCGATTTTGAGTTTGGCGAAAAGCTTGATGGGTGAAGAATACGGTCAAGAACTTGTGGTTGGAGGACTCTACATATTATCGGCTGGGATTATGCAGCCCATTAAATTTAAAGAACACAAACCACCGAAGGAACATCAAGACGGAAATCACCCTTGGGCTGAATTTACCGCGAGTCTGCGCTATCTCAAGAAAAATCGTTTGGTCTTGAACGCTATGCTGCAACTGACAACCTTATATTGTGTGTTTGCAGCGTTAACCGTGTTGACGATTCGATTAGCCGAAGAATTTGGTCTCAAAGAAAAACAGTTTGGCTTTTTCTTAGCCGCAGCCGGCGTAGGTATGGTATCTGGTGCTGCGCTTTTAGGTCACTGGGGCGATAAATTGCACCACAAGCCCTTACCTTTAATTGGATTTTTGATGATAGCCCTAGTTTTAGGAGTGTTCACTTTCACGCACAATTTAATGCTAGCCCTTGGACTGTGTGCAATCTTAGGTATCGGTGCTGCCTTTATTGGCGTGCCTATGCAAACTTTAATTCAACAGCAAACGCCACCAACAATGCATGGTAAAGTATTTGGCTTTCAAAATCATGCTGTTAACATCGCCTTATCTGCACCTTTGGCAATTACCGGGCCATTAACTGACGCTTTGGGATTGAGAACGGTGCTTGTAGTCATGAGTATTGTTGTCGTAGTTGTCGGCGTTTGGGCTTGGCAAAATACCCGCAGAGTATTGCAAGACGTAATTTAAGTGATGTAGGCTAATAATCTGGCTTTATTTTTAATCTATAAATTAAATTAATCGGGATTTAATTGAAGTTTTCTATTAAAATGAAATCTTAACTACAGAAGTCAGCATTAACTTTAGCTATAGTCTGAGGTCTGAACGTGCGTTCACAAAGTGTCTCCGTTGGAGAATTGCCTTCTCAAATCAGTATCCCACAAACCGAGAATCACAAACACTCCCGTAATTCAAACCCGCCAGTCGTGCCCAAACGTGCATCTGGCGGTTTTGCTCTGCTTGACAGCCTTCATCGCCACGGTGTTGAGTATATTTTTGGTTATCCTGGTGGGGCGATTCTGCCAATTTACGACGACCTGTACAAAGTGGAAGCTACTGGTGCGATTAAGCACATTTTAGTGAGACACGAACAAGGGGCAGCCCACGCTGCGGACGGTTACGCGCGTGCCACGGGAAAGGTAGGAGTATGCTTCGGCACTTCCGGCCCAGGAGCAACTAACTTGGTAACAGGCATCGCCACAGCCTACATGGATTCCATCCCGATGATTGTAGTCACGGGACAAGTTTCGCGCCCAGCGATCGGTACAGATGCGTTTCAAGAAACTGATATTTACGGGATTACGCTGCCAATCGTGAAGCACTCCTATGTAGTGCGCGATCCCAAAGATATGGCGCGAATTGTGGCTGAAGCCTTTCATATCGCTAGCACGGGGCGTCCAGGGCCAGTTTTGATTGATGTGCCTAAGGATGTAGCTTTAGAAGAATTTGACTATGTACCTGTAAAACCAGGCTCAGTGAAGTTACGCGGTTATCGTCCTACGGTCAAGGGAAATCCCCGACAAATTCAAGCAGCAATCCAGTTAATTACTGAAAGTCGCCGCCCGCTTCTGTATGTAGGTGGAGGTGCGATCGCCGCTGGTGCCCATGAAGAAATCAAACAATTAGCTGAGTTATTCAATATCCCCGTCACCACAACCTTAATGGGGATCGGCGGCTTTGACGAACATCATCCCCTAGCTTTGGGAATGTTGGGAATGCACGGCACCGCTTACGCTAACTTTGCCGTTAGCGATTGTGACTTGCTAATTTGCGTCGGTGCGAGATTTGACGATCGCGTCACAGGCAAATTAGACGAATTCGCCTCCCGCGCTAAAGTAATTCACATCGACATCGACCCCGCAGAAGTCGGCAAAAACCGCATTCCCGAAGTCCCCATCGTCGGCGATGTGCGAAACGTGCTGATTGACTTGTTGCGTCGCTTCAAGGAAACAGGCATCAAGCCGACACCAAATCAAAATCAAGAGTGGTTAACTAAGGTTAACCGTTGGCGGGAAGAGTATCCTTTAGTAGTACCCCAGCATCCCGACAGCATTTCACCGCAAGAAGCGATCGTCGAAGTCAGCCGCCAAGCCCCCAACGCCTTCTACACCACAGATGTCGGACAACATCAAATGTGGGCAGCACAATTTTTGAAAAACGGCCCAAGACGCTGGATTTCTAGCGCCGGTCTAGGAACGATGGGTTTTGGCCTACCTGCGGCTATGGGCGCGAAAGTCGCGTTTCCCGATGAAGAAGTCATCTGTATTAGTGGCGATGCTAGTTTCCAGATGTGCTTACAAGAACTTGGCACGTTAGCACAATACGGCATAAATGTCAAGACTCTAATTATTAACAATGGCTGGCAAGGGATGGTACGCCAGTGGCAACAAGCCTTCTATGGCGAACGTTACTCATCCTCAAACATGGAAGTAGGAATGCCAGACATTGAGTTATTGGCAAAAGCCTACGGAATCAAGGGTATGGTAATCCGCGATCGCAGTCAATTAAAAGATGCGATCGCCGAAATGCTGGCACACAAAGGCCCTGTAATTGTGAATGTCCACGTTACCAGAGACGAAAATTGTTATCCAATGGTAGCCCCTGGTAAGAGCAACGCTCAAATGGTCGGCTTGCCCAAGCAAGCACCTAAAGCCCCAGCAGAGCCAGTTTATTGTGGTCACTGCAATGCGAAAAATGCTCCTACTCATAACTTTTGTGCTGAGTGTGGGACAAAGTTGTAGAAGCGACTGGGGGCTGGGGACTGGTGACTGGGACTTAATCCCGCATACTCAGTCCCCAAATTGAGCCGTTTTTATACGCAGAGGAATGTATCCTCTGCGTATTTTTTAGTGATTACAAGAAAAAAAATATACAACTTTACAAGTTATGTCGAGGTAGCTGAAAGCCTCAGTAATTAGGGGGAGTGTTGTGTTAATTTCAGAACCCAATTGGGAAATATACTGTTGGTGCGATCGCACTAAATAATTTTCAGTTTTGTACAGCAAATTGAACTGCGATCGCCTTCACTCGACCACAGGCAACTGTATATTTAGAGATTGTGTGTGAAATGTATAAGCAGTAGACTGTTGTTGCGATGTCTGCGACGGGCTACGCGATCGCATTAAGCCGTCCAATTCTCAATTAACAATCCGGGTACTTTGCTGAAATCCCGATGATTGCGTGTTAACAAAACTAATTTACGAGATAGTGCGATCGCCGCAACCCGCGAATCCATTCTTGCAAGTTGAATGCGTTGAGCTTGTAATTGACTCAATGCAGTAGCAGCGTCAGCATCAAATGACACAAGCGGTAGAACCTTAAAATCATTTACAAGACGTACCATCATCTCATAACCTTTAACTACTTCACTATCGTTACGAGCGCGACTAATATACGTATGGCTACCAAGAAGTTGTTCGTGAAAGGTGACAATTGAAATTGCAAAATCCGATAGCGGATATTGAGCCATACGGGTCGAAAGATTCACGTAATCTTGCCCCGTCTGTCGCTGGATAATGCTTAAATGATCTGTATCCAACAAATATTTCATGGCTCATCCTGAATTTCGATTATTGGCTCGTCGCGTTGGCGAATCGCACGCCCATAAGCGAGTACCTCTTCAAACGCAGGCTCATCTTTGAAGGAAGCTGTAATTTGTTTGAGCCAATTGGTTGGTTGAGAAGCCGATACTTGTTTTTGTAACTCCGTCACCGCTGCTTCGACAGCTGCAAGACGTTCTTCCAGAGAAATATTAGTTGACATTTGAGGTGTATCCTTAACTGCATCACGTCTATCTGAAGAATAACGAGTTAGAGTAAGGGGTGGCAACTCTCTCCAAGAGAATAAAGATGATTTAATTGCTTTTATGCGCGATCGCCTTTACTCCACAATAAACTAGGCGATCGCATTAATCTGAAGAAGTCTCTTGTTGTGCTGGGGATTCTAAAACTTTTGTCTACTGCTCTTTGTAAAATATACGAACAATGGCGTTCATTCTCCTTAGGTTAATATTTTGTCTTGTTCGTTGCCGCTTACCTTATATTTTATTTATTGGAAGTTCCTTATGAAACAAATATTCATATTAATAACTAATAAATTTGTGTATTTACCCATTGTTTTGGGAATTCTAAATCCACGAGGCTGTATAAACCGTAAGGTATTACTTCCTCAAATATCGCATAACTTTTAAAGGATAATTATGCCTCAACGCAGGTTGCCCAAAGGCCGTAGTGCTAGTTCAGTTGCTTTAGAACCAGAAGTTGCGATCGCAATTCTTGGACTTTTTTCCGCAGCTGCTGATGGTGAAGGTATTTCTTCCACAGAAGAATATGCTTTGAGTGAATTTCTCAGTCAGGTTGGGTTATTTGAAGATTACTCTGATGATGACTTTGAAGAATTGACGGATAAAGTTGTCAGCTTGATTGATGAAGAAGAACCTGAAGACTTAGTAGCCCAAGCGATCGAATCCTTACCAAATAGAGCTTATCGAGAAGCTGCATATATCACCGCTATCTTAGTGGTGGGTATTGATGAAGAAGTACCGGAAATTGAACAAGATTATATCTCTGAACTTCAGGAAGCCTTAAGAATTTCGGACGAACGAGCGCAAGAACTAATAGATGAAATATTCGGGGAAGAAGAAGAGTAATCATGCTTGAAATTGCAGCCTCAGTCATCTACCATCATTAATTTGAGGTTGCTAATTTAAAGCATGAAATAATTTTGTTGGACTTGAGTTGTTCGGATTCCCGACTTTATGAAGAAGTTGGGAATCTTGCACGTTATCAAGAAAGAATAAATGCTCCGCCGCTGTATTCTGGCTCTTTTAGTGGGGAGTTACTTAACTATCTAAAGTGAAATTGGTACATTTTTAAATGCGGCTGTATCTGGCACAAAAATGTCCAAATTATTGACACCATCGGGAACTCTTAGCCAGACATAAGCATCTGCTGAGGCTTGTGGACGTACTTGGAACAAAGAAACGCTTCCTGTTGAGCGATCTAAAGCAACTCCTTTGTATGTTTCGCTAGTGTCAGGGTTACGGGCTGTTGTACTAGAAATAGATATGATATCACTACCAACAACTCCGTCTGTGGCAAGCCGACGGATACGCATTTGCACATTTATGACATCACGGTTTCCAGTTTGTGGATCTTTAATTCGCTTGGCTGAAAGTAATTCCACTTCTGCCTTCTTGCCAAAAGCAGGCTGCACAAATTGACCGGGTTGAATTGCTGAGGTAGTAGCAGTAGCTGGCGATGGTGATGCTGTTGGTTCTTGTGAAGAAGTTGTAGTTGTAGGACTTGGTACTTGAGTGGGAGTGCTATTGCTTAGTGTATTAGTGTTAGTGGCATTTAGCGTCTCCCGCAGCGTGAAAACTTCATAAGCTACATAACCGCTACATCCTAAAGCCAAAGTAGAGAGTAATACAGCCACACTAGATAAGAATGTGCTCACACCGTTGCCTCAATTTCATATTTATGTAGATTTAGGTTAATCTACCTTTCGATTTTATAATCCCATAAATTATGTTGACACACTCGCGATCGCATCGATCCCTACTTCCTTTACTTCTTAAAATATCAAATAATTTTGTTTGAATGGGCAGTTGCGATCGCCTCAAGGGCTAGAAATAGATTTGTAATATTTAAGGCGATCGCATTTCTATTTGGCAACCTGCCAAACCATCTCATAATCCCCAGTCCCCAATTCCCATCACAGCCAAGCGCGGTCATATTGAACAGGCCAAAGTTTATCGTGTCCGAGTTGTTTGGCTGCTAAATGCGGCCAATAAGGGTTGCGGAGTAATTCCCGTCCCAACAGCACTATATCAGCTGCTTCTTTGCGAATCAGTTCGTCAGCTTGTTCTGGAGATGTAATTAACCCTACGGCTCCTGTATGGATATTAGCTTCACGGCGGATGCGTTCGGCAAATTGAGTTTGATAACCAGGTTTAACTGGGATGTTGATCCCTGGAATTAGCCCCCCTGATGAAGTATCGATGAGATCGACTCCTAGAGACTTCAGTTTGTCACTTAAAGCGATACTCTGCTCAATGTCCCAACCCTTGTCTACCCAGTCGGTGGCGGAAATGCGTACCCAAAGTGGATGTGTTTGAGGCCAAACCTCTCGGACTGCTTGAACTACTTCTATTAACAAACGAGTACGGTTTTCAAAGCTACCACCATAATCATCTTCACGATGGTTAGACAGGGGTGAGAGAAACTGGTGCAGCAAATAACCGTGGGCTGCATGGATTTCAACAACCTTGAAGCCGACTTGCAGAGAACGTTTAGCAGCTTGAATAAAGGCGTCAATAACTTCTTGAATTCCCTCAATACTTAAGGCTTCGGGCACAGGGCTATCTTTGCTAAAAGCGATCGCACTGCTGGAAACCAAGGGACGCCAACCTTCCTGAGATTCATCGAGTACTTTTCCTCCCTTACTCGGTTTGGCGGTGCTGGCCTTTCTACCTGCATGAGCAAGTTGGATACCTGCAACAGCTCCAAAGTTGTGAATCAATCCCACAATCTTGGCTAAACTTGGGATGTGTGCATCTGACCAAATGCCCAAATCTTGGGGGCTAATACGTCCACCTGGTTCCACAGCTGCTGCTTCTGTTAGCACTATACCTGCACCGCCAACTGCACGAGAAGCCAGATGTATCATATGCCAATCGTTGGCATATCCATTTGTACTTGAATATTGACACATCGGTGAAACAGCGATGCGGTTGCGAAAAGTAACTTCACGAATCCTGAATGGTTCAAACAGGTGTGGCATCGTTATTGATTCCTTCTCTTGCTATGTGATGCTCAATAGGTTTGCAGTATGAATTCAAAAAGCGTGGGTTAAGGAGGCAGGAGGGAATCCTCATAAATAAATTTAGGGGATTTAATAAGGACGCAATATTTCTTGTGCAACAATCTCGAAATATATATTTCCCTATTTTTCATAAATAAATTTAGTTGCTCTGTGACGCTTTTGGCAGAGGAAAATAAATTCATTCCTCCTGCCTCCTGCCTCCTGCCCTTTGCCTTTTTCTGGTCAAATATTTTGTGAATCGCTAGAAGTGCGATCGCCACTGACAGGAGTAGTCTTAGAATCAGACTTTTCGCTTTGCAATTCCCATATATCGTATTTTACTTGCTCTCGATCCACCAATAACTGTAGATGTTCTGGTAATTTGGTTGTTTGCCAAACTGACCAAATTTCTCCATATAAAGATTCTCTTTCAAATTGTCCAAAAAACATTGGTTTTTTCTCCACTAATATAGCTGTATTGCAAATTCGCCTTCTTGAGAGCGTTTATATCAGCTTGCTTAGTCAACTTAAGTATTAAATAAGCTTTGCTGATTTCTCCAGCTAGAAACTGACTAGCTAGTCGGTTGAATATAGCTAATCTTTGTCTGGCGGCGACATTTGTTCGGCATGACAGCAATGAAGAACTTTGTTATCAATGATTCCGGCGTTCTTGGTTTGACTAGAGAAAATCAAACCATTGAAAATACTTTAATGGAGAAGTTTCAGCCTGAATCAAAAGTTAAAAAATTTTTGCTTGCTATCATCACAATTATTTAGGTTACAGTTAATTAATCTCATAGTGTAGTATTGATAATAACTAAATTTGAAAATCTCCTAAATAAATTAATAAACTAGTAAATTTGGAATGCCATCATTTTTGATTTAACTATTTTTTATAGTCAAACTAATAATTATTATTGCAAATATAGTTATCAAATTTAAAAGACCTAGAGAATAATGTTATAATTAAGAACTTCAAATCGATAGAGTTGAGATCGTTTTTTGTCTGTTGTTGGTTACACCAGAGCAATAATTCCCTGAGTAAAGGGTGTGAATAAAGGGTAGGCTCCCATAGAATTGCGATCGCTAGCGGTCAGATCCCCGACTTCTTGGAGGAGTCGGGGATCTATAAGCGCTCATTTAGTTAGTTTGGCTGGGAATTAGGCTGGCTGCTCCAAGGCTGAATTCTGCCCTGAGAATCAGTAGGTAAATTGCTCCGACCAATAAACATTCGGGCAGATTGTTCTCTCACGCCTGCTGGAGTGCCTCCAGGTTTCCAGCCCAAGGTTTCCCGATATCCGCCCAAAAATCCAGCTTCTATAAGAGCCTGTTCGTCTACTGGGACGGACTCATCTGCTTGTGGGGCAACGAAGAGAGCATCGGCTGGACAATACAACTCGCACATAAAGCAGGTTTGGCAGTCGCTTTTACGAGCAATTCTTGGCGGCCCGTCTGGTACTTTGTCAAAAACGTTGGTGGGGCAAGCAGAAACACAAATATTACATTTAATACAGCGAGATTCGCTAACTAGTTCAATCACAGCGTTACTAACTCCCTTTCCTTAACGGCAGTTTGTAGTTTTTGGGGCTTGACCCAGACTCGATCTAGACCCCCACTCAGTAGGCGGTGGTATTGGTTCGGGTCTTGTTCTGGATAGTCTAGATGTTTGTGCATCCCGCGAGTTTCTTTACGTTCAAGGGCGCTAGCGTACATCCACCTGGCAGTTGCTAGCATTGCAGTGGCTTCCCTAGCTTGGACAGCTTGATTTTCTGGCACAGCTTGGGTGTTGCGGACTTCTTTCCACAACTGATGTAGGCGATCGAGGGATTGTGTCAATCCTTTTTCGGTGCGGAATAAGTTGCGATCGTAGGGGAATACTTCGGCTTGGACTGCTTTAGTCACTTCTGAGGGAACAAAGCTATTGCTGCTACCTTTTTCGGAAGCTACCCCAGTTTCTCCCAGTCCTCGGACGGAACGTTGATTGGCTTTAGTTCCTAGTTGACGGGCGTAGTTTGCTGCTGCTTCACCGGCCCAATATCCCGAAGAGGTTGCCCAAGCAGCGTTATGACTACCACCACCAGTAAAACCACCACAAATTAATTCTCGCGTTGCAGCATCACCAGCAGCATAAAGACCGGGTACGGTGGTAGCGCAGTTATAATCAACAATCCGAATTCCACCTGTACCGCGTACCGTTCCCTCCAAACGCAGAGTTACAGGGAAAAGTTGAGTGAAGGGATTAATGCCCATGCGATCGAATGGCAGTAAGAAGTTGTGTTGGATAGTCCGCAACATCGCTTCAATTTCGGGAGTTGCTTTGTCCAGACGAGCATAAACGGGTTGGGTGAGTAGGGTACGCGCAATAATCGATCGCCCTCTTTGCGAACCGGCACCTTCAATTTCTGTGCCATCTTCGTAGTAAAAGGTTGCCCAACGATAATAAGCTCCTTTGGTCACTGAGGAAAAAGCCGGCGATAGGGCGTAGGCATTGGAAAATTCCATGCCTGACATTTCGGCACCAGCTTCAGCTGCCATCAAATAACCATCTCCTGTGAGGACGTTACAGCCTAAAGCTTTACTCAGGAAGGCACAGCCACCAGTAGCAATTACCACTGCTCCAGACTTGACTTGCCAGCGATCGCCTGTTTGGCGGCAAATCCCCCGCGCCCCAGCAACTGCGCCTGCTGCGTCTACCAGTAGTTCTAAAGCTGGACTGTGGTCGAGTATTTTCACGCCAGCTTTGGTAATTTTTTTACGCATTAGCCGCATGTAATCATGAGCTTGCTGGAGCGATCGCCGATGGGGGCGACCTTCATCATCCACAGGAAATGGATAGCCCCAATCTGAGAGTTTATTCAGATTTGTATAAGTACGATCCAATACGCGCTCCATCCAAGAGCGTTCTGACAAATAGCCTCCTAAAGCTTCCCGACTAGCCATAGCCTCTTCCCGCTGTTGTGGATCGGGAGGCACATACCAAACACCAGTACCAGAGGGTGCTGTTGCTCCACTCGTACCGCAGTAGCCTTTGTCTACCAGTATCACTTTTGCTCCTTGGGCAGCAGCATTCCAAGCCGCCCAAGTCGCTGATGGCCCGCCCCCAATGACTAGAACATCAGCCTCTAAATTCAGTTGCGAAGAAATGGTATAACTCTTGCCTGACTCAGATTGATATGCATCCATGATTTTATCTCCTAAATTTTGGTGATTGGGTACTAGGGCTAACTTCCAATACTGCGTTCTCTGTCCGTTTTCATCATTGAGCGCTCAGGATTAAGAAGAATTATCCTGAGTGCCCTGTACTCTTTCTCCACTTGTACCTAGTCCCCAGTCCCCACTCTCAGACATACTCTCAAGTAACTAAATTCGAGTTTATTGGCTAATCTAGTCAATTTCTTACATATAATACGGTAAATCAGTCAATTTACCGTATTATATATTTATGAGATTTGCATAGATTGTGCTAAAAAACAAGAGGCGATTAAAAATTTTATTGATATTAAGTCAAGGAAATTAGGCGCAGCCTTACAAAGAAATGGTATCGATTAAAGGTTGCGATCGCTCTACTTATGGAAAAGTTTCCTGACTCAAAACAAGTGATGTTTCAGGAACAAAACTCAACACACACGTTGCTGTGTTGAGTTGCGTTTTGCATAGCCTAACTTTCATCGGAAGCTAAAGTTATTTCAGGTCAGGACTTACGCAATATGTGACTGAAAACCTTATTCAAGCGTTGCGGTAATTCATGTAGACGCACAGCGGCTACTCTGCGAGAACGCTAAGAGCGAACCCGCAGGGTATTACCGCTACTTTCGTTAGCTGTGGGTAAGTTATGCAGGTGTTATCATAGGTCGGTAGGGCAAAGGCGAGGGGCGATCGCTGCCAATAACTGAACATAAATTGTCTAAAATCTGCTTGAAGAAGAATTCATAATTTATAATTCATAATTATTTGGTCAACAATTACCATTCTGAAAAAGGATGTTTTACTAAATTGCTGTTGTAATATCTGGAATCATGAGAGACTTCTTCTCCAATCCAGTTTGGTAGTTCAATTTCTTGATTTTCGTCGCTGAGTTCAACTTCTGCTAATATTAGCCCTTTGTTAGCACCCTCAAACTCATCTATTTCCCAAATCAAGCTGCCCGATTGTATCTTATATCTAATTTTTTCTATAAATGGACGTTGACACAATTTCTCAAGCATTTCTTGAGCATCTTGAATCGGAATAGGATACTCAAACTCTAGTCTCGAATATTGAACAGTAGGGCCTTTAATTGTCAAATACCCTTTTTCTCCTATTATCCGGACACGTACAGTCACTTTATCTTGTGTAGGAATATATCCCTGACGATAGATACTACCTTCAGCTAAACTTCTCCAATCATCCCCAATCACTAAATATTTTCGCTCTATTTCTTGCGGCATTTTACTCAATCTCCAATTCCTAGTTTATTTATACTACAAAATCGAAAATAGTATGACCTGGTTACTACAGAGCAGCGACAAATGAAGGGTAAATGAATTCAAAATTCAAGATGAGGAAAGCTAAATTTAATCTGGGTTTCAATGATTACAGGAATTAATCATATTACTTTGTCAGTTTCCGATGTGGAAAAATCTTTTGAGTTTTACACCAAAATTCTTGGTTGTCGAGCGATCGCCAAATGGGAAAAAGGCGCTTATTTACTCGCAGGTGATTTGTGGTTGTGCCTATCTTTAGATGCAAATACCCGTACAAATCCTGCGGTTGACTATACTCATATTGCTTTTAGCGTTCCCGAAGAAGAGTTTCAAAAATATAGCGATCGCCTGATTTCTTTAGGCGTGCAAAAGTGGAAAGAAAATATCAGCGAGGGAGATTCATTATATATTCTCGATCCAGATTTTCATAAGTTGGAATTGCATGTAGGTGATTTGTTTTCCCGAATTGCTGCAACTAGAGAAGTTCCTTATGAAGGTATGGTGTTTTTTGAGGATAAATTGTAAACTCTCTGTTATTTGGTGTTAGTTAATTATTTCGATCGCGCAAAGGCGCATAGACGCGTTCGTGCAGCGTCTCGTAGAGAAGCAGCTTCTTGAAGGGTAGGCGCAAAGAAGAAAAAGAGATTTAATATTAGGACTTACGCACTGAAGCCTCAAACCTAGATCCCCCCTAACCCCCCTTAAAAAGGGGGGAAGTCTAAAGCCCCCTTTTTAAGGGGGTTGGGGGATCTGAGTGCGTAAGTCCTGAATATAAGTTCCCCAAAGCCTGCTGCAAGCTACCTTTCTGATTGCTGATAAAACTGGTAAGTCGATTTACGAAGCGATGCTACTATTTACCAGTAATCCAGCGAAAGCTATTCACATATTTGGCGATCGCGGTAGTCTCGAACTAGGTAAACTAGCTGATGCGATGGCTGTTCATCATGATGGTATAGTCCTACGCTTGACTGCAACTATCTGTCAAGGTCGTCAAGTCAGTTAAATCAAAAAGCTAGAAATCAGATTTCAGTAATGCTTGAAGTGGCGCACTGGAATCTTTGATAAATTTTTAGAATAAAACAGGGAACACAAAACACACAATAAACAGCCAAAACGGTAGGTTATTTGCTGGAAATATCGAATACAAGTCTGATATCAGTTATCAGTTATCAGCGGTAAGTGATAACTTATAGCTGATTAAAACTTTAATAACTTACTAGATTTGCCGTTTCTACTTCTTCTTTCGCTGAAGCCAATGCCTGATAAGCAGTTTTAAACCTAGTCTCATCTGTAAATCTATGACCAAATCGCTTTAAATAAGCTTCCAGATACCTAATGCGTAAGTGTGGATCGGCGGGACTTTGAAGAAAAGGTAAGTCTGCTTCAACCATAAATCGGATAGCTAACAAAGGTACAGGGCTACGTAGTGGACGGAAGTCTGGGTTATGTAAACCAGGACTTTGATTGCGTTTATGAAATTCTCCAATCATTAGTCCTGATTCGACAAATATAGGTTTAAGTTTTTGTTGGATGCTATCTATGGTTTTAGAAGCATCTTCTATATGGATATCAGGAAATATCAGCAAAAAAGCTTTACTGATTTTTGATTCTTGTTCTTTAACATCTATCTCTAGAAATATATCTCGATAACGTTTGACAATATTTTCTATTTGTTCTGGATACAAATCTTTCGTGCGAATAACTGCCAAACGAATACTGTTGGATCTTAGAGAGTAAGGTACAAAAGGACAAACCGCCCCCGGTCTTCCTAAATGAGGATGAGGTCTTCCTAAAAAATTTTTAACCCAATTTAAAATTTGAATGAAGTAGGGAAGGTCTTCGTTTTCCTGAAGTTGTTCAATTTCAATAGGTGTATAGAGTTGCATTAGCCTTAGTCAAGTGTAGTAATTGTTAGATTCTGAATTCAAATTCATTTGATGATGCTATCTGATAGCTGAGTCAATTTTTATCTAAAAAATCAGCCTTCATAGCGTTGCATTTTGGGCTGATTTGAGTCATTGCGAGATAAAAATTGCTTTAATATTTTGTGCAATTCAATTTAGAGCAATCCACAAAGCTGAAAATATATTTCAGCCTCAAGTAATTTATTTGTGAGCGCCATTTGTAGTATTATGGGTAATATTTTTATTTTTTTTGACCCGATCCACCTGCCTTTTTAGTGCTTATAAGCTAATAATATTTTTAACAAAAGTATTATAAAGTTAATATCTAAGTGTTTAGTTTTATTGTAAAAATTTAGTATAGTTTTTAAAATACTGATAGTATGTAGCGTAAAATTCCAGTATTATTACTTGAGCAGTAAAGTATTTTAGTTAAAATTTGAATATTTTTGGAAGTAGCGATCGTATTTGATTCCGAACACTTAATTATTACTGATAATCCAACAATGCCAGGAAGCGGACAGTTCTGAGAATATGTGACGAGCTTAACTTGATGCAAGTTTTTATACCCAGATTTTTGCAATAATTTATACTTTAAGCTTTAGTATTTAATCGATTTATCTATGTTTAGACAGAGGCTGAAAAAATTAATGCTATATACAGCAAATTGGATGTTAATAAGGTAAAGGTTATTGTAGGGAATATTGTTATGCCTTTACAAATAAATAATTGATGTATCGCAAACATAATTTGAATTGATATTATTCATAGGCTCAAGGAATAGGCAAAGGGCAGTAGTAAAAGTATTCATTGCCTATTGCCTGTTTCCTCAGATGTAAGTAATTTTTTGCACGCGATCGAATCGGATTAATTCGTCATTTTTCATTAGCAAAGAGCAAATGACAAAGGACAAAGATTAAAAATTAATTTCTGGAACTACATATCTACAAAGGGCTAGTTATTTCCAACGAATTCTTTGACTATAGCCATAGCATTAGGAGGAATTTCAGTAACTAGCCGGAATGGAAATGCTGGAGTTGATGTAGAGTTTACATAATCTGATGTGAGAAACACTGCGTAGTTTTTAGCTTCAGGAGTCAGTTGTGCAGCGAATGATAAAGTTAAAGCTTTAACTAACTTACGAACATCAGCTGCTTTTTCGTTG
Source organism: Nostoc linckia NIES-25 (assembly GCF_002368035.1). GTDB lineage: Bacteria > Cyanobacteriota > Cyanobacteriia > Cyanobacteriales > Nostocaceae > Nostoc > Nostoc linckia_B. The sequence goes on along the minus strand of NZ_AP018222.1, from coordinate 122,428 downwards.
ACAACTTCACCGCCACTGATAGGGGTATTTGGTTGTCCGATTTGATCTTGAGTGGTACTTGGGTCTTTGACACTCAAATGAGTACCTCCAACTACACCAACTAACCATTTGGGGGATGGGATTTTATCAAATCCCACAATTTGTTCGGTTAAAGCCGGGGTGGTTTTATCTGCTGAACTTGTTAACAGCAGGGTAGGAACCTGCACCTTGGTTAACCCAGTTTGACCAAATATCAGAGAAGTTGTAGGATTGAGAGCGATCGCTCCTTTAATTCTGTTATCCCGCAATTGATAGCTATTTTCTGGTAGTTCTTGAGCGATACACTGCATAGCTTCTCCTAAACTCAAGATCGCCAAGTTCTGTTTGCAGCGTTGTTTGAGACGTTCTAGTTGTAACTCGGCGCCAGCAATTGCCAAAGCTGTACCACCACCAAAAGAATAGCCAACAACCATCGCGTTCTGAGTCGCAAGTTTCCCTGCAAGGGGGTTATTAGCTGTTTGATTGAGCTTTTCTAACTCGTCGAGAACAAAACTAATATCTTGAGGGCGAAGCAAAAACTCCTCAGGCTTGACAAATCTGTTTTTCCCTACTAAAGCTGAGCCAACATTTGTCGCATTACTACCAGGATGTTCTAAAGCTGCGACTACATAACCGTGGGATGCTAGATGTTCCGCAAGATAACGCAAGTCCGTGCGGATTGAACCGAAGCCGTGAGAAAAGACAATCACGGGTTTGTCAGGAGTTGCAGCAGTTGACCAGTAAACATCAACTGGAATTTTGCGATTGTGCTTTTGGTCATCTAAGTCTAATTTGAGTATTTCTACTTTAGCGGTTCCTGGTTGGGAGGGGTCAAAAGGAAAAGCAACCTGGGGTGTCAAGGGCTGTGGTGTCAGGAGGCCGAGTTGAGGTGCAATTGCCAACATAAACTGCTGAGTGCGCCAAAAAGCCGTATTCAAACTTCCTGCAACCTTAAAAGCCTGCGGTACATTTATTTCTAAGCGTTTACTCGGATAAGCGGCGATAAAACTGAGTATAGAAAGGCCGCCTGGTGCATTAGAGCCTAATACTAATCCTGCCCTGAGTGCTTGTACCCCAGCTTTGTCTTCCCTGGCTAAAGCAGTAGCCAGATCGTTGAGAATACTTGTACCAATCTGCGTATTAAGTAATCTATTAATGGTGACAACATTTAACGGTAGATTCGTGTTTAACGCACCCAAAAAGAACTCACGTTGTTCTTGGGATAATCGTTTAGTGTAAGGCTGCAAACTTCTAGGTAATTCCCCAGTTTTTGCAGCCTTTTGCAACTCTCCAAGGGTGATGGATTCTGTAAATAGACCAAAACGAACAACAACTGTGTCAGCTGCTTTTGCACAAGTATTTGTACTGAATTGTGTCAGTGCAATGGCGCACAAGAAACTACCAAGTTTTTTCAGATCCCAACTTCTAGCCATGAAGATTTTTACCAATTCATACTTACGTGAATATAGCGGATATTCGTGTATTTGACTACTTAATTTGCTGCCGAGAAATAAACGCAGATTTTTTCTGAAAGTTAATAGCGATCGCTCCTAAGTGGGAAATATATCTGCGGGTGCGATCGCAAATCATCAAAAACATCACAAAAACAAAAAATTGTACAATTCATTACAGCTAAAAATTTGAGCAAAAATCGGTGTTAATAGCCACAAAAAACTGATTGTTTCTCAACTAAGTTAAATATTGCAACAAATGTCCTTAGTCATTAGTCATTAGGCATTAGTTATTAGTCGTTTGCTGATAACCAATGCCCAATCCCTAACCTGTTGCAGGTGGATAGTCTTATTGCTGTTGCTGCACTACCATTACTCTTCAAATTGCACCAGTAGCACCAACACTTTTTTCTAATTTTATGCTTCCCAGACTCACTTATATTTTTATTTTCCTACTCTCGCTAAGTACTATTGCATTATGGTGGCCCGTAAATGATTCTGTTTGCAATTCTGAAGCTTTTTTAGCATCAAATACTACAAAATTTCAAGTACAAGCCAGTAAAGTTGTTGTTAAGCCGTGGCTTGGTAAACATAAATCATACGGAATATTTATGATTCCTGATGAATATAAACAAGCTCCGTTTTTTGTGTTGACGGTCAAAGGTGCTGGCAATTACTGTTCAAAACAATTCGGTTACAGAAAAAACATTGATGGTATTGCTGCTGAACCAGGAACTTATCTATTAAGAAAGTTTATTAGAACTCGAACATCCGTGCGATTGATTCTCCAAGGTTTGTACTTTGAAATAAATGATAAAGAGAATTGGACATTAACTTTTCCTCAACTAAAAGTTGATTAATAGCAAATAATTTTACACTCGTATTTATGGTTATTAAAAATAAAAACTGCGGTAAAAAATAATACCAATTTCAAAAAAGAATGTAACAGATGGGTAGGGGCACAACATTGTTCATTGGTGTCAGCTTAAGCTCAAACTGTTGCCCCATAATCATTTTACCCCTCCCCTTAGCCTACGGTGTATACACAACTGATTTAATCACCCCAAATCTTGTTTTGTAGGGTGTGTTATCGCGCCAGCGTAACGCACCGCAAATTTCTGGCGGTGCGTTAGGACTATTGTCCATAACGCACCCTACTGGATTCAAATCTTTTGTAGTAATGGTTTTTTGACTTGTGTATACACCGGAGCTTAAAAAGGGGGGAACAAGAATCGAAGTCCCTCTTCAAAAGAGGGATTTAGGGAGATCTAGAACGTTCTGCTACCTAAAAGAGGACTTTTCAAACATGCCCTTACGAATAATTGGTGTGTCGCAAACATATTAATTACGAATTAGGTCGCTGGTTGAGTTGCTAAATCCTCGTTTTTTTCTAATAAAACAGTGGTAGCATTAACCACAACCTGGGCTGAACCTGTGAAAAACGATCGCTCAATAGTCGCTGGAACATCGCTAGGTTGATGATAGTGAGGAGTACGTAAATTGGCGGTATCTGTTACCAATACAGCACCCGCTCCTTGATACCAAAACGGTGCGTGGTCGCTGCGTAAAGTATCGGGTGTCAGTAAACCTTTGAGAGGAATTGGTAGTGTCAAAACTGCTGGTAGATTTGATTCCTGTTTGCTCAGAGCAGTTGGGGGAATATTTTGGGAGTTTTGAAACGCATTCAGTAAAGGTAAATGTTCTGTATCACCAACTACCACCAAAAAATCGCCTTTCTCACTAGGTGGAGTAATAGGTAATCCCGCAGGATATTTTTGACACCCAGGTGTGTAACAAGCATAACCTACCATATCCATGACGATCGCCCCGCCCAAATTGTCCAAGCGTGCTTTGTTGGCAACAAAAGCTTGACTACCTAAAAGTCCTGCTTCTTCTCGGTCAAAAAAAGCTAGCTGTAACGTCCGTGGTGTAGGACGATAACCCAACAGCCGCGCAACTTCCAGCATTACAGCTACACCGCTGGCGTTATCATCGGCACCTGGAGAAGAGGTAACAGTATCGTAATGCGCTCCTACAAGAATTGCTTTAGCAGCTTTGTTAGTTCCTGCACGTTCAGCAAAAATATTTACACCATCGGAGAACTTTTCTAATTTAGGTGTCCAGCCGAATTTTTTCAGTTCATTTGTGATATATGTGCGAGTACGCGATCGCTCTGTTGTTGTGTAGCGCTGAAAATTCAAATTTTGGATATGGGTTAACAGTCTTTCACCAGACACCTGTAGGGTACTCTCAACTTCCTGAGACTCTGGCTGTGCTGGTGTTTGTACTGGAACGCTCTGAACAATTTCTGGTGAGGGACGCTGTTCAAAAAACGTGCTACCTGTGCTAGCCACCATCGCAACTGTCATCAGCGCCAACAGCATCAGCCAGATCCATTTGCTCATATGATTTATCCTTGGCTTCCAGACTTAGGGTAGCGCAAATCCCCAGCCAGTCGGGTTTTAGCAAAAGGGAAAATTTTTAGCTACAGATTGAGCCTGATGACAGAATGCTCATCTTGAGCCTTGTTGCAATGGCCTTAGTAAGTCCCAAAAATACTCAGCACCTCCTCTTGACATTCTGTCGGCCTCCCCAGAAATCCATTCCCAAGGGTTGCAGAAAAATTTCCAGATCGTCATGGCGATCGATACGTTATATATCTTATATCAGTACAGAAGAACTAATTTTCTCAAATAAACATCAAGTTTGACGCTTTGTCTTTTGACACAGAGGGCGACTTCACTTAAAGTGCCCCACTAGAGGAGTGCTAAGTACTGAGTACTGAGCAAGAAAAAACAATTTCTTCTTAATTCTCCAAAATATTTATTTTGACACTCAGGATTCATGACTCAGAACTCAGGACTTTTCTTATGGTAGATTTATTGCCGATCGCAATCCTGGGTTTCCTGGGTAGTTTTGGTCATTGCTTTGGCATGTGTGGCCCCCTGACAGTGGCGTTTTCTCTATCTCATCAGCCAAAAATTCCCCACACAGCTACCCGTGGAAGGACATCAACCTTAGAAAAGCCCCACACTTGGCAACAGCAATTAAAGTTTCATATCTTGCTAAATCTCGGACGGATGTTGAGCTATGCTCTAGTCGGCGGTGCCATTGGGGCGCTGGGTTCGGTATTGCTGCAAGCTGGACAACTAGCAGGTGTTGGTAGCGACTTCCGGCGTTGGATGGCAATTATCACTGGTGTAATGCTGATCTGGTTTGGCTTAGCACAAATAAAACCGGATTTGTTGCCACGCATTCCCCTGCTACATCCTTTATTAAAAGGCAGCTTACACGATCGCCTCAGCAGTGGCATGGTTAAACTTTCCTTCAAAACCAAATGGTGGACGCCATTGCTGTTGGGGATGACTTGGGGTTTAATGCCCTGTGGTTTTTTGTATGCAGCCCAAATTAAAGCCGCTGGAACTGGTAATTTATGGATGGGTACAGCAACCATGCTGGCTTTTGGCTTGGGAACTCTACCCATCATGTTAGGTGTAGGCGTCTCCACCTCTTTGGTGAGTAAAGACAGGCGCAGTCAGTTGTTTCGATTAGGTGGCTGGGTTACCCTCGCCATTGGGGTTATCACCTTGCTGCGGACTGGCGACACAATGGTAGATTACACCGGACACGCCGCCTTATTCTGCTTAGTCTTGGCTTTAATTGCGCGTCCCATTAGTGGCTTGTGGGCTTCACCACTGCGTTATCGGCGTGCTTTAGGTGTGGGAGCTTTTGTGCTTTCCGTGGCTCACACTGTCCACACGATCGCACACTCATTCCAATGGGATTTGACTCGCTTTTCTTTCCTGCCGCCACAATTTCAGTGGGGGATGGCTGCGGGTGCTGTAGCATTGATATTAATGTCCCCCGCCGCTTTCACGAGTTGGGAATCATTGCAAAAATCTTGGGGCAAACGTTGGCGACAGATTCATCTCTTAAGTGTGCCAGCTTTGCTCTTGAGTGCTATCCATACTGTGTCCATCGGTTCCCATTATTTGGGTTCCTGGCAATTAACTTGGGGAAATAAATTCGCGGCAGTACTGATGGTAATTGCTACCCTCGGTGTTTTGTTAGTACGTTCCCGCTTTTTTTGGTCAAAGTTAGCCTTAGAAAAGTTTTATGTTCCCCCAACCAAGTCGCGGTAAATCATTCTTATTTTCTACCTCCATCCCAACGAGTTCAAAACAGAGGGGTTACCTCAACAAAGGAACCATCGAGTATTTATTAGGCCTCTTGCAAAAGTGCTTTTTGCAAGAGGTGGGAAAAGGGAAAAGGTTAAAGGGGAAAGGGAAAATAGCAAACCTTTCCCCCTTTCCCCTTCCCCTTTTCCCGACTTCTGCAAGAAGTCTATTATTCCTGAGTTGCCTAGCTATACCAATAACTAATGTTTACCCTGCTGCTGCTCATAAGGTAGAAGTAGCTGGAGATGTCGGTGGCACCCTTCACCTCGAACCAAATGATAATCCTCGTGCTGGAGAACCAAGCCAAGCCTGGTTTGCCCTTACCCGCAGAGGTGGAAAGGTAATTCCCTTAGCCCAGTGTAATTGTCAGTTGGCTGTTTATGCCGAACCCTATGCAGCCGGAGAGCCAGCACTTTTAGAACCAACCCTAAAAGCTGTGGCAGCTGAGCGCTATCAAGGCATCCCAGGTGCAGAAATTGTCTTTCCCAAGCCAGGCCTTTATCAGTTGGAACTGAATGGTAAACCAGCCTCAGGGGGGAGATTCAAACCTTTTGAGTTCAAATTTGAAGTTACCGTGGCTGCTGGATCTAATAGTTCACAAAATCTACGAAATGTCAATGGTGATGTAGCCCAAGGTGAGAATCAAAGTTTACCATTTTGGGCGATCGCTGTACCAATCCTCGGATTTATTGCCATCCTATTTGTTGCACTGCGAGGGATGAGAGGAGGGAGTGGGGAGTAGGAGCGGGGAGGCAGGGGGCGGCAGGGGGCAGGGGGCAGGAGGCAGGGGGCAGGAGGTTGTTTGCCATCGAGTCGAGGCAGAAGCTTTTACAGGGAAGGTGGAAGCTCTTGCAGGCTGCGCGATATACTCAAACGTCAAGGCAGAAAGTCTTACAGGGAAGGCAGAAAGTCTTACAGGGATGACGGAAGCTCTTGCAGGCTGCGCGATATACTCAAACGTCAAGGCAGAAAGTCTTACAGGGAAGGCAGAAAGTCTTACAGGCTGCGCGATATACTCAAACGTCAAGGCAAAAAGTCTTACAGGACAGACAAAAGCTCTTGCAAGGGCAGTGTAACGCACCAAATTCTTCAAAATGGCGCTAACGCACTTCAAGTTTCCCCAAAGTGCGTTAGCGTAGCTTACCGTCAAATCGAATGATGTCGCTTTTGATGCCACTGCCACGCATGAGCGACAATATCTTTGATGGATGGATATTGGGGTTGCCAGTTTAAGATTGTTCTGGCTTTTTCGGCGCTACCAATCAGAATTGGAGGATCGCCAGGACGGCGATCGCACTCTTGGACTGGTATCCTAGCTCCTGTCACCGCCTCGGCTGCTGCGATCGTTTCTCTGACAGAGAAGCCGCTACCATTACCCAAATTAAAAACTTCGCTATCGCCACCTTTTAATAAATATTCCAATCCCAAAATATGAGCATCTGCTAAGTCGTTCACATGAATATAATCGCGAATACAAGTTCCATCAGGGGTGGGATAATCAGTACCAAAAATTGAAATCGACTCTCGTTTGCCTAAAGCTGTCAGCAATACCAAGGGAATCAAATGCGTTTCTGGTTCGTGATCCTCGCCCAGTAAACCGTCGGGATTAGCACCAGCGGCATTAAAATATCGGAAACGTACTGATTTGAAATCGTAAGCTATATCAAAATCAGTGAGAATCCGCTCTACCATCAACTTAGTAGCCCCATAAGGATTAATCGGATTTTGGGGATGGGTTTCTGGAATCGGCACGAATTCCGGCACCCCATAGGTAGCACACGTGGAAGAAAATACAAATTTCTTAACAGAAGCCGTCAACATGGCCTCCAACAAAGTCAGAGTCCCAAGGACGTTATTGCGGTAGTATTTAGCGGGATCGGTCACCGACTCTCCTACGTAGGCATAGGCAGAAAAGTGCATTACAGCAGCAATATCGTGGGTTTTGAATAGGTGGTCGAGCAAAGCGCGATCGCCTGTATCCCCTACTATCAGCTCTACTTGTAAAACCTTTTCTACCAGGTCGCGATGACCGTATACCAAATTATCAAGAATGACAACGTTATAACCCGCTTGCTTGAGAGCAAACACTGTATGAGAGCCAATATACCCAGCTCCCCCTGTTACCAAAATGGTAGGCTTTTGAGATGACATAGTTTTTCCTTTTAAGTTTGCAACTACTGAATTAATTTAACTAATTCCGTGAAATTCCCCATAGCTCAATAGATAACTATAGAGTAGCGAGGCACACCCGATAAATTCTCAGAGCCTATGCAGTAGCGTAGTTCGCTTTACTGGTGCCACATTACTCTTCTGGAAATTTATAAATAATAGACGCAGTGTCAAAAAATTGCACTAAAATCACTACGACGGTAGTCTTTCGGTGTGAGGTTTGAGGTGTTTAAAGTCAAATGGTGTAATTACAATTTGACGATAGAATAAATCCATTTCCCGAAACCTCTAGGCTAAACTCTTACGGGTTAGCCAGTTGACGCTAGTGGCTTATGGTTAGACAGTGCGTTGGATGGGCATTTTCCCACCAATAAACTGTTTGCACAACATTCCACTGCTTGATGTCGGGAAAACCTTTCGGTAGTTACTTTTGGGGAGCTATGACTTTGCTGGGCAATGGCCCAAGGAAAAAAAGTGGCACAAAACCCGAATCAAAGTAAACTGCCTCACCACCGCACTGGCTCACCGCACCAGAAAATTTGAGAGTTAATCTATGTTTCTATTGCTAAGCCGGGTACTGCTGTGGCTGCTGATTGGCACTATCGTATATTCTCTGTTCCAGCGATTTTATCCTTCTGGAACTTTTGTAGGGCGATTAATCTTAGTCGTTATGTTGATAATCGTAGCCCTATCATTTCTTAACCCCAATGAACCAGCTGTGGCGTCGTTGTGGAGGATGATGTCTTTTCCACTCAAGCCTCTGGGAGCGTCTGTCTTAATGATGATTTTTGCCGCTCAGAGAATCAAAGGAGGCGGGATAGACAAACCAGGAGGATACTTAGTGGGTTGGGCACTAACGATTTTGCTGTTGGCAAGTACACCAGCAGTCGCCTATTTTCTTTATAGAGCGCCTTTAGGAGCAGCTACTGTATCAACACCTGAAACACTAGTAGCTTTGGGACAACAAACCAGCGCAGCAAACATTTCAGATATGACGGGGAATAACATTCTTTCTTATAATTTGAGAGTGCCTCCGTACCTATTGCAAGGAAATCCCCAAGATATTCGGACACGCGGTTTACGACTTGAAGACTTTGTACCTAATGCAGAAACCTTGCAATTGACAACGAGAACTTGGGAAAGTTATCTCACTGAAATTTACAGGTTCTTGCGTGTTCAGCGGTAAGAAAGTAAAAAAGAAATACTCAAAAAGACCGCAACCCATTCCCTAGTACTGCTAACCTTTAGGGAACGCAGTACTAGTGGCTGGATTAGTTTAGGCTATGATTGCCGCAAAGCAATATTCCCTCAACTGCCTTCTGGGAATAGCGGTTAATTTAGGATGATAAAGTTGCAAAATTGCTTTAATGGCAAAATCTCGAAGACTCGCTAAACTTGGTGCTTACCTTCGACCCCATTGGCGGGAAGCGTCTTTAGGCATTCTCGCTCTGTTGTCTGTTAATGCCCTTGGCGTTTATATCCCTTGGCTGATTCGTGATGGGGTTGACAAATTATCAACAACCTTCAACTGGAATCAAATACTACATTACGTAGTTATTATTGTATTGCTCAGTTCCGCAATGTGGCTGATGCGTATGGCTTCGCGCATTTGGCTATTTGGGGTAGGGCGTCAAGTGGAATTTGACCTCAAACAACGGATTTTTGAACACTTACTGAAGCTCGAACCGTCTTATTTTGCCACTAATACTGCTGGTGATTTGATTAGTCGGGCTACTAGTGATGTGGACAATATCAGGCGGTTGGTGGGTTTTGCCGTCTTGAGTTTGGCAAATACAGTTTTTGCCTACGCTTTAACACTGCCAGCGATGCTTACCATTAGTGTGGATCTCACACTAGCCTCTTTGGCAGTGTACCCTTTTATGTTCTTGTTCGTGAGTTTGTTTAGCGATCGCTTACGCAAACAACAAGCAGCAGTCCAAGAGCAACTCTCTGATATCAGCGAACTCATCCAAGAAGATATCAGTGGTATTGCTCTAATTAAAATCTATGCCCAAGAAGCTAACGAGCGTCGAGCTTTTGCCAAGAAAAATCAGCAACTATTGACTGCTAATTTGGAACTGGCAAAAAGCCGCAATACGCTTTTTACTTTTATTGGCGGTCTAGCTAATATCAGTTCGCTGGTAATTATTTGGCTAGGTGCGACTCGAATGTCTTCTGGGACGCTTGAAGTTGGGGACTTTTTAGCGCTCTTAATTTATGTAGAGCGTTTAGTGTTCCCCACTACTCTTTTGGGGTTTACAATTAGCACCTACCAACGGGGTGAAGTTAGTATAGATCGGCTGGAATCTATTCTCAGCGTCACACCAAAAATTCAAGACACAGCCGATGCGGTACATCTAACAATTGATGAACTCAAAGGAGAAGTGACGGCAAAAAATCTCAGCTACACTTATCCTGGTTCTGCTGCTCCCGCTTTAGAAAATATCAACTTTACCATTGCTCCGGGGGAAACCGTGGCAATTGTTGGGGCAATTGGTTCGGGAAAATCTACTTTGGCAAATGCTTTGCCGCGTTTGCTCGATATTGAACCAGAACAATTGTTCTTAGATGGGCACGATATTACTAAGATAGCCTTGGGAGATTTGCGAAATGCGATCGGCTACGTTCCCCAAGATAGTTTTCTTTTTAGCACCACAATTAAAAATAATATCCGCTACGGTGACCCAGTTAGCGAACAAGAAAGAGTAGAGTTGGTAGCCAAATTGGCTCAAATTGATGGAGAAATTAATAATTTTCCCCAGCAATACGAAACCATTGTTGGCGAACGCGGGATTACTCTTTCTGGCGGTCAGCGCCAACGTACAGCCTTAGCTAGAGCTATGCTGGTCGATGCGCCAGTGTTAATTTTAGATGATGCCCTCTCCAGTGTAGATAATCAAACAGCTACACAAATTCTCAAAAATCTCTCCGGTGGTACTCAGAAAAAAACGGTGATTTTCATTACCCATCAATTATCTGCTGCTGCTGCTGCTGACCGAATTTTTGTTATGGAAAAGGGAAAAATTGTGCAGGTGGGAAATCACTTAGAACTGGTACAACAACAGGGACTTTACAGAAGTTTGTGGAGCCAGCATCAAGTTGAGGAATTATTGCATTAAAGAATAATTCAGAATTCAGAATCAATTAGCGGCGGTTGAGTGTTAAGAATTAACAATAAACAGCGTGGTTAACAAGATTTCATTTTCTCGTTTAGGACTGCTATATGTATGTTTATTTCTATTTTTGATGATTGCCTTATTTAAAATGTTCGGCAGGCAGGTTGAAAAAACTCCCCTGCAAGTCGCCGAACAAGATTCAATAAGAGTTTTATTTATTGGTAATAGCTATACCTATTTCAATGACCTACCTTGGTTAACGCAACAGTTGGCTAAATCGGCAAAAGAAACCAGAACTCTCGAAAGTGAAATGGTTGTGGTAGGAGGAGCTAGGCTTAAAAATCACTGGAAACGTGGTGAAGCACTCAGGCTTTTAAAAGCAAAAAATTGGGATTATGTAGTACTCCAAGAACAGAGTACTTTACCGATTACTAATCCCCAAGAAATGTATAAGTATGCCAGTTTGTTTGATGCTGAGATTAAGCGAGTTAATTCTCAAACTGTATTTTACCTAACTTGGGCAAGGGAAAATCAACCAGAAACCCAACAAATATTGACTGATTCCTACACGAACATTGCTGAACAACTCAATGCTAAAGTTGCACCTGTGGGAATTGTTTGGCAAAAACTTCAAGAAGCAAATCCGAAATTAAACCTTTATACTTCCGATAAAAGTCATCCTAGTCCTATTGGTTCCTATGTCGCAGCATGTGTATTTTACACAACTTTTTATGAAAATAGTCCTGTAGGTTTGAGCCGTCGGATATATACTACTAATTCTAGTAATCCACAAGAAAGCAACAGAATTGAGTTGGAAAGTTTAAGTGAAACAGATGCCCAAATCATTCAAAATGTAGTTGATAACATGGTCAGAAAAATCTAGAAAAACTTTTTTTATATGCTTGATGGAGTGAGTTAAAAAAAATATAATTTTTTTACTTTGAGTTACTTTGTGTCTGAGCATAATTGCACTTTGCTGAAAGAGGGCAATCATTACAAAGAGGATTTTGTGCCTTGCAAACCATCGCTCCAAAATCTAGCAAGGTTAGATTCCATTTACCAACTTCCTTATTAGGAGCAATTATTTCTGCTGCATTCCAGAGAATCTTACAGCGCGATTTTACTCTTTCTCCTTGCAAACCAAAGAAACGTTCGAGAATGCGAGCTACGTTAGTATCGAGTATGGCTAGCGGTTGACTGAAGGCTTGAGAACAGATAGCACGAGCTGTATATTTACCAATTCCAGGTAATTCAAGCAACTGCTTTTCTGAATCGGGGATTTTTCCTCCATACTGTTCTAAAATGATGCCAGCGCACTTTTGTAATCTTTCAGCACGGAAGAAAAGGCCTAAAGGCTCAAGCATTTCCCTCAATTCATTAATGCTTGCTTTTACTAGTTGCTCAAGCGTTGGATATTTCAAGAGAAATGTATTGTAAATAGGAACAACCGTAGCAGCATCTGTTTTTTGTAGCAGATATTCTGCAACGAGAATTGCATAAGAGTCGCAAGTCTGTCGCCAAGGAAAATCGCGTAAGTTTTGCGTTCCCCATATAGAGAGATGAGACCTCTTGCAAAAGTGTTTTTTGCAAGAGGTGGGAAAAGGTAAAAGGTTAAAGGGGAAAGGAAAATACCAAACCTTTCCCCCTTTCCCTTTCCCCTTTTCCCTACTTCTGCAAGAAGTCTATGGTGGCGAAACCATTTAATTTTTACAGCATCCAAATTTGACACTGCGTTTTCTTGAGGTTCTTTAGTCGCACCCTTCATACTGTTTCACTTTAAACTTGATACAAAAATCTCAATACATAGTAATTATTAATACACTAAATACTCGCATACTGCGATCGCTACTGAAACTTTACATAACTTTATAAAGTTAAGATGATTTATCGTTATTATCACGTTAGTTTTTCAAAGTAGGTGGGTAGTATAAATTACCGAAAAACCTAATTTTGCATATAGCTATGTTCAAAACTAAATTATCAGAATTCCGTGCTACACCGGAATTTTATACCTTGAAGGAAGTCGATCGCCATATTGCAGCGATCGCAGCTCTCATATTAATAAGCTTGCTGAGTTCGTGGAGTGGAACGCCTGCTATTCGCGCCATCTCTAATTTCTGGGAAGGCTTTATCTGGGGAATAGCAGATCCAGTCATGAACTCAAAATGTTTAGTTGCTATTATTGCTATTGGTTTACTGTCGGCTATATTTATTCGTAGCGCTTTGATAGTTGGATATTTTGTATTAGCAGTAATTTTGGGGACTATAATTCATTTATTTGAGATAAATATACCGGAGATAGAAATATTCACAAGTATTTCTACTATTTTTTTAGGCACAATGCTAATCAACGCAAATCATGTAAACTTTATGTTACTTGCTGTGGGAAGTATTAGTGTTGGTTTATTTCAGGGTTACATTCACGGACAATCGATTACTGGTACAGGAACAATACCTTTGGTTGCGTACATACTAGGTATAACCTTAACCCAGTTTGCAGTTACCATGAGTATTAGAGAAATTGGTATTGCGATGGGTATGGGCGAAATCAACCGAATTGTACCCCGCAAAATTAGTATTGTTGGCTTTTGTTTGTGTGCGATCGCTATTGTGTTTTTGAGCAATTCGATTATCTAAATCAAGTATTTTAGTTCAATAAAATACAGTCATTGTTAGGGATGCATAGCTAAGTGTGTATCCCCACCATCTGTTCCTGGAAGTAGTAGAACTAATTAAAGTTTATTGGTCAGGACTTACGCAAAAGATAACGAAAGTAGCGGTAATTCATGAATTACCGCAACGCTTGAATAAGTTTTTCAGTCACATATTGCGTAAGTCCTATTGGTAAATACGCAGTTGTTCTCGAAGTAAATCGCTTTTTGAATCAGGAAAATTTAGACTAATCGGATTTTACAAGCGATGGCGATCGGCATAAATAAAAGAAATAAACTCGCCTCCAACTCTAAAACCTGATTCCTTATTCCTACCTACCATTGCCTACTTAAATAGATAAATTCAAAAATCAAAGCGGATTATCATATAAGCACTTAAACACAACATTAGATAGATGCATCAAACAACAAAATCAGACATAGTGTCGGAATAATAGCCTTATCTAATGTTTATACTGAAATTAATTATTTCAATTGAAACTAGGAATTTTACTAATATGCTCTCTCAAAATTAGGATGGTAAACAAATGATTGCAACAAGAGTCGAAGTAAAAATAAATCGTTTGGAATCTATTGTGGAACAAATTGGAGAAGCAGTACTTTCTACGACTGAAACAATCGAACGCCTTGCGGAAAGATTGGAGACTGTCAGCACGCAACTCGAAGCACAAGGACAGCAGGTGCAGCAACAAGGCTATCAAATTGTTGCTTTGTGTGACGCGGTACAAACTCTCGCCGAATCTCAGCAAAATTCTCTGCAAAAACTCAACGATCTGACACAAACTCTAGATAAATTTATGTATTTAATTAAAGGAGATACTTGATTAAAAAGATATGGCAAGGGACTGGGGACACTTCTCTACGAGACGCTCCGCGTAGCTTGCTTCCCCGTAGGGGTACGGCAAGCTCAGTGCATCGCTGGTGACTAGGGACTGGGTGAAAAGTCCTTTTTTGTCTGAGTTTTATCATCTGTCGATGTCTTAACCACCAAGGCTTGTGCTATAAAAGCAAAAAGAAATATTTAAATCAATACATCTTTTTACTTTTGCCTTTTGCCTTTTGCCCGATCTCAAACTTTCAACTGAGTTACGGCGATATTGCCGGAAAAACATACATCCACATCGCTACCAGGAGTGCGATCGCGTTTGCCATACTCTCCAACATAATAAAAATCATTACCTTCAATGCGATAATTCACTGGCAAAGGTTTGATACAGGGTTGGCAAAACACCATTTTAGGATCTGGTTCTCCTGGTTGCAGATGTGGCAAATTTACATTCCAAAAACATCCGGGTTCGAGGGGACGGTTGAGTAATTCCCCTAAAACTTCAGATGTAAATTTAGCAGCCAGATCCCAATCAAAATTTTGCTTTGCTTTACGATAGTGAGAAATGGCAATTCCCGGAATACCGTGCATTGCTGCTTCTCGCACAGCAGCAACCGTCCCAGAAATGTAGACATCAACTCCTAAGTTACCGCCAGCATTGATACCTGAAAGCACAAATTTGATATCTGGCGTAATTTGCGTTAATGCAATTCTCACACAATCAGCGGGAGTGCCGGCGATCGCATATTCAGTTTTAGAACGTCGTTCCAGGTTGATGGGACGAGTCGTGGTGACTTGATGTCCGCAGCCAGACAGATGATCCACAGGAGCCGCAATAATAGCATTTTTGCCGTTTACAGCTTTTACCAACGCTCGGATACCAGGAGCGTCAATACCGTCATCATTAGTGAGAATTATAGTCACGTCGCTTCGCTCCGAATTCAAAATTAAAGACATTTTCACAAAGGGACTGTTACCCCCACTCAAACTGTGACTACGTATAGACGTAGCCCCAAGTCTGTAGCAACCCGCAGCGTGCGCCCGCTTCCGGCGAACAGAACTTTGTAACACAAGGGTCTTAAAGCCTTTGACCTACGATAAACTTTTAACCCTATTGCCGTATTGCCTGTTCCCTGTTCTCTGCTACTTGCAGATATCAAAAAAATCTCGTTGATTCTACCAAAAATATTCATAAGTACGATATCATTTCTAGATGGTTTGCAAATTCCGCCCTCAGCATTTGGGTTAATTCCCGCAAGGGCGGTATTTCTTGCAAGTAGGAGGTGTGTTAGCGTCAAGATTAATGCTTGCAGCCCCAGTTATCAGAAATTTGTGCAATAAAAAATCCTGTAAAATATATATCTACTGGTAGCAGCAGAAACTTTCTGTTGGTGAAAACTAAGAACTAGATGATTTTTACAGCGGTTCTATAGTATTTTTGGTGCAAGACCGTCTTAGAGTTAATTACGATGAAACAGATCATCAAGCAATTATTTAGCAATAAAAAACATTTTGTCCGGCTAATTTTACCATTAGTGACGGTTATTTTAGCAGCGACGCTGTTTAGCGCACCTGCTTTAGCCACAGGTGTGTATCAAATACCCGACCTCACATCAGGGAATGACACCTGGGTTTTAGATCGAGGTGAAGTCATCAGTCGTGTGAATGAAGGTAAGATTAGCAGCGCTTTCGAGGATTTGGCAAAACAAACTGGTAATGAAGTCAGAATCGTTACCATTCGTCACTTTGACTACGGTGAAACAGCCCAAAGTTTTACTAAAGAACTGTTTGAAAAATGGTTTCCCACAAAAGAAGACCAAGCTAATCAAACTTTATTGGTTCTTGACACAGTAACCAACGATACCGCTATTCTTACTGGCGATCGCATTAAGTCTTTGCTCACAGACTCTATTGCTGAGAGTGTAGCTAATGAAACCCTAAGTACGCCGCTACGTAAAGGCAACAAATACAACCAAGCATTTATCGATACTAGCGATCGCCTCGTCGCCGTCCTTTCAGGCCAACCCGATCCAGGCCCACCCCAAATTGCTGATGAGGTGCAGGTAGAAGGTACCTTCAAAAACGCAGAAGAAACTAAAGCTGTCCAAGGTAGTGCTACAGCTTGGGTAATAGGATTGTTAATTGCCGCCACTGTTATTCCAATGGCGACTTACTACATCTACCAAATAAATCAGCCATCATCTGATGGGTAATGGCAAATTAAAAGTTAGGAGTTAGGAGTTAGGAGTTAGGAGTTAGGGGTTAGGAGTTGGGAGTTAGGAGTTAGGAGTTAGCGGTGGTGAATTTATAGCTTTTAGTTTTTAACTCCTGACTCTTAACATTTTCTCTCTTAACACTCTTAACTTTTAATTCCTAACTCTTAACTCCTCACTCCTCACTCTTAACTCCTCACTTATAATTTCCTCTTAATCTTGCACATACTCTTGTTCTGTGACTAAAGCGACTTCAGCCCGGACAAATTCTCGACCTAAATAAGCTGCATGATTTAATTGAGTAACTGGACAAGGCTGAGTTTCTTCAAAGATTTTCACGCAAAGTTCTTTAGCTGTTCTGCCACTAAAAACTGTGGTGTGAGTTCGTTCTACCTTTCCTCGTGCAGGAATTACCTTTCCCGTTTCTGGATCGACTGCTAAACCACGATCGTCGATCGCATTTGTAAAATGCTTGGCATAAATTAACCCTGCGTCTCTATCCAAGTAAATGATAAAATATCCACCGGGATCGAGGTCAATATGACGCTGAGAAAGTCGATCGTCTATTACTGCTAAATCTTTAACCATTAAATCCGTAAGCATTATTAAAAGCAAATTTTTTCTTGAGAGTTTTTACACTCTATCTCAAGTGTAATTCGTCCTTTACCCTCTGAGTTGTAAATGGAGAGTAGGGAATAGGGAATAGGCAGTGGAGGAGAATAGGATTTTCATGCTTAGTAGGCTACAAAGTTGATTGATATATACTAATCAGCTTTGATTAGTAAAATTACTTGCCTATTGCCTGCTTACTGACCTGGCAAAATTTAAGAACTTTGTCGATTACTAAATGGCAACTCTGCATTAATCGCCTCAATTTCCTGTTGTTCGAGTTGATTTACTTCTTTAATATAGGGGCGCAAAATTTGTCCTAAACGATTATTGTAAAAGCGGTGGAGGCTGTGATTGGGCATAGCAGGGAAACCACGCCGTTTTTTATGGCGTCCACCTGCACCAGGATCGAAAAATTGGATATTGTTAGCGATCGCCCACTCTATCGGTGCATAATAACAAGCATCAAAATGCAAGCAATCTATTTCTTGAAAACTTCCCCAATACCTGCCATACAGTTTGTCTCCTTTAAACAAACAAAAGGACATTCCTAAAGGATAAGAATTATCTGCTTCGCTATATGCGGCAAAAAACAAAACTCGATGGCGATACTCAGTCTCTAGCTGTTCAAAAAACCGCTGTGTAAGGTACTTGCTACCCCACCAGCCAAATTTATCGCAGGTGTCAGCATAAAATTCATACATCAAACGAAAGCAAGACTGAGGAATGCGATCCCCAGCCAATGGTTGCAATCGCAAACCTGCTTTTTCTACAGCTTTCCGTTCGCGTTTGATATTGCGACGCTGATTGGCGTTAAATACTTGCAAATAGTCATCAAAAGTTTTAAAACCAGAATTTTCCCAGATAAAGCTGTGGTGCAGCCAACTTGTAAAACCATGCCGTTCCAACATTGGACGCCATTGGGGATCGACGAAGAGAAAATGACAACCAGAAATGCGATTTTTGGCACAAAAAGTGTCAATTTCATGCACGATTATCGCTGTAATTTCATCTTCATCTTCTCCAGGGGCAATTAAAAACCGATAACCTTCGGCAGGGGTAAATGGCGTCATTCCTAGCAGTTTAGGATAATACCGTATGCCAATGCGATCGCTTAACTCTGCCCACTGATGATCGAAGACAAACTCACCAGAACTATGTCCTTTGAGATAAAGCGGCGCAGCAGCAATGAGTGTTCTGTCTCGCCACAATGTCAAATGATTTGGCAACCAACCAGTTTTAGCCGTAACACTGTTGGAAGTTTCGAGATTATTCAGCCACTCCCACTCTAAAAATGGTGTTTTAAGTGGCATTGCCAAAGCATTCCAGGCATTTTGGGGTACTTCGGCGATTTTGTCCGTCCAAAGAACAGAATAGCGGGGCTTGAGTTGTTCCACCATTGTGTCGGTTGTTAAGGGAGTAGGGGCTGGGGACTGGGGATTGGGGACTGGGCATGAGGTATGGGGAAAGGGAAAGGGGTAAGGGGAAAAGGGGAAAAGGGGAAAGATTAAATTTATTCCTTTTCCCTTTAACCTTTAACCTTTCCCCCTGCCCCCCTCTCTCCCCAGTCCCCAATCCCTTAATTAGCCTAATCTAAGAAAGCTCATCGTTGCAGGCGATAGTGCAAAAATACTTCTTGCTCGACTGTATTAACTTCTAGAAGTTGCAATTTGCGAGCTAAATGGGATAAAAATCCTTGTCCATCTACGGGTGTGGGTGCGTTACTACCGCCTAAAATCAAGGGACAGACAGTTAACCATAATTCATCGATTAAATCTAATTCCAGTAGGGAAGCAACTAATTGACCACCACCCAAAACGACCAAGCGTGTTATATGTAGAGTGGCTAGATGGTTCAAAGCTGTGGAAATATCAATTTCTCCCGTTGGTGTTTCAAAAACCAGAATCTGCTCAAATTTTCGAGGATACTCCTGTACAGAGCTTTGGGAGGCGCTATTTTGCTCTGGTTCTGATTGTTGTAAGTGCCACCCTTTTGGGGAGCCAGTAACATTTTCGCCTTTCTCCAGTTGAGGCAAATGGTGTCTAAGTGTATTTTCGCGTCTGTTCCAGGAAGCTGCTCCCCCTGTCGTCGTCAGTAACCAGCGTTCTACTGGTTGCTTAAAAAATCTAATTTCCGGATTGAGGTTTCCAGAATGTGTAATCACTATATGAATTGGCTGGAGGGGTTTAACCCCTTGTGCCCGATCTTGCAATAAATTCGGATCTGATATGGTAAGTGTTGTTCCGTAGGCACCTAGAGTCCCAGCACCGAATAAAACGGCATCAGAGGCAGCGATTTGTTTTTCTAAGTGTGCTTTATCAGCCCTTGAACCAAACCGAGCAGGCTCACGCCTACAATCTGCTATCTTGCCATCTGCACTCATCGCTAAAACAACTGTAGTATGAGGACGGTGTTGCAGCATTCAATAACTTTCATCTTTTTGGTGTTTTGCTTTAAAGTGTGTAGGTGGAAAAAATTCATGCCTACAAGCTACTGTTTTACTCTTTGAGTACTGTATTCATATGCAACACAAATCGTTTTTCAATCCATCCT
Organism: Nostoc linckia NIES-25; assembly: GCF_002368035.1. Taxonomy (GTDB): domain Bacteria; phylum Cyanobacteriota; class Cyanobacteriia; order Cyanobacteriales; family Nostocaceae; genus Nostoc; species Nostoc linckia_B. Next base: position 102,623 of record NZ_AP018222.1, on the reverse strand, counting down.
ATATAACTTTTGGTATAGTACGTTTCTTTTTCTACTATAACAATTTGTTATTTTTAAACATTGAAAATCAACCTATGATAACATGATTAAATGTCTCATTTAGCCGATCTAAGTTGCATATCTTTGCTTTTACGGTTTGCAGATGCAAAGTGAGACAGTCGATGAGTAATTCCCGCCAATCATCCTTTCGCCGAATTTTAGTAACCAGAATATTGCTTTTGTTCGTCCCAGTTTTACTTGTAGGTGAAATTGTGGCTTTGAATAAGGCACGTTCTAGCCTATTGGCAACTGCCCGTCAGAATTTAACAGAAAGCGCTATTAGTAAAGCCGATAAAACTGTAGATGCGATCGCTCTATTAAAAGCGCATTTGCTGAGTGTGAGTAAAACAACAGTAATTCCCTCGAACTTGCCGATAGAACAGGAAGAAATTCTCAAGCAACTCAGGCAACAACTTCCAGTAAGTATCGAGTGCGTCCAATTAACAGAACTTCTCACTCAGAAAATAATTGCCAGCGATTGTGGCGATGAAGTAATTGGAGACTTAAAATACCCATTGCCTAGTGACGGAATTGATGTCAAAGCAGTCTTTCCGCCAAAGTCAGGAATGACTGGTAAAAGAAACAGCCAAAATCAGCTGCAATTAGTTTTATCTGCACCAGTTTCCAATGGCCGAACAAACTCAACTTACAGTTTAAGTATTAAGTCAGCACTGTACCAAAAAACTACAAATCGGCCGGGATCGCTCACAGGTGCTATGGTAGCGATCGCTGAAGATGGCACAATTCTGGCGCATCCATTAACAGGTTGGGTTGGAACTAATATCGAACAGCATCCAAATGCTTCCCAATTCCAAAGCATAATTAAAAATGCAATTGCTGGACGAAATGATTCAGTAAATTTATCTTTTGAGGATCGACAAGAGAAAAAAGAATTAGTCGCTGGCTATACAGCGATCGCCAATCCGCTCAGCCAGCAACACCAACAAAAATGGATAATCTTAGCTGTCACCACAGTTGATAATGCCCTTTTTGGTTTAGAAGAAATCAAACTCATCCTCATCGTTTTAACAGTTGGTTTAATTGGTGCAAGTTTATTAGCATCCCTATATCTAGCTCCTTACTTGGCAAGTCCTGTAGAAGAATTGCGAGACTACGCTCTCAATATTCACTCTCACCACGCTGCACAGCCAGTTCCCCGTAACTTCAAAATCAAAGAATTCGATCAACTAGCCCAAGCACTAGACCAAATGGTACAACGACTCAAAGCTGGGGCAGAAGAACTAGAAACTGCTTGGAAAGAAGCAAAAAGCGCCAACCAAGTTAAAAGTCAGTTTTTGGCTACAACTTCCCACGAATTGAGAAATCCATTGAATATTATTATTAACTGTATTCGCTTGGTCGCAGATGGCTTATGCGACGACCGAGAAGAAGAAGTAGAGTTTCTCAAACGTGCAGATGAAACAGCAATTCACTTGTTAGGAATTATTAACGATTTACTCGATATTTCTAAAATTGAAGCAGGCAAACTTTCAGTAGTCACAGCACCACTTGACCTGCGACAATTATTGCTAGAGGTCATCAATTTACAATCAGTTAACGTTCAAAAAAAAGGGTTGCAATTGAAATGTGAGTTAGGTACTGAAGCGATACCAATTAATGCAGACGCCGCAAAACTCAAGCAGGTGTTAATTAATATTATCGGTAACGCGACTAAATTCACCGACGCTGGAAGCATTACCATTACTACAGAAACTGAATATAGTAACGGTAAATCTCAAGCAGTCGCCATCGTTAAAGATACAGGTATAGGTATCGATCCGGCTCAACAGCACAAATTATTTCGCCCCTTTGTAATGGTGAATGGCACAACCACACGTCAGTATGAAGGTACTGGACTGGGGCTGGCAATTTCGCGTAACTTAATCGAACTCATGGGAGGTACCATCACCCTTGAAAGTGTGGGACTTCATCAAGGTACAACAGTCAAGATTACCTTGCCTTTGATTGATATCTCGCTGTTACCTATTTCTAATAAACAAGGAAATGCAGGCGATCTTGGATTCTCCTCTGGGAACGAGGGGGTAAAGGTAAGCCGTCAGCCCAGTCTACAGGAGTCTGGAAGAACTGTGGCTGTGGCGATTAACAAATCTGAGAAAGTAGGAGAAGACAAAAAGAACTCCCCGAAGCTTGAGCAGCTACCTGGTAAGGAGATTTATCAAATTAGTCTTTCGCCCCAACAGACTATCCTGCTAAGTCTTCCAAAAGGAGCGGTTTATGCAAATGGGGCTTCTCAAAGGTGAGACAATTTCGGATTTGTTCGCGCCACTTGCTGGTTTTAGGGTAGGGAGAAGTTAGTAGAGCATTCATTGAGAAAAACAGGTTTACCGCCTTCCCTAAGAGATACTGTTAAAGCAGCAAGAATTTCTACTAACTGCGTGCCGACCCAGCCAGAGGAAACCTCTGGGGGAGTATTGTTAAGAATAGAGACAACAAAGCGATCGCAAACCCGCTGTAATGGTTCTCCTGGTTCTAATTCCAGCATCACCTGACTTTGATTTACAGGAATAAATTGGTTCCCCTGTTGTTCAAACTCCCCATGTAGCAGGGTGAGAGGCGAAGATCGCGACATTTCATCAAAAATTAAGCTGCCAAGGCTGCCTACAATCCCCAATCGTCGCTGCTTATCGGGATTCAGCCAGCACAAGTGAATATAAGCTTGAAAGTTATCTGGGTATGTCAGTGTTAGCCATACTAAGTCAGCTAAACCTTGGGGCAGAGGAGAATTCATATTTTTCTTCTCCTCTGCTCCCTCCGAAGTTCCGATGCCTTCGGCGGGCTTCGCCAACGGAGGAAGCCTCCGCTCGGACTTCTCTCTGCTCCTCTGCTCCCCACCTTCTTGTAGCCACACCGTACCCGTTGCCTGTACTTTTACAGGGGACTGACCCAGCCATGCGTTAAAAATAGCAATATCGTGAATTGCTAAGTCCCATAGAGCATCAACATCTTGGCGCACAGGGCCTAAATGGGTGCGGGTGGCGTAGCCATACCGGAGATCCCCTAATTTACCCGCTTGAACTACAGTTTGCCCCCGCTCAACTGCCGGGTGAAATAAATAGGTGTGGTCAACCATAAGTATTAAATGATGCTGCTCTGCTAACTGGCAAAGCTCCCGGCATTCTACAGGGTCGAGAGTTAAAGGCTTTTCTGCCAAAACATGGTATCCCTGTTGCAGAGCGTCTTGAATTAAAGCATAGTGAGTGGTAGCCGGAGTTGCGATCGCCACTGCTGTCAGTCCTGGCACTTGCTTTAAATCCTGCCATTGTGTTGTTAATATTACATTTTCATCTAAGCTAAACTGCTGCTTTACCGCTACCAATCGTTCTGGATGAGGATCTACTACAGCAATAACACTTACTTGTGGATGTGCTAAAAAATTTCTTAGTAAATGCACTCCCCAACGCCCAACTCCGATAACAGCGATTTTAATTTGGTTTGTCATTTTTTATTAGTCATTTGTCATTTGTCATTTGTCATTGAGCATTGGGAGTGCTGAGTTAGGAGTTAGGAGTTAGGAGTAAAATTCTCTCCCCATCTCCCCATCTCCCCATCTCCCCATCTCCCCCATGCCCCATGCCCAATGACAACCATCTGAATTATTAGTTTAATTGCAATCTTTTGAGTTCAGGGTTTTTCCTGATTTGCAATTGCTAAATAAGCTACTTTAGCTGCGGCTTGTTCGGCAGTTTTGATTGAGCGTCCCTTACCTTGTCCGAGCATGTTTCCGTGTAGCCAGACTTCAGCAAGGAAACGTTCTTGATTGCGGTAGGGTTGATTAACTTCTACAACCCGATACTCTGGTAAAACTTTAAATTGTGCCTGTGTCCATTCTTGTAGAGCAGCTTTGTAATTAAGCCTAGCTGGGTCGAGGCGAATTTCTGTGGCTAGTTGTTGAAAGTGGGGATCTAGCCAAGGACGAATTAATTCTAGATTTTGAGTACTTAAGTAAAGCGCACCCAGAACTGCTTCAAAAGCATCTGCTAGTCGTGACTCTTGACCAACTTTATCAGCCGTAGCACTGCCAGCAACTAGTAAATATAGCTCTAAACCATATTCTCTAGCTAATTGTGCAAGAATGCGATCGCTCACCAACACCGAACGAATTGCCGCAAAATCCCCTACTGGACAATCTGGGTAATTTTCCCACAACACAACAGCTGACACTAGCCGTACCACCGCATCACCAACAAACTCCAACTGTTCGTAATTTGCTGAGTCAGAAACAGTAGGATGAGTTAGCGCTAAGTCCAATAGTTGCCATTTAATTGGTGCTTGTGCTGGCAAACCAAATTTTTTGACTAAGCTTTCGAGTTGTCGTTGACGGCGCGGATAAACTAGGGTCATCAGTTCTTAGTCAAGAGAGATTAGTGATTAGTTATTAACCATTGACAAATCAACAGAGAGTTCGTAATAAGTAGAATAACCTCTAGATTAATGATATTACAGGCATTTCAAATTACTATTTTTCAAAACGTACAAATTAATCGTAATCTTGAGCGATCAAATAATGATACAAGTAATATATGTACTACAATTTTGGTACAAGTAGGCTATTAACTCAGTTTACTTAATTCCTCCATCGAAGGCGACTATCAGATTTTTCTTCCTCTGTTTTTCCTGCTCACTCAGCGATCGATTTTTTTATTTGCAACTCCTTTACTATCGGTTGTGTCATTCAGCACGTAGCAACTACTACATTTTGCAAACACATCAACATAGCAAAGCTTTCTGGAGTGTATGCATTTACTATTTTTATGAAGATAAGTAACAAAAAATTGGTATTACATTTGATGAATTGGCCATCGCACAAAAACTGTACAAAAAATAATGGAGTACAAACCAAAAAAGTTTGATACTCCATTTTGAAGGAAAGAGCAGGACATAAGCCGGGTTCTGTTCTCTTGCGAGGGCAGTTATCTATCTGGGACGCCTGTTACCAGACGCCTCTAGCGGCTCTTGTTGAGCAGAACTGGTAAAAGACCAACCGTAGTTCCTTCGGCCTTGCTCCCAACCGGGGTTTACCGAGCCAGCACCTCTCGATGCTGCTGGTGCGCTCTTACCGCACCTTTGCACCCTTACCAAATTTAGTTAGGAGTTATGAGTGATGAGTTAAGAGTTAATAATTCCTAACTCCTAACTCTTAACTCCTAACTATTTTGGCGGTATCTTTCTGTGGCACTATCCTCACGATCGCTCGCACTGGACGTTATCCAGCAAGTTTGGTCTTTCGGGAGTCCGGACTTTCCTCAAATCGGTAACGATCGCCGATCTGCAACCGCCTGCGCCTACTCTCTCCCTACATTTAGTGTAATCTTGGATGGCATACTGTGTTAAGTTTGCTGTTGGTTGTTAACAGTCAACAGTCAACACTCAACATAAAAAGATGTGCTGCCTTGGATGCGCGGCAGCTTATTACTTCTTTTTATTCCAAGGTAGGGCGTAAGTCCAAGGCAGTTTTCTGACTGTGAAAGGACAATTGATAATGCTAATAGGAGGGAAATTAACACCAGGAGCTAAACCTACACGCACCTCAGATACTCTTAATACTAATTGTAGGGAAAAATCTAACTCCTTTCTTCTATTTATAAAGTCGTTGTACAATTTTTTTTGCCCTTTTTGCAGCCCATTAATATCAATTAGTGGTTTGCTAGCTGAGTAGGTTCCATTTTCTTGGCGCTGTAAAACATCTTCTGCTGTTACTGTCTCAGAAAGTGTTTTCTTGGGAGCAATCAAGCTAGGGCTTTGGGGTACAGCTAAGTCGCGGGTTAAGTCTGGTGATTTACGAATTACTCGACGCGATTGTTTGCTATGTTCAACTACCAAAGAGCTATTGTCCCAATCAACGTATACGGCGATATTATCAGATTTGTTTTCAATACTCAGCGATAAATCTTTGAGGTCGTCAATTGGGTATGAGGATTTGAATCTAAAGGAAATTCCAATTTTGTCGTCGAGATTTTGTTCTTTTAGCTGAGCGTCAACAATTCCTTTTTTAAATTCAAATTTAATTTGGTCGTCGATGGATTCAACCATCCGGTTAAAAACATAGGAGACAACAATAATATAAATCGTCAAAATTATTAAATTCTGGTCGCTACTCCTCATAATTCTAAAATATTAACTCCCGTACTAATGAATGTATATTCGACTGGGCGATCGCCTGCAATCTTTAATCACGTTTAACTGGGACAGAATTTTGCAGCCAGCCTCGTTGCCAAAAAAAGCATACTAAACCAAGTGCGATCGCTCCCATCACTGCCAAACACATTGGGTAACCCCAATACCAATTCAATTCAGGCATATTATATGGTGATTTCTCGGTATTGAAATTCATACCATATATTCCGGCAACAAAAGTCAATGGAATAAAAATTGACGAAACCACTGTTAACACTTTCATGATTTCATTCATTTTGTTGCTCACCGCTGAAAGATATACATCCATTAATCCAGATGCTAGTTCTCGGTAAGTTTCCACCATATCCATGACTTGCACTGCATGGTCGTAACAATCTCGCAGGTAAATTCGCACATCTTCACTAACCAGATCGCTGCCATCACGAATCAACGAATTAATTGCATCTCGCTGCGGCCAGATAGCACGACGTAATTGTAGTAATTCTCGCCTAATTTGATAAATACTTTGTAATGTTTGGGGAGTAGGTTTAACTATTACTTCCTCTTCTAATTCTTCGATGCGCTCGCCATAAAGTTCTAATACTGGGAAATAGCCATCAATAATGGCATCTAACAGAGCATAAGCTAAATAATCGGCTTTTTGAGTACGGATGATGCCTTTGCCTTTTTCAATTCGCGATCGCACTGCTTCAAAGCAATCATGCTCTGGTTCTTCTTGGACTGTCAGCAAATAATTTTTACCTAAAATTAAACTTACTTGTTCGCTATAAAAACCACATGTTTTTTCCTTTGGCACTACCATGCGAGAAATGAAAAGCAATTGGTCTTCATAATCCTCTGTTTTCGGGCGCTCCGGTACATTGACCACATCTTCTAAAACAAGAGGATGTAAATCAAAAACTCGACCCAATCTTTGTAATATATCTCGACTACCTAAACCTTGTACGTCTACCCAAGAAACGCTTTCCCTCTCTAGATATGGAATACATTCTTCTGGAGTTGCTATTTGTTCGCGAATAAAATTCGTCTGGCAATAGTCAATCAAGAAAATGATTGGCGGTGGAGCGTCTGCATCAATAAAAATCGTTCCTGGCACAGTTCCAGGTTGGTGATGAAACTCATCTTCAAATACCTTTGTTACTGCTTTTAGAGCGCGGCGCAATTTTGGTGGCATGAAATATTACCTAATAGTCATTAGTCATTAGTCATTGGTCATTAGTGAATGACAGAGAGCAAATGACATACACGTTATTTTACAAAAATTAATAAAAAGCTGGTAATTTCTCAATTCTGTAATTATTTACGTGGCTCATTTGAGCATCAGCATTTTGTTAGTAGCTAGTCGTATTTACAACTAATTACTGAAAACTTGCATAATTAAATACCAATTTCCAATCAAAATGTGACAGAACTATTGATAGGGGCGTACAGCTGTACGCCCCTACAGCCGATTCATGTGTCGCAAATATTTTTGAAAATGGTAGGAATTTATTTATTTTCAATGAGTTACCAGCAATAGAGATAACATATTGCTTCTGAATCAGCAATGGTATAAAAAAACAGTTTGCCTTGGCAAGACAAACTGCTTCAAAAATACTTATCTTAAGATCCGGGAGCAGAGCCAGAGACATTTCCGGCTCTACTTCTGAATTCTGAATTCAGAATTCTGGATTCTGGGTTCTCTGAGCAGAGCTTAGAACATACCGCCCATGCCGCCCATACCGCCCATACCGCCCATACCGCCCATGCCGCCCATGTCAGGAGCAGCAGCGGCTTTCTTTTCGGGTTTTTCAACAACGATCGCTTCGGTGGTTAAGACTAAGCCAGCAATGGAACCAGCGTTTTGTATAGCGGAACGCACGACTTTAGCGGGGTCAATAATGCCAGCTGCGATCAAATCTTCAAATTCTCCGGTGGCGGCGTTGTAACCAATGTTAAATTCGGTATCCCGGACTTTAGAGACAACCACAGAACCTTCTGCACCGGCGTTGTCTGCTATTTGACGCAAAGGAGCTTCTAATGCTTTCTGAACAATCTCAGCCCCAATTTTTTCTTCTGCTTGCAGGGTGTTTTTAATTGCTTCTACTGCCTTGGCTAAGTGAATCAGGGTGGTTCCACCGCCAGGAACAATGCCTTCTTCCACAGCTGCTTTTGTGGCGTTGAGGGCGTCTTCGATTCGCAATTTGCGGTCTTTGAGTTCGGTTTCTGTGGCTGCACCCACTTTAATCACTGCGACACCGCCAGCTAGCTTAGCGATGCGTTCTTGGAGTTTTTCTTTATCGTAGTCAGAATCGCTGGCGTCCAACTGGCGGCGGATTTGACCGATGCGCTTTTGCACCTCTGGCTTGCTGTCACTACCAGCGACAATTGTGGTGTTTTCTTTATCGATACTGATTTTGCGAGCAGTTCCCAGCGTCTCTAAAGAAGCAGTATCTAGGCTTAAGCCGATTTCTTCAGAAATCAATTGTCCGTCGGTGAGAATGGCAATATCTTCTAGCAAAGCTTTGCGGCGATCGCCAAAACCAGGCGCTTTGATGGCAGCTACGGTAAGTACGCCCCGCGCTTTGTTCACAACCAAAGTTGCCAAAGCGTCTCCTTCCACATCTTCAGCGATAATCAGCAAAGGCTGGCCGGAACGGGCAACTTTTTCCAACACCGGCACTAAATCCTGGATGCTGCTGATTTTTTTATCAGTAATCAGGATGCGGGCGTTTTCAAATTCGACGATTTGCCGTTCGTTGTTGGTGACGAAGTAGGGAGAAATATAACCTCTATCAATCTGCATCCCTTCAACTACTTCGAGTTCAGTCGTCAGGGATTTCGATTCTTCAACGGTAATGACACCATCTTTGGTGACTTTTTCCATTGCTTGGGCTAGCATATTGCCAACTTCTTCGTCGTTACCGGCTGAGACAGTGGCAACTTGAGCGATCGCACTTCCTTCTACAGGCTTAGCTATCTTGGCAATTTCTTCTACCAACGCCTCGACAGTCTTGTCGATCCCGCGCTTTAAGCTCACAGGGTTACTACCAGCCGCAACGTTCTTCAGACCTTCCCGAATCAAAGCCTGTGCCAGAACTGTAGCAGTTGTAGTGCCATCCCCAGCAACATCTTTAGTTTTTGATGCTACTTCCTGGATGAGTCTTGCACCTGTATTTTCCAAAGGATCTTCTAATTCAATTTCCTTGGCAACAGTGATACCATCGTTGACAATTTGAGGTGCGCCAAATTTTTTTTCTAAAAGGACGTTGCGACCTTTGGGCCCCAAGGTGATTTTTACGGCATCGGCAAGGGCGTTAACACCCCTTTCTAGAGCTCGCCGCGATTCCTCGTCAAATGCAATAATTTTCGCCATGTTTTATTTCTCAAGCGCTTCCATTAGACAATTTAGCACTCACAGGTCAAGAGTGCTAATGTCTCCAGCAAGTCAAGTTACAAAATGAAAAATTGATTAATATACAGGTGATCCTCATATTAAATACTGGCAGTAATGCTTGAATTGGGAGATGAACCTAGACAACTCCCTTAAATCCCTTGGTATTGCCGACCCTAGCGGAACCGGCTGGTTGGCAGTAGTATTTACGTTCCTCTTAGCTTGGCTTGTAACCTGGCGTTTAATTCCCACTGTACGCAAATTCGCCTTGCGAGTAGGTTGGGCAGACCAACCCAACGCACGGCGGCTCAACCGAGAACCTTTGCCCAATGCAGGGGGGCTAGCTATCTACGCGGGTGTAATTGCCGCGCTGGTATTAGCCAGTCTTTTACGACCTATCGAACTCCAAAACGTATTGGCTCAGGTACTAACTATTCTGTTGGGGGGTTCAATATTAGTCCTGGTGGGCTTTATTGACGATCAGTTCGGTTTACCGCCCTCCGTTCGTTTGTGGGCACAAATTGTCACAGCACTCTTACTCGTAGCTAACGGGATCAGTGTCAAAGTACTATTTGGCACACCCATCGACTCGCTTTTATCCATGTGCCTCACAGTATTATGGGTAGTAGGGATTACCAACGCCATCAATTTGATGGATGGGATGGATGGTTTGGCGGGAGGAATCAGCTTTATTACCGCCATGAGTTTGTTAGGGGTTGCAGCCCAATTTAACAACCGTGCAGCGGCAACTTTAGTTTTGGCAGCCTTGGGGGGTGCGGCACTGGGCTTTTTACGCCACAACTTCCATCCGTCAAGGATTATTATGGGTGATGCTGGAGCATACTTTTTCGGCTATGTCTTGGCAGCAACTAGTATTTTAGGCAAACTGCAACAAAACACACTCTACGCCCTTGTACCCACGGTTTTATTTCTGCTGTTGCCCGTGCTAGATACTACTCAAGTATTTGTACGGCGGATATTAGCAGGAAATAACCCTCTAAGCACTCCTGGCAAAGACCATTTACACCACCGCTTGCTAGCTTGGGGACTCTCCCAACGTCATGCAGCATTGACCTTGTGGGGAATTACTTTGCTTTGCAACTTGCTAGCAATGAGAATACAAGGTATGACTTTCGCTGTAATGTTAGCTACCGCCAGTAGTATTATTATGCTTTTGGGTTTTACTGTGTGGCAAAGGGTACGTCAACAACATTAGTACACTTTCGCGAGTATAAGGAATTTTAAAAATAAAATCTTCAGTGATTAGAAATAATAATCATTGTAGAGTGTGGGAAGTCAGGGCTGACATAGACAACCCTGACTTCTTTTTTTGTAGAAAACGCCATAAGGCAATACGATTCGGTTAAGATCCCCCCGCCTACGGCGACCCCCTTAAAAAGGGGGTAAAAGAATAGACTTCTTGCAGAAGTCGGGAAAAGGGGGAAAGATTTGTTATTTTCCCTTTCCCCTTTAACCTTTTCCCACAAGAGTGCAAAAAGCACTTTTGCAAGAGGTCTAAGGTTGTAAGCCCCCCTTCATGATTTTGCGTTCCTGTTAATGCGTGAATTTTAAATTGATCGGGACTTACGCAAAAATGACCAAAAAGCTTAATTTATCGAACCGCCAAGACGCCTTCTCTACGAGAGGCTTCCGCCAACGCGTAGCGTCTCGTAGAGAAGAACGCCAAGGATTCGTAGAGTGTGCGTAAGCCCTATTGATATTACTTGTGGGCTGGGTGTTGTAATAGTAGCCATACTATGTCTATTCTCTGTATAGGTAAGTAAAAGAAAATTTCGATCTCAAGAAACCTGAGATTGTTAGTTACCAGAGTTATCAGGAGGTAGAGCGATCGCTCACTACACTTTAAAAGCTACTAAAGATACCGTGCATTTGGGTGGTTTCTCCCATCTGCTAAACCCAGCACTCACTATTGATTCTGGCGATACAGTTGATGTAGAAACTTATACTGGTTATTACCTTTATGACAAGGCGCCACCAGAGTTTCTCACACCAGAATTTCTCGACATCTGCCACAATCTTTTACCAGAACGCAAAATTGCTGGAGGGCCGCATTTACTTACAGGGCCGATTTATGTGCGGGATGCCCAACCAGGGGATGTTTTGGAAGTAAAATTAGAAGCGATCGCACCTAGTTTACCTGTAGGCTTTAATGCAATTCGTACAGGTTGGGGAGCTTTACCACATCAGTTTTCTCAACCAGCTTTAAGATTTATTCCTTTAGATTTAACAAATAATATCGCTGAATTTCCACCCGGTACTGGAATTAAAATTCCCCTCAAACCTTTTTTTGGAATTCTTGGTGTTGCTACCCCAGAAACTTCTCGAACTTCCGTCCCACCAGGCTATTACGGCGGTAATATTGATAACCGGGAACTTCAAGCAGGTTCTCGTTTATTTTTGCCGATTTTTGTCCCAGGTGCGTTATTTTCTATTGGTGATGGGCATTCTGCACAGGGAGATGGCGAAGTCAATGTAACCGCCATTGAGACTTCCATGAACGGTAGAATTACACTCAAACTCCGCAAGGATTTAAAATTAACAACACCAATAGCCGAAACTCCAACTGATATTATCACAATGGGTTTTGCTCAAACCTTAGATGAAGCATTAGAACTGGCTTTAAAAAATACGATTGATTTTCTAGAACGCTTCGCCAATTTGTCGCCAGAAGATGCTTATGTATTGTGTAGTTTAGCTGTGAATTTCCGCATCACTCAAGTTGTGAATAGTCCCCAAAAAGGCGTACATGGAATGTTACCCAAATCAATTTTATCTAAAGCTATTAATTTATAAAAAAGAAAGGTAAAAAGCAAAAAGAAGTGTTTGCTTAATCTTTACTTTTGCCTTTTGCGTTCTTAAAGCAAAAGCTTAATTAACGTGAGTTCGATGAACCTCTCCCCAACCCCTCTCCGAGGCGGAGAGGGGCAGAAATAATTTTTAGTTTCCAAGGAAAAAATTAGGGTTTCAAAGCCTCTCTCCCTGTGGGGGAGAGGAATGGAAGTGGGGTTTTTAGAGCCGTCGAACTCACGTTAATTAAGTTTCAGCAATATTTTTGTTAAACCCTCACCTAACTTTTCAATAGATTCTTGCTGTTTGGGATCTTTTAACTTGCCATCATCATTGAAGGCTTCGTAAGCTTTGGATACGGCTATTTGGTCGGGAAGTACCAAAACTTTGATGTTTCCCAAAATAGAACGCAGGTGAACTAACCCCCGCAAACCACCAAGGCCGCCTGGAGAAGCGCTCATAATTGTAGCAACCTTACCCGCAAAGGCAGTCAAGGCCAAGGGAGATTCGTTTGGATATGGACGCGATGCCCAATCGATCGCATTTTTCAAAACTGCTGTGAGGGAACTGTTATATTCAGGTGAAGCAATGAGAAATCCCTGATGAGAAATCATCAAATCCTTTAATGTGCGGGCGTTGGTAGGCATCCCTTCTTGAGCTTCCAAATCTTCATCGTACAGAGGTAAGGGCAAATCCCGTAGGTCTAAATATGTAACTTCTGCGCCTGCTGCCTTAGCACCAGCCGCTGCAATTTTTACTAATTTTTTGTTGTAAGAATCTATACGAGTACTGCCAGCAAAGGCGAGGATTTTCGGTGTAGATGCCATAGTTTTAGGTTTAATGCAAGGGATTGGCTAACTCAGCTGCATTATCCTGTTTTCAGGCGATCGCTGTTTCGTACTTTTAGATTTTCTTTACACATTTGCTCGAAAATTATGGCGAATTGGTCAGATTCTTATCTCGGCAAGTTGCGGCAAGTTGTTGGCAACCGTCTACTGATGTTATGTGGCACACGGGTAATTGTGGAGGATGATTTCGGGCGCGTTCTGTTGCAAAAACGAAGTGACTTCAAACTTTGGGGACTACCTGGTGGCTGTCCTGAAGAAGGCGAATCTATCGAACAATGTGGCGTAAGAGAAGTGTTTGAAGAAACAGGTTTAACAGTTAAGCGTTTGCAAGCTGTGGCATTTTCTTCTAACCCAGAGTTTGAAACTGTAACTTATCCTAACGGCGATCGCGTGCAAAACTTCATTTTGATTTTGCGAGCTGTTGAATGGGAAGGTAACCTAGCTTGTGTAGATGGAGAATCGCTAGCGTTAGAATTTTTTGATTTGGCGGATTTACCTACATTAATGCCAAACGATCGCCCTGTTTTAAAAAACTTTCAGGAATACAAGAAAACTGGCGAATTCCTGTTGTTCTGACTCAAATAGGATTGCTATAGCTCAAAATCAGTAACAAAGAGAGTTTCCGATCGAGTCATACTGCTATGCTACTTGAGTTTTGTGAGCCAACCAGCTACGTTAGGTGTATGGGAAGCTTTCAAAACAATGTCAACCTTACTATATTTTGTAATTGCTGTTCTTCTGGTTTTAGCGATCGGAATCGGGGTTTATTTCCTCACTCCTCGGAAATATCAATCTTCTGCCACAGTCGCCAATTCCTACGATGAATGGACTGATGACGGCATCCTAGAGTTTTATTGGGGAGAACACATTCACCTCGGTCACTACGGTTCGCCGCCAGGTCGCAAGGATTTTTTAGTTGCTAAATCTGACTTTGTACATGAAATGGTTAAATGGGGTGGTTTAGATAAATTACCCCCTGGTACTACCGTCTTGGATGTCGGCTGCGGTATCGGCGGCAGTAGTCGGATTTTAGCGCGAGATTATGGGTTTGCTGTCACAGGAATTACCATCAGTCCACAGCAGGTGAAACGCGCCCAGGAGTTAACGCCCCCAGGACTAAACGCCCAGTTTGCGGTCGATGACGCAATGGCGTTGTCATTTCCAGATGGCAGTTTTGATGTAGTCTGGTCGATTGAAGCAGGCCCCCACATGCCTGATAAAGCCGTTTTTGCTAGGGAATTAATGCGGGTGCTAAAGCCTGGTGGAGTTTTGGTTGTAGCTGACTGGAATCAGAGGGATGACCGCCAAAAGCCGTTAAATTTCTGGGAGAAACCAGTGATGAAACAACTCCTCGAACAGTGGTCTCATCCAGCTTTTTCCAGCATAGAAGGGTTTAGCGAACTTTTAGCAGAGACAAAATTAGTCCAGGGGGAGGTAATTACCGCAGACTGGACTAAACAAACGCTTCCTTCTTGGTTAGATTCCATCTGGCAAGGGATAGCCCGACCTGAGGGATTAGTGCGTTTTGGGCTGTCTGGTTTTATCAAGTCTGTCCGCGAGGTGCCGACCTTATTGCTGATGCGTTTGGCTTTTGGTACAGGACTGTGCCGATTTGGAATGTTCCGCGCTGTGCGGGGGAACTCACCCACAGAATTGACGGACAGAAACTTTGCTAAGCAAACTCAAATAATTGGTAATTAGTAATTATTCTTTTGTTTGGTCGCTTCCAGCAGCTTAACGCTGGCGTAAAGAGCATCAATATGAGGTGTGGGAATTTGCGTAAGTTTACCCAATTCTGCCACCGCGCCAACAATAGCATCTATTTCTGTGGGGCGTCCGGCTTCAATATCTTGTAGCATTGAGGTTTTGTGGGCGCCAACATTTTCAGCCCCATTGATTCGCTGTTCTAAGGTAATGCCAAATTTGATACCCAAATTTTCGGCGATCGCCTGGGCTTCTGTCATCATTTGCCGTGCTAGTTCGCGGGTGAGGGGATAGCGGCAAATATCCTCTAAAGTCGCACCAGTTAAGGCACTAATGGGATTAAATGCCACATTACCCCATAATTTAATCCAGATTTCCGTGCGAATTTGATTGCGGATTGGTGCTTTGAATCCTGCTTGTTTGAGAGTTTGGGCTAATAATTGAATGCGATCGCTTTTGCTGCCGTCAATTTCACCGAGAGTAAAGCGATCGCCTTCAATATGCTTAATTACACCTGGTGCAATTATCTCAGTTGCTGGATAAACAACACAACCGATAACGCGGTCAACACCGATACCAGCTTCAACAATGCCATCTGGGTCAACAGATTGAATGCGCGTTCCTTCATACTCCCCACCGTGATGATGAAAGTACCACCAAGGAATACCATTTTGGGCTGCGATCACTGTTGTGTGCGGGTTGTAGAGTGTGGAGAGAGAAGGGGCGATCGCTGGAACGCTGTGAGCTTTAACAGTTAAAATTACTACATCTTGTTGTCCCGCTTCCTGAATATTACTAGTTGCCAAAGCCGGACGAACAACTTGGCTAGAACCGTCCGCCATAACTAATTTCAGCCCATCTTTTTGAATAGCTTCTAAATGGGAACCACGAGCGATGAGCGTCACTGTTTCACCAGCCAGTGCTAATTTTGCTCCTAAATATCCACCAATTGCACCCGCCCCAACAATACAAATTTTCATTTTTTCAAAAAACAATCGATTATAGTTTAGTACGATTTTAAATGCTACTTACTAGGAGTTTTTCTCCATGACCAATGTCTTACTTTATGCGTAGCCTGCAAGAGCTTCTGTCTTCACATTTCAGTATTACGCGCAGCCTGTAAGACTTTCTGTCATCCTTGTAAGACTTTCTGCCTTCACATTTCAGTATTACGCGCAGCCTGTAAGACTTTCTGTCATCCTTGTAAGACTTTCTGCCTTCACATTTCAGTATTACGCGCAGCCTGTAAGACTTTCTGTCTTCCTTGTAAGACTTTCTGCTTTCACGTTTCAGTATTACGCGCAGGTTGTAAGACCGTTTTACTTTAATGATGATACAAATACGTTGGTAGGGGCACGGCATTGCCCATACGTGTCAACTTAAGCCCAAAGCTTTGTTCCACAGCCGTTTACCCCACCCCTCAATCCCCTCCCCTTGCTAAGGGGAGGGGAGGTTTTGCGTCAGCAAAGCCGGGGTGGGGTAACGCGGATCTTGATGGTAAGTGAGTAGAACTCGCTCATTACATTTTCATCAGGGTTTCACGTTAAGTTGACACCTATGGGCATTGCCGTGCCCCTACGCGAAATCTATATGTATCAGGCTTTTAGTGAAATTGTATAAGACCTTCCCTCTTGATATTCTGAAAAACAAACAGGACTTACGCAATATGTGACTGAAAACCTTATTCTTGCGTAGCGGTAATTCATGAATTACCGCTACTTTCGTTATCTTTTGCGTAAGTCCTGACAAACTTGGGTTATACCAATTCTGCATGAAAATGCACATTATCAATACCCCCTGCTCCCCTGCCCCCCTACCTCTACTCCCCAATACCAAGCAACTTCGCCATCGCCAACCGTTGCAATTTGCCAGTCGCACCACGGGGTAATTGCTCTAAAATGTGAATTTGCTTAGGTACTTTGAAATTTGCCAGCATGGTTGAACAGTGAGCTAAAAGTTCTTTTTCGCTAACTTCTGCTTTGAGAACAACAGCGGCGTGAATATCTTCTCCTAAAGATTTGTGGGGGACGGCAAAAGCTAAGGCTTCAGCAACGGCGGGATGGCGTAGCAAGATATCATCTACTTCTAAAGGAGAAATTTTTTCCCCACCCCGGTTAATCAATTCTTTTATCCGTCCAGTCAGGCAAAGATAGCCATCTTCATCGATTTTGCCTTGATCCCCTGTGCGAAACCAACCATTTACAAAAGCAGTGGCGTTGGCTTCTGGGTTATTTTCGTAGCCGTCAATAACATTTGGTGCTTTTACCACCACCTCGCCCAAACTTCCTTGGGGTAGCAATTTCCCTTCCGAGTCCATAGTGCCGACTTCTACGCCGAAGCCATAACCGACAGTACCCGGTTTGCGGACTTTTGGCGGTAGGGGGTTGGTAGTCATTAAGTGGGATGCTTCAGTCATGCTGTAAGCTTCCACCACAGGAGCATTGAGAGTTGCCTCCATTTGTTCGATGATAATTGGAGGCAAAGAAGCACTACTAGAGCGAATAAAACGAAAGGGATTTGCTTTAACAATTTCTGTATTGCGGCTAGCGCGTGCCAAAATTGTCTGGTGCATCGTTGGTGCTGCGGAATACCAGGTAGGTTTGTAAGTTTCTACCAGTTTCCAAAACTCTAGGGCATTAAAACCATTGGGGCAAACTAGCGTACCGCCAGATCCCAGAGTTGCTAACAAACAGCCCACCAAGCCATGAACGTGGAATAAAGGCATTAAGCAAAGTGTAGTGTCAGCTGCGGTGAGCGAATAAGCACCAATGATGTTGTTAGCAGAAGCAATGAGATTGCGATGACGAATTGGTACCCGCTTGGGACGACTCGTGGTGCCACTGGTGTGGAGAATCATTGCTATATCGTCGGATGAGGGGGATGAGGAGGTGGGGAGATGGGGAGGTGGGGAGATGGGGAGGTGGGGAGATGAGGGAGACAACAATTCTTCTTTCCCCCCATCCCCGCATCCCCTCATCCCCCCATCTTCTTTGCCAGTCCTCAATTCAAAACTCAAAGTCCCGTCATTGTTGACCTTAGCATTAATCAACATCATGTCAGGAGTGAGGGCAGCAACGGCCGCTTCTGGTTCCTCAGACAGGGTAATCAGTGCTTTTGCCTGGGTATCTGCATAGTAGAAAGCAAATTCATCTTGCTTGTATTTGGGATTTAAAGGTGCGGCGGTACCAGATAAAGCAGCAGCCAAAAAAGTAATTGCCATTGGCGAACCATTATTCATGGCAATGGCAATGCGTTCTCCTGGTTTGAGTCCAAAGCTGTGGAGTTGAGATACCAGCCCAGCAATATTTTCGTGCAATTGCTTATAAGTTAGCGATCGCCCCTCAGGCGAAACCAAGGCTAAATGATTGTCTTCCCCTGCTAAAAGCTCAAATAAATTCATTTCAAAACCTCCAAAAAGAACTGGGCAAACAGGGTATGGGGAAAGGGAAAGGGGTATGGTTCGACAAGCTCACCAACCGGGGAAAAGGGGAAAGATTAAATTTATTCCTTTTCCCTTTTCCCTTTAACCTTTTCCCCTGCCTCACCTCCCCACTCCCCAAGGTAAAATTAAGTAAATATTGTGTCTGTCGCTACTAATAAATCAGAAAAAACTTTTTCAGCAGTTCAAGCAATATCGATAAATATGGATCGTCGGAAATTTCTCAACTATGTTACTTTAGCAGGATCTAGCTTTGCCTTAACTAGTTGCATTCAAGGCAAAAATTCCAATTCATCAGGTGAAGTATCTCCCTCAGCATCACCTGTGGCAGTAAATGAACCGCTGAAAGTAGGATTTGTTTATATAGGCCCTGTAGGTGATTTTGGCTGGACTTATGCTCATGATTTAGGTCGCAGACATATGGAAGCCAATCTTCAAGATAAGGTAAAAACTACCTTTGTGGAAAATGTGAACGAAGGTGCTGATGCTGAAAGAGTAATTCGCCAATTAGCATTAGATGGTAACAAATTAATTTTCACAACTTCCTTTGGTTACATGAACCCAACAATTAAAGTTGCCAAAGAGTTTCCTAATATTTTCTTTGAACACTGTACGGGTTACAAACGTGCTGCTAATGTTGGCACTTATTTGGGACGTTTTGAAGAACCGCGATATTTAACCGGCATGATTGCTGGCAAAATGACAAAATCAAATGTAATTGGTTTTATTGGAGCATACCCGATTCCGGAAGTAATTCGTGGAATCAGCGCATTTACTCAAGGAATGCGGTTAACAAATCCCCAGGCAAAAGTTAAGGTACTTTGGGCGCAAACTTGGTACGATCCAGCTAAAGAAAGAGAAGCAGCTCAAGCATTGTTTAATTTAGGTGCGGATGTGCTGACTCAGCATACCGACTCTGGCGCTGTTGTACAATTTGCTGAGGAAAAAGGGATTTATGCTTTTGGCTATAACACCGATATGAGCAAGTTTGGTCAAAAAGCTCACTTGACATCAGCTATTAATAAATGGGGCAAATTCTATACAGATAAAGCTTTGGCTGTAATGGCTAATACTTGGAAATCTGAAGAAGTTTGGGATGGGATTGGTCAAGAAATGGTGGATATTTCTCCGATGAATCAAGCGATTCCGGCTGATGTGCAACAATTAATAATTACCAAGCGTAATGAGTTTATTCAAGGTATGGCACATCCTTTTGATGGCCCAGTGAAAGACCAAAAAGGTGTAGAACGAGTGCCAAAAGGTAAAGTATTAGATGATAAGCAACAACTGGCAATGAATTGGTATGTTGAAGGAATTGAAGGGTCAATTCCTAAACAAAAATCTTAGTGTTGGGTAATTAATTAGGTACGCGGTTAAAACCTATTTATAAAATAAAAATAAAATTATTGTAGGATATTGTTTGAAAAGTCCTTTTGTCGGTAGAAAAATGTTCTATAGGACTCATATTTGATTTTTGAAATATACCTATTGGCGTGGCAAGACTAAAATGTTGCAATAAATTTTATTGTGGGATGGGTGTCCTCACCCGTCCGGGCGGGCAGGATGCCCACCCTACAAGAGCTAAAATAGTGCATTAGTAAACCTTGTGGAATGGGCGTCTCGCCTCAGGTGTAAAGGTAATTTTAACTTTTGGCTGGCTTGTTACCCCGATCAAAAATAGCGAAACTATATAAGATCGGAAACATGTGCCTAGTTCATACCCACTAATCTTTGCCAGCCATGCCTCTGTCACGCATCGTAACGCTGATTGTCGGTCTAATTGTCATTTTGGGGCTAGCTTTATGGCTAATTGATTCGCTATCGCGGCTTTACTGGCAATTGTCTTATTCGCCGTTGTTAGGCAATTTGCTGCTGTTGCTGCTAATTGTGCTGATTGGAGGGTTGGTTGCCGCTTTTGTTTATTATGTATTAGTGCTTCAGAATGGGGAAAAGCGATCGCGCCGCAATCGTTCTCGTGTGACTCCAGCGCAAATCCCGGCTGGCAAATCTGATGCAGCTTCTACGACTCTCCAAGCTGTGCGCCAACAAGTAGCGCAAATTCAAGATGAAGTCGCACGCCAAGCTTTATTAAGTAAATCGCGGGAGATTGAAGCCAACCTCGCACGGGGTGAAATTCAAGTGGTGGTATTTGGTACCGGGAGTGCTGGCAAAACTTCTCTGGTGAATGCCATCATGGGACGCATGGTCGGTCAGGTGGATGCACCGATGGGTACAACCCAAGTTGGCGAGACTTATTGTCTGCGGTTGAAGGGATTAGAACGCAAAATTTTAATTACGGATACGCCGGGAATTTTAGAAGCCGGCGTGGCGGGGACGGAACGCGAACAAATGGCGCGGGAACTGGCGACGGCAGCAGATTTATTATTGTTTGTGGTAGATAACGATTTACGACGCTCGGAATATGAGCCATTACGGGGATTAGCGGAAATTGGTAAGCGATCGCTTTTGGTTCTTAACAAAACAGATTTATATACAGATGAAGATAAAGAAGCCATCCTCGCCAGGTTGCGTCAGCGGGTGCTGGGATTTATTGCTACTAATGATGTAGTAGCGATCGCTGCTAATCCCCAATCTGCACAATTAGAAACTGGCGAAAGCTTCCAGCCAGAAGCAGATATTGTTCCTTTGTTGCGGCGCATGGCTGCTGTTTTACGTGCCGAAGGTGAAGATTTGGTGGCAGATAACATTCTTTTACAATCTCTCCGCTTGGGTGACGAGGCGCGAAAACTCATCGATGGCCAGCGCCGCCGCCAAGCTGATAAAATCGTAGAACGGTTTCAATGGATTGGTGCTGGCGTTGTCTCAGTCACGCCTATACCAGTGGTAGATTTATTAGCAACCGCCGCCGTCAATGCTCAAATGGTCGTAGAAATTGGCCGAGTATATGGCTGTGAATTGAATATGGAACGGGGACGAGAATTAGCCCTTTCTTTAGCAAAAACCATCGCCAGTTTGGGCATTGTCAAAGGAGCAATTCAATTATTATCTACGGCTTTACAACTTAATGTTGCCACCTTTATTATTGGCAGAGCAATTCAAGGTGTGACAGCAGCTTATTTAACGCGAATTGCTGGTAAAAGCTTTATTGAATACTTTCGCCACGACCAAGATTGGGGCGATGGCGGCATGACAGAAGTTGTGCAGCGACAGTTTCAAATTAATCGCAGAGATGAATTTATCAAGGCTTTTATTCAAGAAGCGATCGCCAGAGTAGTGAAGCCATTACAAGATAAAAGTGGAGCGATGGAAGAACAAGAGAGTAGAGAAGAGTTACCCTAAATGTAGCTTCGTTCCTGAAATGGGCTTATAACCCTCTTTTACCCCCTTAAAAAGGGGGTCGCCGTAGGCGGGGGGATCTTAACCGAACCGTATTGCGTTCCCTGTTCCCTTTTAACGCTAGTCTCCTTTAGAAACTCACGTTAAAATCTATACTTTTAAAGACGCTTTTCGTTTGCGCTTTAACCACAAACCTGCAACACCAGCAACTGCTATCCCACCAACGGTATAAGGTTCTGGAACCGTGGCAGAATCGGTATCGACTACAAGTGTTGCGAGACTACCATCACCGCTACCGGAGAAAAGATTATCATCAATTCCAAATTGGCCTAAAAGCGCACCTCCAATAGAGAAAAATTGCCCGCTTCTGGAGTTAATATCTGCAATGGCATCAGAGTTGAGAACAAAATTCAAAATTTCGTTTGAATCGCCAGAACTACTAACATCAAAAGTTCCATAGTTTTTACCACTTCCCAAATCGCTATAAATAGTGTCATTGGGGCTATTAACTTTTTGGCTTAGTATATCAGCAGGTGTCGAAACATCAAATAAGCCTAGAGTTTTTATTCCATTTTCTGAACCATCAAATCGTTGAACTTGTAGGGTTGCTGAAGACACTTCTCCTATCGCACCAAGATCGAAAGTAAAAAAATTACGGAAACTCCTACCCCGTGCGTCTCCAGTTATGTAGTTAGTGTTATCGTTTGTATTACTCTCAGTCGTACTCCACCAACCTTGGCTAGACGCACTCAGATTTAAAATTGCTGCTTGCGCTGTATTCATCATTCCTAATCCGAATCCAACAATAGCAGCCGTAATTGTCAGTTTGTAAGACTTTTGCATCGGATATAGCCCTCAATTTGAAGTGTTTGTATCGCTGCTTCTTCAACGATCTGGTTTCTTGAATATTAAAATTACTAATCTTAATCCAAAATTAAGTGTTAACTACCGTACTGGCAGCAGGACTTTTGTACTAACATTTACTAATACTGTTACCAGCATAATACTTACAAAAATCCAATCTAATAAGTATAAATACACAAAATTTATATGAAGTTTACACAAATTTCATATTGTATTTTTTAAACTGGCTTTAGCAAGCTTAAATTATTCGCGAAAAAATGTATTGCCTATTACCTACCTCCACGACTAATTTCACAATTCATTTAGGAATGCAATTGTGTTAAACATTATCGAGAATGATTGAGCGAATCTGCTCCCTTTCAATAAATCCTGATTCTGCCAAAATTTCATCTACCAAATTACAGACGTTGATTGTAGTAGCGGCAATTATCATTTCTTGAGTACACTTTTGTAATGGAGATTTCTGGGGCGCACATCAACTACAAACTAGGCTACATTGTTAAACTCAGTTATGAAAATCTGATTGTAAATGCTGGCGATCGCTAAAACTTACTTATATACGTTTAAATATGTTCTATTTATGATATATTAATCGCCAGCAATTAAAAAACGCTGATTTTAGAAACAATCTTTATTTTGAAATAAATACTTGAAATAATAATGAAAACCAAAGGAAAAGCAAATAAACCAATAGCCAGTCTTTCTTTAGATTTAGATAATATTTGGTCTTATCTGAAAAATCAAGGCGCTCCAGGTTGGGAGAGTTTTCCTTCTTATTTAGATATTGCAGTACCGCGTTTTTTAGAAATTCTTAAGCAATGGAATTTGACAATCACAGTATTCATTGTCGGTCAAGATGCAGCGCTAGAAAAAAATCATCAGGCAATAAAAGCGATCGCCAACGCCGGTCATGAAATCGGCAACCACTCATTCTACCACTCTCCTTGGCTGCATCTCTATTCTGAGAGCGAAATAGAAGAAGAAGTGGCTATGGCTGAAGAACATATCAAGCGCGTCACTTATCAACAACCTATAGGCTTTCGCGGCCCTGGATACAGCTTTTCCCCAGGAGTATTGAAAGTCTTAGCACGACGCGGGTATGAATATGATGCTTCAACTTTTCCCACAATTTTGGGGCCAGTAGCGCGAGCTTATTATTTGATGACTTGTAAACTCAGCAAGGAAGAACGCAAAAAACGGGAAGCTTTGTTTGGTAATTTCAAAGATGCTTTGCAACCTCTAAACCCCTACCAATGGCAAATGGGTAAGGATAGACTGACTGAAATTCCTGTTACCACCATGCCAATTTTCAAGGTGCCAATTCACTTCAGCTACATCATGTATTTGACTAGATTTTCTAGCGGGTTGGCATTATTTTATTTGAGAATTGCTTTGTGGCTGTGCAAACTTACACGCACCCAACCATCTTTATTACTCCATCCCACAGACTTTTTAAGTCAAGAAGACGTGCCAGAGTTATCATTTTTTCCGGGTATGGATGTCCCCACATACAAAAAACTGGCAGTGGTGAATAAAAGTCTAGAAATGATAACGAGTCAGTTCAATGTTTTGACTGTTGGACAACACGCCAAATCTGTAGCTGGTGTTCGTAAGCTACCTGTACTAGTACCTCAAAAAAGGTAAAAATAGCCTCGTTACCAATTACAAGAAGCAAACAAATCAGCGACAATCTCAACTAGTTCTTCTGGATAAACTGGTTTAGATACATGAGTTTGAAAGCCAGCTTCCAAAGCGCGAATCCGGCTTTCACTGTCGCCAAAAGCAGTTAAGGCAATAGCTGGGACTTTTCCACCCATGTCTGGCTTAAGCGCACGTATTTTCCGGATTAAGGTGTAGCCATCTTCGTTAGGCATACCTATATCAGAAATTAAGATATCAGGTTGCAATTGGGGTAAAATTTTCAGTGCTTCTGCGGCAGATGGAACTGCTTCGACGATAGCGCCATCTGTTTCCAATACTGTAGTAATAAAACAGCGAATATCATCATCATCTTCAACTACGAGAATATTTAAGCTATCAAGAGCTAGAGAAGGTTGCATAACAAATCATATTTTAATTTTGTTTGACAACAGTGATGACGTAAAAGAGGCAATAGATTTTTCAGGAAAGATTTAGAGTTGCTATAAAATCGAGCTAATAATAATTATTCTGCATATATTAAAAGAGAATGGCTAATGAAATAGCCTTATTTTGATGCAACAGTATTTATGAGCGATCGCGGATAATTTCTAGTTCTTGGTAACCTGTTTGTGCGTCAAATTTTCTATTAAATATAAATACCTCACTTGCACCAATAACTATTTCAGCAGATGTGTAGATAATGCATCCATAGTCGAGATGTCCTCCGATAGTTTTGCCTTCTCAATCGGAAACAGCGATATGCAAATGCACGCCTGTAGTTGCTATTGTACCATTAAGCGCGATGATTTCAAATTTTTCGGTTAATACAGTACTAATTACTTGATTAGCAAAGCGAATTTTGGCTTTTTGTAGGCTACCAATAGCACTTAATATAAATCCTGCTTTAATGTCTTCTTGTATAACAAAATTGTTTAAGCTTTGTTTTAAATCGTCGTGGGGTTTTAATCTGAGAACAAAAACTTTCATTATTCTATAGTTATTAATTAGCCTTTTTAGTAACATCTAGCAATTAAACGCAAATATCTCAGGAATTTTACTGAGCCATTAACACAATAAATATCACTAATATATACATAAATATTATTAGGATGCAGAATATGTCCGATCTACCGCTTCAGTGCAAAAATTTGAAACAACAAGTAGAGTCAATATTACAACTTTTACAGCAAGAACCAACGCTACGTTCTCAAGATATTACATTTGTACAAACTTCTTTAAATAAAGCGATTTCTCCCAAGTTTGAAATTGTGTTTGCAGGTGCATTTAGCGCTGGTAAATCAATGCTCATCAATGCACTCTTGGAAAGAGAATTACTGTATAGTGCAGAGGGACACGCTACAGGTACAGAATGCAAAATAGAGTATGCAGAACTAGATAAAGAACGCGTTGTTTTAACCTTTTTAAGTGAAGCAGAAATTCGAGAACAAGCAGTTTTCTTGTGTCAGCAACTAGGATTTAAAACACTAGATAATATAAACCAAAATAATAATTTAATTGACTTGCTATTCCGAAGTGATAAAATTATTGAGCAAGAAGGTGGTGAGAGTAAATCAGAACGTGCAAAACAGGCGAAGGCGTTAATCTTGTTGCTGGAGGGATATACAGCAAACCGCGATCGCATCTACACTGTTAATAATGCTACATATTCAATGGAGCAATTTAACTTTTCTAATCTCAAGGAAGCTGCTGGATATGCGCGTCGTGGTAGTAATAGCGCGGTATTGAAGCGGATAGAATATTACTGCAACCATCCTTTACTGCAAGATGGAAATGTAATTATCGATACGCCTGGTATCGATGCGCCTGTGGAAAAAGATGCACAGCTAACTTATGCCAAAATTCAACATCCCGATACTTCGGCGGTAGTATGCGTGCTAAAACCTGCTTCCGCGGGTGACATGACAAAAGAAGAAACACAGCTTTTAGAATTAATGCGACAAAATGCGGGAGTACGCGATCGCGTTTTCTATGTCTTCAACCGCATTGATGAGACTTGGTATAATACTCAGCTACGTCAACGATTAGATGATTTGATTAATGGGCAGTTTCGCGATACAAATAGGGTTTATAAAACTAGCGGATTATTAGGATTTTATGGCAGTCAGATTAAACAAACAAGTGCAAAAGATAGATTTGGTTTAGATTCTTTTTTTGCTGAAAGTGTCAAAAGTTTAGATGGTAAAGAAGATACACCACAATTTGTCTATGCCTTTAATAATTACTGTGTAAATTCTGGAAAGTTATCTTCCACAAAATTCCGCGTTTCTGTTAACGGTTTTGAAACGCCGAATCAAAATTATGTGCGGATTTTAGCAGATTGGGGAAATGAACTCATAGAACAACTAATCGATGATAGTGGAATTGAGGAATTTCGCACCGCGATCGCTCGTTATTTGACAGAAGAAAAACGCCCGCAATTATTTAAAAACCTTGCTAATGACTTGGAAGACATTTGTATAAAACTGAAAAAACATTATCAAAGTTCCCAACGCAATTTAGATAGTCAGCCACAAGAAATTGAGACAATGAAGGCGCAAGAATTACAACGCCTCAATCAGCAACTCCAGCAAATTGGGAAAGACTTTAATCAGCATATTAAAGAAGAAATTAACCTAATAGCTGGTAGTTCTTGTGATGTTTTTGAAACAGATTTTAAGCAATTACAATCGCGAATGATTCGCCGTTTAGATGAGTTACTAGATACTTTTTCAGTAGCTTATGCTTATCGACGTGCAACAATCAGCCACCCTCGCAATGCCACTGCACCTTTACTAGCAATTTTAGTGGAGGCATTTTATTACTTAGCAAATCAATTAGAAGATATTTTAATTGAATCTTCTCAGCAAATAATTGCCAGCTTTTTTCAGCGATTGTTAGAAAAAATTCGCAAATCAGAATATTATCGCCAATTGTATCGCTTATTAGATAATGATGGCGGCATTGAACAAGAGATTAGAAATTTAGAAAAACTAGTGACTCAAGCAGTAGTCAGTGCAGCTAGCGTAGAGTGCGATCGCTTTGTGCGAGAAAGTCCCAGATTTTACGACGAAGGCACTTTTTCCATATATCAATTTCGCCAGACTTTATTACAAACCTCCCAAACTTACGACGCTGAAAGTATCGTCGAAGCAGAACCAGCGATTAGGCAATTATTGAAGTTAGATTTTGAGCCAAAAGTTTCTCAAACTATTCGCAAATCTTTCCGCCAAACCATCAACCAAATTTTGAAAACTCAGTTATTACCAATGGCTGAGCAACAAGCAGATGACATTTTGCAGCAATATCCACAGGCACGTGCTTATTTAGAGAAAACACTCGAACAAGAAGCTGAAGCGAAAATTGCCGCTAATCGACGATTATTGAATGTTCTGGAAGCAAATATTGAAACATATAATTCAGCAGCTTCTAGTATCAATCTTTGTTTACAAGCAATGCAATTATCTGACCATTTTTTGCCTGTAATTGGTGATACTGAATTTATCTATTTTAATCCTGAGGTATTAAATACAGCTACCAATGGGTTTATGATTTCAGATGGGTTAATTGATGGGCTACAACAGGTTTAGCATAAATAAATCATAAAAATCTCAACAATTGGAGTTCCTATGCCAAATGAATTTAAGCCAATAGAATGTAACGATGGTGACGTTTTGGACTTTGGAATTAATACATATAAAGTTGCTAAATTTCAACAAGCAATGGAAACCTCATCTAACTCTACGCTATCAAATGTATTGAATCAAGAATTAATAAGACAAGGAGTCAACCTAAAACAACCTCCGAATGTGAATTGGTTTCAGAAGGGTATAGATTGCGAAATTTTAACACTCGGTTCTCAAAGCTGGAAAAAGGGGAAAGTTAAATTTAAAATAAGTGTTGAATTTTATGCTCAAGAGGAAGATGTAGAAATCACCGAACCAGAATCACCTCTTGACGATCTTCGCCGCATGATTCAAGAGGAAAATTAGTCAAACAAAACTGACATTTAGCAATGCTATTTGATTTGTAAAAACCGAAAGATTGAGATTCCTGACTTCTAAAGAAATTAGGAATCTTTTTGTTGACGGATGAATTACGCTTGCTATAACTACTCTATACAAAACTGGATACTAGGGACTAGATATTAGCGACTAAAGAACAATTTTCCTAACCCAATACCCAGTACCCAATCCCCAGTCCCCAATTTATGACTATCAACCGTCGGCAATTTCTCACAACTTGTGGACTAGTTACCTTAGCCACCCAAATACCAATACTTACGGCTGAAGGTAAGCTATCCTTAAACACCGTCCTTAAACCCCCACGCCTCCAAGTAGGCGACACCGTGGGATTAATTGCTCCTGCGGGTATCGTTGACGCCAAAGAAATCGAAGCAGCAGAGAAATCCATTTCACAATTAGGGTTAAAAGTCAAGCAAGGGAAGCATATTTTAGATCGTTATGGTTATTTAGCTGGTAGAGATAGCGATCGCGCCGATGATGTAAACTCTATGTTTAGCGATCGCTCCATCAAAGGAATAATTGCCATGCGTGGTGGTTGGGGCTGTAATCGCATTTTACCTTTACTAAACTATTCACTGATTCGCTCTAATCCCAAAATCCTCATAGGGTACAGCGATATTACTACTTTATTGTTAGCGATTAATGCTCGTAGTCGGCTAATTACTTTTCACGGCCCTGTAGCCACGTCTACCTGGAATCAGTTTACAGTGGATTATTTCAAGCGGATTTTATTTAATGGTGAAGCCGTCACCATGCAAAATTCTAACGCTAAAGAAGTGCAAGTAGAGACAATAGCACCAGGAAAAGCGAAGGGTAAACTTATAGGTGGAAACTTATCAGTATTGTCAGCGATGGTAGGTTCGCCTTATCTACCTTCTTGGAACAAAAGTATCTTGTTTATAGAAGAAATTGGCGAGGATGTTTACCGTGTAGATAGAATGCTAACCCAGTTAAAAACTGCTGGCATACTTAACCAAATTTCTGGCTTTATATTTGGGCAATGTACTAATTGTAGTCTTGGAGATGAACCATCATTTCCCTTAATCCAAGTATTACAAGACCACATACTTCCTTTAGGAATTCCTGCTTGGTACGGTTCAATGATTGGCCACATTAAAGATAAATTTACCTTACCAATTGGCACAGAAGTAGAAATAGATGCCGATACTGGAAGAATACGAATGTTAGAATCGGCAGTCAATGTAATTTAGAATTCAGGAGTCAGAATTCAGAATTCAGAATATACAGCATTTTTCAGGTAAATGAAGTACACGGGTAGGGGCTTTAGCATTGTTCATTGGTGTCAACTTAACGTAAAACCAATGTCCCGCAAGGAACTGAAGTTCCTTGCTCATAGCAAAAGTAATCTAAAGATTACTAAATATCCCCCAATATTTTGAGTCTACTTCAGTAGACTTGAGCTATTAGCCAAGAAATTTATTTCTTGGCGGGTGAGGAAGCCAACACCGAAGCTATTTCTAGCTTAAGTTGACACCAATGAACATTGTTGTGCCCCTACAAAGATCTGTACCTCAGCAAGTATTCTAATTCTGACTCCTGAATTCTGAATTCTGAATTCCTAGACTTTTCCTCACGATGTTTGCTGCATTTCAGCATAAGCTTGATAAACACCCTTCACGTTGTACCAATTGAGAAAAATTCGGGCAATTTCTAAAGCTAATTGTGGTTTACCCAAGTTGATTAACCATTGCAAAAATGGAGCCATTGTTTGTTCGTTTAATGCGCCATTGAGTGAAAGAATACCCCAAAGTAAGCGATGCAGCCAAGTCATTTGAATCATCATTCGCACTTCCCATGTAGGATGTTTTTGATAAAACAAAACCCCCATACGTCCGCGTTGAATTTCTTTGTCGATTAAACTTTTAATTTGTTCTAAATTAAAGGGAGGATGCCAGTGATAGCCTACAGCTTCGGGACATTTAATTAGTGTCAACCCTAGATTTTTCAGCCGCACTCCTAATTCTAAATCTTCCCAGCCATAGAGTTGGAAACTGGTATCAAAAAGTCCCGCTTTTTCCAGCCAATGTTTAGGAATTGCGACATTTCCCGTAGCAAAAAAAGCTGCTGAAAAATCTGTGACTTTGTAAGGTTCAGCTGTTGGATTGTCGAAATTACAAGTGTTGATAACTGCGCCGTAAGTGAAAAAGCGATCGCTCCCCAATTTCTCTTTTCCCTGCACTAGTGCGTTACCATGAGCTTGCAGGAAATTCTTCAGTACTACTAAATCGCTATCAATAAAGATAATCGTGTCTCCTAGCGCCTGTTCTACCCCTAAATTCCGCGCTGCTGCTGGCCCTGCATGATCTTGCACAAACCATCGCACATGGGGAAACTCTTCTTTATGCGCTGTTAACCACTCCAGTGTGCCGTCAGTAGAACCATCATCTACCAAGACAATCTCGTAATTAGTAACCGAACTTGGCTGACTTAACTCCTGCACCTCCAAAGCACGGAGGCACTTTTCTAAAATCGGACGGCGATTATAAGTCGGTATCACAACGCTGAAAAACACAGTCTCACCCACAACACATTTATCCATCTCCAGGATAGGACAGATGGGGTACTAACTCTGTTCCCTACCTGATTTTGCTTACGTATAACCCAAGCTTTAATAATTCTTAGTTAATTAAAATATAATCTAAGCTTAACTTTTATGAACTAAAGTTTTTACTAAAGTAGTTAATCTTTCTCCATATATATAGGATTCATATTTGATTTTTGAAACAGACGTAGACGTAGGGTGCGTTAGCCTTTGGCATAACGCACCGATTAAATATTTTGGTGCGTTAGGCTACGCCATAACACAACGCCAGTTGCACTCAACGAGGGAACCTCCGCAACGCACTGGCTCCCCTACATATACTTATATTTTTTCAGAAATAAAATAGGATTGCTATAGCAGTTTGCAATTGTCTAAAACTTCATTCAAATGAGAATGACTGTAAACAAGACAATTCATCATTTATTTTTTAAAAAAGTTAAATTATTAGTTATTTAAAAGACAGCCAATTTCATAAACTTAAGAGTCTGTTATGTTAATTCAGTAGAATTTGTTTCTACCAAGTTTTTTCTGTCACAGCAAAGGAAAGTTTAATGTCTAAATTGAGTCGCAGACAAATTTTAATATTTTTTGCTGGTAGTGCTGGCGCTGTTGTTTTGGGAGACAAACTCCTAAACGCTGTTGCCAACAGTGCAGAAGCAAAAACCACACCACTCAGCTTTACACCTGTACGCTTACCACATCCTTTACCGATTTATCAACAGCAGAAAAATTTCTTACCAACAAAAATTGGTGCAGGAGAAGTAGTTAATGCATCTGCGGATGTTAAGTTAACTAGCTATAACGTTCTTGATGATGTGGTAGTGCCGCCAGAGTACGAACGTTATGTAATTGTCAGTTGGGGCGATCGCGTGTTTCCTAACAAAGACGATTATTTCGGTTATAACAACGATTTTACTGCTTTTGTTCCTGTTGGAAAAACTAATGATGTCGGGTATTTATGGGTCAATCATGAATACATTAGTTTTCCCTTTTCTACTTTAACAGTGGAAGATTCTTCTGATGTCAAAGGACTGCCCGATGCATTTGAAAATGTCATTGGCTGGGCTTTACCCTCCACTAGAAATATTGAAGTTGAAGGGGAATTTTTATATAACCAAGGCGGCTCGATTATCCGTATCTCTCGCCAGAAAGCGAGTAAACGTTTTGTTGTAGTCAAAGATGAAAAAAATCGCCGCATTCATGGTCTTTCGGGATTGGGAATCAATAGCAAACGCAATGATGACTACAAAAATGTCACGGCTTGGGGAAGTCGGAATCACCAAAAAGGCGACCAAAATTATTTAATCGCAACTGGCCCGGCTGCAACCCAAGTTTTTAATCTTTCATCTGATGAACTAAGCAACAAAATTATTGGTACTGCTTTCAATTGTTCTGGCGGTAAAACTCCTTGGGGAACAATTTTATCAGCAGAGGAAAACTTCCAAAATAGCGTTACAGAAGCAGTCAAAGCTAATGGTACTCAGACCAGTTACACAGATAAAACTATCGGCAAGACTTTTGGATTAGTTGGCGAAAAATATGGTTGGATTGTGGAAATTGACCCCACAAATGCAAAATTTCGCCCCCGCAAACATACTTCGTTAGGTCGTTTCCGCCATGAAAATGTTGCGGTGCGTGCTGAGAAAGGTAAGAAATTAGTTGCTTACTTAGGTGATGACAGACGCGGGGGACATACTTGGAAATTTGTCAGTGCTAGTACTATCTCCTCACCAACGAGTAAAAGCAACAGTAAGTTGTGGGAAAATGGAACTTTATATGTTGCCCGTTACAACCCAGACGGTACAGGTAAGTGGATACCGTTACTATTAACTACAGCTACCAATCCAATTGCACCAACAGTTTTATCTTCTGTAGAATTTGCAGCATTGCAGAAAGCCCAAAAAGAGGGTCTTTTACCGCTACCGAAACGTAAAGGTATTGCAGAACAAAGTGAAGATGGTGGTATCTTTAAATGCGATCGCACTAACGAAGCAAAAGCACTACCTGATTATCAAAATAAAAAACTATCTGACTTCTACTCTAGCCAAGGTGCCGTACTCACTGACGCCTTTTTAGCTGCAAACCTAGTCGGGGGAACTCCTACAGCGCGTCCAGAAGATATAGAAGTGCATCCAACCACCAAAGAAGTATTCATTGCCTATACTGACGGTGCCCCAGGTAGCGATGGATATCCAGATTCTCGGATTTTTCAAGTTGCCAAGTTAAGTACAGATATCAATGCAACCCAGCAATCAGGTGGACTGTACAAGATTATTGAAGATAGTTCTGATGGTACAGGTCTAACCTTTAAATGGCAGAAATTCGCCCAAGGTGGCGAAGCCGGATCTGTCAATGGTGCTGGTTTTGCCAACGTCGATAATTTAGTTTTTGACGACCGCGCAAATATTTGGGGCGTCACGGATATGTCTAGCAGCAATCACAATGGTTTTTATGAGGGTGCTGAAGGTAAAGAAACGAAAATAGATCGCACAGCTAGCGGTAATGTGTCTAATTTGACAGGAGTATTCGGTAATAACTGGCTGTTTTTTATACCAACCAGAGGTTCAAATGCCGGACAATTAATACCCTTTGCCTATGGCCCGGTGCGTTGCGAGATGACAGGGCCAAGTTTTGTCGGGAATACGCTGATTATTTCAGTACAGCATCCTGGTGAAGATTGTCCAATTAATGATGGCACAATGTTGAGTCGTAGCATTGAGTTACTCGATTTGAATGGTAATACATTCAATCAAACTCGTACTGTACCTCGTGGCAGTAGTTGGCCGAGTAATATTTCCAAAGCTGATGGTGGTAAAGAGCAAGCTACAGGCGTTCCTCGTCCATCTGTAATTGGTATCCGCCCGAAAAATTCTGCAAGCAAGTTTATTTAGACCTTCTGTATTATTGCCGTGAAAAATGGAAGAACAAATCCTGCCGTTCGCCACTGATGACCAATAGTTATTAATTCCTATCTCCTAAAAAAGTAATTCATTCCTAATTGATTGTTGTCATTGGTACAAAATCGTCAGTTTACAGCAATTTGCAGATGAATATAGCGATTTTCAATTGAATGGAATACACCTTTGAAAATCAAACCATTGTAGGGGTGCACAGCTGTGCATTGGTGTCAACTTAACGTGAAACCCTGATAGAAAGGTGATGAGCGAGTTCTACTCATTTACCATCAAGATCCGCGTTACCCCACCCCGGCTTTGCTGGCGCAAAACCTCCCCTCCCCAAAGCATCGGGGAGGGGTTGGGGGTGGGGTAAAATGCCTGTAGGATAAGCGTTTGAGCTTAAGTTGACACCA
Organism: Nostoc linckia NIES-25; assembly: GCF_002368035.1. Classification (GTDB taxonomy): domain Bacteria; phylum Cyanobacteriota; class Cyanobacteriia; order Cyanobacteriales; family Nostocaceae; genus Nostoc; species Nostoc linckia_B. The sequence continues at coordinate 68,559 of NZ_AP018222.1, read as the reverse complement.
ATGAACAATGCTAAAGCCCTTACGATAATTTAGTATTCAAGCATGTATTCCATCCAAATGAAAAGCGCTGTAATCTGACATTTTGCACCATTTTTCATAACTGTGTATTGATGCCAAAAACCTTGATTTTAAGCTTGGTGGTAGCCCTCACTCTATGATTATTAGAACTACTGTTTGATAAATAATGTGGTTTTCGTCAGTGGAATTTATTGCCTAGCATATTAATATCTAGTCTGATTTTATATCCTGACTTGTGATTTTTGAATTTTCTAGACTTTACTCGATTAGACAATAAATTTATATTAATCAATATATAACCTAACGTTAATTTTTACTCATTAGATTGAATGACAAACTGAAAATTTTTGTCTAGTTAATTAACCTAAATAGCAAACGAGCTTTTGTTAGCAACAGGTTATTAACTATTCAAGATCTGTGGCATTTCACGTCAAGAATTGATGGCTTTTTCTGTCAGTAATCAAGATTTGCCTTTACGAGATTTTTTATGTCACAAGAGAGGAAAGTTTGATGTCTAAATTGAGTCGCAGACAAATTTTAATCTTTTTTGCTGGCAGTGCTGGTGCTGCTGTGTTGGGAGACACCATTGTAGATGGTATTTCTAATGTTGCAGAAGCAAAAAATAAATCACTGAGCTTTACACCAGTGCGCTTACCCCACACGCTACCTGCTTATCAACAGCAGAAAAGTTTCTTACCAACTGGAATCGGTCAGGGACAGGTACTCAATACATCTGCAAATGCGAAGTTAAATAGCTACAGCGTAGTTGATGATGTGGTAGTGCCACCAGAGTACGAACGTTATGTAATTGTCAGCTGGGGCGATCGCGTATTTCCGAATAGCGATGATTATTTTGGCTACAACAACGACTATACAGGTTTTATTCCCCTTGGTAGAACCAACGACGTAGGTTATTTGTGGGTCAATCACGAATACGTCAGTTATCCTTTTTCCGATTTAGTACCGGAAGCCCCGGCTGATGTTAAAGGATTGCCTACCACCTTTGAATCAGTAATTGGCTGGGCTTTACCTACCACCAGAGGTATTGAATTTGACGGCGAAGCTTTATATAACTTAGGCGGTTCCATCATCCGCATCTCCAAGCGTAATTCTAATAACCGTTACGCTGTGGTTAAAGGCGATGCGAGAAACCGCCGCCTTCACGGTCTTTCTGGGTTGGGAATTAATAGCCAAAGGACTGATGAATATAAAAACGTTACTTCTTGGGGAAGTCGCAGCTACCAAAAAGGCGACCAAAATTATTTAATCGCAACTGGGCCAGCCGCAACCCAAGTATTTAACCTCTCCTCTGACGGACTAGGTAACAAAATTATTGGCACCGCCTATAACTGTTCTGGCGGTACAACTCCTTGGGGAACTATTTTAAGCGGTGAAGAAAACTTTCAAGGAAGTTCAGGATCTTTCGTTGGTGTCACAGAATCAGTTAACCGTGATGGTACTCAAACAGGTTACACCGATGGTACTACAGGTAAAACCTTTGGCCTAGTTGGAGAAAAATACGGTTGGGTTGTGGAAATTGACCCCGTTAATCCTAACTTCCGCGCCCGCAAACACACTTCGTTAGGTCGTTTCCGCCATGAAAACGTTGCCATCCGTGCCGAAGCTAAAAAGCCATTAATTGCCTACATGGGTGATGACAGGCGTGGGGGACACACCTGGAAATTTGTCAGTGCAGGTGTGATTTCTTCACCAACCAGTAAAGCCAACAGCAGTTTGTGGGAAAGTGGGACTTTATATGTTGCCCGTTACAACCCAAATGGTACGGGTCAATGGATACCCTTAAATTTAAACACTCCCACCAATCCCATTGCACCATCGGTAATTTCTTCTGTGGAGTTTGCCGCTTTGGGTTCGGCTCAAAGAAATGGTCTTTTACCGCTACCAAAACGCAACGGGGTTGCAGGTGCAACCACAGATGGTGGTTCCCTCCCAGTCGATCGCACCAATGAAGCAACAATATTACCTGCTTATCAAGGTAAGAAGCTATCTGACTTCTACACCTCCCAAGGTGCTATCCTCGTTGATGCTTTCTTAGCAGCCAACTTGGCCGGCGGCACCCCCACAGCACGTCCAGAAGATATAGAAGTACATCCAACCACCAAAGAAGTATTCATCGCCTATACTGATGGTGCGCCGGGAGGCGACGGTTATCCTGATTCGCGCATCTTCCAAGTTGCTAAGTTAAGTACAGATCCCAACGCAACGCAGCAATCTGGAGGATTGTACAAGATTATTGAAGATAGTGCTGATGGTACAGGCCTAACCTTCAAATGGCAGAGATTCGCCCAAGGTGGAGAAGCAGGATCGATTTCTGGTGCTGGTTTTGCCAACGTAGATAACCTAGTGTTTGACAATAAGGCAAATATTTGGGGTGTGACGGATATGTCTACCGACACTCACAATGGTTTTGGCCTTGGTGTTGCTGCAACTCCAACTATCATCAATCACACAGTTAGTGGTAATGTTTCTTCGTTTACTGGGGTTTTTGGTAATAACTGGCTATTCTACATTCCTACTACCGGTACTCATGCCGGAGAGGTAATACCTTTTGCTCATGGCCCAGTGCGCTGTGAGATGACTGGCCCTACTTTTGTCGGAGATACTCTAATTATTTCCGTACAGCATCCCGGCGAAAATTGTCCGATTAATGACGGAACAATACTCAGCCGCGATATTGAATTACTGGATTTGAATGGCGTTACATTCAATCAGGCTCGTACTGTACCTCGTGGCAGCAGTTGGCCGAGTAACATCCCAACCGCTAACGGTGGTAAAGGCCAGCCTAAAGGTCTTCCCAAGCCATCTGTGATTGCCATCAAACGTAAGAATCCTACTGGCAGTTTCACTTAAGAATATTGGTGTAGAGAGTTTCTACGTTAATTATCTTAGCGGCGGTGAGATCCCCGACTTCTTCAAGAAGTCGGGGATCTTGCAAGGTCTCAGAGATAATGAATGATTAATTTGTCATTTCAGATACTTTTTTCTTGCGCTTCATCCCCAACGCCATAGCAGTTGCGATCGCTATACCCCCAACAGTCATCGGTTCTGGTACTGGTGTACTCTGAGTGTAGGTTACTGTACCTACCTCTGTTGTAGACAATAAATCGGCACTGAGAATGCTATAAAATTTTGTTCCTCCTGTATTTGGATTACCAGGATCGTTACCAATAAAAAACCGATCTTCAACTAAATAGCTCAGTCCTAACAGGTTACCATTTGTAAAGCTGGCTACAGGAGATACTGGGTAATCAAAATCACTTACTTCAGTATACTGAGTACCCAAGTAGTCAAAGGAAATCGATAATCCATTGCTAACCCCTATAGTTTCCTCACCTATCCCGGTTAAAGTCGAGTCATCATACTGAAAAGAACCAAAATATTCACCGGGATTATCGCCAGATGTCGCATTCACGGTGAAACCGTAATTAACCAAAGCAGCTTGTGTTGGTTTAGCAACAGCAGCTACTGAAATGGCAAATGCAAATGCAGCAATGCTAATATCTTTAGCTAATTTCATCAGAAGATACTCCAAAGCTCAAAAATGAATAATTGTGTAATTTCATTTAAATAAGCTTTGAACCAATGTATATAGGTTAAGAAATTACCAACAAAAGATGATCTTCGTTAAATCTTAAATTTTGTCAGGTATATATAAATTTATTGTGAAGTAAAAATTACACTCAGCACAAAAAGGTTTCAAACCTCTGACTTTAGTCCTTGTCATTAGTAACAAAAATGTTACTAACAAATTGTCATAAAATTCAGATGAAAATGATTCACCAAACTATATTGGTAATTAGTGAATATCAAAATCGTAAACTCATAATTTTTAAAATTCTGGAAGGTTGAGTTAAAAATGTCTTGCAGTTGCAGAAAGCCATTTTGAGAATTCCCGGCTCGATCTAATAAAGACAGCACAAGCTCAGACAACTCGGTATTTATAAATAATTCATATAAATTCCGATAAATTACTAACGACACGCGATTCAACTTACAACTAGCTGTAAAGCATTAATGATAAGGGTTTGGTCTAATTTTATTTTGTATTATTCATATTGATTCAATGCCATAACAAGTTTCAAAAGGGAGATAACGTTACAATTTTTCTGTTGATAAGGATAAAAATACATATATCAAATAAATAAAATTCACTAACTCTTTAACACAAAGTACACATACTCTTATGCTTACTCACATAGAATAAATGGTAACAAATATACTAATCATTTAATGATTGATGGAAAAGGCTATCTATGTTTGAGCTATCATTCGACTCTCAACAAGGGGCAATATCTAACCCACTTTACAACCATGCAGGTTTCAGGGATTATCAAGATCCTTTATATGCTTTAAATCCTTCTAATTCTTCTCAATTACTTCCTGAAAAACAACTAATAATTGATACAGTTATTCAGTCAATTTATGCAACTAAAGATATTTTGGTTGGACTAAGCAGCAATTCTAAAATTGATGAAATTATGGGAATTGCTTTCGGTGAAAGTTATCAGAAGGATTTGGCTATTAAAATATTGGCAGATTTAGAAGAAAAGGATTTTATTAATACACCGGGTATAAAAATTATATCTGGTCAAACCTTTAATGGGGCCTATGCAAAGGAAAAAAATACCATTTATCTATCTGAGGAATTTGTAGCGGATAACTTGGGTAATGTTGGTGCAGTTACAGGAGTGTTATTAGAGGAGTTTGGTCATTATTTTGATGGTCAAATTAATGTAAAAGATGCTGCTGGGGATGAAGGGGATATTTTCTCACGGTTGGTGCAGGAGCAAAGTATTAGTGGTGGAGAATTATTATCACTAAAAGTTGAAGATGACTCTAAATTTATTACTGTTGATGGGCAAGAAATCTTAGTTGAGCAAAATACATTCCAAAACCAAATTAGTTCATCTCCTGGATTTACAAAAAACAATGGAGGTTGGACTACTTCTGATGATTACCCTCGGATGTTAGCAGATGTGAATGGGGATGGTAGGGCTGATATTGTAGGTTTTGGTGCTAGTTCAGTTTTTGTGTCTCTGAGTAATGGAAATGGCACATTCCAAAACTCAATTAGTTCATCTCCTGGATTTACGAAAAACAATGGGGGTTGGACTAACAATAATGATTATCCCCGGATGTTAGCAGATGTGAATGGGGATGGTAGGGCTGATATTGTAGGTTTTGGTGCTAGTTCAGTTTTTGTGTCTCTGAGTAATGGAAATGGCACATTCCAAAACTCAATTAGTTCATCTCCTGGATTTACGAAAAACAATGGGGGTTGGACTAACAATAATGATTATCCCCGGATGTTAGCAGATGTGAATGGGGATGGTAGGGCTGATATTGTAGGTTTTGGTGCTAGTTCAGTTTTTGTGTCTCTGAGTAATGGAAATGGTACATTCCAAAACTCAATTAGTTCATCTCCTGGATTTACGAAAAACAATGGGGGTTGGACTAACAATAATGATTATCCCCGGATGTTAGCAGATGTGAATGGGGATAGTAGGGCTGATATTGTAGGTTTTGGTGCTGATTCAATTTTTGTGTCTCTGAGTAATGGAAATGGCACATTCCAAAACTCAATTAGTTCATCTCCTGGATTTACGAAAAACAATGGGGGTTGGACTAACAATAATGATTACCCCCGGATGTTAGCAGATGTGAATGGGGATCGTAGGGCTGATATTGTAGGTTTTGGTGCTAATCAGGTATTCAGTTCTTTCGGACAGACCTCTGTGACAGCAGACTACGCAGGTAATAGTACAGGTGCAGCAAGAAACATCGGTACTTTAGGAACATCTAATTCCAGTTATAGCGATTGGGTAGGTGGGGCAGATACTAATGACTACTATCGCTTTTACCTGGACGGTACTCGTAACTTACGCCTGAGTATGAGTGGTTTAAGTGCAGATGCGGACGTAGAAGTGCTGAATGCGTCAGGAGTAGGAGTGGGAGCTTCTCGCAATAGTGGTACTACTTCAGAAACGATCGATTTAGACAATTTGGCTGCTGGTACTTACTATGCACGAGTCTACCGCTATAGTGGCGATACCTATTACAATCTCAGTTTGCGGGGGGAAACTATTGTCCCATTAGACTACGCAGGTAATACTACAGGAGCGGCAAGAAACATTGGCACATTAAATAGTTATCGTAGTTTTGGTGATTGGGTAGGAAGCCTTGATGGTAATGATTACTATCGTTTTGATGTTGGAACTCAAACTAATTTCAGTCTCAGTTTAACGGGTTTAAGTGCTGATGCTGATGTCCAGTTACTCGATATTTCAGGTAATTTCATTTCTGCTTCTGGTAATAGTGGAAGTAATTCAGAGTCAATTACCCGTCAATTGAGTGCTGGGATTTACTTTGTGCGGGTGTATTCTTACAATGCGACTAATAACACTAACTATAGTCTCAGTCTCTCAGGTGCGTCCTTATCTAGTCAAATCCGTTCCGGTAGTGATAATGTAAATCTCTGGCTTTATGACACTAATGGACGAAACACAACTGGTTATATTAATCCCAATAGAGAAACTGTAGTTGTAATTCACGGCTGGAATAACAGCGATCAAAGCCGATACGTCGAAAATACCTGGGTTGATGGTACGCGTATCAACAAATTAGCAAGAGAGGCTGCTGAATTTGGCACTCAAGTTATTGCTTTAGACTGGGGTGGTATTGCAGCCGATCCCAATGAATTAGATTCATGGCTTCGAGATGCTGTTCCTGATGAAACAGCGCAGTGGATTACACCTGTTGCTCAGTGGACAAAAAATCTTTTAGTCAGTTTAGGAATTAGCTCAAATCAACTGACTCTCATTGGTCATAGTTTAGGAACTTATGTGTCTTCAGAAATAGCCAGAATGTATGGTCAGGTAAGAAATATTGTTGCTCTCGATCCAGCTTGGTCTCCTTCTGGCTATGACCTGGATATTAATACACCAGGTACTCAAGGACCAGTTGATTTTCGCAATGTAGCTCAGTATTCCTTAGCTTTTGTTGTTGGAGATGATGATGCTGGTGCTGCTGGCGATAATAACAAGGCTGCAACAGCCCATGATTCTTTTATCATACAAGGCTGGAGTGGTACATTTGTCAATGCTATAGACGCTCATGGTGCTGTCGTCGATCTCTTCAGAAATGCACTCGATCGGCGATTATTATCCCCTACCAATCTTGCTATGCCATTTCATCAAAATGACTGGTATAACAATGATGGTAATCGAGATTTCTGGTTGTGGGATAATGGACAGCACGAAGGTTATATCAATGCCTCTTTCATTAACGGTGATTGGCGGATTGCAGGTCTAAGAATAGTTGTTGATTCATCAGGGACAGAACAGTGGAAATGGACTTGATATCAAGCCCAGCCTGTGCCGCCAGCCACCAAATCAATTTTCGCACCGCATCACAACCGCTTTCCAAACCTCTCCCCGCGTTGGGGAGAGGCTTCAGGACTTACAGTAAAAAAACATCCCAATAAGTTGATGCATGAAGAAAATATACATGGATTAGTTTCGATATAATAATGACTCATTGTTTGTTTTCTTTCCTAACTGGAGAAATTAATGGGTCGCGCCAAAAAGGTTGTCCTAGCATATTCTGGCGGAGTAGATACCTCAGTTTGCATCCCCTATCTGAAGCAGGAATGGGGTGTAGAAGAGGTAATTACCCTAGCAGCAGATTTAGGTCAGGGAGATGAGTTAGAGCCAGTCAGAGAAAAAGCTCTCAAATCCGGTGCAAGTGAATCCCTAGTTGCGGATGTTAAAGACAGCTTTGTTAAAGATTACGCCTTTGCAGCAATTCAAGCCAACGCTCTTTATGAAAATCGTTATCCTCTAGGAACTGCCCTTGCCCGTCCGCTAATTGCCAAGGTATTAGTAGAAACAGCTGAAAAATACGGTGCTGATGCGATCGCTCACGGTTGTACTGGTAAAGGTAACGATCAAGTCCGCTTTGATGTGTCTGTTACCGCCCTCAACCCCAACCTGAAGATCCTCGCACCAGCTAGAGAATGGGGAATGAGCCGCGAGCAAACCATCGCCTATGGTGAAAACTTTGGTATTCCTTCACCAGTCAAAAAATCTTCTCCCTACAGCATCGACAAGAATTTGCTCGGTCGGAGCATTGAAGCTGGTTTGCTCGAAGATCCTTCATTCGAGCCACCAGAAGAAATCTATGAAATGACCAAAGCGATCGCTAACACGCCCAATGAACCAGAGTACATCGAAATTGGTTTTCATCGTGGTATTCCCACCACCCTCAATGGTGTAGCCAAAAAGCCAGTTGAGCTAATTGAACAACTCAATCAGCTTGTAGGAAATCACGGTGTTGGACGGATTGATATGATCGAAAACCGCCTAGTAGGCATAAAATCGCGGGAGATCTACGAATCACCCGCGATGTTAGTCCTAATTCAGGCACATAGAGATTTAGAAAGTTTGACTTTGACAGCAGACGTTACCCATTACAAGCGTGGGATTGAAGAAACTTACAGTCAAATCGTTTATAACGGTCTCTGGTATAGTCCACTCAAAGCTGCACTAGACGCTTTTATTCAAAAGACACAAGAGCAAGTATCTGGAACTGTACGAGTGAAGTTGTTTAAGGGTAATGCCACCATCGTTGGCCGCGCTAGCGATAATTCCCTCTATAGTCCCGATCTAGCAACCTACGGAGCCGAAGACAAATTCGATCACAAAGCTGCTGAAGGTTTTATCTATGTTTGGGGTCTACCAACTCGCATTTGGTCGCAGTTAACTAAAAGTTAGGAGTTAGGAGTTAGGGGTTAGGAGTTAGGAGTTAGGAGTTAAAAATGCAAAATAAAGGAAGGAAAGTTACAAGAAATAACTTTTTACTCTACTCCTCACTCCTCACTCCTCACTTCTCACTCCTCACTTCTCACTTCCCACTTCTTTAACTTGACGAGACTCCAGCCATACTGGCACAAAAATTAGACCAGCCAAAATCAGTAATGCTACGATCGCAAATCTACTCACCCAAGCAACCAATTGCTCTAGGGAGATAATTTTGCCAGCAAAAAAAGCTAATGTCACTATCAAACTAGCCCAAGCAACAGCTCCTAAAAAATTGTATAAAAAGAATTTTCTGAAGGGCATTTCAGCTACCCCAGCTAGTGGTGCAGCAAAAACCCGCAATAATGCCAGAAAACGTCCAACAAATACTGCTTTTGCGCTATTTTGACTGAATTGATCTTTAATATTCAGCAATCGCACTTCCGAAATCCGAAAGATGCTAGCAACTTTTACCAAAAAAGACCAGCCGCTGGCTCTACCAACCCAATAGCCACAAACTCCGCCAATTACAGCACCCATAATTGCGTCACCGAGAACCAGCCAGAAATTTAGTTCGTCGCTACCAGCTAAAAATCCGCCCACTAGGGTCACGGTTTCGCCAGGAACAGGAATGCCTAAATTTTCTAGCAAAATTCCCAAAAAAATAGCCCAATAGCCGTAGTTATGGGCGACTTCTTGGATGTTTTCTAGTGAAATGAACTCTAAAGACATCCCGCACCACCGTGTTTACAAATTTTTACTTTTACTATATCTTTGCTTGTTTTTAGCTAGAGTGTCAATCAAACCACTACATTGATTTTTTGACTGGTCTTAGCTTGATAATCCATATATTATAATCTATGGCTATTATTAAGTTTTGACTATTATCTATAACATTTTTATCATTCGTTATCACAAAGCCATACTTTTGTAACAACGATGAAAATAATTTATAAAAAATTTATAAATCTCTGGTGAAATTATGAAAATTTCGTAAAAGATACGGTTGATACCGAATTCGTTAGGCGCTTATGCCTATATTGGGGAAAGTTATTACAAATTATACGACATGAATACTGAATAAAACTCTGTCAACTTCACGGCTGAAATTACCTAAATATCTGGGTAAAACAGTGATTTTGCTGTTGAAAGAGAAGATGTATTTATGTCTTTTTTCAGTTTCTTGTCAAGTGTTCCAACTACCCTGTTAAATTCATGACTCTCACACAAGAACTTCAAGTGATTTTATTCAAACCCGAAGCAAGCATCGATTTGCAAGGTGGCATGGCTTTGAGCGAACAGATGGCTGGAGTCGTGCCCCAACCTCATCAACTCTGGGTTATTGACCTGGCAGAAGTTAGCTTTATGGATAGTTCTGGTCTAGTTCCTCTAGTAAAAGGGTTGAAAGCTGCACGTCAAAGAGGCTGTCGTTTAGTTCTATGCAACGTGCAAACTCCTGTAAGATTAATTTTGGAACTTACACAGTTAGATTCAGTGTTTGAAATTTTTAATACTTATGAAGATATCTTTACTACTACTAAAGATGATAGTCTGGTGCTAGCAGGCTGATATATAAATCTAACTTAAGAAGGATGGTGGAGTCAAGCGATTTTGCATTTATTTAAACTTTTTGTGCATCCTCACATCGTCAAAGAAAAAAGTCTAGTGCTAGCAGGCTAATTTCGTATTTTACCTAAAGAACAATGTTGAGGAAAACTCATAGCTTCCGAGCTATTGACGTAGTACCGGAAATGACCAAAATCGGTCACAACAGATGCAATTGTTTCTCGGACTCCCCAGCTTCTTGAAAGCACGGATTTTTAAACTACTCTCAGACGATGTATGAAAGGTGGTGTACCTTCATATGGACATTCCTCCGAACGAGCTTAAAAAACGGGAATCGAATCTAAAATCCTCCTGCTCCTCCTTTTGAAGGAGGAAGGTAGGGTAAATCTAAAGAAAAGTTTTTGACACATCAGCTAGTACTTTTCAAACATCCTTTTTTAGGCATTTTGAGGAGTTGATATTTGAGTTTGTTCGGATGTAGGACGAGGAAAATTTGGCAAATCAATGCCGCTGTGAGTAGCATTGCGGGTTTTGATTGCTAAACGGTAACTTACACTTTGCAGTTCCGCCTGTAGTTGGCGGTTTTCTCGTTGTAGCATTGCGACTTTTTCTCTGACTGGCGTCATACGCTCCTCAAACTTACGGCGGTAAATTTGAGGCAGTTCTTGTACTACTTGCTCCAACATCCGAGTGCGATCGGTCAGTTCTTGAACTGACTGTCGCAACTGGTAAATTTCGGAGTCACGAGTTGTAATTTGCTCCTGATAAAATGCCACTTGCTGCTCGACTGCTTGGAGTTGTTCTTGCAAAGCTTGTAACTGAGTGTTATCGCGCTCAACTTCCGGCTGCTGGGGCATAAAACTAGTATTACCTTTTACCAGCCGAAAGAGTTCTTGAGATAGCTGTTGCACTAATTGATCGCGAAGTTGCAACTCTTGGCGTAGTTGCGATACTTCCGTAGAGAGAACTTGAATGTTTGATGTATTAGATTGACTCACAGTAGCTTACCGCTCCCATTCAGAATCTTGTCCACTCTTAGGTATAACTGCGGGAGTACTACCTTTGGCAAGTATTTGTTAATTTAGCATTACTAACCAGGTTACTGGTAAATAAAAAAACAAAATTTTATTGAATGAGATTGGGCAGGGCAAAAGGTTAAAGGGAAAAGGGAAAAGGAATAAATTTAATCTTTCCCCTTTTCCCCTTTCCCCTTGTCCTCTTATGTATGCCCCATGCCCTATTTCCTACGCAGCTGCATTTGCAGCCACTTTGGCAGTTTTAGCTTCTTCCAGTTCCTGCTTAATTGTGAGATAGCGAATCACATCTTCACTCAAGCGCATAGCGCGTTCAAAGGGAGCGATCGCAGTTGCAGGTGCGGTGTAGTTCAATTGGATGTAAATGCCATCGCGGTGTCTTTTGATTTCATAAGCCAGACGACGCTTACCACGATTTTGAATTTGAATATCCTCAGCGCCTTGTTCGCGCAGCAAATTCTGATATTTAGCAACTGCTTGCTCTACCTGCTCATCTCCCAAGTCAGGACGCAGGATGTACATTGTTTCGTAACTTGTGGTCATATTTTTTAGTATCCTTATGGACAAAATGGTTGCTAGTGTTAATTTATACTTAATTTATTCAAAATACTAGTATTCATCAACATCTGAAGCAACAAGGAACTATAATCTTACCAGTTTTCAATTTGGATCGTTAGCCAATCCGCCGAACTTTGGATTTCATTTCTTGGATGTCCCTATTGAAATACTAGGTCGGCTCCGACTCCAGGTTTCTTTAGCAAGTAAGAATCCAGCTTTTGGTGTTTGCCAGCAAATTGATTCAGCTATCAGCTTAGCCTTTTTCAAGGGGCATCTGTAGCGATCGCTTTTTTTGCTTAAGGCTTAATCGGTTCTCCAAAAAGCTAACTGAGGATTGCTACTTCCCGCTTACAGGTATTAATCAAAGACAAAAGGATATCGTTCGAGGTTATGGCGCAGCGCTATGTACGAATTCAAAATCAAGAAGGGCAAATTTATTATGGGTTACTACAACCATCGTTCAATGTCCAGGTGCTAGATGCTCCGCCCTGGTTACAAGGGCAACCCACTGATTTGATTTTAACGCCAGAAAATTACCAAATTTTGGCTCCCTGCGCTCCGTCAAAAATTGTGGCGGTGGGAAAGAATTACGCGGATCATGCCGCCGAAATGGGGACTCCAGTGCCTTCTGAGCCACTAATTTTTCTGAAGCCACCCACGTCGATTATTCCGTCTGAGACGGAAATTAAATATCCTCCGCAGTCGCAACGAGTAGATTATGAAGGAGAGTTAGCATTAATCATTGGCGATCGCGTTTTTGACTGTACGCCAGAAATCGCCCAAACTAAAATTTGGGGCTACACCATCGCTAATGATGTGACAGCACGGGACTTACAAAAACAAGATGGTCAATGGACGCGAGCCAAAGGGTTTGATACTTTCTGTCCTTTGGGGCCTTGGATTGTGCGGGAATTAAATCCAGGTGCGAGATTGCAGACTTTTCTGAATGACGATGCCAACCCAGTTCAATCTACCTGTATCGATCGGATGGTATTTCCGCCGGATGTTTTAGTATCCTATATCAGTCAGGTGATGACCCTACTACCGGGGGATGTGGTGCTTACAGGAACGCCAGAGGGTGTTAGTGCGTTGCAACAAGGCGATCGCGTCCGTGTAGAAATAGAAGGTATTGGCCGCCTGGAAAACACCGTAGCGACCCGTTAAGGACTAGCGCACTTGCATGTGTACGGCATCAGAAATCGCTGGAATTTCTGCATAACGCCCAATTAAAGACTGGATAACTGAATATCCAATTGCTACCACTACACCTAAAAAGATAGTGTTAGCCACTGTTTCTATTGCAAAGCCAGTACCAGGAACCTGTCCTAGAATTCGCACTAATATGGAACACAAAAATATTACGATGTCCAGAAGAATTGCCTGCATTGTGTTGAAACGAATGAAGTGACTGATTTTTTCGTTTCTTACCACCAGTAGGAACAAGGCAAAGAACACGATTAGTTGCCCCAATTGTCCTAAACTACCGTAAATTATTAGCACTGGTTGGAGCGGTAAAAGCAGGACTTGTAGTACTGGAAACTGAGTAAACAAAAACCTACCAAAGACTAAACCATCAATTAGGGGCAGCAAATAAGGCAAGCAAGCAAAAATCCGATCTGGAACAGTTGTAGACCCGCGCCAAGTCATTATGCATTCTCCTATGGTTATTTTTCAACACTTACTTGACCTTAGGATAACGCAGTTGCCTGGTCTTGCTGGTAAATTCAGTTATTCTATATGGGCAATGCGAAAGCCCATTACACATTCATACTGGTCTGGCTGCTGTTGATTTCGTTTGCGAATCGCTTGACCACAACGCAGTTGACCCGCACGCCAACGGGGTTGGCCGCTCCCATCAGCGAGTAAACAAGACTGGCAAACTTGCTCAGGGGCAAGGATTTGCTCGTCCATTAAAATGACTAGCATCTAATCCCTCCTGTAAATTTTCATTGTCACCTACATTTCACTTTGGGAGGATGCTGGTTGTAGCGGTCTAAAAAGACAGCGCGTTGTCAGCTATGACAATTGGCGATCGAAGAGCGTACTTAGAAGCCACATCCTATCTGTTTGTAGCAAAACGTGGGTGTCACAATTTAATCTAAAGTTGTGAAGTGAATCTTAATTTATTGTATGTTCTGTTCTGTTGGAGATTGGGTTGTTGATTAAAAAAAGCTGATTCTAGGGTATTGACTTTGCGAAAATTTAAGTATATGAAACTAAGTTAACTTGATAGGCTTTTTAGGGATGCAATTAGGAATTACTGAGGTAAACTTGCAAGCAAGCTAATACACAATATTACTCGGCGGCTTGTAGGTCTTGGCATCACTCACAATGGAACACTGGCAATTTCTGATACAGAAACAAGGCGATCGCTCGTGGCATATCCTGGAATCGCCAAATTCACAAATTTTGGAAGGGCAGTATAGAGTTCTGGCTCGTTCTAACCTGCTGAATACGGATGTGGAAGTGCGCGTCACTCACTTTTCAACACACGAAGTTACACCAAAACGCCGAATTTTCAAGCGTTCGCGTCGTACTAACTCAGAAGGCTTAATGGCGGTAATTCCTTTTACTGACTTTGAGCCAGGAGTTTGGGAACTGCGCTGTTCGGGCGATTTGATGTCCGATATGCTGGGTAAATCTTGGCAATACAGTGTCCAAGTGCAAGTTCTGTGTCAGGAAATAGAGGCAGCAGGGGGAGCACAGGGACAGGGGAGCAAAGGAGAAGTTGCAACAAGTCTTTATCTTATGCCTCTTCCCGATGACGCCACTTACTTTAAGTCGGCATCGCCCAACGCAGTGGCTCCCACATTCCTCATGCCCCATGACCTACAGCCAGTAGAAACCCTAGAGCAGGCGATCGCCATCTCCACAGAGCTGCCAATTCCTACAGATAGCAGCGCTGACACGCCTGTTGTCTCAGATGCAATAAATGAAGAGGAGATCGCTAGCAGCACTGTTACAAATGTTGTGCCTGATGTAACTCAACCTGAAGATAGAGTTAACGGCACTGTTATAGATGTTGTGGCAGATGCAACTCAAGAAGAAAGTATATTCACTACCACTGACACAGCTATTGTCATAGATGTAGCTCAAGCGGAGTATAAAGCTAGTAGCATCGACACGCCTGTTGTGGCAGACGTAACTCAAGAAGAGGATATATTTAGCCACACTGATACGCCTATTGTGGCAGATGTAACTCAAGAAGAGGATATATTTAGCCGCACCGACAGGCCTATTGTGGCAGATGCAACTCAAGAAGAGGATATATTTAGCCACACTGACACGCCTATCGTGGCAGATGTAACTCAAGAAGAGGATATATTTAGCGACGCTGACACGCCTATTGTGGCAGATGCAACTCAAGAAGAGGATATATTTGGCCGCACCGACACGCCTATTGTGGCAGATGTAACTCAAGAAGAAGATATATTTAGCGACACTGACACGGCTATTGTGGCAGATGCAACTCAAGAAGAGAATATAGCCATCGATCGCCCGATCGGCCCTGTATGGCTTAAAGGTGAAACGGTAGAACAGATTTTACAAAATTTAATAGAATTAGCTTTACCGACTCCTGAACCGCTATCTGAAGATGAAAAGGTTATACATTCTTCAGAAACACAACAGCTACCGCCATTATTGCTGACTTTAGATCGGGATACTTATATTGCTCGTTGGGGACAAGCTTTAACAATTAATGGGCGCGTAGAACTTGAGGAAAAGACGAATCTAGAACTGGCTGAAACATTATCCGCAAAAAGCGTCCGCGGACTAGAACTAAAAATTGAACTGCGATCGCCCTTAGAGTCGCAAATCTTGACCCAGTTACGGCAACCCTTACCAGACCGAGAACTGCCTTTCAATATCAATACCTCAATTGATATTCCTGCTGAATGTGAATCCAAGTTAATTTTGGCGGATATCAGTTTGTATGGTAAATTCACCGAAACTAGCGAAGTCACACAGTTAGCCAATCAGTCTTTCACAATTACAGCAGATGTAACAGAATTGCTGACAATCACAGCCGCAACAAAATCTAGTACATCTTCTAATCAGGTGATAGCAGCATCGGCTTCTTCTACCAATTTCACACAACCACAGGCAACTGTTAAGCTCGATTTAAAACTATTGAATCTGGTCAAAGTCCGAAAAACAGACGACCCTGCGGTAGCCAACTCATCCCCAAACCTTGCCCTACCAGCGCAAATAAACGTGCAAGTTCCGCGAGAAGCCGCCCGCCGGACATCTCAACTTAAAAATTCAGCTAGTTCGCCTCAATTACCGAAATTGCCTCCCATCCAGACTGATGTCAATACCCCCACAGATGTCGTCGCAGAATCTACTTTACAGAATGAGCTTTTAGAAAAGGATGCTACTATTGCTGCCATTAACTTGGAGCAGTTAGTCATCAAGCAACGTCGAATACCAATACTCGACACGACTTTTCCATACTTGAAACGGCTACAAAGCGTGTCAAATGGTACAGAAGAAGTAAAAGATAATCCTCTGGATACATTGGAAATTCAAGCGGCCGAGGACACACCGCAGTTGGACGCAATTATCGATGAAGATAAGAACATAGCCCAAGTACTTGCTCAACCAAATTCAGAAGTCCAACAAGAATCTGTCGCTCAAATACCAACTCAACCAAATTCAGAAGTCCAAGAAGAATCTATTACTCAAGTACTTTATCAACCAAATTTAGAAGTCCAAGAAGAATCTGTCGCTCAAATACCAACTCAACCAAATTTAGAAGTCCAAGAAGAATCTATTACTCAAGTACTTTCTCAACCAAATTCAGAATTCATTAAAACAAAACTTTATTCATCTCCTTTGCTCAAGAAGTGGATGCATAGCCAAGGATACTCTTTCCCTGAACCCGTAAATGAGCTGCCATCCCAAGACTACGATAATTATCTTCCAGAGCCGCAGGTGTCGCTTTCACCAAGTGCAGAAACTCTTGATAGCGATGTTGATACTGTTGATGCCAACTTGCTGTTAAGTTCAGATGCCAATACAGAAATACTAGAAGACACAGACGCAGTAGAAAAAGTAGACCTGGTTATACAGGAAAATACGGTAATAGAAGAAATCTTAGAAGAACCGACATTTTCACCACCTTTGCGATCGCAAATACCACCACCACCTCCGCCGATTAACAGAAATACAGCTTCAGCTTGGTTGGCGGAAGAAATTGTTGTAGATGATACATATAGTGAATTAGATGTCGATGCAACGGAGAGTTATGTCTTAGAAGGAGAGGAGCAACTAGTATCAGATTTATCTCATCTCCTAGCTATAAGTATGGAAGCAATTGAGCCTTTACCAATTCCACAACTGTATGTGCCAGAGGGCGAACTAATAGCTGGTAAGTCTGTGATAGTACGCGTAGTGATGCCTGAAGTAGCTCGACAACTTGCTATCAAGCTATGGGTTGAAGACTGTCAAACTCGTTGGTTATTAGACGGGCCTCATTTACTGACAAATTTACTACCTAATAGCTTAGGGGGGTTAGAAGTGATGACGCAATTAAACATTCCCTTTGGCTGTTTGGAAATTCGCCTAGAAGCGATCGCTCTCGATCCGGTAACCCAACAGGAGAGCCACAAAGTTACAACAGTGCGAACTGTCATCCCTCCAGACTTGCCAAACCTAGAGCTAGATGAACTATTGGGGATTTAAATGGGGCATGAGTCAAACAGGGAAGGGGGGAAAGGGAAAAGGTTAAGGGGGAAAGGTTAAATTTATTCCTTTTTCCTTTTCCCTTTAACCTTTCCCCTGTCTCCCCACCTCTTCCCCATACCCTATGCCCAATATCTGCTGTGTTAAAAATCTTTAGAATTTAAAAAATCTGGCGCACTTTGCAGTAAGCTCATCTTGAATTGTAGTGTGATTTAACAGGAACTTTTACTATGGCATTTGAATTTTTGCCTACGATTTTGGCTAGTACTTCCTACTTGCCTGCTATCTTCGTTCCAATCATTGGTTGGGTTTTACCAGGTATCGTATTCGCATTTCTATTTTTATACATAGAAAGCGAAGATATTGCTTGATTGGTTTATGACTAATTGGTAATTGGTAATAGACTACTTTGGTTTTTACCAATTACCTAATTATGAAATTTCCAATCACTTCACCGAGTTCATTGTAGAGCTAATTACTATACAGCAAAACTGGTGAATTCACAAGTCAAAACTGGAAAGTAAAACAAGCTCGATGCCATGCGATCGTGCTTAGTTTGGTTAGTTCGCATTACTTAAAGTCTGCTGTAACAATACCGCCTATCTCAAAGAGACAGGCGGTTTTTTTATGCTGATTTCTCAACAAATGCTAGAAAATTCAGACTTTATAGTATTGGCTTCAAACTAGTTTTAGATTGAAGAACCCAGTCCAGCGTAGGCACCATAAAAGAAAATGCCCAAGACTGTAATTACACCTAATCCTGCGACCGTAGCGACGACCCACAGGGGAATTCTCCCACTTCCAGACACAGCTTCTCTCCTCCCTTAACAACAAATCAACACACGTTCAATAAACAAAGATTAACAACATTTCTTCTAGTTAGTTAAAGAAGTAACTAGAAAACAGAATTCCCAGAACGAAAATTAGTAGTAGTCCCAGGTATAGCGAAGTCCGGTTTAATTCAACCGGTTGATTATTAGGATTGGGCGATCTTTCCATAACTTGCTCCTACCGTTGAATAAATTGCATTGCGGCGATCGCGCCTAAAAAGAATACAGTTGGCACACCTAAGGTGTGAACTGCCAGCCATCTAACGGTAAAAATTGGATAGGTAACTGGTTGATTGATGTTGTTGCCGCTAGTCATGATCTCAAACTACTTTCCAATAAAGTCTTCAACTTGTTTTTTAGCTTCAAAACGGTTCTTCACAATTGGTACTTCCTGCCGCACTGGTGTGAAATATTCATTGGGGCGGGGTGTACCAAAAGCATCATAAGCCAGGCCGGTGCTGACAAATAACCAACCAGCAATAAACAATGCGGGAATGGTGATGCTATGAATTACCCAGTAACGAACGCTGGTAATGATGTCCGAAAACGGACGTTCTCCAGTGGTACCTGACATTTAGATCCCTACCTTCATAAAGAATGTATTGAGTTTATTATCCTACAAAGTTTAGAAAGAGTTACAAGTTGCAACGTTCTTCTCAGAAATAGATATTGGGGATTGGGTACTGGGTATTGGGTGTTATGAAAACTCTTCCCAAATTCCCAGCCCCTAATACCCATTAAGCTGCTTCTGGGGAACTGGTTTCAGGGTTTGGGAGGTATTTGAGCAAGACGCCGCGATCGCCAATGACAAATCCTTGGTCTTCTTGGAAGAAAACAATCTTGTACAAATTAGCAGCTACTTCTTCTACTTCACGGTCTTTTTCCCAGGTTTTGCCGCCGTCGGCACTCCGTAGCAAATTTCCGCTACCGCCACCTATCCAAATTTCATCGGGTGTGCGGTATGCCAAATCGAGTAAACCCCAACTGGTGGATAACTCTGGAAAATCTGCTTTTTGCCACTCCTCAGGTTTAGCTGGTTCGGTAAACTGGAGCTGACCTCCTCTGGCTAGCATCCACAACTGACCATTGTCGGCAAAACCCATATTTTCTACTCGCCGAGAACTATTGCGGTTGTGGGGAACCCAAGCGTTTTGTCCTGGTTCCCAAGTCGAGTAGAAATTACCTTTAGCGGAAACAGCAACATATTTGCCATCAGGAGAACGTTCTAAGTTACGCACTACACCAACTGCTGATTCCACTTTGGCTTTCCAATTTTTGCCGCCATCTGTGGTTTGATAGATGGCTCCGACATCAGTAGCCAATTCCGCTTTGTTCTCTGCTAGTGCTTTAACTGCGATCGGGTTACCTGGTAACTTTTCACTCAGAGCAATCCGCGACCAAGAAGCACCTTCATCGGTGGTATGGATTAAAAATCCAGGTTCTCCAGCAATCCAGCCTTCTTTACCCTGAAAACTTACTGAGTTAAAGCGATACTTTTGCTCGTCTAGTTGCAGCGATATTGGTTTCCAAGTATCACCTCCGTCTTTAGTTTCCAACAGGGTGGCATTGCTACCTACTAAATAGCCATGCTGAGGATTATCAGTAAAAGCAATATCCAGCAACTTCGCATCTGTTGGCACAGAAATGATTTTCCAAGGATTGTAGCTAATAGAAGGCACTTTGCTACAACCAATACACATCAGGACTACAAGTAACAAGGCAAATATTCGTTGCCAACTTTTCACAATTGAACGCATCAGTATCTCTTAGATTGATTCTAAATTTGTGTAGGTGTTTTCTAAAAGGTTTACCTTAAAGGCTACAGTCTTGAGAATTCAGAATTCAGAATTCAGAACTCCTAACTCAGCACTCAGCACTCTCAACCGGGCATTATTGTAAGCCGTAGAGACTGATAAAAAACAAAAAGGCAAGAGCCAAGGCACCAAAAATTAGGAAATTCTTTTGGGTTGGCGTTAGGGTGTTGACACCCAAACCGTAACCAAGATTTTCTTTAAAGCCGGATGCCGCACCCACAGGCCCGATGTTGGCAAAAGCCGTTTTCTTGGCACTACAAACTGGACAGCGCCAATTTACAGGCAGTTCTGCAAAGGGTGTTCCTGAAGGAATGTCATGTTTATCATCTCCCTTTTCAGGTTCGTAAACATAACCGCAGGCGCGACACTCATAGCGGTCTAACACTGAAGTCTCAACAGCTGGTTCGCTCATGGCTAAGGCCTCGCAGAGGAGAAATCTTAAATATACGTTAAAAATTATGACATAACTGTTAGACTTTTCTATCAATACCAAAAACGAATCAAATACCTGAAGTGCATTTGTCTCGTAGATTTCAGAAAAATCAAACAGATATAATGTAAAAGAAAGTAACGTAATTATAGGGATTGGGGACTGGTGACAAGTGATTGGGGATTAGGTATGGGAAGAGGCATAGCAGCAGATGAACGAACAGAGGGACACAAGGGAAAACTTCTTCTACTTCTCCCCTGTTTGCCTAGTCCCCAGTCCCCAGTCCCCAGTCCCCAGTTCCCAGTCCCCAACCCAACCAAAATACTTCATAGCGGTAGATACTCATTGTGTTTGTCCTCAGTGGTTACGAGTACCTTCTAGGCTTCTTAATAATCTGTAGCCTAGTTCCTGCCTTAGCGCTCTCAGCATCCAAGCTCCTAAGACCTAGTAGTTACAGCCCGGAACGGCGTACTACTTACGAATCTGGGATGGAACCCATCGGGGGAGCCTGGATTCAGTTCAATATCCGCTACTACATGTTTGCTCTAGTCTTCGTGGTCTTTGACGTGGAGACTGTATTCTTGTATCCTTGGGCGGTAGCTTTCCACCGTCTGGGGCTATTAGCATTTATTGAAGCGCTAATCTTTATTGCAATTCTTGTAGTTGCTTTAGTTTACGCATGGCGTAAAGGAGCTTTGGAATGGTCTTGAATTCTAACTTAATAACCCAGGACAAAGAGCGAATCATCAACCCCATTGAGCGTCCTACTGTCACTCAAGACCTTTCAGAAAACGTCATTTTGACTACGGTTGACGATCTCTACAACTGGGCGCGGCTTTCTAGTTTGTGGCCGCTGTTATTTGGTACTGCTTGCTGCTTCATTGAGTTTGCAGCTTTAATTGGCTCAAGATTTGATTTTGACCGTTTTGGGCTAATTCCTCGTTCTAGCCCCCGCCAAGCCGATTTAATCATTACGGCAGGGACAATTACCATGAAGATGGCACCTCAATTGGTGCGTCTTTACGAACAAATGCCAGAACCAAAGTATGTAATCGCGATGGGTGCTTGCACGATTACTGGCGGGATGTTCAGTGTTGATTCTCCGACGGCAGTGCGCGGAGTTGATAAGCTGATTCCTGTGGATGTGTACTTGCCTGGTTGTCCTCCTCGTCCGGAAGCAATTATCGACGCGATTATTAAGTTGCGGAAGAAAATTGCTAATGATTCGATGCAAGAGCGGGATAAAATTAAGCAAACTCACCGCTATTACAGCACAACTCATAACCTCAAGCCAGTGGAAGAAATCTTAACTGGTAAGTATTTGCAGTCAGATACTCGCTCTGTACCACCGAAAGAATTGACAGAAGCGATCGGTATGCCAGTACCACCTGCATTGCTGACAGCAAAGAAAGAAAAGGAGGAACAACCCCGTGGCTGAAGAAGAATCTAAACCAGTACCAGCAGCCAAAGAAGAGTCATTGGTAGAAGCTGGCAAAGTTTCTCAGTGGTTGACGGAAAATGGTTTTGGCCATGAGTCTTTGGCACCAGACAAAAATGGGGTGGAGATAATTAAGGTGGAGCCAGATTTCTTGCTCCCCACCGCTACAGCCCTTTATGCTTATGGGTTTAATTATCTTCAGTTTCAAGGTGGTGTTGACCTTGGCCCAGGACAGGATTTGGCGAGCGTGTATCACTTGATTAAAGTCGGTGATAATAGCGATCGCCCCGAAGAAGTCCGCCTAAAAGTGTTCCTGCCACGAGAAAATCCGAGAGTGCCTTCAGTGTACTGGATTTGGAAGACCGCTGATTGGCAAGAGCGCGAGTCTTACGATATGTACGGCATTATCTATGAAGGACATCCAAATCTCAAGCGGATTTTGATGCCGGAAGATTGGGTAGGTTGGCCTTTGCGGAAAGATTACATCTCGCCTGATTTCTACGAGTTGCAAGACGCTTATTAATTTAGTGCTGAGTTTCAGCTGTGATTAACCCCTTTCCGGTGGCGGAGAGGGGTAATGTTTTTGGTGTTTCATGTAAAGTTAGTTGACAATAATTATTAAAGCTGAAAAAATAAATTTTTTTCATATTAAACTTTTTTAATAAATTTAATTTATTGCAAATCAGTTTATGCAAAAAGCTTTTTTAGGTTGTTTTTTAGCTAGTTTATTAATTTCTTTACCTACATTTGCTGCAAATCCTCAGCATTTGGAACAGTTATTAAAAACAAATTATTGTCCTGGATGTGATTTATCAAATGCAGATTTATCAAATAAATATTTATATGGTGCAAATCTTCAAGGGGCTAATTTAAAAAAAGCTTTTTTTTTCTTGTCTGATTTAAGTGAAGCAAACCTTAAAGGAGCTAATCTTACAGAAGCTAATCTTTCATCTTCTTGGCTTCTTGAAGCTAACTTAGAAAAAGCTAATTTAACCGAAACAATTTTGCAACAAGCTACATTAATTAGAGCAAATATAAACGGCACTATTTTTCAGAATACTATATTAGACGGTGCAACCATGCCAAATGGAGAACTAAAGCATTATTTTACTAAGTAAATTATTTTAAGTTATGAAACGTAGGTTGGGTTGAGGAACGTAGCTTGCTTCCCGCAGGGTAACCCAACATCACCCATCACAGATATTGGTTTCACTTCGTTTAACCCAACCTCCAATTAAGTCTAATTTGGAGTTTGAGAACACCTCTAGTTCTTTAGCGATCGCTCTTTTGCATCTCCATATCTCCATCATCATTGATGCCGCAGCTACGCCCGTCGTAGAGATTGGACTGAGCTTTATTCACGACAATAAACGTCTCTACAAGGGTTAACAGAAATTTTATCTGTACAGATTAGTAGTAGGATGAAAGTACGCGAAGTTATCAAACGACTAGAAGCTGATGGTTGGTATCTTGATAGAACTAAAGGTAGTCATCGACAGTTCAAACATCCAGATAAACCTGGTACTGTAACAGTGTCTGGTAAGCCAAATGTGGATGTGCCAATTGGTACTCTGAAAAATATCTGGAGACAAGCTCGATTGGAGGAAGACTGATGCGTTATACAGTTGTGATTGAAAAGGGAGAAACTAGCTATGGCGCTTATATCCCTGATTTACCAGGTTGTGTAGCTGTGGGCGAAACTTTAGAAGAAGTCAAGCTGATGATTGCAGAAGCTATTGTATTTCATATAGAAGGAATGCTAGAAGATGGTTTACCTATTCCTAAACCTACAAGCATTGCTCATGAGGTTGAAGTTACAAACTACAGCAAAATATAATTATAGTAAATCACAAAATTACCGCTCAAAAATCCTCCTAGTGCTGAGTTTTAGCAGTGATTAAACACTTTCCAGCAGCAAAGAGCGGTAATATTTTATTTTGGATTTTGGATTATCAAACAGTTCTGTCGCAATTATTTAAATATCGGTGAGTTTGACAACTATCAAAATTCTTTGCACTGTAAAATAGCTACGATTAAGATGCTTAGATATGAAAGTTGAACAAAAAACAGGAAATTATAGCTATGTTGGAAATTGAAGATTTAGGAGTGAGTGTAGAAGAGTATTTAGATGGATTAGCAGCAGGTATTGACGTTTTGGAATTCAAGAGATTAGAAGCAAGGGGAATTCCAACAAACCTAGCTTTGGAAGTGATGGCGATCGCACCAAAGGTAATCGATGGCACGGCTACTCCTGAAGAAGTTGTTAGAGGACTAATGATTCTGACACCATCCCTCAGAGAACAAATTGAATAGTTCGTAATTGGTGTTAATTAAATCACCTTTGAAATTGGTATTGAATTTTAGCAGCTTCAACTTTTGCTCAAAAAAGTTTAGTCCTAGCTCATGTTTAATTGTTCACAAGGTTGGTTGCTTAGTGATTTTAACAGCTTAGAGCAATCTATTTCCCTAGAGTCAGTTGGGATAGAATTACCGATGGCGGAAATATATCGGAGCGTTGTTTTTGAATAAAATAGCTTTGGCTTTTCTTGTAAAAAAGAGTTTGATTAACTTTATATAAATATAAATGGTGCGTTGCGCTTTGCGACAACACACCCTACAAAATGGATGCGTAGGCGAGTCAAAACAATCACTCCGCAGACTTCACCGTTTGGCTTGCTGCACGTGATTTTCTGCGGTCTGATCTGCGGGTTCCACCAGCCATTTCGTATTCATCACTCTTTCTGCCATAGTGAGATGCAACATTCAGTAGCATCTGTTCGGAATATGTATTCATGTCACGTTCTGCTTCTATTAGCGCATTGTGTGTCTTGTCTACTATTGTTTGTGCTTGGTTATAGGCGGCTAGTTTCTCTCGTAACTGAATAACTTTAGTGTTGTAAGTAGCAATGCAAAATCCATTACCAAAGTCTAATTCAGTGTTAATTGTCTGCATTCCTTCAATCCGTCGTTCAGCTTTGGTCAGTGCGATGGAGTTTCGTTTGCGTTGCGTCATATAGTTTTCCTGTTTGGATTAATTTATAAATAACCCCGATCGCTTAAACACTGAGTTATTTATATATCATAAAGATACGCAATTAGCAGATCTAGCAGCCACAGTGATGTTACAGAATTTTGAGAGCATTGGATGGGATTGGTTAAGTCGATAAATGCGGGTATATTTGCTGAAATTTATTGAGAAAAGCTGCTATTCATGTCGCAAAAGCTGCTATTCATGTCGCAAAAGCTGCTATTCATGTCACAAATGCTGCTATTCATGTCGCAAAAGCTGCTATTCATGTCGCAAAAGCTGCTATTCATGTCGCAAAAGCTGCTATTCATGTTGCAAAAGCTGCTATTCATGTCGCAAAAGCTGCTATTCATGTCGCAAAAGCTGCTATTCAAGCGAGAAAACTCGATCGCGTTTATAAGTTAGCATCCATAAGCATATACCAAGTATATTTGGGAGCAAAAAGTGAGGAAAATTTGGCTGCTGGGTTTGACATTGGTTAGTTTGGGGATGGTGTTGCGGTTTAATATGCGTTCTTTACCAACACCAATACCTACTGTTGCAGTTTCACCAGCAAAAACTATCCGCTATGAACGGCGCACTTTACCCGAAGGAATAGCGAATATTCTATTTATTCCAGCTAATAGACGATTTTTGGTAACTCCTGCATTATCAGAGAAAGTAGGCACTGTAGAAGAGTTTGCCGAGAAGTATGAAGCGATCGCCATTTTCAATGCAGGCTTTTTTGACCCAGCCAACCAAAAAACTACATCCTATGTCATCATACAAGGAAAATTGGTAGCTGACCCCAAGCAAAACGATCGCTTAGTAAATAATCCCAACTTAAAACCTTACTTGGGTAAAATTTTCAATCGCGCAGAATTCCGCCGCTATGAATGCGGGCAAAATATCAAATATGATATTGCTTTGCACAATGAATCAACACCAGCCGGTTGTCAGTTGGTTGATTCCATAAGTGCTGGGCCGCGCCTATTACCAAAACTGACTTTAGTAGAAGAAGCTTTTGCGGATAACACTAATAAACGAGATGCACTTGGTAGCAATCAACGCAATGCTAGAACTGCCGTAGGAATTACTTATGATGGGAGTGTTGTTTTAGTCATGGTGGCTCAAAAACCTTCATCTGGGGGTAATTCTGGAATTTCCTTACCAGCGCTGGCAGATTTGATGAAAACCCTTGGTGTTGAAAAAGCAATGAATTTAGACGGTGGTAGCTCGTCTTCGCTTTACTACAAGGGTAAAAGCTTTTACGGAAAAATTAATTTAGAAGGAAATTACATTAAGCGACCTGTGAAATCAGTTTTACTGGTTCAGGAAAAATAGCATCTAAATTTTTGGGCAAGACGTTTTATATTATACAAATTATAATATAGGCATTCTCTTTTCTTGATACATCCTTGAATAAAGGATAATTCCTAATGAAGACGATGAATTAAGATGGCTAATTAAAATAGTTTTGATTAGTCAAGAGATTGAATATCTATTACTCAGTTACTAAGAGTTATATGAAGTTAGTTAAAAAGTTTTTCGCATTATGTTTTCTCTTATTTGGCATTCCCTTGTCTGCTGGGATGCTATGGGAAATTATTAATCCCAAAACTACCCCTAAAGACAAGCAAGGTGCTGTAGCTGCTTTAGTTATTTTGACTCTTCCATCGACAATGATAGGAAGCTGGTTGAGTTGGTCTTTAATACAGGAGAGCAAAAAAGAAAAATCTTTGCTCCTGGAAGCAGAACAAAAGCGTCTTCAGTCGGTATTTTTAGAATTAGTTGAGAGCAATTCTGGAACGATAACAATATTGCAAATGGCGAAAAATGCCGATTTATCGACCCAGAAGGCTAAAGAATATTTAGATGATAAAGCTAAAGAACTAAATGCGTCTTTTGAAGTGAGTGAAAATGGAAATATTTTGTATCGTTTTTCGTAAAAATTTATAATTTTCTATTCATTGGATCTGACACGGGGAGTTTTTTTGATAAGGGATTACCAACAAATAAATTATTCGATCTTGTGGGGTGGACATCTTGTCCGCCCTAAGCATTGGGCGGGCGAGACGCCCACCCCGCAAGAAAAATTGAATGAGTATAAATATTATTGTAATTTTATTATTAATTTTATATGTTAGCTATTCAATTAAGGCTAATAGCAAAATTAATCTTGATATTTTCCCTGGACACACTCCTAAAAGCTTAGAGAGAATATCTGGAGGAATAATACAGTGTAAATGGTTTCCGAATCCACATCATTGTTAATGATGTTCCGCAAGTAACTGATGTGCCTTACTAATAGCAAGAGTTATCTTTAGTAAAAATAAAATTATTGTAGGGTGTGTTAGGCGCGTATTTTGAGATTACTTGTCACGAAAAATATGATCTGAGCGCCTAACGCACCGCTATATAAGACGGTGCGTTAGGCTAAAGCCGTAACACACCCTACTTAAGATTTACTAAAATACTCGTAAAAATCTTTAGTCTACTTGAGCTAGCTTTGCTTTAGAACTGCTTTCATTAATTCTACTTTTAAGAATAGAAGTGAGTGAAAACAACAAAGCACTTACAAATTAAGTGCTTTTGTTTCCATTAATTCCACTTCTCAAAAGATAAGTAGGGGCGCACAGCTGTGCGCCCCTACAACGTGGTCTATTTACCTGAAAATTGCTGTAAGCAATCAATTAACGGTTAACGCTACTCATGTCAGAGTAGCGATCGCCTGCTGCGATATTTTTGGGTGCAACTGCTTCAATTCGATTCAACTCTTCTTGAGTCAAAGTAATTTCGGTTGCTGCAATATTCTCCTCTAAGTAAGTACGGCGTTTTGTACCAGGAATTGGAACAATATCTTCTCCTTGAGCCAAAAGCCATGCTAGTGCAAGCTGACTTGCGGTCACTCCTTTTTCAGTGGCAATTTCTTTGACTTGCTCGACTACTTGCAGATTCTTATAGAAATTCTCACCTTGAAAGCGGGGAGCATTTCTTCGATAATCATCAGCTGGAAGATCGTCAGGGCTAGTAATTGCACCTGATAAAAATCCTCTTCCTAACGGGCTATAGGGAACAAATCCAATTCCTAATTCCCGGACTGTAGGTAAAATTTCATCCTCTGGTTCTCGACTCCAAAGAGAGTATTCTGTTTGCAGTGCTGCAATCGGGTGAACTGCTTGCGCTCGTCGAATTGTAGCGGGAGCAGCTTCGGAAAGTCCTAAATAACGCACTTTTCCTTGCTTAACTAACTCTGCCATTGCCCCTACAGTATCTTCAATGGGTACGGTTGTATCTACCCGATGTTGATAATAAAGGTCAATGACTTCAACTCCCAGACGTTTGAGGGAAGCATCGCAAGCTTCACGCACGTATTCTGGTTTGCCACTAATGCCTTTCCAACCACCATCTTCAGTGCGGACATTGCCAAATTTGGTTGCTAATACTACTTTATCGCGGCGGTCTTTAATTGCTCTGCCTACTAATTGTTCGTTAGTAAAAGGCCCGTACATATCAGCAGTATCAAGAAAATTAACTCCCAGTTCTAATGCTCGATGAATTGTGGCGATCGCTTCTTGTTCGTCACGACCGCTATAGAACTCGGACATTCCCATGCAACCAAGCCCAATAGTTGAAACTTCTAAACCTTGTTTGCCTAGCTTTCTAGTTTTCATCAACTAATCTCCTACTCAGTAATTGGGAAGACAAATTAGGCCCTTGAGTATTATCTCTTTCTCAATCACTGAGTCATCTATTATTAGAAGTATTTCCTGAAGTGCGATCGCTTTTCTGGGGAAGCGAACAGGGAATAGAAAACAGGCAACAGTCTTAACGCATCGTTTTTACATGAGATTTCAAGTTAATCAAGTACACCATCTTAAATTTTGAATTCTGAATTCTGAATTCTCAATTCCAATTCCTATTTCAACTGCACTATAGATAAAACTTGATAACCTTCACCTTGGGGCATACATTGTCCATTAAGCTCAATAGGACAAGCAGTTTTAGTAGGAGAAGGGCGAGTCCCTGCAACATATACCGCTGTTATTTCAACTTCTTTATTATCAAACGATCGCAATTGAGAATGAGAAACTTGCACAGATGGACGCAGCACTAAGCGATTCTGTTTGGCTGAGTTAGTAATTAGAAAAAATTCGTTGCCTGCATAAGCTTTAGGTGACATCATAGGAAGAATTTCTTCATAAATTAACTTGCCTCGCCAAGTCTGTATTTTTGATTCGTTTATACTTTTATTTGATTGCTGCCAGAATCCCAATTGCTTATTTTTAGCATTAGCTTCGGCAATTAAATATTGGGTTTTGGTTTCATAGCAATTGTATAAAGAGTCTCGGTCAACTACAGCATTACCTTCTTGGACTAAAAGCAGATTAACTGAGCGATTCTCCACAAAAATCTCACCACTCGCGCGACCATTTTTGAGTTGTTCTGTACTTCTAATCACTACAGGAGATTGAGGTGGTAGCAGTTGTTTTAACCTTTGTGTTGCTGCTAAAGTTGATTGCTGGCTAGCTGGTTTAGGTGTATTAATGCAGGCTAGCTTTACCGTCATAGGTCGGCCTGCATCATCTTTAATCAAAATTGTATTTCCATCTGCAACACTAACTACTGTGGCTAGCACCAATATTAGTTCAATTAATTCCATGATTCTATCTCTAGTAATTTTTGATTTACCTCATACTATTTGGGGGCATCCCAAATATGCAAATTTATTTTTATACGGTATTTTTGCTTCAAACAATAATGAAATAACGAACCGCCAAGGACGCCAAGAGCGCCAAGTAAAGAGGTTTATACAGGGTTTTTGTGTCAGTCCTGTACCTTTTGACAAAATTGGGATGCTCCCAAATAGTTACTATAGGACTCATATTTGATTTTTGAAATATACGTAGGGTGCGTTACGCCAAAGGCTAACGCACCGGTTAATGATTTAGGTGCGTTAGGCTACGCCATAACACACCCTACAGATACTGAGATTTTTTCAGAAATCAAATCGGACTCCTATATTTCACCTAGTATTAGTGTGCCACTATTTAATAAAAGCTTTATAGTCTTCAATTTTGCTAGCCAAGCGCGATGCAAGAAACGGACTTGCATCTTTCAATGTTTCATAAATCTGAATTCCTTCTTCTCGATATCGAATAATTTTTTCTTGATTCCAGTAGTGTGGCGGTGCTTGGAAGTTGCTAATTCTATCGGCTAGCTTGACCATCCATATTTCTGGCGGTTGTTTCTTTATTCTTCGCAAACTATCTGTCATTTGCAGATTTTTTTCTAGCGAATTATCTTTAGTTAGTGCAAGTACACCGTTAGCGATCGCTTCTCCAAACTCAGTTTTTATCTCTTCAAAGGTTGTCACAGTGTCTTCAATTATGTCATGCAAAATTGCACATTTAATTGCTAGGTCTCCGTCACGCTCTTTTTCAACATTTAAAGCAGCAATTACTTCCATGCTGACAAAATTCAAGTGCATAATATAAGGTATTTCTGAACCTGGTATTTTCTGCCCTTGATGTGCCTGCGCTGCTTTGTTGAAGGCTTTTATATAACTTTCTTGCGACCAATTTTGTTGCATATAATATAACGCTCTAATTTAATCATCTGGAAATTGCCAAGATGAAATACTTTCTACATTGTTGCTACTGCATTTGAGGCAAATAACATCAAATGTTGAATCTATCCATTCATAACCGCAAGTACGACAGTGACAAAAAATATTATTGCGGTTTGCTTGTTTTATACCCTGATGCCATCGCTGTAGTTCATCAAGATTAGAAAACGAAAATTTATCAGACATTATCGCAATCAATCCTTTATATAAACGGCGATTTATCGCGTTGCCACCTTACAATTCAAGAATGAAACTATCTCGCAAATGAAAATCAGCCTCTGCACCTCGATGAGTTAATGCCCAGTAAGTAATGCCACCATTTCTGTATTTAATAACAGTAGTAATGGCAACTTCAATTATCTGTTCTGGCGAAATGATTTTATCCAAATCAATGTTTAATGTCAGTAATAATTTATCCGGTTGATTTTTAACATTAAACGGAAGTATTGTCAAGGCTGTTTCTTCCCTCATCCCTTGACGGTAGCCATCAAAACGATAGACATTCCAATGTCCGGCGGGAGAGAGGTTGAATTCCCAATATTGTGGAGAATTTTTGATGCCAAAGAAAAACTCAAAGCAAGTATCTTCCCACAGTTGATGCTTGCGTGATGGTGTGTTTGATGGTGAAGCAACCACAATTTCTTTTAAATCGCCTGTAACGGTATAACCGATGCTAAATTGATTAATATTTCGGCTGATATTGCCTGTAATTTCCAAATTAGCTAGGGATTCGCTAGAAGTAAATGGTTGCAAAGAAAATGTCTGGCTATTCATTTAATATCTTTGATGATTTTGCGAATCTGCGTTTCTTGGGATTCGATACTTTCGGTAAGTTTAAACTGGACGATCGCTCTTGCTAAATTATGTTCTGGATGCTTGACTTTGAAATAGACATTTCCTGCTAAATAATCGGCAAAAAATCTTAATCCTAATTCAAAAGCGATCAGACGAATTGCATCGTAGATATAAGCATAGTCATTTTCTGTAAGAAAAGCCTTAGCTACACCAAGATAACCTGCTAAAATTCCCTGGCACAAATCAGTATCGAAATAAACGCTTTCCCAATTCTCCGTTTCTTCTCCAACGGGATTGCAACCAGATCGCAAACAATCGCCTATATCGTAATGTACCAAACCGGGTTTTACGGTGTCGAGGTCGATGACGCTGACAGCTTGCTGGGTAGCTGTGTCGAACATCACATTATTGATTTTTGGATCGCCGTGCATCAGCCGCAAAGGTAGAATGCCTTGGGTTTTAGCATTTTCTAAGATGTGTGCAAAGGTTTGGCGATCGCTAACAAATTGCAAGCAATAATTAACTTCAGGAGTTTTACGCACTTTAGTTGTCGCCAAAGCTTCATTGTATTGCTGGAGGTAAAGCGGAGTAATATGAAATCCTTGTAGGGTATCAGCGAGTTTTTCTGGTGGCAGATCGCCGATCAAATTGTGGAACATGCCCAAGGCATAACCGATTTCTTGTGCATGTGAGCGATCGTGCATGGTATCAAAGGATTGTGAATCTTCAATAAAGCTAATCGCCCGCCAAAAGGAACCGTCAGCATCTCGCCAGTGGTTTTGTTGATTTTTAGTCAGTAGTACTTGCGGTATTTCCCAGCGACGATTTAAAGGAGTAGATTGTAATCTTTTACGAACATGCTCAGTGAAGATACACATGTTCTGCATAATTAGCTTTGGTTGGCGAAATACCTGCGTATTGATGCGTTGTAAAACAAAATGTTGTTGTTCTGAGGAATCTAAAGTTACTAAAAACGTGTCATTTATATTACCGCTACCGAATGCTTTAGTGGCTGTAACCTTCCTCAGTCCGGCGAATTGATTGGCGATCGCAACTAGATTTTCTGTACCTTGTCTATTAAGTTCTTTTATCATATTCGTGTTTGTCCTAACTACTCCTCACATACATTAGACTTCTTGCAGAAGTCGGGAAAAGGGGAAGGGGAAAAGGGGAAAGGTTTGGTATTTTCCCTTTCCCCCTTAACCTTTTCCCACCTCTTGCAAAAAGCACTTTTGCAAGAGGTCTATTGCACAAAGGCAATAGGGGATATCGTAGCGCAAGTATCAAGATAATTTGTAATTCGTAATTAAATGAGAATTCAGGATTGAGAATGTAATTAGCCGGGAATTTACTACCACACTTAAACCCGTTTATTCAACTGATTGTAAAACAGCGATCGCAACAAACTTTCAAGCCTGTTGCCTCTTGCTTGCGATCGCTTTTGAAAACTACTGTATATTAATATGGGGCATCATGCCCCGTAATCATTAGACTTCTTGCAGAAGTCGGGAAAAGGGGAAGGGTAAAGGGGGAAAGGTTTGATATTTTCCCTTTCCCCTTTAACCTTTTCCCTTTTCCCACAAAAGTGCTTTTTGCACTTTTGCAAAAGCTCTATTCACTAGTTAGCGAATTTCGTCGCTATCAACCCATTCATCATAAGATGAGTCATAACCGATGTAGCGAAGGAAGTATTGGTGACCTTGGACTTGTTGAATGGTAGCAGAATACCAAGCTTCTTGGTCATCATCCCAACATTTTACCTTTTGACCAACTGCATATCCATTGTCATCAGTAGAACGAAGATCGCGAGTACGAATGTCATCTTCACCTACCCATTCATCATAAGATGAACCATAACCAAGGTAATGAATAAAAAATTGATCGTCTTGGATTTTTTCAATTGTTCCTTGATACCAATCCTCCTCATCACCATCCCAAACTTCTACTGTTTTGCTGAGTGCATACTGACTATTATCTGACTTCACATCTGACTTTGCAGCAGATGAAACATCTTGAATCGGCTTTTGTGCTTCTTGTTTAATTTCTTCTTTAACTAAAGTATGTGCTTGCAAAATTACGCTGCGAGCAACAGTTTGAATTCCCGTATGTTCGTAGTAGTTTGTAGTTTGGTCTAGAAATGCTGCTACAAAATCTAAATTATCATCAGCAATCTGAATAAAATTACCCAAATGGCTAGAAATTGATTGCGGAGTGATGCCTGTTTTCGATACTAAGCCATTCATCCACCCTTGTACAGAGTTGAAACTCTGATTAATAAAACCAAGTTTATCGGTGGGATTATTCCCTGGTAAAGAGCTATTGACAGCTAAAAACACAGGATTTTTAGCTATTGCGCTACTATCAGCGCCACTAATAACTGACTGAATTTTTCCTAAGAAATCTGGCCCTAAAGGCAAAATTCCATCTATACAAACTAAAGCAACCATCCGCATTAGAGATGCATTTTGATAGTTGTTAGCTAGGGAATTGGCAAACTGTTGGGGGTTAGGTTGAGGAATACCATTCAGTTTGCAAAAGGCGATGATTTCCACCGCAATTTTCAGGGCTAAATCAATCGATTGAGTTACATCTGCTTTGGGAGTAAGGTTGCTTAAAAAAGAAAGAAAACCAATTTTCTCACCAACTTTATTAGCTAAAGCCGCCGTCGCCATAGCTGTATCTGCTTTATCAATTATTTGATAAACTTTGATTGCAGACTGGTAGCCATTTTGAGGATCGTAATATAACGCAACAGCGCGATCGCGGATTCTTTGGATTACCTTAGCATCGCTTTCTCCCGTGATGGCGCGGATATTATTGTCAAACCCCACCAAATTGTTCCATTCACCTGGTGCTACATAATCAAGAGCTTTTAAAACTTTGACAGTGATATTGTCAGCTGGTAATTCGTCAACCAACTGAATAATAGATTTATCCATCAACCGATCCTCAAAAGTCTAAACGATTCTTACAATACGGATCAGAACGGCACAGCCAGCTAGTACCAATTGCTACTTTAAAAGCCAGCTATTGTGGTTAACGCTGCGTGAATTACTGAACCGTATTCATAGAGTTCCCAGAATCGGCGAAAAAATAACTTCCAAGAAAGCGATACGTTAAATTGCTCTTCAGGGCTAAGATCCGCCACTTCTTCAAGAAGTCGCGGATTTTACCACCACTAACCCATCAAAATACCCGACTTTTTCAAGAAGTCGGGTATCCGATCTCAATTCTGACTCCTGAATTTTGACTCATTTCACTTTTTCCAACTCAAAAACCGCGCATAAATATAAGCAATTGTTTCATCAAGAACAGTCCGCACACCTTGGCTAGAACCCCACCATTTCTCTGGATCGTAATCTTGAGTTTTGGCAGCAATTACGCCAACTTCAATTTCAGGATTAAGTATTTTTTTAAAAATTAACCAACTCCTACGAGTATGAACATCCAAAGAAAAAAGATTAATTGATTCTACTTTTATATTGGAATTCGATAGCCAGCGATAAAATTCGGCAGCAGAGGCGTAACTACGATCTTTAACTACATAAGGTGTGGGAACAGCTATTACTTTTTCTGCTTCTAAACCAAGTTTATTGAAGGTGGCGGCTGTGACTTCTGCAAAATTATTGTATCCAGTAAGATAAGTTCCTTTTCCTAATGTACCTCCGGTGGTAATTATTTGACGATAAGAACCGTTTTTAAATTCAATCAACGCTTCTTCTATAGCGTAATCTGGCAGCCATCCTTCAACAACTAATATTTCTGCTGATTTGAGAGGGGAAGTTACGGCGAGATATGAGTGTACATGAGTAATACTGAAAAATATTAAATAAGCAACCACAGTGATTGCAATCGCCCACCCCGGAGCCGTAAGTGTCCACATTTCTTGGCGTTTTATTAGTTTTATTTTTAGAAATTTTTGACGCCGACGTTTTTTTGCCTGCATTAAACTTTAGCTAGACGCTGTTCTTTCAAGTAAGTAAATACAGACTTATCACCAATATCGGCTGGAATTGGTTGCACTGTCTTTCGCAGAGCAAATACCAAAAACAACGTTGCCCAAATTCCTAATAAAATACCTTCCCACTCAATTGGTAAAACTCCTACTAAATGTCCTAATAATAGTAGCGGTACTATTGGAGTTAATACTTTAGTTTCTAGGCGATTGAAGCAAAAAGCTTCTTTAAAATAAATACCTGTCAAAGCAACAAAAACAAAACCAACTCCAAATAAAGTAAGAGGCTGATTGTAAATGGTAACAGCCAAAGGTTCACTACTAGATAGTGCTAAAATTGCGGATGCGATAGTACCGATCGCCCAAAAACTTTGCAACATCCGGTGCAGTATTATCATGTAGATATGAATCGTAAATAAACTTACACCGAGAGCCAAAATAAAACAACCATATAGAGGTGTCAGCGCACTTAGAACAGTCGGGTTATTATTAAGCAAAATCAAACCGCTACCGACGGCA
The DNA here is from genome assembly GCF_002368035.1 of Nostoc linckia NIES-25. Lineage (GTDB taxonomy): Bacteria > Cyanobacteriota > Cyanobacteriia > Cyanobacteriales > Nostocaceae > Nostoc > Nostoc linckia_B. The sequence goes on along the minus strand of NZ_AP018222.1, from coordinate 32,465 downwards.
AAGCTGAGTGCAGCTATCATTAACCCAGTGCGGTAAATAATTACGCCAGTGCGATCGTGTGAAGTAATTGTAAATTCCCCAAACTGACCTTGATAAACTTGTGGTGCAGGTAGTGTTTGCGTATTCATAGCTAAGAATGTAGTTATGATTCCTGAGTGAGTAGTACGGTAAATTGCTGAATAGTACTTTTATTATTATCGGCAATGATATGAATTTAATGTGAGTATTTCTAAAAGTATGCTCTAGGATATATGAATAATTAGATTTTTAAATCTAGTCATAAGCTTGCGATCGCAGTGTTGAGTGTTGACAGTTGACTGATGAAAGTCAGTTTGCTTCAACTCTCAGAACCACCAAGGATACACTGACCACTGTTAACCGTCAACAGCCAACAGTTAATAAACAGTTATAGTTTTGTCATCAAAACAAGACATGTACGGCATCTTGTAAATTAAGCTGTAACTGTAAATGAGCGTTGCCGCTATTGACGGCAATTTCTACCCAGCCGTGACTGCCAACCAAAGCGATGGTCTCTCCCACCTTGACATTACTATAAGTTTCACATCCTGGTATACTCAACCCAGCAGCCTGGACGCACCAGCTTTTACCTTCAACGCAACTTCCAGGAATGTTGGTCGCTAAGTTGCCAAAGCCATCTATATATTGAATGCAACCCACTACACCAGTTTTTGTCTGCTTACACTCGCCGATATCCAACTTCACCAAACTGGCTGGATCGATTTCTTGTCCTAGCTGTTTGAGGGGGACACCACTGGCAAGATAAGCTCCCACTGGTGCAAAAATATCTCTACCATGAAAAGTCTTGCTTGGTTGACGAGTTCGCCAAAAGTTAAGATTTGTGAGTTCCACAACTGCCATCGCCGGACTTTGGCTTAATACTCCGCTGAAAATACCATTATCTGGCCCGACGAGAAACCCTTGAGCAAATTCTACTGCGATCGCCCGTCGCCTGCTGCCCACACCTGGATCTACCACTGCTACATGGACTGTCCCGACTGGGAAATAAGGGTAAGCATTCATTAAAGAAAACCGGGCTGCGGCTATGTCTTGCGGCGGAATTTGGTGCGTCAAGTCTACCACCCTGATTTGAGAGTTAATTTGAGCTATTACTCCTTTCATCACCCCCACATAGACATCGCGATCGCCAAAATCGCTTAGCAAAGTCACCAGTGGTTGTCGTTCCATCCAATTCTCAGACATGGTTTGACTAAAATTTATATTTATTCCAAAATTTCTGTAGCAACAGCTACAAAATATATGCTATGTTAAGAATAGAAGACATAAAGGCAAAAATTAAGAGGTAATTCCTATGAATCAAGGTAGATTACAGGCTGCCAGAAAAGCCAGAGAAGCTCACAGAGAAAATATTCAAAAAAGCCTAGAACATCGCTTGCAAGTAGCCAGAGCAAAAGGCGACGAACAGCTGATTCGTCAACTAGAAGCTGAAATGAAATATTCCAACTAAATCAAGTTTTCACTGTTCATAGTTCATAGTTTTGTTGTGTACCCCGCCACGGCGGGTTTTTGTTTTCAGGGAGCCTGGAATCAATTCCCAGGCTAATAGCTAAAGTCTACTGAAGTAGACTTTAGCTATTTAAGTATATTTACTCATTTAAAGATGAATTTTCCTATTAGCAAAGAACTTCAGTTACTTGCAGAACATAAGTTTTATATAAAGTCGGCATGAATGTACAGCTGTACGCTGCTACTTTTTTTACCAAACTTTACTCATATTTAAAATAAAACCAGGCAATATCGGATCGCCGCTAACGCTAGCAGGATTATCCAAACATTCCTTTGATAATCCAGGACGATAAATATAAACTTTGCGTTGCTTACGGTCAATTAACCAGCCTAACTGTATTCCCGGCTCATTCATATACTCCTCCATTTTTTCCTTCAAAGTTTGGAGGTTGTCGCTAGGAGATTTGAGTTCAACTACAAAATCTGGACAAATGGGGGCAAATTTTTGCTGTTGTTCTGGAGACAGAGAATTCCACCGTTCTAGTTTAATCCAGGAAGCATCTGGAGAGCGCTCTGCACCCGTTGATAGCTTAAATCCAGTACTAGAGCTAAAAGTTATACCTGTACCATCCTGTTCTGACCAGACCCATAACTGTCCTGAGATATTAATTTCTCGGTTTCCTGTCTCTGAACCAGTAGGAGGCATAATTACCAATTCTCCTAATTTATTACGCTCAATGCGTAAATCGCGATTCACTTGACAGAACTCAAAAAATTGTTCGTCTGTCATTTGCATTGATGACGGAATTTGCAAAACCAAAGGGGATGAAAACATGGGATTTCCTCCAGGTTCCGATGCCTAGCGCACTGACTTTATTCTCGCGCAAAGACGCAAAGACAAGGCAGCGCGGTCTTGGGGGTTTCCCCCATGAGCGACTGCCGCGCCAAGATTTAGGTTGGCGGCTTTGCGTCTAATGCAGGAAATCATTTTCAGATTTACTTGTTAGGCTGAGGAGTTAAGCGCAGATAAGGTTTAACTTCCTCATAGCCTTTGGGGAATTTCTCTTTGAGGACTTCTGGATCTTTGAGTGAGGGGACAATTACGACATCCTCTCCATCTTTCCAGTCAGCTGGGGTCGCCACGCTGTAGTTATCAGTCAATTGCAAAGAATCGATAACCCGCAAAAGTTCGTCAAAGTTACGTCCCGTGCTGGGGGGATATGTGAAAGTTAGACGGAGTTTTTTGTTGGGGTCAATAACGAAAACCGATCGCACTGTTACAGCTGCGTTGGCATTGGGGTGGATCATATCATAAAGGTCAGAAACCTGGCGATCGGCATCTGCCAAAATTGGATAGTTAAGAGTCGTGCTTTGAGTTTCTTCGATATCTCCTATCCAGCCGTTGTGTGATTCAACATTATCGACGCTAAGTGCGATCGCTTTGACATTGCGCTTGTCAAATTCTGGTTTGAGCTTCGCAACTGTGCCTAGTTCTGTTGTACAAACAGGTGTAAAATCAGCAGGATGAGAGAACAGCACAACCCAGCTGTCGCCTGCCCATTCGTAAAAATCGATGTCGCCGTGTGTTGAGGCTTGTTTAAAGTTAGGTACTGTATCACCTAAATGGAGAGCCATGTGAGATTCCCTGTAGTTAGAAAAGCATCTGTGTTCTACTTTGTCATCATGACACAAAACCCCTATTCCCCAATCGGGCTTTAGCGGTTTTAAACAAAATTTTAGGTTGTTAGGACTCTCGTATAAGGGAATGGGGACTGGGGACTGGGGAGATGAGAAGATGGGGATAGGAGAGTGTGGGGGGAAAGAAAATTTATACTTCCGGCTTTTTCCCCTCTTCCCTCTCCTCCCACACCTCCCACACCTCCCTCTCTTCCCACACCTCCCACACCTCCCTATCCCCCCACACTCCCCATCTCCCCAGTCCCCATTCCCCAGTCCCCAGTCCCTTTTCCCAACGATGATTGCAATACTTTTACTTTTAACTGTCGGTGTTATTCTCAGCACAACTGCAAGTTTGATTTTTGGAGTTCCCTGGTTGATGCCGATTTTGGGTGCTGCTGTCCCGTATCCTATTTTCTTTTTAGAAGTACGTCGTCAACAATATAAAAATGCTTTTTGGTGGATGTTACTGTGGGGAGTGTTGCAGAGTATTGCTGTAATTGTAGCAACAGCGATCGCTCCGCAAACAGCAGCAAAAGTCATCCTTCGCGGAGAGTCATACACTACGGAAATGTTTCACTGGATTCGCACAGGCGAAGGTATGGAAGGAACCCTGAGTTTGTTTTTACCAAACCATTTATTGCACTATGGGATTTTTTGTATTCTGTGTGTCGTTAGCATCAGTAGCACTGCATTAATCTTTGGTACTTGGATGCTAAATTATATGAATTTCTATGTTGCACAATTGGTAAAAATGAGTGCTAAACCTTGGTTAGCAGCTATTTTAGGGTGGTATCCTTGGTCAATTGTGCGGGTAATTGGGTTTATTGCAACTGGGGTGGCTTTAGCTGCATTAGGATTAAATTTATTAACTCGCATGAGAGGCGAAGTTCCTAAATCTGCCTTTCCGAAAACTTATATGTTAATTGGAATTACTTTTGTGATTGCAGATATTATCATCAAAGCAATTCTAGCGCCCATTTGGCAAAAACTACTGTTGTCTGCGTTGGGTTAAATTAATTAAACATTTTCAAAAATGAATGTAGAGACGTAGTACTGCTACGTCTCTACAACGGTTCGGATAACGTATATTTAATTTGTGGAGATGTCTATTTATTTACCAAAATTTTCTCATAGGCCTGGATTGTTTGCTTAGCGATCGCATCCCAACTAAAATTTACATAAGCATGTTTGTGGGCATTTAATCCCCGTCGTTGGCGTTCTGTAGGATTTTGCAAAGCTACTTGCAATAAATCCACCAGTGCTTCGACATTTGTTGCACCCACCCAACCCGACTCACTATCACGTATTTGTTGACAAATATGCACTTGGTCAGAAATGACTACGGGTATTCCTGCTAGCATCGCTTCAGCTACAGCAATGCCAAAATTTTCATAGTAGGAAGGTAAGACGAATAAATCAGCAGCTTGTAGTAAACTAGCTTTTAATTCACCAGTAACAAAGCCAGTAATTGTAGTGTGCGATCGCAATAGTGAATTTTGAATTTGAGATTTTATCTTTTCTTCGTAATCAGGATCTTGAGGATTTGTACCAGCTAAAACAAAATGAAACTTATAACCATCTGCTAATAATTTTTCTAGCGCCGGAATCAATAAATCTAACCCCTTTTTTGGGTCGATTCTTGACATAAATAATACCAACGGTATATCGCCAGGAATATTAAATTGCTGACGTGTTATATTCCTCTCCTCTTTTTTTATTACTCCCTCTTGTTTCACACCCAAAGGAATTACCAAATCTGGTGTCGAAACTCCAAATCGCTCTGATATTTTAGCTTCTTGTTCGCTAGTAAAATGAATTGCTGCTGCACCAGCTAAATTTTGGCGTTCTATAATTGCTGTATAAATCTGTTTTAATTGCTTTTTTTTGCGTAAATCAGCCGGATCGAGAGTACCCAAAGGACGCAAAATATAAGGTAGATTTTGATGGCGACAGACAATAGCAGCAGCACTACTTATAGGCGAAAATAAAGCATGAATATGTGCAATGTCAAATTCCTGACCATGACGTTTTAGCCACTTTAATAAATCTAGAGAAAATTTGTAGCGACGAAATGGCGCACAACGAAAATAAATGATTTCATAACCATCTTGTTTAATTGGGCGATTTAAAGGAACATCCAAAGGTATTTGACCTGTATCGCCATTACTATCAGTTGTCAAAATTGTAACTTCTACTCCCTCTTTTCCCAACGCTGGAGCTAATCCCAGTACCATTTGACTGGGGCCGCCGTAAATCAGAGAAATTGAGGGAACAATTTGTAAAATTTTCATTTTTTTATCATTTGTCATTTGTTATTTGTCCTCTCTTACAAAGTTCCGTTCGCGCTTCGCGTTGCCGTAGGCATCGCCGGAAGCCGGCGCTCAGACTTTGCGCTTTGTCATTTGTCGTTTGTCTTTTGTCCTATATTATTCACTAATGACCAATGACCAATGACCAATGACTAATGACTATTAACCAATTCTTGATAAAACTCTAATTGCTGTTTAGCTAAAGCTTTATTTGTGTATTTAATCATTGCTTTTTGATAACCCATTTCCCCAAGACTATCAGCAAAATATGGTTTATCCATTAATTCAACTAAGCAATTAGCAAGGGCTTGAGCATCACCTTCAGGGAAAATTAAACCAGCATCACCAATTACATGGGGAATTTCACCGGAATCAGAACCAATCACAGGCACTTGACAAGCCATTGCTTCAATTAACACATGACCGAATTGTTCTTTCCAACCAGCAGATGTTAAGGTTTTAAATTTGTAAGTTGTTTCTGAAGGCAGTACCAAAGTACTCATTAAATTAATATAGTTCGCCACATCATTATGGGGAACGCTTTCTACTAGAATTAACCGTTCTTCAATATTGTTTTCTTTCGCTATTTTGATTAATTCAGCTTTTAATTCTCCCCGCCCCAATAAAAGCAATTTCCAAGGTTTATTTTTTAAATTTACTAAGGCTTTTAAAAGCGTTAACAAACCTTTTTCTTGGACAAAACGACCAACAAAACCTACTACAAAATCTTCTTTTTCAATACCTAACCTTGCTGCTAACTCTGGTTGTCCTTTGGGAGTGAATAAACTTTCATCTACACCTAGTTGCGGCATGACTTTAATTGGCCCTTGATATCCACGTTGCCGCAAAATTTCTGCCCCATCTTGGTTACCAGAAATAATGCCGTGGCTTTGGTTAAGGTTATACTTTTCTAATAATGCAATTGGTAATTTTAATTCATAAGGTAGGTTCCACCAGGTAAAAAATACATTTTTGGCTTTGAGTCCTAATAACTTATTCAAGCCAATCATCTGAGTATAAGCTAATCCTCTAGACCCTTGTTCTACCTGGATAATTTGGGGACGGAATTGTTTGAATAAAGATATTAAATCAGCACCAAAGGTTAGAAGTCCCTGATGATTTTGACTGAAGTTAGAAACCGGAACTATTTTAAATGAACCTTCATCGCGATATTCAGTTTCAATAATTTTGTTTTGTACACCACCAGGATTCCAACGCTTTGGAACTACAACTGTTACTTCAATGCCAGGTTGTAGTTGAGATAAAGCGCGTAATTTTTCACAGTTGAGGTCTACAATATAAGTGTGACTAGCAACTAAAATCTTCATTTTTATTTGTAATTTGTGATTTTTGATTCAGGAACTCCTAACTCCTAACTCTTGTACAGACGCGATTAATCGCGTCTCTAGCACTAACTAAATTTCTCGCTCCAAACGAGTGTAAATTTGACCATCATTCCATACTGATTGGATGACAGTACCCAAGGCTTTGAAAAAACCCAAAGTGTAAAAAATACCGCGAGTGGCAATTTTGATGGGGGAACCGCTTTTATGGCAAGGTGGGCGTCCCAGGACGTGACAATCAAATAAACGCGCGTATAAGCGTAAAGCTTGATTAACTGTGAGGTTTTTCAGCCCCATTAAGAAATGATTGTGGTAAAAGGTGAGTTGATATTTGAGCGATCGCATACTAATATCATGACAACCACCAGTCTCTTCACCTAAATGCACCAAATGAGCCTCTGGGTCGTACCAAATCTTATATCCCGTCTTTCGTACCCGCAAACAAAAGTCTGATTCTTCGCGTACTGCACTACCGCGAAATCTCTCATCAAAACTCAGTCCGTGCTTAGTAAAAATTTCGCGGCGAAAGGACATATTGCAACCCCTTGCTGTCAGTACTTGCTGGGGTTTGGTCGTATGTACTAAATCAATATGATACCAAGCTATTCCTGGGTCCATAGCTTCAGGAGGCAAATATTCAATCTCTAAATCTCCTCCAGAATCACCCAGTTTCATCCTGTCAAATACTCGTCCAGCAACAGCCCCCACTTCTGGACTTTGGAGATAATTTTTCGCATGGGCTGATAACAATCCAGGCGTTAACTGAACATCATCATCAATAAATAATATTATTTCACCAGATGACCGCCGTACAGCATAATTCCGCGCCCCTGGTAAACTCGCCCAATCTAACCGCAACCATTTAATTTTACCTGCTGCTGCCATTTCCTCAAGATAGGCTTGAATTTCTGGTTGATGTTGTGCGGTTTGGTCTACCACCAAAACTTCAAAATTGGGATAGTCTTGTTTGAGTACATCCACAATACTATCCCGTAGCGGTTCCTCCCGACCGTATGTCGGAATAACCACTGTAATTAAAGGCAAATTATTCATAATTTTAGTCATTAGTCATTTGTCATTGGTCATTTGTCATTAGTTTTTTCCCGCGTCGCCTTGTCTCTGTCATTCCCTTTATCCTGCTGCTGCTGCATATAAATTATCAAATAACTCATTTTGCTTTTCAGAGTTATGCAAAATTTGTGCTTGAGCTAATGCTCCCGAACTTAAAAATTCATAATGTTCTCGTTTATCGCTTCTATCAAGAAATTGCATGATTTGTTGTAGCGCTTGTTCTGCTAAATAGTCATAGGTACTATTGAGAACTTCCCAATATTCATTAGTTTTAGTTTTTTCTCCATGTAACCAATTAGCCCAGTGTTTAATGTCGTTGATTGGTAATTCTAAAATATAGCCATTTTCGTTATGACGAATAAACTCTGGTAAGGCGCATATATTTGTTGTAATTGCCGGCGTCGCAACGGAAAATCCTTCGATGACACTAAAGCCATAAGTATCATGTAATGTAGGCATTAATTGAAAATGGCTTTGGGATAGTAATTCAATAACTTTGTCGTTAGGAAGATTTTTATGGAAGACAACGTTACTTAAATCTAGTAACTTTAAATCTTCTAAATATTTGGTGGTATCAGGAAAATCTGTAGGTACTCCTGAACCATGCCCTAGTCCCGATATTATATGGATAGTAACAGGTAAACCTAATTTTTCAGCTTTCTTTGCTAGCCTTAAAGCAACAACTCCACCTTTTCTTGCAATGTGGTGTCCTACAAAAATAAGCTGTAAATTTTGGTCTGGTTGATAAGTTTTTGCTTGGTCAACTCTGGTACGAAAATTTGGATGAATTACATCCAATTTCTTACTTAAGTTCTCTTCTATTTTCCAGCCTTCTATTCGCTTAAGGAACCTGATTTTAGCATAATCCGACATTGCTATAAGTTTTTGGCAATTATCTAGTGCTAAACGATTGTTTAATAATTCATAAATTACTGCTTCGCGTTTATTTTGAGGATTTCTATACAAAAAACGGTGGTCTTCAAATGTGACAAACCAAGGTTTATTTGTATATAAAACTCTGTTAAAAGAATGAACAACCTGATATTTTTCCCATGATGGTTGCCAAGCGAAAAAACTTCCCAAAGGATACCAAAGTTTTTCTATAGGATATCTACCTGTAGGAAAAGATTTGGCATGTATTAGTTTATGCCTAGAATTACGTGGTAAATTAGGAATTCTAATGTGATTATTACCACATATGATAACTTTTGCCATTTTTCTCTGATTTAAATTGTTTTTAGACGTTTTTTCTTGTTTTTTGGGTTGGGGTCCGCATCTTCCTTTTCTTGTTTTTCCAGTTCTGGCAATTTAAAAAGAACTCCCGCAAAAAACCAATAGTAAACAGCAACCGGATCTACATCCAAGGGATAATAGTAGGTGTTGTAACTAATAAACAATATAAACACCCATAAAGCTGCTCCGTAACTGCGGAAATTACGGTTTTTTATGGAACGATAGGTTTTAAAGGCAATAATTGTCAAAGTCGTGACTAAAGCCAAAAATGCTAGTACTCCAACAATGCCAATTTCATAAAGTACTTTGGGGTAATAAGTTTCTACGAGTTTAGTTTCACCCATTGTACGGGCAGAGTTTGTTGCTCTACCTAAACCACTACCTAAGGGGCCGTCTACGTTTTTCCAGTTTTCTTCAAATTGTTGGACTATAAAATCTTGGGGTGGTGAAGCTTCCCAACGACTGGTAAAACTTGCGGTTCTCTCTTGGACGACAGCAGGGTTAGTTACCATTGCTATTCCCAAAATAAAAGCTAGTCCTATTCCTATGGGGATAAACCGTTTTAGGTTGCCAATTTGACCTGTGAGTAATAGCAAAATTCCAAAGCAGGTTGGTACTAAAGCTAAAGCAATTCTTTGCCCAGAAATGACAGCATTGATAAAGACTGAACCTAAAGAACCTAAACCGATTAACCGCCAAATTATTGAGGGGTCGGTGAAGCCAGTAGCAAAGGTAAAAAAGGTGCTGGAAATTAAAAACCATGCCCATTGCCAAGGGGCGACAAATGTTCCTGGTAAGCGAATAACTCCTTCTTCAGGACTATATAGTAATGCTCCACCAAAATAACATCGCGCTTCTAGTGATGTCACAAATAGAGCATTTCCTTCAAGACCTCTAGTGCCTTTACATATACCAGTGAATAATAAGAAGTATTGAATAAATCCCAGCACACAGCAAATCAGGATGAGGGAAACTTGGAGGCGCGATAACAATAAAAAATCCTGTTTATCGCGAATTAAATAGTAAGCACAAGCAATTAATGGTACATAACCTAAAAGTACTTTCAGTCCCAGAATTCCCATACCTAAAGGTATTTCTTTGGGCGCCTTTTGTAAAAGTCCCACACTAGGGGGGTTAAACTGCTGTCCGCCATTGACAAATAACAGCGTTAACACACAGCAAGCCAAAACAATATAAAGTGGAGTTTTAATTCCAGAGGGAATAATCATCGGTAGCCCTTGTTTGCGGCAACTCTGCCAAAGTCCAATGAGTGCTGGAACGTAAAAAGCATCTTTAGCTAATTGCAGTACGGGACTATTGCCCAAGTAGTAAGTAATAGTTCCGCCCGCAGGTACGTAAATGATGAAGGCATATAGGGCTTGGCGGGGATATTTGTAAGAAAGGGACATGACAATTATCCCCAAGACACCAGGAACTGCTGCTTTAATTCCAGCTAAGAAAAAAAGTACGATACCCAAGAAGACACCGCCACAGGTGGCGGTGGTGAGTAAGCTGGTGAGTTCTTTACGTGCTTGGGCTGCTTTGCGCTTTTGGGCTAACTGTTCTTTAAGGCTAAGGGTAGGAGCTTCTGGCTTTTTTGAGCGTTTAGATTTTTTCTGCTTGGGTTTTGCCATTTCAGGGGTGTGGGGAGTAGGGAGGTAGGGGAAAAGGTTAAAGGGAAAAGGTTATGGTTCGGCAAGCTCACCAACCAGGGAAAAGGTTAAAGGGAAAAGGAATAAATTTAATCTTTCCCCTTTTCCCCTTTTCCCCTTACCCCTTTCCCCATGCCCAATGCCCCATGCCCCATGCCCTACTCAGTTTATGCTATGTATTGCTGAACTTTTGAGACTAATTCATTTGTCCAGTGGTTGGCAAGTTCGGCATTGGCGGCTTCTACCATAACTCTGATTAGCGGTTCTGTACCAGAGGCGCGAACTAAGATTCTACCAGAATCACCCATTGCAGCCTCGGCAAGAGCGATCGCTTTTTGCAGAGGTTGGCAATCTTTCCATCCCAAACGGCGATCGCGGTCTATAACTCGCACGTTCCGCAATAATTGAGGATAGGTCTGGAAGCTTCGATCTACTAATTCTGTTAGGGAAACACCTGTTTGTTTTACTAAAGCTGCTATATGTAATGCTGTTAATAAGCCATCGCCAGTTACGGCATAATGACGGCAAAGTATGTGACCTGATTGTTCGCCGCCTAGCATTCCGCCAGTCCGCAGCATTTCGGCTTGCACGTATTGGTCGCCGACTGCGGTACGAATCAACTTACCACCAATTTCTTGCCAAGCTTTCTCGAAGCCCAAGTTAGCCATGACTGTAGACACAATCAAGTTATCTGGGAGTTGTTGCTTTTGTTGGAGGTGGCGTCCCCAAAGGTAGAGAATGTAATCGCCGTTAACTTGTCTGCCTGTATTATCTACTGCTAAGACGCGATCGGCATCGCCATCAAAGGCAAAGCCGATGTCGGCGTTGTGTTCTTGTACGGTTGCTGCCAGAATATCTAAGTGGGTAGAACCGCAATTGACGTTAATGCGATCGCCATCTGCTTCGTTATGCAAGCAAATTACCTCTGCACCCATCTGTGTAAATACTGTTGGTGCTAATCCTACTGCTGCTCCCCACGCCAAGTCTAAAACAATCTTCATTCCTTCAAGATTGAAGTCGCCATCCAACGGTTTTTTCAAGGCGTCGCCATAATGGTCGATTAACTCAAAACGTGAGTAATGCCTTCCGCAATTGTTATGAGTAGCAGCTGTTGATATCTTGCCACGCAGTCCCGCTTCAATTTCTGCTTGCAATAGTTGTGGTAACTTTCCGCCATCCGCACCAAAAACCTTAATACCGTTGTCTTCTGGAGGGTTGTGACTGGCAGATATCATCACTCCACCAATGGCATCACTGATACTCGTGAGATAGGCAACGCAAGGAGTGGGACACAATCCCAAATACCAAACCTCTAATCCTGCTGCTGTTAACCCCGCACTCAAAGCCATTGCCAGCATATCGCTAGAGTTTCTCGAATCTTGTCCGAGAATCACTGGCCCCACGCTAGTGGCATGGTTACGTAAAACAATACCCGCCCAAAACCCAATTTGCAATGCCAGGGGCGCACTCAGTAATTCTCCTACTCGTCCGCGAATACCGTCTGTGCCAAATAACGGATTTGCTGGTAGCGCTAGTAAATTCAACGCAAAACTGCTCTCAATGCCTTTGCCTAATCCATTCGGTTCGGAGGCAGAATTCCCAACAATGCCTGATGTCCGAGTTACAGATGAAACCATATTTTTTAAACACTCCACACAATAAATTGAAAAATAGCACTTGAGACTTGATTGAGCAATTTCGGCATTCTTTATTCTCTTTATAAATTTGCTTCAGACAAACTTAATTTTACGTAAAAATACTTAAAACAATTTGGTACAATTGTAAATATTTCATGAATTCAGTATTGCTTTTTACGTTAGTAAATAAAGTTGACTTATTTTAACTAATTCTTCTGTTTATGCCCTCTATCTTAGTCTGGACTCTTATACGTATTAGTTAATACTTAATGTCTTTTTTGAATTAAAAGTAATAAATGCTACTTTTAATAGTTAAGTCATATTTCAGTAAAGTCGAGAATGAAAGTAAAATCTAGCTGGTAAAAAGAAAAAACCAAAATCCCAGCAATATAAGCTTTTATTCATTTATTGGCTTGTTGTGTAAAATGCTACTAAAATATAACAGCTTAAAAAATTTTAATATAAATTCTCATCAAATAGTTTTAAGGTAACGTTTTAATGGCCTTTTTAGCCTTTGGTCAGTTAAAACTCCGGCAGTTGACTTTTTAAAGTTGAGAAATTTAGTATGAGCAGCAATTTAGCAACCAAATTACGTGTAGGCACTAAAAAAGCTCACACGATGGCAGAAAATGTAGGTTTTGTCAAGTGCTTTTTAAAGGGAGTAGTCGAGAAAAACTCTTACCGGAAACTAGTTGCTAACTTCTACTTCATCTACTCAGCGATGGAAGAGGAGATGGAAAAGCACCGCCAGCATCCAATTGTTTCTAAAATTTATTTTCCCCAGTTAAACCGCAAGCATACCCTAGAGCAAGACCTGAATTATTACTTTGGTGCGAACTGGAGAGAGCAAATCCAACTATCTCCCGCAGGTGAAGCTTATGTAAAGCGGATTCGGGAAATATCTGCAACAGAACCAGAACTGTTAATCGCCCATTCATATACTCGTTACCTGGGTGACTTATCTGGGGGACAAATTCTCAAAAATATTGCTGTAACGGCAATGAATTTGTCTGATGGGCAAGGTACCGCTTTCTATGAATTTGCAGATATTTCTGATGAAAAGGCATTCAAAGCCAAATATCGCCAGAATTTGGATGAATTACCTCTAGACGATGCTACAACCGATCGCATTGTTGATGAAGCTAACGCCGCCTTTGGGATGAACATGAAGATGTTCAATGAATTGGAAGGCAATTTGATCAAAGCCATCGGTGTAATGTTGTACAACAGCCTCACACGGCGTCGTACACGCGGTAGCACTGAACTCGTTACTGCTGAGTAGTTAGTGGAGAGTAGTGACAGTTGGCTTAATGTCAACTTATAATTCAAAAAAATTCCCACGGAAAATACTCAGTAAATGCTGAGTACTAAATGCGGAGTGTGGAGTGTGGAGTTATTATTCCAGATAGCTTGATGAAAAATAATTCATAAGTGTTTCTGGGGAAATATTGAGCGCCAAAAACGCTCAAAATATTTAGGGGCAATAGCCCTGTGACTGCTTTTGATTCGTGAAAGCAAGCATGGGGAGATTGCCCCTCAATTATGTTGGATATGGGGCATGGGAAAGGGGAAGGGGAAAGGGGAAAGGGGTAAAGGGGAAAAAGGGGAAAGGGGAAGGGGGAAGAGTTGATTTTAAAAAAGGATTTTTTGGCTTTTAAAAAGATTTAAGCTTTGACTTAGTTTTTCTTTTTTGGGATATAAAAAAATTTAATTTTCATGCGATCGCTAGATGAAAAATCATGTTCAAAAACACGATTTAGGACAAATTTTTAACATTGGACTTTCTTAAAAAATTGTTTATTTTCTTTTGACTGTTGGCTGCACTAAAACACCGTGGCTTAATATTTTTAATGTATAAAAATTTACTAAAACTATAGCGTTTGAGTAGATTAGGACATCAACCGAGCATAAAACTCTGACACAAAAAGATTTTCAAGCTGTTGCCTGTTATATTTTTGAGCGATTGGGGACGGAGAGAACATTAAGTCATAGTACAGCTACCAAGACGCTGTGCTACTGATTGAGAGCATTTTGGCATCAGTGAACATCTGTATTTTATCTTTTAAGATTTACCCATCAAGGGGCTAGAATTGTTACGATAGTTTCAGATTAGACGTTGAAACCTTGATCCAATCTGAAACCTTAGAACTATTAGAATGGCATCGTTTGTGCCACCACCTTTCCACCTTTGCGGCAACTAAACTGGGGGTCATAGCGGCGCGTCATCTGAAAATACCTGATTTTCAGGCAGAAAGCGAACAGTTGTTAAAGCAAACCAAAGAAGTCTATCAACTGGAAAGTCGCCTGACTACAGGGCTGTCATTTGAGGGAATTCAAGATATTGGTGATTCCTTAGAACGGGCAGAACGCAGCGGAATTTTGGCAGGAGATGAACTCTTAGCGATCGCCACCACCTTGGCTGGTGCAAGAAATTTGCGCCGTGTGATTGACAATCAGGAAGATTTGCCAATCCTCACTGATTTAGTTGCTGATTTGCGGACTTACCCAGAACTAGAACAGGAAATTCACCGCTGTATCGACGAACGCGGGCAGGTAACCGACCGCGCCAGTCAAAAACTCGGCGAAATTCGCACAGATTTGCGGCGAGTACGCACGCAAATTACCCAAAAGCTGCAAAATATAATACAGGCAAAATCTGGCGCAGTTCAAGAACAGATTATTACCCAACGGGGCGATCGCTATGTAATCCCCGTCAAAGCACCCCAGAAAGACGCCATCCCCGGTATCGTTCACGATACCTCTACCAGTGGTGCGACGCTCTACATCGAACCGAATTCTATCGTACCTCTGGGCAACCAACTACGGCAAATCATCAGGAGAGAGCAAGCGGAAGAAGAAGCAATTCGCCGCGCTTTGACGGAGCAAGTAGCCGCAGTCAAACCAGATTTGGAAAGGTTGCTAGCAATTGTCACCACTTTGGATTTAGCAACCGCTAGATCTCGGTATAGTTACTGGTTAGGAGCCAACCCCCCGCGATTCATTCAGCCGCAAGAAAGTGAAATGATTACTTTGCGGAACTTGCGGCATCCCCTGTTAGTGTGGCAGCAACAGCACGAACAAGGGCAGCCAGTAGTTCCCGTGGATTTACTTATCAGCCCTCACATTCGGGTAGTGACGATTACCGGGCCAAATACAGGTGGTAAAACTGTTACCCTAAAAACTCTAGGATTAGCAGCATTAATGGCTAAAGTGGGTTTATTTGTCCCCGCCCGCGAACCAGTGGAAATTCCTTGGTTTGACAAAGTGCTGGCAGATATTGGCGACGAACAATCTTTACAGCAAAGTTTATCTACATTCTCCGGGCACATCCGGCGGATTAGTCGGATTTTGGAAGCCTTGGAGGCTGGGGACTGGGGACTGGGGACTGGGGATAAGGAGATGGGGAGATGGGGAGATGGGGAGATGGGCGAAACTACTGCTACCACCCCACTACCTCACCACCCCACCTCTCCTACTCAGCCAATCCCTAATCCCCAATCCCCAATACCCAATCCCCAATCCCTAGTTCTACTCGATGAAGTTGGTGCAGGTACCGATCCAGCTGAGGGTAGCGCCCTAGCGATCGCCCTGTTGCAATATCTCGCTAATCACGCCCAGCTAACTATTGCCACCACTCACTTTGGCGAACTCAAAGCCCTGAAATATGATGATGAACGGTTTGAAAATGCCTCTGTAGAATTTGACGAAAGTACTCTCTCGCCTACTTACCGTTTGCTGTGGGGAATACCAGGGCGTTCTAATGCTTTAACAATTGCCCTGCGCTTGGGATTGAAACCAGAAGTGGTAGAACAGGCGAAAACCCAAGTGGGAGAAGCAACAGATGAAGTTAATCAAGTAATTGCTGGGTTAGAAGCCCAACGCCGCCGCCAAGAAACCAAAGCTGCGGAAGCTCAAAATTTGTTGCAGGAAGCGGAACGTTTGTATAAACAAGTATCTGCTAAAGCCGCGGCCTTGGAGGAGAGGGAAAGCAGTTTGCGGGCTTCGCAGGAAGTAGCAGTACAACAAGCGATCGCCCAGGCAAAAAATGAAATTGCCCAAGTGATCCGTCGCTTGCAAAAAGGTACGCCCACAGCCCAAGAGGCGCAGCAAGCAACCAACGCATTAAATCAAATTGCCCAGCAATATCAGCCAGCAACCCCAGCAAAACCAAAACCTGGGTTTATGCCGAAAGTAGGCGATCGCATCCGCGTTTCCAAGCTAGGACAGACAGCAGAAGTGTTAACCGCACCTGACGCAGATGGAGAATTAAGCGTTCGGTTTGGGCTGATGAAAATGACTGTGAAGTTGCAAGATGTAGAATCTTTAGATGGGCAAAAAGCCGAACCAGTCGTCAAACCTAAACCAGCCCCAGCCGCAGTTACACCACCACCGCAAAATGTCCCGGCAATTCGCACCTCGCGAAATACCGTTGATTTACGTGGTAAGCGGGTAGCTGATGCCGAATTGATTCTCGACAAAGCTATCTCGGAAGCTACAGGCCCGATATGGATTATTCACGGACACGGAACTGGTAAATTGCGACAAGGCGTCCACGCCTTTTTGCACCAGCATCCGAGAGTTAACAGCTACGAAGCCGCAGAACAAGCAGATGGCGGGAGTGGTGTTACCATCGCGCATATAAATTGAACAAAGATAAAAGCGATCGCACCTTTGGTTGATGTTGGGGGCGATCGCTTTTACGTTTTCAATAAATTATCGCATTAAAGCTTTACTTTCCTTTACTTTCCATCGCATAAATAAATCTAACGCTTATTAATATGTCAAAAATTAATGACATTTTCTAATTTAAATGGCAGTAGAATTAAACACTGGGATAAAAATCATAGATAAAACTTATAAAATATCAATTAAAAATCCGCAGATTGCATCACAAAAATTTAAAATAATAGTAGTCGGGCGAGTCAGTAGATAAATAAAATTATTTACCCTAAACATCCAAAAAACTAGCGAAAACTTATCAAAATGATTTTGGAATTATTTAAACAATCCTTTTTAGTAACACAATGAGTTTTTGTAACTGATTTAAGAATTGATGTCACTCAAGTGACAAAAAAAATATGAGTATTATCCTTACCGATTACAACGCGATCGAAGTTATTTTTGATGGCATAAACACCTGCATCTACCGTGCTTTCAAAGAATCAGAACAAACTTCAGTAATTATCAAAACTCTAAAAGCTGAATATCCCACCATAGAACAAATTGCCCAGATAAGGCACGAGTATCAAATACTGCAATCTTTGGAAATAGAAGGAGCTATTCAACCTCTAGCCTTAGAAAGCACACAAAATGGTGTTGCACTTATCTTGCAAAATTTTGAGGGAGAAACACTCAAGGATATTATTAGCAGGCACAATTTAAAACTCAATAACTTTTTGCAAATTGCTATTCAACTAGCTACAACTCTATATCAACTACATCAAAATCATCTTATTCATAAAGATATTCAACCTCATAATATTCTCATCAATTCCAACACAGGCCAAATAAAAATTATCGACTTTAGCATTGCATCACGCTTATCTAGAGAAAATCAGATAATTAACGATCTCAATTTGCTAGAAGGTAGCCTAGCTTATATGTCACCTGAACAAACTGGGAGAATGAACCGCTCAATAGACTATCGAACCGATTTTTACTCCTTAGGCGTAACATTCTACGAAATGCTAACTAGCAAGTTGCCCTTTGTCGCAAACGACCCTTTAGAATTAGTTCACTCACACATTGCTAAGATCCCAGTTACGCCTCACGAATTAAATGCCAAAATACCGCTAGCAGTTTCTGATATTGTCATGAAATTATTAGCTAAAACTGCTGAGGAAAGATATCAAAATGCCTTAGGACTAAAAGCTGATTTAGAACTATGTTTGCGTCAACTGGAAACAACCGGTAAAATTGAAACTTTTGTTGTTGGTCAACTTGATTTATATAGCCAATTTCTGATTCCCCAAAAACTTTACGGTCGAGAGCGAGAAGTCGCCAAATTGATCGATGCCTTTGAGCGAGTTAGTTCTGGTGCAACTGAGTTAATGCTAGTTAGTGGTTATTCTGGTATTGGTAAATCTTCCCTAGTAAATGAAGTTCATAAACCCATAATTCGCCAGCGCGGCTATTTCATTTCAGGAAAATTTGACCAGTATAAACGCAATATACCTTATGCTTCATTAATTCAAGCTTTTCAAGAATTAATGCGACAGCTATTAACAGAAAGTGCTGCCAAAATAAAAAACTGGAAAACAAAAATTTTAGAAGCAGTTGGTGTTAATGGTCAAGTGATTATCGATGTTATTCCTGATGTCGCAAAAATTATCGGCTCTCAGCCTGAAATACCAGAACTAGGAATTAATGAAGCTCAAAACCGCTTTAATAGATTATTTCAACAATTTATTCATGTATTTTCTCAAGCCGAACATCCACTGGTAATTTTTCTAGATGACTTACAGTGGGCAGATGCAGCTTCCCTCAAGTTAATTCAACTCCTAATTAATGACCCTGAGAGTAAACATTTATTAATAATAGGAGCATATCGAGATAACGAGGTGACTTCCAGTCATCCATTAATATTAACTCTAGAAGAATTGCAAAAATCAGGTGCAAATGTTAACAATATTGTTCTCCAGCCTTTGGAAATTTGGCATATCAAGCAATTAATTAACGATACACTGCGTATTTGTCTTGAAAAGTCACAGGAACTAGCTGATTTAGTATTGCACAAAACCCAAGGCAATCCATTTTTTGTAACCCAGCTACTTAAATCTCTTTACCAAGATCACTTGTTATTTTTTAATTTTGATATAGGTTGTTGGCAGTGGAATATTGAACTGATTCAAGAAATTGATATTACTGATAATGTCGTTGAATTAATGGTTAATCAAATTCAAAAGCTATTACCAGCGACACAGAAAGTTTTAAAATTAGCTGCTTGCATAGGGGATAAATTTACTTTAGATATTTTGAGCATTGTTAATCAAAAATCTTTGTCAGAAACAGCCAAAGAGCTATGGGAAGCTTTGCAAGCAGGTTTAGTTTTACCCATAGACTCATCTTATAAAATACCCCTAGTTGTTAGTGAGGATTTAGAAGAACAGCAAATAATTGCATACAAATTTTTGCACGATCGCGTACAGCAAGCATCTTATTCTTTGATTCCAGACATTGAAAAAAAAGCAACTCATCTGAAAATTGGGCAATTGATTCTCCAACAAACTTTGCTCGAAGATCGCAAAGAAAATGTCTTTTATTTAGTAAATAACTTAAATCATGGCATTGATTTATTAACTTTAGAATCAGATAAATATGAGCTAGCTGAACTTAATCTCATAGCAGGGCAGAAAGCAAAAGCAGCAGCAGCCTATGAGTCGGCCATGCGCTATTTAAAAGAAGGTTTGAGGTTATTAACAGTAGATAGCTGGCAAAATCAATACGAATTAACATTATCAATTTATGAATCAGCGGTAGAAGTAGCGTACCTCAATGGTGATTTTGTACAAATGGAGAAATGGGCGAACCTTGTTCTACAGCAAGCAAAAATTCCACTCCATAAAATGAAAATCTATGAGGTAAAAATCCAAGCTTGTATGGCGCAACTCAGACCGCTTGAAGCATCGAAAATTGGTTTACAAGCCCTAGAATTGTTAGGTATTAGTTTTCCCGCGTCGCCTAGCTTGTTAGATATTCAGCAAACTCTCAATGAAACAGCTACTAATTTAGCTACAAAAAAAATAGAAGACCTGATTAATCTACCGTTAATGATAGATATAGATAAGTTAGCAGCTATCAGGATGTTAACTTGTATGGGTTCGCCTACCTATCAAACTGCTCCTGCATTATTTCCGTTGGTGATATGCGAACAAGTAAATTTATCTATACTTTATGGAAATGCATCTTTTTCTGCTTATGGTTATGTTTGTTATGCAGTAATTTTAAATAGCATTATTCAAGATATAGATTCAGCTTATAAATTTGGTAAATTAGCATTAAGCTTAGTGGAAAAGCTAAATATTTTAGAATTAAAAACAAGCATATTTTTTGTAGCTGCATCATGTACGATGCATGGCAAAGTCCATGTTAGGGAAACGTTACCATTTTTGGAAAATGCCTACTCTAGTGGGTTAGAAAACGGACAGTTTGAATACGGTTGTTATGCTGCGGTGCAAAAATGTCACCATTTATATTTCATTGGCGAAGAATTGCCAAGACTGGAAAAAGAAATAGCAAAAATCAGTGATGTTCTAGCTCAACTTAAACAGGAAAATGCCTTAAGTTGGAATGCAATCTTTCATCAGTCAGTTTTGAACTTGCTCCGGCCTTGTGAAAATCAGTGTCGTCTAATGGGTGAAGTATACAACGAAGACGAATCATTGCCACTACTGGAAACGGCTAATGCTAGAACTGGACTTCACTACTTTTATTTAAACAAACTGATCCTTTGCTATTTATTTGGTGACTACCAACAAGCAGCGCAAAATGCACTGCAAGCCGAACAGTATTTAGATGGAGTTAAAGCATTTTTTCATGTGCCAGTATTTCATTTCTACGAGTCTTTAGTACAACTAGCAATTTATCAATTAGCGCCAGATGCTCGGCAAAAATATCTGTTAAACAAAGTGATTAATAACCAAGAAAAAATGCAAATTTGGGTCAACAATGCCCCAATGAATTTTCAGCATAAGTATGAGCTTGTAGAGGCAGAGAAAGCGCGAGTATTAGGGCAAAATTGGCAAGCGATGGAATATTATGACCGAGCAATTGCTGGAGCTAAAGAACAAGGATACATCCAGGAAGAGGCTCTTGCCAATGAACTAGCAGCAAAGTTTTATTTTGAATGCGGTAGAGAAAAGGTAGCTCAGACTTACCTTACTGATGCTTACTATGGATATAGTAACTGGGGAGCAACAATAAAGCTGAGAGATTTAGAAGTAAAATATCCCCAAATTTTTGCTCGGCTGTCAGAACAAAGAACCCACAAACAAGAAAAGAACAAACTTATCAATTCTCTGAATCCAAGTATTAGCGAATCTTTTGATTTAGCAACAGTTATTAAAGCTTCGCAAGCACTTTCTGGTGAAATTGTTTTTGAGAAGCTGCTAGCAAAATTGATGCAGATTGTGTTAGAAAATGCTGGGGCAGAAACAGGCTTTTTAATTTTAGAGAGGTCGGGTAAATTATTTATAGAAGCTTCAGGTAAGTTTGGCGAAACTGAAATTAATGTGCAGAAATCAAGGCCTGTAGAATTAAGTCAGCAATTACCTTTATATATTATTAATTATGTATATCAGACTCAGGAAAATATTGTACTCAACGATGCTACCTCTGGGGGGGGGTTTACCACGGATAGCTATATCGTTCAGTACAAACCAAAATCTATTTTATGTATTCCGATAATTCATCAAGGTAAGTTGATTGGCATTCTTTACTTAGAAAATAAATTGATTGCTGGGGCTTTTACACCGGAACGATTAGAAGTGTTGCAACTTTTATCATCACAAGCCGCAATTTCGTTACAAAATGCCCGTCTCTATAATGATTTAGAAGAATATAATCGGACATTAGAAATAAAAGTTAAAGAGCGCACTCTCGAATTACAAGATAAAAATTTACAATTACAACAAGAAATTAGCGATCGCCAAAAAGCTGAAGAAATAGCTGCATCTGCCAACCGTGCCAAGAGTGAATTTCTGGCTAACATGAGTCATGAACTCCGAACCCCACTCAATGGTATTTTGGGTTACACTCAAATTTTCCAAGCAGATACATCTTTAACTGCTCAACAGAAAAATGGCATAAATATTATACATCAGTGTGGCGAACATCTACTAACACTAATTAATGATATTTTAGACATCTCCAAAATAGAAGCTCGAAAAATGGAGCTTTATTTACAAGAGTTTCATTTCCCGTCTTTTTTAGAAGGAATAGTAGAAATTTGCCGAATTAGGGCTGAAAATAAGGGAATTAGCTTAATTTATCAACCTTTATATCCACTACCTAATCTAATTTGTGCCGATGATAAGCGCCTACGTCAAGTTTTAATTAATTTATTAAGTAATGCAGTTAAGTTTACAAAAAAAGGTACCATTACTTTTAAAGTAGGCTATGTAACTCAGCATGGAGAGTGGATAATTAATACAGGGAAACTTGCAGAGCAGTTATCAAATTCCAAAATTCGATTTCAAGTAGAAGATACAGGAATTGGGATTGCTACAGAGCAATTAGAAGAGATATTTTTACCTTTCAAGCAAGTAGGTGAAGATAGCCTCAAGACAGAAGGTACTGGATTGGGGTTGTCTATTAGCCGCCAATTGGTTCAGATGATGGGGAGTGAATTATATGTCGCCAGTGAATTAGGTAAAGGTAGCATTTTTTGGCTAGATTTGGAATTACCAGAAGTCGCTCAAAGCACAAAAAATAATGTTAATGAACTTAACATTATTGGTTTTGTAGGCGGTAAACGCAAAATTATGGTAGTAGATGATAAATGGGAAAATCGGTCTGTATTGATTAATATCTTAGAACCTCTAGGTTTTGAAGTTGTAGAAGCAACTGATGGTCTAGATTGTCTTCGGAAAGTTCCTAAATGTCAGCCAAACTTGATTTTTATGGATTTGGTAATGACAAATTTGGATGGATTTGAAGCTACCCGCCGCCTGAGAGTGCTACAAAACTTTAAGGAAGTGATAGTGATTGCTGTCTCAGCTAGTGTCTTTGAATTCGATCGACATGAAAGCCGTAAAGTAGGGTGTGATGATTTCCTGGCGAAACCAATTAAAAAAGCAGAACTTTTAGAAAAGTTACAGGTTTATTTGAGATTGGAGTGGGTATACGAAGATAAAGGTAAGGTAAGAAAGATGAAGGATGAAAACAAAAATCCGACTAATACTTTACACTTAACATCTCAGACTCTTATTGTCCCTCCTTCAGCAAGTGAATTGGCAATTTTGCTAGATTTAGCTATGCGGGGTGATTTAAGAAGCATTGCTGAACGAGCTGTAAAACTAGAAGAAATAAATGAGGAGTTGCAGCCTTTTGCTACTCATTTATATCAACTGGCTAAAGGTTTTAAAGGAAAACAAATATTGGAATTTCTCCAAAAGTATTTTGAGGGCGTATGAAAAATGATGTTAATAAATCGAGTGTCATTTTAATTGTTGATGACACTCCCATCAATTTAGAAATGCTGTTTGATTTTTTAGGTCAAGCAGGATTTACGGTTTTGATTGCTGAAGACGGTGAAAGTGCGATCGCCAGAGCCGAATATGCCCCACCCGACTTAATTTTGTTAGACATCCTCATGCCAGGAATGGACGGTTTTGAAACCTGCCGTCTTTTAAAAAGCAGTGAATTAACACAAGATATTCCTGTTATTTTCATGACTGCGCTTTCCGAAACAGTCGATAAAGTCAGAGGTTTTGAACTGGGTGCAGTCGATTACCTTACCAAACCACTCCAACATCAAGAAGTCTTAGCCAGAATTCAACTCCATCTCAAGCTGCGAAGTCTCACAAAAACACTGCAAGAACAAAATTTACGCTTGGAAACTGAAATTGCCGAACGCTTGCGAGTTGAAGAAAAAATCCGCGAACAAGCTGCTTTGTTAGATATTACCAGCGATGCAATTATTGTCAAAGATTTTGTCAATCAAATCCGTTTTTGGAACAAAGGGGCTGAGGATTTGTATGGCTGGAAAGCTACGGATGTAATTGGTATGAATGTCAACCAGATTTTATATCCACCAGAAAGCTTATCCCAAATTCAAAATATCTCTGCAAGTATAGCTGAGTCTGGTTTTTGGCAAGGTGAATTGCATCAGGTTAATAAACAAGGAAAAGATATTATTGTTGCCAGTCGTTGGACTTTAATGCGCGATCGCAACGGCCAACCAAAATCAATTTTAACGGTAAATACTGATATTACAGAAAAAAAACATTTAGAAAATCAAATTTTGCGGGCGCAACGTTTAGAAAGTATTGGCACCCTAGCTAGTGGCATAGCTCATGACCTCAACAATATACTGACTCCTATTTTGACAGCATCACAACTGTTGCAACTCAAAATGTCTGATACTAATGAGCGCAATCAACAGATGTTGCAGACCATAGAAAATAATTCTAAACGTGGGGCTGCTTTGGTCAAACAAGTCTTGCAGTTTGCGCGAGGAGTCGAAGGACAGCGTACCATTGTGCAAGTCAACCATCTGTTCTCAGAAATTCAGCAAATTGTCCGAGAGACTTTTCCAAAATCGATTGAATTTGCAGTAGATATTCAGCCAGGACTTTGGGCTGTAATTAGCGATCCAACGCACCTACATCAGTTACTGATGAACTTAGTAGTTAATGCTCGTGATGCTATGCCTAGAGGTGGTCAGATTAAAATCTCTGCGGAAAATCTCTTTATCGATCGACAATATGCACGCATGAATCTTGATGCCCGTGTCGGTGCTTACATTATGATTACTGTTGCAGATACAGGCACAGGGATGCCCTCAGAGATCGTTGACAGAATCTTCGAGCCGTTCTTTACTACTAAAGATATTGGCAAGGGTACAGGATTGGGTCTGTCTACCGTTAGGGGTATCATCCAAAGTCATGGGGGTTTTATAACTGTAGCTAGTCACCTTGCTAGAGGTAGTGAATTTAAAGTTTACTTGCCAGCAGTGGAAGTAGCAAAAACACCACAAGGGCAAGACCTGGAATTGCTCAAAGGTAACGGAGAATTAATTTTAGTAGTTGATGATGAAAGCGAAATTTTAGAAACAACCAAAATTTCTTTAGAAACTTACAACTACAGAGTCATGACAGCGAGTAATGGCATTGAAGCGATCGCCCTTTATGCTCGACACGAAGACGAAATCAACCTAGTGTTGATGGATATGATGATGCCATTAATGGATGGTGCTATTGCCATTAGTACCTTACAAAAAATGAATTCCCAGGTCAAGGTTGTGGCTGTTAGCGGTCTGAATGCTAACGATAAACTAACTAAAATACCTGGAGTTAAAAAGTTTATCCCTAAGCCATACACAACCAAGGAGTTATTGCAGACCTTACACAATATTCTTGTAGAAAAAGCCCCAAACCCAAAGGATGCGGTTAAAGCTTGACACAAAGGGAATACAAAATAAAAAAATATACAACTTTTCTTGTGGGGTGGGCGTCTCGCCCGCCCGTACAAAAGGGCGGACAAGATGTCCACCCCACAAGACTGGATAATTTATTTCTTGGTAATTCCTAACACGCTAACCCATCAAATTTGATAGGGGCGATCGCTTTTACTTACCGTGACATTTTCCTAATTTCAATCCTAAATCCTATAAATTCGGTACTTTGAGGATTCTTTCAAGTACCATAGATATATTCGCTGCGGGCTACCCTACTGATAAACAGCCATGTCAGAAACCACACTACCTGCACCTCTAATTGAAATTCCACCCACCCAAGCAGAACTTCCTTTTGATGATGGTGTGCCAATGGAAAGCGCCCGGCACAAAGTTCAGATGGACTTGCTGATAGATGGCTTAATCCCTTGGCTGTCACACCGAGAAGATGGATTTGTTGGTGGCAATATGTTTGTCTACTACAGTCTGGCGCAGGTACGAAACCAAGACTTTAGAGGGCCGGACTTTTTTGTGGTGTTGGGTGTCCCTCAAGGTGAACGCAAAAGTTGGGTGGTTTGGGAAGAAGGAAAAGCCCCGGATGTTGTTAGCAATTAAAGTTTTGACCATCGGTCGTTACGATTTTTACCAAATGCTTGTCAGTTCAAAAATGACTCATGCATTTTTGAACTGACAAGCAATAAAATCGCTCTGGATTGATAAGTTCAAAACATCCTACTACAAGAGCAGGAATAATTAGTATTAATTGTCACATAAATACCAGCGCTGTGGCTGATAGTAAGATCGAGACTGAAGAGACCACCGTCAAGTGCGATCGCTCCTTCTCAAAGCGATCGCATTTTAACAGGACTTATGCGAAAGATAACGAAAGTAGCGGTAATACCCTGCCGGTTCGCTCTTAGCGTTCTCGCAGACGCAACGCTTGAATAAGGTTTTCAATCACATATTGCGTAAGTCCTGTTTAATACTGAGCTAATTAGTAACTATAGCTAACTACACAGCTAACTAAAATGTCAACTACCAAATAACAAATTAATACCATCCAAATACTGGAGCAACATAGTGAATAGTACGTAATTCGCTACCATGAGGATGCCAATGAGTATGTGTGGTATTTTAATCAATGTGAGTTTCATAAATTAACTAAAGTGAGGGTAAAAAAGTGGGTATATTTTCCCCACTTATGAGGTTTGAATACCCTACAATTTGTAGCTTTACTATTTATTTATGAAATCAGTTGAAATACTGAAAGATTTTCTCATTTTTATGATTGAATTTAGATCGCGTCCGCCTAATCACTTATCATTAAAATTTCTTTGCATCAAAATATCCTCTGAAGTTCAGATCGGTTGGTATGAAAGAATAGTCTTTTTAAGACTATTTCACTAAAATTTTGAAATAGATTTAAATCCAGAAACTTTTGTAATATCAATTTCAAATAAGAATGCGGCAGATGTATAGGTAGGGGCGTACAGCTGTACGCCCCTACAGCCGATTGATATGTTGCAAAGATTTATGAATTTATTTGGTATAAAATTCTCCCCAAAGCGGGGAGAGATTTGGAAAAGGGTTTTTCAGAATCTATTGAAATTAAATTACCTAAC
Source organism: Nostoc linckia NIES-25 (assembly GCF_002368035.1). GTDB lineage: Bacteria > Cyanobacteriota > Cyanobacteriia > Cyanobacteriales > Nostocaceae > Nostoc > Nostoc linckia_B. The sequence continues at coordinate 5,319 of NZ_AP018222.1, read as the reverse complement.
TTCTGTACTTGCTATTTCTAAAAGAGTTTTGAGTACAGAATCAGGATTAAGGCTGATGGAATCAATACCTTGGTGAACCAAAAATTGAGCAAATTCTGGATAGTCACTCGGTGCTTGTCCGCAAATACCAATTTTGCGTCCGTGCTTTTTAACTGTGGCTATGACTTTGGCAATCATCAGCTTCACGGCTTCATTGCGTTCGTCAAATAAGTGGGCTACTAATTCGGAATCTCTATCTACTCCTAATGTTAATTGTGTAAGGTCATTGGAGCCTATTGAAAATCCATCAAAGATTTCACAAAATTCATCTGCTAATTGCACATTACTAGGCAATTCGCACATCACATAGACTTGCAAACCGTTTTCTCCCTGCACCAAACCATGTTTTGCCATTTCTGCTAACACGCGTCGGCCTTCTTGGGGAGTGCGACAAAATGGCACCATTAAAATTACATTAGTTAAACCCATGCGATCGCGCACATTTTTCATCGCTAAACATTCCAAAGCAAAGCCTTCGCGGTAGCGTTCATCGTAGTAGCGAGAAGCACCGCGCCAACCCAACATCGGGTTTTCTTCTTGGGGTTCAAATGGTTTGCCGCCCAACAGGTTAGCATATTCGTTAGTCTTGAAATCTGACAAACGCACAATTACAGGTTTCGGATAAAAAGCAGCTGCGATCGTACCAATACCTTGAGCTAGTTTATCGATAAAATACGCGGCTTTGTCTTCGTATTGGGCAGTTAATTCGGCAATCTGAGATTTGACAAATTCATCCTCTAATTCATGAAAATGAATTAATGCTAACGGATGCGTCTTAATATGATTGGCAATAATAAATTCCATTCGCGCTAATCCCACTCCATCATTAGGGATAGCAGCATAACTCAATGCTTCTTCTGGATTACCCACATTCATCATAATTTTAGTACGAATATGGGGCAAACTTTCTAATGCTAATTCTTGTACTTGATATGATAATAAACCTTGGTAAACTCTCCCAGTTTCACCTTCAGCACAAGAAATTGTAATCTCTTGTCCTGTTTTCAATACAGTGGTTGCATTACCACAACCAACTATGGCCGGAATTCCGATTTCTCTAGCGATAATTGCACTATGACAAGTACGTCCCCCTTGGTTGGTAACAATTGCACTAGCACGTTTCATGATTGGTTCCCAGTCAGGATCGGTGCGATTTGTAACTAGCACATCTCCAGGTTGAAATTGGTTAATTTGCTGCACATCCAAAATCACTCTGGCTTTACCTTGACCAATCATTTCACCTATACTCCGCCCTGTAACCAAGACCTCACCTTTTTGTTGTAAATGATAAGTGCGGAGAACATTTTTCGATTTTTGAGATTGTACCGATTTGATTTATGAAAAAATCTCAGTATCTGTAGGGTGTGTTATGGCGTAGCCTAACGCACCTAAATCGTTAACTGGTGCGTTACGCCAAAGGCTAACGCACCCTACTGGCGTGACAAGACTAAAATAGTGCAATAGATTTTATTGTGGGATGGGTGTCATCACCCGTCCGGGCGGGCAGGATGCCCACCCCACAAGAGTTTACTAATGCACTATTTTAAGCTTGCCACGCCACTACGCGTATTTCTCCAAATCAAATATTATTCCTATAGAAGATTAAAGCGTATAGAATTTTTTTACCCAATCAAATCGGATTCTTATATACTTAAGCGATCGCAATTTAATTAGTCTTCGCTCCAATCTTCACGGCCTAAGAGATCTATAATTTTGTCCCGAAGCAAAAATTCATTCTTTTCTAGCTCAAGTTCAACGCAAACCCAATCACGCCCAGCAATATATCTACACAGAGTATAAATCGGCTCATTACGACGAATTGCTCCTTTGTTGACGAGTTCGCGTACTTCATCTTTGATAGCTTGAATATCATACTTAACAAGAGTATCCATAACAAAACCCCTCAATATTAACTAGGCAGGTTCAGCCTAAGCATCAACACTTGGACTCTAATTTCAACCTATCAAAAATGTTTGAGGATTTTGTGAAGATTGAAATTTAATTTGATCGGCTATTGCCCTTTAAAAGGATCTATAGATTATGGTATGTTTAATATCTAAATCCTTTGCTATCAAAGCTGGTTAATTACTGATAATTTCAAACTCTCCGCGTCCCTGTATGTTGCTGTGCTAATGTCTTAATTGATATTAAGTGTTGTCGGAGTTTGATATTACATTCTGCCTTGTAAGTAAGGAAAAGGAAGAAAGCTTGGTAGCGTACAAAGCTCATTGGGACTGCTTTGTGACTTCTGATTCTGTTTTAACTTCACAACTTCCTCAAAATTTTTTTCTAACTTAATACCAAAGAATCGAATTAGCGCAAGCATTTTAATACCAGAAACCACTGGATTTACTAGCTTACTGAACCAAAAAATGTAGCTATGAACTCACATCATGCGATTTGGTCACTCACACCTGAAGAAGTCTACAACAATTTAACAACGACTCCCCAAGGACTGAGCGAGGTTGAAGCTAATTTACGTATCAAACAATACGGTTACAACGAATTGCCAGAACCGCAAACACGCCCTTTAATCTTGCGCTTTATTGACCAATTAACCCATTTCATGGCGCTTTTGTTATGGGTGGCAGGAATTTTAGCTTTTATTTCCCAAATTCCAGAGTTAGGTTGGGCTATCTGGGCAGTAATTTGGATTAATGCAATTTTTAGTTTTTGGCAGGAATTCCAAGCAGAAAAAGCCTTATCTGCATTAAAGCAAGTATTACCTGCCCAAGTCAAAGTTTATCGCAATGGTGCGCTGTGTGTCATACCTGCACGGGAATTAGTTTCAGGAGATGTTATTCAGTTAGAAGAGGGAGATAAAATTTCCGCCGATGCACGACTGATCGAAAGCCAGTCGTTTTATGTAGATGTCTCCGTTCTTACCGGGGAATCACTACCTGTTTCTCGGTCGTGGGAACCCCTTACCACCGAAAATATTCATGGTTCCGATGCTCCTAACTTAGTATTTGCCGGTTCCACGGTTGCCTCAGGTCGGGGGCTAGCAGTAGTTTATGGTACTGGTACGCATACGGAATTTGGTCAAGTCGCCCACCTGACTGCCAACGTCAAGCGCGAACCCAGCACTTTAGAAGTACAGATTTCCAAGGTGGTTCACACAATTACAATAATTGCGATCGCTATGGGTGTAGTTATATTTCTCCTCACTAATTTTTTAGTGGGTATGGGAATTAAAGAAAGCTTCATTTTTGCGATCGGGATCATCGTTGCGTTCGTACCAGAAGGGTTACTACCAACAGTCAGCCTAGCTTTGGCAATTGGCGTCAAGCGCATGGCAAAACAAAATGCACTGGTACGCCGTCTTTCAGCGGTGGAAACTTTGAGTGCAACGACGGTCATCTGTACTGACAAAACAGGCACTTTAACTAAAAATGAAATGACTGTCCGCAAGCTGTGGATTCCGAGTACAGAAATTAATGTCACCGGAGTGGGTTACGAACCAAAGGGAGAAGTCGAAATTATCAATTCTGAGTTTGAATCCCAAGTCAGGTTACTCTTGGCAGGTGCAGCACTTTGCTCAAATGCACGATTAAATCATCCGTCAGGTTCGAGTCAGTGGCAAGAATTTGGAGACCCCACAGAAGCAGCATTATTAGTCGCTGCTATGAAAGCTGGCTTTAAACTGGAGGAGTTGCAACACCAAGCACCGCGACTGCGAGAAATACCATTTGATTCCCATCGCCGGATGATGACGGTGTTACTCGAAGGTAATCTGGAATTTGATAAACAACGACAAAAGCTTGGTGGTAGGGAAACAACAGCACTTAAAACTCAGGGTTCTTTACTGATATTTACTAAAGGCGCACCATTGGATGTGCTGGAACATTCTCGGTTTATTCTGCACAACGGACAATACGAGGAACTAAACGAAGCACAACGCACAAACGTCAAGGCGGCAAATGATGAACTTGCAAGTCAAGGTTTTCGTGTTTTAGGTGTGGCGACACGACAAGGCGCTACAGAGTTACGGGCACAGGAAAACGCAACTATAGAACAAGATCTGACGTTTATCGGACTTGTGGCAATGATAGATCCACCTCGTCCGGAAGTTGCAGATGCGATCGCACTTTGTCATCATGCAGGCATCCAAGTCACCATGATTACAGGCGACTACGGTTTGACGGCGGCTGCTATTGCTCAAAAAATTGGTTTAATTAATGGCAAACCTAACGGTAAAGTTAGAGCCATCACAGGGGAACAATTGGGGCGTCTTTCCGATGCCCAAGTACGTCAAATCCTCCACAAACAGAAACATGGCTTAGTATTTGCACGGGTAATGCCCGAACAAAAGTTAAGGCTTGTACAAGCGTATAAAGATTTAGGTCATGTAGTCGCCGTCACTGGCGATGGCGTGAATGATGCCCCAGCGTTACGCGCGGCAAATATTGGTATTGCAATGGGTATGAATGGTACAGATGTCGCACGTGAAGCTGCTGATATTGTCTTGGTTGATGACAACTTTGCTACCATCGTCAGCGCCATTGAACAAGGACGGGCAGTTTATCAAAATATCCGCAAGTTCATTACTTATATTCTTGCATCAAATATGGCGGAGTTTCTGCCATTTTTAGCAATGGTGTTGTTTAAAATACCTCCAGCACTAGTAATTTTACAAATATTAGCAATTGATTTAGGAACCGATATGGTTCCAGCCCTCGCCTTAGGTGCAGAACGCCCAGAAAAAGGTTCCATGAGACAACCGCCGCGCAAGAAGTCCCAAGCATTGCTCGATTTACCGCTGATGCTGCGTGCTTATTGTTTCTTGGGCTTACTTGAAGGTTTAGCAGGGATGACGGGATTTTTCTTAGTTTGGTGGGCAAATGGTTATGGACTCACTCAATTACAGGCAGTAAGCTCTAGTATTCTTTCGCACTCAGCAAACGCCACAACAATGGCAATTTACCACCAAGCGACAACTGTGACATTAGCTGTCATTGTTGCTTGTCAAGATGGTAATGTCTTTGCTTGTCGTTCCGAAAGAGTTTCAATTTTTCGGTTGGGTTTTTTTACAAACCGTTTAATTTGGTTAGGAATTGTGGTTGAGTGGATGTTGATTTTGTCAATTATTTATTCTCCAACATTGCAGAAAATCTTTTCAACTGCTGCTTTGCAACCTTCTCAATGGTTGGCGTTACTTGTTTGTCCACCGTTAATTTTGATAGCGGATGAATTACGTAAGGCAATTGTGCGACGGGGAGGGCGGAGTGGGGAGGTGGGGAGATGAGGGAGGTGGGGAGATGGGGAGATGGGGAGGTGGGG